>JBEKRQ010000007.1:0-19084 GCA_049517655.1 Verrucomicrobiota bacterium | reverse complement strand
TGCATGCCGTCAACTAATCGGCACGAAGATTATTCATCATTCCAACGCTACGCACATTCTCAACAGCACAAAACTGGAGAGGGAACGTTATGAAGCGGTGGCGAAATTCATTCTGACGGATTATTAGAACTGGTTCCACAAAGTGGGGCGAGCAACGGTCTTAAGTTGCAAGCTGGAAGTGGGGATTTTTAAATAGGTGGTTAAGGAGGGTGATGAGTTTGTGCATGACGGGGCAGCCGCTGAATGTGCCGTTTGCCAACACGCCAGCCTTCCTGACATAAAGGCAAAAATTCACGAATTGATCTTTTCAGCAGCCTCCCACAGGGTACAAAGAAATGAGTCTTTTCAACGAATGAACCGGCTGACTTTGGGGCCGTTTGCATCGCGGAAAATATTTCGGTGGCGACACCTGAGAGGTTGCAACTGCGTATCGTTAAATTAATTTATGTTGAATAACCACGATCATCAGCAATGAGTAAAATACTTTCAGCAGTCCTTAGATTGGGTGTAATGGCATCGGGGCTGTTTATTTGTCTATTTGCTGACAGTGTTCGGGAAACATCCTCCGGTTTCCTTGGTTCAATTGTAACAGAAATCAACGCTGTTTTGCGTGATCCACAAACTCAATGGCTGATTTTTTTGTGCTTGGGAATTTATTTCGTTGCCTTCCCTTTTTTTTACTTTCGGAGAGGCGAGTTTCGCGAGTCTCAATTTTCAAGTCATAGTATCTTGGGACTTGGCCCTCCGGTTTTTACGCATCCAATGTTTTGGCTCGCTTGTGTATTACTCATCAACGCAGTCGTTTATGCTTTTAACTATTCACCTTCCATTCAAGCCATAACTTTGCTGGCCGGTGCGGTGCTAGGGCAGGGAGCAGCAGTATGGACTTGTTTTGAAATGAGAAATCAGAAGTCGGACGTCAGAAATAATTTTGGGGTATTGGTCGTGTCCTTGCTGATGATTCTGCTGGTTTTGGCTTCGGTTTGGAATGTGGATTCGGGGCTTGTCTTTGAGTATCGCAGTCACGCGCGTTGGTCCGGCCCTTGGGATAATCCGAACATCTTCGGATTGCTTATGGGAATGGGAATTGTGCTTGCCATAGGCAGCGCAGTTTTGAATTTTGGGTTTTTAGTTTTCAGCAAATCAAATGCCGGGAGTTGGAAAGGATACGGAAGGTGGTGGAAAGTTATTTTCGTGGTTTTGTGTCTTATTGCGGCTGGTCTGATGGCCCGTGGGTTGTTGCATAGTTACAGTCGCGGTGCGTGGATGGCGGCTATTTGCGGCCTGGCGTATTTGGTAAATAAAGTTTTCAGTTTTCCCAGGCTTCGCCAAAGGCTGCGCCGAGGCGAGCAGTTTTCAACTTTCAGCCAATGGCTTCGCAGAAACGCTCCTTTCTTGGCAATTATCGTTCTTTCGCTTTGCGCTTTGGCTTTTTGGCAATCCAGGCAAACAGACGGTGCAATTGCAAGGCGAGCTGTCTCGGTCGGGAATATGAATGATTTTTCATGGCGCAATCGGCTTAGTGCATGGGAAGGAGCACTGCAAATCATGGCGGAACACCCGTGGTTGGGCGCAGGTTGGAATCAGCCGGAACGCATGTATGACAATTACTACCGCCCAGTCAAAAGCGAGGAAGCTGCTGCTATTTACTTGAATGATTATTTTATGCTCGGCGCAACGCTTGGAATCCCAGCGCTGTTTTGTTTTGGAATGTATATTTGGCTGTCGTTGAAACAGAATTCAGAATTCGATAAATCCGAAATCCGGGGGGTGGACTGGTCAAAGACTGTTTGTCGAGCAGGAGCAATTGTCCTGCTTGTCGGTTTCTGGTTTGATGGCGGGCTATTCAACCTGCCCACGGCATCAATGTTCTGGATTTTGCTGGAATTGGGAGTAGCCAGGTCAACTCCGGCAAAAATTGCTGTTCCAGCGTAGTGGTTGTTGCAAAAAGGATTTGCACGCATAGGAATTCATCCTGAATCATCGTTCTGTGACGACACGACAAAATTTAATCTGGGGAGGACTGATCATCCTGCTTTTCCTGGGCGCATTGGGATGGGCCAGGGAACGCGATCCGTTTATGCGGAAATGGTTCACGCTTGGAATCCCGGATCACCAATCTTTCCGCTGCGTCGCTATTTTGCCGAAACCGCTGCGTCGGTACCCGGTTATGGTGTTTGCCCATTGGAACAGCGGAGATCTGTTGAAGGATGGCGACGACCTCCGGCAAATGGCTGAACTTGGCCTGGCTGCCGTGAGTTTGGAATATAATCAAACAAATGAGGCCGTGTTTGACATGCAATTCCAAGAACTGCTTCATTACTTGGACAAGCAAAGCTGGGTAAACACGAACGCCATCGCTTGGATCGGAGAAAGCCGAGGAGCAATTTACATGCTTGATTTTGTGTTACAACACCCGGAACGGCAACCACGATTGCTTGTCCAATTAAGTGGGATGGGAATCCAGGATGACTATTACAAGAGCGAATTGGGATTGTTGCATTGTTCATTCCTCTTCGTCCACGGAGAACGAGATGAAATATTTCCAGTGGCAGATACGGAACAATTGGCTTCAGAGTTACAAACCAATAGTGTGTCGACTGAAGTCAAAGTAATGCCGGGGTTACCCCACACTTTGAACCCGGAGAACGGGATCATTTTTCGCGCGGCGGGTGAATATTGCCTGACACATTTGATTGGAAAGAACGTTTGGCAAAATTATCGTTCCATTGCCCAGTGGCAGGCAAAAGCGCCACCGCTGTGGTTATGGTGGCTGCTGGCGGCAATATGGGCCGGTGGTTGGTTGATTGGGAGGTCGTGTGCGAAAACTCAACCGGTCAAAACCCAATTGAGTCGCAGTGAAATCGGGCTCCGATGGCTTGTGGTGTTGCTTGCAATCGGGGCGCTGTCGGTAATGGCTCTTCATTTGGTCACACCTTTGTTCGCGGTCAGTGACACGACGTCAGCCATTGCCCGACGATTTTTAGTACAACCGAAGGAACGCATGGATTTTGAGTATCTGGTGGCACAACCAATCTGGCGCGGACAGAGGTTGAAAACCCTGTTGGAACATGTTGGACTGTCCGGTTACAATCGTGAGCTGGTTAATTGGCAGGTGGACGACCGGATGTATCGGGACTTTGTGTTGTCACCGGTCATTACCGGCAATCCTGACGAACAACTAAATTGGCGACGATCGCTGTGGGAGGAATTTTACCCGTGCATTCGTCACGAAACATCGCCGGAAGACGCAGCCAAGATAGTCGTGCGCCATCTGCGTGAGCGTGTGACCATTGCCACAGCGCCAAACTTGCCCCAAGAGGTACCTGTGATTTGGCTGATGCAAATTACAGATGAAGCCGGATTTCAAACCATCTACGTTGCCGCCCTTCGTGCCGCAGGTGTGCCGGCGCGGCTGGGTTCACAGCATCAAGCCGAGTTCTGGAATGGTGATAAGTGGCAAGCCGCACCAACGCCCTCCGTTACGAGTTGGTAGGGAATTGCGGGATTCATCGCCACCGAGCTGGTGTCCTTGAACGGATCGACGACGGTGTCGCCGACGACGGTCGCGGCGTGCAGTTCGGTGCCCTTTTGTTTCAACTCCACCTCGACGATTTTCTCAGAAAAGCGCTGCTCAACGAGAATTTGTGGGAAAAATTGCTCACTTCCCCTTGATTTTTGCTTCGTGGCGGAAAATTTTTCTGCCTCCTTGCAAGATTAGATTGACTTTTGGGCTTAATTTATGGATTATCTCCGCCAGTGACTGGATTCGAGCATCACCGTCACTGACTCAGAGAACAATGAAAACCATTTTGGTGTTGTCGCCTCATCCAGACTTCGCCGAAGTGATTCGGGCGGGTCTGAACCCGGAGGAATATCGCATAGTTCATCGAATCGGGGTGGAGGAAGCCGAGCCGTTGTTGATGCACAGGCTGGCCAGCGCGTGCATTCTGGATGTTGATCTCATCGGCGTTCAGGGTGTTTGGGTGATTGAACGGCTCCGCCGGCGCGACGGCAAATGCCCCATTATCGCCTACACCGCCGCCAGCCAATCCGAATGGGAAGAAGAAGCGTTCTTGCACGGCGTCACACACGTGCTCACCAAGCCCGTTCGAACCCGGCTGCTCAATTCCTTGCTGGAACGCCTGTGGGCTGCGCCCCATCATCAGCGCGCCACTCAAGCGCCGGCGCCTACATCGTTCCTGCCGCAGCAAGCGGCGTTTTCCCACACGACGGAATCGTTCCCCAGCCGCTTCGTCAACACGTCGCAAACGCTGGGCGTCCTGCGCGATTTTTCATCCATCCTCACGCATTCCCTGAATGCCGAGGCGATGCTCAAACAATTTCTCCTGTTTCTTCGCGAAATTCTTAGCGTCAATCGCGCCGCCATTTTCCTGAACCGCCCTGTCATGCCGATCAGCGAGACGGCGACCCCAGACAACAGCCGGAGTCTTCGCGCCACCGCCGCCATCGGCATTTCACAGGACGTGCTCGAAAATTTTGAACTGTCGCTCGACGCCGGCATCGGCGGCCAGCTCGTCCGGCTGGGTAGAATTCTCCGGCGCGACGGCGGCGAAGCCTGCGCCGACGCCGATACGCAAAGGGAATTTCAATTGCTCGGCGCGCAGGTTGCCGTGCCGGTCCTAGACCGTGAAACGATTGTGGGCGTCGCCGTTTTTGACGGGCGCGTCACCGGTGAACCGCTTGTCAACACCGAGCTGGAACTGATTTTCCATTTGCTTGAACAGGTCGGCCTTGCACTCCGCAACATCTGGCTGCACGACCAGCTCGCCGGCAACAACGAGATGATGGCTGACGTGCTGCGCGAATTGAGCAGCGCTTGCATTGTCGTCGGGCGCGATTTGAAAGTGCTCCACGTCAACAAAGCCGCGCGCCGCCATTTCGGCCCAAAAAACCGGCGCACCGGCGAACTGGAATTCAGCGATTTGCCGCAGATTCTCGGCGCGAAGATTTACCAGGTTCTGCACACCGGCGCGGCCATGGGGCCGTTCCGTTATGAACCGGAAAATTCCCCAGGCACGGTTTACAACATCACCGTCGTGCCGTTCCAGCGGGGAGATTCCTCTGTGCCCGTTTCGGCTTTGCTCACGGCGGAAGACTTCACGCAAACCGAGCAGTTGCGCCACTTGGAAGTTGAGGCCGCCAATTTGCGGCTCATCAAAGCCATGGCCGACCGCCTTGCGCACGAAATCGGCAATGCGATGGTGCCGCTCTCCACACACCAGCAGTTGCTTCGGGAAAAATACCGGGACGCTGAATTTCGCAAGTCGCTCGACCATGCGCTCGCCGACGGCGTCAAGCGCGTTTCACGTTTGCTCAATCAAATGCGTTTTCTCGCGCGCGAAGACGAGTCGGAACCACAGGCGTTTCCCATCGAACTGCTCATCGAAGAGGCCTATCAGGAGGCGCGCAAGCATCAGCCCTCCGAGACCACACAACTGCGATGCGAAAACGGCGGCGAATCCATCGTCATCACCGGCGACCGTGTGGCGCTCAAACACGCGCTTGCCGAAATCATGCTCAACGCGCTGCAAGCCAATCCAAAGGAACCCACGGTCGGCGTGCGGCTGCACACCGGCCTAAACAAGGAAGGCACACGCGACCTTCAGATTGAAGTTCAAGACAATGGCGCGGGCTTCACCCCGGAAGCGGCCAGGAAAGCGCCCGCGCCATTTTTCACCACGCGGAATGTCGGCCTCGGTCTGGGTCTGGCCGTCAGCCGGAAAATCATTGAAACGCACCACGGCAGACTCGAAATCGTCCCGCCGCAGGCCGGACAGCCTGCCACCGTGCGCGTTTCATTGCCGATGGATTCAAGCGTTCCCGGCGCTGCGTGAATGCCCTCGATTCGGCTGCGCCTGGGTAATTCCGCATACGGGAAAACCAAATTCACACCCGCGATTTTTATTTCCCCTCAACGCCCTTGAGATAGGCGAAAATAAGTTTGGGCAAATCGCGGCTGTAACCGCCTTCCAGCAGGCTGAACAGCGGCACGCCCAGCGCGCGCAGTGATTGGCCGAGCCGGTAAAAGTCATCCAGCTCCAGCACTCCCTGCACGAGCGGGTCGCGCGCGTAGGCATCGAAGCCGGAGGACACGGCGACGAGGTCGGGCTGGAATTTTTTCAGATCGTCCAGCGCGCGGGCGAGTGCGGCGCGGTAAATTTCGCGCGGCGCATCCGGTGCAACGGGATAATTGAAACAGTTTTTGCCGGCGTTCGAGCCGCCCGTGCCGGGATAAAACGGATATAGGTGGACCGAAAAAAACGCGATGCCGGGCCGGTCGAGCAAAATGGTTTCCGTGCCGTTGCCGTGGTGGACGTCAAAATCAAAAACAGCGGTGCGCTTTACTCCCACGGCCGCGGCTTCAAGCACGGCGATGGCGATGTTGTTCAAATAACAAAAACCCATCGCTTGATCGCGCGTAGCGTGATGACCGGGCGGGCGCATCAAACAAAAAACGTTTTTGCCGGTGCGCGCGGCTTTTAAGGCATCAAGCGCGGCGGCCACGGACGCGCGGGCGTATTCGGCTATATTTTCGTAAAACGGCGTGTCGGCGTCGAAATCCTCCGGTTCATTCAGGCGCGAGAGATGTTCAGCCGAATGTGCGCGGAGAATTTGCGCGTCGTTCACTTTGCCCGGCACGGCCCAGTCAACCGGCAATTCACTCTGACTCCGCAAATACGCGAGCGTCCTGGTGATGCGTTCAGGACGTTCGGGATGACCGTCGTGTGAATAGCCGGCGCAACGTTCGTCGGTGATGATTTTCACAGTCGGATTGAACCACGAACCCGTCCTCCGTAGCAACATTGCGGAGAGTGGATGGACGCGAATGGATACGAATTTTGTCCGGTTTGACCGACCGGCGCACTGCTTACGCTTGTTTTGAACCGCGCAACATTCCCATCAGACCAATGACGGTGGCGACGATGCCGCCGATGAGCATCCAGATGGCCTTGTCCGTCGGCGAGCCGGTAAAGAACCGGGAAACGTCGGAACTGAAAGAGTTCGTGGCGTTGATTCCAATGATCATGAGTGCGACTCCACCAATGAGCAGAGCCAGAGAAACAATTTTATTCATAACAGCCTTTCAATGAGTTTGTGATTTATTGCCATGTGATCCGCGTTCTTTATTTCTCATCACGCCCGCCTTTGCGCCCGGAAATGATGTTGACGAGTATCATGACAATGGCAATGACCAACAGGACGTGAATGAACCCGCCCATCGTGTAACTGCTCACCAAACCGAGCAGCCATAGAACGAGCAATACTATCGCAATTGTGTACAACATAACATTTTCCTTTTCTTTTGGTTATTCTTACTGCGTGCACACTACGACTTGGGCTGGCCCTTTGCTATGGGGTGTAACCCTACCGTACATTTTGGGAATTGCCCGGCGAAAAACGGATCTGGCTTGAACCTCAGTTCGCAGAATCTTTCGGCGAAGGGAGCACTTTCAACGGCTTCTTTTCCGGCACTGCGGTTTCGGACAGCGGACGCGGTGGCGGCGGGTTTGTCTTGTTCATGTATTTGCGCACGAGCCAGTGCCGTTGCATGGCTTCAATCAACCGCTCCAGTTCGCGCATCGAAGTCTGCGTTTGTTGGACGAGGCCTGGCAGGTCTTTCGCTTCATCAGCCACGGCGTCGGTGATTTCCGGCAGCCGCGCCGTGCCGTTTTGCAGGTTCGTCACCACACCCTGCAATTCACTCATCGTTTCGTTCGCTCGCGTCAGGAGTTGATGTGCTTCGTCTGCCAGAGCGGTGTCGGCGATCAGCTTGCCGGCAGTGCCTTTGCCCTGCTCAATGCCTGCTACGATGTTATTCAGGCGGGCAATCAGTTGTTCCAACTGCTCCTGCGTGGTGATGAGGTTCGTGCCGAGCGTGGTCCACGCATCGAGGCCCACGCTCAGTTTCTTGAAAACAGGCAAGGCTGCACTGCGGACTTCCTCAATCGCGGTTTCCATCGTGCCTGGCAATTCCCTGCAAACAATGGAGGCGTTCTTCTCCGGCAACGGCTTGCCCTGGCCGCGCGTGATCTCAAAAAATGAATCGCCTGCCAGGCCGAATTTCTTTTTGACGACCGCCGACGAGTCCGCGCGCACGAACAGGAAGAAGTCACGGCGGATGTTTGCCTCGGCTTCCATGCGGCCTGTCGTGTCCACAATGACATCGGAAACCGACCCAACGAGTGTGCCCAGAAAATAAACCTCCGAGCCTTGCCGGATCCCCGCCGCGCCGGCCTCGGGTAAAACGATCCGTAGCGTGACGCGGCTTTTGAACCAGCGCTGGCTGTGGCCCGTCCACACGAGGGCGGCGACCAGCGCCATGGCGACGAGGATGACGAGCGTGCCGGTAATTTCATTGACACGCCGGAATTTGAAGCGCTCTTCCATCAGCTGGCCTCGTTTGCCACGCCCATCACGGCGTGGAAGTTCAGGATGTCCGTCGTTTTGTTCATTGTCAGAGATAGGTTAACAGCGACACGACTGCGGAGATGACAAACAGTCCGGCGACGGAACGGGTGAGCGCCCGTTGCGTGGCCTGCGGGATTTCCGTGTCCGACTCGCCGATAGCCAGCCCGCCGATACAACAGGACGCGCTGGCAAACAGTGCGGGCAGGATGCTTTTGGCGAGGATGTTGAAAATGTCTTTGAGTTGAACCGCGCCCGATACGGTGTCCGCAAACAGAAGCAAATCACCACTGCCTTTCCCCATCCAGGCCGCGAACAAATAACCGCTCGCGAAGGCGATGAGGATAAAAACAATCGTCAGGCAAAACGTTGACACTGCCATGCCCAGCACGCGCGGCACGACGAGATGCAGGAACGGATCGCCTCCCTGCGCTTCAAGCGCGCGGATCTCCCCATTGATTTTGAGGACTCCCAGTTCCGTCGTCATCACGCTGCCGCTGCGGACGATCACGACGAGGTTGATCAACACTGGGCCAAGCTCGCGCGCCACGACCGTCACCAGCAGCGGCCCGAGCAGTTGTGACTGCCCCGCTTCGCCAGTCCAAAAGGTGAGTTGCACCACCACCGAAATGCCGACGAATACCGCCACCGCACAAACAAACCAGAGCGGTTCCACGCCGATGGCCAGCAACTGCCGTGCAAACGCTTTTCGCACCGTGCGCAACCAGAAGCGCGGCCAGACCGCAACTGCAGTCGAATCCCCAAGAGCGAGCCAAGGCACCGTGCGCACCCAGTAGCGCGGCCAGACCGCAACGCAAAATACCGTCCCAATCACCGCCGCTGCATGTCGCAACTCATCCCATTGCGCCCAAACTTCCGCGCCTAACCTGCCGATCAAGTGCGTGGAGGGAGTTCGAAACACACCCGCAACTTTGGATGCCTCCGTGGACACGGCGCACAGTGATTACTTCGTGCCGTTCTGAATCCCTTCGCCGGCGTTTGAGACGTCCTTGCCGAAGCCGTGGGCCGTGTTGCAGCCCGTGCCGACGATGGCCAGGAGCGTGGTGATGCAGAGCAGAACGACGATACGTTTGAATGATGTGATCATATTTGTGTTTAGGTTGCGATTGCCGACTGCATTGACGGAATAGGGCGAATTGCTCCGCTCTATTCCGCTCTATTTTCGTATTTAATGTTGATTTATTTACCGATTGCTTCTCCAGATCGTGTTCACCACCCCAAGCGCGCTCTTTTCGTTAAACTGCAAGCGCGCTTGAGGGAAGGAGTGCTTGGATTTGCTCTCAAGTGCTCATGATCCTTCGGCCTGCTGGACGGTTTTTAACCATCCCTTTCCCACCGCGCCCCTTGGCCGCGCGACGTTTAGCAGCAGTCATTCTGCCGCCTCTGCTTTTTTTTGCCATTTGTAATCATCTCCTTTCGCTTTCCCGACGATGCGTGCAAATTCGTTTGCCTCAAGGCGCGATTTTGTTGCTCACCCACTGGCGTGCCTGGTTTAACCCGTCCTTCGTCGCTTCGTAGGCCTTATTGAAGCCGTCTTTGACACTGTCCCAAGTGGATTCGGTGGCGTTCTTGACCTCGTCAAGCTGCTTGTTCAACTGGGCCGCCTGGTCGCGCAGTGCCTGGAGTTTGGGTTTGGCCTCGGCTTTGACCGCGTCGCTGGAGCTGTCGATTTTGGCAGCGAGTTGGTCCAAATCCTTGTTAAGAGCGTCCAACTGGCTCTGCATTTGTTTAACGAATTCAGCCTTTTGCGCGAAGGTATAATCCTTCATATCCTGCGCGGCTTGTTTTGTTTCGGTTTTGACCTTCTCGATCTGCTGAGAAGTAGTTTGCTCCTTGTTGCATCCCACTGCAAAAGCGGCGATGGAAAGGAGAGTGATGATCAATGTTTTATTTTTTAAAAGTTTGTTCATTGGCACGATGCTACGTTATGAGCTGGCTCGGTGCTATGGGGTGTTACCCTACCCACAACATTTATGAATCCAGCCCTGGCGGGCAGGCTGGAATGATTAAAGAAATCGAAGTTTCAGACCGGCCACCGGCGGTGGCGCGGCGAAGATTTTGCACAAGGCCAGGTGGGTGGGGAGAAAGGCGGCGAGCCACAGGATGATATAGAGATTTTGGTTGACCCAGGTTTGCGGCTGCTGGTCGTTGAAACCGTAAATATAATTAATGTTGATGGGTAAGTTGGGGTTGGCCAGATGGGCGCCAGCGGGTGGAGTAAAAAAGTAGCAGACGAGCAGCATGGGCAGCCAGCCATGAAAAAGCAAAAGCCCGCGGGTAAAAACAGGCGGGTGACGGTCGAACATATAACCGGTCAGACCCGGAAGGTGAATCCCCAGAAGGTTGCTGCCGGAGTCCGCGAGCCAGAGGCATTGCGGAAGTAGAATGTCCTGATAATTAGAAACTCCAACTTGCTCCAACGGTTCCACAGAACGTGACGCTCGGGTCGAGTCGGGCTGTGCGACCGCCAACTGATTGGCTCAAGTCGGTCAGGTTTTGGAATCGCGCGCCAACATAGACACCCCAGTTCTTGTTAAAGTTGTAGCGAAGCATCCCGCCCACGTATGGGCCGTAGAGCAGCTTGGTCTTGGACGAATGACCGTTCTCCGTAATCGTGTATCCGCCGGCCATAGCGGCGATTTCCGAGAAGTCGTAATCAACCGTCGTCGGAGCCAAAGTCAGGCCCACGCTGGCGGCGAGGCTCAATTGGGGAGTGAAATTCAATTCGGCAAAAGGACCGAGGCGGAGGCTGAATAACTGACCGCTCAACCTTTGATAGCCCGTCAGGGTGGCGTTGCCGGGGACGGGCGTGTCGTTGAGTAGAGCTTGGGGCGCCCCGGAGATCCCACCGTTTCCGGGCTGGGGAGGGGAGGAACCAAGTGGTAGCTGAAAGGAATCGACGATGGCGGTTCCGCTGAGATTCTCGCGCAGATCGAGCTCCGTGAAGCCAAAGCCGGATTCGAAGCCCCAGTCGCCGGACAGAGCGGGCAAGGAGCCGATGACTCGCTGGTAGATGAATTCGCCTCCGTATTGCGGATTGCCGGTGGCAGAGGAAGGACCCGACCTAAGGAACTGCATGGTATTATATACACTGTTGTATTGAGAGGCATTTTGGTAGTTCCAGTTCTGAGTGAGGTTGTCCGTGCCTGTGCCGCTGTCCACAAGAACGTAACCGTCATTATAAGTGTGGTTCGCGTCAGGGGTATAAGGCCCCGGGTTGGCGTTGTTGTAGAAGTCGGCTTTGAAGTTGATGCCAAAGGTCGGGCCTAAGCTGAAGCGGTTGGGGTTATCGAGGGAATCCGCGCCGTTAGCGGTGGAATCCGCGCCGTGCATGGCGAAAGGAGTGGCGGCGAGGGCGAACGCGGTGGAAAGGATAATTCGATTCATAAGTTTTGGGTTGGTTGATGGTTGGATTCAGGGCTGTTCGAAGACCCGGTAGAAACGGTATGCAGGGAGGGGGCCTTGAGTCTTGGGCGCGCCGTAGTCAATCCACTGCACGTAGTTGATCGGGGCGTGGATAAAGGGATCGGCGGTCAGCCAGTTTGTCATGTTGCTGCTATACTGCACGGCGTAGTTGCGTCCCGGAGTGGTGTAAAATCCGATCAGAACCCCCCCGCCTGATGCCCCGAATCTATAGGGCGCGACTGGCGAGTTTGTTGTTACGGTCAGAGTGACGGGAGTGGTGTCCTGAGGCAGATAGGTAGGAATGAGGAACCCCTGGCGAGTGGCTTGATAATACTCAATCGTAAAATCAACTGTCGCACCGGGAGCGAGGGGGAAATTATCTTGCACATAGGGAATACCGTTGGTGCTGCCGCTCTCATAATAAACCTGCACGCCAGCAGGAAGGTTCAGGATATATAGCCGGACAGCAGGGATTGTGTTCGTACTGCTGTTGTTGGTCAAAATAATGCTGTTCGTGAACAAGCCGGTCTGCGGATCCAGTATGGGGAATGCGGGATAGATTCCGGCGACTACGGAGACGTTGGTCGAAACAATGATTGCGGCGTCTATGCCCGTGCCGGCGAGCGCGATATTAAAAGGGTTATTGTTGATACCATTGTTCGCGATGTGCAGCTCGGCGGTCTTCAGGCCCGTGCTACCGGGCGTGAATTGCACGGTAAAGTTGGTGCTGCCACTGGGACTCACCGTGGCTATGAGATTAGTCACGGTGAAACTGTTCGAATTCACGCCATCAATGGTGATACCCGAGACGGTGAGATTTGAGCTGCCGATGTTCGTGATGGTGAAGGTGAGGCTGGTGCTGGTGCCGACGGCCGCCAAACCGAAGTTGTTGGTGCCGACGCCATTGACAAGGTTCGTGCCGGGAGGCTGTTGAACGACAATACCGGGGACGACGTTTGTGCCCGTGCCCGTGCCTGTGAGCGCGATAATGAATGGGTTATTGGTATTGGCGATATCATTGTTCGCGATGTCCAGCACGGCGGTCATCACGTTTGTGCTAACGGGCGTGAATTGCACGGTAAAAGTGGTGGTGTTACTGGGACTCACCGAGGCTGCGGGATTGGTAATCACGGTGAACACGGTTGAATTCGAGCCAGCAATAGTGATACCCGAGATGATGAGATTTGCGATGCCGGTATTCGTGATGGTGAAGGTGTGGTTGGTGCTGGTGCCGACGGCCACCGAACCGAAGTTGTTGGTGCCGACGCCATTGGTAAGGCTTGTGCCGAGAGGCTGTTGAACGGCAATACCGGTGGCGTTGTTGGTAGTGCCAGACACAGTCGCTCCATTGCCATTGAATGTTACCCCGGCAGTGAACGCCAAGGCTCTGCCATTCATCGTGCTGGTGCTCTCCATCGTAATGGCTTGGCTGGCTAATATGGTTCCATTGAAGACGGCGGACGTGCCGATAACTGCTGAAGAGCTTACTTGCCAGAAAACGTTTTGGGCCTGTGCGCCTCCGGTCAGGATGACTTTAACCCCGTTGGCCACTTGAAGATCGGCACCGCACTGGAATATCCAGACATCAGTCGGACCACCACTAAGTGTGACGTTCGACTCTATAAAAGCCGTCTGCCCGATCCCGAATTTGTAGAGGCCAGGGGCGAGCGTCATCCCGCCGATGTTCCACCCGGTTGAATATGCGACTCCAGGATTCACGGCAGTTGGGGTTGTTCGTCCAGCGGCGTCGGTCATGGCCGTCATCAAATCATTTTTAGCCGTGGTTAACCGGGTAGGATCAACCACCGCACATGGAGGTCCACTGGCATCAACGGCATAGATTATCCCGTTCACTTGAGCGCAGGTCACACCTATGGCCGACCCGGCAATCGGACTGGCCCCGACATTCCCATTAATGATGCCGCCACCTGTTGTGGTGACCGCGGCGCCGGCCAGAATCACGAAATTGGCGTCGGAACCAAGGTCTACTGTCGCCGGGCCTGCAGCGGAGAGCATCTGCGGGCTGGCCAGAGCCAGCAAAAGCGAAGTTAAAATTCGTGCGGTTGCGTTGGACGAGTTCGTCTGGCATCGAGCTTGCGCGCAGGCTGACCCCCCTCCACTCCGCAGGATTTGGTTATTTTTCATAGGGCAATAATTCAAGGTTTTTTTAGTTTACACAGTTATGTGCGAGCCTTACTGGAATCACACAAAACCGTCAACATGATTAAGTGAAATTTCCTTCGACCCGTCTATGGGGTGTTTACCCCATAGGAAATGTCATGAATCCAGCCCCGGCGAGAAGGCTGGAATGATTAAAGAAATCGAAGTTTCAGGCCGGCCGCTGGCGGTGGCGCAGTGAAGATTTTGCGCAAGGCCAAGTGGGTGGGGGAAAAAGCGACGAGCCATAGCACACCAAGCCACAGGATGACATAGAGGTTTTGGTTGACCCAGTGTTGCGGCTGCTGGTCGTTGAATCCGTAAATATAATTGATGTTGATGGGGAGGTTGGGGTTGGCCAGATGGGCGCCAGCGGGTGGAGTAAAAAAGTAGCAGACGAGCACCAACCCTGCGGCCAGGCCGGTCCAGGCAGACAAAGCCCGTTTGTCGTAGCCCAGGCGGAACAAAAGCCAGACGAGCAGCAAGGGCAGCCAGCCATGAAAAAGCGAAAGCCCGCGGGTGAACAGCGGAAGCTGGTGGTCGAACATGTAACCGGTCAGGCCCAGAAGGTGAATCCCCAGAAGGTTGCTGCCGAAGTCTGCCAGCCAGAGGCATTGCGGAAGCAGAATGCCCACAGAGCACATGCTGATGAGCAGGGAGTTTTCCAACCACATGCCCGCCACCGTGAGAATGAGGGCGGCATCGCAGAACCATAAAAAATTGGCGGGCCCATAGGTGTGCAAATAAACCGGAACGAGGATGGCAAGGAAGGCGGTGCCGGCCACTTTGGCGGCCAGTGGAATTTTGTGTGGTTGAACTATGACCGGTTCGCCGGCGATGACAGGAATGGCGGAGGCGACGGTCACGGGAGCTTCAGATTTCATGGGCGGAACTTTTTCAGTGGCTCATTCAGATTTGGATTGGGGTGGCTTCATAGGCGTCAGCGCTGCCAAAATGGACTTTTGGACCGTTGGATTGGTAAGATTCCCCAAGTGACCGCCCTGCGCGAAGACCGTTAATTGTTCCGGGGCAAACGTGGCGTGGAGCCAGGCCAGGTCTTCGTCCGTCAGGAGAAAATCATTTTGATTGACGATGACACGGATGTTGGGGTTGGCGCGCAGACCGGCGTCATACGTCCGTAAATCACCGGCCTTTTCCAGCGCTTCCGCCGTTGGCGAGTCAATACCCCGGGTCTGATAATACGGAATCACAAACTTCTCAAAATAATCCTGGTAGGAATACTGAAGGATTTCCTGATACACGGGGTTGCGCCTTAAATTCCGGATCCGGTGCTGCAGGACTCCCTCATTATGTCGCCGCTGACTGCTGAAAACAATATCCCGCAACATGAATCGAAACGTCAGTCCGATGAGAAACTTGGATTCGATGGCACTGAACGGCAGGGAAGAGCGCGGCGTGAGGCTGAGTTTGCTCAAGGCGGCCACTTTGAGAAAGGTGTTTTCGAGGTCGTCGGTTCGTTCCGCATCCGGCCAGTCCAAAGGCGCCCGGTAAAATTCGTCCAGCTTGGAAATCCCATACGCCATTCGAACGGGTGTATTGATGGCAACGACTCGATCAAATTTCATCAATGGCGATTGATTCGTCGGTTCGGTGGCCGCGACGAACAAAGATTCGAATGCGCCCATGGAATAACCCATCAGCGCTTTGTCGCCCAACCGGCCTGGATACAACTTATTCAAGCGGTGATCAATCTCGGTGAGAGCGACGTGCAAGTCGTGGCCATCCACCGGCAGATAAGCCGGCATCGCCGCAGTCGAAGCGTGTTCCATGAACTCGGAATTGAAAGGGCTGCTAATACACACGGCGGAGAAGCCATTTTTATAAACCAACTCGGCCAGCGCCAGGGAGGGTTCGGCCAGACGATGCGAACCCAGCCCGGGAACGATATAAACCACGTCCGCCTTTCCCGGTTGCAACCAAAACGTAAAATTTAACTTTCTGCCTGTCGCCGGAATCCGAACCGATCGGGTTTTACCCCGGCCCGGGAATTCAGGGTCTTTGTAGGTGAAGAAGACGGATTCGAGGGTTTCCAGCGAGGCTTCGTCCTGTTTTCCCTTCACTTGGAAATCCGCCACCCGGTTCTCTCTCGCAAATGTCCAAGCATACTGAATCTCGGAATACGGGTCCATTTCGGCCTGGCTGAATCGCACATATTCGCCCACGGTGTCGGTGAGATCGTTATACATGACCGCGTAGGTGAGATAAGTGTAGGGGCCGAGATAGGTCAGCGGATCGTTCCCGTCGAATTTGTAGGGAGCGATATAGATTAACGGATTGGCAGCCGTGTCGGCGGCCAGGCCGAGGGTATCCCGTTCATTGCTCGGTCCAAAAATCGGCAGCATCAAAAAGCACTCCGGCTTCCAGCCCCATTGGCCAAAAGTCTGGCCAAAATCCGCGTCCGATTTCGGAATGTTCCATTTGCTCGCCACGTCGAAGAACCCGGCCACCCCGACTGTGGTATTGCAAACGAACCGGTAGGATTCATCGCGCGCGCCGCTCCACTTTCCCTGGAGCAGATTGTTAATCAATCGTCCCGGGTAGGTAAGGTTTTTCCCAAAATGTCCAATCCCGGTTCGGACCGGTTTTACGACGACTAACCTATAAACTTTGCTCGTTGGCTTGATAACGTCGGTCATAAGCCCCTTGTTGAAGGCCCACATCACTCGATTGAACGGTTCAATGGGATCAGGGACGGATTTGGGGAGAACAACGGTCTCCGCCTCCGTCTGACTTCGGCGCGACAAGTCCGCTGCCGACGGCCTCGTGAAGCCAACAACTGGCTCCTGCCCGTGGGCGAACGGCAAGAGGCACAACGACAGGACCACCAAGACCACCAGCGCCAAACTTCGAATTCTCCGGCCCGGTTGGATTTTCAAGTCACTCGCCTTCGTGGCCATCTCGATATGATGATGCCGAATTTTAATTGTTTTGACTAGCTTTGCGTTTGCCGCAGACGTCGTTCGGATCAGTCGTAGACTCGACGGAAACATAGACGGCATCGCGCAGCATCCGCTTGAGCAGAAGGACATTGGCTTCCTGATCGTCAATGACCAGGACGCCGACGTTAAGAATGTCGGAGGAACTGACCATAGTATTCGTCCTGCTTCATTAGTTCTGAGCAATCCCCTTTTCTGCAAATTCCAGTGCCGCATTCAGCGTGTCCATGAACTCTTTGACCTTAATGGGTTTGGTGATATAGCGGAAGAATCCCAGCTTCAAGCCCTTCGCGATGTCGCGTGGCATGGCATTGGCGCTGAGGGCAACGACGGGGATGTGCGCCGTGGCCGGGTCTTCGCGCAGGATTTTCAAGGCTTCGATACCGCTGATGCCAGGCAGGTTGATGTCCATCAGGATCACCTGCGGTTGAGTGGCGCGGGCGAGATCGATGCCGAGAGTTCCGTCCACCGCGGTCACCAGCCGAATGTCCGGGCAACGCGCGATGAGTTGCTCGACCAGCTTCATGTTCGCCGGGTTGTCCTCGACATAGAGCAGGGTGCGCAGTGGCGCGTCATGAGGCACTTGCGGTTCGGCAACTGCCTCGGCTTCGCCTCTTTGGACTGCAAGTTGGGGCGCCGCAACCGAGATCAGATCGCACCAGAAGACGCTTCCCACCCCGACCGTGCTTTCCACGCCGAGGACGCCCTCCATCAGTTCTGCCAATCGCTTCGTCACAACCAGGCCGATGCCCGTGCCTGCCACGCCGCCGGCTTCCTGGCCGAGTCGGTTGAACGGCTGGAATAGTTGCGCCAGCTTTTCCGGAGGCAATCCCGCGCCCGTGTCCGCGACGCTAATGCGAATGCGTCCCGGGGCGCTCACGGTGCAACCCACGATGACCGTTCCCTGCTCCTTGTTGTATTTGATCGCGTTGGAAAGCAGGTTGATAACAATCTGCTTCAAGCGCGTCCGATCGGCCTTGACAAAGAACGGGTGGTCGAACCGAGGAAAGGTCATGCTGATGCCACGCTGTTGCGCCTGCGGCTCCATCATGGCCTGGCATTCGGACATAATCTCGGCCAACGACACCGATTCCGGCGACAGCGACACTCTCCCGGACTCGATCACTGCGAGATCGAGGATTTCGTTGATCAACTTTAGCAGATGCCATCCCGCCTGGAGAATCTGGGCAATGCTTTCCTTCTGAGAGTCCGTCGGCAACGGGGAGGCCGACTCCATCAGTTGCGCGAAACCGAGGATCGCATTGAGCGGGCTGCGCAGCTCATGGCTCATGCTGGAAAGGAAATCCGATTTGGCGAGGTTGGCTTTTTCCGCCGCGGACTTGGCGTTCTCCAGTTCGATGTTCGTTTCCTGGAGCGCCTGCTCGAAGCGTTTGCGTTCGGTGACGTCGCGCGCAGCGGCGAACACGCCTTGCAACCTCCGATCCCGGTCGTAGAAGGTGGTCGCGTTGTAGGACACCACTGTTTCCTTGCCGTCCCTGGCGCGCGCGGTGAGTTCGTAGTTGGTGACCTTCTTTTCGCTCAGCACCAGCTTGATGGCTGCTTCGGCCCGCTCCGGATCGGTGAAGTAGTTCTTGAACGGCGCGCCGATCAACTCGTCGCGCGTGCATCCGGTGAGAGCCTCCATCTGTTTGTTGACGTCGGTGATGATGCCGAGTGGATCGGTCGTCATGATTGCATCAATGTTGGATTCGATGAGCGAGCGCGTGTAGAACTGCTGGTCGCGCAGGCGCTGATCGAGTTTCTTCTGCTCGGCTTCGACCTGCTTGCGCGCAGTATTATCAGTGCCGATCAGCAGGTAGCCGATAATTGCGTTTTGAGCGTCGCGCAACGCCGTGACCGACACGACCGCCGGGAAGCGGCTGCCATCCTTTCGGATGTAGGTCAGCTCGTAGATGTCCTCGATGCCGCGCGAGGCTTTGAACACCAATGCCTCGAAGCCAGGTGTAATCGGCGTGGAGAGCTCGACGCTCAACGCCTTGGCACGCGCGATCACTTCCTGCGGGTCGGAAATGTCGGCCGGGGTAATCTTGTTCAGGACGTCGGCGGCTGTGTAGCCCAGCATGCGTTCCGCGCCGACGTTGAAGATCTGAATG
>JBEKRQ010000006.1:0-34371 GCA_049517655.1 Verrucomicrobiota bacterium | reverse complement strand
AAGAACCACAACGACCAGTTCAATTAGATTAAATGCTGCGGTAAATCTTTTGTTGGGCCTCAACCTATGCATGCTTGTCTCTGGATGTCGAGTTAACCCTATCATGGTAACTATTTAGGAACAGGCTATTCGGGTTCTGCTAAAAGTCAACATATCACAATACGGACCGGGGCCGCCGCCAGACTATAGAACTTCTCCGTCACATTTTGC
The DNA here is from genome assembly GCA_049517655.1 of Verrucomicrobiota bacterium. Taxonomy (GTDB): domain Bacteria; phylum Verrucomicrobiota; class Verrucomicrobiia; order Limisphaerales; family UBA11358; genus UBA11358. The sequence goes on along the minus strand of JBEKRQ010000006.1, from coordinate 34,161 downwards.
AGAACGTAAACTTGGAACATACGCCCGCGTCTTTGAGATTGGCTCCAGAGGCAGGGCTCGAACCTGCAACCCGCCGGTTAACAGCCGGCTGCTCTACCATTGAGCTACTCTGGAACCCAAGGGCAACTAAACTACAAATCGTCTCGCATCACGTCAAACGGATTCCTTGCGCGCAGCGTCTCGTAACAACGCGATGACTTCCTCGTCACTCGTTTGTGAAAATTCGTCGTAGTATTGGCCAACGGCTGCGAAATCAGGGTCCACGTCCAGTACCAAAACATCGTCCGCAACGCGCCGCAGCCGTTTGACTGCATTCGTCGAAGCCACCGGCACAGCAACGATGATCCGGCGGACGCCTTGTTTCCTGGCGGAAAGCACCGCCGCCTCGGCCGTCGCACCCGTTGCCAAGCCGTCGTCCACAAGCATTACAATTTTGTTGTGAAGTGTCGGCGCATTGGAATGGTGAAATCGCTGACGATACTCCCGCAAACGGGCGATTTCTTCCGCCACAACCCCGTCCAATTGAGAACGCGCCACAGGAATTTCAGACAAGGAAGCCTCGTCGAAAATGACGACATCAGGCTCGGCCAGCGCCCCGACAGCAAATTCACGATGCAGGGGATGTCCAATCTTGCGGACGACCAGCACGTCGAGCGGGCATTGCAAAAGCCGCGCCACTTCGGCGGCGACCACAACACCGCCGCGCGGCAATCCAAGCACCATGTCGGTCTCGACACCTTGCTCGTGCAAATACTGTCCGAGCCGGCGTCCCGCATCCTGGCGCGATGCAAACCTCATGATACACGAATCCGCCCGTTTGAGAAAAAGTCAACCGGTGACGAGCGTGCCCACCTTACCGCCCATGACGACACGCCGCAGGTTGTGCGGGCGAAATAAATCGAAAACAATGATCGGCATCTTGTTGTCCATGCAAAGCGAGAACGCGGTCGAATCCATCACCTTGAGCCGCTTTTGCAACGCATCGAGATACGTGATCTGCGTGAAGCGTTTCGCCTTGGGATTTTTCTCCGGGTCGCTGTCGTAAATACCGTCAACCTTTGTCGCCTTCAAAATCACTTCCGCGCCGATTTCATTGGCGCGCAGGGCCGCCGCCGTGTCGGTCGAAAAATACGGATTGCCCGTGCCGCCACCGAAGATGACCACCCTGCCCTTTTCCAGATGCCGCACTGCGCGCCGGCGGATGAACGGCTCGGCGACCTGCGACATGGCAATGGCGCTTTGCACGCGCGTGGGCGCGCCGAGCTTCTCCAGCGCATCCTGCAATGCCAAAGCGTTGATGACCGTGGCGAGCATTCCCATGTAATCGCCCGTGGCGCGCTCGATGCCGCGTTCGCTGCCGGATATGCCGCGAAAAATATTCCCGCCGCCGACCACCACCACCACCTGCACGCCGAGTTCGCGCACTTCGCGAATTTGCCCGGCCATGTGATGCACCGCCGCGGGACGAATGCCAACACCATGCTCGTCGCCGAGCGCCTCACCGCTCAGCTTGAGCAAAATACGGTAAAATTGAGGCCGTTTGGCGGTGGTCATGAAAGTTGGAATGCGTGAAACTTCACGCAAAACTTTTAACAACTGTCCGGTGAAACGTCAAATCAAAGCCAACTCGCAGAGATGCAAACGACCGCCCAACACCGCGCTACAACCAATCCCGACAAACATCATCGGGACTTGTCAGTAAGTCACCACCAACGTGGCTATTTATAAGTCAACACTAAAAGTGGCTCTTGATTTTGTCGAGAATCTGCCGTGACAAGCTTTCGTCGCCGAACGTGCCCACGCGAATGTGGATTTCCGTGACGGAGGCGGATTGTTTGTTCAGAGTGATCTGAATTTTCTTGTCACCGCTCGTGCGGGCGAGAATTTTCGCCTCAACCCCGGCCTTCGATTTGTCCACGACCGCATATTGCATGTCGTTCATTGCGGCCAGTGTCGCGTCATAGGCTGTGTCATAAGCCACGCCTTCGGTTTCTTCCAATTCACCGTTCACGTAGGCCACCGTGCCCGCGCCCGCCGCCGCGGCGCCGCCAACCAAAAACAACGCGCAACCGCTGCCAAAGGGCAAGGCCGCCGCCATTAATACCGCCAGTAACACCTTTGTTTTCATAAACGCCTTTCTTTGTTTTCCAACTTCCATCAAAGGAGCGGGTTTTAAAAAAACTGCAAGCAGAATTTTTCTGAAAAGGCGCCTTGCGGACGCCCTTCACGCAATTGATTCGCCGGTCTTAAGTGGCGCTTTCGCCGACTTGGAAACGCACAAACCGGCGGATTGTGATTTCGTCGCCGAGTTGTTTGGCGATTTGCGCCACGTGTTCCTTCACGCTCACCTCAGAATTCTGTTTCACGAAGCCTTGATCCACGAGGCAGTAGGTCTGGTAAAACTTTTCCAGAACGCCTTGCAGAATTTTTTCCATTGCCTGCGCCGGCTTGCCCTTTAGGCGGTCGGACTGCGCGGCGATTTCCCGCTCCTTTGCGATGACTTCGGCCGGCACTTGCTCACGCGAAACAGCGTGGGGATGCCCCGCCGCAATTTGCAGCGTGATGTCCTTGACGAGTTGCTTGAATTCGTCCTTCGCCACAGTCTCGGCCTTGCCCGCGCCGACTTCGACGAGCACGCCGACCTTCGCGCCGGTGTGAATGTAGCCGGCAATCAGCCCATTGCCGTTGACTTCCATGCGTGCGTGGCGGGCAATTCTGATGTTCTCACGAATCTTGGCAACCAGCGCCTGACGCCCGGCTTCCAGATCCGGATTGGATTCAGTGGCATAGCGCTTCGCCGCGTCGTCACAAAACGCGCGGAAGGTTTCGTTGCGCGCCACAAAGTCCGTCTCGCTGTTCACCTCCACGAGAACCCCAATCCTCCCACCCGGTGCGATGTATTGGGTGATGGCACCCTCCTTTGCTTCGCGTGCGGATTTCACGGCGGCGGTGGCCTGGCCTTTTTTGCGCAGAATGTCCACGGCGGCACCGAGATCGCCCTTCGCCTCGGTCAGTGCCTTTTTGCAGTCCATCATGCCCGCGCTGGTCATTTCGCGGAGTCTGGCAACGTCAGCAACAGTAATTTGAGCCATATAAAATTGTCATTCGTTGAGAGTTAAATGTCGAAAGAAAAAGCCATTGGCACTTCCTGGAAAAATCGCAAAAGGCTTTAAGCGGGCGACTGTGGAGCGGCCTCGGCAACAACCGGGGCGGTTGTTGTTGGCGCGGTTTCAGCGGTTTGAGCTTCAGCCGGAGCAGTTTCTTCTGCTGTCGGATGGCGCGAATGTTTGGACTCAAACTCCGCCTGCGCCAGCGTGATGGCCTGGCCGACGGTGGCCAGAATCATGCGCACGGACCGGATGGCATCGTCATTCGCAGCAACGGGAAAATTCACGAGATCGGGATCGCAATTGGTGTCCACGAGCGCAACGAGCGGCACCTTGAGTTTGCGCGCCTCGGCGACGGCGTTGTGCTCGCGCTTGATGTCCACGACGAACATCGCGGCGGGAATCCTGTCCATCGCGCGGATGCCGTCGAAATATTTGTGCAGCCGGCCGGCTTCGCGGCGAATGGAGGATTGCTCCTGTTTCCCGTAATTGGCCAGTGCGCCGTCGGTGTCCATCTTCTCAATTTCCTTCAACCGTTTGATGGACGATTTAATCGTGTTGTAATTCGTCAATGTGCCGCCAAGCCAACGTTCGGTGACATGAAATTGGCCGGTTTCCTTCGCGGTTTCCTTGACACATTGCTGCGCCTGCTTTTTGGTGCCGACGAACAAAACTTTCCCGCCTTTGCGAACCGTTTCAGACAAAAAGTCGCACGCCGTTTCGAGTTGCGCGAGCGTCTTGCTGAGGTCAATGATGTGAATGCCGTTGCGCGCGTCGAAGATGAACGGCTTCATCTTGGGGTTCCAACGCTTCGTTTGGTGTCCAAAATGGACGCCCGATTCCAACAATTCTTTGATGCCAATGCCAAGCACAAGTTTCCTTTGGTTGAAACCCCGCTCTTTCTAAAGCTTCAAAGGCACACCGGCTTTTAGCCTGCCGCGTTTCCCCTGAACCTGCGCTCTTTCAAAGCCCCAGAAAGAGCGGGGCATCCCGCGGAACACGGGATTAATTTTAATGTTATTGTGGTCCTTCGCATCCACTCGAATGCGAAAATTTAAGGCCATTTTCCTTTACAACCCGTCTGATTCAACGTCTTGCAAGGGGGCTGGAAAATAGCAAAGAAACATGTGATGGCAATCATTATTTTCAGGCTTGGTTCCAGTCAGCACGTGTTAGTTCTTGCGTTACGGGCGTGACGTGGCCCCAAGTTTGGGGTATATTTTCTTTGGTTCGACCATGTATTATTATGCTGCCATTGAGCGTTTTGACCGCAACAACGGTGAGCGGTGGGCGGAGTATGTCCGAAGCATGGATCGCACTGACCTGATACGCATCGTCACGCTTGACGGCATCCTCTGCCCTCCAGTCGTCCACGTTAAGTCCAGTGAGGACTGGCAGTTCGTCGCGAAAGAAGAATTCATGCTCGATTTCTTTACCGACCTCGATTTCGTCCTGCGGTGCGTTGTGGGCCATCGTCCCTCGGTGGTAGTTGCAGTCGCCCGTGATCCTTCGGCAGCCGATGTCTCCGGTTTCTCGCACCCCGATTTCGAGTTTGCAGGCTTTGATGTTGTCGATATTCAGTTCGTTGCCAGCGCACTCTTCAACAGCAGTCATTTTCCAAGAGTATTCGATGTCTCGGAGCTTTCACCGGAGTCGGGACTTATTATGTCTCGGGAACGAGCCTTTGAAATTCGCGACACCTTGCGCCGACGCTACCCGGACCGCGACGAAGTCAAATGTTATGTTTGGGCAATTTGGCGTTACACCGGAATCATCGACAATAGTGCCTGACCCGCGCCGGATTTTTCACACGCGCACGGCTTGTAAAAAGCTCCTTGCTCCATTAGAGTTCGACAATGTCGTTGAAGAAACACTTTGTATTGCCGGTCCTGCTTTTCTGCGGTTTGTGTCCCGCGTCCGCCGATGTGATTCAATTGCAGGATCATGCCGCTGTCACCGGCAAAATCCTTGCCGAAAAGCCTGATTCCGTCATCGTGGACGTGGGTTACACCGCCCTCGTCGTGCCGCGCAGCGTCATCGCCAACATTTCCAGAACAAGTGACGCGGCAACTCAAATGGCATCAACCACAAGTTCGCTTCTCAATGTCAATGCGCCGGCACAATTCTATTACACTGGCGGGCGCGCGGCGGGGGCGCGCGATGTGCAAGACTTTGTCAAACAAATCGGCGAGGCCGTCGTGCAGGTGCGCACGCCCGGTGGTCTGGGTTCGGGATTTTTCGTCAATGCGGATGGTTATTTGATTACGAATTTTCATGTCATCCAAGGCGAGACGGAAATTTCCGTCGAGGTTTACCATCTCCATGACGGCCAGCTCGACCGCGAGACCTACAAGCAGGTGCACATCGTTGCCATCAACAAATTCCAAGACCTCGCGCTGCTGAAAATCAAGGACAAGACCGCACCGAAGTTTCAATACGTCACCCTCGGCAATTCGGATGTGTTGAGTGTCGGGGACCCGGTGTTCGCCATCGGCAGTCCGATGGGACTGGAGCGCACGATGACTTCGGGCATTTTAAGCACCAAGACGCGCGAATTGGAGGGCGAACTTTATCTGCAGACGACCGCACAGATCAATCCCGGCAACAGCGGCGGCCCGCTGTTTAACATGGCCGGGGAAGTCATAGGCGTCACGAACATGAAAATCATGTTCGGCGAAGGCCTGGGCTTTGCAATTCCCGTCGAACTGGTGAAAAACTTTCTCGACCACCGCGACGCCTTCGCCTACTCCACCGACAATCCGAACAATCCGTATCACTATCTCGAACCGCCCGGCCGCACCGGGCACGAACCGGCGGAGCAATAGTTTCGGCGCAACTTTTTGTCGCCGCTGAACTTAGATTCATCATGATCCTGCGAATTTTTCGCCTGATTCCCCAACGCACTGCTGGAATTTCTTTTGCAATGCTCGCCGCGATTTTGCTATGCACATCGTGTCGCACGACTCCACAAACACCGCCCGTTCAGGCTGCGATTCCGCCCGCTGAAAACCTGCTGCCGTCGGACACGCTTCTGCTCATCAGCGTGCCCGATTTTTCAGCGCTGCGCGCCACCTGCAGGCAATCGCCGCAGTGGCTTTTCTGGAATGACCCGGCAATGAAGCCGTTCCATGACAAGTTCATGGCCAGGTGGAACGAAAAATTCGTTGCTCCACTGGAACACGATCTCGGCGTCAAGCTCGGCGATTTCACCAATTTGCCGCAAGGCCAGTTGACCTTCGCCGTCACGCAAAACGGATGGGCGGGCGGTGGCGACCCGGTGCCCGGCGTGCTGTTGCTGCTTGATGCCAAAGACAAAAGCGATCTGCTCAAAACCAACCTGACCAGCCTCCGTAAAAAATGGACGGACACGGGCAGGCCGATGCACAACGAAACCATACGCGGCATCTTATTTTCAGTTATGCCCCTTTCCAGCAATGACATTCCGGCGGCGCTTGCCGGTGTATTCCCAAAACACAAGTCTGTTCAGGAACCTGGTGGAAAAACCAAAACGCCGCCATACGGCGAAATCGTCATCGGGCAGTTTGAATCGCTGCTGATTGTCGGCAGTTCAATCAAAGCCGTCGAACCGGTCGCCACACGGCTGACCGGCGGTGCGTTGCCGCCCTTGAGCGACAATCCGCTTTTTGCCGCCGACCGGCTCGCGCAATTTCGCGACGCGCCGCTGTATTACGGATGGCTCAACGCAAAAACCCTTTTTGACGTGCTCGTTCACATTCCGCGGCCGCAGCCGGGTCTTGAAGCACCCGGCCCGATGCCGCAAATTCCATGGGACAAAGTCATTGGCGCGTCAGGACTCACCGGTTTGAAAACCATCAGTTTTTCCTACCGCCAATCCCGTGACGGCGCGCTGGCTGATTTCTTCATTTCCGCGCCAGATACGAGTCGGGAGGGAATCATCAAAATGATCACCTCCGTGCCGAAGGACGCGAACCCGCCGGACTTTGTGCCCGCCGACGCGGTAAAATTCTGGCGCTGGCGCGTGGACGGCCAAAAATCGTGGGCCACGCTTGAAAAAATGCTCGGCAACATTTCACCTGCGGCGCTCAACAGCCTCAACTCGTTTCTCGACATCGCCAACAGCGCTGCACAACAGCAAGACCCCGACTTTGATGTTCGCAAAAATATCATCGGCAATCTCGGTGACGATTGGATCGGTTACCAGAAAAAGGGGGCGGGGACGGCCCCTGCTGATTTGGACAATGCGCCGTCCATTTTCATTTTTGCCGCGTCCAATCCCAACCAAACCGCCCTTGCGATTAAAATTGCGGCCGAAAACATCCTGACGCTCACCGGTTCGCGGGAAAACCCGCCACGGACGCGCGATTTTCTTGGCCGGAAAATTTATACGATTCCCCTGCCATCCCGGCGCACACCGGGAACAAATGCAGTCACATCACCTTCGCTCTACTGCACGGTCAGCGGCGGTTACGTCGCCCTGACCACGGATGTTTCCATGATTGAAGAATATCTGCGGAGCGCCGGCAGCAAGGCCAAGTCGTTGCGCGAAACCACCGGTTTGGCCGACGCCACCCGGCATGTCGGCGGCGCGGGCAACGGTTTGTTTGGTTATGAAAATCAGCGCGAACTCACGCGTGCGGTTTTTACCGCTTTGAAAAACGATCCGGACGCCACGCCTGCCAGCCTTTTTTTGGGGGGTTGGGGAAAAGGCTTTCGTGATTGGCTGAATTTTTCGCTCCTGCCGGACTATGACAGGGTTACCAAATACTTTTACTTTACCGTGTGTAGCGGCACTGTCACGACAGACGGTCTTTCCTTCAAAGTTTTCGCGCCGCGCCCGCCGCAGTTGACACAATAAATCATTCGTGCGGATAAACCAGGAGCCGGTCGTGCACCACCACGATCAGATCGTTTTTCCCGTCACCAGTCACATCCGCCACCAGTGCCTCGCGTGGTTCAAGCAAGGCGTCCGCATGCCCGCGGAAGGTGTGTTGCTCAAAAACCTGCCAGCGAGTGGCTGGCACAAGTTTGTGGTGTGAGTTGAAGCTGACAATATCGAGATAATTTTTCGCCGTTTCCAGGAACACCAAATCCTTGCGCCCGTCATTGTTCAAATCGCCAGTCGTCACGTCATTCAAATTGCCGTCTTTAATCGGCGTGTCGTAACCATCGAGCGCTTCAAGTTCCCACACTTCACCCGTCAACGACAGCCAGGCGACCGTATTTTGACCCAGAAACGCAATGTTGGGTGTGTTCGTGTTGCCGAGCGCAACCGTTTGCAAACCGCTGAAATCGGAAACCGGCAACTCCACGTTGCGCGTCACATTCCAAACGCCCGTCGCATCGCGCTCGCACAACGTCAATTGTTTGTGCTCCGCGTCGAGCAGGAAAATCGCCGGCGCGCTCCCGCTTTGCGGGATGCCGTTCCACACCGCCGTTGCGCCGACAATGCGCGAATCGCCCTCCGCGCCGTTGATTTGATCCTTCACGCGAAAAACCCAATCTGCCTGATTGGTTGAACCCGGTATTTTGGCCTCCTGTTCGAGCACGACGGCTCGCACGAAATTTTTCTGCGGCAGCAGCAATTCCGGCCTGCCGTCGCCGTCCACGTCCGCCGCTGCCAGCCACGGCTGTTCAATCGCACCACCGGGCGGATCCACATCTTTCTCGTCAAAACCACCTTTGGATTTCTGCAGCAGGACTTTGATTTTTTCATAGGGAATCAGCACCACCAAATCCGGCAGCCCGTCCTGGTTCACATCCTGAATGGTCATCATGGCCGGATTGGATGTGAATTTTTCGCTGAGTTTTTGCGTCCGCGTTTTGCCGTCAGCCGTGCGCGTCACAAGAAAACGCTGTCCATTTCGATCCACAATGATCGCAAGGATCGGCTTGGCGCCGGGACGCAATGCGCCGACTGCCATCACAAGCGGCTTGCCGTCAATCGGAAGAAGCGTCGGAAACGGCAACCGGCCATTTTTATCAAACTGGGTCACTCCCACCGCGTTTTCACTCTGGCTCAACAGAAAAATATCCGGCCGGCCGGTCATGTCCCAATTCGCCGCCGCGATTTGGCTCACGCCAGCCAAAGTCGGAAACGTATGCGGCTCGGCCAGCGAACCATCCGGCTGCTGCAAATAAACAGAGATTTGGCCGCTGTCCGGTTGGGCAACGAGCAAATCCGGCCGGCCATCGCCATTGACGTTGGCCCAAAGTAAACCGCGTTGTGTGCCTTCCGCTTTTCTTAGCGGCAAAATTTGAAATTGTCCCTGCCGGAATGCGGCAGCCTTCGCTTCGCTGCGGCTCGTCAAGCCGGACAAAACTTCCGCGGGCTTGCGGACGAATTGCGAAACTTCCGCGCGAGCGGAATTTTGCGCGAGGGTCACGACGTAAGCCTTTGCGTCACCTTCCAAATTGTCCGCGCAATACGAACGAATGGGTTGTGTTTTGAAATAAATTTCCGGGCCGAGCTGGCCGGTTGCGTTTTGCAACCGGAAACGAAATGGCGTCGGGCTGTCCCAATCCACCAGAAGCAAATCCTTGCGTCCGTCGCCGTTTACGTCAATAATTTGCACCGCCTTCGGAGTGCCCGAGTATGGAATTTTTTGCGGCTCGCCCAGCGTGTGGTCCGGCAATTGCGGCAAAAAATAAAGCGAGCCATTGTCACCCAGTAAAACTAAATCGGTGCGGCCATCACCGTTCAAATCGCCCTCGGCCAGCGCATCCGGGTTCATCTGTCCGTCCTCGATGTGCCAGCGTTTCGGATCACTCCAGCCATTGGTGCCCTGATTGTAAATCACTTCGAGGTCCCTGCCGTCACCATAAAAAGCAATATCAGGGCGACCATCACCGTTGAGATCGGTCACCACCATTGAACCGATGTGTTCGTCAACGGGAAGTGAATCAATGCGAAAACGCGAACCGGGCGGCAGCTGATTGATGTCCAGCGGTTGCGGCGGGTTCGCGGCAGCGGCGAGGTTTGTTTTGCCCGTCAGGTTGTAAAGTAAATTGATTTTTGAGCGCAGATTGTTGGCGACAACGAGGTCGTTCAAACCGTCACCGTCCAAATCCGCCGCGTGCAACTGGCTGATTTGATCGTCAATCGGGTAAATCTCCGGTCCGGTGAAACCGAAGTTGTTTGTGACTGTCCCGCCGCGAACGGCAAGAGCGAGACCGAAAACCAGCGCCGGCAAAATCCATTTCTTGGTTTGCATAAAACTATGGCAACGTGCCATCGGCCGGCGCGTTTTTATTGTGAATTTGCCGGCGCAGTTTTTTCATCCAGCAACTTTTCCAAATCCGGGTTGCGTGGCTGGCCTCCATCAAGCGCCTTTTGATAATGCCAGCGCGCCAGTTCGACCAGCGGCGGCTGATGGCTGATGTAAATCACCGCCAGATTGTTGTGCGCCGCGCTATAATTGGGATTAATCTGAATCGCCTTGCGCAACGCCGTTTCCGCCTGTGCACGCAGACCCTTTTGGGCCAGCGTCACTCCGAGGTAATTTTCAATGTCCGGATTTTGCGGATCGAGTTTTGCCGCGCGGCTCAACACATCGAGCGCTTCATCGTATTTTTTCTGGCTGAATTCGACGCGGCCCAAAACCATCAGGCTGTAGGCGTCATTCGGACTTTGTGCGAGCGCCTGTTGGATGTGCCTTTCCGCGTCGTCGAGTTTGTTTTGTTCCAGCTCGATGATGGCAAGATTGGCCAGCGCCGGCGGGTTGTTTTCGTCGCGCCGTAAAATTTCCCGATAATCATCCCCGGCCTTGTCGTATTGTTTGGCTGAAAAATAATTCTGTGCCTCTGCCACCAGCGAAGCCGAGCCGTTGGGCAATTCACGGATGGATTTATTCCCGGCGACAGGATTCGCGGGTAATTCCGGCGCCGATTGCTTGAACAAAGCCAGTTCCTCCGGCGTGTAAGGAATCGCCTGCGCTTCATCCACCGTCAGGCGCGCACGCAACGCGTCCACTTGCCGCGCCAGCGCTTCAATCTGCGCCGCTGCGTCCCTGCCCTTGCGTTCGTTGAGTTTTTTGTCGGCTTTGCCCAGTTTTGCCAGCAAATCATCACGCTCCCGCTCCAACTCGTGAATGCGCGCCCCGTTTTCATTCCGGCCCGGTACGGCTGCGGTCTGCAATCGCCTGACACGATCCTCCAACGCCGTTTTTTCCAGCGAATTCACCTCCGAGGCCGACTGCAACCTGGCTATCTGCGCCCGCGCCTTTGCCAATTCAGAATTTGCACCGCCGCTTTCAAGCGAAGCCGGCGGCGTGGCCTTCAAAACAGCCACCTCTTTCTTTAATAATTCATTTTCCTCGCGCAATGCCCCACTGGCATCCGCGCCTGCCAGCAGCGATTGCATGCGTGTCTGGAACGCCTGGTTTTCCAGCGCCAGTTTGTCGGCGCGCGCCGTTTGGTCGGCCAGTTTTTGTTTCGCCCCGGCCAGAGCTTGCTGCAATTCCTCGAAAGATTTTGCGTCAACACCCACCGGCGTTCCGCCATGCCCCTGCGCCAGACTCACCTTCAGCAAATCATTTTCCTTCATCAAAAACCGGAGTTGCTCCCGTATTTGGGCCACTTCACGCGGGTCCACCGCCGCCGGTTGCACCGCCATCGCTTCCTTGAGCTTGGCCTGGAGCGTCCCATTGTCCGCCTGCAGTTGTTCGACTTGCCCGCGCAGCGCACTGAGCTGGGATTCAAGTCCGGCGGTGGCCGAAGCCGCCGCAACAGGCGGGGCGGGGACTGGCGCCGCTGACAAAGGCGTCACGCTTTGCGGGACCGCCGGCAGCCTGGCGGTCACCCCGGCGATTTTCTCGGCAAGGTAATCGAGCCGGAAGTTGACGATTTTGGGATCCCAATCGGGAAAAACCTTCTGGAATTTTTCCAATTCATTTCGCGCTTCGACATAATCAGCCAATGCCTGATGCAAGTCGCCGGAATTTTCGAGCGTGTCCGCCTGTTGCATCAGGGCGTAAACAATGATGTATTGGTCGTCGGGATTCTGCTGGGCGCGCGCCTGCAACAACGACAGCGCCAGAACAAAACTCACAAACACAACAAGGCGTTTCATGGTGGGATGCTAACCGAACCGGAGGCGGTATGGCAAATGATTATAGCGAGACTTGCTTCCGCCGGGTCTTTGGGGGTAAAAATTTGTGTGCCACAGAAGACCTTCCTGGAGCGAATGTTTATTCGCGGACGAGCGCTGCCGGTCTGGCGGGGCGGCTTGATTGTTCTCCTGGTCTTTTTGGCTTATCTTCCCGCCCTGCGCGGCGGGTTCATCTGGGACGATGACCTTTATGTCACAAACAACCCGCTGCTCACTGCGCCGGACGGTTTGAGACGGATCTGGTTTTCGATGGATTCGCTCTCGCAATACTTTCCGCTGACTTACACGGTCTTTCGCATTGAACATTCACTCTGGGGCTTGAATCCGGCCGGTTATCATTGTGTCAATATTTTGCTCCACGCAATCAATGCGCTGTTGGTATGGCTATTGTTGAAACGATTGGGCGTGCCGGGCGCCTGGCTGGCAGCGGCGCTTTTCGCCCTGCATCCGGTGCAGGTGGAATCGGTCGCCTGGATCACCGAATTGAAAAGTGTTTTGTCGCTCTTTTTCATTTTGTTGACGCTGGGCTGCTGGATTGAATTTGTCGGGGAAGGATCCAGGCGATTTTGGTATGGGCTGGCGCTGGTGTTTTACGCGCTGGCGCTCTTCAGCAAAACGACGGCCTGCACATTGCCGGCGGCGCTGCTGTTGATTTTGTGGCTGAAAACAAAACCGATTGACTGGCGGCGGCTGGCTCAAGTGGTTCCGTTCTTGGCGATGGGTTTGGGAATGGGACTGCTGGCGATGTGGTGGGAGCGATTTCATCAAGGGACGCATGGGAAACTTTTTTCGATGGGCTTGCTGGAACGCATTTTGGTTGCGAGCCATGCGCTTTGGTTTTACGCGGGCAAATTGTTCTGGCCGGTGAATCTGACCTTCAGTTATCCGCGCTGGGCGATTGACCCCGCCAATCCATCAGCTTATGGCTGGCTGGTCATGGGAATCGGATTATGCGCGGCGATTTGTTTCACCAGACGATTCGTCGGGCGCAGTGTTGAGGTTGCGGCATTGTTTTACGTGGCAACGTTGAGTCCATTGCTCGGTTTCGTCATGCTTTACACGTTTCGTTACACGTTCGTAGCGGATCATTACCAATATGTCGCGAGCATCGGCTTGATTGCGCTCGCCGCGGTGGGAATCACCATCGCATTCAAAACCAAACCCTTTCTCAAGCTGGCATGTTGTGGAGCATTGTTGCTGACGCTAGGCATATTGACGTGGCAACAGGCGGGGATTTACCGGAACCCGGAAACCCTCTGGCGCGACACGCTGGCCAAGAACCCGGATTGCTGGATGGCCCACAACAATCTGGGCCTTTTGCTTAAAAACCAGGGGCACATTAAAGAGGCCATGGAACACTACCATAAGGCCCTCCAGATCAATCCGAATTACGCTGAAGCGCTGAACAATCTGGGTGTTGCCCTCGCCGCCCAGGAGCGTTTTGATGAAGCGATTGAGGACTTTCGCAAGGCCCTCCAGATCGATCCGAATTCTGCCAAAGCGCAGAACAACCTGGGCCATGCTCTCGCCGCCAAGGGCCGGTTTGATGAAGCGATTGAGAATTATTACAAGGCCATCCAGCTCGAGTCAAACCGCTCCGAAACATATTTTCAACTGGGTGTGGTCCTCGGCCAATCAGGCCGCATTCAGGAAGCGATGGTCCAATACCGGGAGGCATTGAGATTAAATCCTGATCTGGCCGGGGCGCTGAACAACCTGGCGTGGATTCAGGCCGCCAGTTCCAATGACGGACTGCGCAACGGGGCCGAGGCGGTTCGCCTGGCCGAACGTGCGTGTGAACTGACCCACCATGAAAAACCCCTGTTCATCGGGACGCTGGCTGCCGCTTATGCTGAAGCCGGCCGTTTCCCGGAAGCGGTGACCACGGCGGAAAAGGCGGAGGAGATTGCAACCAAGGTCGGGTTGACGGCGGTTGCGACGAAAAACCGGCAATTGCTCAAACTTTACCGCGCCGGCAAGCCCTATCATGAGCCTGCCACAACAGGGCAATGAGACATGAACTCGGTCACCGACCGCGCTGTCTTCCGCGACGACGCCCAACGTCAGCGTTGGACTTTGCGCCAACGCCAAAACATTTCCCGATTGCTGCCCGAAGAGTTTGGGTGGATGATTGAAAGCATGCAGAAGGATGGATCACCGTCGAGCCGCCATGCTGTGGCGAGCGGTCGTGGAATTCTGACTCCGCCACCAGAGACTGATCTCCGTTCAGCAAAACCAAAACCAAAAAGTGTCAACCAATTTTCTGAAAAATTGGTCTCATAATTAATTTTGCCGCACAGACGTGCTTATGGATAGGAGCGGTATGCAAACCAGTTCGCCCGGCGGGCGGGTGGCTGTTTCGCGCGATACGCTGATTAGTCTTTGTCTGGGCGTGGTGACACTGGCGGTTTACTGCCGGGTGGCCGGTTTTGATTTCTGCAATTACGATGACCCTTACCTGGTATATCAGAATCCGGCAGTAACGGCGGGACTGACCTGGCACGGTGCCGTCTGGGCGCTGACGACAAGTTATTTTGACTTTTGGCACCCGGTGGCCTGGTGGTCGCACATGTTGGATTGTGAGTTGTTCGGGTTGTCCGCCGGCTGGCACCACCTGATGAACGCGGCGTTTCACGTGGCCAATACGCTCCTCTTGTATCGTGTGCTCCAGCGGATGACCGGAGCCTGGAAGCGCAGCGCCCTCGTGGCGGCTCTTTTTGCACTTCACCCCTTGCATGTGGAATCAGTGGCCTGGGTGACGGAACGGAAGGACGTCTTGAGCACGTTTTTATTTTTGCTGGCACTTCAGGCTTATGTTCGACACGTCACGGAGATTGGAACGCAAAAATCCAGGGCAGGCCGTTTTTACCTGCTGACCCTTTTGTTTCTTACCCTTGGTCTGGCGGCAAAGCCGATGCTGGTGACGTTTCCGTGCGTATTGTTGTTGCTGGATTTTTGGCCGCTTAACAGGATCTCGAACCTTCAATCAGGTGGTTGGGCTGGTTCAAGGGTTGCCAACCGGCCGGAAACCTTGGGACGTTTAATCCGGGAAAAACTGCTGTTCTTCGGGCTAACGCTGGCATCTTGTGTCATTACCTATCTGACAATGAAGTGGGGAGATCATTTCGTTTCAGGCCCCACGGCTGCCTGGAGTTTCCGCCTGTCCAATGCTGCCGTCTCATATGTCCGGTATCTCGGCAAAATGGTCTGGCCGGAAGGTCTGATAGTTTATTACCCCAGCCCGGGTCATTGGGAATCCTGGCAATGGCTGGGGGCAGCCCTCATTTTGCTGCTGATCACCGGGTTCACATTAAACCGTCTGCGCAAGCAGCCCTATTTGATTTTTGGCTGGCTTTGGTTTCTGGGCACGCTGGTGCCGGTGATTGGAATTGTAGCCATGAGTAATCAGCCCTTGGCGGACCGCTACATGTATATTCCTTCGATTGGCATTTTCGTGGCGGTGGTCTGGGCACTGGCGGATATGGCCATCCGCTGGAAGTTGACGCCATTCTTAATCAGTGGGGCTGCGGGGACAGTGCTGTTGGTTTTTGGTGTTCTCAGTTGGGTCCAAGTCGGTTATTGGCGGAACAGTATCACGCTGTGGACCCATTGTCTGGCGGTGAATCCGGTGAACGATGCTGCCCAATTCCAGCTCGGCTGGGTGCTTGGCAGGGCCGGGCGTTATGAAGAGGCGATGGAGCATTATCGGGAGGCCTTGCGCATAAACCCGGAGTTCCAGAGGGCGAACCTTAACATGGGGGAGCTTCTGGCTTTGAAGGGGGATTTCCGGGAGTCAACCAACTACATTGCCAGGGAGATAAAAATAAATCCCCGTTACACCAAGGCTCATGAGAGCATGGGAATCGTGCTGCTGGAACTAGGCGATTACGCCAGGGCGGTCGAGGAGTGCACAAATGTCAGCCTGTTGGGAGCAAAGGATGAAAAGGCCCTGACCGGAGTGGCCAAGGCCTTGAGCGAGGCCGGCAGGTCCGATGAGGCCGTTAGTTATTATGCCGAGGCGTTGCAACTCAATCCGAACAATTACGAAGCGCTGAACAACCTGGCGTGGATTCAGGCCGCCAGTTCCAATGACGGACTGCGCAACGGGACCGAGGCGGTTCGTTTGGCCGAACGCGCGTGTGAGTTGACTCATTATCACGAACCGTTGTTCATCGGGACGCTGGCTGACGCTTATGCTGAAGCCGGCCGTTTCCCGGAAGCGGTGACCACGGCGGAAAAGGCGGAGCAGCTTGCCGCCGCCGCCGGTTTAAAGGATCTGGCCGCGAAAAACCGGCAATTGCTCAAGCTTTACCGGGCCAAAAAGCCGTATCACGAGCCTGCCACAACAGGGCAATGAGTTCGGTTGAACAGCGCAGATATGGGTGCACACGAAAAAAGAATGATCCGCCTGAGTGCAGGTTGCGAAGCTCGTGACATCTCCCATCAACGACTGAAAAAGTGAAATGTCACGGTTTTTTACGAGTGAAAAAATCCAATTTTTACGCCCTGACAGAAATGATACTCGAAACTACCCCCGGTACGCCCTCATTGGCTTGCATGCGACCGATCTTGCCAACGCTCGGCTGTTCCCGCTACAAATGGGCGTGCCAAATTTCCCAACCCTTTAGGGTGAGCAGTAATTTTTGTGAGTCGCATGCACAAATCAGCGATTGAATCCAAACCCGCACCAGCGAAAGCACCAGCTCCGGGGACGGCTCCGCGGCGTATTCCGGTGTGGCTCCTGGCCGTATTGCTGGTGCTGGTGACGATCGCCCTTTACTGGCCGGCGACGCGATGTGACTTCATTAACTTCGATGACCCGGACTATGTTACAGCGAATCCACATGTTCAGGGCAGTTTGAACTGGGAGTCAGTGAAATGGGCTTTCTTGAATCCTGTGTGCATCAATTGGCATCCGTTGACGGTGATGTCCCACATGTTGGACTGTCGACTGTTTGGTTTAAATCCATGGGGACATCACCTGGTCAATGTGCTGTTTCACTCCCTCAACGCGGCGCTTGTGTTCGCGTTTCTGCGACAGTTGACCGGCGCAACGTGGCGGAGCCTGTTGGTGGCGGCGCTGTTTGCCTTTCACCCGCTGCGCGTCGAATCGGTCGCCTGGGTCGCTGAACGCAAGGATGTGCTCAGTGGTTTCTTCGGTCTTCTCGCGCTAATTTTTTACAGCCGGTATGCACGAAAGCGGTTAACAGTTGCAAGTCGGGAGCCTAAGGCGAGGATAGCTCCGGCGCTCGACCCCCAGCCAGCGACTTTGGACTACATGCTCACTTTGTTCTTCCTGACCCTCGGCTTGCTGAGCAAGCCGATGCTGGTGACATGGCCGTTCGTTATGTTGCTATTGGATTACTGGCCATTGGAACGCTTCCACCCCAGAAGTGCATGGCGATTAGTAATGGAGAAAGTCCCGTTCTTTGTCTTGACGGCAGTGGTGAGCTTCGTGACCTTCGTGGTGCAGAAGCAGGGAGGCTCTGTGACAGGGGTTGGAGTCCTGCCACTCGGCGCACGTAGCGGAAACGCTCTGGTCTCGTATTGCCGTTATCTGGGGAAGATGATCTGGCCAACGGATTTAGCCGTGTTCTATCCACACCCCGGGTATTGGCCGCTAGGGCAGGTGCTGCTGATGGGTGTGTTCTTATGTGGCATTTCGGCGCTTCTGTTTGTGAAGCGGGGGCGCTATCCCTTTTTGCTGATGGGGTGGCTGTGGTTTGTCGGGACGCTGGCGCCCGTGATCGGTTTGGTGCAAGTGGGCGATCAGTCAATGGCGGATCGTTACACTTATATTCCGTCGCTGGGAGTGCTGATTCTCACCATCTGGGGCGCGTATGAACTAACCAGACGGTGGCGTTACCATAAGATTGCATTGGCGGTGGCGGGTTCAACGGCGATCATCCTCTGCCTGGCATTGACGCGGCAACAGCTCGGATATTGGAAGGACAGTGAAACTCTTTTCCGGCACACGCTCGAAGTCACGGAGAACAATCTCATCGCCCACAACAACCTCGGCGTCGCCCTCGTCAAAAAAGGCCAAATCGACGAGGCGATCAACCAATACCAAGACGCCATCCGCCTGAAACCCGATTACGCCGATGCCCACAACAACCTCGGCGTCGCCCTCGTCAAAAAAGGCCAAATCGACGAGGCGATCAGCCAATACCAGGACGCCATCCGCCTGAAACCCGATTACGCCGAGGCCCACAACAATCTGGGTTATTTACTTAGAAACCAAGGGCACATTGAAGAGGCAATGGAACACTACCACAAAGCCCTCCAGATCAATCCGAATTATCCCGACGCGCTGAACAATCTGGGTGTCGCCCTCGCCGACCAGGGCCGGTTTGATGAAGCGATCGAGAATTATCACAAGGTCCTCCAGATTGAACCGACCCACTTCCCGACACTGAACAATCTGGGTGTCGCCCTCGCTGACCGGGGCCGGTTTGATAAAGCGATTGAGAACTATTACATGGCCCTCCAGATCAATCCGAATTCCTCCGATGTGCTGAACAACCTAGGCCTCGCCCTCGCCGCCAAGGGCCGGTTCGATGAAGCGATCGAGAACTTTCACAAAGCCATCCGGGTCAATCCAAACCGCTCCGAAACATATTTTCAACTGGGTGTGGCCCTCGGCCAATCAGGCCGCATTCAGGAAGCGATGGTCCAATACCGGGAGGCATTGAGATTAAATCCTGATCTGGCCGAAGCGCTGAACAATCTGGCGTGGATTCTGGCCGCCAGTTTCAATGACGGACTGCGCAACGGGACCGAGGCGGTCCGCCTGGCCGAACGCGCATGTGAACTGACCCACCATGAAAAACCTCTGTTCATCGGGACGCTGGCCGCCGCTTATGCTGAAGCCGGCCGTTTTCCGGAAGCGGTGGCCACGGCGAAAAAGGCGGAGCAGCTTGCAAACGCCGCCGGTTTAAAGGATCTGGCTGGGAAAAACCGGCAATTGCTCGAGCTTTACCGGGCCAAAAAGCCGTATCACGAGGCCGCGATCACGAAGCATTGAACCCAGCAGCTTCTTGACCGGGCAGGATTAGAAACGCCCTTGTGGTAATGTCCTAATTGAAGGAGCGCGGCATTTATGCCGCTTCATTGTCCCTTGCCATTTGTGAGCCGAAGCGGGCTGAAGCCCGCGCTCCGGAGGCAATTTAGGACACAAACGCCCTTGTCGCGGTATTGACCGGTGCCGCCGGTTTTGTTAGCATTTTTCTTTCAGGCAAACGCCATGAATACCACGTTGAATCAGCACGTGCTGGTGTTAAACCGGTTGTGGCAGGCAGTCAACGTCTGCACCGCCCGGCGCGCCCTCGCGTTGTTGTTTCAAGGTCAGGCGCAGGTCGTTGTCAACACCAACGACGGCTCGTTCCGCACATTTGACTTCGATGAATGGCGCGACCTTTCCGAAGACGCGCCGCACGAGGAGTCGGTCCACACCATTTCGTTTCGCATCCGCGTGCCGCGCATCATCCTGCTGCTCATTTACGACCGGTTGCCGAAAAAGGAAGTCAAGTTCACCCGTCACAACATTTTTGAGCGCGACAAAAACACGTGCCAATACTGCGGGCGCGCGTTTGATCGGAAGGATTTGAATCTGGATCACGTCCTGCCGCGCGACCGCGGCGGCCCGACGACGTGGGAAAACGTTGTCTGTTCATGCGTCGAGTGCAATACCCAGAAAGCCAATCGCACGCCGCAGGAGGCCGGTCTGCACCTCATTCGCAAGCCGAAGCGGCCGAAATGGCGACCGTTCGTGCAGATTAACTTCAGCCTGCACCGGCACGACAGCTGGAAACACTTTATTGATCTTGCCTACTGGAACGTTGAACTGGGTGAAGATGTTGGATGACGGAGGTCGGAAGTCAGAAGTCGGAGGTCGGAAGTCAGAAGTCGGAAGTCGGAAGTCAGAAGTCGGAAGTCGGAAGTCAGAAGTCGGAAGACGGAAGTCAGAAGACGGAAGACGGAAGTCGGAAGTCGGAAGACGGAAATCAGACGTTGGAAATGAGGAGCGGACAACGGACGGTGAAGAAGGCGGAAATGCCACCGTCGCGGAAATTGAGTTCAGTGATTGGGTATGAATTTTTCCGGCATGGACATCATTTTGCCCAGCATCTTTCCAATTTCTTTGACGTGCGTCTGAAATTTAGCATGTTCGTTTTCGGCGATGTGTTGACACGCCAAAGCAGTCGTAAGCCAATGTGAAGTTTCTTGTAATTCTCCATCGGCGTCGGTCAATTTGCTGATGAAGTGAGATGGATAACTCCGTTTGGCCCATGATTCAGCGATATTCGCTCCAACGGAACGTGACGATCGTCGAATTTGATCCGTAAGCGCGAATTTTTCATCCCCCGGCCAGCTTTTGGAAAGCTTAAAGATGGCTTGTTGCAACTCAAATGTCTCTTGATACACCCGCAAATCACGGAAAGATAGAATTCGTTCTGGCATAAATTCCTGTTTTCGAATCTCCGCCTTCCGCCTTCTGCCCTCCGGCTTCAGGCTTCAGCCTTCCGATTTCCGGCCTCTGGCTGCTTCGATCATTTCCCAAAACTTCGGATTTTCCTGAAGCGCCTCGTCTTCGCCGGTTTTCAAGCCGGAACGAAACAAAAAGTCTTTCAACGTGTGGCGGCTGAGAATCCGATGCACCAGCACGCCCAATTCGTGCCGCTCAAAATAAACGCGGTAGTCGCCCACACGAAAGCGGTGCAATATCCGTCCCCCACGCTCCAACCTGCCGAACTCGTCCAATGCCGCGCCGCGCACCTGCTGGGGGAGTCCGCGGAACTCCCCGAGGATTTGCAATTGCAGTTCCTTGGGCATTTTCGCCAGTTCAGCGGCGCTGGTCGGAGTAAAGATGATTTGGAAGGCGTTCATCAGTTGAAAGGTGAATGTTGAATGTTGAAAGTCAAGCAGGCGATTTGTTCAACGACTTGCGCAAACCGCTGAACATCCGAATTAATTCTTCCGCCAACAAACAAAGTTTTCGATGATTAACTTCATCCAGAAAACCTTGATTTTTAGCAATGGCAAGTTGGGAAACAACTTCAAACAATGAACCTGTCGCAATTTCAATGAAGCGTGCGAAATCCGGCCGGGATGATCGTGAGCTGCCTTCGGCAAGGTTTGACGAAATGGAAACTGCAGCCCGCCGCATCTGGTTCGTTAAACCGAATTTCTCGGCTTCAGGAAAGGTTCGGGTGAGGGTATAAACCGTATCCGCAAAATTAATCGCTTCCTGCCAGGCCTCCAATTTTCCAAAATTGAACATGATTTGGTTGAGGGTTGAGTGACAGTGGATTTCTAAACCCTCAACTCTCAACTTTCCGAATCCCTCAACATTCAACATTCAACCCTCAACCATTTTAGAGTGGTAGCGCGTACGGGAATCGAACCCGTCTTTCAGCCTTGAGAGGGCCGTGTCCTAACCGATAGACGAACGCGCCAATGAAACCATCCTAGCGAAGCGGGGGCGGCTGTCAATTATTGTGCGGTTTATATTGTCATTGGCGCACAAAAGGTCATGCGGAAATCTCGCGGACATTTCGTCTTCAAAACGCTGGCGCGAAATCCCCGGCGGTATCCGAAAAACGCGAAGCGTCCCTATACCAAGGGAAATAAAAAACCCGCTCTTGCGCGCAAGAGCGGGGTGAAAGAAAACAACAAAATCAACTATTTCAACTGTTTCTGCGACGGAACAACATCAGCGAAAGGCTGCCCAAACCCACCAACGCAAGCGTAGCAGGCTCCGGAATAGGCGTTAGATCCAAGTTTTTACCCAATGGATCAATACCAGTAATGGCCGCAGCGACTCCAGGAGGTGAAGCAACTGGATTTCCACCGGTACCGTTGGCAAAGGCCAAGACACCTGAATATGTGCTATAGGCACCGGCACCAACGGCATCAAACGCCAGCCAACCAGTTGTGCTCGTTGGCGCACCCGGGAGGCCAATAGTGGGATTCGTAAAGTTAAAGTAGCCGCTGCCCTTAGTGCCGTTGCCGACACTATCGGTAACCCCACCAATAGTCATTCCATATAATGTGGCGGAGCTAACTTCCGTAAAGCCATCTGTAACCAGAAGAGCCTGGGCAACCGCGCCACCACCAGCCGTGCCATCCAACGCATTGATGGCGTCGATTTTGGCTTGCGTGACACTGGCTGTTGCAGCATACCACACATAGAGGGTAATGTTTCCAATATACCAGTTGGCAGCAGTGTTAGGATTCTGTTGACCTACTCCGTACGTAACGCAAGTGTTAAGTGTGTCTACACTGCCAATTGAACCTTGAGCCAAGGCGCCCAAAGCCACGGCCGCGGTTGCGAGAGTTGTTACAATTAGTTTTTTCATATTATTACTTTTGTTGTTTCTTCTGTTTTATCAATTTGTTTTTTGCTTATTGATAAATTGTTTTTGTTTATTGCACGATAAAGTTTTGACTCCAAGACGAACTGCCAGCAGGCAACATCCAGAAGCCCTGTCCAACATTAATCACTGGCTCCTGAACCGCGCCCGCGCCGTTAAACCAGTTGGTCGTATAAGTTACTGGATGGCCTGAACCTTCCACGATGTAGCTGTAAATATCATAGTGGCCGTTGTCATAGATGTAAACGTTATCACCAATAGTCGGGGTATAGCCCAAAACCGATGTCAGCCCACCAGAGATTGGAGCCTTCGAAGAAAGAAGTTGAAAGTGTCCTGCCGCCGGGAAATAGGTATTGACCAAATTTGTTGACTGCAACACGTTGCCCACCAGCGTAGCCGTTTCATTGGCAGCCGGAAGATAGAATACGGATACACCCGGATTAATCGAGTAACCAGATGCTACATTTCCACTGCCGTTAAACCAATTGGTTACATAAACTACAGGGTGACCTGAACCTTCCACGATATAACTCAAAGTGTCATAGCCGGTTCCGTTAAAGACATACACGATATCACCAATGGCAGGTGTGGTGAACACCGTGGAAACGGTGTTATTGACGCCCGTTCCATCCAAATCCAATGTGGGAGCCACGACAGAAAAAACCCCGTTGGTCAACGGCACATTGACATAGCCAACGACGTTTTGTGAATAGACCTGAGCTTGCGATGTGGCGAGGCCGAACGCGAGCGCGGCAGCGGCAATAAGTAGTGTTTTTGTTCTCATTTTTCTTATTTGGTTAAGTTTTAGTTTTACCGTGTGTGGCGCCACTGTCTCAAAATCACAACGGAATGTCAATAATTTTTTTGATTTATTTTGAACGGTTTTTTAGGTGGTTGAAAGTTGAGGGTTGAGGGTTGAGACAGGCGGAACGGATGACAGTTTATCATTGAACATCAGCAGCTTACGCGGAAAGACAGGGGGTGGAAGCCGGAAGGCAGAGGCCAGAGACCAGAAGCCAGAAGCCAGAAGGCAGAAGCCCGAAGCCAGAAGGCAGAGGCCGGAAAGCCGGAAGCCAGAGGGCCGGAAGACGGAAGCCAGAGGCCGGAAGGCAGAGGGTGGCCATCCACAAATAATGCAGATTTACGCGGATTTTGGCGGCACAAACATCAGGGACGCATGGCTCGCCTCGGCATAGCTTGGCGAAGCCGGGCCTCATGCGTCCCTACCCAATCTGCGTCACAAGAATTTTCAATGAGTCCGGTCCTGGATGAGCAGCCAGGGCGACGGCGGCGGCGGTTTGTTCGAGCGGAAAGCGATGCGAGATTAAACCGCGCACGTCGAGTTGGCGTGAGAAGACGAGGCGTGCGACTTCGCGCTGGAGGGTGAAATCGGACGAGTAGCTGCCGAGCAAATCCTTTTCGTCCAGACAAACGGAGGACAGATCCAGAGGACAGAGGCCGGAGGCCGGCAATCGGAAGTCGGAGGTCGGAGGTCGGAGGTCGGAGGTCGGACTTCCGGCTTCTGCCTTCTGCTTTCCGGCTTCCGCACTTTTGGTGTGGGCGAAGAGGAGCACCTGTCCCCCACCGCGCACGAGTTGCAGGGCTTGTTGCACGACTTCATCAGAAGGGACCGCGATGACCGCGGCGTCAATCGGAAAAGCGGAAGGCGGAAGGCAGAAGGCGGAAACGGTCGAGATCTGATTTTGGATTTCGGATTTCGGACTTGGGACTTTGGACTTGGAACTTGGAACTTGAACCATCCAGCGCGCGCCGAATTTTTTTGCGAACCGCAAGCGCGGTTCCAGCAAGTCCGTCGCGATGACGTTCGCCCCCTGCAATTGCAGCAGCCGCGTGAACATCAGGCCAATGGGTCCCTGCCCGGCCACGAGCACGACATCGCCGCGCAAGATGGAAAGCCGTTTGACGGCCTTGAGCACGGTGTTGACGGGTTCGAGCATGGCTCCTTCTTCAAAGGCATTGCGCGCCGGAATTTTCACGACGCCGGGCAGAACAAAATTCATCACGCGAACGTATTCGGCGAAACCGCCGCCGGCCGGCTCGAAACCGGCGGTGATGCCGGTGCGTTTGTAGGTTGCGCACTGGGCAAAGGCGCTGTGGCGGCAAAAATGGCAATGCCGGCATGGAACATGATGGTGCAGCGCGACGCGGTCGCCCAGTTTGAAACCTTGCTCCTTGCTCCTTGCTCCGAGTTTGACAATGGTGCCGGCGGTTTCGTGTCCGAAAATGCGCGGCGGCTGGATGGCGCCGTATTGGATTTTTTTGATGTCGGTCGGGCAGACGCCGCAGACGGCGACTTTTACGAGCAGTTCATTCGCGCTGATGCGCGGGACGGGCACGGTCTCGACGCGCAAATCGTTCACACCGCGATAGACGACGGCGCGCATGGTTTTGGGGATGTCGAACACAGCGGGGATTTTAACCGCAGAGGACACGGATGGACATGGATTTTTTCACTGGATGTCAGCCCGGTTTATGCGCTGGCGGTTGCAGTGGAGCATCGGTAATATCCGCACCCGTGTTCGCATATGCGCTGACGATTTTTATCGGGGCTTTCCTGCTTTTTCAGGTGCAACCACTGATTGGCAAATACATTCTGCCGTGGTTTGGCGGCACACCCAGCGTCTGGACAATCTGCATGTTGTTTTTTCAGATGCTGCTATTGGGTGGCTACGCCTACGCTCATTTCACCTCCCGCTGGCTCAAAATACGCACTCAAGTGATATTATATCTCGCCCTGCTTGTTGCGGCAGTGGCATTGCTGCCCATTACGCCCTCCGATTCCTGGAAGCCGGGTGGCAGCGAGGATCCGACACTTCGAATTCTCAGCTTGCTGGCCGTAAGCATCGGCCTCCCGTATTTCGTCCTCTCATCCACCGGCCCGTTGATGCAACACTGGTTTAACCGCACCAACCCCGGCGTCTCACCCTACCGGCTCTACGCGCTCTCAAATACCGGTTCACTGCTGGCGCTCGTCAGTTATCCGATTTATTTCGAGGCACAGTTCACACGCACAATGCAGGCCATGTTATGGGGGTGCGGACTGGTTGCGTATGCCGTTTGCGGTGGTTTCTGCGCAATGAAATTATGGAAAACAGCAGGCGGCGGGTGCTGCATAACAAATAGCGGAAGGTATGAGCCTGAAGAGTTGGAAAGCCGGGAACCAGAATTTCAAAGACAGGGGTTCACATCATCCGATTTTCAATCCGCGCCTCTTGACCGTCTTTTGTGGTTGTTGCTGCCGGCTTGCGCTTCAGTGCTCCTGCTGGCAACAACAAACAAGATGTGTCAGGAAGTGGCTGTGGTTCCATTCCTCTGGGTGCTGCCGCTGGCATTATATCTATTAAGCTTCATCATCTGCTTTGACAACCCGCGCTGGTATGCACGCTTCCCATTTATCCTGGCGCTTACCGCGGCAGCAGGCGGCATCTGCTGGGTATTATTCAAAGAGACAGGGACAGGGACATTGATCGGGATACCCATTAAATTGCAATTGAGCATTTACGCCGCAGGACTTTTCATTTGCTGCATGGTTTGCCATGGCGAACTGTACCGCCTCAAGCCCGACCCCAAACATTTGACGGGATTTTATTTGATGATTGCCGCCGGTGGCGCGCTAGGCGGGTTCTTCGTCGCCATCGATGCACCGTTGATCTTCACCAACTACTTTGAGTTGCAATTTGGATTGCTGCTTTGCGTTTTGTTGTTCCTGTTCGTCTGTTTGCGCGACCGTAACGCCGGCAGCTTTCATCGCTGGCGCCTCCCGGCATGCATTTGGTTGTCTGCAGGGTTGATGGCCCTCGGCACGGTTTTGTGGCTGCAAGCATATAAGGCCACTTCTGGTTTGATTTACCGGTCACGAAATTTTTATGGCGTACTGAAGGTGTTCAAATATGGCAATGGCAAATCGGACCTGCGTTATCTCCAACTTAAGCACGGGAGAACAGTGCACGGTCTGCAATTCGCCGAGCCATCGCGAGCCTCCTGGCCGACCACCTATTTCAGTGAAGAGAGCGGCGTCGGATTGGCCTTGCGCGCCATGTCGGCCGGCCACCGGCGCATTGGCGTGGTCGGGCTGGGTGTCGGCACGCTGGCCACCTACGCACAACGGGGAGATGACGTCCATTTTTATGAAATCAACCCGGAAGTGCTGCGGCTGGCCACATCCGAGTTCACTTACCTCACCAATTGTCAGGGAAAAGTGGAGGTCACCCTCGGTGACGCCCGCCTTTCGCTGGAAAGGGAACCGTCACAGGATTTCGACCTGCTCGTGCTTGACGCCTTTAACAGCGACGCGCCCCCGGTACATCTACTAACCCAGGAAGCTTTCACAGTTTACCAACGACACTTGAAACCCAAGGGCATTATCGCGGTGGATATCTCCAACCTTTCCCTCGATCTCGAGCCGGTGGTCATCAACCTCGCCCGTCACTTCAACTACAAGGTGACCATCATTGATGATGTTGGAATCCCCAATAAATGGTGGATTTATTCATCCGTGTGGATGCTATTGTCGTCCGGCGAAGAGATCATCAACTCTCCCGCCATCCGCCTCGCCGCCAGACCGCTGCAGACCAACCCGGCGGGTATTCCGCTGTGGACGGATGATTTCGCCAGTTTATTTCAAATTCTCCGTTCGGGACGAATTCCCCGACCTTTATCCAAGTCCTCGGAAGCACAAACCAAAATCGCAAACAGTTTATGGGAAGATGGAGATTTTGCCGGAGCCATTGCTCGCAACCACCTCGCCCTTAAAACGCAACCTGATTCCGCCACTTTGCTCAACAACCTGGCTTGTATGCTGGCCACCTGTCCTGATGCGTCATTACGCAATGGTCCTGAAGCCGTGCAACTCGGAGAAAAAGCCTGCCGACTGACATATTATCAGGCGGACACTCTCGTAAGCACATTGGCCGCTGCCTACGCCGAGGCAGGGCGGTTTGACGATGCGATATGGATGGCGCAAAAAGCCTGTGCGTTGGCCTCCAAATCAGATGTACCAAAGGACCGGTTGGAACGGAATCAGGAATTGCTTGCCCTATATCTCAAGCACCAGCCGTATCACCAAACGGCAAAACCGTGACGTCAATAGCAGCGATTGCTTCAGGTTGTGGAAAAATGCGAAACTGAAGTTCGCGGCTGCCTCTGTCTGAATTTCCCTGACTTGTCATTCTCCCGCGCCGGATTATCCTTTGCGCCGATGCAAGAGAAGCGGAATTACTGGCTGCCGGTGGTTTTTCTGGCGCTCATTGTGTTGAGCCGCTGGCCGGGGTTGTTTCCACCGAGTTTCAGCGCGGTTTATGCGCTGATGTTTTGCGCGGGCGTGTATTTCACCGGTCGCATGGCATGGTGGCTGCCGCTCGGGACGCTGGTGCTCACGGACATCGCCCTCAACGCATATTATCAGCTGCACGGCTGGAACGTTTGGGACTTTTCCGTCCTGAAATATCAACTGGCCAACTACGTCGCCTATGTTGCGATCATCTGGATGGGTCGCCGGTTCAAACCGCAATCATCGTTTTTACCGCTGCTCGGCGGTGGTGTGTTCGGGGCATTGCTGTTTTATCTCATCACGAACACGGCATCATGGCTGTTGAATCCGTTCAACAATCCTGAATACACGAAAAATCTCGCCGGATGGCTCATCGCGCTGATCAAAGGCACGAACGGCTGGCCGCAAACCTGGGAATTCTTCCGGAACACGCTTCTCAGCAGCGGGCTGTTCACCGCTTTGTTTGTCGGGGCGATGAAACTCACCGCAGCCGCTGAATCGCCTGTCGAAAAGGAGGCGGGCGTCCGCAACGAAAAACCCGAAAACGAGGAAGCGCCGGAGGAGGCAAAGGCGTGAAAGACGTGTCAAGTATTCCTGTGTCACGTGTCATGTGCGGCGGCGTGCTTTACTTGAATCCCGGTTGCGCGGGGAAACCCAAGCCCGGTTCGGAGCGCAGCGCGGTGATTTTACATTGCAGCGGGAAGGAAATCCGCACGGAACACTTCAAACTGCAACCCGCTGTTTGAATTTTCTTTCGCTGGCGGCCTGGATTTGTTAAAAAACCCTGTGCATAAAATCTTTTGGACAATTTCCGGTTTGTGGTTTTGCGGGCTGCTCGTCGTCGCTCGCGCCGATTCGTTTCAATTGATTGATGGTTCATCGCTATCCGGCGACATCGTTACATTCAACGACAACGGCCTTATGCTGCGCATGGCGAATGATAGTTACACCAACTTGTTGTGGACAAAATTTTCGCAGGACGCGCTCGTGCAGTTGGAGAAAAACCCGAAAATCAAACCGATTGTGGAGCCGTTCATTGAACCCCCACTTTCGAAACAGCTCCCAAAACCGGAAATAACAGTTCAAGAGGGGTCGCGTTTGGAGCTTCCACCGAAACAATCCCTGTTCTCCGCCTTTTTTTCTTCACCGGTCGGTTTCGTCATCCTGCTGTTGATTTACGCGGCGAATCTGTATGCGGCTTACGAAATTGCCGTCATGCGCGCACATCCGATTGGGCTGGTGATGGGTGTGGCGGCGGTGTTGCCGATTTTAGGGCCGATCATTTTTGTTTCCACGCCGACGAGGGAGGCAACCGCCGAACCCGAAATGTCACATTCCACAGCCAAGACGGAAACTTTCGCCCTGCCCAGCGCGGCGGATGAAATTCATATTACCGAGGCCTCGTGGCAAAAGGCGTCAGCGCCCAACGAACCGCAAATTTTTCAACGCGGACAGTTTACGTTCAACCGCCGGTTTTTTGAGACCAAGTTTTCCAATTTCTTCGGCACGATCCGGCGTGAGACCGACAAGGATCTGGTGCTCGTCGTCAAAACCTCGCGCGACCGGATTATCGTGCAACGCATCACGCGCATTGCCTCCAACGAAGTGCATTTTGAGATTTTGGAAGGCACGGCGCGGCGGGAAATCATGATGCCGTTCGCCGACATTCAGGAAATTGAGTTTGGACACAAGGATGCGTGAAATTAACGCGGATCAAACGCCGACCAAAGTTCGCGCCGACATTTTGCGCATTGCCGTCAAGTCGTAATCAATTCCTTCCCCGGAGGGACGATCTCCGCGAGTCCCTGAATTTCGGCGAACGGATTTTATTCAGGGCCCTGTGGAACCCGGCCCCCAGAAATTTTTTCTTTCGCTCGCGCGCCTTTTCCCTTTCGCTGTTCGCATGACGGCTTTGCGAATCATCTTTATGGGCGCGGCGGACTTATCGTCCGCCAGCCTCGAAGCCCTGGCGCACGACGCAAAATTCCAAATCGCCGCCATCGTCACGCACCCGGACCATCCCAAAGGCCGTGGACTCAAGCCGCGACCGTCACCGGTCAAATCACTTGCGCTTAAACTCAAATTGCCCGTGCTCCAACCGGAACGCGCCCGTGACGAAAAATTCATCGCCGAACTGCGCGCGCTGCAGCCGGATTTGATTATTGTCGTCGCTTACGGGCACATTTTGACGCCGGCCATTTTGGATCTGCCACGGTTCGGCTGCCTGAACATTCACACCTCGCTCCTGCCGAAATATCGCGGCGCAGCGCCGATTCAATGGGCGATTGCCAACGGCGAGACCGAGACCGGAGTCACCCTTATGAAAATGGACGAGGGATTGGACACCGGCGACATCGTTGCGCAACGTCGCACACCCATTCACCCTGAAGATGATTCAGTCACTCTGCACGACCGGCTCGCGCGCCTTGGCGCGGCACTGCTTGCGCAGACCATTCCCGATTACGTCGCCGGAAAAATCAAGCCGACGCCGCAACCCTCCGAAGGCGCAAGCCACGCGCCCAAAATCAAAAAAGAAGACGGCCGCATTGATTGGAATCAGCCCGCGCGAACCATTTTGAACCGGCTGCGCGCGTTCACGCCATGGCCGGGCGCGTTCACGTTTTTGCCAAATCTGCCATTGGTGGGGCGAGCGTCCCCACGAACCGGGTCGTCCAGGACCATGTGTTCGGATCGGCTCGCCAGTAGTCTCGCCCCACCTGATGAAACCGGTTCAACGCAACCGAAACCGCGGTTGATCAAAATTTGGAAAGCTGAAGTAATTGAGGCGGCTTGCCGCGCCGAAGCTCCAGGGGAGCGAAGGCCGGGGGAAATTTTACAGGCGGACAAAACTGGCGTTGTCGTCAGTTGCGGCGAACGCGTACTGCGGATTCTCGAATTGCAACGCGCAAGCGGACGGCGGATGAGCGCGGCGGAATTTCTGGCTGGCAATCCATTGAAGTGCGGCGAAAAGTTTGAGTGACCTCTTGTTGACAAAACCGGTTTTTTTGCGCCTATTTTGCGTGTGATTGAATCCCCTGCTTCTCCAAGCGACCCGCGCATTTACATGGCGGCGGAGCGCACGTTCCTTGCGTGGATTCGGACAGGCATCGCGCTCATGGGTTTCGGCTTTGTCGTGGCGCGCTTTGGTTTGTTTCTGCGCGAGCTGGCTTCGAGCAGCGAGCCGGCCAAACTGCATCACGCCGGTTTTTCACTGCCAGTCGGCATTCTGCTCATCGCCATCGGCATCGTTGTCAATGTCGTTGCGGCCATTCGGCATCGTCGCTGCGTTCGGGCCATTGATCGGGGACAATTCCGACCGGCGTTCGGGGCGGGTTTCGCCCTGTCGCTTGCGGGATTGCTCGCGCTGATCGGGCTGGCCGTGGCCGTTTATTTGGCGGTCTTGTAAAATCGCATCCGGTCATGCGTTGAAGATGGGCAAGAAATTTGAAAGGTAGGGACGGCTCGCCGAGCCGTCCATTGGGAGGCGGAACTTCCGCCGGTCGCCTCGGCGAGGCGACCCCACCAAAAAACCGGGAGAAATCCCGTTGGCGGACAAAAATGGAATTGTTGTCGGTTGCGGCAAATGCGCGCTGCGGATTCTCGAATTGCAACGCGCAAGCGGACGGCGGATGAGCGCAGCGGAATTTCCGGCTGGCAATCCATTGAAGTGCGGCGGAAAGTTTGAGTGACCTCTTGTTGATAAAACCGGTTTTCTTGCGCCTATAGCACCAGTTAACATTGGCACAGTTTGATATGCCGTTGGGAAAAGCGGAGGAGGGCCGCCGCAGTCCAAGACGCTTCGCGCTTTTCGGATGCCACCGGATTTCGCGCCAGCGTTTTGGAGTGCGCGCCTGATACCGGCAGCGCGATAAACCAAAACGCCTTCCCCCCATCGGACGAGGGGAAGGCGGAAGTGCACCGTCAATCGGATATCAATTATAGCAATCGGTGTAACACGGTTGCTTTTTGATTCCTACCACGAATAGCTCAATCCACCGGAGACGGCTTGGGAACGGAGCCGTGAATTCAGGTGGACGTCATAGTTCACAAACCCCTGTATCGCTTTGTTGAACGCCACAGTCAGGCCGCCGCCCAATACTCCGCTGTCGGCGCCCAACTCTACACCGCGAACAATAAAGTTGCCGCTCCCGCCAACGAAACTGGCATTCACATCGGCGGTTTTATCCAGGAATTCATGTTCCCAAGCCGCGCGCAACGCAGGAATGAATTGCACGCCATCCTTCTCGCCGAACTGCGCGGCCAGCCGCACGCCCAAAGCGGTGCGAAGACTGTTCATATCCACGCTGTGCACGTTCAAGTCATAATTATTATTACCGGGCGCGGCACTGGTTTCCTTGAAACTATTCTGCGCCAAGTACGTGTAGTTCAACCCCAGTGTGGGTTCAATTGTCACCGGACCGGTTCCAAGAACATAACCACCTTCGGTGGAAAATGATAATACGTCGCCATCATATTTGCCATCGGCCTCCTGAGAGATGGAGCCCACTTTGATGAACCGCTTCGTGTCCGTCTGGAGGAAGCCGTAACTGAAGATGCCGTCCAGATGCCACGGGCCATTGACATATCCGCCGTAGGCGGCGCACTGGATGGCGTCCACGGTCCCGGATGCGCCAGGCCCGCCGACACCCGCGTCGTCATGCGAGTAGCCCAACGCCAAACCAACCAGCATTTCAGGACGCAGGCGATAGTCAAATCCGCCGCTTGTGCCACTGACGGTGAAGTTGCCGCCGGACGCGTTGCCATCGTCCTTCAAATGTCCGAACGTGCCAAAGCCCTGCAGCCAGATGTTGTCCAAAAGCTGGTCCGCCTCCGATTGCTGCTGCATGGGAGGCAGTGCCGAACCGGCGCTGGCCAGTTGGACGGGCTTCGCCGCAGCAGATCCACTGCTCTCACCACCGGCACTGATGCGTCCCGTGCGCAATGCAATTGAATTATTGAAGACAGCCTGCTGCTGCACATCGAGCATTCCGAGACTGCCATGAATCTCACCGCTCATGCTGTCCAGCGCTTTCTGCGCTGTGCCGGCATCGGGAAGCCAGAAAAACTCGTTGACCAGGTTGGACATGGCCGGGGCGTTGCCCAACCGCGCAGGGTCCGCTATGCCGTCCAATGCGCCCGCGACAGAATGCTGGTTGAATGTGTTGGCCACGGAAGTGAATTTACTCCGATGCAGAATCGTCTCAACCGTGTTCGTGTCGGGATAGTCCAGCGCCACGGTGAGAAACAACGGCGCATTCGAGATGCTGACACCGGCATTCGTCCCGAGGACTCCGCCCGTGGCTGTAAGATTCGTATAGACTGTGTTGGAACCGTAAAGTTCATGGGCGAGCAGCACGACGACCGTGGCGTTGCTGATTATCGCCGTGCCCGGCGAACCGCTCACGTTGATTAAATCGGACTGCCCCGCCGCATTCACTTCCTCATCGTAGACCGAATTGGTCATGTTCAGCGAACCCACGAAGTTCAACGTACCGATGGAATTGCCCGGGGCGATGACGCCATGGCTGCTCACTATGCTAAAAACGGTGCCCGTGCCGCCCAAGCTGCCCGTGATGTCCACGTTCACAACGGAGCTGGTCAGGCCGCCGTTGATCGACAGCAAGCCGTTTGACACGGTGGCGCTTTGAGAGAATCCGTTGGTGCCAGTCAGATTCCAGCCGGTCGAGGTCCCATCCCCTTGCACGGTCAGGGTTTCAAAGTTGACAAAGTTGCTATTGTAACTGCCATGCCCCTGGAGAAACGCCGCGTCGATGCCGGTGCCACCTACAATGTCACCTTGAACGTCCGAACCGGTCTTAAGCACCACCGTGTTACTGTCATTCCCCAGACTGATGGCTCTGCCGTTGCCGCCAATGATCGTCCCGGCATTGGTCACGTAGGCTGGGCCGCCGGTGATTTTCACGCCGCTGGTATTTCCATAAATGAACCCGCCTTCGTTGTCCACCACCCCGCCATCCCACAACCTGACTCCGTCGTGGTTTGTCCCTATGATCGAACCGGCGTTGTACACAAAGCCTGTGCTACCGCCAATCAACACGCCATATTCAGCTCCCCAAATTATCCCGTTGGTCGCCAGGCTGTTCACGATGCCACCACCACTAATGCGAACGCCATCGGCGGTCTGACCTGTGATCGAACCGGTATTGGTAACCGCCCCTGGGCCGCTGATCTTCACGCCGCCGGTGTTTCCATAAATGAACCCGCCTTCGTTGTCCACAGTGCCAGTGTCCCGCAACCTGACTCCGTCGTGGTTTGTCCCTACGATCGAACCGGCGTTGT
>JBEKRQ010000005.1:0-53419 GCA_049517655.1 Verrucomicrobiota bacterium | reverse complement strand
CTGGGAGACGGTGTTGACCTTTCCCTGCACAAATTCGCCAATGGTTGTGGCGGATCCTGATGCGGGAAACCATCAACGCCGGTTCTATCGCATCGTTCAATGAGCAATTCCAACCCGGGCCGCTCCCCGCTGTGGTTCGATGCTTACTCTGGACGACGAACGGATTTGGTCAGACGCCTTTATCCACACCGTCCTTGTTCGCAGGGGCGAATAAAGTCCGGATTGCGTTGGTTGCGCAGGCGTTTTTTGCCTGTTTTTCAAGGTGAACAACCACTGCGTAACTTTTTTCGAAAATTTCCTTGCCACCACAATATGTTGGGTATATGCTCTCACCGTTGCCCACTAAATGGGGTTTCGCAGGAAATGGGGCGGTTGGCGAAAACCTGAAAAGTGGGGTGAGAAATTTGATTTTCCCGACTGTTTTTTGGTTTGAGACGGTCGGGTGATTTGTCTGAAAAGAAATTTCAGCCGCCCCGAAAGGGAAATTCATGATTGACGCGCGCGAAGAAGTTTTGGCTCCGGCGTCGCACAAAGGCCATCGTCCCGTGACGGTGGTTGCGGGGCGCACCCACGGGCTCAAGGGCAAGGCGAACACAATGAAAAAGTCGCTGCCCGTCGGGCGCGTTTTCAGCGATGCGAAGATCAAGCCGTTCGATCAAATTGAATGGGACCGCCGCACCGCCGAAATCACCGACGACGCCGGTAAAATCATCTTCAAGCAGGAAAATGTCGAAGCGCCGAAGTCGTGGTCGTTGCTGGCAATGAAGGTCGTTGTCTCGAAGTATTTTTACGGCGAGCAAAACATGCCTGAACGTGAAACCTCGGTGCGCCAGCTCGTCCATCGCATTTCCCGGACGATTGCCGATTGGGGTGTTGCGGACGGCTACTTCAGCAAGGCCGACGGTGAAGTTTTCTACGATGAGTTGACCTGGCTCTGCTTGAATCAATACGGCGCGTTCAATTCACCGGTCTGGTTCAACGTCGGGCTTTATCATCAATACGGCGTCGGAAACAATTCCAGCAAGGGAAACTGGTTTTACAATCGCAAGACGCACGAGGCCGAACGCGCCCGGACGCAATATGAATATCCGCAGTGCAGCGCGTGTTTCATTCAGTCCGTGGACGACAACATGGAAAGCATCATGCGTCTGGCGGGAAGCGAAGCGATGCTTTTTAAATTCGGTTCCGGCACTGGCACGGATTTGTCCCCGCTCCGATCCAGCCGGGAAAAACTCAGCGGCGGCGGGTCTCCGAGCGGCCCGATGAGTTTTCTGAAAGTTTATGATCAGGTCGCCAACGTCGTAAAATCCGGCGGCAAGACGCGCCGCGCGGCCAAGATGAACACGTTGCGCGACTGGCACGGCGACATCGAGGAATTCATTGACGCCAAGCAAAAAGAGGAAAAGAAGGCCTGGGCGCTCATCGAGCAGGGCTACGACGGTTCCTACAACGGCGACGCCTACGGCAGCGTGATGTATCAAAACGAAAACCTGTCCATGCGCGCCAGCGACGAATTCATGGAAGCCGCGCTTGCAGGCAGGGAATGGTGGACGCGCGCCGTCACCACCGGCAAGCCGCTCGAAAAGAAGGACGCCGCGAAACTGCTCCGCAAAATCGCCGAAGGCACATGGACTTGCGGTGACCCCGGCATGCAATACGACGGTGTGATCCAAAAATGGCACACCTGCAAAGGCACCGAGCCGATTCATTCCACGAACCCGTGCAGTGAATACGTTTTTATCAACAACACCGCGTGCAACCTTGCGTCGCTCAATTTGATGAAATTCAAACGCGAGGACGGCAGGTTCGACGTGGAACGTTTCAAAGCCGCCGTGCGCATTTTCATCACCGCGCAGGAAATCGTCGTGGACAACGCGAGTTACCCGACGAAGGACATCACCGAAAATTCGCACATTTTCCGCACGCTCGGCCTCGGTTACGCCAATCTCGGCTCGCTCATCATGAGTTACGGATTGCCATATGACAGTGACGGAGGCCGCGCGCTCGCCGGCGCCATTACTGCAATCATGACCGGCCATGCCTACGAGCAGAGCGCTGAAATAGCCGCCGGCATGGGGGCGTTTCCGGGTTACCATGACGCCCGTTGTGCGCACGTGCCAAAACCGCTGGCAAAGGACAACGTCGAATCCATGCTTGGCGTCATTCAACTGCATCGCGATGCCGTTGAAGAGATCCGTCCGAGCGAGGAGTTCGGTTATCTCAAAGACGAAGCGCGGCGTTGCTGGGACCGCGCGCTCGCCGGCGGCAAACAAGCCGGCTATCGCAACGCGCAAGTCACCGTGCTCGCGCCGACCGGCACGATTGCATTTTTGATGGACTGCGACACGACCGGCATTGAACCCGATATCGCGCTCGTTAAATACAAGCTGCTTGCCGGCGGCGGCATGTTGAAAATTGTCAACCGCGGCGTGCCCGACGCGCTTCATCGTCTCGGATACAGCGCGAAGGAAATCGAAGTCATTATCGCGCATATCGAAAAATTTGATACGATTGAGGACATTGATGAAAACGGCGCGACTGTTCGCAGCGGACTCAAGCCGGAGCATTTGCCCGTCTTTGATTGCGCGTTCAAACCGTTCAAGGGCAGGCGCAGCATCCATTGTCTGGCGCACTTGAAAATGATGGCCGCCGCACAGCCGTTTATCAGCGGTGCGATTTCCAAGACCGTCAACATGCCGAACGGAAGCACCATCGAGGAAATTCGCGATATTTATGTTCAGGCGTGGAAAATGGGGCTCAAATGTGTGGCTATTTATCGCGACGGTTCGAAACGTTCGCAGCCGTTGAGCACCAAAAAGAGCGGCGACGGTTCCAGCGGCGCAACCGCGGCGGATACATCGTCACTCGAAGCCCGCATCAAGGAACTCGAGGCCGAAACCGCCAGATTGAGCGCCGAAGCCGGCAAACCGTTGCGCCGCCGTTTGCCGGAAACGCGCGATGCCGTCACGCACAAATTCGACATCGCTGGCCATGAAGGTTACATGACGGTCGGGTTGTTTGAAGACGGCCAGCCGGGTGAATTGTTCATCACGATGGCCAAGGAAGGCTCGACCATCGGCGGCTTGATGGACAGCATCGGCACGCTTACCAGCATTGCATTACAATACGGCGTGCCGCTGGGGGCGCTCGTCAAAAAATTCGCGCACCAGCGTTTCGAGCCGAGCGGTTTCACAAAGAATCCGGAAATCCGCAATGCTTCCTCAATCACCGATTACGTTTTTCGCTGGCTCGCGCTGAAATTCATTCCCGGTTACCGCGAAGCGGTTGCCGCCAATCGCGCGCAACCGGAACTCGCCATGCCCGGCTTGCACGAGGAAGAAAAAAAAAGGGTGAACCGGCCGGTGCGTGAACTGCCTATCGCCGAGGACAACGATGTGCTCGAATCGGAAACCGGCAATGGCAACGGCCATCATACGCCCTCTGAATACACCGTCAAAAGCTTGAATGACGCCATCGCGCACTTCCAGCAGGACGCACCCATGTGTCCGAACTGCGGGCATGTCGCCGTGCGCAACGGCGCATGTTACAAATGCCTGAATTGCGGCGAAAGCCTCGGCTGCTCTTGATTTGAGGAACCGGGTAACACACAAACAGGCCGGGGAATATTAAAGTTCTCCGGCTTGTTTCATTTCACTGTCGTGACTATGCTCCGGCCATGAGCGACACCACCAGTTTCATTCGTGAAGATCCCTGGCGCATCTTCCGCATCATGGCCGAGTTTGTGGATTCCTTCCAAACGCTTTCACAAGTTGGCCCCGCCGTCACGATTTTTGGCTCGGCGCGAATGCACCCGAACGACAAGTATTATCACGACGCAACCGCCATCGCCAAAGGGCTCGCGCAGCACAATCTTGCCGTCATCACCGGCGGCGGGCCGGGCATCATGGAAGCCGTGAACAAAGGCGCGTCGCAAGGCGGTGGCAAATCCATCGGCCTCAACATCGAATTATCGCACGAGCAAGCCAGCAATCGTTTTGTCAACGTGCCGCTGCACTTTCATTATTTTTTCGCGCGCAAGGTTTGTTTTGCGAAATACAGCCTCGGCTTCGTGTTCATGCCCGGGGGGTTCGGCACGCTCGATGAATTTTTTGAAATCACCACGCTCGTGCAGACGGAACGCATCCCTCAATTTCCACTCATCCTGTTTGGCAAGGAACACTGGAAGGGACTGCTGCACTGGTTGAAAACCGAATTGCAGGACAAACACGCCTTTATCAGCCCCGGCGACCTTGATCTTGTCAAACTTACCGACGATCCACAGGAAGCCGTGGACATTATCCTGGACTACGAACGCCACGTCGGCCATCCGGGCGTCCTGCCCAAGGCGTTTGCGTGATCGAAAAATGTGCCCGCTGATTCAGGAAATTGCCACCACGCACACACCCGAATCGCTCGTCGAGAGTCTTCATGGTGAGCCGGGAATTGCGCTTTTGCGGACCGGATTGTTTGATTCGCCGCAGGCACGTTACTCGTTTGTCGCGTCACGGCCATTTCTCACGTTCCGCTCCTTTGGCTCGCGCTGCGAAATCACCCCTCACGCCTCACGTCGCGCACCTTATGTCCAATTTGGCAATCCGTGGCAGATCCTCGACGCACTCATGTCGCGCTTTGAATTGCTGGACGAAATTGACCTGCCGTTTCCGCTTGGCGGCTGCTTCGGTTATTGGGGTTATGATTTGAAAAATTTCACCGAGCCTAAACTCCCGCGCCGCGCCGTCAACGATCTTGAATTGCCCGACTGCCACGTCGGTTTTTACGACAGCCTCGTTGTGTTTGATCATCACCTCGGCAAAACCTGGGTCGTTTCGACAGGATTAAGCGCCGACGGCTCCCGCAGCAAAGCGAGGGCGCAGGAACAACTCGAATTTTGGCGCGCCGCTTTGACTTCGGAGGGCGGAACTCCGCGACGCCCTGATCCATCAGAAAAAGTCAGGGGCTCACGGAGTTCGCCCTTCCGAAAGGAAATCGTTTCCAACTTCACCCGCTCGGAATTTCTTGCCGCTGTCGATTGCGCACAGGCTTACATTCGCGCCGGCGATATTTATCAGGTCAATCTCTCGCAACGGCTTGCCATGCCATGCGATTTTTCCGGCTGGGAACTGTTTCAGCGATTGAGCGCGGTTTCCCCCGCTCCATTTTCCGCGTTTCTGGATTGCGATACAGGGGGTCGGCACAGCCGCTTTCAAATCGCATCGTCATCACCGGAACTTTTTTTGCGTTTGAGCGGCTCGCACATCCAGACCCGGCCAATCAAGGGTACTCGCCCGCGCGATACCGACCCGACACGTGACGCGCAACTCGCCTACGAACTCCAGACCAGCGCCAAGGAACTGGCCGAATTGGTAATGATCACCGATCTGCTCCGCAACGACCTCGGCAAAGTCTGCGAATTCGGCTCGGTGCAAACGCCGGAACTGGCGCGGCTGGAACGGTTCGCACAGGTGCAACATCTGGTCTCAACAGTCGAAGGTCAATTGCGAAAAGGCATGACGCATCTCGCCGCGCTGGCGTCATGTTTCCCCGGCGGCAGCATCACCGGCGCGCCGAAGTTCCGCGCGATGGAAATCATTGACGAACTGGAGCCGATTGCGCGCGGGCCTTACACCGGCGTGCTCGGTTATCTCGGATTCAACCGCGAAAGCCAGTTGAGCATCATCATCCGCACAGCGATCTGCAAGGAGCGGACCGCGTATTTTCATGTCGGCGCGGGCATTGTGGCCGATTCCAATCCTGAGGCGGAATACGAGGAAACGCTGGCCAAGGCCGCCGGTTTTCTGGCGGCGTTGCAAATGAAAGTTCCGGTTCCATCCGCGAATTACGCCAAGGAACGCGAATTCAATTCGTAAAAATTAGCGAAATTAGCGGACAAATCTTTCTGCTCGCAGAACGGTCGCATTCCGGGTAATTGGAAGCGCATCAGAAACGCATGACCATTTTCCTCAACGGCCAGTTCGTATCGGAGCAACAAGCCGTCATTTCCGTCAACGACCGCGGTTTCATGTATGGCGACGGGCTTTTCGAGACGATGCGCGTGTGTGGTGGAAAGCCGTTTCGGATAGCGCAACATCTGGAGCGCATGACGCGCGGCGCTGATTTCCTGAAAATCAAATGTCCGTTCACGCCGAAGGAATTGCAGGATTTTGCCGGGCAGCTCATCGGACAAAATCAAATGCCCGAGGCGATCCTGCGCGTGACGTTGACGCGCGGACCGGGTGAACGTGGTTACACGCCCAAATCGGATGGCAAGCCGACGGTCGTGATAACGTTGCACGCCGCGTCGCCGATGGATGTGGAAAATCCGGTTCAGTGGAGTTTGATCACGTCGTCGTTTCGGGTTCTTGCCGCTGATCCACTTGCGGCATTCAAAACAACGAACAAGCTCACACACGTCATGGCGCGTATCGAGGCCGCCAAAAAAGGCGCGGACGAGGCGTTGCTCGTCAATACGAACGGCGAAGTGGCGGAAACGACCAGCGGCAATTTGTTTTGGGTTTACAATGACAGCATTTGCACAACACCGACGGACTGCGGCGTGTTGCCGGGCATCACGCGCGCCGTCGTGCTGGAAATCTGTCAGACGCTCGGTCTCCAGACTAATCAACGTGTCATCAAACCTGAAGCGCTGCGGAATTCCGAAGGCATTTTTGTCACGCAAAGCGCGCTTGGCATCGTGCCGGTGGCAACGTTCGGCGGTGAACCGGTCGCACCGTCGCCGTTAGTGGATCAAATCGCGCGAGCCTACAACGAAATGCTCACCAAATCGTGAACGCCCGGGGAAAAGCCTGGGGTATTTGACGATGCGCGGCGGGATTTGAAGGCCGCCTGTCGGTTTGACAATTTGCATCGGTTATTATCAAATCGCCCTGATACTCTTGAAACTACTCGTGTCACGGGAGTATTTTGAAGTGAAAGTCGGCGGAAACGAAACGAGTGACATTATATCGTTTGAAAACCGGAGAAATTATGGCCAAAACGCGAATCCAGCGGGTGTTGCAAAAACAAGCCTTGTCCAACGCGAGGACACAGGGTTTTCTGCGCCGTGCAAACCAATCCCGCAAATCAGGAGGCTGTTATGATTCAAACTCCCAACCTTGAACATTGCCTGTCCTTCATCAACAGCCAGTTACAAAACGCCGATGAATCGAAGGCATTCGCGGAAAATGGTGTTCGTCGCGCTGTGACGATCTCCAGACAGACCGGTTGCGAGGCGCTCGCCGTTGCTGAAAAACTGGCCCATTACCTGCAAGAACGTTCACCGAAGAACTCCTGTCCGTGGACTGTGTTCGATCGCAATCTGATAGACAAAGTTCTTGAAGACCACAATCTGCCCGCCTGTCTGGCCAAATTCCTGCCTGAAGACCGCGCCTCGGAACTCGAAGACTTCCTGAATGAACTATTTGCAGTGCGTCCACCGTCGAGCACCATCGTCCATCAAACTGCGGAGACCGTCATTAAGCTGGCCGCACTGGGAAATGTTATTCTCATTGGCCGCGGCGGAAGCGTGATCACGGCGAAATTGCCGGACGTCCTTCACGTGCGCCTGGTCGCCCCGTTTGAAAAACGCGTCGAGCACATTCAAAAAAGCCACGGCATGACCGAGGCGGAAGCGCGCAAGTTTTGCCTGACCGAGGACCGCGGACGTGAACGCTATCTGAAAACATATTTCAATGCCGACATCAATGATCCCCTGCTCTACCACATGGTAATCAACACCGGCCAGCTCAACTACGATGTTGCCGCAAGGCTTATTGGAGAAGCGGTTTTGAATCTCAAGTGAAACAACCTCTGCCCGGTCGTATTCGAATGACTTCCATTCATTAAGCGAGTTCTTTCTTGGGTCGGCATTTTGTCTGTGGCTTAATCCCCGCGTGCCTCCGGACTTTCAACATCGTTTTGCGCGTATGCGACGAAAGAAACACGGCGGCGGCTGGCGCTGGCTGTTCGTATTGATCGTGCTGGCGGCAATGACGTGGATTTGGTGGCGGCACGAACATCCGCAGAAAACGGTCCGCCAGCCGAAAATGGCCACCCCATTGCGCATGCGACCATTGATTATCGCGCACCAATCGCCGGGCGATTTTCCGCGACCGGTTCGCGACGTGCTGGAAGCACAAATCGCGCTGGCGCGCCGCGCGATTTCGCCGGGTTCGATTGATGCCGCGCTCGGTTCGCAAACGCGCGAGGCCATTTTTGTTTTTATGAAAATTGAAAATTTGCCGCAAACCGGCACGCTCGACGCGGACACGCGCGCGCGGCTCATGCTCGACGCGCCGCTGTTGACGACCTACACCGTGACGACGAACGACCTGGCACATTTGCAGCCGCTTGGCAAAACGTGGCTCGACAAATCGCAGCAGTCGGCGCTCGATTATGAAACCGAACTTGAACTCGTCGCGGAGAAAAGCCATTCGCATCCCGAATTGATTTGCCGGCTCAACCCGGGTGTGAATTGGACAAGCATCGCGCCGGGCACGGTTCTGCAGGTTCCAGATGTGAATTATCCCGTGCCCACGGACAAGGCGGCGTTCGTGGTCATTCATCTCAATGAAAAGTTTTTGGAGGCATTCGGCGCGGAAACGAACTTGCTCGCGCATTTTCCATGCAGCATTGCCGCGAGCGTCGAAAAACGGCAGGCAGGCGAATTACACGTTGCCGTTATCGCGCCGAACCCGAATTACACGTTCAATCCGGAACTTTTTCCCGAGTCGCCTGAGGCGCGGCGGTTGAATCAAAAACTGGTTTTGCCCCCCGGGCCGAATAATCCCGTCGGGGTGGCATGGATTGGTCTGGACAAAACCGGCTATGGCATTCACGGCACGCCAAGTCCCGAGCAAGTGGGACGGACGGAATCGCATGGCTGTTTCCGGCTGGCGAATTGGGATGCGGAGTATTTGATGCAGCTCGCCTGGGTCGGGATGCCCGTTTTTGTCGAGCCGTAAGGATTACACTTGCGCGGCTCTGTTTATTTGCGTAAACAACTTCCAATCCTGACCCGGTGACTGCAAGTGCCAGGCCGCGAAAATGTGATGGACCAAAATAACTGATTTGAACAGGCACCCGCCGCCAATGTGCGTCAACGACAAAAATAAAATGCCAAAATCTTCCAAAATCTCCAAAAGCCAGGTTGACCAGCCCAAAGCACTGGAAGAGCTTCATATTGCCAATGAACGTTTAAATTTGATCGCCAGCGCGACGAACGACGTTCTATGGGATTGGGATTTGATAACCAACAAAATATGGCGCACTGAAGGCGCAAGCGAGACGTTCGGTTATCCGCCGGATGAATTGTTGTCCGGCCCGGAGCTTTGGGTCAACCGCATGCACCACGACGACCGAAAACGGGTTTATGAGGGGATTCAAGCGGTCATTCGCAGCGGTCAGGAACATTGGCGGGGGGAATATCGTTTCCGGTGTAAGAACGACTTATACGCGGAAGTGCTGGACCTCGGCTACGTGATCCATGATGCGTCAGGCAAGGCCATTCGAATGGTTGGCGCGATGACAGATATCACCAAACAAAAGGAGATGGGGATTCAGTTGGCGCAAGAACGCAATCTGTTGCGCACGGTAATCGAAAATCTGCCGGATGCCATCTACGCCAAAGACAGCACTGCGCGCAAGACCGTGTCCAACCCGGCTGACTTGAAGCTCATGGGATGCAAAACCGAGGCCGAGGCGCTGGACAAGACGGATTTTGAGTTTTACCCAAAGGACATCGCTGCGAAACTTTATGAGGACGACCAACTGGTGCTTTGGAAAGGCCAGTCGATCATCAACCGTAAGGAGAAGGTAGTCAGGCCCGACGGCGAAGTCCGCTGGTTGCTCACCACGAAAATTCCCTGGCGCAATGCGGCTGGCAAGATTGTCGGTCTTGTCGGCATCGGTCACGACATCACCAAGCAAAAGGAGGCGGAAACAAAAGCGGTGGAAGAACGCAATTTGTTGCGCACGGTAATTGATAATTTGCCGGATGTCATCTATGCCAAAGACGGCGCTGCGCGCAAGATCATGGCCAACCCGGCCGACTTGAGGCTCATGGGATGCAAAACCGAGGCCGAGGCGCGAGGAAAGACGGATTTTGAGTTTTACCCAAAGGACATCGCTGCGAAACTTTTTGAAGACGACCAATTGGTGCTTTGGAAAGGCCAGTCGATCATCAACCGTGAGGAGAAAGTTGTCAGGCCCGATGGCGAAGTCTGCTGGCTGCTCACTACGAAAGTTCCCTGGTTCGATGCCAACGGCAAAATCATCGGTCTTGTCGGCATCGGCCGCGATATCACGAACAAAAAACACTTGGAAGCGCAATTTCTGCGCGCCCAACGAATGGAAAGCATCGGCCAGCTCGCCTCGGGCATTGCGCACGACCTCAATAACATTCTTGCGCCCATTATGATTTCCGCCACGTTGCTGCGACAAAAGATTCAGGA
The DNA here is from genome assembly GCA_049517655.1 of Verrucomicrobiota bacterium. Taxonomy (GTDB): domain Bacteria; phylum Verrucomicrobiota; class Verrucomicrobiia; order Limisphaerales; family UBA11358; genus UBA11358. The sequence goes on along the minus strand of JBEKRQ010000005.1, from coordinate 42,971 downwards.
CAAGGAAGGATTGGAACTGCTGGCCGCGGTGGAAGCCAGTGCCAAACGTGGTGCGGATGTTGTCAAACAAGTCCTTTGGTTTGGCCGCGGGGTGGAAGGCAAGCACGAGCCAATCGATCCCAAGCAACTCCTCAAAGACGCCATTAGCATCATTTCCGAAACATTCAGCAGATCCATACAAGTTGAAACCGATATTGCAGCGGACGTTCACCCCGTTACAGGCGACCAGACGCAATTGCATCAAGTGTTGCTTAATCTTTCCGTCAACGCGCGCGACGCCATGCCAAACGGCGGCAAACTCAAGTTGGGAGCGCGCAATTTCACCGTCGACGCCCATTTCGCCAGTGAGAATACCGAAGCCAAACCGGGGCCATACGTGTTGCTTGAAGTGACGGACACGGGCCACGGGATTCCGCCGGAAATTCGCGGGCGGATTTTCGAGCCGTTCTTTACGACAAAAGAACTCGGCAAAGGCACTGGTTTGGGATTGTCCACCACATTATCCATCGTCAAAAGCCATGGCGGCTTCATCGACGTGGAAAGTGAACCCGGAAAAGGCTCCACATTTAAGGTCTATCTGCCCGCGGCGCAATCACAGCCCGATTCAGACAAGGCTTCGGAAAACAAAACCGGTTGATCACCGCAAAATTTTCATTGCCCCGCACAGCGTTTTGAAACAATCCTTGTGAAAATCAACGAAAGGTAATTTATGGGATTTGCATTGATCATCACATTCGTCGTGCTCGCCGTTTTACTCCTCGCCTTGATCGGTTTCATCATTGGCGGCTACAATAAACTCGTCACGCTCCGCAACCGGTTCAAAAATGCCTATGCGCAAATTGACGTGCAGCTCAAGCGCCGCTACGACCTGATTCCGAATCTGGTCGAGATTGCCAAAGGCTACATCAAACACGAACGCGAGACGCTGGAGAATGTCACCAAGGCGCGCAACATCGCCTATGCCGCCTCGCAGGCCGCCGCCGCCAATCCCGGCGACGCGAGCGCCATGAAGAATCTGGTATCCGCCGAAAGCGGCCTCGCCGGCACGTTGAGCCGTCTGATGATGGTCGCCGAACAATACCCCAATCTGAAAGCCAATGAGAACATGATGCAACTCACCGAGGAGTTGACTTCGACGGAAAACAAAATCTCCTTTGCGCGGCAGGCTTACAACGACTCCGTCATGGTTTACAACACCGACCGCGAAGTTTTCCCGTCGAACATCATCGCCGGCATCTTCAACTTCGGTTCTGCAGAACTATTTGTCATTGACAAGCCGGAACAAAAGGACGCGCCAAAGGTTTCGTTTTCGTGATGCGTGGGAGGGACGGCGTGCCGCCGTCCCTAATTAATTTTTGGGACGGCAAAATGCCGTCCCTCCCAAAATGGACTTCTTTGCGCGGCAGGAAAAAGCCAGAAAAAAGACCAAGTGGCTTGTCATTTATTTTATTCTGGCGGTCGGGGCGATGATTATCGCCATCTACATCGCAGCGCTGCTGATTTTTTCCGGCGTTCAATCACATCGCCATTACTATAACGAAGAACAGCCGCAGTTTGAATTGTGGGATCCGCAAATTTTTCTCGGTGTAGCGCTCGGCACACTTACGGTCATTATCATCGGCAGCCTTTACAAAACGGCATCGCTTTCCGCCGGCGGCAGCGTCGTTTCGGAAATGATGGGTGGACGGCTCGTCAAACCCAACACGACCGATCCCGACGAGCGCAAGCTGCTCAACGTCGTTGAGGAAATGGCCATCGCTTCCGGTGTGCCCATGCCGCAGGTCTATGTCATGGACGAGGAAAAAGGCATCAACGCCTTCGCCGCCGGCCACAAGCCCGGCGACGCCACCATCACCGTCACGCGCGGCTGCATGAAGCTGCTTTCGCGCGATGAGCTGCAAGGCGTCATCGGCCACGAATTCAGCCACGTCCTCAATGGCGATATGCGCCTGAACCTGCGGCTTATGGGAATCATTTTCGGCATTCTCTGCCTCGCCATCATTGGGCGGGTTCTTTTGCAAACGGCGCGCGGCGGCGGTCGCGGTCGTGGACAAAATCCTTTGCCTCTGCTCGGCCTTGTTTTGCTGCTCATCGGTTACATCGGCGTTTTTTTTGGACGGCTCATTCAGGCCGCCGTCAGCCGCCAGCGTGAATTTCTCGCCGACGCCTCGTCCGTGCAATTCACGCGTAATCCGGGCGGCATCACCGGCGCGCTGAAAAAAATCGGCGGGCTGGGCGAAAACGGTTCGCGCGTCAGCCACGCGCACGCCGAGGAATTGTCGCACATGTTTTTTGGCAACGGCGTGTCCGAGCCGTTCATCGGTCTGCTCGAAACTCATCCACCGCTCGCGGCCCGCATCCGCGTCTTTGAGCCGAACTTTGACGGCAAATTCCCTTACGTCCGCCACGACGAGCGCGCACAGCCGCCTGAAGAAATTTCCGAACCAACACGTCCGCCGATGCCAAACATTTTCGGCACAGTGCTGGGTGGCGCGATCCTCGCCTCGAGTGACGCGGAAAAACCACCGGTCATCAGATCGCATTCCATCCTGCCAAATCTGGGCAATCCCACGCCGTTGCACCTTAAATACGCCGGGCAGTTGCGTGATTCACTGCCTGACAGCGTCAAGACCGCCGCGCGCGAGCCACTTGATGCTGTCGCACTGATTTATGCCATGCTGCTGAGTTCCGATGAGAAAACGCGCGCGACACAGCTCGCCGAACTTGCCAAACGCGTGGCGCCGCCAGTTCATGAAAAAGCCGTTGCGTTGTATCCCAAAGTGGCGCCCATTGCCGCACATGTTCATTTGCCGCTCGTTAACATCGCCTTGCCCGCGCTGCGACAATTGAGCGCGGAACAGTTCAATCAATTTTCACAAACGCTCCAGTGGCTCATTGAAAGCGACGGCAAAATTGAACTGTTTGAATTCGTGTTGCAAAAAATCGTTCTTCGCCATCTCGCGCCGCACTTTTCCAAGTTGCGTCCGCCAGTCGTTCAGTATTACTCGCTCAAGCCGCTGCTGCCGGATTGCGCCGTTCTGCTTTCAGCGCTGGCGAATGCCGGCAGCAGCGACGCTGAGGAAGTTCAAAAAGCCTTTGAACAGGGCGCCCCGTATTTGCGCGCTCCCGACGGCGATTGGGCATTGCTGCCGCGCGAGCAATGTGGTGTGAACCAGGTTGACGCCGCGCTCAATCGTCTCGCGCAGGCCGTGCCGACGATTAAAAAGAATCTGATCGAAGCCTGCGTTCACACCGTTGGAGCCGATGGTGTCATTCAGGAAAGCGAAGCTGAGCTGCTCCGCGCCGTTGCTGACACGCTCGATTGTCCCATCCCACCGTTTTTGGCGGATGATAAGATTTCTTGAGGTAGAATTCTTATTCGTCTGCGGCGTTTGCGGCTTGGCGACCAAGCAACTCCTGGGCAGCGCGGACAAATCCATTTTGCGTAATTGCCTTGCCAGGGGTGATGATTTCGTCTGATCCCCTCATAAAGCGGTAAAAGTCCATCTCTTCTTCCCCGTTTTGATCTCCTGCCTGTGCTTCCTGTTTTTCTAATTCCACCTTGCTTGCAGGCAACGGGTAAAGACTTTCGGGTTTAATAGGGCGCTTTTCAGCGGCGATCGCAACGTTGCGCCAGAGCGCGGCTAGATCGGAGACAACCTCAAACGACGGGTGGGTGTGACGGCTCAACGGATCCAGTCGAAGTAGATTAAAAACCACGGTGTCGCGCTCTGCGGCCGGTTGCAAAACATGGGAACTGATGCAGTCGATTTTTTCCCAGGCATTGAGATAATCGGGATCCAGCCTGACCGCCGTGCGATAACTGGCCAGCGCATCCGGGTAACGCCCTTCCTCTTCCCGTAGATAACCCAGCAGGTAATGCACCTGCGGCTTGTTCGGCGTTTTTTGTGCCAGTTTCGTAAACACCTTCTCGGCAATGCCCTGTGCCCGTTCACCGTCAAACGCGCGTTCGCATCCAAAACAATAACTTTCCATGCGGCCAAACTGGTCGGGCATCAATTCGTAGGCGCGACGGTAATGTTCCTCTGCCAGATCATGCCTTCCCAAGTCGGACATTTGCACTGCGAGCCGCGCATGGATGCAATAAGCGTCCGCAAAACGGTTCAACGAATCCTCATACATGGCCACGGCCCGTTTGAGCAGGCTGGCAGCATGAAATTGGTCGGCTAATTCCGCTTGTTGCACGGATTGGACTACGCCACGCAAAGTTTCTGCCTCCTTCGTGTCACCCAAGGCGGCGCGGATTTCTGCCAGTTCGGCATAGGCGCGTATGCGGTCACCGGGGCCTTCCTCGCCATCGGTGGGGTCAATGGCAATGGCTTTCCGCGCGGCCTGTTCAGCGTCTGCCAGATGTTGATGGGTGCGCAACCAGTGCGCTTTCCAAATCAACGGCCGTTCCTCAAACTGATCGCGGGCAAAAAGGGCGTCTAGCTGGGCGGGGGCATTTTCTTCATTCAGCGAAAGCAGCAATTCATACAACCGGTCGCAGCCCGGGGATTGATCGAACAGTGGCTCGAGCAATTTGCGCGCCTCTGCCGTACGTCCGGTTTTGGCCAGCGCCGCGGCGCAGTAGAAACCGACGGGCACAGTGACATGCTGATAGGCATAACTTGGGATCAACTCTTCCAGATCGACTTGGCGGGGATTCAAATCAACCAGGTCTTTCGCACCCCAATAAGGTGCGTCATCGTATAATTTCAACACGTCCGCATCCCGTCCGGCGTGGTGGTACAGACGGGCAAGCACCGCCAGAATCTTGGTGGCGGGATTGGAACGTCTTTCGTAACCGTACATTCGCGGGTTTGCCTTCTTTGAGACGGCCTTGGACAAGGCTGTGGCCAGAACCGCTTCTGCCTCCGGACCCCGATCAAGATCGTCCAAAAACATCGCGAGTGACAGTGTGGTTGAATTTCCCCATGGAGAATAATCCGTTTCATCCTGTGTTTGAACGGCCGTCTTTGCGGTGGCGATGCCTTCCTCCAGCCATTCAGGACGGTTGAGGAGATGACCGATGCGCGCCAGTTTTAATGCCAGTTGCCCGCGATCTTCGCGCTCATAACGGCCCGGTGATGTCAGTGCCGGCTCATTGGTTTGAATCAAATGACGAAGCTGGGCCACCCCGGCCTCAACCTCGTCGTTGGCGAGCAGCGCCTGATACAACAATTGTCGCAGATGCAGCCGTTGGCCCTTGCTCAGGCCGGGCTCGGAAATGGCGGTCTGGACCAGTTTGACCATTTCTGCGGTTTGACCCGCGTGCGCCGCCACCTGCACATATTCCTCCCAAAAAGGCAGGTCTGGATTTTGCTGCAACAGTTCATGGAAAAAACCATTGAGCTGGCTGACAAAACCGGCGCGTTCCATTTGCCGGACGACTTCATCTGGAAAGTAAGCGTCGTTTTCCTTCTCAAACTGTCTGGCAACCGCCACGGCATCGGTTGTGCGCCTATGGGCAATCAGGCCAAGCATATAGTAAATCCGGGCTTTCTTCTTTTCATTGTCGCCGAAAGCATCGGACGGCAACGACACTGAAGGCATGTCGGAAATAATCGCCGGGGGTTCATTGGTTTCGGGTTTGGTAAAGCGTTTTTCCATCGCTTCATACAAATCCACCGACTCCAGTGAATTAACCAGCGACCACTGCGGCGTTTTTAATTCACCAACCAGTTCCAAGGCAAGTTTCCGGGCAAGTTTGGCGGTGGCCGTTTCGGGTCCAACGTCCAGTTGCGTCTTGGATTTGACCAGAGCGCGCCTAAGAAATGCCTCGGCCTTTTCCGGTCCTACCAGAGGAACAAGGTCCGGGACTTGAAGGCTGGATTGATAGCGGAAACTATCCTCGGATTGTTGGGCCATCAGTTTCCGGTCCAACGCCTGCAACACTACATCTGGATTATCCATTGCGGCCATGATGGAACTACTTAGTTCCTCAAACAGGGAATTGTAAAAGTAGGCCTGCTGGGTTTTGGCCTTGGCGGCGAGGGCTTCCAAAGAAGTGATGTCGTCATGCCGTTTGGCCGCATCGCCCAAGAGAGTGTGCGCCAGCAACCTCAAGCCAAGCCCTTGCAACGCCTGAGCGCTTTCGCCCGCCGGGCGCGCTTCAATGGCCTTGGCCAGTTCCGTCCAACTTGCGGGTGGCGGCAGCGCCTCGATCAATTCCTCCGGTTGAATAGGTCGGGACATTCCACCCCGCTGACTGTAGTTGACGGGTGTTTCTTCCAGTTGCAACAGGCGATCCACCAACGCCAGCCATTGTTTCGCAGCTTCAGTCGGTGTCAGGCTGGTGGACTGTTGCTTGAAAGCCTTCAAATCCGCGCGGAGTTGTGCCGCTGAAGAAAGTTTTCCCTCCTTTGATTTCGGTTGGTTGCTACTTTCTGCCGCCTGACGAAGAATGGCATCGGCACCCTGATAATTGGTGTCCGACGCCGCTTCCGCCGTTGCGCCCCAAATAAAAGTTCCCGCCAGACACAACGCAATGCCCGTGATGGATTGGTAACTGATTTTAATGTTCATAAATGTTCCATTGTGGATTACAGCAGAATATGTTGGATTTTTAAAGATGGTTGCAGCTATTCCCGAACTGTTGCCTTCAATTGCGTCTTGAACGCTTCCACAACTTTCGTGTGCGCCGCATTGACTTCGGCGTCTGTGAGCGTGCACTCGGCACTCCGATAGGTGAAGGCGTAAGCCAGGCTTTTTTGCCCTTCCGGCACGTTTTTGCCACGAAACACGTCGAACAATTCCACAGCTTCCAGATTCGCCGGTTTGGTTTGCTTCACCACCTGCAAGACCGCTTCATGAGTCGTGGCTTCGGGCACAATCATCGCCACGTCGCGCCGAATGGCCGGGAATTGAGGCAACGCCCTGAATAATTTGATTGGATTCCGCCGCGCCAGCAGCAGGTCCAGATTCAATTCCGCCAGCAGCACCGCGTCGCGTAAATCGTATTTCTTCGCTAATGTCGGCAAAAGCTGGCCCATTTCGCCCAATGTTTGCTTGCCAAGTTGAATCGTGGCCGATTCTAGAAAGAGCGCTGTGCTTGCGGCCCGGCGGTTGAAGGTCATCCCGCCCAAACCGAACTGCGCGAAAAATTCCTCGAGCAATCCCTTCAAATCATAGGCGTCAAATTTCGCATTACGATCATCTCCGCTCCAGAAGGGTAAGGCGCGTTGTCCCGTGAGCACAACGGCTACGCGGCGTTCTTCCTGGTAGGGACGGCTCGCCGAGCCGTCCGGACGCTTCGGCGAAGTGTCTCTACCTTGTGTGAACACGCGCCCGATTTCAAACAGTGCCACGTCATAATTTTTGCGGCTGACATTGTGCCTCAACGAATGAACCAAACCGGGCAACAAGCTCGGACGCAACACGTCCATGTCCGCGCTCAACGGATTCGCCAGCGCAACAATTTCTTCGACCTTCTCACTTCTCACTTCTGACTTCGAGATGAGCGTTTGCCCTTGCGCTTCGTCCAATCCCAATCCGCTCAAAATTCTTCGCGCTTCGGCAATCTGATCGTGAACCGAATCAAACGTGTTCGCGCCAATTGCGCCGCGCGGCGGTGTGGCAGGAATCTTGTCCACGCCGTGCAGCCGGACGACCTCCTCGATCAAATCCGCCTCGCACTCCAAGTCCACGCGGAAAGTCGGGATGCGGAACGTAACCGGCTTCAGCAGGCCGTCCGCGCCAACCGGGCGCGCCTTGCGACCAACGGTTTTCAAGCCAAGTTGACCGAGATAAAATTCGATTTCCTCCGGCTGAAGCTCAATGCCAAGCAACCCATTTACCTTCCGATGCCGCAACGCGATTTGCTTCGGTTCAACTACTTTCGGATAAGCGTCCACGACGCCGTTGGCAAGCTGGCCACCGGCGGTTTCCAGAATGAGTTGCGCGCATCGCTGGCTGGCCCAATCGCAGATGCCGATGTCCGCGCCGCGCTCAAAGCGGTAACTCGATTCGCTGCGCAAACCGAGCGCCCTGCTCGTGCGGCGAATATTCGTCGGCGAAAAATAGGCGCTTTCGATAAGCACATCTTTGGTTGAATCGTTAATTTGCGTGTTCTGACCGCCCATGATGCCGGCGAGGGCGATGCCCTTTTGTTCGTCGGCAATCAAAAGCATTTCGTTCGTGAGCGTGCGTTCGACGTCATCGAGCGTCTTGAACTTTTCGCCGGCCTTCGCGCGGCGGATAATAATCGTTGGCTGGTAGCCGCCATCGTCAGACGGCGCATTATTTTCTTTTGAAGTTTGCGCCGACTCACGTCGGCGGCTACGGGAAATAAGGTGATAATCGAACGCGTGCAACGGCTGGCCGATTTCGAGCATAACGTAATTCGTCACGTCCACGATGTTGTTGACGCTGCGAATGCCGACTTTTCCCAGCGTCGAACGCAGCCAATCCGGGCTTGGCCCGATCTTGACGCCTCTGACAACGCGTGCCGTGTAACGCGGGCAAAGTTCTGGATCCTCGATGCGAACTGAAATTAAACTTTCTGTTCTGACTTCTGACTTCTGACTTCTGACTTCCGGCAACTTCAGCTTGTTCCCCGTCACTGCGGCGATCTCGCGGGCGATGCCGATGACACTGTTCCAATCCGGGCGGTTCGGCGTGATTTCGAGATCAAACACCACATCACCACTGCTGCGACCGAGATATTCGGCGAATGGTTTTCCCACGGGCGCGTCCGCTGGCAGGATGAGTATGCCGTCCACTTTATCAGGCAATCCAAGTTCCTGTGGCGAACACATCATGCCGTGGCTGGTGATGCCGAAAACTTTTCGTTCTTTGATGACAAACGGTTCCTTTTCGCCGGGCTTCAAGGGCAATGCGAAATTCGGCAGGATGAGCGGGACTTTGTCCCCGACGTTGTGGTTCTGCGCGCCGCAGATGATGGTGCGCTCGCCCTTGCCGTCGTTCACCTTGCAGACCGTCAATTTGTCCGAACCGGGCACCTTATCCTTGGTGAGGATTTGGGCGACGACAATGCCTTCAAACTCCCCGCCAATTTTGTGGACGCCTTCGGCTTCGAGGCCGAGCATGGTGAGCCGCCCGGTCAATTCCGCCGGCGACCAGTCGAAATCAACGTATTGTCTGAGCCAGTTGAACGTGACTTTCATCGGGGCGGCCACAGTAACAGGTTGCACCGGCCAGTCAATGCTGCGGGCAGTCCGCCACTGCCAACCCAACAGGTTGAATACGAATGGCTTGAGTCGCGGTACCGCGTAAAAAGTCGGCGGGATTCCCGGGATGGCCGAAAAAAACACCGGCTCCGTGGCGGAGACGTCCGTTTGGGTGTAGATTGCAGGTACCAGAATGTCCGTATGAATTTGGAAGGCGTTATCAAGTTCCGGGTTGAACTCGACACGAGGTTGTGTTGCCGGGAATCCGACATCGAGGATTTGGAAAAATGGAGGACGGAACTGCGGGCGCGAGGCATGGTCGGCCAAGACACGGCGCGGTATGACAGTCTGGGCTTTGGCAATCTTTCCAAACGAATGGAAGATGGAACGTTTTTAATCACCGCCAGCCAGACGGGACATCTGGAGAAATTGACTGCCGCCGAATATGCCCGGATCGAAGGATTCGAGCCCGCCCGGAACCTGATCCGGTCCAAAGGACTGAAGGAACCTTCCTCCGAAGCGATGACGCATCTGGCCATTTACGAGTCAGACCCGGCGACCAGCCATGTGTTTCACGTTCATTGCCCGGAGATTTGGACGGCCAGAAACGAACTGAACATTCCGGTCACGGAGCCGGACATCGAATGCGGGACCGTCGAAATGTTTTACGAAGTGCGGAGAATGTTGGAGAACTGGGACGACCCGCAGCGGACCATCCTGGCGATGGGCGGACACCGGGACGGAATCATGTCTTGGGGAAGAACGGCGCTGCAAGCCGGGTCAATCCTGCTCTTCCATTTGTCCCTGCTCCAGAACCGCGCCTTGCGTGCCGCCTAGACCATTCTTTGGCGACCCGTCGAATCGACGTAGATTCACACGGATGCAAAATCAAAACTGCCTCAAAAACCGCACATCGTTTTCGTAAAAGAGACGGATATCGTTGATGCCGTAACGAATCATGGCGATGCGTTCGATGCCGAACCCGAATGCCCAGCCGGTCCAGATTTCGGGGTCGTAACCGACGTTTTCAAAGACCGCCGGATGCACCATGCCGCAACCGGCAATTTCCAGCCAGTCCTTGCCCAGCTTTTTCATGAGCGCATTGCTGAAATCAATTTCAAAGCTCGGCTCGGTGTAGCTGAAATAGTGCGGACGGAAACGAATTTTTGTCTCCGAACCCATCAGTTCCTTGAAGACAAATTCCACCGTGCCTTTCAAATCACCAACGGTGACGTTTTTGTCCACGTACAGCCCTTCGATTTGCTGGAAGGTCGGGTTGTGCGTGGCGTCGGCGTTGTCGCGGCGATAAACACGGCCCGGCACGATGATGCGCACGGGCGGCGGCTGTGATTTCATCACGCGGATTTGGACGGAGCTGGTATGCGTGCGTAAAAGGAGTTGAGAGTTGAGGGTTGAGGGTCGAGAGCCATCAGGCGTTGCCAGATAAAACGTGTCCTGGGTGTCGCGGGCCGGGTGGTCGGCGGGCGTGTTGAGCGCGTCGAAGCAATGATATTCGTCCTCAATCTCCGGCCCGTCGGCAACAGCAAAACCGAGTTTGCGAAAGGCACGGACAATGTCTTCGGTCACTTGCGTGAGCGGATGGAATTTGCCGAGCGCGCGGCGACGTCCGGGGAGGGTGAAATCGGCCGGCTCCCTGGGCAGCGCAGCCTTGAGTTCAAGTTCTTCGCGTCGCGTGGCGAGCGCGGATTCGAGTTCGACCTTGGCGGCATTGATGGCTTTGCCGGCGGCGGGCTTTTCCTCCTTGGACAGCGTGCCGAGCTGTTTCATCAACGCAGTGAACTTTCCGTGCGGGCCAATCCACGCGCCCTTGACCTGTTCGAGCGCGGCGGGGTTGGACGCATTTTTTAGTTCGGTCAACGCCGCTTGTTTCAAGGGCTCGATGTCATTCAGCAAGGACATACTTAGATTTAGCCGTAAAAAGGCGCAAAAGTCACAAAAGAAATTTTTACAAAATGTTCGCGCATTTTCATAGCCATAGAAAAGGGCGGCCATTGCTGGTCGCCCACTCAAAACTTGAAACTGAAAACCTGGAAATTTCTAGGCTTTCACGCCTTTGGCCTTGAGCGCGTTTTGGGCGATTTTGACGAGTTCGCCAAACGCGGCAGTATCTTGAGCCGCGATGTCAGCCAGCACCTTGCGGTCGAGCGCGCACTTGGCGGCTTTCAATCCTTCTATGAAGCGGCTGTAAGTCATACCGGCGGCGCGGGCGGCGGCGTTGATGCGAATCTGCCAGAGGTAACGAAACGTGCGTTTTTTGCGGCGGCGATCGCGGTAGGCGTATTGCCGGGCGTGGTCAACGGCGTCGGAGGCGTAGCGGTAAAGTTTCGAGCGGCGCATCCGGTAGCCTTTGGCGGCTGTGACCATCCGTTTGCGGCGTTTGCGGGAGGCGGCGGCGTTGGTGACTCGCATGAATCAGTTAAAAGTTGATGGTTGAGGATTAATGGCCACGGTGACTGAACGGCAGGCTCTGCGTGATGCGGTAAGCGTCCGTTGAATCGACGACCACAGCACCACGGAGACGGCGGCGGCGCTTGGGATTCTTGCTTTGCGCCAGATGGCGCCGGCCGGCGTGGCGGCGCAGGACTTTTCCGCCAGCCGTAATCTTGAAACGCTTGGCCGCGGACTTTTTGGTTTTAATGCCTTTGGGACGTCGCATAAATCAACTCTTTCAAAAAAGAGCGCACACCATACGTGACTGTGAACCCCGAGGCAAGCGTCATCTTATTTGTCCTGGTCCAGGGCTCAATCACTTGCCATTGCCAGCCTCGTGACCTATTTTCGCGGCGATGAGATATCGTCGTTTTGGGCGGACGGAACTGGCGATGCCGGTGATTTCCTGCGGCGGGATGCGTTATCAATTCAAGTGGCAGGACGTCGACCCGAAGGAAATCCCGCGCGAAAATCGGGAGAATCTTGAAGCCATCATCCACCGCGCCATTGAACTGGGCATCAATCACATCGAAACCGCGCGCGGCTACGGCACTTCCGAAATGGAGCTGGGCAACGTGCTGCCCAAATTGCCGCGCGAAAAAATCATCGTCCAAACCAAAATCAAGCCGTGCGCCACGCCGAAGGAATTTCTCGAAACGTTTGAAACCTCGATGAAATACTTGCAACTCGATCACGTGGATTTGCTTTCGTTGCACGGCATCAACAATCGCGAGTTGCTCGATTGGTCGCTCAGGAAAAACGGCTGTCTGGCTGCGGCGCGCCGGTTGCAAAAGGAAGGCCGCGCACGGTTCATCGGTTTTTCCACGCACGCGACGACCGACGTCATTCTCGAAACCGTCAACAGCGGCGGTTTCGATTACATGAATGTTCACTGGTATTTCGTGAATGACTTGAACTGGCCGGCAATTGAAGCCGCGCACAAGCTCGACATGGGCATCTTCATCATCAGCCCGAACGATAAGGGCGGAAAGCTTTACGAACCGCCGAAAAAACTGGTCGAACTTTGCGCGCCGCTGTCACCCATGGTGTTCAACGATCTTTACTGCCTGGCGCGTCCGGAAGTGCACACGCTCAGTTGCGGCGCCAACAAGCCGGGCGATTTTGACGAACACGTCGCCGCGCTGGAATTTTACGACAAAATTCCGGAAACCATTGCGCCGATTGAAAAACGGTTGCGCGCGGAAATAGAGTGCGTGCTTGGCGCGGATTGGTGCGCGCGATGGTCTGAAGGCCTGCCGAATTACGTGGATGTGCCGGGACAAATCAACATTTCCGAAATTGCACGGCTGTGGACTTACGCGAAATCGCTCGATCTGGTGGCGTGGGGCAAGATGCGTTACAACCTGCTCGGACAGGCCGAGCACTGGTTTCCCGGCCAGAATGCGGCGAAAGTGCACGAACTGGATTTACAAACGGCGCTGCGGCACAGTCCGTTCGCAAAACGGATTCCCGAAATTTTGGAGGACGCACACTGGATGTTGTTCGAAAAACCGGTAAAACGGCTCAGCGAAAGTTGAAATGATTCACTTACGGATTGTTGGTGCCGATCTTTACTGGCGGCATGGTTGTCGCGGCCGGCCTGGCCATGTCAACGGGCGCTCCGGCGTTGAGTTGGGCGAGAACCGCGGAGGTCAAATCGTTTTCACCGCTGCCGTAAAGTATGATCGGCGTCTGATTGACTGTTTCCGACGCGCTGTCAAAGACCATGGCATAACCGGCAGCTTTCGCCTTGGCGGCTACGGCGGCCTTGATTTCATTTAGAATGTTGGCGCGCATCCGCTGACTTTGCTCGGCCAGCGTTGCCTGCGCCTGGCGCTCGAATTGGGCAATCGTTGTTTCCGAATCCGTAATTTGCCCGTATTTGTTGGCGGCGGCTTGCTTGCGCTTGTCGCGTTCATCGGCGGAAATGGCCTGGTCATTGGCGCCATCCAGCAGTTTTTGATATTCGTCCCTGGCTTTCTTCAAATCATCAATGAAACCGTTATCCTCCTTGTCGAGTTCGGCTTTGCGGTCGTTGAGCGCGACCTCGGCTTGTTTGGTTTTCCAGTAACCATCAAAGAGCTTGCGCATGTCCACGGTGCCAATTTTGCCTGTTTGCGTGGCAGCGCTCTTGTTCTGCGCCAGCGCCGGGCTGCTCAAAAAAACCATTAACAAAACCGCCGGGAAAATGATTCGTAAAACGTTTTTCATGGGAACAGGGAAAACAAAATCAGGCGGTTGCGCCAGCTTAAAATTTCAGGCGGTTGTCAGAACTTTTTCAGGCGGAAAAACAAATTGTCGTTCGTGTAATTCAATCCAATAAGAATTGATTTCACCGACAAAAAAAATTAGCGCAAGATATCACGCTAAAATTGGCGGGTGTAGCCGAATCCGAACTGGAATTTGCCGGTGCGGCCGTTGTATTGATCGTTATGAATCGGCATGCCATACTCAAGCCGCAACGGACCGATGCGGGGAATGTTTATGTGCAAGCCGATGCCCCAATCGTCATCAAAATTTCCCGAGAACGAATAAGACCCCGCGCCAACGGCACCGGCATCGTAGAACAGGGCCAGGCGCACACCAGGGCCATTATCCGTTTCAAAAATGGGCAGGCTGTATTCCACCGAGCCGAACCAATAGCTGTCGCCGCCAATCGGCTCATCAGGCATCGATGGGTTGACCCCATACGACGGGTCACGCGGCGAAATGTTGCGATACTTGAAACCGCGCAGCGAGTAGAGGCCGCCGAGATAATAGCGATCGTAGAATGGCACGTCGCCGGAACCCAGCCCGTTTGCCACGCCTGCGCGCCCGACAGCTTCAATGACGTGGCCTTTGAACAAACCGCGAAAATACCATGCGGTTTTGAGTTCCATTTTATAAAACGGTACGTCGCCGGCGACGAATTCCGGGTCAAATTCCGTCCGCTGGCCGCCGTTGGGCAGCGTGGTGCTGTTGCGAGTGTCATAGGCGAGTGACGCGCCGAAGCGATGGATCAGATGATCGCCGGTCTGGCTTAGAATGGCGCCAGGCACATTATTACTCGCACCAGAGAATCCGCTATTCAAAGAAATGCCGATGTCCTCAACCGTGTAGCTGACGCTGCCGATGAAGAAATCGCTCCACAACGCGCGCGTCAGGCTCAAACGCATGCCGGTGCGGGCTTCATTGAAAATGTTGTTGGGACTCTCGAAGTCCAATTGGTGACGGTAAATATCCACCCCGAGCGAAAGTTTGCGATTTAAAAACCATGGTTCGGTGAACGAAAGTTCGTAGTCCTGGCGCTCGGTGCCCAACTGAACCAAAAGCATCACTTTCTGGCCGCCGCCGGTGAACGTGGGCGGATGGAACAAGTCAAAATTGCCCTGTTCGACTTCTCCGAAAACGGTCAACGCGGACACCGAGTCGAATCCGGCGCCAACGGTCATCTTGCCGGTGTTTTGTTCATCGACGCTCACAATCAGATTTTCGCGCCCCGCAATCGGCGGGTCGGTGGGTTCGGGATCCATGCTCACCTTTTCAAAGTATTGCAGGCCCTCGAGCCGTTGCTTGCTGATTTTGACGCGGACCATGTCAAACACTTCACCCGGCGCAATGGCGAGTTCGCGCCGGATGACCTTGTCCTTCGTTTTGACGTTGCCACGAATCTCAATCTTCTCGACGTAGCATTTCTGACCTTCGTCAATCTGAAATTCCAAATCCATCGTGCCCGTGTCCAGGTTGGGAAGGCGGACGATTTGGAAGGATAAACCCCGCCCTACACCGCCGGACGCCCCGCTAATGTAACCTTTGCTGCCGTAAAAATCCTCGACGGCCTGCCTGTCCTTGTCCAAGCCCCCGGGCGAGAAGACGTCGCCCACGTCCATCGGCAGACCATGCGCGCCCAGTTTGCCTTTCGAGTGTTCGGAGTTGTGAATATATTCCAAGCCACGGCGGATTTCCTCGTCATTGAAAACTTTATTGCCGGTGAATTTGACCGAACCGACCTTGTATTGCCGCCCTTCATAAATAAAAAAGCGAATGGCCATCTTATTCGGCGTCGGATTCGTGAACTTTACGTCCTTGATTTCAAAATCAAGATAGCCATGACTGTGATAAAATTCGGCGAGCTGGTCGCGGTCATCCTCAAATTGATCGTTCTTGAACAAATCGCTGCCCGTCAGCCATGAAAACATCCAATGTCGCCTGGTCTTGAGCTGTTTGCGCAATTCTTTCTGCGAAAACACGGACGCGCCGACGAATTCAATTCTGACGATTTTTACCTTCGGGCTTTCAGTGATTTGAAACGTCACTGAACCGCGTCCGGCACTTTCATCGATGTCCACCACGTACTTGACCTTCGTGCCGGAATAACCCGATATCTCATAAAGCTTTTGAAGCTCCTGGCTGTCCGTGAACAGCTTTTGTTCGTCGAGCGGCTCGCCTACTTTCGCCTTGATTTTTTTGCGAAGCTTGGAATCGCTCAATTTTTTGTTGCCATCCAATTTGATTTCCGTCAGTCGCGGTCTCGCCTGCACAAGATAGGTGAGCACCACGCCGCCGTCCCCGGCCTGGTCAACCGCGACACGAATGTTGTAAAATTGTTTCGTGCCGTAGAGCGCGTGAACGTCATTCTCTGTGATATTCGGACGGTAAATGTCCCCTGCCTTGAGGCGGATGTTGGAACGGATGAATTGTTCGTTGACCGACGCCGGGCCGATGAACTTCACGTCCACACGGTCAATTTTGGGCCCGGTTGTTTGTGACCAAGCAAGAGGCACAAAGCCAAACAAGAGGCAAATCCCTAAAAGGCGAAAAAATAATTTCATCGTCTATCGATCCACTGGCACATCTTCGTCGCTGACTTTGGCCGCGCTTTCAAAGCGCGTGTAGGGTTTCAAGAATGTCAAACTTATGTCGCCCGTAGGGCCGTTGCGCTGTTTGGCAATCAACAAATTTATCGGCACGCCGTCGGCTTCCTCGCCGAATGCGGCTTCTTCATCCTCGCCTGCATTCGGTTTGTATAGCAGGCCGACCACATCGGCATCCTGTTCAATCGCGCCTGACTCCCGCAAGTCCGACAGCCGGGGCTTGCGGCTTTTGTCCCGCTCCAATTCGCGGTTCAACTGGCTGAGCACCAGCACCGGCACTTTTAATTCCTTCGCCAGCGCCTTGATGCCGCTGGAAATGTCCGAAATTTCCTGCTGCCGGTTTTCCTGTGCCCGGCGCGCAGTAGAACGGAGCAATTGCAAATAGTCAATCACGAAAAGCTTGATGCCGTGCTGTTGCGCCATCCGCCGCGCCCGCGCCCGCAGTTGCAAAATCGAAAGTGCCGCCGAATCGTCAACGAACAATGGCGCGTTCGCCAGCCGGCCGGCCGCGTTGGTCAACTTCGGAAAATCCGTCTCACTCATGAACCCTTCGCGGATGCTCTGTGAGTTTACGCGCGCAATCGAACACAACATGCGCAGCACCAACGCCTCTGCGCTCATTTCGAGACTGAATATGGCCGCCGGCAGTTTTTGCTCCAGCACGACGTGTTCGACAATGTTCATGGCGATGGATGTTTTGCCCATGCTCGGCCGTGCCGCAATGACAATCATTTCGCTGCCGTGCAAACCGTCCGTCATCCGATCCAAATCCGCGAAGCCTGTCGCCAGGCCGTTCAATACGCCCTTGCGGCTGAAATAATTTTCAATCGTCCCGATGGCCTTGCCGACGAGTTCCTTGGTAGTCACCATGCTGCTTTGCACGCGTGATTCGCTGACGCGCAGAATGTCGCGTTCCACCTCATCCATCAGCGCGTCCACCTCGCCCTCATAATCATAAACCCGACCGACGACGTCCGTGCAGGTGGCAATCATTTTCCGCAGTAGAAATTTTTCGCGGACGATGTCGAGGTAGTAACTCAAATTTGCCGCGCTCGGCACCGCATCCTGCAATTGCGCCAGATACGCAATGCCGCCGACCTGCTCCAAAAGCTGTTTGTCCTTGAGCCGCTGCTGAAGCGTGATGACATCAATCGCCTCGCGCGCGTCATACATGGACACCAGCGTCTCGAAAATGGTCTGATGCCGCAGGTCGTAGAAAATCTCCTTGCCGTCCTTGATTTTCTCCATGCACTCGCCCATGCACTCGTTCGGCGAAAGCAGCACGCAGCCCAGTGCGCCCTGCTCCGCTTCTGGCGAATGCGGCGGCAAACGGTCAACCGATTGACGATTGGCGATTGGTGATTGACGATTGCGGCGCGAAGACGGGGTCTTTTTTAAATCGGCTGCCGCACCACTGTCGGAAATTGAATCAATCATATCGCTAGAAGACTCTGAGGTTGAATTTGCTGCAAGTCAGAACTCTGAACACCCGTTCGCAATCTATTCACAAAGTTATTCCCCGCGGAAAATTCCGCCGCCACTTCAGCGCAGAAATAATTCCGCCGCCGCGTCGGCAAAACGCAATCCCTGTCGTGTGAGGTGAAAATGATTCGCGTCGCGCCGACCCCAGCCGCACGCGACCAATTGATTCATTTCGCCCGGCCATTCATCGCGCAAATCAAACCCGGTCAGGCGCTGAAACTCTTCGAATGGCCAGCCGGCAACCATCCGCAAACCGAACGCGGCGGTTTCACCGGCGCGTTTCAGCGGCGGCAATTCTTCGCGGGATTCAATGGCGCGTTTTCCCTTTTCAAGCTGTTCGCAGTAAAGCCGCGTCTTCGACTGGTTTTTTGTCCGGACGCCACGCACATAACTCGTCGCGCTTGGACCCAGCCCATAAAACGCGCCGCCGCGCCAGTAGTTGACGTTGTGTTTGCAGGCAAAGACGGGAATGTCCGCAGTTACCAGTCCACCGTCCCCAGTCGGATCACAGCCGGGCGCGGACTGTGGACTCTGGACCGTTGACTCGTTGGACCTCGACCCGCGGGCAAAATTGGCGACTTCATATTGCCGGAAACCGGCGCCCGTCGTGCGTTTCACCAGTTCCTCATACATCGCGCAAGCGAGTTCCTCATCCACGGCAAATTTGCCGGTTTGGAGTTGCGTGAACAGCGGCGTGTCGTCCTCATAAATCACTTCGTAGCTGGACAAATGCTCGCTGCCAAGCGTAAGCGCCCCGGTCAAAGTCCCGCGCCAGATTTCCAGCGTTTGGCCTGGAATGGCGAACATGAGGTCGAGATTCAAATTGTCAAAACCGGCACGGCGCAGAGTGTCGACCGATTTGAAAACCATCTCGCGCGTGTGAATGCGGCCAAGACGCTCAAGCAATTTTTCATCGAGCGACTGCACCCCCATCGAAATCCGGTTGACACCGGACGAACGGAGCAGTCTGGCTTTGTCGGGCGAAAGGGTGGCGGGGTTGCATTCGACGGTGAATTCTTCCGCGCCGGACAGGTTCAAGCGTTCCATCGCGCGCAGAATTTTTTCCCATTGCCGAAGGTTGAGCAGCGATGGCGTGCCGCCGCCGATGAAGATGGTTTTGGGTTTGAGATCGTCCGCGACAATTTCCAATTCGCGGATGAGCGCGGAGATGCAGCGATTCGTCAATTCACCGGACGATGGCTCGGAGTAAAATGCGCAATACGCGCATTTCCGCGCGCAAAATGGGACATGAATATAAAGGCTGGTGACTGGCGGCGCTTTTGAATCGACCATGAAGATAAATTACCGCCTGCAACCGGCGGCGGCGAACGAAAAACTTTGCGTTCGCAGAACAGCCAAATTTCCAACAGCACGGCTATTGGGGGGCGTTCGCGCGCTGGACGTTCTGGGCTTTTAATCCCTTGTCACTGACAACCACCTCGAAGAGGACTTCTTCGCCTTCATTCAGGGTTTTAAACCCCGCGCCGACGATGGACGAGTGATGCACAAACACGTCCTGGCCGGAATTTTGGGCAATAAACCCGAACCCCTTTTTATTATCAAACCATTTTACTTTTCCACTGGCCATAATCACTCCTGATTTTTATTGCACGGCAAAAAAGCAAAAAAACACGACTGAAGCCCAGTCGTGCCCGTGATCATTTTCCAAAACCGTTCATGTCTTCTTAACTTTGCTTGTGATAATAAATACTTATTTATCAGTGTCAAGCGCAAGTTTTTAACAATTTCAACGCCGTTTTAACACGAGAGGCGCAACATCTTCTCATTATCCCATTTGCAACGCTTGATTGAGAAGCTGCGGCAGGTAATTAATCATGGCCGTTTCGCTGACCGCCAATGTCGCACCGGCTCTTTGAGCAGCGGCTTGCAATTCAATCGCTTTCTCGTCGGCGAATGCAATGACCGGGATGTGGTTCGTGGTGGAATCGGCCTTCAATGCGGCAATCGCGTGGCAAACCTCGGCGCGACCCGCCAAATCCACGATGACCAGCAACGGGCCGTCACTGCGTGCACATTGCTGGAGCGATGCCAGATCGTTGACGGCCTGAACGCGATAATGCAAGTCCTGCAATCGGTTCACCAACTGGCTGCCGGGCATCAGCTTCTCGTAAAAGACGAGCGCGAGCGGCTGAGTCATGCGGTCGGCGTGTGCCATGGATGAATAATAGCAGAATTGTTTCCCCGCGACAACTATTAGTCACGGCAAATCCGTGTGGCTATCAATTAACGGTCGCATTCGCGCGTCGCGGTCTCCTTCCTTGCACCTGCAAAGGGAGAACTTTAAACAGGCAAAGCAGGCCGAACAACCTGCGCGAAGTCACCCAGCCGCTTCCTGCCACACAAGACCGTTACCACCCAAAAAAGAGCAAACAATTGGCAATAATAGTTAAGCCCGTGCCATGGTTTCCAATTATCCTTTAGCACAGAACATGTGCGCCATATGCTGTTGGCAACCAAATGAGCTTTCATTCCGTCATCGAAAGGGCTGAACTGGCCGGCCCGCCCCATTGATTTTTACCCTCAAGCGAAACCAGTTTATGAACAACCGAGCTTTGAAGATGTACGTTTTCCATTGCTCAAACCATCTTGAGGCCGACCAGTTTGCAGGTCTCTGCCGTGGACTGGGGGGAGATACTGTCAAGACCATCAGTTTGCCTTGTTCCGGGAAGGTGGATGTTCCTTATTTGATCAAGGCATTTGAAACCGGCGCGGACGGCGTGGCGATTGTGACCTGCCCAAAGAACGAGTGCCGCCACTTCGAGGGCAATCTGCGGGCACACAAACGCGCCGAGGCCGTCGAATCGCTGCTTGAAGAAATTGGCATGGGCGCGGGACGGATGGCAGTGTTTGAGTGCGGGGAACAGGGCGCCGGACAGGTCATTGGCGAAATCAAGCAGTTCATTGAACGGGTGAGAAATCTGCCCCCATCGCGCGTCCGCAGCGGCGCTGCAAACAAACAGGAGAGCACGGTTGCATGAAAGCAGACAGCAAACTCGCAAAAAAAATTGAGACGGGAGATTTTATCGTCACCGCCGAGTGTGCGCCGGGCGCCACCGCGGCCGGCACCACCGCCGAAGCAGTCTTGAAATCCATCGGCGGCAAACCGGTGGCCGTCAACCTGGCTGACAACTCACATGGCGTGGCGCTGTCGTCGGTGGCCGCATCCGCCGCGGCGATCAAATTCGGTGCCGAACCGGTCCTCCAAATGGTCACCCGCGACCGGAACCGCATCGCCCTTCAGTCCGATTTGCTGGGCGCCGCCAGCTTGGGAATCAAGAATGTGCTTTGTCTGTCCGGCTATCACCAGACGCTGATTGGCTGTCCGGAATCAGCCAACGTTTTCGATATTGATTCCACCCAGTTTATCGAGCTGGCCACCCGGATGTCCGAAAATGGCGTCCTGGCCGACGGGACAAGGATTAACGGGCAATTTTCGATGCTGGTGGGGGCGGTGGCGAACCCGTTCCTGAAACCGCTGGAGCTAAACCTGTTCCGGCTTGGCAAAAAAATCGAGGCCGGCGCACGGTTTATTCAAACCCACGCGGTTTTTGATATCAAGACCTTCACCCAATGGCTCGACGCCGTCCGCAAGGAAGGTCTCACTAAAAAGGCGGCGATTTTGGCCGGTGTTTATCCATTGGAGAGCGCCGCGGAAGCTCAAAAGCTGCGTGAGACTTATGCCGAGTTTTGCATTCCGGATGAAATCATTGAACGGCTGAAGGCATCCGGCAACGACGCTGCGCAGAAGAAGCAAGGGTTGGCCATCTGCGTTGAAACCATCAAACAGCTCAAGGGGTTGGATGGTTTGCGCGGGATACACATTCTTTCGGGCGGCAAGGAGGCGGTCGTGCCTGAGATTCTTGCCGCCTCCGGACTGTAAATTACCGGGAGAGATCATGCCGGAAAAATATCACATCAAGACCCAGCCGGTTCCGCCGCGGCGGCCGCGCATCGGTAAGCATGGCGTGGTGGACTGGCGGGAAGATTGTGCCCGGTGTCATAACTGCGTCAAGAAAGCGTGTGTCTATGACCGCTACCGGCAGGAGGACGAGTACCTTCGCAAACTCAGTGATGTGGACGCTCTGTTTTTTGACTGCATGGGCTGTTTTTCCTGCGTGCAGGATTGCACGAAGGGCATCCTGTGCCTGTCAATAAATCCTGCCTACGAAAAACTCGGAAACAATTATTGGAAACCCGACATCATCAAAACGACGTGGCTTCAGGCTGAGACCGCGAAAATCCCGGTTTCGGGCGCGGGCTATCGCGGGCCATTTTCCGGTCTTGGTTTTGATTCCATGTGGACGGACATGTCGGAGATTGTCCGCCCAACCCGCGACGGCATTCATGGGCGGGAGTACATCAGCACGTCGGTTGACATCGGCAGAAAGCCTCCATTTTTGGCCCTGAACGGAACCAAGGCGGTGGTCAAGCTGCCGCCGCTGGTCTCGATTCCCATGCCGCTGATCATTGATTTGAGTTCGCCGGCGCATACGCTGCCCCAGCTTGACGCCATCATCGAACGGACCGCCGCGGATACCGGCTTGATCGCCATCATGGATTCGCGTTACCGGCCGGCTGACGAGGCCAACCTGGAGAACATTGCGTTTTATCTGAGCCCGGACAGCCCGCCGGTGCCGAAAGAGGCATTGCGAAAAACCAGGCTGGTGGAAATCGCCGACAGCCCCGCGGTGACGGAACGCATCAAGGAAATCAAAAGCATCCATCCGGAAATCGTTGTCGCCATCAGGGTTGAATTGACGGCAACGGGCATCGGTCGCGCCATCGACCTTGCCGGGCTTGAAGCAGTCGAGGTGGTGCATGTCGTGGCCGATTCCAAAGGCAATGAACTGACGGCGCAAAAGCCGCGATTTGTGAAGGACATGATCCGTCAGATTCATACCGCCCTCATCGAAAAAGGAATCCGGGATGAAATGACGCTCATGGCCGGCGGCGGCATCGCCCTGCCGGAGCACGTGGCCAAGGCCATCATCTGCGGTGCCGACCTGGTGACCATCAACCTTCCGCTGTTGGTTGCCTTGGAATGTCATCTGTGTGACAGTTGCCAGCCGGGCACGCCGTGCCCTGCCCGGCTGGAGAAAATTGATTTCAAATACGGCCTGGGCCGGATGACAAATCTGATCGCGGCGTGGCACGACCAGTTGATCGAAGTGATGGGGGCCATGGGCATGCGCGAGGTCCGCCGGCTTCGGGGCGATGTCGGCCGCGCCATGTTCTTTGAAAATCTTGAGGAGGAAACCTTCGGCAAACTTTTCGGTTCCAGAAAGGGAGGGCTATGAACACTTTGCCTGAGAATACGCTGAAGACGCGCGGGCCGCAGGAGGAAGTGGAACGGGTTGTCAAACCTGCGCCGTCCCGCTATCGCAATGAAATTGCCAAATATATCGTCCATCGCAGCCTGGACTGCCAACGCTGCGGCAAGTGCGTGGAGATTTGTTCCCATGGCGTCCATGTGCGAAAACCCGGGTTTGAATATTTCGGTGAGCCCAACCATCACTTGTGCATCGGACCGGCCTGCGCAAAAAACGGGCATTATTGCGTGACCCATTGCCCCAATGGAGCGCTGCAGATCCGGGAAAATCCCATGTACCGGGCGCTCGGTGATTTTCGCTGGCCGGCGGATTTGATTTTGGCGACATGGAAAATGGCTGAGACCGGTGATTTGCCCTCTGACGAATACGACTACAATTATGAGTGCGGCAATTCCGGCGGCGGCTTCGACAAGCTCCGGTTCAAATTCCCCAAACAGCCGCCCGTCAAACTCACCGCGGACCAGATTGACACCAGCATCTCGCTGAACAAGCGGGGTGATGGCCGACCGGAAATCAAAATTGATGTCCCTTGGTATGGTGGCGGCATGTCGTTCGGGTCGGTCAGCAACGTAACTCAATTGTCAAAGGCCCGGGCGGCCGTGGCGTGGAACACGTTCACCTGCACCGGCGAGGGCGGATACATGGAACGTATGCGACCGTATGACGACCATGTGATTACGCAGGTTGCTACGGGCCTCTTCGGTGTGCGCGAGGAAACGATTCAGCGGGTGCCAATCGTGGAATTCAAGTATGCCCAGGGTGCCAAGCCCGGTCTGGGCGGCCACCTGCTGGGCGACAAAAACACTCCGGCCGTGGCCAGAATGCGCGAAACCGTGCTCGGTATTTCGCTGTTTTCACCATTCCCGTTCCATAGCGTCTATTCCATCGAAGACCACGCCAAGCATATCGACTGGGTCAAGCATGTGAACCGGCGCGCTTTGATTTCAACGAAAGTATCAACCCCGACGGATGTGGACATGGTCGCCGTGGGCAGCTATTCCGCCGGCACACATATTGTCCACATTGACGGAGGCTATGGCGGGACTGGCGCGGCGCCGGACATTGCCAAAAAGAACATCGCCATGCCCATCGAATACGCCATTGGCAAGGTGCACAATTTCCTCACGGATGAAGGCGTCCGTGACAAGGTCACGCTTATCGCCAGCGGGGGAATACGCTCGGCCCACGACATCGCCAAGGCCATTGCCCTGGGCGCGGACGGAGTCGTCATCGGGACGGCGGAACTGGTTGCGCTGGGATGTGTGCGGTGCAGCCTTTGCGAGAGCGGACGAGGTTGTCCGCGCGGCATCGCCACAACCGACCCTGAGCTTTCCGGAAAAATAGACATTGAGTGGGGCACCCAGCGGCTGGTCAATCTCTACAGCGCCTGGCGCAAGACGCTGGTCGGAATTTTACAGCGCCTCGGCCTGCGCAGTGTCAGAGAACTGCGCGGACGCACCGATCTCCTGATGCATCTTGATTATACCAACGACGTGCCGGCAAAAAAATGAACAGCGAATTGATAAAACAGCTGGCTGGTTCAAGAAAACGGCTGGCGGAAAGCCTCAACTATTCCCCGTCCATTCGGAAGGAAGCGGAGGAAGGCGGTTGCGGCGTGGTCGGTTTCTGTTGCAGCGAGCCGGTGCCGGGCCGGCATATTTATGAACCGTCACGCCAGATGCACAACCGCGGGAACGGCAAGGGCGGCGGCATCGCCGCAGTCGGGCTTGTCCCCGAACAGCTCGGCGTCAGCCGCGAAGTGCTGGACAGCCATTACCTGCTGCACGTGGCGTTCATTGACACGAAGGTGCGGCCGGAAATCGAGGCGCAATTCATCAAGCCGTTCTTCGACATCGCCGCCTCCGCGCAGCTCGACAAGGTGGATGACTGGAAATCCGTGCCGGGACTGGAGGTATTGCCGCCCGATGTTTGCCGTTACTTTGTTCGCGTTAAGCCAAAAGTGCTTGATTCGTTCATTGCGAAGAACCATCTGCAACAACTTGACCGCGACGAGGCGGAGGATGAATTCGTCAACCAGAACAGCTTCAGCCTCAACCAGAAATATTACGCGTCGCTGGGCGAAAAACGGGCCTTTGTGCTCTCGCACGGCCGGGACATCATGATCCTCAAGGTGGTCGGTTATGCCGAAGCCATCGTCAAATACTACAAGATCGAGGAGCTTTGCGCCCACGAATGGATTGCCCATCAGCGGTTCCCGACCAAAGGCCGCGTCTGGCATCCCGGCGGCGCCCATCCGTTTGCGGCCATTGACATGGCGCTGGTGCACAACGGCGACTTCGCCAATTACCATTCCGTGACCGAATATCTCAAGCAGCGAAATATTTATCCGCAGTTTCTCACCGACACGGAGGTGTCCGCGCTGTTGTTCGACCTGTTCACCCGGATTTACCATTATCCGCTGGAGTATATCATCGAGGCGCTGGCGCCCACCACGGAACTGGACTTTGACCGGCTCGATCCGGAGAAACAGAAGATTTACCGGGCCATTCAAGCCACCCACATCCACGGCTCGCCCGATGGCCCGTGGTTTTTCATCATCGCCCGCAACATTCCCCGAAAGAAGCAATTCCAATTGATGGGCATCACCGACACCGCGATGCTCCGGCCCCAGGTGTTCGCCTTCTGCGATGGCGAAGTCCAGGTAGGCCTCATTGGCTCGGAAAAACAGGCCATCGACGCCACGCTGTTGAGCTTGTCGAAGGATGACAAACGCATCTGCCCCGTGGCGGACCGCTACTGGAATGCGCGCGGCGGCAGTCACAACGACGGCGGAGCGTTCATTTTCAATCTGCAAAAAAATCCGGCCGGCAAAATACGGATTGCGTGCACGGACAAATTCGGCAAACCGGTCCCCATGCCGGGCGGGACCGAGCCGTGCGATTTTGCGCGGGAACTGCCAGCCGCCCCCGAATCCGGGAAGTCCAAACCGGCCATCGCCAATGAACGGTTTGTTCCCGGCAACAGCCTGGCGATTTTTGAAACGTTGCGGGAACAAATACCGCAATGGACGTTTGATGAATTCCGCCGCGCGTGCCGGCAAATCACCGGTCAGGCAAAAGACGCCTCCCGGACGGCAACGGCCATCGAGGTCTTTACGCTGCTCAACGACCGGCGCTACTCAACCGGCTCCAAGAAACGCAGCCATGTTCTTCATGTTATTCACACTGAGTTGAGCCGGTTGCTCGGCAACATCCCCAACATCGGTTTAAAAGATTCCTACAAGGGCGCGTTCCGGCTCATTGATTTCGCGACGCGCGGGAACCTGCGGCAGCCGCAGGAGAACGAAACCACCCTGGTCATTGACGCCGCAAATTTTGCGCCGGAAGGCAGCAACTGCGACGCGGAGCTGCTGGTGGATGCGTTCATGAAAGGCTGGCGGCATTTCATCAGCTTCAATTGCATCGGCCAGCGATATATCGGCTGCGGCCTCGGCCCGGAAACCGCCGATGTGACCATCGAGGTTTATGGCAGCAGCGGCGATTATCTGGGTTCCGGCATTGACGGACTGGCCATCACGGTGCATGGCAATGCCCAGGACCAGTTGGGCCAGATCATCAAAGAGGGGAAAATGGTCGTCCATGGCGATGTGGGCCAGACGTTCTTGTACGGCGCCAAAGGCGGCGCTGTCTATGTGCTCGGCAACGCGGCCGGCCGACCGCTCATCAATTCCGTCGGCAAACCCCGGGTGGTCATCAATGGCACCTGCCTCGACTTTCTGGCCGAGTCCTTCATGGCCGGCGACCCCAATCGCGGAGGCGGTTTCGTTATTTTGAACGGGGTCAAATTCGACGACGAAGGCAAACTGGTTCCCCTGCCCGAGCCTTATCCGGGCAGCAATCTTTTTTCGCTGGCCTCGGGCGGCGCAATTTTTGTCCGCGACCCGCAAAGGACCATGGTCGATCAGCAATTGAACGGCGGCAAGTTCGCCCGGGTGACCGCCGAGGACTGGGAATTGATCCTGCCGTACCTCGAGGAGAATCAGAAACTTTTCGGAATAACCGTTGAACAGCTTTTGACCGTGAACGGTCAGAAGCGCAAACCCGCGCAAGTCTATCGCAAGGTCATTCCCGGCAATATCAAGGCCATTGCCTCGGAGGACACCGACGATGTCGGGGCCGAAGAGCTTGTTGAAGCGGTGACCGCGAAATAGCGGGAGATAATTACGTGATAACCATCAAAAATAAAAAGAACGGACATGGCCTGAAGCAGGCCGTCGAACAGTTGTCCGGCGTGGACATCAGCGTCTGTTTCCAATGCAAGAAATGCTCCAGCGGTTGTCCGGTGGCCAGACTCACCCGATCCCGCCCTTCGGAAATCATGCGGCAACTGCATCTGGGCGTTGGCAATGAATTGCTGGAAAGCGATCTCGTCTGGATGTGCGCCTCGTGCGAGACCTGTACCGCCCGCTGCCCGATGGGTATTGACGTGGCGGCGGTCATTGACGCGTTGCGCCGGCTGGCCCTGGCAAGAGGGGCCTCGAAACAGAAAGGCAATGTGCCGCTGTTCAACCGCGCCTTTCTGAAAACGGTCGAAACCTTCGGCCGCTCCTACGAAATCGGCATGATCACCGCCTACAAATTCGGCACGGGCAAGTTGATGAACGACACGGAAAAATTCCCGGCCATGCTGAAGAAGGGAAAAATCGCGCTGCTGCCACCCCGGGGTGGCGACCGGAAAACCGTGCGGCGCATTTTCAAGACCATCAAACAAAACAAAGGGGCCAAAGCATGAGATACGCCTATTATCCCGGATGCTCGGCTGAATCCACGGCCCGCGACATGCACCAGTCCACTCTGGCGGTTGCCCGGGCGCTGGGAATTGATTTGATTGAACCCAAGGGCTGGACGTGCTGCGGTGCCACCGCCGGGCACCAGACCAACCGCCTGCTGGCCGTGTCCCTGCCCGCCGCCAACCTCTCCAAGGTCCAGGACATGAAGCTGGACATGCTCGTCAATTGCGCGGCCTGCTACAACCGGATGAAGGTGGCCAACCACGAAATCGCGACCCATTCGGAAATCCGCCAGGGCGTCCGCGAGGCGCTTGACCGCGATTATGATGGTTCGGTCAAGGTCCGGCACCTGCTCGAGGTGCTGCTGGAAGATGTCGGCCTGCCGGCCATCACCAAGGCCGTCAAACGTCCGTTGAACGGCCTCAAGGTGGCCTGTTACTACGGCTGCCTGCTCGTTCGTCCGCCCAAGATTTTAAAATTTGATGACCCGGAAAATCCGACGTCGCTCGACCGGCTGGTGACCGCGATGGGCGGCACGAGCCTGGAATGGCCGTCCAAGGTCGAATGTTGCGGCGGCGGCTTGGCGCTGTCGCGCACGGATGTGGTGGTCGAGCTCACGGGGTCAATCATCGACATGGCCGCCAGCGTGGGGGCCGATTGTATCGCGGTGAGCTGCCCCATGTGCCAGGTCAATCTCGATTTGCGGCAGCAGGACATCAACCGGCAGACCGGGAAAAATTATCAAATCCCGATTGTTTACATCACCCAGCTTCTCGGGCTTTGCCTGGGCATCGGCCCCGGTGAACTCGGGTTCAACAAGCTGATGGTCCCGGCTTCAAACGTTTTGAAAAAAGTTGAAACCAACGGTCATGAGTAAATCCGACGGCAAAAAAGTTGGCGCGGTGCTGGTGCAAGGCGGCGGCATTGCCGGCGTCCAGGCCTCCCTCGACCTGGCCAACAGCGGCTTCAAGGTTTATCTCGTCGAGCGCGACGCCGCCATCGGCGGCATGATGGCGCATCTGGACAAGACCTTTCCGACCGGCGATTGCGCCACCTGCATCGGCTCGCCCAAGCTCGTCGAATGCGCGCGCAACCTGAACATTGAAATCCTGACGCTGTCCGAACTCGTCGGGCTGGAAGGCGAACCGGGCCATTTCAAGGCCACCGTCCGGCGGTATCCGCGCTATGTCATTGAGGACAAATGCACGGGTTGCAGTGAATGCACGCAGGTCTGTCCCGTGGACATTCCGGACGAGTTCAACCGCTGCCTCGGCACCCGCAAGGGCATCGCCAAACTTTACGCCCAGGCCACCCCGAACATTTTCGGCATTCTCAAAAATGGCCATTCGCTCTGCAAAATGACGTGCCCGGCCCGGGTCAACGTCCAGGGCTACGTCCAGCTCATCAAGAAAAAGGAATATCTCAAGGCGGTCGAGCTCATCCGCCAGCGCAATCCCCTTTCGGCCATCTGCGGACGCATCTGCACGCATCCCTGCGAATCCGAATGCACACGGGGCAAGGCCGACGATCCCATCGCCATCCGGCTGCTGAAACGGTTCGCTTCCGACAAGGAAATGGAAATGCTGGCATCGGGCAAACTGACTTTGCCGGAGGAAAAAACTCCCGCGCCGGACGCCAAAAAAGTGGCCGTCATCGGCGGCGGCCCGGCGGGTCTTACCGCGGCCAACGACCTTGCCAATGCCGGTTTTGCGGTCACGGTTTACGAGGCGATGCCCGCCGCGGGCGGCATGCTGCGTTACGGCATTCCCGAATATCGCCTGCCCAAGAAGGTGCTCGACCACGAAATCGAAATCATCCGACGCAGAGGCATCAAGTTCGTCTATAACTGCCGCATCGGCCGGGACATCACCATCCAATCGCTCCAAAAAGATAATGATGCCGTCTTCATTTCAGCCGGCGCACAGAAGAGCCGCAAACTCCGGATTGAAGGCGAAGACATCAAAGGCGTGCTGCACGGCATTGAATTTCTCAGGGACGCAGGCTCGGCCAACAAACCCGTCGTGAAAGACCGGGTGCTGGTCATCGGCGGCGGCAACGTGGCGGTGGACGTGGCCCGGACCGCCCTGCGCCTGGGCGCAAAAAATGTCGAGATGATTTCCCTCGAACAACGGAACGAGATGCCCGCTTACAAGGAGGAAATTGAAGCGACCCTCGCGGAAAACATCAAGATTCGAAACGGCTGGGGCCCCAAACGCATCCTCGGCAACGGCTCCGTCACCGGCATCGAGCTTAAACGTTGCACCCGGGTTTTTGACGACCAGAAACGGTTCAGCCCGGCCTTCGACGAAAACGATCTCGCCACGATCGAGGCCGACCAGATCATCGTCGCCATCGGCCAATCGGTGGATGAAGAACTGGTCGCCCATATCAAGGTTGAAAATGCGCGCGGCTGTTTCAAAGCCGACCCGGTGACCGGCCAGACTTCCGTGCCCGGCATTTTTGCCGGTGGCGACAACGCCTCCGGTCCCGCATCGGTGATTGACGCCGTGGCCGCCGGCAAACGCGTCGCCGAATCCATTGAACGATTTTTGAAAGGCAAGGATTTGGTGGGCAACCGGTTCGAGGATTCACTCCGCCCGATTCCCCAAGCGTTCATGCCCACGCTCGACAAGGTTGAGAAAAAGTCCCGGCCCCATGCGAAAGAACTCGCCCCGGCCAGCCGGCTGAATAATTTCGATGAGGTTGAAATCGGCCTCACCGAGGAGCAGGCGCTCGCAGAAGCCGAGCGTTGCCTGAATTGCGCCCTGTGCTCGGAATGCAATCAGTGCGTCGAAACCTGCAAGCAGCACGCCATTGACCACGCGATGCGCGAGCGGACGGTCACGCTCGAGGTGGGCTCGGTCATCCTGACCCCCGGCTTCAAGGAATTCGATGCCCGGCGCAAAGGTGAATTCGGTTACGGCCGCTACGCTAATGTTGTCACCAGTGTCCAATTCGAACGGATGCTTTCCGCCGCCGGCCCGTTCGAAGGCCATGTCATCCGTCTGTCCGATGGTCGCGAAGCCAAACGCATCGGCTGGATACAATGCGTTGGTTCGCGCGATTCGACGTGCGGCCGCGAATATTGTTCCTCGATTTGCTGCATGATGGCCACCAAACAGGCCATGGTCGCCGGCGACCACGTCGAAGGGCTGGACGCGACGATTTTCTACATGGACATCCGCGCCCACGGCAAGGATTTCGACCAGTATTACGAGCGCGCCAAAGCCAAAGAGAACATCCATTATCTCAAGAGCATTCCTTCCCGGATTGTCCAGGTGCCCGGCAGCAAGGACCTGCGCGTTTCGTTCCTCGACGAAAACAGCAAGCTGGCGCAGAAGGAGTTCGACCTGATTGTTTTGTCCGTGGGCATGGAACCGCCGGATAGCATGGCGGGACTGGCCGCCTGCCTGGACATCAAACTCAACGAGTTCGGCTTTTGCGACACCGACCGGCTCCTGCCGCTGTCCACCTCCCGGCCCGGCGTATTCGTCGGCGGCGCGGTGCAGGAACCCAAGGACATTCCCGAGACGGTCACGCAGGCCAGCGCCGCGGCGTCCATGGCCATGGAACTGCTCGCGTCGGCGCGCAACACGCTCATCACCAAAAAGAGTTATCCCGTTGAACATGATGTTGCCGATGAGGAACCGCGGCTCGGCGTCTTTGTCTGCCACTGCGGCATGAACATCGGCTCGGTCGTGGACGTCGAGGCGGTGGTCAAACGCGTCGAGAAGGAGCCGAACGTTATTTTGGCGACGCACACCATGTTCACCTGTTCGGACACGAGCTTGTCGAACATCAAGGACATGATCCGTCAACACCGGCTCAACCGCATCGTGGTCGCCTCCTGCACACCGCGAACGCACGAGCCGTTGTTCCGCGAAACTTTGCGCGAAGCCGGCCTGAACCAGTACCTGTTCGAAATGGCGAACATCCGCGACCAATGTTCCTGGGTGCATTCCACAGTGCCACAAACCGCCACCGACAAGGCGGTTGAACTCGTCAAAATGTCCATCGCCCGGGCACGCACGCTCTGGCCGCTCGAAGGCGGCACACTCGCGGTGGACCAGACCGGCATCGTCATCGGCGGCGGATTAAGCGGCATGACCGCCGCGCTGGCGCTCGCCAACCAGGGATTCAACGTCCATCTGGTCGAGCAAACCGGTCGTTTGGGCGGAATCCTGCATGACATCCATAACACCTTCGAACACGCCGACATCGCCGGATTCACCCGCGACCTCATCCAGCAAGTCGAAAAACATCCGCACATCAAGACTTACCTCGACGCCGAAGTCGGCGACATCAAAGGTCACATCGGCAAGTTCGATGTGAAGTTCGCCAAAGGCGGCGAAATTTCCGGTGGCGCAATCATCGTGGCCACAGGCGCGCAACCGGCCAAAACCACGGAATATTCATACGGCAAATCCGACCGCGTCCTGACCCAGGTCGAACTGGAAAAGCAGTTGCACGACAAGAAATGGCCCGCGAAGGGACAAAACATCGTCATGATCCAGTGCGTCGGCTCGCGCAACGAAAAGCATCCGTACTGCAGCCGCATCTGCTGCTCGATGGCCGTCAAAAACGCATTGGCCGTCAAGAAACTGGACCCCGATGCCAATGTCTATGTGCTTTACCGCGACGTCCGCACCTACGGCTTCCGGGAAATCTATTATCAACAGGCGCGCGAAGCCGGCGTTGTCTTTATCCGTTACACACCCGAAGCGCCGCCGCAGGTAGCAGCCGACAACAACGGGTTGGTCGTCACGCTCAAAAGCCCCGACTTGCCGGAATCGCTCGCGATCGAGGCCGACAACGTCGTGTTGAGCACCGGCGTGGAAGTGAATTTGCAGAACAACAAGCGCATCTCCGACATGCTCAAGGTGCCGCTCAACGCCGACGGTTTCTACGTGGAAGCCCACGTGAAATTGCGTCCGGTGGATTTCACCACCGAAGGCATCTTCCTGTGCGGCCTGGCACATTCGCCGAAGTTCATTGATGAAAACATCGCGCAGGCGCGCGCCGCCGCTTCACGCGCGGCCACCGTGTTGTCGAAGACGCACCTCGATGTCAGCGCCCAGGTTTCATATGTGGACCAGCAGAAATGCATATCCTGCATGACCTGCGTGACCGTCTGCCCCTATACCGCGCCCTACTGCAACAAGGACGGCAAGGGCCAGATCGAATCCGCCAAGTGCATGGGCTGCGGCATTTGCGCCTCCGAATGTCCGGCACGCGCCATCCAGTTGCATCATTTCGAGACCGGCCAGTTCGAAGTGATGATCAAACAATTGTTCCCCGGTGGCAACGGACACAACGGCGTGGCCGCGCCCCGGCACGGTAAAAAGTTGATGGAAAAAGTTTAGAATGATTGCCAAAAGAACCATCCAGACCGTTTGCGAAGCAGTGGTAGGGCGCGCAGTCCCTTGCGCGCCGGTTTGGGTAGGGCGCGATGTCCCTATCGCGCCGCGAACGTTGAAAGAAATGCAAAACGGCGCGGTACGGAGACCGCGCCCTACCTTGCAATTTTCCTGACCCATGAAAACTGAAGTATTTGAACCCAAGATAGTGGCCTTTTGCTGCCACTATTGCGCCTATTCGTCGGCGGATTTGGCGGGGGTCACGCGCATCCAGTATCCGCCTAATGTGCGCATCATCCGAACGCCCTGCACGGGCCGGCTGGAAACCGAATACTTCATGAAAGCGTTTGAGAACGGCGCGGACGGTGTGCTCGTGGCCGGCTGTCTCGAAGGCGGCTGCCATTTCGTGGAAGGCAACCTCTGCGCCAAACGCCGGGTCAATTACACCCGCGACATGCTGGAAGAAATCGGCATCGAAAAGGAACGGCTCCGCATGGTCAACATTTCCGCCGCCATGGCGCGGCCTTTGGCGGACACCATCACCGATATGGTGGAAACCGTCCGCAAACTCGGCCCCAGCCCGTTGAGGAAGTCCAAAGTCCAAAGTCCATCCGGCTCCGCCAAGGCTACGCCGGACAAGCAGTCCAAAGTCCAATGTCTAAAGCCTAAAGTCCTAACTACTAACTGCTAGCTGCCAACTACTAACTCCCAATTTTATGATTGTCGCACAAAGAAAAAACATACCCGAACTGCTGGCCATAGTTGAAAAACACAAGAAGGTTCTGTTGCTCGGCTGCGGCACCTGCGTCACCGTCTGCCTCGCCGGCGGCCAACGCGAAGTCAGCATCATCGCCTCGGCGCTCCGCATGGCGGCCAAATTAAAAGGCCGCCCCCTGGAAGTTGAGGAACTAACCATCGAACGCCAGTGCGACAACGTCTTCCTCGAACAAGCCGCTGAAGCCATCAAGAACGCCGACGCCGTGCTGTCCATCGGATGCGGTGCCGGCGTGCAGGCCATCGCCGAGCGATACAGCAACAAACCCGTTTACGCGGGCCTCAACACCGCGTTCATCGGCATTCTGGAGGAACGGGGAGTCTGGGCGGAGAAATGCGCGGCCTGCGGCGAATGTGTGCTGCATCTCTACGGCGGCATTTGCCCCATCACCCGCTGCGCCAAGAAAATGATGAACGGCCCGTGCAGCGGCTCACGCGAAGACCGATGCGAAGTCAACGCCGACCGTCCGTGCGCCTGGCAATTGATTTACAAACGGCTGAAAGAAATCGGCCAGCTCGACCGGTTAAAAGAAATCAAGAAACCGAAGAACTGGCGGCCCAGCCAATCTGGTGGATGTAGACAAATAATCCGCGAAGATCATCGGGTGTAAACCACGATTCTAGGACTGACCCTTTCATTCTCATTTCTTGTTTAACCGAATTAATTCCGTTCGGCGGTTACGAGGCAAAAGGGCTAAAATTGCCTGTTCATTGAATCCAAGTTCGTGAAGCAGACAAACCTCCAGAAGCAAGCTCAACTGCTCACTTTTCAACCACATTTCAGTCCAATCTTTCTCTGGCAGACGATCCTCAATAGTGGAATCAGGATGCGTGAGCAGATTTCTTTGGTCGGCGACTGTACCTGCGAACTGTGCCGCGTCGCCCAAGAAAGGTTCAAGAACCGCGGCAAACTTGGCGCAAATATCTTGAACACGTTTTCGGAGTGAAAACTCATGCAGGTATTTAAGTTTGTTTTTTAGACTGGACCGAAAATCTGCATCAAGATTTTTTGGGGTCGCATCCCACAAAATTTTTTGGAGGCCATTTTGATATTCATTGTTGGGCTGATATTTTCCACCAACAAAAGCACGGTGATACGCCTCAACTGCGTGAGCAAGGGCGAGGAATCGCTGCTCCGTATACATGTCTTGATTGTAAAGTGTCGAAAGATACAGGTTACACACAGGCTCAAGGAGCTTATGTTTGTCAAAGAAACGTTTGATAAATTCGGACGGATGGGGTTTCAAATCCGATAAACAAAACTGCATTTTGCGAGGCGTAAGGCTTTCTCTTACATCGTCACTCAATGAAATTTTTCTGATGATCTCAAATTCTTCATAAAAGGTATGGTTTTGGATTATTTGCTTTGGTTTGTCGAGGTAGGCTCTTATCGAAAGCGCGTAAACTGGACGAGATACTCCCAACGCAACAAAATGTTGAAACTTGTGAATTATCGTTTGAAAAGACTCATAATCAGTCAGGGTTTCCGTTTCGATTTTCAAAGTGCAGTCTTCAGATAATTTGCAATCGCCATGTCTCGGCGAAAGATGCCCTGTAAATTGTAATGCCAGCTTGAAGTCGCCCAGAGAACCAAGGGAGACATCCGGCAACATTTCTTGTGTGACTTGCCACCCTTTCATTAAATTTTTATATTCAACTTTAATTCCACTCGTCCACGTCCATTCATGGAGATGATTTAAGTCAGCAGTAACCTTGGCAAACTTCATCTGATCAGATGATTTAAAATGGCCGCCAACAACGCCAAAGTAAGATGAAATTTCAGCAACACGGGCGCCAGCGGAATGCATCGTGAGTCTATCCGTGCTACAGTTGAACAGGCTGACAGGTTGCCCCTTGGCAGTCATTCCCCAAACAGTGAACTGGTTTAGTTCTGTTCGTGGTAAGAAATTGGCTTGTTGAAAAAAGTGGTCAAGCAAGCTCAATCGAGCACCGCTTGTTGGACCGTAGGTAAGTTCACCAACGAGTTGCTTCTCAGGTTTGTCAGGCAACCACCAAAGCCCTTTGATTGTAGTAGCCTCGTCCATTTTAGGTTTTGCCCGATACTGGATGTTTCCCTAAGTCACTCGGAAATTCCTCTAGCCTCGCTGATCCGCGAAAGGTGAGCGTTACCTCGCCCGTCGTCTTGCGTGCCGTCCAATACGTTCCCTTTAGCTTCTCAACGGGATTGCCCACTAACTCAAAGACGATTGTCCCATCATGTGGCTGACTACGATCAGTAACTGATGGTAATGGTTTGCTCTGGTAACTGTAACCAAGCATCCGAATTTGTTCATCTCCATCTAGCCAGAAGTCGGCTAAGTAACTGCGGCTCGTCATTTCAGCCGTGCGCATCACACAACTTATGCGGATGAACGATTGTTTGATTGTGAGGATGACCGGAATCGGCCCCGGGGATTCACCGGTTTCTGAGTTCTTCCAAGTTGTTTGAATTGTTCCTTGCCAT
Source organism: Verrucomicrobiota bacterium (assembly GCA_049517655.1). Taxonomy (GTDB): domain Bacteria; phylum Verrucomicrobiota; class Verrucomicrobiia; order Limisphaerales; family UBA11358; genus UBA11358. The sequence continues at coordinate 6,358 of JBEKRQ010000005.1, read as the reverse complement.
GTGCCATTGAGGTCAGGGAATGGCACAAGCCAGCCTCGAAAGATTTTCCATCGCCATGCGTAGGAAACAAAAACACCGACCACAAACAAAACGAGTGGAATGGTTTTGTATGCGATCTTCAGCACACTCCAGAGGTCAGAAGCATTCTTACCGCTACGGTATGCCATTCCACAAAAGCAGACGGCAAAAACGACGAAGATGGCCAGAGCAAATCGTTTGCTGTGTAGATTTTTCATTTGAATCCTATGTAGTTCCAAGCCGCGTGCATAAACTGGTGCGCCTGTTGTCTCGTCCATGGCTGAGTCGAGCGAAAAAGCCACTTCAATTGGTTTACCTCAACCCACTTCGAGCATGTTTCATCCGCCTTGGTCGGATTCCACACCCCAATTATCACCTGCCTGACGTCTTCAGTGTAGGTATCATGTTGAAACGCTTCTAACGGCGCGTTCCAGACAAGACATTCTATAAGGAAGGATGCGATGTTTGACGCTTCAGAAATTTTATCTTCCTGCATCTTGTTCCGAAGGCACTTGAAGATGCGAATGAGGCGTTTGTACCGCCGGCCGGTGGCATCATTGCGAGAGATTCCGTTGACATAGTTCTGTTCGGGCCAATTCTTTATCAATCCTCCGTCATCAGGCTTGAAAGCGATACCAGAATAATACTCCCACGTACCATCAGTATACTTATTGCCGGTATATCTGCGATGCTCAAATGTCGGAATAATGTCAGCGTCAATCCGATATGTGTTCGCATGCACATCGAAAGCCTTGTTTCCTCTCGTGACTTCGGTTTCACCAAAATAGCCCTTAAGCGCCTTCTCCACCATGTTCTTGAAGTCTGAGAAGGCCATTGTCCCATCAATATTCCCGAAGTCTTTCTGCGTCTTGCCATCAGGATATTGGGGGAAGAAGTCTTTATTGAATCGGACACAAACGTCCACGTCACTATCCTGAGGGATGTTGGTCCGCGCCTTGTATGAACCTTGAGCAAACACTGAAATGTCCAACGCGGAAAGCTCATCGTCCACGTCGATTGCTTTTCGAACAGCAGTTTCGGCGTTCTCGCATTTGTCGGCTTCGGTTTTACCAGGGCCTTGCGACCACGAAATCAGTGTTTCTTCAGAGACGTTCATGGGCAATTTGTTCTCACAATGGTGAATCCATGTTGCCGACATTTTCCGCCACATTCTCCCAGTTCACAGCTACTAGTCTCCCCGATCCAGAAATGTCACTTTTCTCGGACTGATCCTTTTACACGTATTCAGCACGATTCAGTGGTCGTTCAAGCATTTGAAAGAACATTACAATTTAACCGGCCTCATTGCGCTTTGGCGGGTGTTTCCTCTTTCACGTCCGGATGTTTCTCGTAAAACGACAGGGTCGGAATAATAATGGCTCCCCAGGGGCCGGCGGCGGTAAGCGCGCGGATATGCTCGCGCGCGACGCCATACAACATAGAACTGCCATTCACCCGGACAAACTGAATTTCTTTTTCCGTTTGCAGCACGCCATCCTGGCAAGCATACATCCCCATCAAGGCGATGCGAAACTCATATGGGAAATTCTGTCCTTCCTTGATTTTTTGAGTCACCACCATTTCCGTCGACCAAGGATGGCCGGGAAACTCTTTGGTGGGTTCTAAAGGGTTGACTTTGACGTCCACGGAATATTGCTCGAATGCCTTCCCCAGCGGCTGTTCGGGATTAAATTTCGGATTCGCCGTGCAGGAAATGTCCGTCACAACATAACGCACCAATTGTAGTGGGGAGTGTTTCATGCTAAGAGATTCACATTTTCGTAGTCAAAACGTTGTCCAGCTTTGGATGAAAGCAGACCAGGCGGCTTCACGCCAACTTCAATTGTCGAGCGGGCGAGAATGGGTTGCTGGACACTTATATTCGACAGGGCTTTCAGAAAGACAGATTTGCTATGAGTTTTTGTGTGGCAATGAATCACCTTCACGCCTTCAGCGAAATAATTCGTGGCGAAGGGGTTTGAAACCAGCGCCGCCAGCAGCCACGTTGCAATTTTTTCTTTTTCGGCAGCGGCCTCATCCGTGCGCGGCGGCATGCCGGCGCGCTTGAGCAAATAGTTGATCGAAACCTTGTTTTCGTAGAGGGCGCGGATCAACAGATTGATGACGCGGCTGGGGCGGTGTTTGCCTGATTCCCAGCGCGTCCAACTCTTCTCACCGACCTGAAACAGTTCGCCCATGGTTTTTTGGGTGTAGCCGTAACGCTGGCGCAATTCCTTCAATTGCACCGGCAATAGCAATCCCATATGGCGAGCCTTGGTGTCCTCAATGATTTGGTGCGCCTCCGGTGTGAGTAGCCAATCATTCAACTCATCATCCCAGCGCAGGGGGATCATGACCTTGACCCTTTCGGCCACCGCCGTGCCGTCTATGTTTGGCACCAGCACCTCGAATTCTTCTTGTTTCGTTTTCATATCCTTACCTCTTTTCTACCCTCGGCTGTATCTTGCTTATTCGCAAGACAGCTTGGGCTTCAAGGGTGTGTGTGCTGAAAAAATGACAATTCGTTTCCGGTCGGTGCGTAACAAAATTTTCCCATATAACCGCTGCCTCTTGAAAGTGAAATAAAACTCATAGGTTTCTCCTGGGGGCGTATCCATCGTGACGTAACACCTGTTGGGGCAGGCGAAGACAAAAAATCAATGAATGGCTGATATACTTCATAGTTCCATAACGCATCTGGTGTAGCTTGATAGCGCTTTTCAGCATCAATTTTCCACTCAATCAGCGTTCCCGTCGCTTCAGTTGCGAGGATGGCACAAACATCTTTTCGCCATGGTTCTGGTATGACCTGTTGTGCCATTACCTACTCCTGATAATTGTATGGTTAGCCGTTTCACTTAAGTAAGTTGGTATCAATTGATACCATACGTCAACAAATATTTTGACATTTTTTTGGTCGAAAGGTTTAATTTGGTATAACATGTTCATTTTCAATGCCTTTTGGCATCGTATTTAGTTGGGTTTTTTGGCCCAAAGGCCGTATTCGGCGATGATCGGAGTGCTGTCTGTCAGGCTAAAATGGCCTAAATGGATCGTAAAGGGGTCAGTCCTCACTATTGACACTTTTCTCCCCAGCGCGGCCGTTGATATTTTCGTTCTTCCAATTCCTTTTCCTCGCGGTTCAGTTCCGCCATCCATTCGGCAAACGGCTTGTCATCGGGTATTTTGTACTTGCCGCGGAGTGCGTGGATTTCTTCGTGCGAAAGTTGTTTCTTCCGACTCGCCATGACGCGATATTGCACCTGTCAGTCTTCGGCAGCCAGCGGAATTTGGCCGCGCGCAGCACGGCCCTACCGGTCCAAGGCAGAAGGATGAATGAAGAATGAAGAAAATCTGCGTTCATTCCGCCGTCGCCGAGGCTTCCAACTTCGCTGAGGCTACGATGGACGAGATGGCGGACAGGCTGTGGTTGAACCTTTGTGTCTTTGCGGTTTTGCGTGAGATGCAGCTTACGGCAAATCGGCGTAGAGTTCCTTTTTACTGCCAAAGCGTTTCACACCCCTGCCCGCCTTGCTCGCATGGAGCGTGCGGGTGGTGAGTTCGTTCGGAATCCTCACATCGAAAGGCAGGCCGCGTTGCAGTTTGATCTGCCGGTAAAGCAGATGAACTGTTTCGGAAGCCGTCAGCCCCAGACAAAAACGGGTCGCCCTGCACATTTAACTTTGCTCACGTGGCTTCGATGGAGGCCGATTGCTGGCGCGATTGTTGCCTGAATAGATAGAGGGCTCCGACGAGTAGAAGCGCCGCGCGGAAGAACGCGAAGGGGATGGACTCGATGAGCTTGACCAGTCCGGGGTTCGCCAGGAAATCCAAGTGGAAACAGCCGCAGGAGATATTCAGCCCGCGCACCCAGGCTTGACCGGTGGCGAGAACAAACGAGGCGAACAAAACGACTGTCCACGCCAGGGCGGCGTGACGCGCGCCCCTGACCAGCAACAGCACCCCGCAGAGCAGTTCGAGCCACGGCAGAACGATGGCCACCAATCGCACCACGGACAGGGCCAACGGCAACTGGTAGGCTACGAGGCTGGCATAAAACTCCTGCGGATTGGCGAGCTTGGAAACCGAGGCCAACAACAGAACTGCCGCCAGCAGCCAGCGCACGACTCGGGAAAAATCCAATTCTATGGTGACCTTCATGGGGCGGGCTTGGTTTGATCTTCGACGATAAGGTATTCGGCGTATCCGCCGGGCATGTCACTCACGTTGGTAAAACCGCAGACCTTGATCAGGGCTTCCGCCAATTGGGCTGACGTGTGGCACTGGTCCGAGGCGCAGTAGGTAACCAGGGGGGTGTCTTTCGGATGGGCCTGAGCGAAGGCCATCAACTCCTCAAGCGTGCTCATGACGGGCAACGAAAGAGCGCCCGGGATATGAGAGATATTGTAGCGTTCTTTCTGGCGCGCATCGAGCAGGATGATTTTTTTCGCTTGCAGCAGCGGCTTGACCTGTGCCCAACGAAGCGAGGGCAGGTTGGTCTTGGCCATCGCCAAAAACGCCGGATCGAGCGCGGGCAGGTAGGGCAGGGCCGTGGCAGGCGCCGGGGTTGCCGGCGCGCCAGCCAATGGCGCCGCGGGGGCGGAAGGAGTCAATTCCAAGCTGAAGGCGACGGTCTGGTTGGAATATAACCTGGGCGCAGAAGTCGGCGCGGCCGCTGGGCTGGCGGTGGGACGAAGGCCCAGCGGACTTGCCTGGTTGTAAAGCACGCCAAGCAGCCAGGCCAGGACCAGCAGCGTCGCCATCTGGCGCCACAGTCTGAACCGGCTGGTTGGCGCGACCGTTTTTAGTACTGGGTTCGCTTCGGTCATCGGGTGTGGGTCATGGCGGTGTGGCGAGGAGATTCTCGATCTCAGCCTGAAAATCTGCGGCGGGCTTGGCGCCGACGAGCAGCGGACCGGTTACCTTTCCATTGACCGGCCGGCCCAGGACAAAGCTGGGGGTGGCGGTGATGCCGGCCGCTTGGGCGTCCTGCTGGTCGCGGGCAAGCTGCGAAGTGGCGGTTTTTTGCTCAAGGCATTTGATAAAGGACGCCAGGTCGAGGTTCAAAGCTTTTGCGGCGTTGACAAAGTTGGTTGCGCCTAGCTGCTCGCTGTTCGTGAACAGCCGGTCACGCATGGGCCAGAAGTTCGATTGAAGCTGGGCGCAGAAGGCCGCCTCCGCGGCGGGGGCTGCGTTCGCGTGGAACCAGAGCGGAAGGTTTCGGCTGACGATCCGCAACTTCCCAGTATCAACATACATCTTTTTGAGCGTCGGCAAGACCCGATCGTTTACCTGCTTGCAGTAAGGACATTGAAAATCGATGAACTCGACCAGGACCAAAGGCGCGTCAGCCCGCCCCAGCGAGGGGCTGGTGTCGGTCAGCGGGACGGTGGCGATCTTTGAGGTGGTCACTCCGGTCGGGGTGGCGGACGGCAACGCCTGTGCCGATGCCGTCGCCGTTCGTTTGAGCCGCCCCTCGCCGGCGGCGGGAAGCCAGCCGTGCTTCCCGTCATTGAACCAAACGCGGACGAAGGGGTCGGCCGCGGCATGGAGTGGCCCGGCGTCCAGCATGTGCATCCCGGAGGCAGGGTCGCCCAGCCGGACTTGATACAAACCATCCTTGACCGGCAGCCGGATAACGCCGCCCGGAAGATTGGTCATGCCGGCCCGGGGGAACTCGCCCGAGGCCCAGAGGATTGCGCCGTTGGTGTTTTCAATGCTGAAAACAAACAGCCCTTCGCCGTTGAAGTTGGCGCCGTCCACAGTGATTCGTCCCTGATAGTTCAGGATTGCAGGAGAAGCGCCCCAAGCGCTGCCCAGCAGGGTAAAGCAAGCCAAAATGGTGCAGACGCTGCGCTGGATCACAGGCATCCGGGTTGGTTGGGCTCACAGGCGATCGCGCCGCCGACACATGCCGTGGTGCCCGCCGCGCAGATGCCCGGCTTGCCCGTGTTGCAGGCCACGCCGCCGCCCGGATTACCGTTGTCCACCACGCCATTGCAGTCGTCATCCAAGCCATTGCAGACCTCCGCCGAGGGCTGCTGGTTCTGCACACAAGTGATCGCGCCGCCGACACACGCCGTGGTGCCCGCCGCGCAGATGCCCAGCTTGCCCGTGTTGCAGGCCACGCCGCCGCCCGGGTTGCCTTCGTCCACTTGGCCATCGCAATCGTCATCCAAGCCATCGCAGACCTCCGCCGTGGGCTGCTGGTTTTGCACACAAGTGATCGCGCCGCCGACACATGCCGTGGTGCCCGCCGCGCAGATGCCCAGCTTGCCCGTGTTGCAGGCCACGCCGCCGCCCGGATTACCGTTGTCCACCACGCCATTGCAGTCGTCAT
>JBEKRQ010000004.1:0-94773 GCA_049517655.1 Verrucomicrobiota bacterium | reverse complement strand
TTGTCCCGTTAGTCGTCAGGTTGTTCACGATGCCATTAGTACCGATGCGAACGCCATCGGCGGTCTGACCTATGATCGAACCGGTATTGGTGACTGCCCCTGGGCCGCTGATCTTCACGCCGCCGGTATTTCCAAAAATGCTCCCGCCTTCGTTGTCCACAGTGCCACTGTCCCGCAACCTGACTCCGTCGTGGTTTGTCCCTACGATCGAACCGGCGTTGTACACAGAGCCTGTGCCACCGCTAATCTCCACGCCATATTCAGCTCCCCAAATTATCCCGTTGGTCGCCAGGCTGTTCACGATGCCACCACCACTAATGCGAACGCCATCGGCGGTCTGACCTATGATTGAACCGGTATTGGTGACCGCCCCTGGGCCGCTGATCTTCACGCCGCCGGTGTATCCCGTAATGCTCCCGCCTTCGTTGTCCACAGTGCCACTGTCCCACAACCTGACTCCGTCGTGGTTTGCCCCTACGATCGAACCGGCGTTGTACACAGAGCCTGTGCTACCGCCAATCACCACGCCATATTGAGCTCCAATAATGATTCCGCCAGTCCGGTTGTCCACGCTGCCGCCGTCACCTACATCTATGTTAACACCGTCTCTATACACGCCTATGATCGAACCATTGGTATTGATGACAGTCCCTGTCCCTGGGCCGGTGATTTTCACGCCGCCGGTGTTTCCAACAATACTCCCCCCTTCGTTGTCTACAGTGCCGCCATCCCGCAATCTGACTCCGTCGTGGCTGTCACCCGTAATTGCGCCGGTATTGGTCACGTAGCCTCCTGCGCCGCCGGCAATCGTCACGCCATATTGACCTCCCTCAATGCTGCCCCCCTTTTGGATATCCACGCTGCCGCCGGCCTGTAAATTAACGCCATTCACAATGCCGTTGAGCGTGGCGGTCTGCGTGGTCAGATGCCAAGAATAGGTGTCACCAGAGATGGCGTCGCTCCCGCTGTTGTTGTTGTTTATAATAACGCCAGTCGTCACGGTCACGGAATTGGTGGGCGGGCCGAAAAGGGAATTCAAATAGTCGCCATCGGTGGAACCCGAGCTAATCACGCCCTGGCTGAACCCTGTCAGAGGAGTGGCCACCAGCAACGTCAACAACAACAAGCCCACCGCGCTTTGATGCCGCAAGTTCTGTCCGTCACGCCGTTCCATCTTTGCATTCATTTTCATATTCAAGGTTCCTTTTTTTGTTTTAGGTTGAACTGCTATAGCTTTTAAAACTTCACATTACTGCTGAAATGACAGGCAATTTGCCTGCTACTGTCACTACCCGCCGCACGCAGCGAGAATTGAGATCCGATTGCCGCATAATCTGTCGCACAATAATCTTGGCGCTAGAATTAATTTCTAAGCGGGCGGTGTCAAGCGGTATTTTAAGCAAAATCAGGCATGGATGCGCATGTGGTTTTTATGTGGTCGTGCGCCTCGTGAATGGCAGCATGTGCCCCAGCCCCCGCAACGCTTCACCCCGCCGGGTCAAAGAGACGACGCCTGAATCAATCCGCGCTGATACCAGCCGCGGGAGCGGTTGCAGACATGGCAGACGGACAGCATGACCGGCACTTCCACGAGCACGCCGACGACCGTGGCCAGTGCCGCGCCGGAGCCGGGCCCGAACAAAGTGATGGCTACCGCCACCGCCAGTTCGAAGAAATTGCTCGCGCCGATAAGTGCGCCGGGCGAGGCGACGTTGTGCGGCACGCGCAATCGCCGCATCAGCAGGTAGGCCAACGTGGAATTGAAATAGACCTGGATGACAATCGGCACGGCAATCAAGAGCACCGCCAGCCAGCGCGTGGTGAGGTTTTCCGCTTGGAATGCAAAGATGAGCACCAACGTCAGCAGCAATGCCGCGATGGTCACCGGATGAAATTTGGGCAGAAACTTTTGCTCGAACCAATCTTTGCCGCGCGATTTGAGCAGCGTGGTGCGCGTGAGCCAGCCCGCTGCCAGCGGAATCACGATGAACACCACGACGGACGTGATGAGCACTTTCGATGGCACGACCACATTGGCCACGCCACACAAAAACATCACGATGGGCGCGAACGCGACCAGCATGATGAGGTCGTTCACCGCCACCTGAACGAGCGTGTAAACCGGGTCGCCCTCGGTGAGGTAACTCCACACGAAGACCATCGCGGTGCAGGGCGCGGCGGCGAGGATGATGAGTCCCGCCGTGTAATTCTTCGCCGTCTCTGGCTCAATCCACGCGCTGAAGAAATGTTGCATGAACAGCCATGCGAGCAATGCCATGCTGAACGGCTTGACCAGCCAGTTGACGAACAGCGTCACCGCAAGACCCTTGGGTTTGCGCGCGATGCCGCCGAGCGCGGTGAAGTCCACCTTGAGCATCATCGGATAAATCATCAGCCAGATGAGCACGGCGATGGCGACGTTTACCTGCGAGCCTTGGCCGAATTGAAGCTGGCTCAATTGGGCGGTGAACCCGGGCGCGAGTTTGCCGAGCGCGACACCGGCAACCATGCAAAGAAAAACCCAAACGGTCAGGTAACGTTCGAAAAACGCGAGGCGCTTGAGCGGGGCGTGGCCGGCGGTATCCATGGTTTCTCCCTTTGTCATCAACGGCACTGTCGGCGGCAAATGGTTTTTAAATTCATTTTCAAAATTATCCCCAATCTTCTGGCAGCGGCAGCGTCTCCACAAACTTGCGGATTTCATCCCGCACCCGACGATACACCGCAAGTTTCTCCTCTCCATCCGGCATGTCCTTCGTGAGCTTCGGCGGGTCTTCAAAACCCACATGCACCTTTTTGGTCTTGCCAAGGAAGATGGGGCAATGCTCGTTGGCATGGCCGCAGACGGTGACGACGTAATCGAATTGCATCGGACCGATTTCTTCGAGCGTCTTTGAGTAATGCTTGGAGATGTCCACACCTGCTTCGGCCATGACTTTGACAGCAAGCACGTCCAAACCGTGTTTCTCGATACCGGCGGAGAACGGCTTGATGACATCACCCTTGAGCTGGCGCGTCCAGCCTTCAGCCATCTGGCTGCGGCAGGAATTGCCGGTGCAAAGGAACAGCACCTTCATTTTCCGAGTTGGCGGCGGCATATGGTCCGGGGGTCGAGTTTTAAAATCTGTTTCAACGCCGTCCGGTCTTTGGCGGCCTGTGGCGTGTCTCCGGCCGATTTCCGCACCCAGGCAATCGCCTCGCGCACCGCCACGGAAGCGGACCGATCAGGCAACCGGTAAAAAACCCAACGCTCCGACTTGCGGGACTGAATCAAGCCGGCGTGATGGAGGATGGAAAGGTGTTTGGACATTGTGGACGGCGCAAACCCCAACAATTCCGTGATCTGGCAGACGCACATTTCCCGGCGGCGCAACGCCAGAAGAATCCGCACCCGGCTGGGGTCGGACAACGCCTTCGTGATGGCCATGAATTCGCGCATATATTGTTATTTCGTCAAATAACGAAGTGAAGATTGCATGAAAGGCGGCGGCGGGCAAGCGGAATTTTCTCCGGGATCTGTTACGTGCCCGGGGCCGGAGTTGGTGCGCCCTGCCCCTTCACACCGGTATGGCGAATGTCCTGCGCGTCGCAGAGATAGACAACCTCCTCGGCCACGTTTTTGGCGTGGTCGGCGATGCGTTCGAGACTGCGTGATGCGATGATCAAGTTCAGGCAGCGCGGGATGCTGTCGCGATTCTCCATCATGTACAGGGTCAGCTCGCCGTTGATTTTTTTGTTGAGGGCGTCCACTTCCTTGTCGCGCGGGATGAGGGCGCGGGCAGTGGCAGAATCATGGTTCATAAAAGTGTCGAGCGCGGCCTTGAGCATGCCCAGGGCGAGGGCGGCCATTTGGGGAAGTTCGAGGTTGAGCTTCAATGGCGGTTCTTTGGAGAGGTCGCGGGCGCGCTTGGCGATTTTGGTGGCCTCATCACCGACGCGTTCGAGGTTTTGGGAGATTTTCATGGCCACGGTGACGAGACGCAGATCGCTGGCCAGCGGCGCTTTTGCCAGAAGATGAATGGCCAGGTCGTCCACCTCGATTTCGAAGCGGTCCAGGACGGCGTCTTCGTCCTTCACCTGGATGGCAAGGTCGTGGTTGCGCGTGACGAGCGCTTCGACGGCGCGGTTGACAGCGGTTTCCGCGTGACTCGCCATCAGCAGCAGCTTTTGCTTCAGAACGTCCAATTCCGTGTCGAAATGATGTTCCATGGTGTGATAATAGTTCAACCAAACCGGCCTGTTACATAATCTTCAGTTTGTTTCTTTGCAGGACTGGTGAAAATTTTTGTCGTCGTGTCGAATTCAATCAACTCGCCCAGATAAAGGAACGCCGTGAAATCCGACATGCGCGCGGCTTGTTGCATATTGTGTGTCACAATGACAACCGTGTAATCCTTTTTCAATTCCAGAATCAAATCTTCAATCTTCGACGTAGCCAGCGGGTCGAGCGCTGACGCCGGTTCGTCCATGAGCAACACTTCCGGCTGCACGGCGAGAGCGCGCGCGATGCAGAGCCGCTGTTGTTGTCCGCCGGAAAGACTGATGGCCGGCGCGTGAAGGCGGTCTTTGACTTCGTCCCATAACGCGGCCATGCGCAGCGATTGTTCCGCGCGTTCGGCAAGCATTTTGCGGCTGCCAATTCCGTTCAGGCGCAAACCAACCGTCACGTTTTCGGTGATGGACATGGTTGGAAACGGATTTGATTTTTGAAAAACCATTCCGACGCGACGGCGCACAACCACTGGCTCGACGTTGCGCGAATAAATGTCGTCGCCGAACAAGCGAATCTCGCCCTCCACGCGCGCCTCGGGCACAAGTTCGTGCATCCGGTTCAACGCGCGCAAAAAGGTGGACTTGCCGCAGCCACTCGGCCCAATGATGGCCGTGACGGCCCTGGCGGCGATGTCGATCGAAACATTCTTCAGCGCGTGATTTCCGCCGAAAAACACCGAGAGATTGCGGATGGTCAAGGCCACAGCATCCGCAGGCCTTTGTATCGTCGGCGAGGTGGCGGTGGGTCGGTTGATGGTGACGTTCATGGGAAATCAGGCGTTGCGATGAAACCGGTCGCGCGTGAGCAGACGCACACTGATGTTGATGATCAGCACGAACGCAACCAAAACGAGCGCTCCCGCCCACGCCAGCCGATGCCAGTCATCGTAAGGCGAAATGGCGTAGGCGAAAATTTGCAGTGGCATAGCAGAGATTGGATCGGTCAGCTTGTGCGTCCAAAAGTGGTTGCCAAAGGCGGTGAACAGCAGCGGGGCGGTCTCGCCCGCCACGCGCGCCAGCGCAAGCAATATGCCGGTGATGATGCCCTTGAGCGCGGTGCGCACGACGATTTGGACAATGGCGCGCCATTTGGCGATGCCCAGCGCCAGCGCGGCCTCGCGGTAGCCACCGGGCACGAGTTGCAAAACCTCCTCCGTCGTTCGCATGACCAGCGGAACCATCATCATGCCGAGCACAATGCCGCCGGCCAGCGCGGAAAATCCTTTCATCGGCACGACGACGAGGGCATAGACGACCATGCCCCAGGTGATGGACGGCACGCCGTTGAGAACATCAGCGGTGAAGCGAATCCACCTGTTGAAGCGTGACGAACCGTATTCGGAAAGGAACACGCCTCCGAGCACACCGATTGGCACGCCGAACACCGCGGCCTGTGCCAGCAAAATGAACGTGCCAACGATGGCGTTGGCCATGCCGCCGCCGCTTTCACCGACGGGTTTGGGTAATTGGGTGAAGAAAGCCAGGTTGATTGAGCTGAAACCTTCCTTGACCAAATGATAAAGAACCAGGAACAACGGAACGACGACCAGAATCGCGCACACAAACGCAATCGCCTGCATCAGAGCGTTCTTGAAATTACGCCAGCGATGGTTGGAGGCGGTCATTTTATAAAAGGCAGAAGGAAGAATGAAGAAGGCAGAAATATTTTAGCGCGCTGCGCGCGATTGTTTCCGGTCTCTTCATTCTGCATTTTTCCTTCCTCATTTGTTTTTAGTATTGCGGTTTCACGCCCGGTCCGGCGAACGTTTTCAAAAGCAGTTGCGCCAGCGCGTTGACCAGCACGGTCACGCCGAGCAGGACAAGGCCGATTTCGAAAAGCGCGCTTAAATACATGTCGGTCGTGGCTTCGGTAAATTCATTGGCGACGACACTGGCCAGGGTATAGCCGGGCGCAAAAAGTGATTTGGCAATTTCGGGCCTGTTGCCGATGACCATGGTCACGGCCATCGTTTCACCGAGCGCGCGGCCCAAGCCAAGAATCACCGCGCCGAACAAACCTTTTTTTGCGTAGCTCAACACGGCGATGCGCGTGACTTCCCAGTGTGTTGCGCCAAGCGCATACGCCGCCTCGCGTTGCAAGCCCGGCACGGAACGCAGAATTTCGCGGGAGATCGACGTGATGATGGGAATCACCATGATAGCGACAATGATGCCGCCGGCCAGCATGCCGATGCCATAGATCGGCCCTTGAAACAAGGGCAGGAAGCCGAACAGTTTTTGCAGCCACGGATCCAAATGAGCGCCCAACCACGGCACCATCACAAAAATGCCCCATAGACCGAGAATGACGCTCGGAACGGCAGCCAGCAATTCGATGAACAGGATCAACGGCTGGCGCAGCCACTGTGGCGCAAGTTCGGTGAGATAAACGGCAGTGGCAATGCTGATGGGCACGGCGATGACAAGGGCGATGGCCGATGACACGAGCGTGCCAAAAATAAACGGTAACGCGCCGAAAACCTCATTGACTGGGTCCCAATCACTGGACACCAAAAAGCGCCAGCCGAATTTTTGCAACGTGAGTTTCGAGCCATTGGCCAGCTCAAAACCGATAAGCGCGATGAGAACAAAAATGGAAAGCGCCATCAACAGCGTCAGCCAGCGGAAGGCGCGGTCGCCGAAGTGGGAGCCGCCGTGCGTTTGCACGGTCGTGGTCGGTTGCATGGCCGGCGGTCCATTCACAGTTTTTCCATTGTTGTAAAAATCGGAAGGACGAAGAGCGGGAGGAACTGCGCTCTTCGTCCGGCTCACGCCGATAAAATTACCCCGCGGCGGAGCGAAGTCAGTATTTTATTGTTTTAATCCGCTCCAGCACGCGCTGTTGGACGGTATCCGGCAACGGCGCGTAGTCGAGCGAGGACGCTGCTGTTTCGCCTTTGGTCAAAGCCCAATTCAAAAATTCGACCAATTTTTTGCCCTTGTCGGCGTTCTTCTGCTGTTCATAAACCAGCAGCCAGGTTGTGCCGGAAATCGGATACGCCTTGTCACCCGGAGCGTTCACCATCGAGAAACGGAAGTCGTCGGGAATCTTCGCCGTGGCGATCGCCTCGGTAACCGAATCAATTGAAGGTGTGATAAAATTGCCCGCCGCGTTCTTTACATCCGCGTAAGGCATTTTGTTTTGTTTGGCGTAGATCAGTTCAACGTAGCCAACCGCTCCCGACAACTGCTTGACCTGTCCAGCGACGCCTTCATTGCCCTTGCCACCGAGACCTGTCGGCCATTTCACGGAAGTGTTTTTACCGACTGAATCCGCCCAAACCGGGCTGATGTTGCTCAAATAGTCAGTGAAAATGTAGCTCGTGCCGCTGCCGTCGGAGCGATGCACCACCACCATCGGCAAATCGGGCAGATTCACGCCAGGATTAAGCTCGACGATCCGCTTGTCGTTCCACTTGGTAATGTTGCCAAGAAAAATTTCGACAAGCGTTGGGCCGTCGAGTTTGAGCTTCGGATTGTCCGGCAGGTTGTAAGTGATGACAACCGCGCCGGCAACGGTGGGAATGTGCAGGATTTTGCCGGGCGTCTTGGCGAGATTTTCATCGCTCATCGGGCCGTCGGACGCGCCGAAGTCCACGGTCCGGGCGATGATTTGCTTTTGACCGCCGCCGGAGCCGATGGATTGATAGTTGAAGCGAACCGACGGATCCACCTGTGTGTAGGCGTCGAACCACTTCGAGTAGATTGGATACGGGAATGTCGCGCCCGCGCCGTTGATGAGCAATTGCGCTTGCGCGCCGGTTTGCGCGGCGAGCAAACAGCCGCCGCCGAGGAGCAGGAGAATCAATTTTTTCATATTTCAAATAAAGAGTTAATCAGTTTTGCATTGTTTGTTCACGTTACATTCCGGTTAGAATTTCCACATGATGTCGGCCATCGCGTGAAGAGCGTCGGTCTTCGCCGGCGGATAAGGATTGTTGATCAAATCGTTCACATAGCACGTGAATGAGAAGGTCAGCGAATCAAAGATCGAATAGTCAAATTTGACGAGATGACCTTTGATGTTTGTGCCGCCTGCCAGTCCTGCAGCCGTGCGAGAGGTTGGGAAGGCCGCTGCATTATCATCATCCACGACTTGATCCCACCAAGCATCGGCTTCCAATCGTTGATAACGATAGGAAATATCCCAAGTCCCTTTTTTGCCCGATTTGCCGAAGGTGACTCCTGCATTCCAGCCCTCATTGTTGCTGGGCGCTCCGGGGTTGTCCATGAATTCACCGGCGAGTTTGATGGGGAACGCGCCAGGGTAAAGAGGGAAGCTATCCAGCGTGTAAGTGACGCTGCCACTGGCAACAACGGGATTATAGTTATACTTAAAAAGGCCGCCGACGAGGGTATTACCCAGGTTTGTGTCGTAATTGTTGGTCAAGCTTTCCTTGTTGACAATGTCGTAAGCCGAAACCCCGAGCGTCGTGCCAATCTTTGATGTCCACTTTGAATCCCAAAGCACTTGACCGCCATACATGAACGGATCGCGGGCTGAAGTTTTGATTTCGTCCAGCACGAAACCCGCGGCGTTGAATCGGAGTGATTGGTTGTCGTTGAATTTGTAAGTCGCCTGCAAAGCGCCGCCTTCCGGGGTATAATCGGGGTCGAACAACATATATGAGGCGTCGAAAGGCTGGACCATTTTGCCAATGGTCGCCGACAGCTTCCAATCATCATTGTGAATGGGCGTCCACTTGCCATAAGCGGTGTCTATATAAAGCAGCTTCTTGCTGCCATTTCCCGCCAGGGTCTGGTTGTTGGAAAGCGGGCTGCTGGGACTGCCCTGACTATTATCGCCCGACGCCAACCGGAACCCGACTTCAAGATCGTCCTTCATGTTCACTTGCAAACCTACGCGCAGGCGGTAGCGCAACCGTTCACGATCCACTATGGCGGCATTGTGCGAGTTCATGTCGTCGAATCGTCCGCGGAAGTCGCCGCTCAATTTGTAACCCGTCACCCAGTCCGGCATCGGGAACTTGGAATTGAATGCCTTGTCCATATCGATTTTGAAGTCCTGCTGGTTTTCGGTCTTCAACGCCTGCGCCTCGTCCACAGTGAGAACGCCTTTTTGCTCCAGCTTGTTGAGCAACGCGTCCACGGACGATTGCGCATGAGTGTTCGGGGTTAAAGCCATTAACGCTGCTGCACCGGCAAACAGCGCCGCTTTTGAGGAATTTAGTCTTTTGGTTTTTTTCATAATCGTTGTTTGCATCGCGATAGAAAATTAGAACAACACTGTTACAGCCAAGGGGCGGGAATGTTACATTTTGGTGACAAACCAGGCGGCTTGTCACACCACAAAATCCTTGCAGACCGGAAGCGGATTACATCGAGCGGAAAGCAGTCAGGCCGAGAATCAACACGAACACCGCAAATGCCAATCGAATGGAACAGCCGATGAGGATGCGTTCTTCAGTCGCTGTCGCCCAATTCAGAAAATCGCGTAATCGCCACGGCGTGATGGTGAACCAAATTCCCGCGACAACGAGCACATAAGCCCAAACTTGAATCACCAGCACCCACGGCGTTTCGCCCAGATGTGGACGGCCCGTGTCCACCATTAATTTCGCCAGCAACAACATCAGGATGGCCAGGCCACGCACGGCCAGAAAATCCCGGACAAAAATGCACGATAAAATTCCAACCGCCACGAAACCGGCCATCATATACGGTTTGAAAACCGAGAAATCCGCAATCGGTTCGACGTTCACATTCCACACAAACCATGCCGTGCCGAGTAACATAAGCACGATACCGATGGGCAGATTGCGCGGAAATTTGCGCACGGCAGCGGTTAATTGCGCCGGTCTGGCCAGACCAATAATTTGTGGCACGCTCACGCCGAGACCGAGCAAAATGGAAAGCAGCGACAGTTTCATCTTTGGGAATTAAACCACGAATGAACACAAATGGACACGAAAAATTCGATCTGGGTTTAGTTTTGGTGGGGCGAGGCTACTGACGAGCCGCCACCACTAAACTCCGTGCGACAGAACCGGCTCGCGAGGATCGGCCTTCGTAAGACTTCGGCCAGACGAGCGCTCGCCCCACCGAAGCGTAAACCATTTTCTCTGGACAAACATTTTCGCTGGGAGCAAAGTCAAAATCATGAAACGAGATAGGCTGCATACAACGCCGCCTACTCACTGTTAGACCTTTTATGCGTATTCCATCACTTAAATCGTGGCTCATTTTTGCGGCAGGTTTTGCAAGCTGCTTCACATGCATTGTCGCTCTCATATTTTCCGCTTACTATTTTTGGCTCAAGCCCATGGAAACAAAGATGCTCAAGCAAGTGCATCTCTCGCCTCCTGAGTTTTCCACGCCGCAGCCAGCCGGATTCGAGTTCACCGCAGTTGGCAAGAATGGCACGTCACTGAATTTCAAAGATTATCGCGGTCGTGTGGTTATCCTAAACGTCTGGGCGACATGGTGTATGCCTTGTATGGCAGAGTTGCCCAGTCTTGGCAAGCTGGCCGCCCATTATTCAGCCGACAAGGACGTGGCTGTTATTTGTTTGAGTCAAGAGTCCGCCAATACGATTTTTAAGAACAGAGGTGCGCTTGATTCTGAAGCTCCCATTTTTTCACTGAGTGGGTATCAGTTGCCGGGTGTGTATAAGACCGATGGCATTCCCGCTACATTTGTAATAGATACGCACGGGATGATTGTCTTCAAACACGTCGGGTCAGCAGATTGGTCTCACCCGTCGGTTATCAAGTTCATTGATTCGTTGAGACAGAGGCCTAACAAGTCGCCGGAGCCAATCCCGATAAACAGCATCGGGACCCCTTGAGTTTTCGGTTGAGTTATGAAATATGAGAGTCCAGATTGCATTGCTGAGTTGGCCGCCGGTCTGTCCCGTCGTAGCTTCGGAGCGAAGACGGATGGCCGTGGCTCCCATCTTCGCTCTAGCCGAGCTACGCCGGGGCAGGCAGCTTTGGATCGTTAGGCGACATAGAGGGATAGCGAGGCATGAAGACAACGCAATTCTTAAAACTAGTGGCAGGCTTGTTCGTTCTCTGGGTAGAAGCGCCTATTCAAGGCGCTACACTGATCCAGAATGCCGACTTCGAGACTGGGCTGTTTACTCCTTGGACTCTGTTTACTACACCCGGAGGCGACATCAGTGATACATTTAACACTGTACCTGCCGTGCTCCAGTTCGACGTCGCAGGGGTTGGCAGCAACACATTTGCCGCGACACTTTCCGTTGGGCGTGATCGATTCAACGGCCAGCCAGGCCAACAAGGAGGGGGACTGTTTCAGGATTTTTCCTTGAATGGGGCTACCAATCTTCAGTTTTCGCTCCATGTCGCAGCCCAATACGACTTCCCTGTCGGCGGAAACAACGATGGAGGCACGTTTCAACTTCTTCTTGATGGGGTGGTGATAGATAGTTGGGCCTCCGGTCAATTGTTGGCGGGGCAAATCAAAAGGGACACGCTCGCTGGGATCATGACAAACGTGCCGGCAGGAAATCATGAGATCAGAATCACGATGTTGCGAAATTTCGATCAGGCGGACGATACTTATCAGTACGTCGACGATGTGATGGTTGTCCCCGTACCAGAACCGAGCCCTTGCTGGTTCGTAGTCTGCGCTCTCTCGGCAGCAGGGGCAGCATGGCGTCATTCGCAATGCAAAAAGATTGCTGCCTGACAAATCGCTGCAGCCAAGGCGGGATGGCCGCTTCCGCCGTCGCTACGCTATGGCGCGACAAGCCAGTTCCGCTTCGCGGTTCACGGTTTTTGGTCCCGCGTGGCTGAGCTTTGGATCGTTAGGCGGCATTGAGTGTGACGATTTGATTGCAAGACTGTCCGAAGAGTTGTGTGAAAGTTCAACATTAACCACGTAAACACCTATGAAACTACAGCAAAGCATCTGTTTAACAACCGCATTACTGTTCCTAGCCGTCACCGGCCCAACCGTCAGCGCCGAGGAGCCTACAGCCAACCTCACTGGGACTTGGAAGGTGACTTACATTGACTCTGGCAAAGGCCAGACGAACAACTCTGGCAAGAGTCAGACGTTTCAACCCACTCTCAAACTCAAGCTGGAAGGAGACAAGTTGACAGGTACATTGACTCGCCGTCGCGGCCAGCAAGACATCAAAATGGTCCTCCAAGACGCGAAGCTCAAGGCGAGCGAGATTTCCTTTACCGTTATCCTCCACACAGAATCGGGGAAAGGGCAAAACGCCGTGAAGAAATTCCACGGGAAGATCACTGGTGACATGATCCAAGGCACCGTTGAAACCAAGTGGGCGGGCGAGTCCTTCACGCGCGATTGGGAAGCCAAGCGGGTCAAGGAATAACTCACGGAGGAACCGCACGTGCCGCCTGACAAGTCGCCGGAGCCAATCCCGATAAACAGCATCGGGACCCCTTCAGTTTCGACCGACAAATGAAATTCGATTATCAGAGTTGCATAGCTGGCCTAGCCTCCTATGGCCGTGGCTCCCATCTTCGCTCTAGCCGAGCTACGCCGGGGCAGGCAGCTTTGGATCGTTAGCTCCTCACAAATTCACAATTGCCGGGTCGCCGTAAAGCGTGAAGGAACCGGCGCGGGTGATTTTCACGTCCATGAGCTGGCCGCGATGCCGTTCTGAACCGTCGAACACCACAATTTTATTGCAGCGCGTGCGTCCGGTCATGCGCGCCGGATTTTTCCTGCTCGGCCCTTCGACGAGAATCTGAGTCCGCCGTCCGACAAACCTTTTGTATTTGCGCGCAGCAATTTCGTTGATTATTCGTAACAGGATTTGATTTCTTTCTTCACGGACTTCGCGCGAAATTTGGTCCGGCATCTCCGCCGCCGGCGTGTCGCGGCGAGGCGAATATTTAAAGATGTAGGCGTTGTCGAATTCAACCTCGCGCGCGAGCGAAAGGGTTTGCTCGAAGTCGTCCTCCGTCTCGCCCGGAAAACCGACGACGAGGTCGGTTGTGATGCCGATGTCCGGTTTCGCGCGGCGCAATTTTTGAATGATGCCGAGGAAGCGTTTGCGCGTGTAACCGCGGTGCATCAATTTCAGGACGCGGTCGCTGCCGCTTTGGACGGGCAGATGCGCATGCTCGACAAGTTTTGGCAGGCGGGCGTAAGCCCCGACCAAATCATCGCCATAACCTTTCGGATGCGGTGCAGTAAAACGGATGCGTTCCAAACCGTCAATCTCATGAACAGCATCGAGAAGCTGGACGAAAGGAGTTTTGCCGTCCTTTATTCGGTAGGGCGCGATGTCCCCATCGCGCCGAACACCAACCGGCTCGCTCGGAGAGCGAGCCCTACCTACCGTCACAACGTCGGGCGAGCGTCTCCGTCCATAACTGGTGACAATCTGGCCGAGCAGCGTAATTTCCTTCACACCGCGCGAAACGAGTTCGCGACATTCGGCAACAATGTCGGCGATGCTCCGGCTGCGTTCCTCTCCGCGCGTCGCCGGCACGATGCAAAACGTGCAGCGCTGGTTGCAGCCTTGCATGATGCTGACGAACGCGGTGACCTGTAGCGGCGGTCTGTGACCGACGCCATTTTTTCCGTTCGCGCCGTAAAGCAAATGCTCGCGAATCGTTGCTTCACTCCCCTGCTCTTCCGCCACGTCCACGATTTTTTCGCGCCGGCCGGAAATAATTTCGCCGAGATAATCCGCCGCGTGATGAAATTTTTGCGTGCCGAGCACCAAATCCACGTCCGGCAGGCGGTCGATGAGTTCCTGTGCGCGGCTCTGCGCCATGCAACCCATGAAACCGAGCACGACGTTCGGACGATTTTTTCGGACATCAGCGGCGATGTTCTGCATCTTGCCGATGGCTTTCTGCTCTGCGAAATCGCGCACGCTGCAGGTGTTGAGCAGAATCACGTCCGCCGATGCCTCGGACGGCGCGAGTGTGTAACCCTTCGCCACGAGTTGCGCGGCGACGGCTTCGCTGTCGCGCTCGTTCATCTGGCAGCCGTAGGTTTTAATAAAAACACCTGGCATGGCGCGGAAAACGGCAGTGGAAAATACGCCACGAATGATGAGTTGAAAAGGGAGAAGGTGGAAACTACTGCCAATCGAAAATGCTGAGAATGTTCGAGTAATCGTCGGTCCAAAGCCTCATGCCCGGCTCAGGCGGGAGCGGGAGCCAGCGCGGGTCGTCCCGGAGCAAGCCCAAATCTTCCGGGCGGCGCGCCAGCGCCACCCAACAGGACGGGAGTTTGCCGCCCGGCGTTGCCGGTTCGTCGTCGGCGTTCACAATGGCCTGAAGTTGAAAATGCGCGGCCAGATTTCCGATGACCGGACGTAAATTCAGGAACCGGCTGGAAATATGAAACAGCAGCAGGCCGTTGGGCGAGAGTTTGGAAAGGTATAAATCCATCGCCTCCCGGTTCAGCAAATGCAACGGCGGCGCGTCGGAGCCGAAGGCATCGCAAACGAGCAAATCAAATTGATTCGCCGCCGCTTCGCGCAGCCGCAGCCGCGCGTCGCCCAGCTTGAAATCCACCGAAGCGTTCGTGCAACGATGGAGGAACGTGAAATAATTCGTGTCCTGCGCCAGCCGGATGACCGCCGGATTGATTTCATAAAACGTCCAATGCTGGCCCGGTTGCGCGTAAGCGGCCATTGAACCCGCGCCCAGACCGATGATCGCGATGCTGGCGCCATCCGGCCTGGAGTTGAATGCTTTCATGGCCTGTCCGCACGGACCGGCGCGATGGTAATAGGCCAGCGGTTCGCCCTGATGTCCGGGCGCGACGAATTCCATGCCATGCACGGTGGTTCCGTGATAGAGCCGGCAAAACCGGCCTGTGGAATCAATCGCAACCCGCAAGGTTCCGAAAAAATTCCGTTCGACGTGCAACGTGCGGCCATGCAGTGGGGCGTAAAATCCGCTCGCTATCAGCACGGCCGCCAGAGCCAGCGCAAAGTGAAACGGTTGCCGTCGTTTGGAAACGACATAGCACAAGATCACCGGCACGCCGAACATGATCATCATGCTCATCTGCAATCCGACGCCAAACCGGGGAACCATCACCGCCAGACCGGCCGTCAGCAGCCCGATTCCCAAAGGCCAGATCAGGTCGCGCCCAAACCCGCGGCCCGCAAAGAACGCCTCGCCTTTCGCGGGCCAAAGAATACAGGCCACGACAATCATCAGCCGGTATTCCAGAACGGTGCGGAAAATGATTGGCGCGAGCAGAGCGTTGAATACACCGCCGAGCACGCCGCCGACCGCCAGGCAGAAGTAAAACCCGGTAAGTCGCCGGCTGGACGGACGATCGTTGGCCAATCGCGTATGCCACACCAGCGCGGCGAGGAAAAAGAAACCGAGGTGAAACGTCATCTGCAGCCACGACAGATTGTCCGCGTTGTCCAACATCACCAAGACCAGAAACACCGCCATGGGCGGCAACACGCGGGTGAGCCATTGAAGCGGGAAGATTTGCCGCCGGCTGAAGACCAGAATGAACGTCAGCAGGTAAATTCCCAGCGGAACCACCCAGAGCAGCGGCACGCTGGCGATGTCCGTGCTGAGATACGTCGTGACGCCCAGCATCAAACTCGATGGGATGAACGCCCAAAAAATCCAACGCAGACGGCGCGGCCAGTTCACCTCTCCCGTTTCAGTTGCAGGCCCGGCTTTGCCCGGAACTTCCGGGGGCGAAGCGGGTTCACCGGCGGATACATTTTGCCTTCGCCAGAGCATTAACGCGGAACCAGCGAAGAGAACCAGCAACAGCCCGTAGCCGGCATCCCAAATTCTGCTTTGCATTCGCAGCGGATAACCGGGTTCGATCAATACCAGATAACCGATCAATCCCATCAGACTTCCCAGATTACTGGCGGCATAAAGGAAGTACGGGTCCGCGGACGAACGATGGCGCAGGCGGCTGAACCAGCTTTGCAACAGTGGCGCGCTCGCAGACAGAATGAAGAATGGCAAGGCCACCACCACCACCAAAGCCCACAGCAGCCAGAGGGTCGGGTCGGATTGCCAGGGTGCGCTTTGCACGGCCCTGGAAGAAAGCCCGATCGGCAAGACCGCAAGAGCAACCAACAGGAGGCAGAAATGAATGATGGTCTGGATACGAACGGGAAAGCGGGTTGTCAGCCAATGCGCGTAAGCGTAGCCGGCCAGCAACATGGTTTGGAAGAAAACCATGCAGGTGTTCCAGACCGCCGGCGTGCCGCCCAGCAACGGCAACAGCATCTTGGCCACCATGGGCTG
Source organism: Verrucomicrobiota bacterium (assembly GCA_049517655.1). Taxonomy (GTDB): domain Bacteria; phylum Verrucomicrobiota; class Verrucomicrobiia; order Limisphaerales; family UBA11358; genus UBA11358. The sequence goes on along the minus strand of JBEKRQ010000004.1, from coordinate 78,280 downwards.
CACCCAGAACAGGAGCGTGGCGCTGGTGAACAGGGCGGCGACAAAAAGCCAGACCATGATGCCGCGCCTTTTAAACCGGCAGGCAGGGCAAGTCGAGTGGAATTCCGACGCACGAACGGGCCGGGGATAAATACGAACAACGACAGATCCGCGTAAGACAAAAATATCCCAGACGAAACATCCTGGGATTCTTTGAACTGCGATTTATCTTGCTGCCCAGAGGCAAAGGCGGCGAAAAGAAAACGTGAATTATTTTCAAAATTTGGCTGGCGCGCGGCGGCAAGCTGCGCTTTATTAACCACAGGTCATGGTAACAAAAAACGCAGTGCAACGACCGCAAACCTTCAACATGGAGGACTTCCAATGGACATACATCATCCGTTCCTGAGTGAATTTCCAGAATATCGCGAAACCATCCGCAGGCTGCGGCTGGGCGACAACCACTTCCGCCAGATGTTTGAGGAATATCACCAGTTGGACGATGCGATCTGCCGCTTCGAGGAAGAAATTGAGTTTGCGACGGACCAGGAAATTGAAGAACTCAAGTTCAAACGCGCAAGATTGAAGGACATGCTTTACGCCGCCATCCGCAAAAGCGAGACGGCTCTTGTTCATTGAACATTCCACATCTGCTGCGCTGCAGCCGGCCACCTTAATGCAGTTCGGGGTTCGCTTTGCGTTTCTTCGCTTCTTCAATCACCTTTTCGACCGCGTCGCGCGGCATTTCCTCGTAGTGATTGAAATCCTCCATATGCACGCCACGCCCGCCGGTCAACGAACGAAGGGTGCTGGAATAGTGATAAAGTTCCTTGGCGGGCACATGCGCCTTGATGACCTGGAAACCGCCGTCGGTGTCCATGCCCTGAATTTTGCCGCGCCGGCTTGACAAATCGCCCATCACCTTGCCCATGCAATCCTCCGGGATGCGAATTTCCACGGTGTTGATGGGTTCGAGCAGGCACGGGCGCGCCTTCATGAACGCTTCCTTGAACGCGAAGTAACCGGCAATCTGGAACGCGATGTCCTTCGAATCCACCGGGTGCATCTTGCCGTCGTAAAAATCAATCAGCACGTCCACCACGCGGTAACCGGCGAGAATGCCCTCGGTGCAGGCTTGCTTTACGCCCTTCTCGACGGACGGCACGAACACGCGGTCCACGTTCTGGCCGACCAGCGAATTGATGAACTCAACGCCTGTGTCGCGCGGTTTCGGTTCGATGCGCATCCAGACTTCGGCGAACTGGCCCGCGCCGCCGGTCTGCTTTTTATGACGGTATTTTGAGTCCGCCTTCGTCTTGATTGTTTCGCGATAACGCACACGCGGTTCGGCGAGTTCCACATGAACGTTGTGCCGGCGGCGCAAACGGTCGGCCACGACCTCCAAATGCAATTCGCCCTGGGCGGAGATGATGGTCTGGTGCAATTCCGAATCCACGAAGTAAAGAAACGTCGGGTCTTCCTGATGCAACGCGGCAAGACCGGAGGCGATTTTATCCTCTTCACCTTTTACTTTTGCGACCAGCGCCGCGTGAATGTTTGGTTTGGGATAAACGACCTTCGACAGCGTCACGGCCTTTTTCGCGCTGCAAAGCGTGTTGCCGGTGTGCGTGCCCTTGAGCTTCACGACCGCGCCGATGTCGCCCGGACCGAGCGTGTTGACCGCCTCGCGGATCTGGCCGTTGAGCACATAAATCTGGCCGATGCGTTCATTGATCTTGCGGTCGCTGTTGAACAAATCCATGCCCGTGGACACCGACCCGGCATAGATGCGGAAAAACGACAACTCGCCGAAATGCGCCTCGGACATGGTCTTGAAAATGTAAAGAACGGGTTCGGGATCATCCAACGCCACCTCCACCTCCGCGTCATTGGTGTTGAAGGCCTTTACTTTCCGGCGATCCACCGGCGACGAACCATATTTGGCGATGAAATCCATCAACCGCGCCACGCCGATGTTGTTTTCCGCCGATGTGCAGAACAGTGGAATGAGCGATTCCTTCTGCACCGCCGCGTGGATGCCTGCGCGGAATTCCTCCTCCGTGAGGCTGCCTTTCTCGAAAAATTTGTTCATCAACTCATCATCGGACTCGGCGATGTGCTCGATGAGCTGGTTGTGCAACTCGCCGGCCTTCGCCTCCCATTCGCCTGTGGCAGGTTCTTCCTTGTATTTGCCGCTGTAATCAGTCGCATAGGTCACGATTTCCTTGCGTAACACGTCCAGCACGCGGTTGAAGCCGGGGCCGGGATTCACCGGGAAACTCAACGGAAAAACGTGCCGCCCAAACCGTTCCTGCGCCTGTTTCACCACCGCGTCGAAATCAAAGTTCTCCTTGTCCACGGCGTTCACGACGATCATTTTAGGGATGCCATAGCTCGTCGCGTAATCCCATACCCGTTCGGTGCCGACGCCGAGGCCGTGTTGCGCGTGAATCACCACCAACGCAAAATCGCCCACGCGCAACGCCCCCAAACCTTCGCTGATGAAATCGAGATAGCCCGGCGTGTCAATAATGTTGAATTTCTTCCCCGCCCATTCCGTGTGGAGCAACGACGCCGAGACGGAAATCTGGCGGTTCTTTTCGCTGACGTGATAGTCCGACACCGTCGAGCCGTCCGCGATGCGGCCCATGCGCGAGATGACGCCGCCGCAGGCGAGCATTGCCTCGCTTAACATCGTCTTGCCCGACGACGCATGGCCGACGATGGCGAAGTTTCGGATATCCGCTGGTTGATAGGTTTTCATAAATTCATGTCACACGTTCAGGCTCCGCATAATCCCGCGAAGTGTGGATTGAATCAAAAACCCGGCGTGCGCGCAACTTTCTTGCGGCGGCGCGTTAAATTCGTATGTTTATTCAGAACAAATTGAAATGAACCGGCCTTCGCGCACGCCGCGAGACCGGTTTGCATCATGCAAACTGAATCGCTAAAGGTTTTGTTGATTGCCGGCGACAAGCGTCTTGCGCGCGCGGTTGCCGGCAACTTCCGCAACGACAAGGAAAAAACCGAAGTCGCCGCCGCGCCGACGATGGAGGCCGGGCTGTCCAGGTTGGCGACCAGTTCGTTCGGCGTCGTTTTGTTCGAACTTCCAACGGCGAACGCTGCCGGCTTGTTCCAGGTCACATCCCTCGCCACCAAAGCCCCCACTTTGCCGATTGTGGTTTTGGGCCCGGCGAAAGACGAGACATTTGCAGTGGAAGTCATTCGGGCGGGCGCGCAGGAATACTTCGCCAAGCAGCGACTCGGCACACACGCGCTGGCGCCGGTGATTCACCGCGCGATTGAACGTCAATACGAATGGAACGCGTTGATCAAGGAAAAGAAGGATTACTACGATCTTTTTGACCATCTCGTCGAAGGCATCTTCCGCACCACGCCCGACGGACGTTATCTCCTGGCCAACGTGGCATTGGCGCGCATTTACGGCTACGACTCGCCGGTGGAATTGATGGCGAGCATCAGGGACATCGGGCGCAGCCTTTACGTCGATCCGGGCCGGCGCGATGACTTCATCCGGTTGATGAAAAAGAACGATACCATCACGAATTTCGAGTCGCGGATTTATCGCAAGGACGGCTCAATCATCTGGGTCTCGGAAAATTGCCGGGTGGTGCGCGGCGCGCGCGGCAAATTGCTTTACTACGAAGGCACAGTCGAGGACATGACGCAACGCCGGCAAGCCGAAGCAAACATGCGCAATTCCGAAGCGCTGTATCATTCGCTGGTGGAGACGATGCCGCAAAACGTCTTCCGCAAAGACACCCAGGGGCGGTTCACCTTCGCCAATCAACAGTATTGCAAACATTACAACTGCAGGCTGGAGGACATCCTCGGCAAAACGGATTTCGACTTTTTCCCAAAGGAGTTGGCGGAACAATATACCAAGGACGACCAGCGGGTCATGGCAACCGGCAAGACCTACGAAATCGTCGAGGAACACCATCCGCTGGGGCAGGAAAAACGCATCACCCAGGTCGTCAAAACCCCGCTTTACGGGGCCGACGGAAAAATCATCGGCTTGCAGGGCATCTTCTGGGACGTCACTAAACAGCGCCAGATCGAGGAGGCTTTGCGGAATTCGGAATCCCTTTACCATTCACTGGTGGAAACGATGCCCCAAAACGTCTTTCGCAAAGACACCCAGGGGCGGTTCACCTTCGCCAATCAACAGTATTGCAAACATTACAACTGCAAGCTGGAGGACATCCTTGGCAAAACGGATTTCGACTTTTTCCCGAAGGAGTTGGCGGAACAATATGCCAGGGACGACCAGCGGGTCATGGCAACCGGCAAGACCTATGAAATCGTCGAGGAACATCACCCTTTGGGACAGGAGCAAAGGATAACCCAGGTCGTCAAAACACCTCTTTACGGGGCCGACGGGAAAATCATCGGCTTGCAGGGCATCTTCTGGGACGTCACGGCTCAAAAACTCGCCGAAGAACGAATCCGCCAGACAAACGCCGAACTCGCCCGCAGCCGCGAGGAATTGCGCACCAAAAACCTGCTCATGGAGGAAAACCTCCGCATGGCGCGAGAGATCCAGCTTGCCATGTTGCCGCAACAATATCCGGTGTTCCCGCGCAACGCGCCGCCGGGGAAAAGCGTTTTCCAGTTCATTCACCGTTATCAGCCGGCGGAAACCGTCAGTGGCGACTTTTTCAGCGTGTCCGCCCTTTCGGACGATGAAGTGGGCGTTTTTATTTGTGACGTGACCGGGCACAGCGTTCGCGCTGCGCTGGTCACCGCCATGATTCGCGCGCTCGGCGAGGAATTGAAACCGTTGGCGCACGATCCGGGAATGTTCTTGCGCAAGCTCAACTCCGACTTGTTCATCATTCTCAAAACCACCGGCTCGCCGATGCTCACCACTGCGTTTTATCTCGTTGCCAACTGGCGCACCGGCCACATGCGCTTCGCCAACGCCGGCCATCCCAAGCCCCTGCTCGTGCGTCGCTCGGCCAATCGCGTTGAGCCGCTCGCCAACGCCACCGGCCGCAGCCAGCCCGCGCTCGGCCTGTTCGAAGCCCCGCCCTATCAAACCAGTGAAGCCGCCATCGCGCCCGGCGACCTTGTGATGCTGTTCACCGATGGCCTCTACGAAGTGCAGGGCTTGAACGAGAAATTGTATTCACAGGAACGGTTGCTGCTGGACGTGCAAAACCTGCTGGACAAACCCGCCGCGCAACTGTTCGACAAATTGCTTGAAACCATCCGCGCATTTTCCGTGGATCACGAATTTGACGACGACGTCTGCCTCGTCGGAATGGAATTTACAGGAAAGCCGCTGCAGAAATAGTTGCCGCGCCTGTCATTCCGCCAGGATTTTTATCACGCGCGATTTTTCCGAGCGTTTTCTGGCCGTTTCATCCAGAATCTTCTTTCGCAATCGCAGATTTTTCGGCGTGGCCTCGACATATTCGTCCGAGCTGATGTATTCGAGCGCCCGTTCGAGCGATATTTTGAGCGGCGGATTGAGTTGGATGCCCTTGCCATCGCCCACAGACCGCATGTTCGTCAGTCTTTTCGCCTTGCAGGGATTCACCGGAATGTCGTTTTCGCGCGCGTTTTCGCCCACAATCATGCCGGCGTAAATGGCGTCGCCCGGTTCCACCATCAACCGGCCGCGTTCCTGAATCATGTTCAGCGCGTAAGCCATCGCCCGGCCGCTTTCCATGCTGACGAGCGAACCGTTCTTGCGCGCGGCGATTTCCCCCCGGTCGGGGCCGTATTCATGGAACAGGTGGCTCATCACGCCAAGACCGCGTGTCTGGTTCACGAGGTCGGTCTCGAATCCAATCAGGCCGCGCGTGGGAATCAGCGCCTCGATGGTCACCTGATCGGCGTGATGGTTCATGCTGGTGATTTCAGCCTTGCGGCCGGAAAGATTTTCCATGACTGCGCCCATGAATTCCTGCGGGATTTCGAGGAACAACTGTTCAATCGGTTCCAGGAGCTCGCCGCCCGGGCCTTTCTTATAAAGCACTTCAGGACGCGAAACCAAAACTTCATAGCCTTCGCGCCGCATTTGCTCGACGAGGATGGCGATTTGCATTTCGCCCCGGCCCTCGACCTCAAAAATTTTCGGATCGTCGGTCTGCTTGATGCGCAACGCGACGTTGGTGCGGATTTCCTTTTGCAACCGCTCCCAAATGTGCCGCGCGGTGACGAGCTTGCCGTCCTGGCCGGCGAGCGGGCTGTCATTTACGGCGAATTCCATCTGAATCGTCGGAGGATCAATCGGAATGTAAGGCAGCGCGCCATGTTCTGGTTTGTCCGCGATGGTCTCGCCGATGAACACGTCCTCAAAACCGGTGATGCCAACGATGTCGCCCGCGTGCGCCTCCTCCACTTCGATGCGTTTCAAGCCTTCGAAGTGATAAATCATTGTGATTTTGCCCTGGGTGATCCTGCCGTGGCCGTGCAGGCAACTGGCCGTGTCGCCGACCTTCACCTTGCCCTCCATGATTTTGCCGAACGCAATGCGGCCGAGATAATCGCTGTAATCCAGGTTCGCGACGAGAATTTGAAAACCTTCGCCCGCCTTGGCGCGCGGCGGCGGAATGTATTTCACGATGGCGTCAAACAGGGGGACCATCGAGTCACTGGCCTGCTCAAGATCGAGTTTCGCATAGCCGACTTTGGCCGAGCAAAAGATGAACGGAAAATCCAATTGCTCGTCCGTGGCGTTGAGCGAAATGAACAGCTCGAAAACCTGGTCGAGGACTTTTTTTGGATTCGCATTCTCGCGGTCAATTTTATTGATGACAACGATCGGCTTGGCGCCCGCTTCGAGCGCCTTGCGCAGCACGAAGCGCGTTTGCGCCTGCGGGCCGTCCGCGGCGTCCACGACCAGCAACACGCCGTCAATCATGTTCATGATACGTTCGACTTCGCCGCCGAAATCCGCATGGCCGGGCGTGTCCACGATGTTGATGTGGTAATCCTTGTATTTGAACGCGGCGTTTTTGGCCTTGATGGTAATACCCTTTTCGCGCTCCAAATCCATCGAATCCATGATGCGCTCCTCGCTGGCCTTGGCCTCATTGGCGCGGAACGTGCCGGACTGCTTGAGCAGACAGTCCACGAGCGTCGTCTTGCCGTGGTCAACGTGCGCGATGATGGCGATGTTCCGAATGTGCTGCATTTGATTTAATTTTGAACTTTAAGTTCCAAGTTTTGAACTCAATTTGCTGCAAACAATTCAAAACTCAAAACTCAACACTAAAAACTAAAGTTCAGCTGGACAGTTTGTCTTTTATGCGGAAAAGGTCAAGAAGCGTGTGAGACAAATTGAAGAATGAATGTCTCCCAGCTCAATAAATCACATCCCTCAGATCAGGAGGAGGGTAAACAGCTTCTTTTTCTTTGGTGGCAACGACAATTGAGGTGTGCGCCCAGGATGGAAACCACTCCGCCAATCCTCTGCCAAACTCGCCGATTTTAGGAAAATAGAATGCGCTCCCAACAGCTTTCTTGAATACGAAGCCGTTTTTTTGCAGCGCCATCTTAATTGTCTTAAGAGTAAAATCCCTGACATGTCCTGCCCGATAGCGCGCCGCATACATCGGCGGAATGTCGAAAAACGCCATCATCAACAAAGACAGGACGGTGCGGATGTTGGGAAAGGTCAACACGATCATGCCTCCCGGTTTAAGCACACGATTGATCTCGGAAAGCAGCCAATCAGTGTTCACCAGGTGTTCAATGACTTCACCGGAAAAAACGGCATCGAAGGTGGCGTCCGAATACGGCAGCGGGCCACTTTCCACATCATGCACCAATGCTTTCACGCCAATAGCATTAGCCCTTTTGACCAACACCTCGGAAATGTCCACGCCGTGCAATTCACGGGCACCGGGCAATAGCTTGAGGATTGCGCCGTTGGCACAGCCAACGTCGAGGATCGTCTTCGCGTTTGACTCCGCGAAAATTCTTCGCACTTTTTCAATGCGCGGTCCGCTTAGCTCATCAGGAGTTCCACCACCGTCGGCACTAAAAAATCGCTGAAAATCTGAAGCTCTCATATACGGGACGGGTGAAGCTGAATAGGCATGAAGAGTATGTAAAGAAAATCTTTTAAGGATAGTTTCCCGCTTCCACACACCCAAATCTTACATGAGTTGCTTGTACTTTTTCATTTCCGCCAGTTTTCTGACCAACTCCCTGACTTTTTGCGCCTGACTCTTGTGCGCGAGCAGCACCGCATCGTCGGTTTGAACCAAAATGGAATCGCGCAAACCGACCACCGCAATCGGCGTGCGTCGGTCTTTGGTGCGCGCGTCGTAGATGATGTTGCGCGCGCCATCCACGTGAATGAAGTCCGCCACGGCGCAATTGCCTTCGGCATCGGCTTTGAGATGCCGCGCCAGGGCCGTCCACGAACCAAAATCGTCCCATTCGAATGCGCCGTCGGCCACAATGACATTTTGCGCGTGTTCCATCAGCGCATAATCAGTCGAGATTTTTTTGATGTCGGGATATTCCTTTGCCAAAACTTTCGCGAGCCTGGCCGGCTTGTTCGCCACTTTGAACCAGCGCTGGCACGCCGCATACATTTCCGGCTGGTGTTTCTGCAAACCTTCCGTGATGGTCACGAACGACCAGACGAATATCCCCGCGTTCCAGCGATACCGGCCGCTGTTGACGTATTCGAGCGCGCGGTCAAAGTGCGGTTTCTCGACAAATTGCTCCGCCCGGAAAAAAGTCGTCTTGTATTTCTTCACGCCCTGCGGAGGCGGCAAGGCTTCACCAACGCGAATATAACCGTAACCCGTTGACGGCTCGGTCGGCTTGATACCAATCGTCACAATCGCCCGGCCACGACCCGCCAAATCGAACGAGTCGGTCAAAACCTGCTGAAATTTTTTCTCGTTGGGAATGACGTGGTCCGCCGGCAACACCGCCATGACGCCGGTCGTCGAACGCGCGCCGACAATTGCCGCGCCGAGCGTGACGGCAGCACAGGTGTCGCGGCCCATCGGTTCGGCGATGAGATTTTGTTTCGGGATTTTCGGCAGTTGTTTGCGGACTTCCGGCAACTGCGTCGCGTTGGTGATGACGAAAATGTTTTTGGCCGGCACGAGCGGCAGCACGCGGTCAACGGCCTGCTGGAGAAACGAGCGTTTGCCGAGCAGCGTGAGCAGTTGCTTGGGCATTTTCTCGCGGCTCACCGGCCAGAACCGCTCGCCGCGCCCGCCCGCCATGATGACGACGAAACGGTTTTTCACGTCAGTTTTCATTTTCATGCAAAAATTCAATCTGCATCTGGTAGGGCCGGCTCTCCGAGCCAGCCGTGGTGCGTTAGGAGAACGCGCTCTACCTTTTCATCTGCGTTCATCTGTGTTCATCTGTGGCTTAAATAGTCTTTACCGCATCGGCCAGCGATTTCACAAATTCACCCACGCGCTTCACCAAATCCTTCGATTTTCCGTGCCTGGCGATCTGATTCACCACCGCGCTGCCCACAACGACGGCGTCCGCGTTTTGCGCGACGAGTTTGGCCTGTTCGGGATTTGAGATGCCGAAACCGACGGCGACCGGCAAATTCGTATGCGCGCGGATTCTGGCGACCTGCTGTGCGATGTTCGCCGCGACTCGTGCCTGCATGCCGGTCACGCCTTCGCGCGAAATGTAATAAATAAAACCGCTGCCGCGTTTGACAATGAGTTCGATGCGGTCGTCCGGTGTCGTCGGCGCGACGAGATAAATGTGGCAGAGACCGGCCTTGCGCATGAGCGTTTCGTAATCGGCCGATTCCTCCGGTGGTAAATCGAGCACGAGCAGGCCGTCCACACCTACCGTGGCCGCATCCGCGATGAATCTTTCCATTCCGGCGCGGTGAATGAGGTTGAAATAAATGTAGAGCACAATCGGGATCTGCGACTGTTTGCGGATTGCAGCGACGGTTTCCAGCACTTTGGGCGGCGTGGCGCCGGATTCCAAACCGCGTTGCGCCGCAAGCTGGTTCACCAGGCCGTCGGCGAGCGGATCACTAAACGGCACACCGAGTTCAAGAATGTCCACGCCGGCCTCGTCAAAGGCAAGCGCGAGCCGGCGCGTGGCGTCCAGATTCGGATCGCCCGCGCCGATATAAACGATGAAACCTTTTTTGCCCTCGTGTTTGAGCCGGGCAAAGCGTTCCTCAATGCGGTTCATGCAGCGGGTAGTTTCAAGGGGGAAGTTTCAAGTTTCAAGCGGCAAGTTCACCGACTCGGAGGGACGAGCTACGCGAGCCTCTGACTTTAATCAAATGAATTTGAAGCCCACAAATCTAGTTTGGGACTCGTGTAACTCGTCCCTCCGATGGATTTGACCGCGTCGTGATTTTTTAGCAATATCACCGCATGGCAAATATCTTTGGGCAACTGTTTCGCATCATGACGTGGGGCGAATCCCATGGCGGCGGCGTGGGTGTGGTCGTGGACGGCTGCCCGCCGCGCCTCAAACTGACCGAAGCGGACATCCAGCCGGATTTGGATCGCCGCCGTCCGGGCCAATCCAAAATTGTTTCGCCGCGCCGGGAATCCGACACGGTGCAAATCCTTTCCGGCACATTCGGGGGCAAAACGCTCGGCACACCGATTTGCATGTGGGTTAAAAACGAGGATGCGCGTCCTGAAGCTTATTCCGAAATGAAAACGAAGTTCCGCCCGTCGCACGCGGATTTCACGTATTTTGCCAAATATGGCATTCGCAACTGGCAGGGCGGCGGTCGCGCCAGCGCGCGCGAAACGGTTGGCCGCGTCGCCGCCGGCGCCATTGCCAGGAAAATTTTACGCGAACGGTTCGGCGTCGAAATCCTCGCTTACGTCAAACAAGTCCGGCAACTCGTCGCTGACGTGAACCCGGACAAGGTGAAGTTCGAGGACATCGAGTCGAACATCGTCCGTTGCCCCGACACAACGGCGGCAAAAAGAATGATCCAGCTTATCGAAAAGATGCGGCGCGCGGGTGACACCGTCGGCGGCATTGTTGAAGGCATCGCACGCGGCGTGCCCGCCGGCTGGGGCGAACCCGTTTTTGACAAGCTTGAAGCAGACCTGGCGAAGGCAATGTTAAGCCTGCCCGCGTCCAAGGCGTTTGAAATCGGCTCTGGTTTCGGCGGCATCTTATTGACTGGCCGCCAGCACAACGACCCGTTTCGCGCGAAACATGGGAAGGTTTTTACGACAACGAATTTTTCCGGCGGCATTCAAGGCGGAATTTCAAACGGCCAGACGATCTTCTTCCGCGTCGCGTTCAAACCGGTGGCGACCGTCCTGCACGAGCAGGACACGGTGGACGCGCAATTCCGCAACACGAAATTAAAGGCCCGTGGGCGACACGATCCGTGCGTGTTGCCGCGCGCAGTGCCGATGGTCGAGGCGATGACCGCGCTCGTTCTCGTGGATCACGCACTGCGGCACAAGGCGCAGTGCGATTGATCTGAAGGTGTCCTATGTTGATTTTTAACGTGACAGCAGCAATTTTAACTTAACACGATAAATCAAATGGCAGAAAAAAGCATCAATGAGATTTCAGCCGACTCACGGAGGCTCTACACCAAAGCCACCGAAGCCGCGCAACGGGAAAATCTGGATTACGCGATTGATCTGTTCAACCAGGTGCTCGAAAAGGAGCCGGAATTTTTTGAGTGCCGCAAGGCGCTGCGCGAAACGCAGTTTAAGAAAGCTGGCAATAAAGGTAGCGGATTTTTCAAAAAGATGTGGAGCGGCGCCAGTTCTTCGCCGCTCGTGGCCAAAGGCCAGATTGCCCTGCGCCGCAACCCCGCCGAGGCGCTCGCCATCGCCGAGCAGATTTTGAACAACGACCCGCACAGTTCCGCCGCACACCGGCTCATCGTGGAAGCGGCAAATGCGTTGGAGTTGCCGAGCACCGCGGTTTTGTCCTATGAAACGCTGTCGAACAATTCGCCGAAGGACAGGGACCTGGCGATTGCATTTGCCCGCGCGCTCGCCGCAGCCGGCGACGTCGTCAAGGGAGACCAGAATCGTGGCGAAAAAATCCTGATGGATTTATTGAGCCAGACACCCAACGACGGCGAGTTGAGCCAGGCGCTCAAGGATTTGTCCGCGCGCAAGACGCTGGACCAGGGCGGTTATGCCGCGCTCGAAGGCGGAGAGGGTTCCTATCGCGACATTTTGAAGAATAAAAGGGAAGCCGTCTCGCTCGAACAGGAAAAGCGCGTCCAGAAAACCGAGGACGTCACCGGGCAGCTCGTTGAAGAATATGAAACGCGCCTGAAAACCGAACCGGACAATCTCAAGCTCGTGCGCTCGCTCGCGGAACTTTACACGCAAAAGAAGCAGTTCGAACGTTCACTGGAGCTTTACGACCGCGTCAAAAATTCCGAAATGGGCAATGACCCGTCGCTTGGACGCTCCATCTCCGACACCGTCGCGCGACGGTTCGATTACCAACTGGAGCAACTTGATCCGTCCGCGCCCGATTACGCAGAGCAATCCGCGAAAATTCAGGCGGAAAAATTAAATTTCCAAGTTACTGATTGCCAGAAACGCGTCGAAAAATATCCGACGGATATGGTAATCCGGTTTGAAATGGGGCAGCTTTATTTCCAGGCGGGCAAAATCAACGAGGCCATTCAGGAATTCCAGAAGGCGCAGGGCAATCCGCACAAACGCATTGCCGCGATGAATTGTCTCGCACAGTGCTACGCGAAAAAGAAAATGTTCGACATCGCCGCGCGCCAACTTCAAAACGCCATCAAGGAAAAGATCGTTTTCGACGACGAAAAAAAAGACCTCACCTACAACCTCGGCTGCGTGCTCGAAAGCATGGGCAAAAAAGAGGAAGCCATCGAACAATTCAAACTCATCTACGAAATGGACATCGGTTACAAGGACGTTGCCGCCAAAGTGGACGCCTATTACGCCAGCCAGTGAAGGCGGGTGGGGCGAGCGCTCGTCTGGCCGAAGTCTGACGAAGGCTGATCCTCGCAAGCCGAACTCAAACAGTGGTAACAGTCATCTTGCCTGTTTCCATCTTCAATCTTCGACGTTCGATGTTAATTATCATGCGGATTCCCCACCTCTCTAGCCCTGCCTTTCGTGGACGACGTTTTGGTTTCGGCGTGGCTCAACTGGGATTCGTCAGGCTGGAATGGACGCGCTGAACATTTCCCTGTCCATGATTCCTTCCGCAACTTTTGTCACCGCACCGGTCATCCGAATCGAATAATCGTCGCCAATTTCGATTTGAATTTTGCCGCCGGGCATGTGCACGGAAATGTCGCGGTCGCACAGTCCAAGTCTGTTCGCCACCGCCGCCGCCGCGCTGCTGCTACTGCCGCTGGCCAGCGTGTAACCCGCGCCGCGTTCCCATATCTCAATTTGAATGTTCCGCCGGTCGAGCACTTTCATGAACTGCACATTGATGCGGTTCGGAAAGCGCAGGTGCGTTTCCAGCAGCGGCCCGTATTTCTTCGCCAGTTCCGCGCTGATCTTCGGCAGCGGCAGGACGCAATGCGGATTGCCCACCGTCGCCGCGCAAAAGTTGAATCGCTGTCCGCGCAGGTGAATCGGTTCGTTGATGACTTCGCGGCGCGGGCCGGTCACGGGAATTTCATCGCTCCAGAAACTGACCCTGCCCATTTCGACGCGCACGGTTTTGCCGCGTTCCATGACCGTCGCCTTCACAAGACCGCCACGGGTTTCAATGGCGAATTCATCCTTGCCGACCCGTTTCCGGTCCCACAAGTAACGTGAAAAAATCCGCAGGCCATTGCCGCTTTTTTCAGCCTCGCTGCCGTCGGGGTTGAAAATGCGGAGCGCGAATTTCGCCTTTTTGGACGGTAGTGGCCCGAGCAAAATGCCATCCGAGCCAATGCCGAAATTGCGGTTGCAAATCGTTTTAATCCGTTCTGCCGTCAGCGGCGACGGCAGGTTCTTCGGATCAATGACGATGTAGTCATTCCCCAGCGCGTGATATTTGGCAAATGCCCAAAGCATGGTCGAAAGCATACCGCTGCCGGTACGAAGTGCAAAAACAGAATTGCCATTAAAATTATTCCGCAGTCCGGACGCTGCCGGTGATTTCCCGCACGTCCTTGATGTCTTGGCGTTGCATGAACTCGCGAATGCCGGTAATCACCTGCAACACCGTCTGCGGTTCGTAGAAATTCGCCGTGCCCACCGCCACCGCCGTCGCACCGGCCATCATGAACTCAATCGCGTCCGCCGCGTTCTGGATGCCGCCCATGCCGATGATGGGAATTTTCACGGCATTGGCCGCTTCCCAAACCAGCTTGATGGCGATGGGTTTGATGCACGGTCCGGTCAGGCCGCCGGTGACATTGGCCAGCTTCGGCTTGCGCGTCTCAATATCAATCGCCATGGCCGGGTAACTGTTCATGATCGCCAGCGCGTCGCTGCCCGCGTCCGCCGCCGCCTTGGCGTAAGGCGCAATGCTCATCACGTTCGGACTCATCTTCGTAATCAACGGCAGCGTTGTCGCCTTGCGGCACGCGGCCACGACTTTTGCAAGCAGTTTCACATCGGTTCCAAACTGCGCCCCGCCCTTTTTGATGTTCGGACAGGAGACATTGAGTTCCAGCGCGCCGACCCCTCCCAGCGCGTCGAAGCGCCGCGCCACTTCGGCGTATTCCTCAATCGTTGTGCCCCAGATGTTGATAATGGTCGGCACCTTCAATCCTTTGAGGAACGGCCAGTATTTTTTGATGAATCCATCCACACCGGGTCCTTGCAGACCGATGGCGTTGATGAGGCCGCTGGCGACCTCGACCGTGCGCGGCGTCGGGTTGCCACGGACCGGCTCAAGCCGTATGCCTTTCACGACCACCGCACCAAGTTGATTCAGGTCAATGAGCCGCGCGTATTCGACGCCGTAGCCGAACGTGCCCGAAGCCACCATCACGGGGTTTTGCAACTTCAGTTTGCCAATTTGGACGGACAAATTCATTTCATTTCCTCCCACACAATTCTTTGCGAATCAAAAACGGGGCCCTCGGTGCAGGTGCGCTGGTATTCCCAACCATCGCCGGTCTTCACCGGAATCACGCACGTCAGGCAGACGCCCACACCGCAACACATGTGTTCATCCATCGAAAGTTCCGCCGGCACATTGAATTCTTCGGCAATCTTGCCGACGGCCTCGAGCATCGGCGTCGGGCCGCACGCGAACACCTTCCGGTGGGCTGCGTTCCGCCGCAGTTCGGCTACGAGCGGCTGGGTCACAAGCCCTTTTTCGCCGTGGCTGCCGTCCTCGGTGGTTACGCGAACGTCCCAGTCGAGCGCGCGAACTTCCTTTTCGCACAAAATGTCCATGCGCCGCCGACCGCCAACGAACGCGATGCCCTTTTGCGGCGAACGTTGCGCCAGCAGATACAACGCCGCCATGCCATAACCGCCCGCGACCAGCAACGGCGTTTCGCCGCCGGGCTTTGGGATGGTAAATCCGTGTCCGAGGGGTGCAATCACGCTCAATTCCTCGCCGGCACCCAGCCGGGCGAGCGCATCTGTTCCTTTGCCGACGGTTTTGTAGAGGATGGAAAAGGTATCGTCCCTGACTTGGAAAATGCTGAATGGCCGTCGCAGCAAGGCGTCCTTCATTGTCGGGACACGGATATGGGCGAATTGTCCCGGCTGGATGAGCGGGGTGATTTGCGGCGCGCGCACCACGAGGCGAAAATAAGAGTCGGTATCGCGCTCGTTGGAAACGATTTGGACGGTTTGCTCAAGCATCCGGTGAAAATCCTAATTCCAAAACCCGAATGACGAAAGGATTTTCAGTGAGCCGCAGCGAGCCCGCGCCAGTGTCTTGGAGTGCGGTGGCCCTCCACCGCTTTTGCCACCATCGGTGTTGCCCAAAGCGCCAGAGGGCTGGCGCAGTCCAAAACCTGGCGGTAATTCGTAACGTTTATTGGCAAGTAGAACGGAATTTCCCAGCCCATTAAACCCGAATGACGAAAGGATATTCAAATGCCCGCAAACCGCGTAAAAAACGTGATACGCCTTTAGCGCTACAACTTCATGGTGCCGCATACCGGCTATACACCACCGCTCTAACGATAAGTGCGAGTATAAGGACCAAAACTCCAACGAAGATAAAAAGTAATGTTTTTGACATGAAGCGGATGAAAGGGGACGAGGGCTTTCCATCCTGCCCAAAGCGCCGCCAAGTATTTAAGTGGGCAAATAAACCAAAAAGCCGCGCTCCCCAAATGTCTCCTCCCAGCCCATAACCGAGACAGAGGCCAATTATCGCGCCAAACATCATCAAGTTCTCGAAGTTTGGTGGCATCCCCTTAATCAGGACTACGACAAAAGTAATGAGCAGCGTAATGCCAATACAACAACTAATCCCCCTAGCAATATATGTAGCGATCTTGTCGCTTCGACGCGGAGATTTAGTGTCGCCAGTGACTTGGTTGTTCGGGGAACTATTCATGGCAACTTAACAATTCTTCAGCCAAACGCGCGTTTGTCATCTCTTCGAACGAACGGCATCGGGCGCTGCTTCCATGCCTGGGTGCAGCCGGCCATCCACTTTGTTGGCGAGGATTTTGCGATACGTGGCGAACGCCAGCAGCGGCCAGGTGTTCCGATAGATGTCGTATTTCAAATAAAAAACCTGCGGAAAACCGGTGCCGGTTGTTTCATTCTCCGCCCACGAGCCATCGGGATTTTGCGTGCGAATCAAATACTCGATGCCGCGTTTCAAATGCGAATTGTCCGGGTCGTCAAACGCACACAAGCCCATGACAGCCCATGCGGTTTGGGACGCGGTGCTTGGCCCGCGGCCTTTGAAAACGGGGTCATCATAAGTGTTGCAGCGTTCGCCCCAGCCGCCGTCTCCGTGCTGGACGCTTTCGAGCCAGCCGCGCGCGCGCATGAGCCATGGTTCTTTCATGTTGTAGTTCAGCGCCTGCAGGCCGCGCAACACCTGCCACGTGCCGTAAATGTAATTCACGCCCCACCGGCCATACCACGAGCCGTCGGGTTCCTGATGTTCACGAACGAATTGCAACGCTTCCTGCACCTGCGGGTTGTCGGTTTTCCAGCCTTCATAACCGAGCAATTCCAAAATGCGCGTAGTGATGTCGGCGCATTCGGGGTCGAGCATGGCGTTGTGATCGGCGAAAGGGACCTTTTCCAGAATGTTCTTCGTGCAGTCCCTGTCGAACGAAGCCCAGCCGCCGTCCCTGCACTGAAACGTCAGCATCCATTTGAGGCCGCGCTGGAAACATTCATCGCGTTTCGCTGGATTGTTCGTCGGAATTTTGCACAACGCCAGCAGCACCATCACGGTGTCGTCCACGTCGGGGTTCCATTTGTTGTTGAACTCGAAGACCCAGCCGCTCGGCTCGACTTTTGCCGGGTTTTTGTGATGCCAGTCGCCGCAAAAATGAATTTCCCTTTCCATCAGCCACTCGGCGGCCTTTTTGAGCGAAGGATGATTTTCCGAAATGCCGGACTCGCGCAGGCAGATGGCGGCAATCGCCGTGTCCCAAACCGGCGAAAAACACGGTTCGATGCGCACGCTGTCAGCGGTTTCGTGCTCAAGTTTTTTCAACTCATGCGCCGCGCGGACGACTTGCGGATGATCGTCGGGATAGCCGAGCGCCTGGAGCGCGATGAGCGAGTTAAGCATCGCGGGAAAAATCGCCCCGAGGCCATCCGAGCCTTCAAAGCGTTCGAGCATCCAATCCTTGCATTTTTTCAGCGCCATCCTGCGGAACGGATGAATTTTATGTTCTGCAAACCACTCGGCGAATTTGTGCAGGCGGTCGAGCCAGAGGAAAAAATTCCGCCACGAAAATCTATCCGGGTCGGGCGCGAGCGCCAGATCGCGTTCGTGAAAGCCCTCGGGATAAAGCTCGTCCAAATCCACTTCCACCGGGTGCGTCGGTTTGAAATGATTGATGATGGCCAGCGGGACGAGCATGGCGCGCGACCAATTGCTCATGTCCCAAAAATTCACATGGAACCACTTGCCCAGCAGCAACACTTCGCACGGAATCGTCGGCACATATTCCCACGGATAAAGTCCGAGCAGCGCCAGATACAACTTGGAAAAGGTGTTCATGCGCGGCACGCCGCCGAGATGCAACGCGACTTCGCGCGCCTGCAACATCCGCGGGTCGGTGACGGGCACACCGGCGAGCTTGAGCGCGAGGTAGGCCTTGATGGTGGCGCTGACTTCCACCGGGCCGCCGTAATAAATATTCCATCCGCCGTCCGGCAATTGCATTGAAAAGATGCGATTGACCGCCTTGCGCTGCCATTCGGCGTCCACCTTCCCGTTCCAATGGTGATATGCCACCGTGTCGGAGACCAGTGTGGAATCCACCATCAATTCGCCGATCCAGTAACCCTCCGGACGCTGGAGGCCGAGCAAATTCTCCTGCGCCCGCAGAATTGCGGTCTCCAGACCCATCGCAAAATCCGTTTGCGACCGGGTCGCCGAAGATGGCCGCGTCGGCTGGATCCTCAATTCCCTCTTGCCCAACATGCCAATATTTTGCGGACTCGGGGTGAGGCTGTAAAGTTTTTAGTCGGAATGCGGCGGCTGGAAAAAACCGGATTTTTGTGGTGGACAAGCCCGGCAAATTTCCATAGTTGAGAATCAGCGATTAATCCCCAAAAGAAACAAGCCTGTGAACTACAAAATTTCCCGCTACGGCTGGCTTCCCGATTTGCCGGATCATCGCGACCATCTCTACGCCGCGCCGGTGGAAATGCTCGCCATGCTGCCCGCCAAGGTGGATTTGAGCCCGCGTTGCCCGCCGGTCTATGACCAGGGAGAACTCGGCAGTTGCACCGCCAATGCCATTGCAGCAGCCATCGAGTTTGACCGGCTGAAACAAAAGCTGCCCGACTTCACGCCATCGCGCCTGTTCATTTATTACAACGAGCGCGTCATCGAACACACAGTGGATTCGGACAGCGGCGCGCAAATCCGCGACGGCATCAAAGGCGTCAACAGGCAGGGCGACTGCCCGGAAACCGAATGGCCCTACGTCATCGCAAAATTCAAAACCAAACCGCCGCGGAAGTGCTATGCCGATGCGCTCAAATACAAGGCCGTTTCGTACCGGCGCTTGATGCAAATGTTGAGCCAGCTCAAGGGTTGTCTCACTTCGGGTTATCCGTTTGTCTTTGGCTTCACCGTTTACGAAAGTTTTGAAGACGCGCAAGTGGCGCAGACCGGCCACGCTTCGTTGCCGCATCCAGGTGAACGGGCCATTGGCGGTCACGCGGTCATGGCCATCGGCTACGACGATGCGAAACAGTGGTTCATCATCCGCAATTCATGGGGCGACCAATGGGGTATGAAAGGTTATTTCACCCTGCCATACGCCTATTTGACCGATGAAAATTTAGCCAGTGATTTCTGGACAATCCGTGTGGTTCAATGATTAAATCAACTTAACCCGACGAAAAATTATGACTCTGACAAAACGTGACCTCGTCATTCGCATCAGCAATGAGACCGGTCTTGGGCAGCAGCAGGTCTTCAGCGTGGTGCAAAAAAACCTCGACTACATCGCCGAGGCGCTCGCCAAGGGCGACAAGGTGGAGCTCCGCAACTTCGGCGTCTTTGAAGTCAAAGTCCGCAAGGCGCGCGTGGGACGCAACCCGAACAAACCGGAAATCGACGTGCCAATTCCCGCGCGGTCGACCGTGAAGTTCAAGGCCGGCAAGGAAATGCGCGCGGAAGTGCTCAAGCTCCCGCCCAAAGGCTGAACGCCGCCGCAAGCGTGACACGGAAAATAATGAAGTCAGGAAGACAGGAATTTTTTGTTCCTTCCTTCATGCTTTCCTAATTAAAAATTTCTCTTACCTTTTTGGCATGGAACGTTTGCCAGGTTTCCGCGACTTCTATCCCGAGCCATTGCCGCATCCCGATGCCTGGAGCGCCGACGCACGCCAGTTTATTTTCGGCAAATGGCGTGAAACCGCCCGCCGCTACGGCTTCCGCGAATATGACGGCCCGCCCCTCGAACCGCTCGAACTGTTCACCGCCAAAAGCGGCGACGAAATCGTCGGGCAACTCTATAACTTCACCGACAAAGGCGAACGCGCTGTGGCGCTCCGGCCTGAAATTACACCCACGCTCGCCCGCATGGCCGCCGCGCACGAACGCAGTTACAAAAAACCCATCAAGTGGTTCGCCATCCCGCAACTCTTCCGCTACGAACGCCAGCAAAAAGGCCGGCAGCGCGAACACTTCCAGTTCAACGCCGACATTATCGGCGAAACCAATCCGGCGGCGGACGCGGAATTGATTGCGCTGCTCATCGACACGCTGCGCGCATTTGGCCTGACCGAACAGGATTTCGTCATTCGTTTGAGCAGCCGCAACGCCTGGCAGGAATTTTACAAACGTGGGAGGGACGGCGTGTCGCCGTCCCCGGCATTCAGTGAATATGAATTCTTCCAAACTATCGACAAATTGGAACGGACGTCGCTGGAGGAAAACGAAAAGAAACTCAAGGCTTTTGGTTTCTCACTCGCCGACGTGAACCAATTCATCAAATCAGGCAAACCGACGGCTGAACTGGAAAGCATTTTACAAAATCTCACCGCACGCGGGTTGTGCGACTTCGTGAAGGTGGATTATCATATCGTTCGCGGGCTGGATTATTACACCGGCGTCGTTTTTGAAGCCTTTGACGTAAAAGGCGAATTCCGCGCCGTTGCGGGCGGCGGACGCTACGACAATCTCGTCAAAGTCATCAGCGGCGGTAAAGTGGATTTGCCTGCGCTCGGCTTCGGCATGGGCGACGTGGTGCTGCTGGAATTGCTCAAAGCGCGAGGCCTGCTGCCGAAATTTGATGCGAACGTGGATGTTTTTGTTTTGATCGAAGACGAAAAATCCCGACCACAATCCTTGAAACTCGCTCAAGATTTACGCACCGCTGGATTTGCCGTGGAATATCCGCTCACGCCCGCCAAGCCGGATAAACAATTCAAACGCGCGCAGGAATTGAAGGCCACTTTCACGGCAAAACTCGAAAATGATTCAAACGTGAAAGTCCGCAAGCTGAAAACACGTGAGGAAAAAACGGTCAGACCAGTTGAAGTCGTTACAGCCTTGCGTATATAAACCGAATCCAATTTTGACTGGCGGATTGCGCTTCAGAATTTCCTATGACCAGCGGGCCGGTTTCAAATCGCATTGCCGTCATCGCCGGCGATATCACGAAACAGCGCGTGGATGCGATAGTGAATGCCGCCAACACAACGTTGCTCGGCGGTGGTGGCGTGGACGGCGCCATTCATCGCGCCGCCGGACCGGAGTTGCTGGCGGAATGCCGCACACTCGGCGGTTGCGTCACCGGCCAAGCCAAAATCACGTGCGGCTACAAGCTCCCCGCCAAATGGGTCATTCACACCGTCGGCCCGGTCTGGCGCGACGGCAACCACAGCGAGGATGAATTGCTTGCGAGTTGTTATCGCAGTTGCTTCGCGCTGGTGGAACAGCATGGAATCAAAACCGTGGTGTTTCCGTGCATCAGCACCGGCGCGTATGGCTTTCCGATGGAACGCGCGGCACGGATTGCCATTCGCGAGACGAAAAGTTTTCTGGAACGGAACCGGTCGGTCGAGAAGGTGATTTTGGTTTGTTTCGGCGCAAGCGCGCTGGAAATTTACAAGGTGGCATTGCGTGAAATTAGTAGATAGCGATTCGTGATGCCAAAGCGCCAGAGGACTGGCGCAGTCCAAGACGCTGGCGCGTTGCGGGAAAATCGTCGAAGTAACCGACAGGTTTTGGAGTGCGGCGGCTATCCGCCGCTTTCTTGCTTGTGACGCCGGTGCTGCCTCGAATATCCCAAGCGGAAAAAGGCGGGGTTTTTGCACTGCCTTTGTGAAATTCGACCGGAAATTACTTCGTTGCGGTTTCAGCAACGGCTTTTTCCTGCTTTTCATTCACCAGCGTTGCGCCTTTGCCGAGGCGTTTGCGCAAGTAGGTGAGTTTGGCACGGCGCACGGAACCTTCGCGTTCAACTTCGATTTTGTCCACGCGCGGCGAGTGCAGCGGAAACACGCGCTCGACGCCTTCGCCGTAGCTGATGCGACGCACGGTAAAGGTCTCGTTCAGACCGTGACCACGACGCCCAATCACAACGCCGGAGAAAATCTGGATGCGTTCCTTGTCGCCTTCGACAACCTTGGTGTGCACACGAACGCTGTCGCCCACCGCAAAATCCGGTTTGTCCTTGCGATACTGTTCCGACTCAATTTTTTCCTGTAATGCCTGGTTCATAAAATTTTTCTTTCTTTGGTAGGGACGCGTGGCCCGCGCGTCCGAAACTTTTTATTCACGGGACGAGCCGGCGGCTCGTCCCTACCTATTTCAGCAAATCCGGTCTTCGTTTTTTGGTCCGCGCTTTTGCCTGTTCGCGCCGCCATTTTTCAATTTCAGCGTGGTTGCCGGAAACCAAAATGTCCGGGACTTTCATCCCGCGAAATTCCGCCGGCCGCGTATATTGCGGATATTCCAGCAATCCGTGATTGAACGATTCATCGTGCGAACTCTCGTCGTCGCCCAGCGCCCCCGGCAGCAACCGCACAACCGCGTCGATCACGACCATCGCGGGCAACGCGCCGTTCGTCAGCACGTAATCGCCGATGGACAGCTCGTCGTCGGCGAGTTTTTCCCGCACGCGCTCGTCAAAGCCTTCATAATGGCCGGTAACGAGCAGCAAATCTTCCTGCTGTGCCAATTCATGCGCGATAACCTGATTAAATTTCCGCCCGGCAGGCGACAATAAAATCACACGCGTTTTTTCGCGCTTCAAACTTTCAATCGCTTCAAAGAGCGGTTCGGGCTTCAGCAACATCCCCGGCCCGCCGCCGAAAGGACGGTCATCCACCGTTTTATGCCGGTCATGCGTCCAGTCGCGCAGGTTGTGGATTTTCAGGTCCAACAGACCGGTTTCACGCGCCCGCTTGACAATGCTTTCGTCGAGCGGTCCAGCGAACATCGCCGGGAACAAGGTGAGCACGTCGATTTTCATTTTGAAACGTGCTTGAAATTTTCAACTCAACCCGGCGGTTTGTCTTTGCCTTCAACAA
This sequence comes from Verrucomicrobiota bacterium, assembly GCA_049517655.1. GTDB lineage: Bacteria > Verrucomicrobiota > Verrucomicrobiia > Limisphaerales > UBA11358 > UBA11358. The sequence continues at coordinate 55,217 of JBEKRQ010000004.1, read as the reverse complement.
TTTCCACCGAACAACGCATCCCTTTTTTGGCGCTGCCTGCCAGCAACAACGACCGGATCGCATTGATTGTCATGCCCTGCCGGCCAATCACCTGACCCATGTCCTGTGGATCCAGGCGCAGTTCATAGACCGTCATGCCCCCCCGCTCCACCGGCGTGACGCTCACCGCGTCGGGATGCTGCACAAACCCTTTTACGACATATTCCAAAAACGCCTGCATGATGTGTCAAAAAAACAAAAATCAAGCGGCGGCTGTTTTGCCCGCCCTTTTGATGAAGCTGGCGACGGTCTCGCTCGGCTGCGCGCCTTTGCTGATCCAGTATTTGGCGCGGTCGAGGTCGATCTTGCAATTGTCGCCTTTTTTCAATGGCTGATACGTGCCGATTTCCTCGATGAACTTGCCATCGCGCGGACTGCGGCCATCGGCGACCACAATGCGGAAAAATGGAGCGTTCTTGGCTCCGACGCGCTTCATTCGAATTTTTACTGCCATAAATTTATTAAAAGAACGTGGAGATTAGCTGCCGGAGGCCAGGTGTCAAGTTTCAAGTGCCGGGTAAAAGCCATGCGCTGACGGCTTGAAATGAAAACTTGAAACTTGGGATTTGAGGCCTGAAACTTAATCAAATGAGCCGGCCGTATGAAGAAACTTTGGGCGGTAAATTCCTTTCGCGCTCCGCGCCAGGCGAACGCCATGAAATGATTTGCGAGCGCCTGCGCACAGCGCTGATGGCCAGCGTCTCCAACCTTTCCAGCACACAACTGCTGGCGCCACGCACAAAAATCCATGTTTCACACTCAATTACAATCTGCCCCGACCTCGCGCTCGTGACGGTATCCACCGGCAAACTCTGGCTCGCGGTGGAAATTATCAGCCGCGATGACCATCACGCCGACACGGTCGTCAAAAAGCAGGTTTACGAAGACATCCGGGTGCCGCGGTTGTGGATGATTGATCCCCGTTACGACAACGTTGAGATTTATCATAGCACCGAGTGGGGGCTGGCCCTCAAAGGCATTTTGGCCGGGAGCGAAATGTTGACAGAAGCATTGATTCCCGAATTTCAAATCGTCGTCGCCGAGCTGTTTGCCTCACAGCCGCAGGCGCATTAATCCCACGGATTTATTGTTTGAACTAAATTGGAGTCAAGCTGTCTTAACCTTGAAAATAAAAAATCTAAATAACCTATGAAAAAATCCGTATTGTTCCTCACTGTCGCCACCGGCCTTTTGCTGGCGGTTTCAACCTCCCGCATGCTCGCTGCGGATGCTTCGAGCAAGGAAGTCACCATCACCGGCGCGATGGTCTGCGGCAAATGCGCGCTGCACGAGACCAAATCCTGCCAAAACGTTGTCCAGGTCGAAAAGGACGGCAAAACTGTGAATTATTATTTGACACAAAATGACGTGAGCAAAGCTGCGCACGATCCTATTTGTGGTGGCAGTTCGGAAAAAGTGACCGTGACCGGCACCGTGGCCATGGTGGATGGCAAGGAAACGCTGACGCCCACAAAAATTGAGCCGGTCAAATGACAACTTCGGAGGGGCGAGCTATGCGAGTCCCTCAATTAAAAACAAACTCGTCCCTCCGATTTTAAGATGACGCCAAAGGGCGCATTCGTCGATTAAACGCAATGGCATCCGTGTATCGAACGCCGCTGCCGCCGAAAATGTCCAGCGCCGACCCGATGGTCAGGTCAATCTTCCCCCGCCCCAACCGCGTGACTTCCTCCAAATCACTTAACGAATTGGCGCCGCCGGCGTAGGTCGTCGGAATGGGCGTCCACCGGCCAAGTTTCTCGACCAGTTCACGGTCAATGCCTCGGCACAAACCTTCCACATCCACCGCATGAACCAAAAATTCCGCGCAGCTTTTGGCGATCTTTTGCAACGTGTCCGGCGCGATGGTCAATTCCGTGAATTTTTGCCAGCGGTCGGTGACAACGAAATAATCGCCCCTCGCCCCATCAGATGGGGAGAGGGTGGCGTCTCGCCGGGTGAGGGCTTTGCGGCAACTCAAGTCGAGCACCAGCCGGTTTTTGCCAACGGTTTTGACCAGTTCGCCGAGCCGTTCCCAATCCACGCGGCCTTCACGAAAAACCCAGCTTGTGATGATGACATGCGACGCGCCTGCGGCGAGCCAGCCGCTCGCGTTTTGCGCGTTGATGCCGCCGCCAATTTGTAATCCGCCCGGAAATGCCGCGAGCGCCGCTCGCGCTTCAGTTTCATTTCCGGGGCCAAGCATGACGACGTGGCCGCCGGTCAGGCCATCGCGTTTGTAAAGTTCGGCAAACCACGCGGCTGAATGGTCGGAGACAAAATTCGTGCGCAACGCGGACGGCTCGCCAAGCGTGCCGCCGACGATTTGCTTCACTTTGCCTTCATGCAGGTCAATGCACGGACGAAACATGTTACGATTTATGATTTACGAATTACGATTGACGCGAATTTTGTCATTCCGCGCGCAAATCGCAAATCATAAAGCGGCGGAGGATGGGGAGCGCGCCCGCCTCGGGTGCGGTTCCCAGCGCCCACGCTGGAAACATCGGATGGGAAAATGTGTCCGACGGGGGCGTCGAACATGACACGCGAGGCGCGTGTGCTCCCCGTAACAAAGCACGCTTGCCAATTTCCCGCAAACGGGCTATTCAAAACCCATGAACCGGAAGCCCGCCAACCCGCTTCCTAAATCAGGCTAAAACATCAAGTTTTATCCGTGTCCATCCGTGGTTGATATGCCCCTTCCCGCCTCGACAAACCGGCGCATTATTCTAAATTGGTCACAATGTCGTTTTCAAACCAGCCATTGACCATCGCGGGACGAACTTTCCGGTCGCGGCTCATCATGGGCACGGGAAAGTTCTCGTCGCCCGAAGCCATGCGCAACGCGCTTGACGCCAGCGGCGCGGAAATGGTCACCGTCGCCCTACGCCGCGCCGATTTGAGCGGCAAACGCGACCCGTTCGCGAACATTCTGGAATTCATTGACCTGAAAAAGTTTCTGCTGCTGCCCAACACCAGCGGCGCGACGAATGCCGATGAAGCTGTGCGCCTCGCGCGCCTCGCCGCCGCCGCCGGTTTGCCAAAATGGATCAAGCTGGAAATCCATCCCGACCCGCGCTACCTGCTGCCCGACCCGGTTGAGACACTCAAAGCCGCAGAAATTCTGGTGAAGGAAGGTTTTACCGTGCTGCCTTACATCAACGCCGATCCGGTCCTGGCAAAACGGCTGCAGGACGCCGGCTGCGCAACCGTGATGCCGCTTGGCTCACCCATTGGCTCGAACCGCGGCGTGCAAACGCGCGACCAAATCCGCATCATCATCGAGCAAGCCACCGTGCCCGTCGTCGTGGACGCCGGACTTGGGGCGCCGAGCCACGCGGCGGAGGCGATGGAAATGGGTGCGGACGCCGTGCTCGTCAACACCGCCGTCGCTGTTTCGAGTGATCCGAACCGGATGGCCGTCGCGTTCAAAATGGCCGTTGAAGCCGGACGCGCCGCATTTGAGACCGGACTGGCTGCGGCGCAGGAAACCGCCAGTGCAACCAGTCCGTTGACAACGTTTCTTGATTAGACGCAATGGATGTTTGACGCAGAACGGGAAAGTTTTTATTATTGACAGTCAAACCCGAATCCCGGATAGAGGAACAAGTTTTCCCCGAAACAATAAAAGGCAACGCCGGCACGTTGCGGTTGGGGCAAATGGAAAAATTATGAAAACAACCATTCGTTCAGTCACAATGGTGAGTGCGGCTCTCCTCATGTCTGCCGCAGGCGCGCGTGCGGCGGATTGGAGCGACAATTTTTATCTAAGCGCTGGTGTCGGTGATATGTTCCAACAGAAGGCGTCTTTCATCGAAGAAGGAAACGTTAGAAATGCCACTTTTGACCCCGGCATCCGCGCTGATATTAATCTGGGTTACAACCTCAATGATTCGTGGGCCGTGGAGTTGGAATCAGGCTTCATGTGGAACTCCATAGATACAATAAACGGGGTTTTTCTTGCCTCCGTTTCCCAAAACATTGACATGTCTTCAGTTCCGATATTGGCAAATGTTATCTATAAGATGCCAACAAAAACCCCGTGTACTCCTTATCTCGGTGTTGGCGCCGGCGGAGTAGTCAGCATGTTTGACCTTAACAACCGGGGAACCGATTATCGTGACACCGACTTTACTTTTGCTTATCAGGCGGAAGCCGGATTGGACTATGCGTTGTCAAAAAACATTTCCATCGGCATCGCTTACAAATTCCTCGGCACGCTTAACCAACGTTACTATCTTAGCGGCTTAAGCGATCATATTAAGATTGACGGGGTTTACATTCACTCCGTTGTGGCCAAGTTAACGTGGACTTTCTAGGCCGGGTTTAATCCGCGTAAAAATTCCTCCAAACAATCCGCCATTTTCCTTAAAGGAAACCGGCCTTTGCAAATTGCCTCCACTCTATAGCAGTTCATATTATCATTGGCACAAACAGGTTCATGAGGAAATCTCGAGGACAGTTCGTCCTCGTGCAAAGCGCCAGGGGACTGGCGCACTCCAAAACGCTTCGCGTATTTGAGAAATCATCGTGTTGCGCGCAGCGTCTTGGACTGCGGCGGCCCTCCGCCGCTTTTCCCGGAGGCATATCAAACTGTGCCAATGTTGACTGAAACTTGCTATAAATTCTTTGTTTCCTTCACAGGCCAAATCCGGTTAAAAGATGGGGTGTGAATCGCACAACCTTGTCCGCTCCCCGCGCACGGCAGATTTTGAACACCGCCGCCAAAACCCGTGTGCTCGTCGTCGGCGACGTGATGCTCGACCAATTCATTTGGGGCAGCGTCGCGCGCATTTCGCCCGAAGCGCCCGTGCCGGTCGTCGAATTCGAGCGCGAAAGTTTCATGCCCGGCGGCGCGGCCAATATCGCCCGCAATTTGACCGCGCTTGGCCTGTCCACGGAAATTTTCGGCGCGATCGGCAATGACAACGCCGGCCGCTGGTTGAAAAAACTTCTGGCCGGGCAAAAAATCAATTGTGGCGGATTGGTCACTCACACCGCGCGGCACACGAGCATCAAAACCCGCATCGTTGCGCACAAGCAACAACTCGTCCGCATTGACCGCGAAACACGCGACGGTTTGGATGCGAAATTGACGGGCCGTTTGCTCGCGCAATTGAAATCAAAACTCCCCCGGGCCGCCGCCGTCATTGTCGGCGATTACGGCAAGGGCGTCGTGACGCAACCGCTGCTCAATGAAATCAAATCGCTCTGCCGCGCGCGCGGCGTCTGGTTGAGCTTCGATCCCAAGCCGGTTCACCATTTGAATCTCTCCAACCTTTCGCTCATCACACCGAATCGCAAGGAGGCTTTTGAGCTGGCGAATCTGCCGGATGAAACCCACAACGCGAATCCGCTTGCCGATAAAAATCTCATGCTCGTCGCGGAACGATTGCTCAACGAACTGCGACCGGCGGTGCTTTTAATCACGCTCGGCGAACTGGGCATGTTGCTCTGCCGGCGCGGGCAAAAGCCGTTTCACATCCCGACCGTCGCGCAGGAAGTATTCGACGTTTCCGGTGCGGGCGACACCGTCATCGCCACGTTCACGCTGGCGATTGCGGCGGGCGCGTCGCCGCTCGAAGCCGCGATTCTTTCGAACCACGCGGCGGGCATTGTCGTCGGCAAAATCGGCACGGCCATAACGACACCGCAGGAATTGCTGAAGAGTTTTATGCGGTAGCACCCGCGTCTCGCGGGTTCAATTCGGCGTCCCGCCGAATTGCCTTTTAATAAAACTACGAAACCATCGTTAACACCGAAAAATCCGGCGAGACGCCGGATTCCACCCGCCGGAGGCAGGTGCTACAATAAAATTCAATGACTGAAACTAAAATCACCGCTGAAACGATTCGCGCCATGAAAGGCCGCGGCGAAAAAATCGCCGCGCTCACGGCCTATGACTTTCCCATGACGAAATTGCTCGACGAGGCGGGCATCCCGATCATTTTCGTCGGCGATTCACTTGGCATGGTCGTGCTGGGTTATCCCGACACAACGCATGTGACGATGGCGGAAATGGAACATCACGTTCGTGCTGCCGCCCGCGCCAAACCATGCGCGTTGCTTGGGGCCGACATGCCGTTCCGCAGTTACGAAACGCCGGAAACCGCGGTTGAAAATGCAAAGCGCCTCGCCGCCGCCGGCGCGGAATTTGTGAAGGCCGAGGGCGGGCGCGAAATCCTGCCTCAAGTTCGTGCAATAATTGCCGCCGGAATTCCGTTTTGCGGTCATCTCGGCATGTTACCGCAACATGTGCTGGAGGAAGGCGGCTATCACCGCAAAGGCAAAAACGAAACGGAGCGCGAGGCATTGCTTGAAAATGCAAAAGCGCTGGTGGACGCCGGTGCGTTTGCAATCGTTTTGGAATTAATCACGCCGCCGGTCGCGAAAGAATTGACCGAAGCTCTTTCGATTCCAACCATCGGGATTGGCTCCGGTCAGGATTGCGACGGGCAGATTTTGGTCACGCCGGATTTGATCGGAATGTTCCCGTGGTTCACGCCACGATTCGTAAAGCCCCGGTGCCATGTCGGAGAGGAAATTAAATCCGCCGTGGCGGCATGGAAAAATTCCGTGCAATCACCGGGCGCGGATAAATAAATTTTTAGCAACGTTTCGTGGAATGGCGGTGTTGGAATTATAAATGAAATTCTTGGTTGTCGTTTTGCTCTTGGCATTCGCCGGCGGCGGTTGCAGGACACATTCGCCATCCCAAGCCGATGTGCGGGCGGCTTATCTGGCCGGACAGCGCGATGCCTACGCCGCGATGCAACGCACAAATATCGTCGTCATTGGCCAAGTGCAAAACCCCGAAGTCCAGTGGACGGAGGGACTGACGCTTGCGCAGGCCATCGTCGCGGCAAATTACACCGGCCATGGAAATCCGAAGGAAATCATCCTGACGCGGCAGGGTGAAACGACTCGAATTGATCCAAAAGATCTGCTTCATGGCCATGACGTGCCGCTCCAGCCGGGCGACACCATTACGCTTCACGAATAGCTGGAAATGTTAAAGCTCAATGGCAGGTGGCAAGCGGCGATCAAAAAGTCCCTTCAAAAGAAAAGACCAGCAAGCGGTTGGCCTAAATAACGCTCTCTATTTTTACTTCCAGCTTTGTGACACTTTTATTCACAAGCATTTCGTTTCAAGCGTTGCCTTTCCTGCCTCGTTTAGCCTTAGCTTGATATAAATCTCTTTTTTAGAAGCCGCGTTTTGGGCATTTGCGCTGACCCAAAATTCAAATTCACGTAAATTCACGGCACGTTCGTAAATGCGGATGTCGGGGATTATAAATAGCCGAAGATCTGTGAATAGCTGAACGCTGTTATTGGAAAGAAGTACCCATGTATCTTCGCTTTGAGCGTTAATATCAGTGATTGCATTTTCCGGCGTATCTTCCTTAATCCCTTTCCTTCCTATGCGAGAAGCGATTGTTTCATTGATTGAATCCTTAAATAAAAATTTTTCTAACTTAACCTCAACTTCTTTGGCAAAGGCAGGCCCGATATTATGGACGCAAATAAAAACATATTGTCCTTCGTAATTTGGCACAACCTTGGGGATTATCTCAAGATTGGCTTTCGTAGCTTTTTGTTTCTCAAGTTCAGTCTGAAGCGTTTCAATTTCGGACTCTTGGTCTTTATAAATTTTATAGGGCGTTATGAAAACGAGCCTCATTAAAAATCCGAAAATGGGTGCAATTATAGCCGCCCCGACACATAGAAAAATCAAAGCTCGAAGCTCAGCTTGGTTTGCGATTCCCCGTTGATATGCAAGGAATGCAATTACGATGCCTCCCACGATTTCTGAAATGATTTCGGTGGCTCCAAAGTCCTCGCCGGTTTTGAGAATGGCCTTAACCAGATAGGAATGTCGCCTTTTAGAGGGCTTTTCTGCCATATTGTCAAATCATCCACAAACGCCTGAAAATCGTCCAGCCAGTTATTTTGTTGGAAAAACGGGGGCAAAAGTTTAGGTGTCATTTTTCGCCCCCCTCTTTATTGTTGTCAGGGTTTTTAGATGCGGACATTCTCTTGCTATCGGTCGCACCCAAAACGATTGGAAAATTGCACGCATTTTGAAGATTGCAAAAATTATTTTCTGCGGGTCATGACAAAAATCACAAGCGCCAAATAAGCCAACCCGCAAATCGTCCAAATTAAAACATATATGTTTTCGGCTGTTTTTTCATCAGATGCGCTGTCATGGCTGGTTGTGGAATTAGTCACTATGTTTTTTGCCATGCTGGGTGGCGGCCTTGTGTTTTGGGGACTATGGAAGGAAAAAAAATCCGCCAAAGAAATGTTCCAAGACATTGCCGATTTTAGGGCATCTAAAAAATCAACGGGGCGCGGCTGGAATATGTTAATGGTTGGTATCGCCATTGAAACTATTGTTGCCGGCACATTTGCGGCAAGAGATGGATTGGAAATTAGACAAATCAAAATTGATGAGGCCAAAAACGACCCATTAAAACGCCCAATCACTTCCATTTCGGCGGTTGCCACATTTAGAATCAAGGGCGATTTTTCTCCGCCGCCGCTGCCATATTCTAATTTAGAAGAAATGACCGGTGCTGGCATAATGTTTCTCCAAGGCACAAACGTTTCTGACAAAATTCCAAGCATCGGACTTGGAGCGGATGCAGCCAACATTTCCATATTAAATCTTATTCCAAACAATGTGCATCCAGACACGCATGATGTTGTCATATCATTCCACGATTCTGGCGATGTTATGTATGGCCATTTCTTCAACAAGTGGATGTGGCAAAACCAAGCTGGATTTTTTGATGGAGTTAAAGGCTTCTCAATTGAAATGCGGCAAATAGGCTCTAATGTGAATGTTCTTTCTGGGAATGTTGTGGTCATTGCAAATGACCTGAAATGGGAATTTCCAATTCCGGCACAAAAGCAACGACTCGGCATGATTAGCTGCAAAATAATCAAAAACGCAAATGGCCAGACAAATGCCGAGGTTATGCCGGTTGATTTGATGGATATGACAGGGCGTCCACTGGGACATTTTGACGGAAAATGAATTTTATACCTGCATCCCGCAATTTCATGCCAAACCGCCGGAAGTAAAGCCCCCCACCATTTCAAATTAAGGAGTCCCCCAAAATTGTGGTTATTCACAGCTTCCTCCTATGGGTTGTGGGTTTGTGAAGTATAACATCCCGATTTCTTTCCGGCTTGGACAGCCTTTGTCCAACCCCGCCTGTCAGAATGTCGTCAAAAGAAAGGCGAATCATGACGACAAACGAACAACTCGAACTCGGCTTCAACCCCGACATCCAATGTCGGGGCGCCAATCCCGCGCGACGCGGAGGACGCATCGCCCGCGCGGGCTGGTGGTTCATGCAGATGCGTGAAATTGTGGAGCGCGCGATGGATTGGCAGAGCGCCGGTCAGTCGCCACCGGAGCAAATCTGGATTCCCGGCACGAGCCGCGAAGTGAAGGTGTGATTGGTAGGGCGGGCTGCTCGCCTGGGCGAAGCCTCGCGAAGACCGGTCCCCAGCCCGCCGCGGCGCGGTGCGGAGACCGCGCCCTACCTGTCTGAATAGCCGGCGCGCACAAAATCGCGAATCACGGCAAGTTCCTTACTACCATGAATTGTGTGTGCTTTGGGAAATTCGCGCCACTCGACGGACAGACCGGCGGCCTTGAGCAATTGAACCTGCTCGCGCACCTTAGCAATCGGGATCAAAGGGTCGTCTGTGCCGTGCGTCAAGAGCAGACGTTGCTGGTGCGCAACCGGCGAAAGTTCCTTCAATAATTTTTCCGGTTCGCAAACTCCGCCGCTGATGCCCACGATACCCGCCAGCCGGTGCGGATAGCGCAGACCGACGTCAACCGACAGGAGAGAACCCTGTGAAAAACCGCCGAGTGTGATTTGCTCCGTCGGAAAACCCTTGGTGCGTAAATCGTCAAGCAGTTGGAACAACAACTTCCGGCTGCGCTGAACGCCCGGCACGATATTGTCTGGAAAATCGAACCACGAGTAGCCGCCGTAGTATTCGTCCGGCGCGTTGACGAGCAGATAATTCAGCCACGGAAGGGACATCTCGCTGGGCAACCAGCGGTAGCCGTCAATGCTGTCGCCCAGCCCGTGCAGCATGATCATCAATCGGCGGGAATCTTTCTCGGCGGCGGGAATCAGTTCGCTGTGCAGCATGAATGTTATTTTCCCTTTGCCTTCAATTGCGCGGCTTTCTGGTTCGCCCATTGAATGAGTTGCTCGCGTTGCGCGGCAGTCAGCCGCGCGGCTGGATGCATCAGCTTGTAATTGGCCGGCGGCATTTCGTTATATCCCAACTGTTCGCTGATGTTCTCCAACCGGTTCGCCGCGCGGTCTGGATCATCAACCGGCCAGTCGGAAAAATTCAAAAACCGCCGGGCCGTCTTCACATCACCTGCCACCAGCCACGACACCGGCGCGACGCGGCCATACCACGGCCATCTGACTTGGTGGGAATGACAATCATAACACGTCGCGCGGAACATCCCGGTGATTTCAATCGGCGGCATGGTTGCAGCCAAAAAATCGTGAATGACCGGCGGGTTTGTGCGCGCCGGGTTTGTGAATTGCAACAGGGCGAACGCCACAACGACCGCGCCGAAAATCCATTTCAACGTTTTTTTCATTCAATGAAAACTGACACGCAAGGAATAGAGAAAATTCCCGCGCGAGGCAAACCTGAACTTCCGGCCGTTTAATAAGTTTTGTCCTTGTATTACCGACCAGGCATGGTTCAGCTTTGGAACGTTAGGCATCAGCACACGCACCTAAAATATGAAGCCATGCAAATCATTCAAACTGGCTGGTTCGTTCGCATTCATCGGATTGTTTGGACTAGCGATTACGATAGCCTTAAATTTAGTCGCGTTGCTTTTATTGAAGAAAGCAGAGGCGGAGTATTTTTCAGACAGGTGGTGGTCGGTTTGGTTTCCATCATACACGGCTTGGCTTACATTTACCATTATCGGCCTTGCCAGTTTTTGCTGGCGGAAGCGAGGTGATACGAAAACTGATGCCTAACACCACACTGGCCTTCGCCGAGACGAAGGGGCCACGGCCCCGCAGGCTGGAGCCAATCTCAACAAACAACATCCGCCGCGGCTCCCATCTTCGCTATTGCCGAGCTGTGTTGAGGCAGGCAGCTTTGGATCATTAGACAACAACTGTAAAAAGACAATCGGTGAAAAAATGAAAGGTAGTGAAGCAAAGAATCTCATCGGGTGCTGCGGGTTATATTGCGGATTATGTAACAAGTATCAGTCAAAAGCGCCGAGCAGATGCATTGGTTGCAGATTAGGAGAACAACACTCATGGTGCAGTATTTGGAATTGCTGTGTAAAGAAGCATGGATTTGAGACTTGTACCGAATGCAGTGAAATATTTAATTGCGCAATCTTCTTGAGAAGAAAAGTTGTAGAGTGGATTCCGGCTGCTGATAATTTACGTCAAATCAATGAAGTCGGTCTGGAAAATTGGCTAAAGGAACAAAAAGAAAGGCAGGCATTGGTGGAAGAGCTACTCCAGAATTATAATGAAGGTCGATCAATGAACCTTTATTGTAAAATTTGTGCAAGAATGTCGATTGACTTAATTAACAAAGCGATAAAAGAAGCAGAAGAAAAACTTGCACGTGAAAAAGTCGATAAGTCTGATATGAAATCAAAAGCAAGGGTTTTGAAGGCAGTAATCAAGGATTTGGCCTTAAATACCAATATTAACTTGAATTAAAAAAGAAAAGTTCCGTTGGCCAACCAATCATTGCAGCGGACGGCGAAAACGCCGCCACTGAACTCAACCGTCAGCCCGAACTAAATCCGTTTCTCGTCCGCGTCAATCACATCCACAAAACATTTGATGTCGTCGCGGTTTCCCGCGCCGCATTGTTCCTTGCGCATTTTTAGTCGAGCCACGGCTTCCGCATCGTCTGCTTTTGGCCGGCACAATATGTCGTTGCGGTGCGCGGCTTTTTCCACCGGGGATTTCTTGACGTTCTTGCGCACCCAATCGCACACTTCGCCGTCAGTAATGGAATTTTTCACGACTTGAATCATCTGTTCGTGCGCGACGCCGGCGGCTTTGAGCCACATGCCGTCAAAACCTTTGCCGAAATTTTCCGTGTAATCCGAATGCAGTTTGCCGGAGAGGTGCAGGCGGATTTTGTCAATGTAACGCGGCAGATACATCCAGCCGTCCATCGTTTCGCGCGGGCTGCGCGGATAAATAATGTCGTTCATGTGACCATCATCCAAAAGTGCGCGCCGAATTTCAATCCCGAAAGCCTTCCGGGGTAAAATTTGAAATTTGCATTTCTCCCGCGCGCTCCCATCTTCTTCCGCATGAACCGATTTGATTATGATGTGGCGATTCTGGGTGGCGGCAGCGCCGGTTACGCCGCAGCACGGACGGCGGCGGGCGCAGGTTTGAAAGCAATCGTCATCGAAGGCGGCAAGGAAGTCGGCGGACTGTGCATCCTGCGCGGCTGCATGCCCACGAAAGCTTTGCTTTACGCGGCGGAAGTGATGCATCTGGCTGGTCATCCCGAACCCTGGGGCATCCGAGCCGGAAAAGTTGGTTTTGATTTCAAAAAAGTCATGGCGCGCAAAAATGCGCTCGTCAGGGAATTCGCTGATTACCGGCGGCAGCAACTCGCCAACGGCAGATTTGAATTCCTCCGTGCCAATGCACATTTTCTGGATGCGCACACGCTGGAATTGAGCGACGGCAAAGAATTGACGGCGAAAAATTTCATCATCGCCACCGGCTCGATTGTTGCACAACCGCCCCTGCCCTCACTCCGTGAAGCCGGCTATTTGACAAGCGACGATGCGCTTGCGCTCCAGCGATTGCCGAAGTCGCTCATCGTGCTCGGCGGCGGGCCGATTGCGTGCGAATTCGCCCAGTTTTTCGCGCGGTTCGGCGTCAAGGTCACACTCATCCAGCGCAGCGAACACATTTTGAAGGAATTCGACCCCGATGCGGCGGTTGAAATCGAAAAGGTTTTCCGGCGGGAAGGCGTCAAAGTTTTCACCGGAACGAAGCTCGCGGATGCGAAGCGAAAGGGAAAACTGAAAACTGTTTCATTCGAACACGACGGCAAAACGGTTTCCGTTTCCGCCGAAGAAATCCTGTTCGCGCTCGGTCGCGCGCCGAACACGGCTTCGTTGGATTTGGAAAATGCCGGCGTAAAAACTGAAAACGGTCGTATTCTTGCAAATGAGTTGATGCAGACCAGCGCACCGCACATTTACACCGCCGGTGATTGCACCAGTCCGCATGAGATTGTGCATATCGCGGTCCAGCAGGGCGAAATTGCGGCGCACAACATTGCCAATCCAAAGTCACCACGCCGGATGGATTATCGGCCGTTGATCTCCGTCGTGTTCACCGAGCCGCAGGTGGCGTTTGTCGGTTTGACTGAAAAGGAAGCGAAGGCACGTGGCATTCCCTATCTGGTGGCGAGCTATCCGTTCAACGACCACGGCAAGTCGCTCATCATGGAAGCGAAGGACGGTCTCGTGAAATTGCTGGCCGACCCGAAGTCAGGCGAAATTCTCGGTGGCAGTTGCGTCGGGCCGGTTGGCGGCGAACTTATTCATGAAATTGCTGCGGCAATGACCAAAAACATGACCGTGCGGGAGCTGGCCGCCATGCCGCATTATCATCCCACGCTGGCGGAAATCTGGACGTATCCGGCGGAGGAACTGGCCGCGCGGGTTTGATTGTCAAAACCCGCCTGATTTTCGGCGTCCCCCACCAATCAAGTTCAACGGTGCAACTTCTCCGCGTCGCCGGAAATGGACTTGTTCACCATCTTGAGAAATTCAAGCATCCTCCCGGTGGAATCAATTCTCGCTTTTCGGTTGCCCTCCGGTGTTCCGCCGAGCATGTAATACTCATTTAACGTATGGCCGGCGTCGTTATATTTTACGTGCTCAACCTTGTATTTGAACGCCTTTTCCTGGAGGCGCTTGCAGATCGCGTCCCCCATTTCTTCGGATGGCCACAGCCCGTCATCATGTCCGGAAAGAAGAAGCACCGGGCCATGAATTTTCTCGACCTCAATGGCTGCCTTTTCCACGGATTCTTTTTGTGTCAGTGACTGTTTGTAAAATTTGTAAATGGCCAGCGGGTCGCCTGGATCGAATCTCATGCTGTAATCATACGGCACGAAAGGAACGGGCTTTTCCTGAAGACTCCAACTGGAGCGTGGTTGTGGCGGCGGCCAGAATGCTTTGGGCATGCCCTGCCAGACCACCGAGCTGGGGGCGACCGCGATAACTCCTTTAATTTCGGATTTTTTCGAAGCCAGCAACAACGCCAGTTCCGCACCCTTGGAAGCTCCATACACAACTATTCCGCCATGCTGTATCTTCTGGTTGTCCGTCAGCCACCCGATTGCCTTGTCAAAATACTCCAGCGGAACCATCTCCAGTGTGTCGGGCAATCCCTCCGCCTTGAAATAGGCCAAAGACAGGACGGCGTATCCGTTGGTCGCGAAAAATTCCGGAAGATGATGTTCCAGTTTTCCCCCTTCCGAGCCGCCCAAAAACAGAATCCCCGGCTTGGGGGACGAACCTTCCGTGCAGTAAAAATCCGCGACGAACCCATGTCCGGTGATGGCGCTCTTTATCGGTTCCGCGCCAGAGACAGCCGACGCGCATAAGGCGATGAACATGAAAGTGAATATCCGCAGATTGATTTTCATACGTTTGTGTTGTGGTTGTTTGGTTGATTTTCGATTTCGCTGGAAAGGCTGGTTCCGGTTGCACCGGCACATCACGTTTTCCATTTCACAGCCCATTATTGACGGGGTGGGTTGGTGATTTTCCCCTGAAGCGTTGGATCGCCGGGAAACCGGGCCGCGCCAAGTCGCCAGACTTGTTCGGCATAGTCGGGGTTGCCGGCCTTCTGATATTGCTCACCCAACAGGACGTAAGTCTGGGCGAACTGCGGCTGCGGCGGCATCGTTTCCTGTTGGTCAATGAGGCTCGACAACCGTTGTATCACCTCCTCGCCTTTGTTCAGTTCGGGCGGCCAGTGAGACAGGGCGGCTGCCTTGGAAAATTGCGCTTCCCAGTTGGCAGGATCCAGGCTCAATGCCTTGTCGAAGCTCTGGTCGGCCTTCAGCCCCAAAATGGCGGGGTCCTGTGAATTGGTGGACGTGGGTATTTTATTGATGTAAGCCTCCCCAAGCGCGGTCTGGTATTCAGGCGCAGCCGGATTGTTTGCGGCACCCTTTTCCAACGCTGTGATGGCCTGATCCAGTTCGCCCGCGTCCCGCAACTGTTTCCACACGGCCCATTTCTGCTCGAAAGTTGCGTGCGGGGAAACCAGCAGGTCAATGGCGCGCTCGAAATCGGTTTTGGCGGCGGTGGCGGGCGGAAGCGCGACCGGCGCCGGCCTTGAACCCGGCGAAACAGCGGAATCATCGGCCACCGGCCGCGAGGCGGGCCGGGGCGACGCCGGCGTTTCCGGAACCGCCGGCGGCGAAGTGTCCGTCAACGTCTGTTTGCCTGGCGGGTTTGCTGCCGGCGGTGTCTTCTGCCGCGTGACCACGAACGCCACGCTGCTCAACACAACGACAAATACGAAAACCAACATCAATCGTTTCATGGGCATTCCTTTCGGCAAACGTTATTGACCGTCCAGTTCTTCCTGACTGTGCGCGCGCCGGATCATCCACCACCAAAAAACCAGGGGAACCACCCAAAGCAGTTGCAGCCCGATGATGTAACGCACGAGGATTTCAGAGTACCGGAACCAGGGCAGTGATTTGATGAAATTCCAGGCGATTTCGTTGTTGGCTTGGACGGCGCAGGCGAAACTGCCGATGGCATAATCGCGCGCGATGGCCGCACCACCGGCGGCGGCATTCCACGCGAGCGCGCAACCGCCATACGCCTGCCAGCCGAGCGCCATCCCGCCGAAGGCCCAAACGCCTAGGCCGAGTCCGCCCACCGGGATCAAACCCACCGCCAAACCGCCGAACGGCAGCAAACCAATGGCGCAAGCGCCCAAGCTGACCGGAGCGATCGCCGTTCCGCCGAAGGCAAACAGACCGCCCACCGCGCTGCGACCGGCGGCAAACCAGGCCTTGACCGGCTTTCGCTGCGCGGCAAGACCGCCGCCGATTTGAATGTGAACCAGCGGCAATCCAAGCCATTCGAATTGGCTGCGATATTCCCAAACCGGCTTTGTGGACGCCGTCGTGAGTTCCTGGGCACCAAATTCGGCGAGAATTTTGCGGCGTTCCTGCATGGACCAGACCGAAAGCACGATGATGGCCAGTGTGTAAACTCCCGACAGGCCGCCGATCAGCGCTGTGATCAACAGCGGATGCGTTCTCGCATATTTCGAGGCGAACAGCATCACCGGCACAAACGCAAGGCCGAACCCAAAAATACAGGCCCACAGCCGGCCGTAAAAATGTTTGATGAACTCACGTTCACGATCGGACCGCGCGGCGTCGAGCCTCATGCGATAGGCGACGTAATTTCCGAAAATCATAAGGAAGGAACCGAAAAGCGCGCCCAAGACCCCGGTCGCCGCCGCCGCCTTGGCCGTCGCACCGCCTTTGGCCGCCGTCACACCCGCCGTCGCCGCCTTCGCGGAAATGGTGAGTACCGGCAATGCCATCAGCACGCCAACCGTGAATGCCTTGCCTGGATTCGTCCGCTCCAGTGCGCCTTCGACAAATGCGAGGACTTGTTCGTGTAAAAGTTCTCGCCCACGTGAAAGCCTTTGTTTCACAGCGTCCCCGCTCAACTCCAAATTCTGCGCTACGGCTTCAACGGACTGATGCTCGCGATAAAACAAAATCAGCGGCTCACGATAAATTTCCGGAATGCGCTCGAGTGAACGCCATAGAATGGCTTCCTCTTCACGGCTGATGATATGGTCAACAAGCAGAGGTTCGGGCGCGCAGAATTCAGCAACAGTCTCGAGTGTTTCCGCGGCGTGGCTCGGTTCGCGGCCCTGACGGCGAAACCAGTTGTGGATGAGATTTCTTGCAATGCCGCAAAGCCAGGCGCGCAATTTTTCCGGCTCGCGTAAATTGCGCAATTGCTTCCACGCCGTGATAAAAGTGTCCTGTGCCAAATCTTCGCTCTGGCTCAGGCTGCCGGTGGCGCTGTAAGCCAGCGAACAGACGAGCGATTGATAGCGCGCGACGATTTGCCCGAAGGCGTCGCGATTACCGGAGAGGCTTTCGCTTACCAATTCGGCGTCGTTGCGGGTTGCAGCGGACATAGCTCTAATTGTCATCATATCACCGCATGAGTGGCTGACCGAGCTGAAAAGGTGACAAGAAATTTCAATTGCGCGCTGAAAAACAAAATTTTCCGGTGTTATTGGATCTTGCAACTAACGGTTGGTGTCTCTGGCAATTGCAATGAGCCAGCGGATTGAAATCGGCTTCGTTATTGCTGGCACCCGCCGGAACCGCTAGAACATGGCCGTCCATGTGGACTGTTCTTAAAGAATTCCTGCGCTTTTGCGCACAGGAGAAGAAGTGGTGGCTGGTTCCACTGGTTGTGGTGCTGCTGCTCCTGGGAGCCATTCTCATTCTCAGCGCCAGCTCCGGCATTGTGTGGGCGCTCTACCCGTTCATGTGATTCATGCCTGCTTCGCGGAATATTCTTGGCGTCTCCGCCTATTACCATGACGCGGCTGCCGCCTTGCTCCACGATGGCGAAATCATCGCCGCGGCGCAGGAGGAGCGTTTTACGCGCAGGAAGAACGATATGGATTTCCCGCGTCAGGCCATCCAGTTCTGTCTCCAACACGCGGAACTGACCGTCGCGCAACTCGACGCAGTGGTCTTTTATGATAAACCGGTTCTCAAATTTGCGCGCCTGCTCGAAACGTATCTCGCCGTCGCGCCAGGCGGCTGGCGCACTTTTCCCGCCGTGCTGTCCAATTGGCTGGGTGAAAAACTCGACTTGCGCAAAACCATCCGTGACGAGTTGCCGGGCCTGCGACCGGACTGTTCAATCCTTTTCACCGTACACCATCAGGCACACGCGGCCAGCGCGTTTTATCCATCGCCGTTTACTGACGCAGCCATTCTCACCGTCGACGGCGTGGGCGAGTGGGCCACCACGACCATCGGCTGCGGACATGGACATGAAATCCGGCTGCTGAAAGAGTTGCGCTTCCCACATTCGCTCGGACTGCTTTACTCGGCGTTTACCGATTACTGCGGTTTCCGCATCAACTCCGGTGAATACAAACTTATGGGCCTGGCCCCGTACGGTGAGCCGAAATACGCCGGCATCATCCGCCGGGATTTGCTCGACTTGAAGCCTGACGGCTCGTTCTGGTTGAATCTCGAGTATTTCAACTTTCTGCGCGGCACCACCATGACCAACGAGCGGTTTTACCGGCTTTTCGGCGGGCTACCCCGCAAGCCCGAAGATCCAATTGAGCGCCGGCATATGGACGTTGCCTGCTCCATCCAGTTGGTCACGGAGGAAATCATGCTGCACCTGGCCCGCCACGCCCGCGAAGTCACCGGCTTGAATAACCTTTGCATGGCTGGCGGTGTCGCCCTCAATTGCGTCGCGAACGGGCGCATTCTCAAAGAGAAAATATTTGAACATCTTTGGATCCAACCTGCCGCGGGTGATGCGGGCGGCGCGCTCGGCGCCGCTTTGGCCGCCTGGCATTCGCACTGCGCCGACGCCTCGGCTCCAGCCAGCGATGGCCGCCAGCCCAAGGCTGATGCCATGCAGTCAGCGCTGCTCGGTCCCGCATACTCGGACGACGAAATCGAAGCAACGCTTCGAGCCCACGGTGCGGTGTATCAACGGCTTCCAACCGGGGATCTGCTTGATTTTACGGTGGAATTGCTAAAAACCGGGAAGGTCGTCGGCTGGTTCCAAGGGCGCATGGAATTCGGCCCGCGCGCCTTGGGCAGCCGCTCGATACTGGGTGACGCCCGCTCGCCACACATGCAGTCGGTGATGAACTTGAAAGTCAAATTCCGCGAGTCATTCCGGCCCCTTGCTCCCGTGGTGCGCCGCGAGCGCGCCACCGATTACTTCGATCTGGATGTGGAGTCGCCTTACATGCTGTTGGTGGCGCCGGTTAAAACCGAACTGCGCCTTCCGACTGTGCCCGGCATTCAAGGCTTCGATTTACTTAAGCAAGCCCGCTCCACAATTCCCGCAGTCACCCACGTCGATTACTCGGCCCGCATTCAAACCGTGGAACGCGACGGCAATCCGCTGCTCTACGACCTGCTGCTACGCTTCGAACGGGCCACCGGTTGCGCCGTGCTGGTGAACACCTCGTTCAACGTTCGCGGCGAACCGATCGTTTGCACGCCTGATGACGCCTACCGGTGTTTCGTTAATACTGAAATGGATTACCTTGTCATCGGCAGTTTCGTCCTAAACCGCACCACGCAGCCCTCCCGGCACATCGAACGGCGCGTCATGCCGCACAAGTGGATCAAGATGAGATTAAAACTCAAAGAAGATCCGAAGGAATGGCGCAAGGTGGCGTTGCTGAGCGCGCTGGGGCTGGCGATTCTCAGCACGGTGCTGTGCTGGTGGCACATCCTGCCTGTGGCCGGTTGGATCGCAGCGCTCTCTGTTCTTGCCAGCGTGATGCTGTGCGCCGTGCTGCAGCCGCGCTGGTTTCGAGGTTACTACCGATTGTCCATCCGTCTGGGCTTTTATGCCAGCCAGTGGATTGGCTACGCTGTTCTTGCAGTTTTATTCCTGCTGGTCTTGACGCCGCTTGGCTGGGCTTT
Organism: Verrucomicrobiota bacterium; assembly: GCA_049517655.1. GTDB lineage: Bacteria > Verrucomicrobiota > Verrucomicrobiia > Limisphaerales > UBA11358 > UBA11358. The sequence goes on along the minus strand of JBEKRQ010000004.1, from coordinate 35,393 downwards.
GCGTCTGACGGGCAAGGATCTTTTGCAGCTCAAACAGCCGCGCAATACGGTGAACTACTGGCACCCCACCGGGGAAAGCAGCCCACTGAACCAGCTCTTCTGAGGCGAAGGGTGAATCCACGCACCATCAGGGTATAAGTATTGCCCGGCTTTAGATGGCACATTTATACTAAGACCATTGAAACGACAGTCTGACAATTTGAAGTCCGAATGCCGGCACAAGCCAGTCGGCACGCGTGGCACGCCAGCCTCCTCCAGACCAACCTCGGATCTTAGTGTCCGCCGCAAGTGGCTCTTTCGCCTGTTCGCAGTGGTAATCGTCCCGTTGCTGGCACTGGCAGGATTGGAAGCCACTTTGCGCCTTGCAGGCTATGGTTATAACACAAGCTTCTTCGAAAAAATCCGGGTCGGCCAGAAGGACTTCCTGACCTTCAACTCCAGTTTCGGTTTGCGGTTCTTCCCGCCACAATTGGCACGATGGCCGGATCCGATAATGCTGGCGGCGAAGAAGCCACCTGGTACTTACCGTATCTTCATCCTCGGCGAATCGGCGGCAGAAGGGGATCCGCGGCCAGCCTATGGCGCGGGACGTTATCTGGAAACTTTGTTGCGCGAACGGTTCCCAGGAGAAAAATTCGAAATCGTCAATCTGGGAATAACAGCTATTGACTCGCACGTTATTGTGCCCATCGCTCGTGAGTGCGCCCGCTATCAAGGCGATTTGTGGATCATCTACATGGGCAACAACGAAATGATCGGGCCATTCGGCGCGGCAAGCGTCTTCGGCGCGCAAGCACCGCCGCTGATGTTTGTCCGGCTGAGCCTGGCGATCCAGCAGACCCGCGTAGGCCAATTGACGATGGCCGTGGCCCGCAAACTTAAATGGAAAACTGCAAACGCTTCTTGGAAGGGCATGAAGATGTTTCTTGGAAACCAGATCCGGCCTGATGACCCCCGCCGGGAGATGATCTATCGGAACTTTCAGCGCAATTTGGAGGACATTGTGTGTATAGGGGTGGGTTCAGGCGCCAAAATCCTTCTCAATACCGTGGCAGTGAACCTCAAAGACTGCCCGCCGTTTGCTTCCATGCCCGCCACCAATCTGTCCGTGGCCGACCGTGCCGCCTGCGACCGGCTGTTTGCGAATGGTTCCCTCGCTGAAGGACAGGGTAACTTTGCAGAGGCCGCACAACTTTACAGGCAGGCGGCCTGGCTGGATCCGCGGTTCGCTGAACTACAGTTCCGTTGGGGCGACTGTCTGCTGCGACTGACCAATTTCGCTGCCGCCCGCGAGCATTTCCAGTTGGCGTGCAATTATGACGCTTTGCCCTTTCGCGCCGACTCGCGGATTAACGGTTTAATCGCGCAGACAGGCCGGCAGTTGGCAGGCCCCAATCTGGTCTTGTTCGATGTCGTTGCGGCGTTGGAGACCAACAATCCGACAGGCATCTGTGGCCAAGAATTATTTTACGAACACGCGCATTTTAACTTCAACGGCAATTATCGCCTTGGCCGGGCCTGGGCCGAGCGGATCGAACCATTGTTGCCGGCGGCTGTAAGGGGCCTGGCTGTTGGTGGATGGGCTTCGCAGAAGACCTGTGAGCGACGCCTGGGGCTGACGGACTTGGAACGCCATTTTATCTTCAAAGAACTCGTCCAGCGGTTTAAACGACCGCCTTTAAACAGTCAGCCCAACAATGCCCGGCGCCTGGAGGCAGCTCAGAGAGAGGAGAGCGAGCTACGCCAGTGGACGAATGCCACCGCAGTGGCTAAAGCCAGTGAGATTTACATGGAGGCCATCCAGCGCACACCAGATGATTACTGGTTGCATGAAAATTTTGGGGGATTTCTCACGCTGATTGGCGACTCTAAACAGGCGATCCCTCAGTGGCAGCAAGTAATTGAGCTGCTGCCGCACGATTACTTAGGCTATTATAAAAGAGGAGCGCTGCTTGTGTTACAAGGCCAATGGGCGGAAGCGGAACTCGACCTTTCCCAAGCCGTGGCGCTGCATCCCACCCTGGCCGACGGCTGGTTCTTACTGGGCTACGTCCACGGCCAGAGAAAAAAGTTTGAATTGGCATTGCAGGAGTTCGAGCAGGCACGGAGACTGGATCCTCATAACGCTGTCTATAGTGTCTGCGTGGGCAAAGTGCTTTTTGATTTAGATCGTCATGCCGAGGCTATTCAACACTATCGCCAGGCGCTTCAACTCGATCCGGACTGTGTGGAAGCGCATTTCATGCTTGGTTATGCATTGGCCATCAACAACGCAATCCCGGAAGCGGAACATGAATTTGAGGAAACGCTGCGTTTGGATCCAAGTAACGAGCAGGCGCGGTTTTACCGCGATCGAACCCAAGCCTTGATGCAACGATCCTACAATCCAAAGTCCGGACGTTGACACGAACCAACCAGCTAAATCATGCGTGTCACCAGTTTGTATAACCTGACAACTAGTTGCTTCCACGTCGCGACAAAATTCCACTCACCAATTCGGCATCGTTTTGTGCGGCAACGGACATGGTTTTAGTTGTCATCATGTCACCGCATCAGTGGCAAAACGAGCTGAAAAGGTGACAGAAAATTTCTATCGGAGGGGCGAGTTATACGAGCCCCCATTTCCTTGAAGATTCCGATGATCAGGGACTTACAGAGCTTGCCCCTCCGAAAATTTTCTGAATCACTTCCTCCGGCGTGAATCCGTGAAGTTTGACCACTTTGTGCCGTGATTTGTGGCCGCGAACCAACTCGACACAACCGCGCGCACAATCCAGTTGCCCGGCCAGCAATCGAATCAACGCTTCATTTGCGGCGGCGTCCACGGGTGGCGCGGTAACTTTGATCCGCAACTCGTTGCCAAGCGGCTCACCAATCTCATTGGCGGACGCGCGTGGTTGCAGTTTTACCGACAGCAATGTCCCGTCCGGCTGCGCGCGAATGAAATTTGGAATCTGCATGCCCGTTGCATTCTAGCAACAGCAAATCATTTGTCCTCTGGATTTATGAATTTGAAAGCGATGGCCGCGAGCGCAAAAGTTCCGGCCAGTTCGGTTACCAGTGGAGGACGGCTTCCCATCCGCCCAATGCAGTCACTCACGGCCGGACTTGCACGCGGAAAAATTGTGAACCGGAATTGAAGTTGGTTCCGGCATAGGACATGGGGCTGCCCGAAGCTTGAAGCCAGCCGGTGAGCGGCGTCCAAGTGACGAGGTTGGTTGAACTTTCGAGTTGATAAACCCGGCCGGGAATCGCCGCCCATTGCAGTTGGACGAGCCGGTTCGTCTGGACCGCAGTCGAGAGGAAAAACAGCTTGGAGGCGGCGTTGGTCGGATTGGTCCCCGCGATGAACTCGGCGTAATCCGACATCCCATCCCCGTCCGAGTCGGTGAACTGCGTGCGATTGGTGGACACGGAGCCGAAATAATATTTTTCCCACGCGTCCGAGATACCGTTGTGGTTCACGTCAATAAAGCTGTAGTTGCCGGTGAAATTCAGCGTGCCGGTGGTGGCCAGTGTGTTCGACTGGTCGAGAGGCGTCTGATAAAACGCCACGTCGCTGAATTGCACGGCGTACGGGCCGGGCGGTGCGTTGCTGATGGTGGTCAAAAGCGCCGTGCCGGACTGGTTCACCGGTCCGGTGAGGGTGAAGCTCCCCTGGCCTAGGTTTTTCGAGATGACAATGGTTCCGCCCGAGCCCGCAGCCACGCCCGTGATGCTGACATCATCCACCAGCCAGCCGTAGAGCGGCTCGCCGATGTAAACTCCCTGGTAATACCAGACCACCTGAATGGTTTTTCCAACGTAAGGCGTCAGATCCACGGTTTCCTCCTCCCAGCCATCGGACGTTTGCCCGGCATAATCCACCAATGTGGGGATCGAGTTCGGTGACGTGCTGCTGTTGGTGCTGATGCCGAGCTGGCCGTCCTCGAGTTGGGAACTGAAATCGTAACTATGCCAGAACGTGAGGGTGGCCTGGCTCACGCCGGAGAGATCAATCATCGGGCTGTAGAGGAAACTGCTGGCCAGAAAACCGAACGACTGGCCGTAGAGATCGCTGCCCCAGCAATTCCTGCCCGAATGCGCGCTGGTCTCGAGACCGTTGTTGGGAGTGCCCAGCGTCCAATTCATGTCAGAACCATAAATGGGATCGGGCACGACGCTCCAACCGGGCGCGCCACTCTCCAAATTGTCGAACCACGGCGGCTGCGGCGCCGTTTGCGTGGTGAACGTGAACAGCGCGCCATTATTATCGTCCACGGTTGTGTTGCCGGCCGCATCACGGCTGGCCACTTGGTAATAGTAGCTCCGGTTCGCCAGAAGTCCCGACACCGTGACAGAATGATTGGTCACCAACGCCCCGGCGTAGGCCGTCCGGTCGAGCAGCACAGATTCGCCGTATTGCACCAGCGAGTCCGCCGGCTTCGAGGTTTTCCAACTCACCACGGCGGCCCCAATGCCGGTGACCGCCGCAACCTGGCTGATGACCGGCGGCACGGTGTCCACCGTCGCGGTGGCGACCACGTTGCTGCCGTTCGAGGCGTCGAAATATTTCGCCGTAATCGTGTCTCCATTGCGAACCGCCAATTGATTCGCGGCAGTGTTCGTAGCCACCAGCGTGATGAACCCCCGGAACAGGCCGGGATGGGTCGTTTCGTTCAGAGTCACCGTCACCTGATTGGTTGCTGAACTGGTCGAGAAGATGGCTTGCGTCTGGCCGGTTCCAGTCAGGTCCGAGTCGCCCACCTCGACCGTGATCTGGTCGGGCACGGTGTAGATCGTGTTATCGAGGAAAATGGTTCCCACGCCGTTCGCGCCCGGCACCAGAAAGTTGAGGATGTTCCGCAGGAGAACCACCTCATTGTCGGGCGGGGTTCCGGCCACCGGCACGACGTCCAACGGGAAGGAAAGAAAAACAACGCGACCGGGGCTGTCCTGCCCGATTTGCGGATAACTCATCCCGCACGGTTTTCCCGAAGCCGACTCGAAGCAGATTGCGGTGGCGTTGGTGGCGGGCGTGAACGTGTCGGAGAAGTCCGGCCCCAAAGTCGTTTCCTCATCCAAATCGAAACTCGGATAATTGCCGTAATCCAGCGTCAAATAGATGCCGTCCGATATGGGGTCGCCCGGCGCGCCGAAGATGGCCGGCACGCCAAAATATTCGTCGCAATCCTGGCAGGGCGCGGGCGGGTCGGGATTTTGTTTGAACCCGGCCACTTGCAGCACGTTCCTGCGAAACGGCATGTCTCCCAACTGGCTCAAGATGCCCAGCGAGGCCATGAAGAAGGAGCCGCCGCCGTTCAGATAATTCTGGACCATGAATTGTTGTTGCGCGGTAAGCGTGTTGTTGGTGCCCTCATAGTTGACGATGTCATCCGTCGTCCGCCAGATGACCACCAAGAACGGCTGCAGGTCGGAAAGCTGCGGATAACCCCGTTGATTCACCTTCCAGAAACCGTAGCTGAATCCCGCCGCAGTCAACGCATTGGTGTAGGCGCTGTCGGGAATGACCGTCGAACCAGCGTCCTCCTCTCCCGCAGTGTCGTAATCGTCCACGAGCAGCACCGTCGGCGTCGCCACCGCCACGAAACTGTACCAGGCTCCGGAGTTGTTGTCCGTGACCGTGTTCCCCGCCGCATCCGCCGAGCTGACGTAAAAATAATACGTTCTCCCCGGAATCAATCTGCCCAGCTTTATTGAGTGACTTGTCGTCAACGCGGAATTGGTCGCCGCCAGGTTGAAAACCAGATTGGTGCCGTAGTAAATGACGGCATTGGCCGGCTCGCTCGTCAGCCATGTGATGGTAATGATGCCGGTGTCAACCGTCACCGCGACGTTGCTCAACACCGGCGGCACAAGATCGGCCACCGCCGTGGCCGTCCGCAGGCTTCCAGAACTGTCAACATAGTCCGCCTCGACGGCATCGGCGTTGTGAATCTCCAGCTCCCCGTCCACCGCGGCGGCGCCAGTCACCGTCGCCACCGCGCCTGTGAACGCGCCATACGTTCCGGCAGAGTGCAGAACGTAGGTTTCACCTGCCGGCTCGGTCGTGCTTTTCACGAGAACGCTCACCGAATTGCTGCCGGCCCTGGCGGGGTCAATGACCTCCACCTGCATGACGCCCGGCGCGGTGTAACTGGAGCGGTCGAGCAGGATGAACCCGGCGTTGGGCCGCGCGAGATTGCCGGAAACGACCAGCGCGAAATCCTGGTCAATGGCCGACGTGTCCAACCGCGCGTCCTGCACCACGTTGCGGGCGCGGACACGGACAAGATAATCGCCCGGCAACGGCTGCGCCAGATGCACCGCTTCCACGTTGTTGATGCTGTCCGCCGAAGGCGCGTTCGGCACCGATTCACCGCCCGAAAACTGGTTGCCACGATACAGGGTTCCATCCGGGCCGACGACCTCCAGGTCCAGGTCGTTCACCAGTGCCGGAATCGCTCCGGGAAATCCCGGCACGTCCGTGTAAGCCATCGTGATTTTCAGCGGCTGGCCGGAATTTTGAACCAACACGTGCTGGACATAAACCTGGCCGCTGGTCAGCAACACCGACTGATCCAGGTATTGGTAGTAACGCGGCGCGCCATTGAGATTGGTCACGACGATGTTGGCCAGATTGACGCGCCCCCAGCCTTCGTCGTTGTTGGGAATCGGGCCGGGGCCGCCGTTGGCTTCATCGAGTTCGTCGGCGGAATTGATCAACGCCGCCTTGACCAGCGCTGGCGAGGGCACGGCGTTTGTGTGCAGGCTTTTGTAATACTGCACAAAAACCGCCGCCGCGCCCGCCGCGTGCGGACCGGACATGCTTGTTCCGCCCATGAACACGTAATAATCGTCAATCACCGTCCAGGCGATGGCGGCTTCGTCCGGGGCTGCGGACGATGCCGCCGAGGCAATCCACGTTCCCGGCGCCACCAAGTCCGGTTTGATGCGACCGTCTTCGCAGGGACCGCGGCTCGAAAAATCAGCCATCGTGTCGGGGCCGTCCGCGTAAAGCCCGTAGGTTTCCGCCAGTGTTCCCGGCACGTTTTCCGACGCGCCTGTGGCAATCACATTTTTACCCGAAGCCGGGCTGTCCATCGTTTCGGAGTCAGGCCCGGCGTTGCCTGCGGAAAATTCCAGGATATAGGGCTGGTCGCCGGGCGTTGAGGCGTCCGCGTCCCGCACCAGTTCATCGAATTGCGCAGCGTCAAGGTCATACTCGCCTTGGACATCATTGCCCCAACTGTTCCCGCCGATTTGCGCCCCGGCGCGGACGGCGTCCCGTGTGAGATCTCCGTCGCTGGGCGCCGGGTTGACCTCGTTCGCATCGTCGTCAAAGATTCGCTCGACGAACAGGCTGGCGCCCGACGCGACGCCCAGACCGTAGAAAGCCCCGGAGTCGGGATCGGTTTCGCCCGTGGCGGCGTTGCCGGCGACAATGCCCGCACAGTGCGTGCCGTGGCCATACCCATCCGAGCCATCCGTCAGTGAGCCGTAGTATTTGAAGCCCGTCACCCGCCCCCTTAAATCCAGGTGCATCGTGTTCGTATTGCCCGTATCGAGCCCGGTGTCCGCCACGCACACGGTCACTCCCGCGCCGCCGAAACCCAGTTGCTCCGTGACCGTGGGCGTTCCGGTGTTGCCGTCATCGCCGCCCACGACCTTTGAGGCCAGCTCGTCAACCAGCTTTCGCCTTGGAGCGGGTTCAATCCAAAGAACGGAACCGGATTGCGCCAGCGCCGGCAAACGGGCGGCATCCAGATTGCCCCGCAAAATGACGCCCTGACGCAAATGACTCTCGTGCTGCACGGACGAAAGCAGGGAGCGCACCACGGCGATTTCCGCCGGCGCGGCTCCGGGCGAAATCAAAATGTTGACGGTGACAATCCGGTTCGTCTGCGACACGTTGCTCACAGCGGCGGACAGCCGGGGATGAATCTTGTAGTCCGAACGATAAGGCCCCACCCAGCGGATGAAATTCAGCGCCCTGACCGTATCCGGAGACACGCTGTTGAATTTCGCGATGAAGGCGTCATCTGGCACATACTTGAGCAGTTCAATGCCCAGCGCCTGCAACTCCGACCGCTCGGCGGGTTTCAACGGACTTTCGAACTGCACCAGGAAAAGGCCCGAAACGGGCGACTGGACTGAAAGCGCTTGCGACCGGGACTGCGTGGCGGCAGCGGCCTTCGCGGCGGGTGCAGTGGTGATGGTTCCATTGCGCAGCCGGATTTGTTTGGTCTGGCCGTCGGCGGTGAAATTCAAAAGGATCAGACACGCTGCAAGCAGGATGCAGTATGTTCGCGGCAAACAACGAGACTTCACCGTTACAAGGATACCATTCCGGCGGCCTTCGGGCAAATCAGCGCGGCGCCGAGTAATGGGCTTTCACGCGCCCATTGAAACAGGCAGCGCCCGGTTGTGAAGTTTTTTGCGCCTTCGCCCCGAATCAAACTGTGTAAGTCCCCGACGCCGTCGTGCCGCCGTGGCCGGTCCAGTTGGTGTGAAAGAACTCGCCGCGCGGTTTGTCCACGCGCTCGTAGGTGTGCGCGCCGAAATAATCGCGCTGCGCCTGCAACAGATTCGCCGGCAACACTGCGGCACGATACGAATCATAAAACGCCAGCGCGGTGCCGAACGCGGGAACGGGTATGCCCTTCTTCGCAGCGGCAACGATGACGTTGCGCCAGCTTTTCTGGCAGCGCTTGATCTCGCCGCGGAAATAATCGTCGAGGAGCAAATTCGTCAGCTTCGGATTCCTGTCGAACGCTTCCTTGATTTTACCGAGGAAACGCGAGCGAATGATGCAACCACCGCGCCACATGAGCGCGATGCCGCCGTAGTTGAGATTCCATTTGTATTCCGCCGCCGCCGCGCGCATGAGCATGTAACCCTGCGCATAGCTGACAATTTTCGAGGCATAAAGCGCGTCACGAATGTCGGTGATGAATTGTTTTTTCTTCACGTCGTTTTTGGCAACGCTCATCAACGGTCTGGGGCCTTTTAATTTTTTCGCCGCCTTCACGCGCTCATCTTTCAACGCGGAAACGCAGCGGGAATAAACCGCCTCGGCAATAAGTGTAATCGGAATTCCCAAATCCGCGCTGCTTTGCACCGTCCATTTGCCGGTGCCCTTCTGGCCGGCGGTATCGAGAATCTTGTCCACGAGCGGCGCGCCGTCGGCGTCTTTGTAGGCCAGAATGTCGCGGGTGATTTCGATGAGGTAACTGTCAAGCTCGCCCGTGTTCCATTCCTTGAACACTTCGTGCATTTCCGGCGCGCTCATTCCGAGGCCGTTCTTCAAAATGTTGTAAGCCTCGCCGATGAGTTGCATGTCGCCGTATTCGATGCCGTTGTGAACCATTTTGACAAAATGACCGGCGCCGTTTTCGCCCACCCAATCGCAGCACACCTGCGGTGGGCCACCAGCGCCATCCACTTTGGCGGCAATGGCCTGGAAAATCGGTTTGACGTGCGGCCATGCGGCGGGTGAACCGCCGGGCATGATGCTCGGACCGCGGCGCGCGCCTTCCTCGCCCCCGCTCACGCCGGTGCCGATGTAAAGCAAGCCTTTGCTTTCGACGTATTTCGTGCGGCGATTCGTGTCTTCAAACAACGAATTGCCGCCGTCAATGATGATGTCGCCCGGTTCCAGCAGCGGCAGCAAATGCTCGATGAATTCGTCCACAGCGCTGCCGGCCTTGACCATGAGCATGACGCGGCGTGGCTTTTTGAGCAGGGCAACCATTTCCTGCAACGAATGGGCGCCGAGCACTTTTGTGCCCCTGGCTTCCTTGTTGAGGAAATCGTCCACCTTGGAAACAGTGCGATTGAAGGCCACGACGGTGAAGCCGTGGTCGTTTATGTTCAAAATGAGATTCTGGCCCATGACGGCCAGACCAATCAGTGCAATATCAGCTTGAGGTTCCATAAATCAAAAGTGTCCGTGCAGAATACTATTCACGCGGGACGGCGCGAGAAATTTTTGCCGTTTCAAGCGTGCGCGCCCAATTGCAGACGCGCATCGGATTCCAAAATGGTTTTTAAGTTGGCCCAATTCGCCCTGTTCATGTCGTTGAACGCATTCAGATAAACAGCCACGGCCTCCGGCGGATATTTTTTCAGCAACGTCTCGATGGCGGATTTCAATTTCGCATCGTCCATTGCCGCGGGCAGGTTGTCCACGACGCCTTCATTGTTTTGAATACCCAATCCATTGAGAAAATCCACGAGCATTGCCTTGTGTTTTTTCATGAGCCACGCGCGGATGAGACCGCCGGCCACGGTATCGAGCGCTGGCCGGGACAGGGTTGAAATCATCGCCTCATGACGCTGCGTGCGCGGCTGGCGTTCGAGAAAGACCGGACGCACATGGCGCGCCTGGGCGACGGCGCCAAGAGCGGCCTTGTAAGTGGGTTTGTCCGACTCGTAGGCGTAATTGACAATTTCGTTCGCCAGACCAGGCGACATGAAACCGAAGAGTTCGTGCGACGTCAGCATAATTAATAGTCCAAAATCTAAAGTCCAAAGTCCAATGTCAAAATAAGTCAGAGGTCCATGGTTTAAATGGCCGTGACGGAGATTTTATTTTTCCTTGCGATTTGTTCGCAAGCTTCTTGTTCGAGCAAAAGTGTCCTGCCGGATTCGAGCGCGAGCACCGCCACGCCGGACGCGGCGCACGTCTCCAGAGTTTGCGCGCCGATGCAGGGAATGTCGAAACGCATGTCGTGACTGGCCTTGGCGACCTTCACGGCGACCGCGCCGCCGTCTTTGCCGGCAAGTTCGCCGCCGCGCGCGAGGCATTTGTCCGTGCCTTCAAAACCTTCAACCGCCAGCACCGCGCCATTTTTCACGACAACGGTCTGGCCGATTTCCAGGCGCGAAATTTCCTTCGCAGTGAGAAAACCAAATTCCACGTCCGCGCACCGTTCGTCCGACAATTTTGGTCCGAGATGAAAACCGGTTTGCGGCATCAGCGGCTTGAGCCACGGCGTCGCTTCTATCAGTTCGATGCCATCTTTTTTCAATTCGTCCGCAATGGCCCCGAAAATCGTGTGCGCGTTTCTTTCCTTGAGCCGGAGCGCCAGTGACATTGCGCGCAAATCGGGCCGGAGATCGAAAAGATTCTTCGGCGCAATTTGGCCGACCATGACGCACTGTTTGATGCCGCGGCTGGTGAAGGCGGAAATCATTTTTGACAATTGGCCGACCTTGAGCCAGACGATTTCGTCCACGAACTTCACGAGCGCGGGATCGGTTTCATTTTCAAAGGCGACGGCGACAAGACGTTTGACGCCGGCGGCGCGCGCCTGCCGGGCAAATTCCAGGGGCAGCGAGCGGTTGCCGGCAATCAGGCCGAGAGATTCGAGCGCGGTATTCATCGCGTGATTCCGCCCTGAGACTAACGAATCGGCGAAACAGACGCCAGTGTATGATTTGGCTGGCAGGGACGCGCGGCCGGCGGAAGTTCCGCCTCCCACCCCAGTCGCCTCGTCCGCCTTCATTCCACACTCCCGCCGTCGTTACACTTTGGCGCGGCAAGTCGGCGCGACAAGGCGATGCGACCCTGCCTTTGCGCTGAATCCCACTGGAAAATGGCGCAAGGTCACAGCGATTCACTTTGACGCTTTGCGGTTCCTCGCGTAGCGTTTACCGCGTTATTTTCGCAAACCGTCGCAAATTGTCATGACTGGATTGATAAAAACGATCTTCGGGTCGAGGAATGACCGCCAGTTGAAAAAATTCTGGCCGGTCGTCCGCCAGATCAATGAAATCGAAGCCGGACTTCAAAAGCTCTCCGACGACGAATTACGCCAGAAAACCGTCGCGTGGAAGGACGAGTTTTCCAAAATCACGGACAACAAGCAGTTGGCGCTGCGGCTTGATCAAATTTTGCCCGAGGCATTCGCCGCCGTGAAAAACACCTGCCGCCGGATGGTCGAGCGCAAAACGGAAGTCATTATTCGGGAGCATCCCACCATTTGGGACATGATTCCATTCGACGTGCAACTCATCGGCGGGATGGCGCAGCATTCGGGAAAAATCACCGAAATGGCCACCGGCGAAGGCAAAACGCTCGTCGCCACCATGCCCATTTACCTCAATGCGCTCACCGGACGCGGCGTTCACGTGGTAACGGTGAATGATTATCTGGCCGCGCGCGACTCGGAATGGATGGGCGCGATATACAAATTTCTCGGTCTCACGGTTGGCGTCATTTTGCACGACCAGTCGCCCAAGATCCGCCGCGAACAATACGATTGCGACATCACCTACGGCACAAACGCCGAGTTCGGTTTTGATTATCTCCGCGACAACGGCATGGCCGCGCGCAAGGAGGAGCAGGTCCAGCGCGGGCATTATTACGCCATCGTGGACGAAGTGGACTCGATTCTCATTGATGAAGCGCGCACGCCGCTCATTATCAGCGGCCCGTCCCTGCACACGTTCGACGAGCAATACGCGCAGTGGAAGCCGGACGTCGAATCGCTCGTCCGCGCGCAGGAACGCTTGTGCGCCCGGTTTTTGTCCGAGGCCGAGGCGTTGATTAAAAAATCGAATCCCACCGACGGGTCGAACGTGGAAAATGGCGACGCGCTCGAACATGAAATCGGCCTGCTGCTCTTTCGCGTCAAAACGGGCCAGCCGAAATCCGAGGGTTTGCTGAAACTGCTGGAGGACCCTGAGAACCTTCGGATGATGAACAAGGCCGAGCTGGAATTGCACAAAGACCAGAAGAAAGTTGACCTCTACCGCGAGAAAGAGGAGTTATTTTTTGCGATTGATGAGAAAAGCCATGAGGCCGATTTAACCGAGAAAGGCCGCAATTTCATCAGCCCCAAGGACCCGGACTCCTTCGTGTTGCCCGACTTGACGACAGAGTTGCATGAAATTGATGTCGGCCCGGAGACCGACGCGCGCAAGCGCTTGGAACTAAAGACAAAATTGCAGGCGGACTTCGAGACCAAGGCGCAGAAAATGCACGCCATCTCGCAATTACTCAGGGCCTACAGCATTTATCAAAAGGACGTCGAATATGTTGTGCAGGAAAACAAGGTCATCATCGTTGACGAGCACACCGGACGCCTCATGTCCGGCCGCCGCTGGAGCGACGGTTTGCATCAGGCCGTCGAAGCGAAGGAAGGCGTCGAAATTGAGCGGGAGACTCAAACACTAGCGACCATCACGATTCAAAATTATTTCCGCCTTTACCAAAAACTGGCGGGCATGACCGGCACGGCGGAAACCGAAGCGACCGAATTTCTGGATATTTACAAACTCGGCGTGCTGACGATTCCGACCAACAAACCGTGCATCCGCAAGGACGGGCACGACTCGGTCTATAAAACCAAACGCGAAAAATTCAACGCCGTCGTCAGGGAAATCAAGGAACTTCACGCGCGAGGCCGGCCGATCCTTGTCGGCACCGTCAGCGTCGAAACGAGCGAAATGCTTTCGCGGATGCTGAAACGCGAGGGATTGATCCATTCCGTCCTCAACGCGAAGTATCACCAGCAGGAGGCCGAAATCGTTGCGCGCGCCGGCCAGCGCGGGGCCATCACCATTGCCACGAACATGGCAGGCCGCGGCACCGACATCAAACTCGGCCCTGGCGTGACAGAAGTTGGCGGCTTGCACGTGCTCGGCACGGAACGCCACGAGGCGCGCCGCATTGACCGGCAGTTGCGCGGCCGCTGCGCGCGGCAGGGCGATCCCGGTTCATCGCACTTTTTTATCTCGCTCGAGGACGATTTGATGCGGTTGTTCGGCTCTGATCGCATTGTCAAATACATGGAAAAAATGGGACTCGAAGAAGGCCAGGAATTGTCCCATCCGCTTTTAAATCGTTCCATTCAGCAGGCACAAAAGCGCGTCGAACAGCACAATTTTCAAATCCGCAAACGCACGCTCGAATACGACGACGTGATGAACAAGCAGCGCGAAGTCATTTACGGCTTCCGCAACGAAATCATCCACGCCGAGGATGTTCGCGACCGGCTTATGGACATCATGGAGGAAGTCGTCGTGGACGAAGTCGCGCAATTCACGAACACCGACACCGAATTCAACGAATGGAAAGTCCGGCCATTGGCTGATTGGGTGAATTTGAACTTTCCCATTGGCCTGCCCGAGGCCGAAATCATCAAAGCCGCCGAGTCCGGCAAAGAGACGCCCGTGGCCGGCTCGTTTTTCGACGGGTTGAGTCCGGCGCAATTTGCCGTTTGCAATTTCATTTCCGAAAGCGTCCGCAAGGCTTACGACATCAAAATCAGTTTTGAAAATCCCGACGCGCTCAAGGAAGTCGAACGGTTCACCATTTTGAGCGCGATTGACAAGCTGTGGCAGGAGCATCTCTATGAAATGGACAGCCTCCGCTACAGCATCGGCCTGCGCGGTTACGGCCAGCGCGACCCGCTCATCGAATACAAGGCCGAGGCGTTCAAAATTTTCGACGAGCTGATGGTCAGCGTAAAGACCGAGATTTGCCACAACATTTTCCGCAGCGCATCCAGCCTGATGGCGTTTGAAAATTTCCTGAGAAACGTTCCCCAACAAATGCTGCACCAGACCACGAGCGCGTTTGGCGGCACGAAAACCGCCAGTTCCGGCGGCGCGCAAGCCAAGGGCAGCGACGTTGTCAGCGAAGCGGCGGCGGTGGTGGCGGAAAAGGCCAAGCCCATCCGCACCGGTCCGAAAGTGGGGCGCAACGACCCCTGCCCTTGCGGCAGCGGCAAGAAATACAAACACTGCTGCGGACGATAACAAAATCGGTAGGGCCGCGCTGCTGCGCGGCCTCGGACGACCGGCAGGTCGTCCCTACCTTTCCAAAATAAAAGCTTGCAGCCATTCTGTCTTTTGTTATATTGCAAATGATTCGCAATTAAGATCACTGACATGGGCATAGCACCCATTCTAACCCAGATTTTCTCGGCGTTCGCCATTGCGATGGCCGGTGGCGCGTTCAGCGGCCTTCTGGCTCGAACGCACAAGCAACTGTGCGCCTTCATCAGCCTCGGCGCCGGAACACTGCTGGGCGTCTCGCTCTGCGGCATCGCGCCGGAATGTTGGGAAGACCTGCGCTGGTGGTTTCTGCCGGTGGCGGCTTCGGGTTATCTCCTTTTTGCCATTATCACCAAATATATTTTCCATATCTGTCCGGCGTGCGCGGCCAGCCATTTCGACGAAGCCACAACCCACCGGCTGGCCGAATTCGCTCTGGCAATGATGATTGCGCTGGGGATTCATTGCACCGTGGACGGGCTGGCGCTGGCGGCGGGACTCGAAGAAAGCGAGCCGGTGAAACTTTCCATCCTGTTCGCAATTTGCGTGCATAAATTTCCCGAAGGGCTGGCGCTGGGCGCGTTGCTGCTCGGCGGCGGATACCCGCGCAAAAAAATGCTGTGGCTGGTGGCGGCGGTGGAAGCCATGACCATCGTCGGCGGATTGCTGGGCTGGTTTGCTTTGCAAAATGTTCCGCAACACGCGCTGAAACTGACGCTGGCGCTGATGCTGGCGAACGCGGCCGGCGGATTTTTCTATCTGGCGATTCACGCGGTATTGGGCGAAATCTGGAAACATCACAAGGCGCTGGTGCTTTCCTATTTTGGCGCGGGCTTTGGTTTAATTGCCGCTTTGATCCTTTATTTTCATATTTCCATTTGAGAGCTGAATGCGAAACGCAAAACGCCACTTCAAACAGTTTGGCAGGCCAGCCACCAATGCGCCGCCATGTTCCGGGACGTGTTGCTGGAAATCATTTACGCGTTCGCGTTTGCCTTCAGAAAAATTTTGAACCGCCTCACATGTTCGCGATGATATTATTACCAAAGTCCGTGCCGGACCTGCCTACATGTGATTGATAATATTGGTTCCGAATTCGGAGCATTTGATTTCCGTCGCGCCATCCATCTGGCGCGCAAAATCGTAAGTCACGCGCTTGCTGCCAATCGCGCCGGTCAAGCCTTTCAAGATCAAATCGGCCGCTTCAGTCCAGCCCAGGTAACGGAACATCATTTCGCCGCTCAATACAACACTGCCCGGATTCACCTTGTCCTGATTTGCGTATTTGGGCGCGGTGCCGTGCGTCGCTTCAAAAATTGCGTGGCCGCTGACATAATTGATATTGCCGCCGGGTGCGATGCCGATGCCACCCACCTGCGCCGCCAGCGCATCGCTTAAATAATCGCCATTCAGATTCAGCGTGGCGATGACGTCGAAATCCTCCGGTCGCGTCAGCACTTGTTGCAGCGTGACGTCGGCGATGGCGTCCTTTACTAATACTTCTGACTTCTGACTTCTGACTTCTGACTTCTGAATCCGGCACCAAGGCCCGCCATCTATCTCCACCGCGCCAAATTCCCTTTTGGCCAGCGCATAGGCCCAATCGCGGAATGCGCCTTCGGTGAATTTCATGATGTTGCCCTTGTGGACAATTGTGACGCTCTTGCGTTTGTTCGCGATGGCGTATTGGATGGCCGAGCGGACGAGGCGTTCCGTGCCGGGTTTTGAAACCGGCTTGATGCCGACACCGACGAATTCAGGTTTGTCCCCGAACCGGATTTTTTTGAAGTCCTTCGGGAAGTTCGCCTTGAGAAATTCAAGGGTCTTGAGCGCCTGTTCCTTGCCAGCTTCAAAATCAATGCCCGCGTAAATGTCCTCGGTGTTTTCACGAAAGATGACCACGTTCACTTTTTCCGGATGTTTCACGGGCGACGGCACACCTTGAAAATACTGGACCGGGCGCAAGCAGACGTAGAGGTCGAGCATCTGGCGCAGCGCGACGTTGAGCGAGCGGATGCCGCCGCCGACGGGCGTGGTTAGCGGCCCTTTGATGCCGACCAGAAATTCCTTGAACGCCTCGACCGTGTCGTCGGGCAGCCAGTTATCGAATTTGTTTTTCGCAGCCTCACCGGCGAAAACTTCAAACCACGCGACCTTGCGTTTGCCGCCGTAGGCCTTTTGCACAGCGGCATCGAACACACGGACGCTGGCGGCCCAGATGTCGGGACCGGTGCCATCGCCGCGAATGAACGGCAGGATGGGATTGTCCGGCACATTCAGTTTGCCGTTCCGAATCGAAATTTTCCCACCGGTGGGAGGCTTCATCTGATTTATGATTTACGATTTGCGATTTTTCCCGCCTTCGTTTCGCTACGGCGCGGCGAGCAAATTCCAATTTCTGCGCAGAGAGGAAAAGGCTGATTACGGAGGAAATCAAGATAACTTTTCCGATGTGAAATCGGCCATACGTCTGTTTCTTAACTAGGCTACTGCAACCAGCTTCGTCACTTTTGCCGTGGCCCCACCAAACTGCGCCTTCACCTTGGCTATGGTGTTCTCGACTGTCAGGCCGTATTTCTCGCGGAGTTCGTCTTGTGTCGTGGCGTGCTCGATGAATTGGTCCGGCCAGCCGATGCGCACGACGGACGTCGTCACGCCTTTCTCACTGAACAGTTCCAGCACCGCAGAGCCATATCCACCCATCAGCGTATGGTCTTCGAGCGTTACGACCACTTCCGCAGCGCGACCAAAAAATTCGTGTGTGCCGGCGTCGAGCGGTTTGGTGAAGCGCGGGTTGATGACGGCGCAATCAAAACCCTCCGCTGCGAGTTGCGCCGCGGCTTTGCGAGCAATCGTGTTCATCGGACCGAGGCCAAACAGCGCGACCTTGCGTTCGCCATTATTTGAGAAATTCCGAATGACTTCCGCCTTGCCGATTTCGAGCAGTTCCGGTTGTTCCTTGATGGGCACGCCCTCCGCCACTCCGCGCGGATAGCGGATGAACGTCGGATGTTGTTCGTGCGCGGCGGTGAACATCATGTCCACGAGTTCGTCCTCGTCCTTCGGCGCCATGGCAATGACGTTTGGCGTGCAGCGCAGATACGCGATGTCGAACAAACCGTGATGCGTTGGGCCGTCATTGGCGGAAAGACCGGCGCGGTCCATGCAGAAAATCACCGGCAAATCCTGCAAACAAACGTCGTGATGAATGCAGTCGTAGGCGCGTTGCAGGAAACTGGAATAAATCGCGACGACCGGATGGAAGCCCATCGTGGCCATGCCGGCGGCGAAAATGACGGCGTGTTCCTCCGCGATGCCGACGTCGTAATAGCGGTCTGGCATCGCTTTTTCGAGGCATTTGAGGCCGGTGCCACTGGGCATGGCGGCGGTGATGCCAACGAGTGTATTGTCTTTCTGGCACAATTTCACAAGTGTTTGCCCCATCACGTCGTTATAATTCGGCGGCGTGCCGGGTGCGGGCGCGGGCGTTTCGCCAGTCTTTACGTCGTAAGGGCCAAGACCATGGAATTTTTCCGGATGTTTGAGCGCAGCTTCAAAACCCTTTCCTTTTTGCGTGAGGACATGGATGACGATTGGATGGTCGCACGTTTTGGCAAATTCCAGCGTGCTGATGAGCAACGGCAGATCGTGCCCGTCAATCGGGCCGAGATAGCGCAAGCCCATTTCCTCAAAAATAACCGGACTGCCATAACCGCCGCGCCCGTCCGCATCCAACGTCATGCCGGTCTGCCGCAGGCCCACGCCGGTAATAGCGCCCTTGAACCCCACTTCGGCCCTGTGCGCCAGTTTTAATGCCAGTTCGCCTTTGGGCAGGCGGCGCACAAAATTTTCAAAATCCCGCGCGAGCTTGTTGTAACGCGGATTGGTAACGAGCTTGTTCAAATAATTGGCAATCGCGCCGACGTTTTTGGCGATGCTCCATTCGTTATCGTTGAGAATGCCGATAAAGCGCTTCGTCGTGTGACCGATGTTGTTGAGAGCTTCGTAGGAAATGCCGTTGGTCAGCGCGGCGTCGCCAAAAATACAGACGATGTGCTCGTCCGTGCCGCGTTTATCGCGCGCCACCGCCATGCCGAGCGCGGCGGAAAGCGCCGTGCCTGCGTGGCCCGCGCCGTAACAATCGTGCGGACTTTCCGTGCGCAACGCGAAGCCGTTCAAACCGCCCGTCTGCCGGATGGTGCGGAATCTGTCCTTCCGGTCCGTGAGAATTTTATGGACATAAATCTGATGGCTCACATCCCAGACAAATTTGTCCCTGGGCGTGTTGAAAACGCGGTGCAGCGCGATGGTCAACTCGACCACGCCCAGATTCGGGCCGAGATGTCCGCCGCTTTGGGCGAGGCCGGCGATCAACTCCTCACGGATTTCCCCGGCCAGTTCCTGAAGCTGTGGCAGCGCGAGCTTTTTCAACTGCTCCGGCCCGTTCACCATGTCGAGATAACGGCTCATATCCGATTAACCACGAATAAACACAAATGAACACGAAGAATTGAGACACAGGCGGCACGAATTCATACGAATGAGTGTTGAGTTTGCAAAAATCCGAAAAGTTTGTGTCTATTCGTGTCCATTAACGGTTGAAGTTATTCCTTGGACAAATCCGGCGACAGCGGCTTCAATTTCATTTCGCCCGCCGCGCTTTTTTCCAACTGTTGAATCTTCAATTCCGCTTCGGCGAGTTTTTCATGGCAGATTTTCACAAGCCGCGTGCCTTCTTCATATTTGGCGAGCAACACCTCGAGCGGCAAATCGTCGGACTCCATCGCCCCGACGAGACCCTCGAGCTTTTTCAGGGCTTCCTCAAATGGCAGGTTTTTGGCGGAAGTTTGTCCCGCGCTTTTTGACGGATTCGGCACGGAAAGAGATTAGAACGAAAATTTGCATCCGTCCAGTTTGCAGAATGCCTTGAATTTGCCGGTGAATAAACGTTACTTGGCCTTTACCGTCCAGCCCTGCTTGACTTCCAAGTCACCGGAATAAGACGCCCGGCTCTTGTCTTCCTGCACAGAAGACAACGTGATTTCGCCAACGAGTTTCTCATCGGTGAAAACCACATTGCCATGGTCGTCCATTACGTCGGTGGTTTTGTAAAGGTCCAGTTTGTCCCCGTCCTTGAAGCCCTCCTTGCTGCCAAGCGACACGATGATGGTGTCTTTGCTCGCCACCGCAAGCACCTTGCCGGGTGTGTGCTTGAGCGCATCAGCGGCGGCCGATGCCTTGGATGTCAGACCCGCTTTTTGTTTCATGCGTCCGGATTCGGGCAGTGTCGTTGTCTGGACATCAGAAATGATTTGTTTCATCGCCGTCTCTGTGGCCCTGCCGAGCGCGCTGTCCATGAATTCCTTGTTGTCGAAACCGATGTGGCCGCCGCTGCCGCCGATGTCAGTGCCGATGTTAAAACCCATTCCCGTCTGCTCCGCCGTGCCCGAACCGGTCTTGATGATTTTGCGCGTCGCCACGTCCACCAGACGCCAGTCAATGCGCACATCCGAGACGCCCTTCTTGATTCCCAAGTTGCCGAAATTGCCCGGCGCAAAACCACCCAAACCGATGTGGGATTCCTTCGAACCGAACCGCGTCACCTTGGCTGTGAACATGAAATCCGCTGCCGAGAATCCGCCTTTGTCCACCTTCTGTGCCTGGTCCACCCAGCCGTCCGAGCCCATGTTGATCTCGTTTTTCAAATCACCGATCTGGTTGATTTCGAGCATTTGAAACTTGTTGATCTTGCCTAGTTCCGTGGTGAGCATCTCGCCCAAGCCCTCGCCCATTGCCGGCTGCCAATATTGGATCGCCGTCGTGTCGCCGCTGAACGGTGCGACAAATAGAGTGGGAAGATTGTTGTCTTGAGCAGCCAGGCGGTCGCCGGCGAACGCCACAAAGACAGTAGCGCAGATAAACGCCAAAAAGTTTCTTTTCATGGCTGGCATCACTGCCAAATCAATACAACCAGGTCAATCAGAAATTAACCCGAAATTTCAGGTTAATTGTTTTTGGAAGACGGCCTGGCCGAAGCGGATTCCGCCCGGCTCAAAACCTCACCGACCTTCAATCGCGTCTTCAATTTCTGTCCGGCTTTCACTTTGGTGGCATCTCGCAAAACTTTGCCGCTCGCGGCGTCCATCGTAATCGAATAACCGCGCGACAAAACCTGCTCCGGCCCGAGCAAATGCAACCGTGCTTCAGTCGCTGCCAAACCGGTCTTCAAATCCTTGAGCCGGACGAGCGTCAACTCGCGCAAACGGCGCCGGCTCGCCTTCAAAAGTTCACACCGCTGTTTCAGCAGTTGCCCCGGACGAACGCGCGACAGCCGCGTCGCCAGATTTTGCCAGGCAACGCGTTGTTCACGCGCGCCTTGCTTCG
This sequence comes from Verrucomicrobiota bacterium, assembly GCA_049517655.1. Lineage (GTDB taxonomy): Bacteria > Verrucomicrobiota > Verrucomicrobiia > Limisphaerales > UBA11358 > UBA11358. Next base: position 14,243 of record JBEKRQ010000004.1, on the reverse strand, counting down.
CACAACGCAACAAGCCCGTTTGCAAATCATCGAGCCGCTGCAAAAACTCGTTCAACCGCCGGCGCGGATGCGCCCGCGCCATGCGCTGTGTCAAATCCGCCACAAGCTGGCGGCTGGCAAAAACGCCTTCCGTGATGATTTCCGCCGCCGCACTCGGCGTCGCCGCGCGCACGTCCGCGACGAAATCGCTGATGGTGAAATCAATTTCGTGTCCGACCGCCGACACGACCGGAATTGCCGACTCAAAAATCGCCCGCGCCACGACTTCCTCGTTGAACGCCCACAAATCTTCCAGGCTCCCGCCGCCGCGAGTGAGGAGAATCAAATCAATGTGGCACAGGCTTCCAGCCTGTGAATTTTTCCCTCTCAGGCCGGAGGCCTGAGCCACATTAAATTCATTCAGCAGTCGTATCGCCGCCGCGATTTCCTTCGCCGCGCCTTCGCCTTGCACGCGACACGGCGCGAGGATGATTTCCAGCCCCGGATTTCGCCGTTGCACGACGTTCAACACATCGCGAATCGCCGCGCCGGTCGGCGACGTGACCAGCCCGATGCGTTGCGGATATTTCGGCAGCGGCCGTTTTCGTTCCGACGCGAACAATCCTTCCGCCGCGAGCTTTTGCTTGAGTTTCTCGAACGCGATTTGCAGCGCGCCGACACCCTGCAACTCCACCGCGCGTACGATGAGTTGGTATTGTCCGCGCGCTTCATAAACCGTCACGTCGCCTTGCAGGAGAACTTTTTGCCCGTCCTGCAGCAACTCGCGATGGGCAATGCCTTCGCTGCGAAACAAGACGCAACTCAACTGCGACGTGGCGTCCTTGAGCGTGAAATAAATGTGGCCGGAAGATTGGGCGCGCAGGTTCGTGACCTCGCCCGTCACCCAAATGGAACCGACTTGTTTCTCCAACAACCGCTTGATCTGCGTTGTTAGTTCAGAGACGGACAAAACCTTGCGGGCCTGTTCCGTCGGACTTGTCGCGCCGAAGCTTCCTGGCGAAGGCGGAAACAGTTCACCGAAGTCCCATTGCGATTTGGCTGGCTTGCTCATCGAATTCAAAATGAATTAAGCCATGCCTGCCCCGCCGAAGCAAGCGAAGGCGGGATGCGGCTCTTTACTCGCCTGACCAACGCATTTTCAAAGAAAATTGAGAATTACGAACAGATGATTGCGATTTACTTCATGCACTACAATTTTCGCCGGATTCATCAATCGTTGCGGGTGACGCCAGCAATGGAGGCGGGAATCGCTGACCATGTTTGGAGCTTGGAAGAAATTGTGAATCTTATTTGAAACCAATTAGGAAAATGCCCCGATTCTTATCAAGAACTTCTGTGAACATATTCAGACTTGGCATATTACGAAATTGCATGGGTTGGTCTTCAGCATATCGAAAACCCAAGGAACAGTAGTTTAAGGACACCATACCCCCTTGTGCGCTAATCCAAGAAAAATGCGGTAAAAGCAAAAACGCTATTTGGCTATTGGTATCAATGACGAATTTGGCATTGTCCCAATCTCCATTTATCTGAATATCTTTTAATCTTGAGTCGTAAATCACTTTTCCATTTTTTAATCCAAGAATGATGCAGCCATGAGGATAATCAGACAGCATCCGCTCGCTTAATTCCACATCCTTTAAGTTAAGGACTTTTTGAAGTGTTGCGTCTGAAACGCCATTATTTATATCGCGCCCAGCCGTTTGAGTGATATTTCCAGCATTCGCATTGGCACCTATGGCGATTGACCCAGGTCCGGCATGTGCATTAAATCCCACAGCCATAGATTGAGTGATAATTGTGTTCCCGCGGCTATCCGTCGCCCCGACAACGGTGTTCCCATTGCCACGAATGTTTTGAGGGGTGTTGCCATAAACAGTGTCAAAATGTCCTTCAATAACAGGATTTGTTGTCGTATTTACAGTTGGCTTGGATTCATTATTCGGCAAAAGGAGAGATGCTAGCAAATAACCCCCGCATACGACCATCAAAAGCCACAAATACCATTTTTTGGGCGCTTTCATTGCTCTAAATGCAGCAAGAATAAAAACACCAAGGGCAATAATTTCTGCGGGCTTGAGGCGCATTGTCCCCAATCCTTGCCGGAAGTCAGCCTGCGGTCAATCCAAACTGATATACTACCGGGGGATTGAACACGCGGCAAACGCGGAAATAAATTCAACGCTCCGAGACGGAGTCCGGCGCAAGCGTGATTGTCATCCACTCTGGATTGCTCAATTCCCAATCACCGGCGAGCATCCGGCAAAACGTGGTGACAAAACGCAGCGATTGATCGTCGCTCAATTCCGGGTGAAAAAATGTGCAATAGACGAGCGTCGTCTTTTTGCCGGGCATTTCCGGCACGGGAATGCGCGCGGGCGCGCTCCACGGGCCTTCGATCTGTTTCGCCTGGCGAAACTGGATTTCGTGCGGGTGAAAAAAATCGGACGACGTGGCCATCAAATAACGCCTCAATGCCGGAACCCACATCACTGAAACCTGCCCGTAGGCTTTGCGGAAGATTACTCTCACGTCCGCGCGGTTTGTTGACCAGCCTTTGCCGGCAAAAAATTCATACGCGGCGGGGTTCTCAATTTCCGGGGCGTTGACACGCGAGAGAATCAGACCCTTTGGCGCATCGCTGATTTCAAGAAGATAAAGCTGGTCGCCCTCGCGCAAAATCTGGGCGGGCGCGACGGGAAATCTCCACCGGCCATTCGGCCGCAGCCGGACGAAACGTCCGAGCGGCGTTTCCGCCACCGCCAATCCGGACCCAATCCCGTGAAAATTCCACGGCCCCGGCTCGTCGGTGACTTCGATAACGGAATAGGACAGATAAATGCGCGAGCCAATGCTGATGCCAGCTCCCGGCCAGATGCGGTGGTGCTTCAGGTCTTCATCAGGAAAATACTCGAACGGATTGGCCACGACGCCGTTTGAATCCGCGAAGTATTCGAGCGCCGGCGGAAGATTCGTCTGACCGGCGGGCAGGAAGGCGATGGTCGCGCTCTGCGCGCCCTTGTTTTGTGACAACTGCGGCGGCTGGCCCGGCTGCGGCTGGCCGTAAAACGTGTCGCCAAAAGTCCACAAAGCCCCGCCTGCGACTGGCACGGATTGCGCGCCATCCTGGAACAGCACGCCCGCGCGCCGCTGCCCTTCCGTCCAGATGGAACGGCCAAATTCGACGCGGGCCACGCGCGGCGGTGAAGTGGCGCAGCCCATGAGTGCCAGCGCGATGATGGCAATGGAAAATGTTTCCAGCACGCGCAATGGAACACCCCACCGGGAAAAATTTCCAACGGTTGAACTCGCGTCAATTCCTGAAATTCGCGTCATCGTATCTGTGTTCAATCTGTGTTTCATCTGTGGCCAAGTCAAATTGCCTCCGCCCCACGCTGAATTTTCGTTTCTCCTCCACGATACGCCGTTAAAAAATAAACCAGCACTATTGCCGCAGCCGCGGCCAATCCACCCCAGAACAGCGACCATTGCGTGCCCGTCGGACGCGCGCACACGGCGAACCACCAGCCCGCGCCAAGGTAACCGATGAGGTTGCCCACGCCGCCGTTCATCAAGGTCAACAATGCCTGCGCCCGCGCCCGCCACGCCACGTCCACGCGCTGGTCGAGGTAGATTTGGGCGGTGACAAAGACGAGGGCGAACGACGCACCGTGCATGGCCACACCCGCGAGCAACCAGGTTTCGCTATTGCCCGCGCTCAATACGAATCGCAGGACGCTGAAACCGAGGCCGCAGGCGAAAATCCACTTCAACCGCCAGTTGAACAGCAGCCAGCCCATGCTGAATATGGCGATGATTTCCGAGATTTGCGCGATGCTCATCCACGCGCTCTCATGCGCAAAGCCGAGGTCACGCAGGTTGGCCGGCGCATACGGATAAAACGCCGCCAGCGGAATGCTCAACAGCGTCGTGGCGATGAAAACAACGCGAAGGTTGCGGTCTTTCAATAACGTCAGCGCGTCGAGGCCAAGCCGTTCGTGCCAGGCGAGGTTCTCGGCGGATTTTGGGACCTCCAACGCAGGCAGAAAAAACGTAAACGCCGCCAGCACCACCCATATCGTCGCGCTGGCGTAACCGGCGAGCGACGACATGTCCGCATTCAACGCGCTGGCCAGCACACAGCCCGCCATCCAGCCGAACGTCATCATGACGCGCATGGGGGCAAATTCCTTTGAATCTGCGAGCTGCGCGAAGACGATGGTTGATGTGATGCTCGTCACCGGCGCGCTGGCCAGAGAAAGAAGCATGATTAACGCGAGGACGAGCCAGCCGCTGCAATGGAATTTGATGGCGGTGCTGGCGAGCGACAGCATCGCGGCGGTGGCCAGCGCGAGCCAGCGCAACACGCGCGCCGGCGGCACGTGACGGTCGGCCATCGCGCCGAACATCAGCGGCGAGACAAACGCCGCGAGCGCGCCGGTGGCAAAGGCGAACGGCTTGATGGCGTGCAACCCATGCGCGTCAAGCACATTGCCGAGCGGCACGAACCAGACACTCATCGCCGCGCCCTGGATGAAAAAGAGAACCGTCAGCTCGGCGTATTCGGCTTTGCGAAGGGTTTTCAGCACGCGCAGAGGAAATACTCAGCCAAAGAAAATTTCAAATGAATTAAACACACCGACAGCGCCGAAACAAGCGAAGGCGGGGATTGAACATGGAGATTTAGGCGGCGCGACAGCGCCGCCTAACCAAATCATGGTAGGGCCGACCTGCCGGTCGGCCCATTCTTCCGTTATGCGCATTGTTCGCATGACGAAAATTCTTTTGCCCACGCCACGTCACCGCTACAAATTCCACCATGTCCGAAATCCCTTTCCGCGAACCCGGTCGCCGCACGCCGGCAAAAGGCGTTCATATTTCGGTTGGCGGACCGAACTGGGTTTTTCTCACCGTCTGCACCGAGAAACGCGAGCGTTGGCTTGCGCAGTCACCCGTTCAACGCGCACTTCATGAAATTTGGGAACATACGGCAACCGCGTAGCTCGTCAGCGATTACTTGCTCATGCCCGACCATCTGCATTTATTTTGCGCGCCGCGCGATTTGAATTTCATCATCGAACGCTGGATCGCATTCTGGAAAGATCGTTTCGCCAAGACACATTCAAACGCAGGAACATTTCAAGCGAGCGGGTTTCATCATCGCTCGCGCAACGACGAAAATTATGCGGAAAAATGGCAGTATGTGAGGGAAAATCCGGTGCGACAGGGATTAGTGGAAAAACCGGAAGACTGGCCTTATTCTGGCCGCGTACATGAAATTCACTGGTAGGGCAGTTGCTGCGTGGCCTTTATCTATATTTGGGCGGCGCGGCAGCGCCGCCCTACCATGATTTGGTAGGGATGCGCTGCTGCACATCCCATTCTTCCCGCCGCGTGAACAACACGCTGGAGGCCTGCTGCAGTTTGGCAGATTAAATTGCTTCCGACACCCGCTGAATTTTCAGCGCCTTGCCAGTGGCGTCATCAATTTCAATCATTGCGCCGTGAAGCAACACATTGTTTTTAGCCACCTCAAACCGCTGCGGCATGCTGGTGAGAAAGCGTTTGATGACCGGCTCGATTTCGCGGCCCAAAACACTCTCATGCGGGCCGGTGAACCCGGCGTCGGTCAGATACGCCGTGCCGCCGGGGAAAATCTGCTCGTCCGCCGTCTGCACGTGCGTGTGCGTGCCCACCACCGCGCTCACCTGTCCGTCGAGCATCCGCGCTAACGCGATTTTTTCCGAGGTCGCCTCGGCGTGAATGTCCACGAAAATGATTTTAGTCTGCTGCCGCAGCCGTTCAACTTCGGCGCGAGCAGCGAGAAAAGGATTTTCAAGCGGCGGCAGGAACGCGCGGCCTTGCACATTCAAAACAGCGACTGAAATCTGACTTTGGACTTTCCCGCCTTCACTTCGTTTCGGCGCGGTCGCGCCGTAGCTTTCAGCGTAGGCGGAGGACTTTGGACTTTGGACTTGAAAGATGGCGCTGCCCTGGCCGGGCGTGCCGGGCGGATAATTGAGCGGGCGGAGAAAACGTTTTTCGTTGGCGAGCAATTCCATGACTTCCTTTTGGTCCCACAAATGGTCGCCGCTGGTGATGACGTCCACGCCCGCCGAAAAGATTTCTTCGGCGGTCTTGGGCGTGATGCCGGAGCCGCCGGCGGAGTTTTCGCCGTTGGCAATGACGAAATCGAGGCTGTGTTGTTCGCGCAGTTTGGGCAGAAGTTCCGCGACCGCGCGCCGGCCGGGTTGTCCCACGATGTCGCCGATGAAGAGCAGTTTCACGGGCAAATTTTATCGCATTTGAAATGAAAAAACAAACTACGAATGGACACGAATCAACACGAACAAACCCCCATCCAGTCCCGCATCAGCGCGGTCAAGGCGATTTGCCCTTGAGTTCGCGGAGTCGCTGGATGATCGTCCTGGCCGCGTCGGTGTTGGTTTTCACGCCAGCCAGATACAGCTCGTAATTTCTTATCGCCTCATTGGTTTCATGCTTGCGCCAGGCAATTTCGCCCAAGCCATAGGCAATCCGGTATGAGTTGGTAACCGTTTGACTCAATCCCATGTAATCGGCGCGCGCGTCATCGAGTTTGCCTCTGTTGAGATAGGCGATGGCGCGAAAATACAGCGCGTCCTCGTTGTCCTTCTGAAGGGACAGAACACGGGTCAGCGCGGCAATGGCGTCATCGTAGGCTCTGAGTTGAAGGCAAGCGTAGCCTTTGTCGAAAAGCCGGTTCGCGTCGTCGGGTGAGAGTTGCAACCTGCGGTCAATGACAGCAAGCGCATTGTTGAAGAGGCCGTTGGCCAGATAAAATTGGGCGGCGGCGGCGAGCAGTGCATCGTTTGTGGGACAGCGGGAGATTTCGGTTCCGAGCAGTTGCGTGGCGCGCGCAGGGTTTTTCATCTCGAAATAAGCGGCGGCCTCAATGAGGACGAGTTGGATTTTGTTCGTGTCCGTCAACGAAAATTTTTCCGGTTGCCCGCGCACATCCTGGATTGCTTCAAGCGCGCGGTAAGGCAAACGGGCCGAATCGTAAAGCTGTCCCAGCCAAAGCCGGGCGGCCAGATTGTCCGGCGCGAGCTGGCGGACGCGGGTAAACAGGGTAATGGCCTGGCGAAACAATCCGCCCTGTACCAATACGACGCCATTTTCCAGGCAAAAACTCGGCTCGTCAAAAGGGCCGTTCGCGTTGAGCACTTCGTCCCACGAATGGAGCTTGAATTGATCGAGCGTGACTTTGGTCAAATCCACCGGCACGTTTTCACCAGCCTGAAGGCTGCGGTTGAATTGAAGGTTGATTTGCGCGACAACGTTTTTGGGGTTGAGCTTTTCCGCCATTTCAAAATGCGTGGCGGCGGCGGCAAGAGCACCGGCACGTTGCATTTGGACTCCCCAAAAATTCAAACTACGCGAGTAAAAACTCCCGGCGACAACGGCGTTGGGATTCTGTTCCCGCGCTGCGTGCAACATTGCGAGCCATTTTTCGCCCCATGACCGCGGTGAACCGGGTTTCGGAACGGCCAGGGCTCGTTCAATGGGAGGGAACGCTTGTGTTTCCGCCTGTGACCAAAATGCCTCGTTCACGGCGATTTCATTTTCATCCGGCAACGGCGGCAGGAGCGTGTCGCCGGGCAGTATTTTGAGCTTGTAGACCAAGCCGTGCGGTTCCAAATAAAATTGCTCGAAGTAATAGCCGAAGCTCGGATGCAGATAATAAAGCTCGTTCGTTTTGGCGAGCGTTGTCAGCAGGCCGGTCAAATAAGGCGGGCTGACGCCGTTGGTTTCTTCGAAAGCGGCAACCGTGTCCGGCCATTTTTGCGGAAACTGCCTGTGCAAAAATTTGAGATACGACGGATATTTGAGCGACTGCGTCTCGACCGGTATAAAATCTTTCATCCGACCATCACGGACCAATGCCGCCTGTTCGAGAATCAGTCTTCGCGAGTCGTCGCTCAACAAAATGCCGCCCGAACGCGGCAGGCTCTCTTCCACAAGCGAGGTGTAATGTCGAAACGTATCATCGTTCACGGCCTGAAGTTGTGGCGCGTTTTTGCAAATCAGCCCGACACCGGCCAAAATGAAAAGCAGCCACACGCCTGCCACGGGCAGGACGTTCAAAGAGTCAAACGGGGACGGCCTGGTCCGTCGCAAAGGGGCGACCGGTCGTTTTCCAAACACCAATAAAAAATATCCGCTGTAATAACCCACGCTCAACGTGCTCAAGTAGTAGAATGTCAGTCCCAACCCTTTTTCCCGGGGGCTGAACGGCGGATCGAATGCCACCCAAATGCAGAGGACCAGAAAAACCGCATGCACCAGATGAAACATGAAGCTGGTCAACGCCGTGCCAATCGGGCTGGGGTCTCCGAAGGATGCACGCCAGCGGATCGACAACATCAACAAGGGCGCCAATGAGCTTAATGACAACAAGCCCAAGGTATTTCTGACGTTCCCGCTGATGAAAAAGGCCTTCACTATGTGGAACTGCGACGATAGATTGAACCTCAACGCTTCCCAGAACGTCACCGGCACTCTGCCCGAAATCGCCGCCACCAGCGGCAGGAGCAGATAGAAAGATATTCCCGCCAGACCACACAACGTCATTCGTTCGAGAAAACGCGCATTAAAAAAACTCAAGCCGCGAACCCAGACGATGGCCGTGATAAAAACGGGGAAATAACACACCATCGCCCAGTCATTCGCCATGCTCGCTCCATACACGAACGCGGCCAGAAACAGCCGTCCCTCGCGCTCGTCCAGCCGGTATTCCAGCAGCGACCAAATGACGAAAGCGAACGGCAACAGGCTCAACATTTCGCCCGTATAATTCGTCGCGTTCTCCCAGAACGTGAGTTGCAAACCGCACACCAACACGGCAAAAACCGGCGGCAACCAGGCGCTGCGAATGGTCAAAAACGAAAAAGGGTTCTGTTCGCGTTTTCGTTGCGCCTCCGTCCGGTCCTGCGGCAAAATCGCAACCGACCGCGCAAGCAAGCCAAGTGTCAGCGCGGCGCACACGGCGGAAAACAGATTCAGCGCGACTGGAATTGACACGACCGGCAGCCAGTGGAACGGATACGTGACGAGAAACGAAACCGGATTCAAGACTTCCGGTTGCCACGTCCAGCCGGATATTTTGGCAACGGAACCAAGATTGAACAGCGACACCCAACGGTTGAGTGTCAGCAAATAAACCGCCAGCGCCGCGGCAGTCAGAAGCCACGGTAGAAAATGCGGAACGAAATTTTTACGCGTGTCCGTTTGTGCGTCCATTGTCATTGGGTTCATCCAGTTGAGTCCGCCCTGTGCGGATTGGCAAGATTTTCCGCTGCGCGCAAATCCGCCACGCATTCGACGTGTTGCGTTTGTGGAAACATATCCAGCGGTTGCACGCGCATTAGGTCAAAGACACCACCACCACATAAAACGTTCAAATCCCGCGCCATTGTCGCCGGATGGCATGAAACGTAAATGATCTGTGCCGGTTTTGCCTCGCGCAACAATTCCAACGTCCGCGGCAAACAGCCCTTGCGCGACGGGTCGAGCAATACCGTTGTTCTTTCCAGAGAAAACTTTTTCAACAACTCCGGCAAAACTTCTTCAACTGTTTTTGCAATAAATTCCCCGTTGCCAACGTTGTGCGACAATGTGTTGCGCCGCGCCGATTTGATGGCGTACTGATCATGTTCCACACCGACGAACGATTCGACCGCGTCCGCCAGCTGGATCCCGAAAAATCCCACGCCACAATACAAATCCACCAAATATCGCGCGCCACCAGCCCGGAGAAATTCGCGCACGGTCCCGACGAGTTTGGGCAGTAGAAAAAAATTGCTCTGAAAAAACGAGTCCGGCGGAACGTCCCAATCTTCCGGCGACACGCGCAGCACGACTTTCAAGCCGCCGCGCGGCGGCGGATGCGCGCGGACACGGGCAATTTGCACGTTGAGAACCGGCTCGGCGATTTTGCATTCTTCAATGTCCTCGACCAGGCCGCAGTCCCAGCGCACGAAGCCGATGTTGAGTTTTTGCTCCGGCTTGTTCCACTGGCTGCGAATCATGATGCGGTTGCGGTAGCCGTAAGACTGCGGACACGGAATTACCGCCCCGACAAGGTCGGAGGGAAATTTCCCAACGCGTTCGAACAAATCCGCAATTTGCTTTTGTTTGAGCCGCAACTGTGCGGCGTATTCAACATGTTGATATTGGCAGCCGCCGCATTTGCCGAAATAACGGCAGGCAGGTTCGACGCGTTCCGGCGACGGTTTTTCAATGCAGAGCAATTTTGCGCGCGCAAAATTCCTTTTGACCTCCGTGATTTCGACCTCGACGACTTCATCCACGAGCACAAATGGCACAAACACAACAAAATCGTTCACGCGCCCGACGCCATCGCCGCCGAACGCAATGTCGTCAATGGTCAAAACCAGTTTGTCGCCAACGTTTAATGACATTGGGAAAAGTCAGAAGTGGCGGTCACACAAACGATGGTAAAAATCATTAAGATCGGATCCGCTTTCATGGCGACTTTGACTTTACTTCGCGGCGCGAGGCGAACGGCGCAGGCCATTTTGCATCCACAGACGCCAGACCATCCAAAACGCCTCGCTCACAATGTGACCGGCCATTTTTGACCGGCCTTCGGCGCGTTCGGTAAAAATAATCGGCACTTCGACAATTTTAAATCCCTGCCGCCAGAGTTTGTGCGTCATTTCAATTTGGAAACTGTAACCGTTCGAGCGGACTTCATTTAGGTTGACAGCTTGCAATGCGCGTCGGCGAAAACATTTGTAGCCGCCCGTCGGGTCGGTAAACGGCATTCCGGTGACCAGCTTTACATATTTTCCAGCACCCCGGCTTAACATCAAACGTTTGAGCGGCCAATTGATGACGCGGATGCCGTTCACATAACGCGACCCGAGCACAAGATCGGCGTTTCGGGCAGCTTCAAGAAACACCGGCACGTCGTCCGGGTCGTGTGAAAAATCGCCGTCCATTTCGAAAATGAATTCGTAGCCGCGTTCCAGCGCCCATTTGAATCCGGCAATGTAGGCGCGTCCCAGACCGTTTTTTTCCGCGCGATGCAGGACATGAATTTCCGGATGTTTCCCGGCAAGTTCATCGGCGATTTTGCCCGTGCCGTCGGGCGAACCGTCATCTACCACAAGCAAATCCACCCGCGTGGGCAGCGCCAAAAGCCGCTGCGCGAGATGGGGTAGATTTTCCCGCTCATTGTAAGTCGGCACGATGATGAGGGTCGGGTTCATACTGGCGATGGCGCAAAAATTAGCGGGAAACGCGCCGAAAACAAGCAGGCAATTCAGAAGCCGGAAGTCGGAGGCCGGAAGCCTGACATCTATCCTTCGTCCTCTGATTTTCGCGGCAGCAGCGGTCTGAGCGGGCACTCTTCACAGCGCGGCGCGCGTGTCCGGCAAAAATGTTTGCCCGTCATCACCAGTTGCGCGTGATAATCCCGCCAGTAATCAAGCCTTTGCGCACCCTTTTTTTGATTCAATGCCGATTCGCACAATCGCTTCAATTCATCATAACCACCCGACGACTTTAAATTTCTGCCTTCTGCCTTTTGCCTTCTGCCTTCCGAATGACTCCAATGATGCCGCTGAAAAATCCGTTTCGTGTAAGCATCAACCACAAAACTGTGATGTCTGCCCGCATACAGCAACAGGCTGTCCGCTGTTTCCGGCCCGATGCCGTGTATGGCCAGCAACCGCTCCCGCACAACCGGAGTTTTACCGGCGAACAACCGGTTCAAATCGCCGCCAAAATCTTCGACAAGCACGCGCAAAAATGAACGCAATCGTCGCGCCTTCACGTTGAAATAACCGGCGGGACGAATCAGCTCCGCCAATTTCGATTCGGGAAACGCGAATAGTTTCCCCGGTTCCAGCACGCGCGCGGCCTTGAGGTTGGCGATGGCGCGCTCAACGTTTGTCCACGCGGTGTTTTGCGTGAGAATGGCGCCGACGCAGACTTCAAACGGCGTTTCCCCCGGCCACCAATGTTGATGCCCAAATCGCGCGCGCAGGAGTTCGTAAGCGCGACGCAAACGCGGCGCAACTGGGTCTGGTTTGCGGTTCGCCGGTTTTGCCACGCGGACTTTGATAGCAAACATACAAAGCAACGCCAGTGGAATGTGCGTCGAATCAATCCGCACCGGTTCCGTGGTTACACCAGTCGCTCGCGGGGATCGGCCTTCGTCAGACTTCGGCCAGACGAGCACCCGCCCCACCCTGTAAAACCAGTTCCAATTCAATTTCACTTTCGCTGGCACACAAATTTCTTCATCTTCGGCGCGTGTCCGCTTTAATCGCCATCGTCGGCCGCCCCAACGTCGGCAAGTCCGCGCTGTTCAACCGCATCGTCGGACGGCGCATCGCCATCGTCCACGATCAGCCCGGCGTCACGCGCGACCGCATCAGCGCCGAAGCTGAGTGGAACGGGCGTGCCTTCACGCTCGTGGACACCGGCGGCATCGGACTGTTGCGCCGCGAAAAGGCGGGTGATGTCATCATTAAAGCGGCGATGGAACAGGTGGATTTGGCCATCGAGTCCGCGAATGTCATCATCCTCGTCGTCAACGCGCAGGAGGGCGTCATGCCGCTCGATCGCGAAGTGGCCGCGCGATTGCGCCGCAGTGGAAAACCGATTTTTGTCGCAGCCAACAAAGTGGACACGAGCCGTGACGAAGCCAGCACTGATGAATTCGCACAACTCGGCTTCGAAAAAATCTTCCCGGTCAGCGCGATTCACGGCGAAGGCATCGAGCCGTTGATGAACGCGGCGGTCGCCCTTCTGCCCGCAGTCAGTAGCAACGCATATGGTGCAGATGTTTCGACTACTGACTACCAACCACTGACAACTGACTCGCATATATTGAAACTAGCGATTGTTGGAAGGCCAAATGTCGGAAAGTCCTCGATTATCAACGCCTTGACGCAATCCTCGCGCGTCATTGTCACACCGATTCCCGGCACGACGCGCGATTCCATTGACGTGCCATTTGAAGTGGAAACCGGTGGTGTGTGGCAAAAATATATTCTCATTGACACCGCCGGCATGCGAAAGGCGCGGCGCGTGGGTGATTCCATTGAATTTTTCAGCGTCCAGCGCGCGGCGGATGCCATTGCGCATTGTGACATTGTGATTTTGGTCTTGGACGCTGAAGCCGGAATTGCCGAACAGGACAAAAAAATCGCGGACAAAATCGTTGAGGAACGCAAAGCCTGCATCGTCGTCGTCAATAAATGGGATTTGGTGGCGGAATCCGTCCGCCAGGTGCGCGAAGAGGAAATCGCGCGCCGCAATAAAAAGGAACAGCGCGAAGGCCAGGCAAAGATAATATCCACGCTCGGCGAATTTGGCGCCTGGGTGCAGGAAAAATTATTCTTCCTCGACTACGCGCCGGTGATTTTCGCATCAGCCAAATCCGGTTTTCATCTGGATCGTTTACTGGAAGCCGTGCGCTACGTCGCGGCGCAACTTCAACAAAAGATTCCAACGGCGATTTTGAATCGGACGTTGCAAGACGCCGTCGAACGCCGCCAGCCGGTCAGCGCGGTGGGGCACCGGCTGAAGTTTTTTTACGCCACGCAGGTGCGGCAGGCGCCGCCGACGTTTCTGCTGTTCATCAACCGCGATGAATTGTTTTCCGACCAATATAAAAAATACCTCGGCAACCAGTTGCGCCGCGCCTTTGGTTACGAAGGCTGTCCGATTGTTCTTGTTCCCAAATCCCGGCCCAGGACTGTGGAACCCATCCGCAAATTCACAACACCGTGCCAGAGAAGCAGGAACGGGCCGGGCCGGAAAAACCGGCGACCAACGCAAAATAAATAGCGTTTGTCAAAGGAGCAGCGACGGCGGTCCTTTGACAGTTGCGACAAGAAACACCGAAAGAATTTCGTTAGGCTAAAATTAGAAAAGAAGGGGTTGCATGAAAGCGCGGATTCCAACAGAATTCAAAATGAATGTTCTGGACATGCGGCACTTGAAGCGGAGAAATCAAGCCACGTGAGACGGATTTGCCCCATCATTGTCCTGGCGGTCATCACCGCCGCGTTGTCGGCCTTGTTTGCCGGCAGCCTGGTTGCCGCGCCGATGGGCTCAGCGCTTACTTATCAGGGCCAGCTCCAGCAATCCAACAGCCCGGGCAATATCATAGGCCAGCCCGCGAGCGGTCCTGTGACAGCCGTCTGTGATTTCCGGTTCAGTCT
>JBEKRQ010000003.1:0-487062 GCA_049517655.1 Verrucomicrobiota bacterium | reverse complement strand
CATTGCAGACCTCCGCCGAGGGCTGCTGGTTCTGCACACAAGTGATCGCGCCGCCGACACATGCCGTGGTGCCCGCCGCGCAGATGCCCAGCTTGCCCGTGTTGCAGGCCACGCCGCCGCCCGGATTGCCGTTGTCCACCACGCCATTGCAGTCGTCATCCAAGCCATTGCAGACTTCCGCCGAGGGCTGCTGGTTCTGCACACAAGTGATCACGCCGCCGACACACGCCGTGGTGCCCGCCGCGCAGATGCCCAGCTTGCCCGTGTTACAGGCCACGCCGCCGCCCGGATTGCCGTTGTCCACCACGCCATTGCAGTCGTCATCCAGGCCATTGCAGACCTCCGCCGAGGGCTGCTGGTTCTGCACACAGGCGATCGCGCCGCCGACACACGCCGTGGTGCCCGCCGCACAGATGCCCGGCTTGCCCGTGTTGCAGGCGACGCCGATGTCCTGTCCGGGGCAAGAGCACTGCAGACGGTAAAAATTGGCAAGCGGTGGCGGCAGCGTTGTGTTGGTGAACGGCGACGTGGCGCCGGGCACGTCAACATATGGTCCGTGGACATTGGTGGCGGACTGCAGGATGCCATTCGTCCAAGTCAGGACGACTTTGTTCGTGGACAGGTATTGGATGAAGATCGGGCAGGTTTCTTGTGCCCGCGCCATCGGCGCAGCCAGCAGCGTCGCAAAAAATGTTGCGATAACGAATGATGGGCAATATTTCATTTTTATGAAATCCTCAAACATGCTTTCTCTGAGCTTGTTTGATAAGTTTGAGCCAAATTTGTGGTTTCTGCGCCTAGTCGGGCTTGATCGTGCGTCACAAACCCCGATTCGTTTCGTGCTCGCTGGTATTCAAATAGCACCATAGCTCAATATATCGCATGCTTCATGTGCTTTACCTGCTTTAGCACTAAAGAGAAACAGTCTAACAAAAGTAATTTCTTGTTGTCAATATGAAAATTTTACAATTCCGTGACACACCCACACCCGCCCGGCACTTAGAGGCTCCGACGCCACTCCTTGCCGGAAGGGCGCCGGGCTTCCGACTTCACCTGCTCTAAACTTCTTCCGGGCTGGAGCCAGTCATTGCGCGTTCACTGAGGCTCCTTTCCCGAAGCTGGGGGCAGGAAGCCGAAATGAAAGGGTGAAAGGGTCAGTCCTAGAATTGTGATATTTCACCCCGGCGCGGCAAGTTGCGTTCTTTTGTTCACCCTCCGTCCCGCATTGCGGGACTACGGAGGACGGGCGGCAAAGAAAATCTGCGCCAATCTGCGTAATCCCGCCTTCATTACATTCCCGCTGTTGTTACACTTCCGTCTTCGCGTTGCTTCGCCGAGACAAGTTGGCGCGGCAAGTCGGCGAGGCAGGCTGCGGACGAGCACTTGATCCGGTTTTTCCCGTTCAACCCTCACCTGTCCTTCCGCCTTTGCTATGCTTCGGCGCGACAGGTCGGACATCCTCTCCCGCTTCCGGCTTCGCCGAGCTACGCCGCGACAAGCCCGCGAGCGAGGAAGAGTGAAGAGTGATTTGCCCGTGTGAACAATTCGTTCTTCATCTGAACCGTGGCTTCGGGTAAAAGGAAGCCTGTGAGCAATCAATTGCCAGTTCCCGCCACCAGCAACACATTTATGAAATCACCTCAGGCGGGACGACGAAGAAAGTTACTCTCAGTAAAAAAGATAAATTGATAGAGCTGACTTTTAAATAACGAAAGTCTGATGTGAAAATCATCATCGCACCGGATTCATTCAAGGGGAGCCTGACAGCACAGGAGGCCGCATCTGCCATAGAGCGGGGTGTGCGCGTTGTGCTTCCTGATGCAGAAATTGATACAATTCCCATGGCGGACGGCGGCGAAGGAACGTTAAAAGCGCTTGTCTCTTCTACAAATGGGGAATTCAGAGAAATTGAAGCTGTCGATCCACTCGGCCGTCCTATGAAAGGTAAATATGGCGTTCTTGGAAACAGCAAAACAGCCGTTATCGAAATGGCGGCTGTCTCCGGCCTGCTGCTCTTGAAAAAAGAAGAGCGTAATCCTCTGAATACAACAACATACGGAACAGGCCAGCTGATTCGGCATGCACTCGAATGCGGTTACCGGGAATTTATAATAGGTATAGGAGGATCCTCCACAAACGACTGCGGGACCGGAATGGCGCAGGCACTTGGCGTACGCTTTTTCCGAAAGGATAAAACTAAAATCACCAAGAAAATGTGCGGCGGACTTTTAGAAGAAGTTGCCGCTATTAATATGAGCGGACTTCTTCCTGCAATTCAGCATAGCCACATCACGGCCGCCTGTGACGTGAAGAATCCATTGCTGGGGCAGACCGGATGCACGCTCATATATTCCAGGCAAAAAGGCGCGACCCCTGAGATCGTAGATCGGCTTGAAAAGAATATGAGATCATTTATTGATGTCGCTGAAAAAGGAATTGGAAGGTCTGTACGAGACATTCCCGGAGCAGGCGCGGCGGGAGGATTAGGGGCGGGGCTAATATTATTTTTAGGAGCGGAACTTCAGCCGGGCGTGGGTATCGTGATGGATGTAAGTAATTTCTCGGAACGGATCAAGGATGCGGATCTTATTCTGACAGGCGAAGGTAAAATTGATAATCAGACTGCATTCGGAAAGACTATTGCAGGAATCGCTTTGCAGGCAAAATTTGCGAAGATACCTGTTATTGCATTCGGAGGTATTGTCGAAAATGCAGACAAACTTCATGAACTTGGAGTCACGGATATTTTTCCCATTAGTCAGACATCCGTATCCATCGAACAGGTGATGGCTGAAGCGCCGATGTTATTGCAGAATACTGTGGAAAGAGTGATGCAGAAATATAAGAAAAAGCCTTGAGTTTTTAATCCTCTACTTTTTCTTCCTCACTTCTACATTTGCCATTTTTTCATAATACTGTATAAGTCCACTATGGTCGTTCTTCCCTTTTCCGTCGGCTTGTAATGCCTGCATCATCTCTAAAACCCGACCAGTTAGGATAGCAGGCGAGCCCAATTCTTTTGCCGTGTCCAATGCATTCATCAGGTCCTTAATATGAAGCTCGATGCGGAAACCTGGTTTAAAATTCCCGTCAAGCACCATCGGCATCTTGGCATCGAGCACAGTGCTGCCTGCCAAACCTCCGCGAATTGCCTGGTACACTTTTTCCGGGTTGACACCTGCTTTGGTTGCCAGAACCATGGCTTCTCCCATCGCCGCAATATTTAGAGCCACTATAATCTGGTTTGCGAGCTTGGTAATATTGCCGCTGCCGATATCCCCAACAAGTTTGACAGATGCCCCCATAACACCGAGAATGTCTTTAATACTGTCGAACGTCTCTTGCGGGCCCCCGACCATAATTGCCAACGTCCCTTCGATCGCTTTGGGTTCACCGCCGCTTACAGGTGCGTCGAGCATGGTAATTCCTTTCTGCCGCAATTTTTGCGATATTTCCTTCGAAGCTATCGGCGAAATGGAACTCATATCGATTAATATTGTCCCCGGTTTTGCACCATGGATAACGCCATTCTTGCCGAGCACTGCGTCTTTAACTTCCGGCGAGTTCGGCAACATGGTGATAATAATATCATTCTGAGAAGCAACATCTTGTGAGGACCTGCCTTCTTTGGCACCAGCTTTGACAAGTTCTTTTACAGGTTCTGTATTAATGTCGTACACGACTAATTTGTACCCTGCTTTCAACAAATTCTTGGCCATGGGTTTGCCCATGATTCCAAGCCCGATAAAACCTATGTTTTTCATTTTGTATTCCCTTTAATGTCTCTGACTTAAATCGGTTTCAAAACAACTTTCATTGCTTTCTTGGTCTCAACCAGTTCAAATGCTTTTTCCCATTGATCCAATGAAAGCTCATGAGTGATTATTTTATTCAGGTCAATCATCCCTTTGTTCATCAATGTCAAGCAATGCTCCCACACATCCCACGTATGGCTGAAATGCCCTTTCAGTGTAACTGATTTGGCGATTATCGGGTCGAGGCTGAAATTAACGGGTTTGGTTCCCCACCCGATTTTCGTAATCTGGCCGCCAGGCCTTACGGCATGCATGGAAAGTTTTAAGGTCTCGGCAATGCCTGCAGTATCGACTACTAAATTCGCTCCGTAACCATCACCAAGCGATAAGATATTTTTCAAAGGATCATCTTTTGCACCGTTGATAATAATCGTTGCCCCGAATTCCTTCGACAACTCAAGCCGTTTGTCATCTCCCTTGGTTCCGACAACAATAATTTCGCCCGCTCCGCATAACTGTGCCATCTTAACACACAGAACTCCGATCGGGCCGGGACCGATTACTACTACAGTGTCACCGGGAATAATTTTGCTGTTCGAGACTAACGCTTTATAGGCAACACAAAAGGGTTCGGTAATTGAAGCTTCTCTCAAGGAGACATTTTTGGGGACACGGTGCAAAATTCTTTCCGGTACTCTTACAAATTTTGTAAAGGCGCCATCTACATGAAAACCGTAGCCTTTTCTTTCCCGGCAAAGATGATAATTATTCTGTCTGCATAACGCACACTTCCCGCAAAATTTTGCATGGGTTTCCGAAGTCACACGGTCCCCGATTGAAAATCCCGTCACATCTTCGCCTGTCTTGGCGATTGTTCCGGCAAATTCGTGCCCCAAAATAAATGGGCGTTCAAATTTAAAGGCAGAAGCATTTCTGTGAAGATGCGGATCAGTTCCGCAAACTCCGACGTAAGCTACTTCGACCAGCACATCTGTTTTCCCGATATCGGGCACTGGAACATCCCGCAAATCCGTAGCCCCGGGCACATCTGCGTACTTAACAACAGCTTTCATTTTCTCCATGATATATTTCCTTTTGTCATGTCTAAATTAAAATTCAACGGATCAATTTTTTTACCGAACCGATAATGTTTTCTTCCGTCAATTTGTAATCTGCAAGCAACTCATCATAGTAGTGTGACGACTGGCCGAATTCATCGTCTATGCCGATGCATATTATAGGAACACCTGAACCGCGCAGGATATAAGTAATCACGCTTGCCAGTCCGCCAATCAAAGTATGTTCTTCAGCAGTTACAATTCCTCTGACACCGGAGGCGAATACTTTAATATCATCTTCATTCGTTGGTTTTAATGAACTGACATTCACGACGCGGACTGAAATTCCCTCCCCCTTCAGTTTTTCCGCCGCCTGAACTGCTTTCGATACCATGATGCCGTTTGCAAAAACAACAACGTCTTTTCCCTCTCTTATTAAATATGATTTCCCGATTTCAAATTCCTGATTTTCCGGAAATAAATCCGGAAGGTCATGTCGGTTTAAGCGCATGTACACCGGCCCTTGATATTCGGCAATTTTTCTTGTCATTTTTCTTGTTTCAATTCCGTCCGCCGGCACCAGCACTGTCATATTTGGAATAGCCCTCATAATAGCGACGTCTTCCACCGACTGATGCGTGGCTCCATCTCCAAAATCCGAAAGTCCTGCGCTTGACCCGACAATCTTTACATTCAACTTCGGAATACTGATTCCCTGTCGTATCTGGTCGTATGCCCGCCCGGATGCAAAGACTGCAAAAGAATTGGTGAAAGCAATTTTTCCGGTTAGAGAAAGTCCCCCGGCAAAAGAAGTCATATTTGCCTCGCCAATCCCCATTTCAAAGAATCTTTCAGGAAATTCCTTTTCAAACAAACAGGTCATGGTCGACTTGCCCAGGTCGGCTTCCAAAACGACGATATTTTTATTTTCCCTTCCAAGCTCGAGCAGTGTTTCGCCATAAACTTGTCTGGGATTCTGCATTTTCATAAACGTTCTCCTTGATTAAGCCAGATCTGCACAAGCCTTTTCATATTGTTCCTGTGTAAGTTCGCCGTTATGAAACGCAACTACATTTTCAGCAAAAGGAATTCCCTTACCTTTCACGGTGTGCGCGATGATCATTTTCGGTTTTCCTGTAACCTTGTCAGCCTGATCCAGAGTTTCGATAATTTCTTTGAGATTATGACCGTCCATTTCAGTTACATACCAACCGAATGCCTCCCATTTTTCAACAAGCGGATTCGTATCGTACCGTTCGGTGATTGCTCCGGTGGCCTGCAGGCCGTTCTTGTCTAAGATAGCAATCAGATTATCAAGCTTGTAATAAGAGGCTGTCATTGCCGCTTCCCATATCTGCCCCTCAGCAATTTCCCCGTCACCCACGATGCAATATACTTTGTTTTTTTTCTTATCCAGCCTCAAGCCGGCGGCAATTCCGCATGCGAGTGACAAGCCCTGACCTAAAGACCCGGTGTTTGCTTCTATGCCCGGAGTAGTCAGCATATCCGGATGTCCCTGAAGCATAGTTCCAAGACATTTCACTTTTTCTATTTCCTCTTTGGGGAAATATCCGGATTCAGCAAGCGCTGCATACTGTATTAAGGCGGCGTGACCTTTGCTGAGCAGAAATCTGTCCCGATCCTCCCACCGCGGATTTTGGGGATCGTGTTTCATTTTATAAAAATAAAGCGCCGCTACAATCTCGGCCAAGGAACAAGATCCCCCCAAATGTCCTTTTTGGCCGACACCGATCATTTTGATGATGTTGAGCCTGAGAGCTCGGGCTTTCTTTTCAAGTTCGGCAATTGTCATGTTCATCTCTTAACCTTCACTCATATTTTCTTATTGATCTGAATATATTATTCTCGCCTGTCATTCCTCCGACCTGACCCCAAAGGGTGGACACCTCATAAGTAGAGTTCTGCCATTGGTTTGATGTTGTTTGTCCCGGCTCTTCATGACGGAGGGAGGGCGAAGCCCGACCGGAGTCGCGAACAGCCGTTGGTGCGACCAGCAAACTCCTCCGGGGTCTGATACCACAAAGAACTATGCGGTCGCTCTGCGTTATAATGGAGACGCCACTGCTCAATGACAACCCTCGCCTCCCACAGACTGCCAAAGATCTCCCGGTTCATACACGTCGTTGCTGGAACTCATGGGAGTTATTGAAGCATGTCTGGAAAAAATGAAAATCAGAATTAAGGTTCGACGCATTTCAACGGGCTTGTTAAAAAACGCATTCCGAGCTTATGACACAACAACGCTGGTTGCGCATCATCCCCGTCGCGCTGCTCATGTACACGATCTCGTACATCGATCGCACCAACGTCTCGCTCGCGCTCGACCCGAAAATTTCGAACATAATGAAGGACCTCTTCATGGACGACCGCATGAAGGGCGAAGCGGCGGGCATTTTTTTCTTTGGTTACCTCCTGCTGCAGATTCCGGGCGGCTATCTGGCATCGCGTTGGAGCGCCCGCAAGACCATCAGCTTGTGCCTGATCGGCTGGGGCATTTGTGCGATTGGTTGTGGTCTGGCGCAAACGTTCAGGCAATTTGAACTGATGCGTTTCCTGCTGGGCGTGGCGGAAAGTGCCGTGTTTCCGGCCACCCTGGTCCTGTTGGCCAGTTGGTTTCCACGCGCTGAGCGTGCGCGTGCCAACGCCTATTGGAATCTGTGCCAGCCGCTGGCCGTGGCCGGGTCCGCGCCTTTCACAGGCTGGTTGCTCGGGGCATATGGCTGGCAGCAAATGCTTATTCTGGAAGGGATGCTGCCCTTCATCTGGCTGCCCCTTTGGTGGTTTTGCATCCGGGATCATCCGCGCGAGGCAAAATGGATTTCACCCGAAGAACGGGATTTTCTCGAAACCACCTTGCGCCGGGAACAGGCGGAGTTGGAATCGCCCACTAGGGTACCATTCGGGATGTGGCTCCACCAACCGGCGATTTTTGTGATGATTGCCCTCTATTTTCTCCACAACTGCGCCGTCTATGGTTGCATGACCTTTTTCACGAACGGGCTGAAGGGCCAGGGCTTCAACGCGCTGCAATATGGAATTCTTTTCGCGGTTCCCTATGCGGTCACGGCGGTTGTCATGATCCTGACTTCGTGGCATTCGGACA
Organism: Verrucomicrobiota bacterium; assembly: GCA_049517655.1. Lineage (GTDB taxonomy): Bacteria > Verrucomicrobiota > Verrucomicrobiia > Limisphaerales > UBA11358 > UBA11358. Next base: position 479,125 of record JBEKRQ010000003.1, on the reverse strand, counting down.
AGACACACGAGCGGCGCGGTCATGTGGCGGCGGTTTATGCGATGAGCGGTATCAGCCTCATTTTAAGCGTGCTGTTGAGCGACCATTTCTGGCTGTCGTATGCGTTCATGTGTCTGGCCATACCGGGTCCGTTTGCCGGCATGGCTCCGTTCTGGGCCATTCCGGGCGAAACCCTGCCGCGGAACGTGATGGGGATTGTCATGGGGCTGGTCAATGCCTTCGGCAATCTGGGCGGTTTTGCCGGACCGTACATTATCGGCTCGCTCTTGAAAGAGTATCACAGCACCGCGATTGCTTTCAGCGTCATCGGCACGGGCATGCTGGGTTGCGCCGGGCTGGCTTTTCTGCTGCCGAAAGCCAGGCAACAAATTACCATGGCTGGGCAACCGAGTTGAAAAATTTTGTGAAAATCTGCCGGTTCAAACACAAACAGGACAAAGTTCGAATCGGGTTGGTGACCGATAACACCAACCTACTCGAGCTGACCCCCCGCAGGCATCACGCAATTAACCTTGTCATATTGACGCGCCACCCGCCCTTGAAAGGCATTTCAAATCTTACGGTAGGTCTGTCGAACCCATCAAATAACGATCACACTCGCGTGCGGCGCCCCTGCCCTCGTTGAACGCCCATACCACCAAGCTCTGGCCGCGACGACAGTCGCCGCAGGCAAACACGCCAGGAATGTTCGTGGCGTATTTTTCGAAGTCGGCCTTCACATTCGTGCGCGGGTCACGTTCAATTTTGAGCGCAGCGAGCAACGGTTGTTCCGGCCCGAGGAAACCCATGGCCAACAGCACCAGTTGCGCAGGCAAAACCTTTTCCGTGCCGGGCACGTTCTTCGGAATGAACTGGCCCTTGTCGTTTCTCTCCCATTTCACCTGCACGGTGTGGACGGCCTTCACCTGGCCGCTGCCTTCAAATTTCGTCGCTGTGGTGAGATAAACGCGCGGGTCGGCGCCGAATTTCGCGGCGGCTTCCACCTGTCCGTAGTCCATGAGATAAATCTTCGGCCATTCGGGCCAGGGATTATCGGCGGCGCGTTCCAGCGGCGGCTTGGGCAAAATCTCAAGCTGCACCAGACTCTTGCAATCGTGACGCATCGAGGTGCCCACGCAATCCGTCCCGGTGTCGCCGCCGCCGATGACGATGACGTCCTTGCCAGCCGCAGAAATGAAACTGCCGTTCTTTTTGCCGTCGAGAATGCTCTTGGTGTTTGTGGTAAGAAATTCCATCGCAAAATGGACGCCTTTGAGCTGGCGGCCTTCCACCGGCAAATCGCGCGGCTTGGTGGCACCGGTCGCGAGAATCACAGCGTCGAATTCTCGGAGCAATTTGTCGGCGGGGTAATTTTTGCCGACTTCGGTGTTGCAGACGAATTTGATTTCCTCAGCTTCGAGTTGTTTGATGCGGCGCAGGACGACCTGTTCCTTGTCGAGCTTCATGTTCGGGATGCCGTACATGAGCAGCCCGCCCGGTCGGTCGGCGCGTTCGAAAACGGTGATGGTGTGGCCGGCCTTGTTTAATTGCGCGGCGGCGCAGAGTCCAGCCGGGCCGGAACCGACGACGGCCACTTTTTTGCCGGTGCGCTGCTTGGGCGGGGCGGCGGTGACCCAGCCATTTTCCCAGCCACGGTCAATGATGGCGCACTCGATGCTTTTAATGGTGACGGGCGGGGCGTTGATGCCGAGCACGCACGAGCCTTCGCACGGCGCGGGACATACGCGACCGGTGAATTCAGGAAAATTGTTCGTCTTATGCAGCCGTTCGAGCGCCTCTTTCCACAGGCCGCGATAGATGAGGTCGTTCCATTCCGGAATGAGATTATGGATGGGGCAGCCGCTGGCCATGCCGCTAAGGAGCACGCCGGTATGACAGAAGGGAGTGCCGCAATCCATGCAGCGCGCGCCTTGTTTGCGCAGGCCGGCTTCGGGCAGGTGCAGATGGAATTCCTTCCAATCCGCGATGCGCCCGGCTGGCGGACGGTCCGCCGGCAGTTCGCGCAAATACTCGATAAATCCTGTGGGTTTACCCATAGCTCTCTAATTTACTCTACAACAACCAAGCCGTGCGTCGGTATTTTCACCAACGAGTTTTCTCTTAACGCAGAGGTCGCAAAGGTCGTGGAGAAACGCAGAGAAAATAATTCTTCCAAAAACTCTGCGGTTCTTCGCGTTCTCTGCGTTAAAAGTATCCCGTTCATTTCAGCGCCTAGATGCGGAACGAACCGGGTGCGGGCGGTTCGTCGAGATTGTTCACAACCCCGATAACTCCATCGGTCAGCTTGAAGCTGTGAAAATTGATAATAAGACCGAGGCGCAAATTGGAAAGCCGAAGATACGTGAGTAACTGCGCCTTGTCCTGCGGTGTGACTTCGTCCTTCGCCTTGTTATCAACGATGACCTTGTCGTGAACCAGCAAGTCCAGCCAGAGGTCGGAGGCCAGCCTGACGCCCTTGTAGTGAATCGGCACGGACTGCTGGCGTTTGAAGGGTATTGCCCGCAGGTGAAATTCGTGGCAGAGAGACTCTTCATAGACCTTTTCAACCAAGCCGGTACCAAAATGGCGATGCACCTCAATGGCAGCGCCAATGATTAGATTGGAAATCTCGTTTTCGTGCATTTGTTGTTAATTCTCTGAACACACAGGGCATTTAAAAAGAAAGTCTTTTCGTTTCCTCTGCGGCCCTCTGCGTTCTCTGCGTTAAAAGCTTCATGTTGTTCATCCTCCGCCGACACGCGACGCGTCGTGGACGTTTTCCTCGAATGCAGCCATGATGGCTTCGTCGCCGGTCAGGCCCTGTTCCTTCACTTTTTTCATGGCTTGGAGCACGCGCTGGTAATCCTTCGGCATCACCTTGACGAACCGCGGCACCAGTTTGCGCCAACTCGACAGTACTTTCGCCGCGCGTTTGCTCTTTGTGTAAGCCTGATGGCGCTGGATTAATTTCCAGATTTCCTCAATCTCGTCAGGATCTTCCAATTCCTCGAGACTGACCATTTCCTGATTGCAATGCGCCGGGAAATCGTCGGTTTCATCCAGCACATATGCTATGCCGCCAGACATGCCCGCGGCGAAGTTGCGTCCGGTCCGCCCCAGAACAATCACGCGTCCGCCGGTCATGTATTCGCAACCATGATCGCCGACGGCTTCGACGACGGCGTCAATGCCGCTGTTCCGCACGCAAAAACGTTCACCCGCCATGCCGCACACGAACGCCTCGCCGCTCGTGGACCCGTAGAATGCCACGTTGCCGATGACAATGTTTTCCCCGGCAACAAAAGTCGAACCGGCAGGCGGATAGACAATGATTTTGCCGCCGCTCAAACCCTTGCCCAAATAATCGTTCGCATCGCCTTCGAGTTCGAGCGTCATGCCTTTGGGTATGAACGCGCCGAAGCTCTGACCCGCGCTGCCCGTGAACTTGAGATTAATCGTGTCCTCCGGCAGGCCGTTCGGGCCCCATTCCTTCGTGATCTCGCTGCCGGTGATGGTACCGACGACGCGGTGAATGTTGCGGATGGGCAGGTCGGCGTGGACGCGTTCGCCGCGTTCGATGGCCGGCTCGCAGATGTCCAGCAACCGCGTCACGTCGAGCGACTTTTCAATGCCGTGGTCCTGGTCAATCTGCCGGTAACGGATGACGTCCGGCCAGACATCCGGTCGTTGCAGAATGCTCGTGAAATCGAGGCCTTTCGCCTTCCAATGCTCAATCGCCTTCCGCGGAGCCAGCTTGTCCGTGCGACCGATCATTTCGTTTATGGTGCGGAAACCGAGTTTAGCCATGATCTCGCGCAATTCCGTCGCGATGAACCGCATGAAATTGACCACGTGGTCCGGGTTGCCCGTGAACAGTTTGCGGAGCTGCGGGTCCTGTGTGGCCACGCCCACGGGACAGGTGTTCAAATGGCACACGCGCATCATGAGACAGCCGAGCACGACGAGCGGCGCGGTGGCAAAGCCGAATTCCTCCGCGCCGAGCAGCGCGGCGACCGCCACGTCGCGACCCGTCTTGAGCTGGCCGTCGGTCTCGACGTAAATGCGGCTGCGAAGATTGTTGAGCACGAGCGTCTGGTGCGTCTCGGCCAGGCCGAGTTCCCACGGAATGCCTGAATGCTTGATGGAAGAGAGCGGCGACGCGCCCGTGCTACCGTCGTGACCACTGATGAGCACGACGTCGGCGTGCGCCTTGGCGACGCCGGCGGCGACGGTGCCCACACCGACTTCCGCGACCAGCTTCACGCTCACACGCGCATTGCGGTTCGCGTTCTTCAAGTCGTGGATCAACTGCGCGAGGTCTTCGATGGAATAAATGTCGTGGTGCGGCGGCGGCGAAATCAGACCGACACCCGGCGTGGTGAGCCGCGTTTTGGCTATCCACGGATAAACCTTGCAGCCGGGCAGTTCGCCGCCTTCGCCCGGTTTTGCACCCTGTGCCATCTTGATTTGAAGTTCCCTCGCGTTGACGAGGTAATGGCTCGTCACGCCGAAGCGGCCCGATGCGACTTGCTTGATGGCGCTGTTCTTCGAGTCACCGTTGGGCAACGGAACGTAGCGCTCAGGGTCTTCGCCGCCTTCGCCGGTGTTGCTCTTGCCGCCGAGGCGGTTCATTGCGATGGCGAGCGCCTCGTGTGTTTCCTGGCTGATCGAGCCGTAGCTCATCGCGCCGGTCTTGAACCGCTTGACGATGGACTCAACCGGCTCAACTTCCCCGATGGGCACGGATTTCTCCGCCCAATTGAAATCGAGCAGACCGCGCAGTGTGCAGAGGTTTTGTGCCTGGTGGTTGATCAATTCCGCGTATTCCTTGAACAGCTTGTAGCTGCCGAGACGGCAGGCAAGCTGCAGCTTGTGGATGGACTGCGGGTTGAACAGGTGGAATTCACCATCGTCGCGCCACTGGTATTGGCCACCGGTGTCCAGCGCCACGTTATCAACCGGGCGTTCAGGAAAAGCCTGGCGGTGGCGGGCCAGCGCCTCTTCGGCCAGCACGTCCAAACCGACACCTTCGATGCGCGACACCGTCCAGGTGAAATACTTGTCAATGACGCTGTGGTTCAACCCGATGGCCTCAAAAATCTGCGCGCCGCGATAGCTCTGGATGGTCGAGATGCCCATCTTGGCCATGGTTTTCACGACACCCTTCACGACGGCCTTGATGTATTTCTTGACGGCGGTTTTGTGGTCCACGTCCACGAGCAATCCCTCGTGGATCATGTCGTCTAGCGAATCGTAGGCGAAGTAGGGATTGATGGCGCTGCAACCGTAGCCGATGAGCAACGCAAAATGGTGAACTTCGCGCGGTTCGCCGGATTCGAGCACTATCCCGACGCGTGTGCGTGTGCCTTGCCGGATCAAATGATGATGCAGTCCCGCTACGGCGAGCATCGCCGGGATCGGCGCGTTTTCGGCGCTGATGCCACGGTCGGACAGAATGATGATGTTCGAACCTCCGATAATCGCCTTGTCGGTGGCGGCGAACAATTGGTCGAGCGCGTATTCCAGTCCCAGCGTGCCTTCCGACGCCTTGAACAAAATCGGCAGCGTGACCGGTTTGAAGCCGGGGCGATCCACGTGCCGGAGCTTTTCGAGGTCCTCGTTCGTGAGGATGGGATGCTCCAGCTTGATCATGCGGCAGCTTTTCGGAGTGGGCGCAAGCAGGTTGCCCTCCGTGCCGATCATCGTTTCCGTGGAAGTGATGATTTCCTCGCGGATGGGGTCTATCGGCGGGTTGGTGACCTGCGCGAAAAGTTGTTTGAAATAGTTGTAAAGCAGTTGCGGCTTGTTCGAGAGCACCGCAAGCGGCGTGTCCGTGCCCATCGAACCGAGCGGCTGCACGCCTTCGTTGGCCATGGGGCCGAGAATAAACCGCAGGTCCTCGAACGTGTAACCGAACGCCTGCTGGCGCTGGAGCACGGTCTGGTGGTCCGGTTCGTGGACGTGCAGCGGCTCGGGCAAATTTTTGAGCAGCACATGGTTCCGGTTGAGCCAGGCCTGATACGGATGTTCCGTGGCAACTTTGTTTTTCAGTTCCTCGTCCGCCACGATGCGGCCTTCCTTGGTATCAATTAAAAACATCCGGCCAGGCTGCAGGCGGCCTTTCTGGACAATCATTTCCGGCGGGACATCCAGCACTCCAACTTCGCTGGCCATGATGACCCTGTCGTCTTTGGTCACGTAATAGCGTGAAGGACGCAGACCATTGCGGTCGAGCACCGCGCCGATGCGCACGCCGTCTGTGAACGCGATGGACGCCGGGCCGTCCCACGGTTCCTGCAGACAGGAATGATATTCGTAAAACGCGCGTTTGGCCGGGTCCATGCTCTCGTGATTTTCCCACGGCTCTGGAATCATCATCATCACGGCATGCGGCAGTGAACGGCCGGCGAGCGTGAGAAATTCCAGCGCATTGTCGAACATGGCCGAGTCGCTGCCGTCTTCGTTGACGATCGGCATCAGCTTTTTGAGATCGTTGCCGAACAAATCGGACGCGAACTGCGACTGGCGGGCGTGCATCCAGTTAATATTGCCGCGCAGGGTGTTGATTTCGCCGTTGTGCGCCACATAACGGTAGGGATGCGCGCGTTCCCAGGTCGGAAAAGTGTTCGTGCTGAAGCGCGAATGCACGAGGCACAGCGCGCTGGCGAATGAGGAATCCGTCAGGTCGGGGTAATACCGTTCCACCTGGTCGGGCGTCAGCATGCCTTTATAAATGATCGTCTTGGCGGACAAACTGCAGACGTAAAATTTTTCACCGCCCCGGAGGCCCGCGGTGCGGATGCCCCGTTTCGCGAGTTTGCGGATGACATAAAGCTTGCGCTCGAACGCGAGGTCGTCGAGGCCGACGGGGCGCGCGATGAACACCTGACGCACGATGGGCTCGGACGTGATGGCGGTCTGACCCAGCGAACTGTGTTCGGTGGGCACGGTCCGCCAGCCCAGCAGTTCCAGGCCTTCCGTGGTGACGATATCCTCAAAAAGCACTTCGCATTTGTAGCGTTCCATGGGATGAGACGGCAGAAAGACCATGCCGACGCCGTAGCCGCCCGGCCCGGGCAGGTTGATTTTCACTTCGCGGCAGGCCTGCTCCAGAAACGCGTGGGGTATCTGCATCAGAACGCCCGCGCCGTCTCCGGTGTTCGCCTCGGAACCGCACGCACCGCGGTGCTGGAGGTTGCGCAACACCTGGAGCGCCTGCTGGACGATGGCGTGCGATTTTTTGCCCTTGATGTTGACGACAAAGCCGACGCCGCACGCATCATGCTCGAAGCGCGGATCGTAAAGCCCCTGCTTGGGCGGCGGCGTTATCCGCCGCGCCCTGTTTTTGGGCCGCTGTGTTGTGTGACTGCTCATCTCCTCGCGATTATTGTCCTCTTATCTTTCACATAAATTATGCTATTTCGCAATTAAATGTTTAGGAATCCCTCAATGTTTTTGGTGGAACACCCGGTTCTTCAGGCATCACGGAGCGATGTGTCGAATGTAGCCGTGGGCTTCAGCCCGCGGGCTATAACAACCATGGAAGGCGTCGCATAGCGACGCTTGAGGTTCAACCGTCGCTCCGCGACGCACCAACTCGCGTTAATAAACCGTGGACTCGAAGTCCACGGCTACCTTCAATAGGTCGCTCTGCGACTGCTGATTTTCCGCGATTTGGCCGGATAAAATCGCCAGCTAAAAAAATAATCTGTTACCTTTTCACAGCAGCGTAGATGTATAAGTGAGATCATGAATGACGACCTGGCCCTGCTGCGTGACTATGCCCGGCGCAATTCCGAGGAAGCGTTTGCCGCGCTGGTATCGCGCCACGTCAATCTGGTTTATTCCGTGGCGCTGCGGCAGGTGCGCGATGCGCATCTGGCGGAGGAAATCACACAGGCGGTTTTCATCATTCTGGCGCGCAAGGCGGGGGCGCTCGGCCCGAAAACCATTTTAAGCGGCTGGCTTTGCCGCACGGCGCGTTACGCGAGCGCCAATGCGCTGACCATCCAACGGCGGCGACAACACCGCGAACAGGAGGCTTACATGCAATCTCTTGCCAACGAAACGGAACCGGAACTCTGGCCGCAAATCGCGCCTTTGCTGGAAACGGCGATGGAAAAGCTTGGGCAAAAAGATCACGACGCTCTCGTGCTGCGATTTTTTGAAGGTCGAAACTTCAGGGAAATCGGCGCGGCGCTGGGCGCGAGCGAAGACGCGGCAAAGATGCGTGTGAACCGCGCGCTGGACAAACTGCGGACATTTTTCACAAAGCGCGGTGTTGCTTCAACGACGGCAATCATTGCCGGGGCGATTTCAGCCAATTCCGTTCAAGCCGCGCCTGTGGCACTGGCAAAATCCGTGACCGCCGTGGCGATTGCCAAAGGCGTGGCTGCCAGCGGTTCGACATTAACCCTCATCCAGGGAACGTTGAAATTCATGGCCTGGGCCAAAGCCAAAACAGCAGTCGTTGTCGGTGTGTGTGCGCTAACCGCAGGAACAACGGCGGTTACGGTTTGGAAACTGGAGAATCCCATCCCCGCCGGACGGTCGGGTATCAGTGTTCCAGCACTCAAGGATGTGTTTAAAAAGGATTTTTTAATCGGCGCATCAGTGAGTTACAACCAGATTTCAGGAAAAGACACAAACGTGATTTCCATTATAGAATCGCAATTCAACTCAATCACGCCTGAGAACTGCCTGAAATGGGATTCGGTGCATCCAAAACCGAACGTGTATGATTTTGAACAGGCAGATCGGCTCGTCGCATTTGGCGAAAAGAATAAAATGTTCATCGTCGGGCATATTCTTATTGACCAGGAACAGGTTCCTGACTGGGTGTTTAGGGATGCCAATGGGCGAAACGTTGACCGCGAAACTCTGCTAAATCGGATGCGCGAACACATTTTCAAAGTAATGGGGCGTTACAAAGGCAGAATAAACGCCTGGCACGTTATCAACGAACCCATTGGAAGAGACGGCAGGATACGAAAAACCAAATGGTCTGAAATCATCGGGGATGATTACATCACCAAGGCGTTTGAATATGCCCACGAAGCCGACCCGAACGTCGAGTTATATTACAACGGACACGATATGCTGACAAAGGAGGCCACGGACAGTATTGTTCGGCTGGTCGGCGACATCAAAAGCCGGGGAGGACGCATTGACGGCATCGGAGTGCAGGCACACTGGAAGCTTGATACTCCATCACTTGATGAGGTGGAAAATGGTATTGTCCGTCTTTCCGGGTCCGGCGTTAAGGTGATGATTACGGAAATGGATATCACAGTTTTGCCAAGAAATGTTCCACGGAAAGAGCTTAATCCTTATCTCGATGCGCTGCCTGACGGGGTGCAGGAAAAACTTGCGAAACGTTACGGCGAATTATTCTCAATATTTCATAAGCACGCCGACAAAATCGCCCGGGTAAATTTTTGGGGTGTTCACGACGGACAATCATGGCTGAACGACTGGCCGGTTAAGGGACGGACCGATTATCCTCTTTTGTTTGACCGCGAACTCCATCCCAAGCCAGCTTTCTTCGCGGTCGTGAAATCGGTCAAGAGCAACGAGTGATTACCTGGACGAAGTAAACAGGGCGGCGATGGAGTAAATCCATACGGCCTCCTTTGCAAACCATTTTACACACCACCCGCGCATTGTATAATGTCCTTCTGTGAATTCGCAAAAGCGTCAGCGCGTTGTTTGCGGCATGAGCGGGGGGGTGGACTCCTCGACGTCGGCGGCACTGCTGGTCGAGCAGGGCTACGATGTGATTGGCGTCACGCTCAAGCTGTGGAAGCAGGACTGTTTTTCTCCCAACGAAGACCTGTTCAAATGCTGCGGCGCAAAAGCGGCGGATGATGTGCGCGCCGTGTGCGACCATCTCGGCATCCCGTTCCATTTGATTGACGAGGCAGAAGAATTTCAAAGACGGGTCATCAACCACTTCGCCGCCGAATATCGGGCTGGACGCACCCCCAACCCTTGCATCCTGTGCAACGAACATCTGAAGTTCGGCACGCTGCTGCGGCACGCGGATCAACTCGGCGCGCAATATGTTGCAACTGGACACTATGCACGGGTGGAGTTTTCTCCTCACCCTGCCATCCGCCTTCGCCAAGGCTACGGCGGACAAGCCGGCCAGGGCGACGGGCGATTTTTACTCAAGCGCGGACGAGATCTGTGTAAGGACCAGAGCTACTTTTTGTTTTCGCTCCGGCAGGATCAATTGTCACGCGCGTTGTTCCCGGTCGGCGACCAAACCAAGAGCGACACACGCATCGCCGCACGCCACCGCAACCTCAAGACTGCCGGGAAAAAGGAAAGCATGGAGATTTGTTTCGTGCCCGACAACGACTACGGCAAGTTTCTCCAACAGGCGAACCTCGTGCAGAAGCATCGCGGCGAAATCGTGGATTTGCAGGGACGCGTTCTCGGCCATCACGACGGCATCGAGTTTTACACCATCGGCCAGCGGAAAGGTCTGGGTATTTCGGCACCAAAGCCACTCTATGTCATTAACCTTGATGCGGAAAATAATCGCGTCATCGTGGGTGACGACTCCGCACTCGACCGCGACGAATTTGTCGTGGACCGCTGCAACTGGATTCCGTTTGACGATTTGATGGAGCCAATCGAAGCCACGGTAAAAATCCGTTACAACCATCCCGGCACGGCTGCGACCGTGACGCCATTGAGTAATGGAAGTGCAAAGGTAAAATTGCATGCAGCCCAACGCGCCATTACGCCCGGCCAGGCGGCGGTGTTTTATGAGGATGATTTGGTTGTGGGCGGCGGGTGGATTTTTCGATAATTTGAGTCAAAAGACAAACAATCGATATTCTGGCTCCTTAAATTCTGCTCTGGATGGTGCGCTTATGCGCGGTTCCAATGGAACAAAAAGTTCAAGGTATAAAAGTTTTAAATAAAACACTTCTGCCTGATTGTTGGCCTCCCCAACCACGATTGTATTCAGGAAAATATCGTCCTGCCACTTAAGTTCTTTTATTCCTTTTTCGATGTAAGCTGGGATAGCGGCCATGTCTTCACGTTGCAAATACCACCACTTTTCTTCTTTATTGCCTTTCAAAGCGAACTCTCGTGCTGCGTCAAATTTGTGATGGAATATATCACTTGGATTGTCTGCGGCGACGAGTTCAAGACCCATTTTCAAAAGCATGCGGCAAATGAATGTAGGTTTTAGCGGTTCTGCTAATATGCGCATTTCCGTTTTCTGTCCTGATTCAAAAGCTTTGCGGAATGGAAGTGCAGGATCGTAACCAAAAGTGCCAGAGCGAGGGCCAGCCTCAAGAATCCCTTCCCACGATTTCACCCAAGGAGCTTTTCCCTTTTTTGTCGGAATGCCAAGAATTACGCGTAATAACGAAAATGGGTAATCTGCCAGGGCTTGTTGTTCAATAGTTGATCCAAAACGATTTTGGCAGGCATCACAGAATAGTCCTTCAGGGAGGATAGCCCAATCGCCACCGCCAAGTGACTCCGGAAGAATGTGCTCGCGAGTTTTGAATGGACCTTCAGTGGTTCGACAAAAAATACATTGAGCCATACTTCAAGAATTTGCTCCGCCACCAACTCCACCGCACTTGCATTCGCAATCAATATGTTAGTCGACACTTTTTAATCAAGATGATTTGGTTGTGGGCGGCGGGTGGATGTGCCGTTAGCTTCCAGATTATTCTTGCGCCGAATTCGGCACTTGTTAGAGTCGTTAAACAGTTTTACCCGCCTATAGCGGCGGTTTTTCCGCCTTCGCGGGCGCGGCAAAGCGTCGCTCCGGCGCGACGACGGCCAGTTTTAACCAGAAACATAATTGACTCGTGAAAATTTTTAGCGGCACAGCCAATCTGCCTTTGGCCAAGGCCATTTGCAAATCCATCAGCATGGAACTGGGCAAGTGCTCCATCACGTCATTCCCGGATGGCGAGACGTTCGTAAAAATCGAGGAGAATGTGCGCGGCCAGGACGTGTTCGTCGTCCAGCCGACGTCGCCGCCGACAAACCACAATCTGATGGAGCTGTTTATCATGATTGATGCGTTGCGGCGGGCGAGCGCGATGCGCATCACAGCGGTGCTGCCGTATTACGGTTATGCCCGGCAGGATCGCAAAGACCAGCCGCGTGTGCCCATCACGGCCAAGCTTGTCGCGAATCTGCTCGTGGCTTCCGGCGTGAACCGTATTCTCGCGGTGGATTTGCACGCGCAACAGATTCAGGGTTTTTTCGACATCCCGGTGGATCATCTCTACGCCGCACCGGTGATGTATGAGTATTTGAAGAAAAAAAATCTGCCCAATCTTGTCGTGGTCAGCCCGGACGTGGGCGGATTGAAAATGGCGCACGCGTATTCGCAGGTGATGGAGGCGGGGCTGGCCATCGTGGCCAAACGGCGCAAAAGCGCGACGGACGTGGAATCCATGGCCGTCATCGGCGAAATTCGCGGCAAAAACATCCTGCTGGTGGACGATTTGACGGAAACGGCAGGTACGTTGACGCAAGCCGCGGCATTATTGAAGAAAAAGGGCGCCAGGCAGATTGTCGCCTGCGTTTCGCACGCGGTTTTGAATGACGTCGGCATCCAAAGATTGCGAAAATCAGCGATTGACGAATTGATTACGACTGATACAGTCCAACGCCCCGCCATTGATAGTGTGAAGATTATTACACTGTCGGTCGCGGGACTTTTGGGCGAAGCCATCAAGCGAATCAACAGCAATTCATCAGTGAATTCGTTGTTTGAATTCAAGGGCTGGCGCACGAGTTAAGCGTCGCAGACCTATTTAAAAAAATGAAATCAGTGCCGTTGAAAGCGTATCCCCGCACGCAGTCGCGTCGGGGTGAAGTCAGGAAATTGCGCGCCACGGGCCGCGTGCCGGCGGTCATTTATGGCCGCCAGGCCAAGCCGCAAAACCTCGAAATCAGTTCGAAGGAAATCACCGACCTCATTCACCATTCCATCTCCGAAAATTTGCTGGTGGATTTGTCGGTCGAAAGCGACGCCCGCGCCAAGCGTCTCGCGCTCGTGCAGGAAATCCAGCACCACCCTCTCGACGGCAATGTGCTGCACGTGGATTTCCATGAAGTGACCGAAAATGAAAAGGTCGTCGTCATGGTGCCGTTGGAAACCGCCGGGGAAGCGACCGGTGTGAAAAACAGCGGCGGCGTGCTCGAGCACATAGTGTTTAAATTAAAAGTGCGCGCCCTGCCAAAAGATTTGCCCGAGCAGATTGTTGTGGACGTCAGTCATCTCGAACTTGGCAAGGCGATTCACCTTGGCGAAATCAAGACGCCTGCCGGTGTTGAAATCATTGGCGACAAAGATATTGCCGTCATCTCCGTCGCCATGCCGCGCGCGGAAGAGGAAGTAGCGGCTGTGGCTGCGGAAGGCGAGGCGGTGTCTGCCGGCGACGTCGAGATGATCAAGGAAAAGAAGGAAGAAGGTGAGGAAGGTGCTGCGCCGGCCAGGGGCGAAAAAGGCGCTGTCAAGCCCGGTGAAAAAGGCGCTGCCAAGCCCGGTGAAAAAGCGCCGGCCAAGGGTGCCGAAAAAGGTGCCGCTAAGGCTCCGGAAAAGGGCGCGGCAGCAGCCTCGGAGAAAGCAGCCGACAAAAAGGTCCCGCAAGGCGGGATGGAGAAAAAGAAGTGATTTTGCGGGCGGCCCGCAAGGGTCGCCGCGCCCGTGCCGCGCATGGAGTCATTGCATCTCATCGTGGGACTGGGTAACCCCGGCGCGGAATACGCGAAGACACGGCACAACGTTGGATTTTTGCTGGTCGAGAAACTGGCCGCGCGCTGGAAGACAGATTGGGCGAACGAACGAAAGTTCAGCGCCCGCATCGCGCGCGCCGAGCGCAACGGACGCCGTGTGTTGCTGTGCCGGCCACAGACGTTTATGAATTTGAGCGGCGAAACGGTACGGGCGTTGGTGGATTTTTATCAGTTGCCACAGCCGTTGTCGGGGCTGCTGGTGGCGATGGACGATGCGGATTTGCCGTTGGGCGAGATTCGCCTGCGCGCCGAGGGTGGCAGCGGGGGCCATCATGGGTTGGAATCCATCGAGCAGCATCTGGCCACGCGCGAGTTCGCGCGGTTGCGAATTGGCATTGGCCGCAAAGACAGCGCACGGGAGATAACGGATTACGTGCTGGGCCGTTTTGATTCGACGGAAGCGGCACTGATGGAAAAAGTTTTGAACCGGGCGGCCAGCCAGATGGAATGTTGGCTGGACGACGGAATACAAAGCGCAATGAACCGGTTTAACGGGGTCGTGGACGGCCCCACCAACGAAGAAACAAAACAGTGAAACGATACGAAGGTTTGTTCATCCTGAACACGGCAGGCACGGAAAAAGGCGCCGAAGACGTCCTTGACAAAATCTCCGCCGAAATTGCGGCGGCGGGCGGCAAGGTCGAAACCGTGCAGAAAATGGACAGGAAAAATTTCGCGCGCGTGGCAAACAACAAGCACAATGCCGGTTTTTACGCGAACGTCATTTTTGCGGGCACACCGTCCATCGTCGCGCAGCTACGGACAAAATTCGCGTTGAACGAGGAAGTTTTCCGCGTTCTGTTTACACAGGCGCCCGAACCCAAACCCGCGAAATAAACCCCTAACTTTCAACCCTCAACCCTCAACTTTCTATGGCCAACTTCAATAAAGTCATTTTGATGGGAAACCTCACGCGCGATCCTGAACTGCGTTACACGCCGAAGGGAACGGCGGTCGCCCGCATCACGCTGGCCGTGAACCGCACCTACACCCTTGAGGGCGGCGAGAAAAAAGAGGAAGTGAGTTTTGTGGACGTGGACGTTTGGGGACGCCAAGCCGAAGTCATTTCGCAATACATGAAGAAAGGCCGCCCGCTGCTTGTCGAAGGCCGCCTCAAGCAGGACACTTGGGAAGACAAAAACACCAAGCAAAAACAGAGCAAATTGAAGGTCGTGCTCGAAAGTTTTTCATTCGTTGATTCGAACCGCAGCGGCGAAGGCGCGCCACCCGCGCCGCGTCCGGCGGCGGGCACCACGCCCGCACCGGAAGCCACCGAAGCAGACGCCACGCCGGAAGGAGACGACGTTCCATTTTAACCCGCCTTCGCTGTGCTACGGCGCGGCAGGCCAACCTTTTATTGCGTCGAAGCAAAGCGAAGACGGATCAACACTTAACTTTCAACCAATTTTCGCATGTCAAAGACTGAAGTCATTCTCACGCACAACATCGTCGGCCTCGGCGCTGAATCCGATCAGGTGAAAGTCGCCGCCGGTTACGCGCGTAATTATCTATTCCCGCAGCGGCTGGCCGTTCCGCTGACGCAGGTGAACGAGCGCCACATCGGGGCATTGCGCCAACGCCGCGCCGAACGCGAGGCGCATGAGTTCAACACCATGACCGAACTCTCCAAGGCGCTGTCGAAGCTCATTTGCATTATCAAGGTGAAGGCGGGCGAAGACGGCAAGATGTTCGGCTCGGTGACCGCCGGCATGATTGCCGATGAATTGAAGCATCAATTCGACATTTCGCTCGACAAAAAGAAAATTCACCTCGAGCACCCGATTCGCGCGACCGGCGACCACGAAGTGGAATTATCTTTACACCCCGAAGTCAAAGGCACCTTGAAAGTGCATGTCGAGAGCCTTACACTCGCCGCCGCACCGGCGCCAGAGACGGCGGCGCCTGTCGAATCCAAAAAGGAGGGAAGCAGGGAACCCAGACGTGAGAGACACACTTACACAAAACGGGATGCCAAAGCCGAAAAGGACCAAAAACCTGAAAAGGTTCACAAGTCCGAAGCCGTTGGAGAGAAAAGAACTCATGCGGCCAAAGGCGAAAAATCAGTGAAGCCGGCGAAAGCCGCCAAGGTACCCAAGACGGAAAAACAGACTTGACCGGTCCGCGCAAGAATCGTAGGTTCCTCCCGTTATGTTGAAAAATGTTTCACAAGTTGTCATACTGGTCGTCGTCGTTGTCGTCGGCGATGCCGCTGGCTCTTGTCGAAGCTAAACCCAGTTTTAACAAGAACCCACGGCTGGCAACGGTCGTGGGTTTTTTATTTGACCTGCGCGTGATGACCGGCCAAAACCATAAATGACCATGAGCAAAACAACTGAAATTACTGGAACAAAACCCGCCTTCGCAGCCAAAGCTGCTTCGGCGCGGCAGGGAAAATCCGCAACCCGCGCCGGGATCGGCCCGATGATGGCAGGATGCGACATCCTTGTTGAGGCCCTCGAACGCGAAGGCGTGGAAGTCATTTTTGCCTATCCCGGCGGCGCGAGCATGGAAATCCATCAGTCGCTCACGAAATCCAAAATTCGCACCATTCTCCCGCGCCACGAGCAAGGTGGGAGTTTTGCGGCGGAAGGTTATGCCCGCTCGACCGGCAAGGCGGGCGTTTGCATGAGCACCAGCGGTCCCGGCGCGACGAACCTCGTCACCGCCATTGCCGATGCCTACATGGATTCCTGCCCGCTCATCGCCATCACCGGTCAGGTCACAACCAATATGATCGGCCGCAACGCGTTCCAGGAAACCGACATCATCGGGGTAACGTTGCCCATCGTGAAGCACAGTTATCTCATCACGGATGTGAACGACATTTCACGCATCATCAAGGAGGCGTTTTACATCGCGCAATCCGGACGCCCCGGTCCGGTGATGATTGACGTGCCCAAGAACCTGCAGCAGGCCAAAACCCAGCCCGTGTGGCCGACGCTCGAACAAATCAAGAAAGGCCTGCGCGGTTACACACAACCCGATCTTCGCGCGGATGAAGTAGCGTTGAACGAAATCATCGGCCTGATCGAAAAGGCCGAACGCCCGGTGCTATACACCGGGGGCGGCATCATCAGCAGCGGCGCGGCGGCGGAACTCAAAAAGTTTGCCGAGGCGACGAACATTCCCGTGACGACCACGCTCATGGGCATTGGCGGTTTCCCGGAAACACATCCGCTCTCGCTCCGCTGGCTTGGAATGCACGGCGCGGCGTTTGCCAACTGGGCTGTGAACGGCGAATACAAACACCGTTCCAATGCGAACGAGCCGATGGTGAAAATCAAGGACGGCGCGGATCTACTGCTCGCGTTCGGCGTGCGGTTCGACGACCGCGTGACGGGCAGGTTCGTGGAATTTTGCAAGCACGGCACGATTGTTCACATTGATGTGGATGCTTCCGAGTTGAACAAGAACCGCCGCGCCAATCTCGCAGTGGTGGGCGACATCAAGGATGCGCTCACGCGCCTCAACGCGATGCTCGCCAGGCGCCCGCTCAACAAAAAGCACACCGCGTGGCTCGCGCAGATTGATGAATGGAAGAAAAAGGGGCCTTTTGACTACACCATTACAAAGGAAATCGCCGGCAGCGACCACATGAAAGACCATCTCAAAGGCCATGAAGACCAAATCATCCTGCAACAGATGGTGGTTGAGGCGCTTTACGAACTGACCAAAGGCGAGGCCCTTATCACCACCGGCGTGGGCCAGCACCAGATGTGGGCCGGCCAGTGGTATAAATACTCGCGCCCGCGCCAGTTCATCACCAGCGGCGGGCTTGGCTCAATGGGTTTTGGTTTTCCCTCCGCGCTTGGCGTCAAGGTCGCGCACCCGGACAAGGAAGTGATTGACATAGACGGTGACGGGTCGTTCCTGATGAACATTCAGGAACTCGCCACCGCGCACGTTGAGAAAATCGCGGCCAAGGCCATCATTCTGAACAACCAGCACCTCGGCATGGTGATGCAGTGGGAGGATAAGTTTTACAAGGGCAACCGCGGTCACACCTATCTCGGCAACCCCGATGATCGCGCGCAGATTTATCCCGACTACGTCCGCGTCTGCAACAGCTTCAATGTGAAATGCGAGCGCGTGATGTTCAAAAAGGATTTGCGCCCCGCCATCCAGCGGATGCTGGACGCCAGGGAGCCGTATGTGCTCGACGTGATTGTGCCTTACACCACGCATGTGCTGCCGTTCATTCCGGCGGACCGCACTGTGGCGGACATGATTTGGAAGGCGTAAAATTCATCCCGCGAATTCAGGGCCGGAGGCAATGCTTGTCGTCCGGCCCTTTTTTGTTACGCTGCGTGAAATGCATAAGTTGTTTCTTTGTTTCGCCCTCGGGTTGGCGTGGCCTGCGGTTGCGTCGGAAATCAAAATCAATTTCGGCGATTTCCCGACAAATCAAACACCGCCGGGCTTTCACGGCACGCTAGCCGGTGGCGGCAAACCCGGGGATTGGGAAGTTATCATGGACGAAGTACCCTCGGCATTTGCGCCGTTGACGTCGCAAACGCCCACTTTCAACCGGCGCGGCGTGCTTGCCCAACTCAGCCAAGACCCGACCGACGACCGGTTTCCAATGCTGATTTACGACAAGGAGACCTTCAAGGATTTCAAGGTGACAACGCAATTTAAAATCGCCGGCGGCGGTCTGGAGCAAATGGCGGGCGTTGTGTTTCATTTCCAAAATCAATCGAATTTTTACGTCATCCGCGCCAGCGCACTGGGGCATAATCTGCGCTTTTACAAGGTCGTGGACGGTGTGCGCGGCAATTTCGTCGGTCCGGATACGAACATTTCCACCGGCGTCTGGCATGCGCTGACGGTGCAGTGCCAGGGAAATCAAATTACCTGCTGGCTCGACGATCATTTGGTGATGCCGCCGCTGAATGACAACACATTCGCCGCCGGCAAAATCGGATTTTGGACGAAGTCGGACGCGGTGAGTTATTTCGGTGACACAACGATCCTCTACACGCCGCGCGTGCCGATGTCTCAAACGCTTGTGCAAGGCATGATGCGAAAGTATCCGCGCATTCTGGAGTTGCGCATTTATGCGCTGAATGACAGGGGCGAACCGCAAATTATTGCCAGCAAGAATGAAAAAGAAATCGGCCAGCCCGGGACCGACGCCGAAAAAACCACCATCACCACCGGCTCACTTTATTTTGGACGAGGCATAGGCACCGTTGCGGTAACGATGCCTTTGACCGACCGCAACGGCGATTCGGTGGCGGCAGTGCGGGTTCAATTGAAATCATTCGAAGGCGAGACGCAGGACACCGCCGTGGCCCGGGTGCGGGCCATCGTCAAACAAATGCAGGCGCAAGTGGTGTCCAGTGAGGAACTGAAGTAATGAATCACGCCTAGTTTTTGGCGGGCACACCCGATTCAACCGGCGGTTTTATCACTGGCATTTCAGAGGGTTTCACACGGCGAACACCGCCATAGACCATGATGTTGCCATCATCGTCGGCGCGCAACCGCGGACGCACCTTGACGAGGTTATCGTAAATTTCCTGCCGGACAATGTCGCCGTTTGGATCGATCACCGAATAAGTGAAGGCCGACGCGCCGCTTTGGTAAAGCACGTGCAAATTGCTGAACCGATCCAATTGCGGTTCCGGCTGGCTGAAGGAAACCATCGGGCCGATCGGGCGGACTTTGAAAACGCGCGTGCCGGATTCATCGCTCACCTGCACATACATTCGCAGTTGCGAGCGCAGATAATTGGCCTCCTCCAGGGTATATTTGCGAACTTCGGGCTGGCGATTCGTCACACCCGCGGGCAGAGGCATGCCAAACACTTGCGACCACAATTTCGCGCCGTTAATCACGTCGAAGCTGCATGGCGGGCTGTTGACTTCCGCGTTCCAATCCTTGATTCGCACCGTTGCGATGATTCGATAACGTCCCGGCCGCGACAGCGCGAAATACGGCGCCAAATCCACACGCTTGGTCGCCACTTGAGACGAATCCAAATCAAATTCGCCCTGCACCGGCGGATCGGAATTTTTGGTGACGATAAAATTATCCGCGGATTCCACGCTGAACGTCAGCCAATTCGTGTCCGCCCCCAAGTGCAGCGGCTGGCCGGAGCGATTCGCAATGTGCACCGCCACCGGCAAAGCCTCGCTGGGCAAAAACTGCTCCTGCTCCAGCGTCAAGTTCACGGCAACCTGCGCCGAGGCGTTGAAAATGGACAGCAACGCCAGACCGAAAATGGGCAATGAAAATTTCATTCGAGCGCTGAACACTCTAAACCGCCGTTCGCGCGTGGCAACTGTAAAACTTCCAACTTCCTTGCCGCGTCGTAACGCAGTGAAGACGGGTGACTTCTGCCTTTCCTTCTCCGCCTTCCAACTCCCTTCGTTTGGCTACAGCGCGACAAGTCAGTTTTCGGGCTTCGTCTGAACTTGACTTCCGGTGGCCGTGGCTCAGCTTTGGATCATTAGGCGTCATCGCGCATATGTCAACAACACGTACATGTCAGTCGTTGATTATCACGCTTCTTCTTTGTGTCATCGCAGGAGCGAGTTATGCCAGTGAGTCCAAGCCGTGGGTCACACTCACCAATTGCGAATACATCGCCGGCAAGTATAATGACGGTGATAGTTTCCGAGTGCACAGCGGCACGAATGAGTTCACTCTACGGCTCTACTACGTGGACGCACCGGAGACGACGATGAGTTACCCGGAGCGAGTGCATCAGCAGAGCGAGCATTACGGCATCACGATGGATGAGACGTTGAAGGTCGGAGCACAGGCCAAGGAGCGAGTGCAGGAATTGTTGCGAGAGCCGTTTATTGTGCGCACGCGGTGGGCGAGCGCGGCGGGACGCGGTCGGGAGACTCGTTACTACGGCATCGTTGAAGTCGGCGGCAAGAGTTTGGCAGAGGTGTTGGTGAGCGAGGGGTTGGCGCAGGCCAAGGGCGTTGCTCCGAATCTGCCGAGTGGCGAGAAGGCGTCGGCGTATATGCAGAAGTTGGAGGGTTTGGAGCAGGCGGCACGTCAGAAACGGCTCGGCGCGTGGGCGACTGTGCCCCCAGACAAGAAGGAAACGGACGAGAGATGACGCCTAACACCGCGCTGGAGCCAACCGCCGCTGCCCCTTCAGCTTCGGACGCGCCGGGTAATCCGAAGGCTGGCGGTGAGTCCACGTCAGCTTCCGGCGGCGGTGGCTCAGCTTTGGATCGTTAGGCGACTGTTGCGTGACAAAAACAATTCAACCCTGTCAAATCACCTATATGAAAAAACAACGTATTCTCGGCATACTTTGGACAATTTTTTGCGGCATTCCCGGCCTTGTGCTATTATGGCAGCTATCGCATGACGTCATTTCCGTTCCACGAGTCGTAACCTCGCCACGTTTCTGTTTAGCCACCTTGCTTTGCCTATTGTATTTGGCCGGTGCTGTGGCTGGGATTTCTCTTTTTCGCTGCACACAATCGGCGCGCAGATTTGTTGGCGTGGTTGCATTTCTGATCCTCGGTACGACAATCGTTGATTTTAACGCTTACGGGCCTATACCCATGTGCGTTGTTGTCGGCGTCTTTGTGATAGTCTCGCTTGTGTTGTTACTTTTACCGAGACATGACACAGTTGCCTAACACCGCGCTGGAGCCAACGGCCACTGCCCCTTGAGTTTTGGATTGAGCGATGAAGATTGAATGTCATTATTGCATTCGGAGCTTGGCCGCCGGTGGCCGTGGCTCAGCTTTGGAACGTTAGGCGGCTAGCCTGTTGTATGATATCATCAATCAAGTATAAACAAGACCCGAAAGAAACACTCAAAATTATGAAACCCCATCGCTTATTGACCATTGGACTCCTGTTTGCGTTATCCACAACGCTGCGAACTGACGCCACACCACTCATCACTTCGCCGGGGACCGGTGATTTGTTCAGTGGTGATTCGGTCACTGTTGGGAACTTGTTCCAAGTTGGGGCCAACCCGCTCACCGTGACTTCGCTCGGATTATTCGATAGCGGGACGCCCGGCTTTTCCCAGAGCCATTCGGTTGGATTGTGGACAACGGGCAGGGCCCTTCTTGCCGAGGCTGATTTCTCGCCCGGTCTGAACGGCTTTAGCGAGAACGGATTTCAATACCTGAATCTGGTAAGCCCAGTCGTATTGCAGTCGGGTGTAGATTACATTCTGGGCGCGAGTTATCCTTCTGGCACGAGTGATTTATGTTACGCCAACGACACACTCCACTATGAAACATGGTCGCCGGCGGTAACTTACCTCAACAGCCGCTACACAGCGGACGGGGCCGGTTTTATTTTTCCGCCCTATACAGTAGGCGGGCTATCGTATGTCGGAGCCAACTTAGAATACAGTATCCCGGAACCGAAAACGTTGATTGTGCTACTGTGTTCAATCATGCCGTGGATCCTATGGTGTGCTGGCCGTAAGTCGGCATTGAACTGATTGAATAGCCAGTGTGACGCCGCCTAACATCGCGCTGGAGCCAACGGCCACTGCTGTTTCAGTTTTGACCATCAGATGAAACTTGGACATCATTATTGCAAGCGTGAGTCAGGCTCCGGTGGCCGTGGCTCAGCTTTGGATCGTTAGGTGACTATCCAAAGCGTATGTTAAATTTTATGAAAAAAAGATTATTCCCAATAGCATTGTGGTTTTCGCTCATTACGTGTCCAATTTATGGTAGTGAATTACTTGTTTTAAACCCCGATGATCCGTTGGGTGGCGTTCATGGTGCGGGGAATTATGTTCGCACTGTTGGATACGAATTCACCGTTGGCAGTTCACCGCTTTCGTCTCTGAGTTTAGGGATACGTGACTGGGGTGGAGACGGAATTGTTGATTATCACGACATAGGGCTTTGGGATGCTAATCAGAACTTGCTTGCTTCGGTCACGATTACACCGGGCACAAGTTCCAATGGATGGCGTTTTCTCAGTTTAACGTCGCCAGTGATGCTTAATGCCGGGGAAAACTATATATTGGGGGCATCTTACGGAGATAGCGTGGATGAAATAGGCATCAGCCGAACTTGGGAGGGTGCCAATCCGACTTATAATTCTGCGGTGACGTTCGACACGGTTCGATTTGACGACAGTTTAACCGGACTGACATTTCCAACTATGCTGGAGTATCCGGTATATTTGGGCGAGTTCGGACCAAACATGGAGTTTGAAATAGTTCCTGAGCCGTCCTCTCGTTTGCTTTTACTTTTCGGGTTTATTTTTATTGTTGCACACAAATGTCGCGGTCACCTAACAAATCGCTGCAGGCAACGCGGGATGGCCGCTTCCGCCGTCGCTGTGCTATGGCGCGACAAGCCAGTTCCGCTTCGCGGTTCACGTCTTTTGGTCCCGCGTGCCTGAGCTCTGGACGTTAGGCAGCTTTGTGCGCGCATCAAAAATATCAATGTCACCACAAAAACTATCAATTAAGGTGTTTGCCGCCAGTTTGGTAGAGTGACGGCTATGAATACAAATCCACGCATCCCTACATTACTTACAATGCTTGCCATCTTGTTGCCCGCTTTCACGTTGTTGGCAGCCGAGACCACAGTTTCAGACCTAGCGGGTCAATGGCATGGGAAGAGTCATTTCAACGGGATAAGTTATGAGGAGGCTACGCAAAAGAAGATAGCAGTCCAAGACGTTGAGACCGTGTTGCATATTTCAGCCGATGGAAAGGTGACGGGTCTGGTTGGAGGAGCGGAATTGAGTGGAAGCGTCATGGAAACACATCGCGGTTGGTTTTGGAGGCTGCTCCGTATGAAGACCAACTTCATCATCGAAGGGCAGATTGTCGGGGCTGTCGTTTCTCGTTCCGAAAGCGGAATCCATTCGATAAATGCCCCATTTACTTTTGACGGCACTCGGATTGCAGGTAGCATATACGTGACCTACGCCGTTAAGTATCCATATCCATTTTTAAGCATCCATTTAAGTCATTGAACCATGAAGAGTAGTTTGACCATGCAGCCTAACAAGTCGCCGGAGCCAACCGCCGTTGGTGCTTTCTGTTCCGCTGTCGCGGTTCACGCCGCGAGTCGGCGGTGGCTCAGCTTTCTACGTTAGGCTGCGTATGCAGATTGGCGTTTCCTGTTTTTCGCCGAAGGACAACGCGAGTGACGTTTTCCTGCTAAATCTGTTGCGTAAGCTTGTGATGCTGGATTATATTTAGACGCTGAGTGCTTGGAACCAAAAAAACACTGGGGCAGAGAGTTTAATTTGCTGTCGCACTCCACCCAAACCAATAGACAAATCATATGAAGGATAAATCAATGAAAAAAATTCTCCGGCGATCTTGCCACATGAACAAAAAGCTCACGGTTGTCTGTTCCCTGCTAGCCGCTTGTCTCGGACTTTTTACGGCGTTGCCAACGAAGGCAGCGTCGCTCCAGAAGGTCACCAACGACTGGGGTACCAACGGGGTACCATCATATATCAGCATGTACATCTACGTGCCGGACAACGTGGTTACGAACCCTCCGATCCTGGTTGTCTGCCACTTTTGTGGAGGGAGTGCCTCTGCTATTTTCGGCATGGCGTCTGCGATTGTAACGGCATGTAATCAGTACGGCTTCATTATGGTCTTCCCGCAAACCAGCAAGAACTGTTGGGACGTAGGGTCGACGAACTCTCTCACGCGCAACGGTGGCGGTGACACTGAAGCGATCGCCCATATGGTGAATTACACAATAAACACGTATCAGGCGAACAAAAATCGTGTTTATGTGACAGGAACCTCATCCGGCGCCATGATGACAGAAGCTCTCCTCGCTGTCTATCCTGATGTTTTCAAAGCGGGTGCAGAGTTCTCAGGGGTACCGGCTGGATGTTGGGCTGTTAATTATTCCCCAAGTAGTGAGTGGAGCTCCCCGTGCGCAAATGGTCAAGTTATCTATACCCCGCAGCAATGGGGAAACATAGTTCGCGCCATGTACCAAGGATATTCGGGACCTCGCCCCCGCGTCCAGCTTTGGCATGGTACGGCGGATACCACCATCAGTTACACGAACCAGCTGGAAGCCATCAAGGAATGGACCGATATCTTAGGTTTCAGCACCAATCCAACGCTGACTACCACGGTGACATTTCCCACCAATTCCACGCACATATGGACGCGCCAAATCTGGCAGGATTCGTGCAGCAATACGGTTATTGACGCCTGGTCGGAGCAAAACGGCGGGCATGGCACAGACGCGGACCTCAACTCGCAATACGTCATCCCCTTCTTGGGCCTCGACCAAGTAGGTCCCCTCGATCCCGCCGTATTATGTGGTATCGTGCCGCCATCACCAATCGCCCAGCTCATCGGCGGCAATCAAGTGGTGGTGACCTGGAGTTGGGGCACGTTGCTCCAAGCGTCAAATCTGCCTGGCCCGTGGGCGCCCATTTCGGCTGCTCCGCCTTACACGAACAGCGGGACTGCGTCGCAGCAATTTTTCCGCGTCAGCTACCCGTAAAGCAGAAGCTTGTCATCGCCAACCGATAGACCGATTATCATCCTGTGTCAAAGCATCCTTAAAAAAGCCGCGAATGCGGGGGTGGCGATAGCATTCGCGGCGGCAACCTTTGGACCATTGCGTGCCCCTCGGTCAAACGCCGGGAACAAACCCGATCATCACGGATGTCTATACCGCGGACCCTGCTCCGGTGGTCTTCGGCAACACCGTGTATCTTCGCAATGACCACGACTGGGGTTCGAACAATACAACCCACACCATGCACGACTATCGGGTTTATTCGCCAAGAACATGACGAATTGGACATCTTAACGGCTCGATATTGTCCTATACGAAGCTGATAGTAGTTTTGGGCATCTGGCTGATTTTGGGAGCGATGATTGTGGCGGGTATTTTGATTGCGCGTTTGAGTTCATCAGATAGAGACGTGTGGGGACGAGTTGTTGGCGTTCTGATTGGCGTTGCCCTAGTTGCAGTTTCTGCCACGATGACTTGGAAGACCACACGGAATTATTGGGCAAGAAAGAAGACAGATGAGAGACACGATGCCTAACACCGCGCTGGAGCCAACGGCCACTGCCCCTTCAGTTTTGGATTGAGCTATGAGATTTGAAACACCAGATTGCAAGCGTGAGTCAGGCTCCGGTGGCTGTGGCTCAGCTTTGGATCGTTAGGCATCGTTACACGTCTTTGATTGCAAACAAACAAACGAAAGGAGACAGATATGAAATCACAAGTTCTTGGATTACGAATCGCAAGCGCCATTTTTGGGCTGATGACTTTGGCGCAGTTGGCTCGGTTGCTGATACGTCCTGAAGTGCTTGTTGCGGGACACGTGATGCCACTATGGCCAAGCGTGCTTGCCGTGGTAATATTGGGCAGTTTGTCTCTCTGGCTTTGCAAGCTTTCTACGTTGCGCACGGATGAGAAGGTTTAACGCCACGATGCCTAACAAATCGCTGCAGGCAACGCGGGATGGCGTCTTCCGCCGTCGCCGAGGCTATGGGCGGACAGGCCAGTTCCGCATTCGCGGTTGACATCATTCATCCGGCGTGGCTGAGTTTTGGTCGTTAGGCGACTGCACACGTTATGAAAACTATACGCACACCCGCACTAATTCTTGGATTGCTGTATTTGTGTTTTTTCAGCTATTTGGCGTTGTCAGGTTTGCAGTTGCCTGAACGCCTTGCCACTCATTTTGATGCGAGCGGTCAGCCGAATGGCTGGATGGACCGCACGTCCTATTTGCTGTTTATGGCTGTTTTCGGTATTGGCTTTCCGTTATTTGTTCCGGCGATTTCCTATTTCAGTCGGTTCTTATCTGACCGCCTCCAGAATATTCCGCACCGGGATTACTGGTTTGCCTCGGAGCGGCGAGCAGTGACTGTGGCGTATCTGTTTCGCCATTCACTTTGGTTCGCTTCGATGGCTCTCTGCTTTGTGATGGGCATTCACGCATCGATCCTTCACGCTAACAGCTTGGGGCAGGCATTTCTTTCAACACCTCTGGTTATTGGTCTGGCTGGATGTTTTTTGGTCGGCACGGTTATTGGGGCGGTCAGTTTGTATTGGCATTTCAGCGAAGTCGCCTAACACCGCGCTGGAGCCATTTGAGCGCTTTGGGAAAGTGCGAAAAGAATTTCGCTCTGGTTTGTAGAGCGAAAGGCCGAAGGCCGAGGATGCCGGGCAGCAGCCGAGTCCACTGGTCTAAATGATAACTGCGCAGAAGCGCATGCGTAATATGAAGCAGGCCACTGCCCCTTGAGATTTCGGTTGAGCTATGAAATTTGAGAGTCCAGATTGCAGTCGTGAGCCAGCCGCCGGCGTGTCCCGTCGTAGCTTCGGAGTGAAGATGGATGGCCGTGGCTCCCATCTTCGCTCTTGCCGAGCTACGCTGCGGCAGGCAGCTTTGGATCGTTAGGCATACTTCGCGCCACCACAGTTTTATGAAGACATTATTCACAGCGCTTGCAGCAAGTTTGGTTTTTGGCCTGACAGCCATCGCCGAACCCACCAACAGCCAGAGTCAAGTTGCGCCACAACTGTCCACACGGATTTTCAAGATTACACCTGACGCTTTTTTCAGCAGCTTGAAGCATCGGATTGCTCCAAAAGATGGCGAGAGCAATCAGCAGTTGATACTTTGCTTTTTTAAGCAGCAGCACATAGATTTAGAGAAGGACAAGGCGGCAATATTTTTGAATGAGAAGAAAGGTCTATTGTTGGTGCGTGCCACAGAAGAAGACCTAGATAAAATTGAGAGACTTGTTGCCGAGATTGCTGATAAACATTGACCTGTATGCCTAACAAATCGCTGCAGGCAACGCGGGATGGCCGCTTCCGCCGTCGCTGCGCTATGGCGCGACAAGCCAGTTCCGCTTCGCGGTTCACGGCTTTTGGTCCCGCGTGCCTGAGCTCTGGACGTTAGGCTGCATTGCGCGTACGCATCGAAAAAATCAATGACTGGAGATAAAATATCAATTAAGGCATTCGCCCATGTCATGATAGAGTGGCGGGTATGAATACAACACGCATCAAAGCTGTCGGATGGTTGCTGATTCTGCTTGGGGCTATGTTTGTCATCTTCAGCGTCAGCGGAAAGATTAAGATTTTTTTCCCCGGATTGGCGCCGAATGCTGGTGCGGTGGTGCGGTGGCTTACTTTGGTCGCCGCGGTTGGAGTTCTGATTTGCTTGTCGGGCATCTGGGTGTTATTTAGAGCAGTAAAAACGGTTCGGTGGATTGCTCGGATACTCAGCGTTCTGATTATTCTTTTCTGGGTCATTATGATCGTGGGGAGCTTTTTAGAAAGCATCCGGGGAGGGCATCCATCTGGGCCGCTTTCCATGCATGACCGCATGGGCTTGACTCTGATGTTTGCTTGGCTTCTGGGTCTTGCTCTTGCGTGGAAATGGGAGCTCGCAGGCGCAGCCTTAACGCTTGCGGCGTTTTTGATTCAGGCATTCTTTATCAATTGGAGAGTGGTGGCGGGACTGGGTATGTTGCCGCCAATTACCGCCCTCTTGTTTTTGCTCTGTTGGTGGATGGGCAGACAATCGCGCCAAGTCAAGCATGACACCTAACAAATCGCTGCAGGCAACGCGGGATGGCGCACTCAGTTCCGCTTCGCGGTTGACATCGCAACCCCGGCGTGGCTCAGCTTTGGATCGTTAGGCGGCATGACGGGCATCACATAAAAGTCCAAAATGAAAGGCGAGATATGAATCTAGGAATTGTCGGCGGTGTTGCCGGTTCTGTCGTTGGAGTGCTAGGAGGTTTGGTCGGCACATATTTCAGCATCAAGAACACGAAGGGGCCGCGAGAGCGTGCCTTCATGGTTAAGGCGAGCATTGTTGGTTGGGTTTTCGTCGCTGCTTTTGTTCTCGGCATGTGTCTGCTGCCGGGTGTTTACAAGATTTGTCTCGTCCCGATTTACGTCGTTGTTCTTGTGACAGGCATTCGATTTGGAAATAAGAAGCAAGCGGAGATACGTTTAGAGGAGTCGAGACCTGCTGCCTAACACCGCGCTGGAGCCAATCCCGATAAACAGCATTGGGACTTGTCAGTAAGCCACTGTTTTTGCAAATTTGGCTCGGTTGTGAAATTTGTTTATCATCATCCATTGAAAGAAACCGAAATGAACTCGCACCCCGCACAAAAACCCTCCCGGAACCGCCCTTGGCGGAATGGTTCGACAAATACGTCGCCCTTGATCTGTTACACTCTTCTTTTCCTTCTGCTTGGGGCATTAACTGGGCAGGCCCAACCCTCCGGCGGTCCTTATGGTCCGATCCAGCAGAACTATGATCTGCCCAAGGAGGCCGCGCACATTTATTACGTGGCGCCCGATGGACAGGACTATATCCCCGGAACGACACTGGACCAACCCACCACTATCGAGGCGGCCATGGAGCGGGTGGTGACCGGCGATGCGATCGTGCTGCGCGGTGGAACCTACCGTGCTGGCGGTATGAAGTTAAACCAGGGGATCACCCTGCAACCCTACGCCGACGAGCATCCGGTCTTAAAAGGAACGCAGGTGGCCACGAATTGGACCTCCTTGGGCAACGGCCTGTGGCGGATCGCATGGCCGCATCTGTTTCCAGCCAAACCGGCTGACTGGTGGTCGCGCGAACACTTTGGCAAAAAGACGCCGCTCTATCGTTTCAACAACGACATGGTATTCATTGATGGCCAACAGTTGAAGGCAGTCGGCTGGGAAGGAGAGGTTGACGAGCAGTCGTATTACATTGATTACAATACCAACCAGGTTTACATCGGCATCAATCCGGCAAACTGTTTGGTTGAAATCACTGCTTTCGACGGCGCGCTCACTTGGACGACCAACTCCTGTCATGACAAGACATCGGACCATAAGGGACCGGTGATTCGCGGCATCACGTTCACCCAGTATGCCTACCGTGCGCTCGAAGTAGAAGGCAAGGAGGCCCAAGGCTTGGCCGATCCCGCCACCTTCGGTAAGGACGTGGTCGGCACGACGCTGGAGGACGTGACGATTTCCCATTGCTCACGGGTGGCCGGTTACTTCCGCGGAGACAAACTGACCGTCCGGCATTGTCTCATCAGCGACACCGGCACGGAAGGCATCTACATCATCAGCTCGTCCGATTGCCTCCTGGAGAAAAACATTTTCACCCGGAACAACGTCGGAAAAATCACCGGATATTTTCCCGGAGCAGTGAAAATCTTCGACCAGTGCCACCGCGTCACCTGCCGCGACAACTTCGTTCTCGATCAACCGGACTCAAACGGCATCTGGTATGATGTGGGGAATGTTGACGGTGTGTTCGTCAACAACTGGGTACAGGACGCCATTGATGGATTCTTCTTTGAAATCTCCAAGGGCGCGATCTGCGCCGGCAACGTGTTCGTCAATTGCGACCACGGCGTCCGCGTGCTCAACAGTTCCAACGTCCGCGTCTATCACAACACCCTGATCAACACCGTCGCATCCTTCGAGCGCACGGATCGAAGCGCGACCAACGATCACTTCGGCTGGCATGCCAGCACCGGCCCGGACGTGGACAAACGCGAGGGACACGTTTTTGTCGGCAATTTGCTGACAGCGGACGCACAGTTCTACAAGCCTCTCCTGCGGTTCGAGCAAATGAAACCACTGTGTGGAAAACTCACCAAGCCGCAGGTCACACAGCTTGACGGGAATGTCTATGTGCGCAACGGCGACGCGGACGCACATGCCCTGATCGTGTGGAGTCCGGAGGACAACAACAATTGTCAGGTCGAGTTCAGGACGCTCGAAGAAATGCGGAAATCGCATCCGGAATTCGAGGCCCATAGCCTGTATTTGACCAATTGTTTCGGGTCCGTCCTCAAATGCCCGGCATTGGATAATTACGAATTGATCCGGAACTTTGAGGGGCCGGCATTAGTCCCTCTACCTGCTGAAATCCAGCAGTTGCTGGGCTGGACGGAACAGGAATCGCGCACTCCCGGTGCTTATCCACTCCGCCAATGAGCATTTTCCGGTCCGATCCCGCCAACATCAGAACAGGCTTCGGTTTCGTATTGAGTTACTTCCAACAATTCCAACTCACTCTGGGAAAAAGGTTGTCGCGCAACTCGACTTCGCGCAGCCATTTTTCGTCCCCACGCTCGTGGCGGTGAGTTAATCGTGCAGGGCGATAAAGCGGAGCAGATGGTCTTGTTGCGGATTTGAGTTTTGTTGTTGTCGTGAACTTGGCGCGTCCTGATGAATCGGGATGTCTAAGCTCTTGATCGTCAGAGACCTCGACACCACCCAATAAATAGGGTTAAAACAACTTGACAGAACTTTTATTAAGTGTTCTAATCAATACAGGGTGAGCTTGGTAAAAAAATTATTAAGTCGTCGCCACAAAGCAGAGAGTGCGGGGAGTGCTGAAGGGGATTTCCATATCAATTGGCCCGGCAAGTCCGGCAAGGAATATAAATATGAGATTTATCCCATTGACGCTTCCTTCAATCCGGAGCCAGCCAATTATATCTATGCCAAACAATCTGAAGACGGCAGCTGGACTCCGCTTTACATAGCTCAAACGAGAGACCTTCGCCAACGGCTCGAGGGTTTTGAGAAACAAACTCTTGCAATCCACAATGGCGCAACTCATATCCACGTTCATATTTCCAACGAAGGTCAGGCTGCCCGATGTTCGGAGGAACGGGATTTGATTCTTTGTTGGCAGCCGGTTTGCAACGACCGATTGGAGAGCTAAAGTGCGAAGTTTCCAGCTGCGCGACCGAGCTTCAGATTGTTAGGCAACCTTCGGCGCTCATCGCTGTTTCCAATAATTCCAATCTGCTTTGGGGAACAGGTTGTCGCGCGACTCGACTTCGCGCAGCCATTTTTCGTCCACGCCCGTGGCGGTGAGTTGATCGTGCAGGGCGATAAAGCGGAGCAAATGATCTTTCACGCGGCGGCGCGCATAATCAGGACTGGTGCCGGTACGCAAAATGAACGGCCAGTCGCTGGCCTGCGCAAGCAGCAATTCGCGCGCGGCCTGGCGCAGCGCGCGCGCTTTCAAACCAGTCGCCTTTGGAAATTTCCGCGTGAGGCCGGTCATTCGTTCCTGCGCAATTTGCAGGTGCGGATAAATCCATTCGTTCGATTCGTTCAGCCACGCGCGCAAGTAGCCTTCCTCACCCCAACTGGACGCGCTCGGGGTGGCGATTTGATTTGTCGGATGCCGGTGCAGATATTCGCCCGGCGTGACGAGCGCGACGGTTTTTTGGTCGTAAAAAAGTTTGCGCGCGAAGAAGTCGAGAAATTCCGGCCCTTCATACCACCAGTGACCGAATAATTCAGCGTCATAGGGCGCGACGACGAGCGGCGGACGATCCAAAAGTCCGGCGACACGCTGAATTTGCATGATCCGCTCATTCAGAAAATGTCCGGCATGTTCAGCGGCAGCCTGCAAAGCGCGGTCACGTTGATAAATTTCCTTGTCCCCTGCTCCGCCGGTGATGCGGTAATACTTGATGCCTGTGAACCCGCGATTTTCCGGTGACGGCAAATACGGTCTTACGTAGTCAAAATCGAGATCGAAACCGACGTCGCGGTAGAAATCGCGGTAGCGCGCGTCGCCGGGATACCCTTCATGTTTGCTCCAAACTTGCCGCGAGGAATCGTAGTCGCGCCCGAACGCAGCGATGCCGCCGGGCGTAAAAATCGGCGCGAAGGTGCCGTAACGCGGGCGCGGATGCGCGTGGAGCACGCCATGCGTGTCGAGAATAAACCAGCGGATGTTCACCTCCTGCAAGAATTTTTCGACGCCGTCCACATAGGCGCATTCGGGCAGCCAGATGCCGACCGGGTCGCGCCCAAAGCAACCACGGTAGTGGTCGCGGGCGGTCAGAATCTGGGCGCGAATGGACGGTGGATGATTTGCCAGCAGCGGCAGCAGCGCGTGCGTCGCGGCGGTGGTGATGATTTCGATGCGGCCTTCGTCCTGAAATTTCCGAAATGTGCCGACGAGATTGCCGCCATGGGCGTGCCATGTATCGCGAACCAAAGTGAACCGACGATGATACATCCAGGCGAGTTCGCGGAAGGCGCGGTCCCAATGTGTGCGACGAATCTCCTTTTGGGCCAGTTCAATGAGACTGTCCAAGTGCCGTTCGTAACGGCCACACAACAGCGGGTCGAGCAGCATTGCGCAAAGTGTCGGCGAGAGTGAGAGTGTCAGGCGCGCGGCCATGCCGTCGCGCCGCCAGCCATTGAGAATCTGCAGCAGCGGCACGTAAGTTTCGGTGACGGCCTCGAAGAGCCATCTCTCCTCCAAAAAATTTTCATGCTCCGGATGACGCACGAACGGCAAATGCGCGTGCAAAACGAGGGATAAATAACCCTGAGGCCAACGGAGTTCGCCGCTCATTCGTCAAGCTTGTTTGAAATCCATTCCGCGATGGAGTGAGCTTTGATCAAAACGACAACGCCCAGCATGAAGAAAATGGTTGGGAACACAAAGTCCGAAGCACGCATTGGTGCACCCTGCAATGAACCTCCGACAGGATGCAAACCTTTGAGCCAGTGCAAACTTAAATCAATCAGGCCGCAACCTATCAGGGCAACGGCAACGAGATAAACCAACATCAATGCTCCGCGGTTGGGTGTGTCCATGGGGATCAAATGTTTTCAGGCAGCGGCGTTTTGAGTGCGGGGTCTTGCGGATGCGCGCCGACGTCACCGATATATTCGGTTTCGCGGCTGAATTTCAAATCCGCCGCCTGCGCTTCCGTGTTGTCGGCGGAAACGGCCACCGCGGGTAAATTATATTTTCCATCCGGCAGCGCGAAGCGGTAGCTGAACGAGCCGTCGGGTCGCAATTTGATTTCATGACCGCCAAGCGTGACTTTGGCCGTCGGCTCGGTCGCGCCGTAGATGATCAATTCCGCGTTGACGTTGAACCAGAAACCCTTTGGTTGCTCGACGCCGCCGAACGGACTTGAAAGGCTCGAAACGCCAAGTGATGAAATCTCGTGGGCGAGTCGGCGGCGAATCAACTCCGTGATTTCGAGCGAACCCATCCACACGCGTCGGACGTCGTCAATGTTGATGATTTTCGCCAGCGCCTGTTCTTGTTGCGATGTCCAGGACGAAAGCGGACGGGAAACCGCGTGCGGCAATTCGGGATGGCCCTGCCGCCGGAGTTCTTCAATCGCCTGCGCCAGGGAAAGATTCTCGCACACGGCGGCTTTGACGATTTCCATTAATTTGGCGAACGGAAATTCAAAGGGAATCGTGGCGAATTCAGCGCTACTCTCCGACGAAACAGCGTCGGGAGGCGTGACGGTGGAACCAGAAGCAGCAACGCGCACCCATCTACCGGGTGAGGAATAGTAGCCGAGTGCGGCTGCGTAGGAATCGCCGGCCCGTTCGACGTGCGCAAACCAGTGGCGCGACTCGGGATGAACATGAATTTCGTAAATCGGATGGCCTTCCACCTTGCCCGCGTAAATGCGCAAAACAAGATGACCGTCGGCTGAACGCGCGTTGCAGTGCAATTGTTGCTCACGAGTCAAATCCCAATGCGCATAAAGCCAGTGCGGATCGCGCGCGGCCAGAAATAATTGGCGCGTGCCATAAGCCTCGGGCAATTCGGCTTCCGCCGTTTCAAAATGCCGCGATGGCGGCACGGGGCCGAGCGCATATTTTTGGCCGGGACCGCTGACAACCGGTGATGCAGGATGATCGCCTTCGAGCAAAATGGACGGAACTTCAATTTTTTTGCGGCGGACGCGGGTGCGATGAATGGTTGCGGCTTTCAACCTGGTGGTGCGCTTGATCCTGGCTTTGAGGGAAGCAATTTTGGCAATTCCCTCCGGCGGGACTTCGGCGACGCGGCGTGGACGCACAGTGCGTATGGTTTTTTTCTTCTTCGCTGGCGTGGACGCTGATTTTGTTTTCATAGCAGCAAATCCCTGTTTCGTGGCGACGATTTCATTGCTTAGACCAGACTAGGGTGAAAAAGTGCGGGACGCAACGGGAATTTCACCTATCTAAATGCCCTTGCTGTTAAATTGCGAATGTGTTCTTCTACTTTAGGACAGCATGAGTCAGCTTAAAAATAATGGGGTTGCCGGCTCGTCTCCCACAATTTTCGTGGTGGACGATGAGCCGATGTTGCTTAATCTTGCTGAAACGATTTTGGGGGCGGCGGGTTTTCGGGTGCACCTGTTTCACGATCCCAAAAAGGCGTTGAGTGAATATGTTGCCGCCAAACCGCCGCCCGACGTCGTCATAACCGATTACGCCATGGCCGGGATGAGCGGCTTGGATTTGATTCGTGAATGCAAGCGGCTTAACCCGCAGCAAAAAACCATTCTTCTCAGCGGCACGGTGAACGAAAGCATTTATGCCAATTCGCCAATCAAACCCGACCACTTTCTGACCAAGCCATATCAAATTCACAAACTCGTCGAAGTAACTCTCTCACTTGTCGCATCCTGACAACATGCGGAAATTTGCTGGCAAAAACCGGACGAAGTATTAAATCATCAAGTTTATGAAAAGGATTAAAAGAATTTTGTGGGGTGCTG
Source organism: Verrucomicrobiota bacterium (assembly GCA_049517655.1). Taxonomy (GTDB): domain Bacteria; phylum Verrucomicrobiota; class Verrucomicrobiia; order Limisphaerales; family UBA11358; genus UBA11358. The sequence continues at coordinate 443,850 of JBEKRQ010000003.1, read as the reverse complement.
TCATTGTCTTGATCATTCTTATTATCGGGAGCGCAATCGTCGCCGACGTGTTTCTTGACGACATCGCGAAAAAAGGCATTGAAACGGTCGGCCTGGAGATCGCCAAAGTCTCCGTCAAATTGGACGGGGTGCACTTGTCGTTGCTGACCGGCTCGGCCAAAGTCAAGGGCCTCGTCGTCGGCAACCCGGAAGGTTACAAAACACCGCACGCCATCAGCGCCGGCTCGGCTGCCGTCGGTGTAAATCCACTTTCGGTTTTATCGGACAAAATCGTCGTGCGTTCGGTGCGCATCGAAGCGCTGGAAATCACCTTTGAAGGCGGTCTCAGAGAAAATAATCTCAGCAAAATCATGGATAACGTCAATGCTACGGCCAAAAAGGGCGGTCCGGCTTCTACAAACGCAACATCTCAAGCCAAACCGGCCAGGAAATATGAAGTGGATGACGTCTTGATCACCGGCGCCAAGGTTCATGTCAACTTCACAGGCTTGGGTGGCATGACACTCCCTTTGCCACTAATTCATCTCACAGATTTGGGCAAGGGCAACGAGGGCCTTACCGCTACCGATTTGACCCGGTGCGTGCTCGACGCCATCACCTCCGCCACGCTCAAGGCCGTCAGCAGCGCCGTCACCGACATTGGCAATAATGCCGGGAAGCTGGGTAAAGATACCGGGAAAGCCGTTGGCAAAGGTGTCAACAAAATCACCAAAGGGATTGGCAATTTATTCGGCAAATAAAATTCATTCCTTCCTTTTTGCTTGCCGCAACTCCTGCGACTTTTGGATTGCAAGCGCGGCGGTTTGTTTCTAAAGTTTTACCCATGCCCGTAGGCAGAGGTTATGTTTTTTGGCGTTGATTATTATCCTGAGCTGTGGGTCTTCCCTTACAGCGGCACAGCTGACAATCCCGAGGGGGCTTGGGAACGCGATGCTCAGATGATGGCCGAGGCTGGCATTAACGTTGTCCGCATCGGCGAATGTTCCTGGGGCATTTGCGAACCTGAAGAAGGCAAATACGATTTTCTGTGGTTGCGCCGCGTCATGGACATCATGGAAGATCATAATATCAAAGTTGTCCTTGGCACACCTACCGCAGCTCCACCGATTTGGCTGGCGAAAAAGCATCCTGAAATTTTACCGCTCGACGAACACGGTTTGGTCAAGCACGAAGGCACGCGCCGCGCGGTTTGCCTTAACAACGACGCTTATTGGAATGCCTCCAAGCATCTTGTAGAAAACATGGCCCAAGCACTCGGTGATCATCAGCAACTCATTGCCTGGCAAATTGACAGCGGCCTCGGTGAACACCAAACCGAGTGGTCGTTCAACGAAGATTCGCGCCTCGAATGGCAGAACTGGCTGAAGTTGAAATACAAGACCGTCAAGGCTCTCAACGATCAACTCGGTTTGTGTTACTTGGGACAAATCGTTGCTTCGTTCGACGACGTGCCCATGCCCATGTCCGCGCCCACAGCACATAACCCCGCATTGTTACTGGACTGGTATCGGTTTTGCAGCGACGCCATTGTCGCTTTCGTTCGAATGCAGGCCGACGTGCTGCGCAAGCTTTGCCCCAAACATCCCGTCACTGTCAATCTGCGCGCGCTTCACAAGAATTTCGACCATTTCGACATGGCAGCGGCTGTGGATTTCGTCTCCGTTGAGAGCAATCCTGCGATTAAAACCATATCCGCAGAATCGGCCTGCGACATTGACATTCTCCGCTCACTCAAAAAATCGAACATCAAAACGCCCGACGGCGATTGTGGCTTCTGGGTCATTGAACAAAAAGCCGGTCAGGTCAATTGGCAGGACGTCAACTCGCTGGTGCGACCCGGCATCACCCGGCTGTTCACGTATCAACTCATTGCACGTGGCGCATGCGGTGTCCTTTACCATTGCTGGCGACAGCCACGCATCGGCAACGAAAAATTTTGCGGCGCGGTTCTGCCACACCATCTCGAAGACAACATGCGCGTCTTCAAGGAAATCAGCCAGATCGGCGAAGAACTGAAAATCCTCGCACCCACGCTCAAAGACACAAAAGTCGCGGCCGAGGTTTGCATCCTTTACAGCCATGAAAATGATTGGGCCCTGCAACAGCCGATGCAGCCAAACAAATTCTTCAACCTGCGCGAGCACATTCAACTTATCTACAACGCGCTGCATGACCGTAACATCCTTGTGGATTTCGCGCGCCCGACCGAGGATTTGTCCAGATACAAAATCGTTTTCGCGCCGTCGCTGCACCTGCTCGCCGCGGGCGAAGCGGATCGCCTCAAACTTTACGTTCAAAACGGCGGCACGCTCGTGGGCACGTTCAACACCGGACTCGTGAACGAATATCACATCGCTCCCGCCACCGGCTACCCGAACGACATGACCGATTTATTCGGGTTGGAAGTTTTGGAATTTGACCCCATTCCGCCCGGCGAGGAAAATCATCTTGTATTCAAGGGCGTGTTCGCGACCAGCCATTTGCATCCCGCCCGCCTCTGGTGCGACCTTATCGAACCCAAAGGCTGCCAAGTTTTGGCAACCTACGCGAAAGACTTCTACGCCGGAATCCCCGCCGTGACCATGAACACTTTCGGCCTCGGCAAGGCTATTTACATCGGCACCATGAGCCACCAGCATTTTTACATCGACCTCGTCGTCTGGCTGCGCCAAATGAGCGGGCTGCCATCCATGCTCAAAGTGCCCGAAAACATCGAAGTCAGCATGCGCGAGAAGGAAGGCACGCGCATTTTCTTTCTGCTCAACCATCAAAATTCGCCCGTTCGCATCCAATTTTACAAACCGATGCACGACTACCTCACGGACAGCTCCTTCTCCGGTAATTATGACCTTCCGCCATACGGCGTGCTCGTTCTCGACGAGCATTCTGAAGCCAAAAAGCCGTCCGGCTTCGGCATCTGACTTGCGGTCGTCTTTTCAAAGGTGAACGCCGCCGCCGTCATCCTTTCCGCCCTCGCGCTCTTGAGCCTTGCCCTCGCGCTCTGGCAATGGCTCGCTGCACGCCGATTTCCACTGCATAAACGAATCGCCGAACCCAATCTCCCGCCCCCCATCTCAATCCTGAAACCACTCAAAGGCTGCGACAAAACCACTGCTGAATCGCTCCAAAGCTGGTTCAACCAAAGTAACGCCGGGCAAACGCAAATTCTTTTCGGCGTCGCGGACGCAAACGACCCCGTATGTAAAATGGTGCAGGAACTCCTTCAGAAAAATCCCGGTCAAGACGCACAACTTGTCGCTTGCAGCGAATCGTTTGGGACAAATGGAAAAGTTTCGACTCTCATCCAACTTGAACGGTTGGCCAAACATTCACTGATTCTCGTCAGCGACGCCGATGTTCGTGTGCCGCCGGATTTTCTGGCCAACGCGGTTGCGCCGCTGCGCGACTCCAAAATCGGTCTGGTCAATTGCTTTTACCGGCTGGCGAATCCAACCACAACCGCCATGCGCTGGGAAGCCGTCGCCATCAACGCCGATTTCTGGAGCATGGTTCTGCAATACGCCAGCATCAAGCCGATCGACTTCGCGCTCGGCGCGGCAATTCTCGTGCGCCGCGAAGCGCTCGCCGAAACCGGCGGTTTCACCGCATTGGCCGATTGTCTCGCCGACGATTACCAGCTTGGCCACCGCATTGCCCAAAAAGGCCATCGCACTGCGCTTTGCCCCGTCGTTGTGGAATGTTGGGACCCGCCGATGAATTGGCGCGACGTTTGGCGGCATCAACTTCGTTGGGCGCGCACGATTCGTGTTTGCCAGCCCCTGCCCTACTTTTTCAGCATCCTGTCCAACGCTACTCTCTGGCCGCTGCTATGGTTGATGGCATCGCTCGTTTTGTCGAAAACACTCTGCGTTCTGTTGACCGTGATTGCTCTTTTGTTAATTCGAATCGTCATCGCGCAAAATCTCCAGCGCCGATTCATGCAGTCGCGCCACAACCTTGCACCACCGTGGCTCGTACCGGTGAAAGATTTGCTACAGGTGGCGATTTGGGCTGGCGCGTTTTTGGGAAACACCGTCGAATGGCGTGGGCAACGGATGAAACTTCGTCGCGACGGAACTTTGGTTGAGAAAAAGTGAGCCGGTGCGTCCGACGTTGCCAATGGGCACGGTTCTGGTAATGTGGCCTTGATTGGGCGCTTGGCGCAGTGGCTAGCGCGTCTCGTTTACACCGAGTAGGTCGGGGGTTCGAATCCCTCAGCGCCCACCACTCAAATCTCGCCATCGAATCCCTGTTGTCGCAACGCCTCAAACAAAACGAGCGCAACGCAGTTTGACAAATTCAGCGAACGTGATTGCGCATTGAACATTGGAATCCGCAGCCAACGGCTGCGGTTTTGCCCCAGTAATTGTTTCGGCAAACCTGCCGTCTCGCGTCCAAAAACCAGATAATCATCCGGCGAAAATTTTGTTTCGCTGTAACGTTTGGGCCCGCCAGATTCGATGAACCAAAGCTGTGCATTCGCCGGAAGCTTTTCTTCAAACGCCTTCCAACTCGCCCAGCGATGCCATTCGACCTGCTGCCAGTAATCCATGCCGGCGCGCTTGAGCCGCGTGTCGTTGAGTTTGAAACCAAACGGTTCAATGAGATGCAGCGTCGTCTTTGTGGCCGCGCACAGCCGCGCCACATTGCCCGTGTTCGGCGGAATTTCAGGTTCAACTAAAACAATTTGCATATGAGTCAATAGTCAGTAGTTGGTAGTCAACAGCAGTGCATCACGATTGGTCCTACTGACTACTGACTACGAACTGCTGACTGTTTATAAAACACCTTCCACAAAACCAGACCGTGCGCAGGCGCAGTCATGCCAGCCACACGCCGGTCCTTTTTGGCCAGCATGCGTTTGATTTCATCGTCCGGGAATTTCCCGAGGCCGATTTGCACCAGTGTCCCGACGATGCTGCGGCACATTTTGTAAAGAAAACCGTCACCCTCGATGACGAAGGTCAGCAGCGAGCCGCTCTTTCTGATGTCGCAACGCGCGAGCCTGCGCACGGTGGATTCCATCTCGTAATTTCGACTCGCGGCAAACGATTTGAAATCATGCCGTCCGACTAACAGCGGCGCGGCGGCACGCATGGCCTTCAGGTTGAGCGGACGCGTTACGTGCCACGCGCTATGGCGAAGCAATGGATTCATCGCTGTGTGGTTCCAGACAAAATAACGGTATTGCTTGCCCGCTGTGTCGAATCGGGCATGGAACCTTTTCAATGCCCGCGACGCTGACAACACACGAATGTCTTCCGGCAACCACGCGTTGAGGGCGAGCGCCAGTTTGCGCATGGGTATCTTGGACTCGGTGCCGGGAATTTCGAAATGCGCCACCATGCCGAGCGCGTGAACGCCGGTATCCGTGCGGCTGGCGCTATGAAGGCGCGGCTTGCTCGGAAACAACTTGGCCAGTGCTTTCTCGACGATTTCCTGCACGCCGGTGCCAGTCTTTTGCACCTGCCAGCCTTCGTAAGCCGTGCCGTCGTAGGCGATGACGAGTTTGAATTTCTGCTTGTCCACAAAAGACATTTAACCACAGATGGACACGAATGGACACGGATGAAATATGGATTCACCTGTAGGGCGGGCAGTCCTCTGCCCGCCGTTCGCGAAAATACCAATCTCGGCGCGCACGGAGTGACGCGCCCTACCATCAAGCAATTTGCTCCATCCGTGTTTATCTGTGTTCATCCGTGGTTGGAAAAGTTAAATCCCATCCAGATAGCTTTGCAGTAAAATCGCCGCTGCGGTTTGATCCACTTTTTCTTTGCGTCTGGTGCGACGGACTTTGGCCTGGATCAAAATCCGGTTCGCCTGCGCCGAAGTCAGCCTTTCATCCCCAGTTTTGATGGGCACGGTGATGGCTGTTCGCAGCACACCAACGAACATCTCCACCTTTTGCGCCGCCGGGCCGTAGCTGCCGTCCATGTTGCGCGGTAGACCGACGAGAATCAGGTCAATTTCCTTTTCGTGGATCAATTGCTTGAGCCGCTCTAGAAAATCCGCGAACGGCTCGGCGGGAATGTATTCCAGCGGCTGCGCGATGGTTTTGGTTTCATCGCTCACCGCGACGCCGATACGTTTGCTTCCGTGATCGAGGGCGAGGATTCGCATTGCGCCCACAGTTTTGCAACAAAAGCTTGGCGTAGCGAGCCGATTTCAATTGATTCGTTTTAGCCACAGTTTCTGCCGACGACACCCGTGGCCACCGCGAGCACCATGACACCCAGTAGATCGAGTTCGTGTTTGACGGCGCGAAACGCACCCGATACCCCGAAAGCCAGGGTCCCGGAGATATCGAGAAGATGGATTAATGTCATATTGAATTGTCTAACCAACTGGGTTTCCATTATTCTTGGTTCTTCGGGACACGACTGACCCACGACGGCAATAAAACACAAATCCAACAGCCAAACCAATCGAAAACTGCCATCGTCTTCCGACTACTGCAACCCGGATTGGAGAACATCTAGCACGCCGCTTGTGCTAACGGGAGACATCAGGTAAAGGCCGGCCCAACCTTCGCGAACGACCCATCGGATTTGCTCCGCGGCGATATCCTGTCCGACCTTGGCTTGGTCAGCGACACTCCGGACTTCCGAGAGGCGGTTCAAAATCGCATCGGGCACAACGACACCTGGAATCTGCGCCATCCGCCGCGCATGCTCGGAACTGGTCAGGATCATGACGCCGATCAGGAAGGGTCGCTGCGCCCGAAACTTCTCCAGTACGGCCATCGGGGCATAATGGAAGGCTGGCTGGGTCATAATGTAATCAACACCGTTGGCAATTTTCTGTTCCAGCCGCCTGAGTTCACGGTTCATGTCCAGTGCTTCCGGCTCGAAGCCGGTGCCGATGGTAAAATGAGTCCGGGGATCGGCCTGTTTGCCCAGCGGCGCACCGCCAAAATCCACGCCGGCATTCAGGCACGAACCCGTGAGGCGGATCAGCGTAACGGAATCCACGTCGAAAACGGCGGTGGATCGCGGGTATGTCGGCGCCATCTTCGGCGGATCACCGGTGATGAAGAGCACGTTGCGAATCCGATTGGCGTGATAGCCGATGAGGCGGCTTTGCACCCCCATAACATTCAAGTCGCGGCCCGTGAAGTGCGGGATGAGTTCCAGCCGGTCGCCACTGGCGGCAGTCCAGTGGAGTTGTTCGCGGATCAAGTGGATGAAATCACCGGGTGGCATCAGGGGGATACCCCGCGAGCCATCGGTGAGATCCACGGCATCGGCCAACTCACCGGCGGCCAACTGGGCGACGAAATTGACTTTACTCTGAATTGTTTTCTGATCCGTCCCGCGCGGTGGCAGCAATTCGACGCTGACGACGAACTGGCCGTCTTTAAGTTTGCGGGAGAATGCGCCGTTGAGCCGTTTCTCTGCATCGCCAGCGGAAGGTAATGCGGCTTGAACCTGGATGGTAATCGACTTTTTGTCGGCTTGACGGGACTGCAGGTAGTCGTGCATCTCCCGGATGTGCGGCGGATGCATCTCGCAACAGCCACCTATCAATCGCACGCCTTTGTCGACAAAGCTGCGCGCCATTCGCCCCGCAAACTCCGGATTCACGGAGCTCATGAACCTGTTGCCGATCCGCTGAAAGCCACCCGCATTAGGCATGACCACGAGTTGAATGGCACCGGAACGAATGGGCGCTGAATCCTTGACGGCATCCACAAACGCGCTCGCATCCCACGGTGCGCAACAGTTGACACCTGCCACCGGTATGCCTTTCGTGGCCATCCGGCTGATGAACATCACCGGATCAAGTTGCAGCGGTTGACCTGCACTGGAAGAATGGATGGACATCTCCGCGATGATCGGCGGCGCTTGGGGAAGCGACTGGACCAGACCAATTACCAGTTCGAGTTGCGAGAGTGAACTGAAAGTCTCCAGAAGCAACGCATCCACTCCAGCGGCGATCAGGCTCTCAATCTGTTCACGGTAACACGCCGCGACAGCCGCAGCATCTGTTAGCGGTTGCAATGTGGGTCCGACTGAAGCCAGCACAAAGAATGTTTCTGCCGTGCCGCACTGAGCCTGGAAAATCGCTATCGCCTTGCGCGCAACCTCGACCCCGCCGTGGTTCAAGGCGGCGAGGCGATTGTCCAGTCCGTACGGCCGCAACTGCTGGCGGTTGGCGCCGAACGTGTTGCTCTTCAAGCAGCGGGCGCCAGCCGCAAGGTAATCGAGGTGGATCTTCTGGATCAGGTCAGGTTGATCAATGTTGAATGCCTCGTAAACGTGGTTGGTTTCAGAGAGCCGGCCAGTCAACTTAAACAGATAAGATCCCATCGCCCCGTCAGTCAACAGGACCTGCGCTTTCAGTGTCGTCAAAAAATCAGCCATTGATCTGCCCTCTAGATACAACAAACCCTGCGGGAGAGTCAAAGCCGCTTGTTGGTGGATAGTGACGCAGTTTTATTTTTTACTCTCTTTACTTGGCTAAATTTCTTTTTCATTCACGCCTTTCGTGGTTAAATTTTTACCGCAATGATTCAATACCTCGATTTGCTGCGACATATTTTGGAGCACGGAAAATTCAAGGCCGACCGCACAGGCACAGGCACGTATTCCGTCTTCGGCGCGCAAATGCGTTTTCCATTGAAGAATGATTTTCCGCTCATAACGACAAAGAAAGTTCACCTCAAATCCATCATCTATGAACTGCTTTGGTTTTTGCGCGGCGACACCAATGTCAAATGGCTCAATGAACGCGGCGTGACGATATGGGACGAATGGGCGGACAAGGACGGCAATCTCGGTCGCGTTTACGGCGCGCAATGGCGCGATTGGCGCACACCCGATGGCCGCTCCATCAACCAAATTGACGGCGTCATCGGGCAAATCCAAAAAAAGCCCGACAGCCGCCGACACATTGTCACTGCGTGGAATCCGGGTGAAATTGACAAGATGGCGTTGCCGCCGTGCCACGCGCTATTCCAGTTTTACGTGAGTGACGGGGAATTGAGCTGCCAGCTTTACCAGCGCAGCGCGGATATTTTTCTTGGCGTGCCGTTCAACATCGCCAGCTACGCGCTGCTCACGCTGATGGTCGCGCAGGTTTGCGGACTGAAGCCCGGCGATTTCATCCACACCTTCGGCGACCTACATCTTTACGCCAACCATATCGAACAGGCGAAGTTGCAATTGTCTCGCGATCCACGTCCATTGCCGCAAATGAAATTGAATCCGGCGGTTAAAAACATCCATGACTTCAAGTTTGAGGATTTCGAATTGACCGGCTATAATCCGCATCCGGCCATCAAAGCGCCGATTGCGGTATAATTATGAAACACTTCAAAGCCATTGCTGCGATGTCGCTGAACCGCGTGATTGGCGCGGGCGGCAAAATCCCGTGGCACTTGCCGGAGGATTTCAAGTGGTTCAAGGAAAAGACCAAGGGTAATGTCATAATTATCGGACGAAAAACCTTCGAGGGTTTTGGCAAACCACTGCCGGATCGCATCAACATCGTTCTTAGCCGGCATCCGGGACTCCTGAAGCGGGAATTCCCCGATCTTTTTGGCGAGGCGTGGATTGCACGAGGCAAAACGGCAGTTCCGCCCCCCTACCAATTTGAGCTTCCACAAATTGGCGGTGTAACCGCAATCGACCTGCGCATTATAAAAAACTTCTTAAAACTCAGCCCGATGGATTCTCCCCTGGACTATTTTATTTGCGGCGGCGCGCAGATTTATGAACAGGCGTTGCCGCTCTGTTCCGATCTTTATCTCACGCTCGTTAAACGCGAGGTCGAGGGCGACGTGTTCTTCCCGCCTTTTGAAGACCGATTCGTTCAGGTTGAGGAAATTCGCGACACGCCGGAATTCAAGATTTTGCATTACCAGCATCGCGGCCTGAAAGCAGCGGAATGAATCCCTTACCCGTCGCTTCGTGCCACCCTCTCCCGTCTGACGGGAGAGGGAATAAAACAGGCGGACCGTTACCGGCCCGCCTGTGTGATTGGTTTTCCTGATGGCGGTTATTCCTTCGATTCCTGCTTCGCTTCGTCGGCGGCGTCGAAGGCGTGTTGCAACGCCACGAGGTCTTCACCGGGCTTGAGCGCGTCGAGGAGTTTTTGTTCCTCCTTGAGCTGCTCCTCGGTATAGCTGGCGGCCTTGATGGACAGGCCAATGCGGCGTTCGCCCCTGTCAATCTTGATGACGCGCGCCGCGACTTCCTGGCCAGCTTTCAGCACGTTTTTAATCTTGTCCACGCGTTCCTCGCTGACCTGCGAGATGTGCACAAGACCGTCAATGTCGTGTTGCAGACCGACGAATGCGCCGAAGCTCGCGAGTTTGGTGACTTTGCCTTGAACGAGGTCGCCGACTTTGTAGAGCTGATCAATGTTTTCCCACGGGTCTTGTGTGAGTTGTTTTATGCCAAGCGCAATGCGCTGGTTCGGACGATCCACCTCGAGCACCACCGCCTCGACTTCGTCGCTCTTCTTGAGAACTTCGGACGGATGATTGATTTTGCGCGTCCACGACATGTCGGACACGTGAATCATGCCGTCAATGCCCTCTTCCAATTCCACAAACGCGCCATAGCTTGTGAGATTGCGCACCTTGCCCTTGACTTTAGAACCACCCTTGTATTTTTGCTCGGCGGTGTCCCACGGATTGGATTCAAGCTGGCGAATGCCGAGGGAAATTTTCTGTTCCTCACGGTTGATGCCCAGCACGACGGCCTCAATTTCCTGGTTCTGCTTGAGAATGTCACTGGGTTTGGCCACGCGCTTCGTCCAGGAAAGTTCAGTGACGTGAACGAGACCTTCAACGCCCGGCTCGAGTTGCACAAACGCGCCGTAAGGCACGAGACTGACGACCTTGCCTTTGACACGCGCACCGACGGGGAATTTCGTTTCGATGTTGTCCCACGGGTTGGCCATCTTTTGCTTGAGGCCGAGGCTGACGCGCTCCTTTTCCTTGTTCACATCGAGCACAACCACGTCAATCTCCTGACCGATCTTTAAAATCTCCGACGGATGCGCGATGCGCCCCCAACTGATGTCCGTGATGTGCAACAGGCCATCAATGCCATTGAGGTCAATGAACGCGCCAAAATCGGTGATGTTCTTGACCGTGCCCTTGCGGATGTCGCCCGGCACCATTTCAGCGAGCAATTTCGAGCGCTTTTCATCGCGTTCCTGTTCGATCAATTCGCGGCGTGAAAGAACAATGTTCTGCCGGTCCTGGTTGATTTTGACGACTTTGAATTCGTAGCTGTTGCCGACGAATTGCGCGAGGTTCTTCGGTGTGATGACATCAATCTGCGACGCGGGCAAAAACGCCTCGACGCCGACGTTGACAACCAAACCGCCCTTGACGATGGATTTGACCTTGCCGGTGATGACGCCGCCTTCGTTGCAAATCGTCAGAATCTTGTCCCAGTTTTTCTTGAACTCCGCCTTCTCGTGTGACAGGACGACGATGCCTTCCTTGTTTTCCAGTTTTTCAATAAGGACATCAATTTCGTCGCCGACCTTCACAGCGTTGGCATCTTGAAATTCATTTGTGGGGATGACGCCCTCGCTTTTGTAGCCGATGTCCACCAAAACTTCCTTCGGGCGGACTTCGATAATCTTGCCTTTGACAATTTCGCCTGCTGCAAAACGCATCGCGCTTTGCTTCATGGCTTCTTCCATTGTGAGCATAACTGTGTTTGAACTGTGGGAACTTGGGGACCCAAACGGCGGGAACCGAAGCTCCATTGCCTAACTACCGGCGCTGCCGTGGCAACGGAGGTTAACCCCGAAATTCTTCGGGGTGCATGTTAGGTTGTTGGTTTAACTGTTGTTTCTCAGCCTCAATGAACATCCACCCTCCGCAGTCTTGCTACGGAGGACGGGTCCGCACTCGCGGCGTTCAGGCAGGATGAAGAATAGGGGAAATGCGGAGAATGGCAAGAACGTTTTTTACCCTGATTGCGCAATTAATTGAGGAAATTGTTCTCTTGTTTTGCCCATTGCTAATTCCATGATAGCTCCTTTGTATACGGCGCTAAATCTGGAGGAACGCTTAAGCTGGGGGTATTTTCAGCTTGGCTCCGACAATAATGCGGTCATTCTTCAAACCGTTGGCCAATTTGAGTGCTTTGACCGTTGTTCCGTAGGCTTTGGCAATGCGGCTTAATGTATCGCCCGATTTGACCACGTAAAGGGTCTCGGAATGGCCGGCTGCCGCCGCGCTTTTGTTTAAGGCAGGCGTTGCGGGTTGATATGTCGCGTTCTGGTCCATTTGCAAACCCGAATTCGGCTTTTTCATCATCACCAGAGCCTGGTTTTGTCGGGGTGCCAACAGGATATCTGCTTTTGGGACCGGAAAGGCAGTGCTTGTCTGCTCGCTCATGCAACCTTCAATCAATAGTCCGACAAGCAGAATTACCATGACGGCCACAGCCGCAATAAATCCATTCCTAAACCGCTGCCGGCGACGCTGTTGGAAGTCCACTCTCTGCAAACAAGACGGAATTTGGAAAGGGTTCGACGTATTCATAATCTTTTTCTAGAGGGAGCATGGCTGATGCCAAGCAGCGTGGGAAATTTTACGGCAGAATCTGCGCCCGCCGGTTACCCCAACAATCATGCCCTGCTATAAGGCAAATTGTCCGGTTTCTGAACGGACACAATGGCAATCAACGGCTTGGTTCATTTTACGAATCTCTGTTCTTTCAACCAGAACAGGCAATCACCGACCCACGGATGTGGGCGAACGGTAGATTCTCCGAACCCGCGATAAATTTCTGTCGTATTTGACGCTCAACCGTCGCCGCTCTACTTTCGTCTGCATGTTTGAACTTGTTGCGCCCTTCAAACCCGCCGGGGACCAGCCGCAAGCGATTGCGAAGCTGACCGATGGAATTTTGTCTGGCGCGAAACATCAAACCCTCCTCGGCGTCACCGGCTCAGGCAAAACCTTTGCCATCGCCAACGTCATCAAAAACGCGGACAAACCGACGCTGGTCATTTCGCACAACAAGACGCTCGCCGCGCAGCTTTACGCCGAGTTTAAAAGTTTTTTTCCGAATAACGCCGTCGAATACTTCGTCAGCTACTTCGATTATTATCAGCCGGAGGCTTACATCCCGCGTACTGACACGTTCATCGAGAAGGATTCGAGCCGGAACGAGGAAATCGAACGCCTGCGGCTCTCGACGATGAGCAGCCTGTTCGCGCGGCGCGACGTGATCGTGGTAGCGAGTGTCTCGTGCATTTATGGCATCGGAAGCAAGGAGGATTACGAGGCGATGGTCATTCCCATCCGTGTCGGCAGCGAAATTTCGCGCGAACAATTCCTCACGCGCCTGGTGGATTTGCAATACGACCGGAACGATATCGCATTTGAGCGCGGCCATTTCCGTGTGCGCGGCGACACGGTGGAAGTCCGTCCTGCCGGTCGTGAAGACGCGCTGCGCATTGAATTTTTCGGCGAGCAAATCGAGCGCCTCACGCGCTTCGAGCCGTTGACCGGAAACAAAATTGAATTACCCGACGCGGTCACCATTTTCCCGGGAAAACAATTTGTCACCACCGGCGGCAAACTGAAGCGCGCCATCCTCACCATCCGCGAGGAACTCGGCGAACGCGTCGCGTGGTTTGAGAAGCACGGCAAGCTGCTCGAAGCCCAGCGCATCAAGCAACGGACGGAATACGACCTCGAAATGATGGAGGAAATGGGCGTTTGCTCCGGCATTGAGAATTATTCGCGCCACATCGCCGGTCGCCCGCCCGGCTCGCGCCCGGCGACAGTCATTGATTTTTTCCCGAACGATTATCTGCTCGTCATTGACGAATCGCACGCCACCGTGCCGCAAATCGGCGGGATGTTCGAAGGCGACCGCTCGCGCAAAACGGTGCTGGTGGATTACGGGTTTCGCCTGCCGAGTGCGCTGGACAATCGGCCGCTGAACTTTCTGGAATTCCAGGCGATGCAAGGCCAGACGATTTACGCGAGCGCGACCCCGGCACAGAGGGAAATCAGTTGGTCGCAAGGCCATGTCGTTGAACTGGTCGTGCGCCCGACCGGCCTCATTGACCCGAAGGTCACGCTCAAACCATTGAAAGGCCAGATTGACGATCTCATTGAGGAATGCCGCAAGCGCGCCGACACGAAGGAGCGCGTGCTTGTGACCACGCTCACCAAGCGCACCGCCGAGGAATTGACCGATTATCTCCGCAACATCGGCGTGAACGTGCGCTACCTCCACAGCGAAATTGACGCCATCGAGCGTGTCGAGATTTTGCGCGCGCTGCGCAAGGGCGAGTTCGACGTGCTCGTCGGCATCAATTTGTTGCGCGAAGGACTCGATTTACCGGAAGTCTCGCTCGTCGCGATTCTCGACGCGGACAAGGAAGGTTTCCTACGCAGCGAAACGAGCCTGATTCAGACCGCTGGTCGCGCCGCGCGCCATCTCAACGGTGAAGTCATTCTTTATGCCGACGTGATGACCAACAGCATCAAAAGATTTCTGGCCGTCACCGAATATCGCCGCCAAAAGCAAATCGCCTACAACAAAGAACACCATATTACGCCGCGCAGCGTCAGCCGCGCCGTTGAAGAAAGTCTTGCCACTTACGAATCAAAGCGCGAAGAAGCCAATGCCGTGCTGAAGGACGCCGGCATGGATATTGACCTGACCGAAACCATCAACGAACTCGAAACGGAAATGCTCTCTGCCGCCGAGAAATTGCAATTTGAAAAAGCCGCCCTGCTCCGCGACCAGATCAAGGAACTTAAACACATGATCGACGATATCTCGTCAACCAAGGAAACAAAACCTGCGAGTTATCGCAAGTCGGGGTATTCACGCAGCCGCTGATCACTTCGCCGGAAGCGAAATTTATAAGGAAACCGCGTCGCTTATTCCGAGCCGAAAACCTGCCATCACCGTTTCATGCCACAAGCTGATAAATTCGCTTAATTCTTGCAGCCACGGCAGCACGCGGTTTTCCAGCGCATTGGACAGCGGAATGGCGTCCTCAGAATAACAGACTTTGTCCACGTCCTTGATGATGACGGCGATTTGTTCGAGCTGCCACTTGCGAAGCTGGATGAGCGATGCGCGGCCATTGGTTGGGCCACATGCATTGTCCGGCAGCATGCTCAACGTGAGCACCGGCTCTTTGAGTTGTCTGGCCAGGTCCCACCAAAGTTCACGCACCACGTGAATGTCGTTGATGAGCACGAGCGTGATGGCAGTCTCAACGCACTCTCGCGCATATTCAGCCTGTTGAAGCGCTTTCTTGAGAAGCAGAATGGGCGTTTCCGTCAGGGCGATCGTCTCGGCTTCAATCCGGCAAAAAGCTTTGCAATGAACCAACGGCATGAAAAGGTTCACTGGCTCACCGTCAACGCTCAATGAACACAGTACGCGCTGTTTCTCCAAAGCGAGCGTTTCGAGATAACAGCGAATGGCATTAAGGGAACAACGCTCCAATGGCAATTCCACTGGCAAACCGTCCAGCGTAATTTCAATTTCCCCATGAGTTTCCGGGACATTAAAAACGCCGTCGTCCATGCACCTGGCAAAGGCTGCATACCGCGTGCCCGGAAATGGCCGCAGTCAAAAAAGTTATTCACAAGCAATTCACAACTGGCTAATACCGGGTTATTTCGACGGATTTGCACCCTTTGCACGCAGTCGAATTGAGTAAAGCGAGCCACTGGCCGTGATAAACAGCGTTTTGTGATCTTTGCCGCCGAAGCTGACGTTTGCCGTCCATGGTTCCGGCACATTAATATGACCAATTTGCCTGCCGGTTTTGTCAAAAATGTTGACGCTGTGACCTGTCAGGTAAAGGTTTTCCTCATCGTCTATCGTCATGCCGTCCGAACCTTTCGCACAAAATAGTGTTTTGTTCGTCAACGATCCGTCCGGTAAAATGTCATAACGCCAGGTTTGGTCTGCCTCAATGTCGGCGACAAAAAGTGTTTTCCCGTCCGGCGTGCCAGTGATGCCGTTGGGCTTTTTGAGGTCATCGGTTACACGCGTCAAATTTTTCCGGTCGGGCGAAAGATAAAAAACCTCTTCGTTGGTGAGCGCCATGGTGCTGTGATCCCACCATTTGCGCTGGTAAAACGGGTCAGTGATATACATTGCACCGTTGGGCGCGACCCATACGTCGTTCGGGCCATTGAGGTATTTGCCCTGATAACCCTTGACGAGCACGGTCACTTTTTTATCAGGGGCGATTGACCAAAGCTCGTTGTGCTCCTCAGCGCAGGCAATCAGGTCGCCTTTCGCATCAAAAACCATTCCGTTTGCGCGGCCAGCGGGTTGCATGAAGGTGGAAAGTTTTCCGGCCACGCTCCATTCCATGATGCGATTGTTCGGCTGGTCGGTGAAAAAAACGTTGCCGTTGGCGTCGCACGTCGGGCCCTCGGTGAAGGCAAAATCGCCGGCAAGTTTTTCAAGTTTCGCACCCGGCGCAATAACGCTCTCCGCGGCAACAAGCGGAACATTCGCTTCGCGCAAACAAATCAAGCCGACAAGCAATACCCATGGTTTTCCGAATTTCATGCAGACTAATTTGCGCTGGCTGAAAATTTTAAGCGACTTAAAACCGCGCTGAATCAGGATGCGATTTATTCCAGGGTTTACCTCTTGTTTTTCAGCGCAAGCTGGCGCATTTTGCGGGGCGCTGATTTTCAACAAAAACCATGCAGCCCGGCACAAGAAAATTTTTGCGCTTTCTGCAAAGCTGGCTCATCAACACCCTCGCGGTGCTGGTAGCGGTGGTGTTGCTTCACGGTCACATTACCTACCAGCGCTGGAGTGATTTGTTCATCGCCTCCCTGTTACTGGGCGTTCTTAATGCGTTCGTCCGGCCGATTCTGATGCTCCTTGCGCTGCCGCTGGTGATCTTCACACTCGGCTTGTTCACGTTTGTCATCAACGCGCTGATGCTTTATGGCGTCGGGTGGCTGATGAGTCCGCCCTTTTTCGAGACGCCGCATTTCCAAGTGGACAGCTTCGGCTTCGCCTTTCTCGGCGCGCTCATCATCAGCATCATGTCCATCGCTTTAAATGCCTTGACCGGTGTCGGCAATACCCGCGTCACTTTTCAACACCGACAACGTCCGCCGCCAAAATCCAACGATGACGGGCCGGTGATTGATGTCTGAAAATTACTTCAACGTCTGGTAAGCCGCGCGCAACGTCTGAATCCCCCGCCCGCGAAATTCCTGTTCAAAATCCGTCGGCAATTCCGCCAGTTCAATGGGCGTTTCCATCTGTTGGAATTCAGCGTTCGCACGAAACACTTCAGTCATCTGGTTGAAATAATCCTCATCATCGGTGCGCAAATAAACGACGCCGCCGGGCGTGAGCGCGGTGCGGGCGATTTCGGAGAAACGTTCGTTAATGAGCCGGTGTTTGTGATGTCTTTTCTTCGGCCATGGATCGGGAAAATAAATGTGCAGCGCCAACGCCGAATGCGGCGGTAAAAGGTGTTGCAAAAAATATGACGACTCGATTTGCACGCCGCGGAGATTCGTCAGTCCGGCACGGCGGCCTTTGCGGTCGAGCTTGCGAATGCGGCCGAGTAATCGCTCGACGCCGATGAAATTCCTCTCAGGATGCCGCCGTGCATATTTGACAAGAAACGACGCGTCGCCGCAACCGAGTTCGACTTCGAGTGGTTGCGGTTTCGGGAAAAGCGCGGTCAGATCAATCCTTTCGATGATGGACGGCAGGCTGCAGATCAAATTGGCTGACAAGTTCCCGACCGGCTGCATGACGCAAGTTAATTGATGGAAGCCAAGTGAAGCAACAAGCCAAAACGGTGAAGAAAAATCCGGATTTCGGATTCCCTGCCCTTGACAAGCCGGTATCATTATCGGCATGAAAAACAACGCCTCACGTCCAGCATGTATTCTGGTTTTATATCACAGCCAGAACGGCCACACGAAAATGATGGCCGACCTGGTCGCCGAAGGCGCCGCCGGTGTTTCGCCCACCGAAGTTCGTCTTAAGAGCGTTGCCGAAGCCACCGCTGACGATCTCATGTGGTGCGACGGTGTTGCAGCCGGCTCGCCGACGCACATGGGCACAATCGCCTGGGAAATGAAACGCTGGTGGGACGTAACCGCCCAGCCACTTTGGCCGAAGATCGAAGGCAAAATCGGTTGCGCCTTTTCCTCTTCCGGCGGACTCGCCGGCGGCGGCGAGTTGACGTGCCTTGCGCTTCAGATCGTGCTGATGAACTACGGCCTGCTGGTTTTTGGCATTCCGGACTACGTTGCGCCGGGCCAGACTCTGCATTATGGCGCAGTCTGCGCCGGTCGCCCGCGCAACGATGGCGAACGCGAAGCCTGCCGCCGCGTCGGCCGGCGTTTGTCAGAATGGGTGCAAACGCTGATTTGCCATCGTCCCGAACACGATCCGCGTAAGGCCACCTACCGCAGCTTCACTGGTTCCTGAGATGCCCGATTTGTTTGTCGGAAAATACCGGGCGATTTCAAAACCCGGATTTTTCCGGAAATAGGGAATTTGAAAATGGTCGGGGCGGTGAGATTCGAACTCACGACCTCTTGTACCCGAAACAAGCGCGCTACCGGGCTACGCTACGCCCCGACGCCGGGTTAGTGAAACTGCCAGTATCAGGCAAAATTGCAATGCAGAATTTCAAAACGACAGAGGGAACTGTCACCCTAATGCCGGCAAAGAAGTTGCTCACGTCGTTTTTCTGGGGCAATCTTGGTGACATGGCCGGAGTCGGTGCACCATTTGATTCCTTGCGATCCAGCAGCCTCGAAATGCGGCGGCTGGGCCTGGCACTGGCATTGTCGGCCACGGTGCATTTGCTCGCATGGGGCGGTTATGAAGCCGGCAAGGAACTCAACTTGTGGCAGCGATTGCACTGGCCGGCATGGTTGCCCCGCCTGGCAATAATGAAAATCGAACCGTCGTCGGTGCTTCAAAATAACGAAGAACCATTGACGTTCGTGGATGTGTCGCAGCCGACGGCCGAAGCGCCAAAAAATGCAAAGTATTATTCCAACCAAAATTCCCAAGCCGCTGACCAGACGAAGGGAGATAAAAATATTCCGCAATTGAATGGCAAACAAACCGAGATCGCCAAAACCGAGGACGTGACGCGTCAGATTTTGTCCAAACTTCAACCAGTACCTCCCGCGCCGCAGCAAGATTTGCAACCGACAATCCAGTCAGGCGATTTGACATTGGGCAAGCCGGAGGATTCGCAGCAGCGGGAGCAACCGCATCCGCGCACGCTCAAACAGGCCAATGCGCAACAGAATCGGTTGCCCGGCCCACAGATGAAAGAGGAAGGCGGGGCTCACCGGCAGGCGCTTGTGCCGTCGTTCGATGTGAAAGCGACGCCGTTTGGCGTGTACGACGCTGCGTTCATCGAAGCGGTGACGCAGCGTTGGTATGATTTGCTGGACAGCCAGCAGTTTGCACTCGATCGCAACGGCAAGGTAATACTGCGATTTCACTTGAATTATGACGGGACCATCGCCGATATGCAGGTTCTGCAAAACTCCGTCGGTGACGTGCTGGGCTATGTTTGTCAAAAAGCGGTGACGGACCCCGCGCCGTTCGCGGCGTGGCCGAGCGATATGCGGCGTATGGTCGGCGAGGATTATCGTGAAATTACGTTCACGTTTTATTATTATTGACCGCGCACGGCGGTAAATGACGAAATAATTTATGGATGAACTCATTTACATTTTACTGGGACTGACTTCGGTCGTCGGGCTGGCGTTTATCGTGGAACGCGCACTCGCGTTGCGCTGGAACAAAGTCGTGCCGCCGGGAATCGCAGCAGCGCTCGCGTCGTGCGAGACGCGCGAGGACGTAAAGACACTTTGCGCCGTCTGCCGCAGAAAACCGTCACCGCTCGGACGATTGCTGCTGCTTGCCGTCGACCATCTCGATTGGCCAAAAGCCGACAACGTGGACGCGCTGCAAACCGCCGCGCGACGTGAAATTGTGCGGCTCGAACGTGGCCTCGTTGTGCTCGAAATCATCGTCGGCATCGCGCCGCTGCTCGGTTTGGTCGGGACGATTGCAGGCATGATGACGGTGTTTGGCAAGGTCGGGCACGAAGGTCTTAGCGACGCGAGGAATCTGGCGGAGGGCATTGCATTGATTCTGAACGCGACGCTCATCGGCCTGCTCATCGCCATCCCGTCGCTCATTGCGTGGAGTTACTTCAGCAAAAAGGTCGAGGTGCAGGCGGTCGAAATGGAGGCGCTCTGCGACAAATTCATCCGGCAGCAATACGCCGACGACAAAAAGCATTGATTATGCGATTCCTCGTGCGCAAACGGCGGAGCACACCGGCGGTTATCATCGTCGCGTTGATTGACGTGCTCATCGTGCTGGTGATTTTTTTGCTGGTGACTACCACGTTCAAACAGCAGGCGGTGTTGCGGCTCGCGCTGCCGGAATCCTCACAGGCAAAAAAATCCGGCGCGAATGACAACCCGCCGCTCGTCGTGAGCATAGACGCGAACGGAATTTATTATCTGGAAAAGCTGCCGGTGACATTTGAGCAATTGCGGAGCGAATTGCGGTCGCAATCAGCGAAAAACCCCAAGCTTGTTCTCGCCATCAACGCCGACGAAAAAGCGCCATGGGGAAAAATCGTGAAGATGCGTGACGCCGCCGCCGAAGCTAAAATCAAATCCCTCGTTGCTTGGACAAAGGAAACAGGTAAGCCATAAGAAAACGGCTGATTTGACAACGATTCCATAAAATGGTTGAATGAAGAAGGTTCATCAGACGACCGATGAAAATCTTCAGAATTCTGCTGGTGGTTTCGACTGCTTTGCTGACGGCCAATCGCGTTTCGGCCCAGACTTGGACGCTGACCAGCGCGCCCACCAACGGTGGTTGGACCTGCGTTGCCTCATCAGCGGATGGAAACAAGCTGGTGGCAGTGAATCCTATTATCGGCTCAATTTTCACCTCGACCAATTCGGGAGCCAACTGGACGTCGAACAACGTCCCGCTATATCCATGGAATTGTGTCGCTTCCTCGGCTGATGGATGCAAATTGGCGGCAGCAGCAAGAATTTCCACCATAAGTGGTCCATTTTACACTTCAACGAATTCGGGAGCCTCATGGACATCAAACAATGTGCCTTACGAGATATGGTTTTCCATCGCTTCATCAGCGGACGGAACCAAATTGGCGGCACTGGCAGTGAATATGCTTTTCGGCACGATTTACACTTCGACAAATTCGGGAACTACTTGGACATCAAACAACGTGCCCATCACGAGTTGTAAAGCTGTTGCATTATCGGCGGATGGAACTCAATTGGTGGTGGTGGGCATGGGTATTTGCGTTTCAACAAATTCGGGAAGCAGTTGGACGCTGACAAATTCTTCGCTGCTTGGGGCAAGTGCCGTTGCCTCATCGGCGGATGGAACCCGATTGGCGGCGATAGTTGGAAGCTTAATTTATATTTCCACCAATTCGGGAATTGCGTGGGCAGGAACAAGCGCGCCTGCCACAAATTGGATCTCAATCGCATCTTCAGCAGATGGTTCAAGATTGGTAGCGGTGGCGGGAGGAAGCCATAGCATCCAACCTCCCATTGTTGTGAACGGCCCGATTTATACTTCGACAAATTCGGGAATGACTTGGACGTTCAATAGCGTGCCCGTGCAATATTGGACATCTGTCGCCTCATCGGCGAATGGGAACACTCTGGTCGCCACCATCAATGGCGGTGGGATTTGGACCTCGCGGATCACGCCGACGCCCTCCATGAATATCACGCCGACAAATGGCAATCTCATGCTTTCGTGGACGGTGCCTTCAACAAATTTCGTGTTGCAGCAGGATTTGGATTTGACCACGACCAATTGGACGGATGTGACGAACACGCCCACGCTCAATCTCACCAACTTGCAGGACGAAGTGATTTTGTCACCAATCGGCAGCAGTGGCTTCTACCGGCTCAAAACGCCGTGAAAAGGTAGGAACGGCCCGCCGGGCCGTCCGTGATTAGGAAATCAAAAGTTTCGCTGGTCGCCTCGGCGAGGCGACCCCACTTAATCACTTCAGCAACTCTTCCGCGATCTGCACCGCGTTGAGCGCAGCGCCTTTGAGCAATTGATCGCCGCTGACCCAGAAACACAAACCGTTGTCCATCGCGCAATCCTTGCGAATGCGGCCCACGGCGCAATTGTATTTCTCGGTGACGTAGAGTGGCAGCGGGTATTCGCACTTGGCCGGGTTGTCAATCACGTCCAGCCCGGGCGCTTTCCTGAGCACTGCCAGCGCAGCTTCAACGCTCACCGGCTTCTCAAATTCCGCGCTGACGGCCACTGAATGCGCGCGATAAACCGGCACGCGCACGCACGTCACGCTGGCCTTGAACGCCGGATGGTGCATGATCTTCCGGCCTTCGTTTTCCATCTTCATTTCCTCCCTAGTGTAACCACTCGGCAGGAATGAATCCACCTGTGGCAGCACGTTGAAGGCGATCTGGTGCGGATAAACCTCCTTCGTCACCGGTTTGCCGGCGACGATTTCGCCCACCTGCCGCTTCAATTCTTCAATCGCCCTGGTACCTGTGCCAGACACGGCCTGATAACTGGACGCGAAGATGCGTTTGCAGTTAAACGCCTTGTGAAGGGGATACAGCGCCATAAGTGTGACAATTGTGGTGCAATTCGGATTGGCAACGATGCCCTTGTGCCACTTCACGTCCGACGCATTGATTTCCGGCACGACCAGCGGGACGGAATTGTCCATGCGAAACGCGCTGGAATTGTCCACAACCACGCAGCCGGCCTTCGTCGCAATCGGCGCAAATTCTTTCGAAATGCCGCTGCCCGCGCTGAACAACGCAATATCAATGCCGTTGAAGGAATTTTTCGTCAGTTCCTTGACTGCGATGTCCTCGCCGCGAAATTTGAGTTTCTTGCCGACGGAACGCGCCGAAGCAAGCAACGTCAGTTTGCCCACCGGAAAACTTCTTTTTCCCAGCGTTTTAATCATTTCGACGCCGACGGCGCCCGTGGCGCCAATCACGGCCACCTGCGGATTTTGGTTCATAAAAGGTCAAATTATAGCAAAAACCAAGCTCACGTCAATCACGCCAACGAACGCGCAACACATTTTCTTTCGCTTTCTGATTGACCGGAGTTGTCGCTTATGACGGAATACTAGCTTAAGTCTTTTCAAATGTCGAAAGTGTCAGTCAGAAACGGGACCGGCCGGCGAATGGGCACGACGAAATACGACGCGCACCACAAAGTGCTGTCGCAGACCTACGGCGCGTTTGCCGATTTGCGCCGCGAACTCGCTGACTCGAAGGCAACTGTCAACGAACGCGAGGAAATCCTAAGCAACTTCGCAGCGTGCCCCGATTCACAGCGCGCATGGCTGTTACTCGAAGATTATTTTGAAAAGCTTTCACTCTCGCGCCGCGATTTTCCAGATACGAATTGGTGGCCGCGCCTGTTGAATGCCCAGGGCAAAGCGCGACTGGAAGAACTCGTATTTATTTTTCTCCGCGCGAAACGTTCCGTGCCACCTGAATTGCAACCGCACGCCAGCCTTGACCGTTTTGCCAAAGCCGAGGAAACCGAGCAGGAATTGAGGCTGGTGCAGGAACTCGAAAACTGGCTCTCGCCGCCAGCGTTGCCGCTGCTCGACACGCCGCGCGCCACGCTCCGCGTCGTTTGCCGTGTGCAGCCGGACGACGAGTCGTCGTGTTACCGTCTCGCGGTGCAATTTCTTCTATCACGTCCACGCACTGGTGAAAAGGCACGCACATTGCGCGAGTTGATCGACCTCGTCGTCCGCGCCACGCATGAGCAGGAACTCTTTCCGCCCGCTGATTGGGAATTCATCCAGTGGCTTGCCGACACGCACCGCAATCGCAACGACGGCGTGGATACGCTGATTTTGTCGGACGCCGAATTGCTCCAATGGCTCGCGCGCTGGGGTCACACGCCGCGCCTTGAATGCGACGGCAAGCCGTTGCAATTTCACGGTCAAGTCGCCGCGCTCACGCCACACCTCGACAATGGTGACAAGGAACTTTCGTTTACGCACCGCATCGAATTGCCCGGCGGCAAAAATCATTCCATTGCCGACGTGAAATTTTTCAGCCGCCAGCCGCCGCTCGCGCTGGTCAACGGCACGTTTTATCTGCTGCGCAACGCGCCACCGCCGCCGGTGCTGAAATATCTCGCGCATAAACCGTCCGTACCGGTGCGCAAACTGAGCCATCGGCTGTTGCTGCACCTGCGGAAGACGCAATCCAATCACGGTGTGGATTGGGAGCAGCTTTGCATCGCGCATCCGGCCAAGTCACAGTTCGTTTTCGAGCTGCTCGACGATACGGTGCGGTTGCGGTTGCTGGCCAAAAGTCTCCGCGACCAAAGCGTTTGGTTTTGGAACGGCCACGAATGGGTCGCGAACGAATCAAAGAAACGTCCGGGCGACAAACCGGAAATTCTCGATGACCCGCGCCTCGAACCCGCAATCCAATGGCTGCGCAAACTTGACTGGTTCACACCCGAACCTGGTTTGTGGATTGGCGACGCGAACGAAAACTTTCTTGGCACGCTTGCGGCCGTGTGGGCGGAACGCCCCAGCGAAGCGGAATTTCTTGGCAACCCGGCGTTTCACCGCTTGTTCCTGCAACCGCGCCAGCTCAAGCCGCGGCTCGTGGTCAAAGGCAGCGGCATTGACTGGCTGGCGGTTTCCGCCGAATGGGAAGCGGAGGGGATCAAACTCACCAAGGCCGATCTCGAACGGCTCGCCGCCGCCACCAGCCGTTTTGTCAAACTGCCGAACTCCGGCTGGGTGGAACTCGATATCAACGCCGTGCAAGGCGCGCACGAGGCAATGGCCGAAATGGGCGTGGACGGCCTCATCGCCGTGCCTCAAAAAGTCGGCATGGAGCACGTCGCGCATCTGGACGAAAGTGAGTTGACACGTTTCGCCGACACACAGGAGGCGAAGGCATTGCGCGAACGCGTGCGGGATTTCAAGGGCGTGCCCTCGGTAAAGTTGCCCGGTGGATTGCAGGCCGAGTTGCGTCCGTATCAAAAGGACGGCTTCGATTTTCTCTGCCACCTCACGCAAATCAAACTCGGCGGCATCCTCGCCGACGACATGGGCCTCGGCAAAACGCTGCAAGCTCTCGCGTGGCTGGCGTGGCTGAAGGAGCGCCACACGAAAAATCCCAAACCATCGCTCGTCATCTGTCCGGCGTCCGTGTTGCACAACTGGCGGCGTGAAGCGAACCGGTTCACGCCGGCTTTGAAGGTGCTCGTGCTCGAAAGCGGCGCGGCGCGGCATAATTTGCGAAAACAGATTCCGCAGCACGATTTGATTGTGACGAATTATGCGTTGCTGCGGCGCGATTTGGAAGAATTTCAAAAGTTCGCGTTCCGGGCGGTGATTTTGGACGAGGCGCAGTTCATCAAAAATCCGGGCGCGCAGGTCACGCAATCGGTCAAACAGCTCAAGTCCGAATATCGCCTTGCGCTCACCGGCACGCCGCTCGAAAACCGGCTGCTGGATTTGTGGAGCATCGTGGATTTCATCCAGCCCAGCTACCTCGGCAATCAGGAACAATTTATCGAAATGTATGAGCCGCGAGCACAGGTCACCGAAGAAACCGCTCCGGTTGAGCAATCGCGCAGCGAGAAAACCGAGTCGGTCCAGCGCATCGCGCGCAAACGGCTTTCTGCCAAATTGCGTCCGTTGCTGCTGCGGCGTCTGAAAAAGTATGTCGCGAAGGATTTACCCGACCGCATCGAGCAACGTCGCGATTGTCCGCTCGGTGACGAGCAACGGAAACTTTATCTCGCCGAACTGCGCCGCAGCCGCGATAAAATCATGCAAACTGTTGCGGAGCAAGGGCTTAATAAGAGCAAGATGCACGTGCTCGCCGCGCTCACGCGGTTGCGCCAGATTTGCTGCCATCCACGGCTCGTCGGCAGCGACACCGCGTCCGGCAAGACCGAAACGCTCTTTGAACTGCTTGATCCATTGATTGCCGAGGGACAAAAAGTTTTGGTCTTCAGCCAGTTTGTCAAGATGCTGCAACTGTTGGAAAAGGAATGTTACGACCGGCAAATCAACACGCACATTCTCACCGGCCAGACGAAAGACCGGCAGCAGGTCGTCGGTGCGTTCCAAGGCGACGCGAACCCCGGCGTTTTTTTGCTGAGTTTACGCGCGGCGGGCACGGGCTTGAATTTGACGAACGCCAGCTATGTCGTTCTTTACGATCCCTGGTGGAACCCGGCGGTGGAGGCGCAGGCCATTGACCGCTCGCATCGCATCGGCCAGACGCAAACCGTCAACGCTTACCGCCTCATCGCGCCCGGCACCGTGGAAGAAAAAATCTGGGAATTGCAACAAAGCAAGGCGCAGACGATTGCCGACGTGCTCGGCGAGGAAGGCTTCGCACGCAGCCTCACAACGACGGATTTGGAGTATTTGTTCGCGGAAGATTAAGGCTGGTTTTGGAATACGAAAGCGCCAGAGGACTGGCGCAGTCCAAGACGCTTCGCGCGGAACGGAAGGCCGCCAACGC
This sequence comes from Verrucomicrobiota bacterium, assembly GCA_049517655.1. Classification (GTDB taxonomy): domain Bacteria; phylum Verrucomicrobiota; class Verrucomicrobiia; order Limisphaerales; family UBA11358; genus UBA11358. Next base: position 417,284 of record JBEKRQ010000003.1, on the reverse strand, counting down.
GCCAGCGTCTTGGAGTGCGGCGGCCTTCCGCCGCTTTATGAATACGCCGGGCCAACGGCGAAAATGCTGCAGCCTTTGCTGGTGCGTGATGAGCGGCAGAAATCGGTTGAAGACCCGGCGTTGGCTTCCGGGTTTGACAGTGCCGACGGCGGTCGCTAACGTGGCACCCGCGCGTCAATGACAACCACGGAGCAATTGAAACACACGCCACTGTACGCCGTGCATTTGGAACTGGGCGCGAAGATGGTGCCCTTCGGCGGTTGGGAAATGCCCGTGTTCTACACCAGCATTTTTGAGGAACACACGGCCGTGCGGGAGCGGGCCGGCTTGTTCGACGTATCGCATATGGGTCAAGTGCTCGTCGCCGGACCGAACGCCGAGCGCGTCCTGAATCATCTGCTGACGAACGACGTTCGCGAGATCGCCGTCGGCCAGGCCCAATATTCGCTCATGTGCAACGAGCGCGGGGGTGTGGTTGACGATGTCATCGTTTATCGGGTCGAGCCAAGCTCCTATCTGGTCATCGTCAACGCCTCGAATATCGAAAAGGATTTTGCCTGGATGAACGACCATGCGTGCGCGCCTCTGTCGCTGGAAAATGAGAGCGAGAAAACGGCCATGCTCGCGTTGCAAGGGCCGAATGCGCCGAAGTTCCTGAAAGACGCGGCGGCGATTCCGCACTTTAACATCGCCCGGCAACGCGTGTTCGGCGTGGAATGCCGGGTGGCGCGCACGGGTTATACCGGCGAAGACGGATTTGAAATCCTGTGCGACGCGGATGACGCGGTCACTCTCTGGGTGGAATTGTTGGAGCGGGGCGCGGCATTCGGTGTCAAGCCGTGCGGGTTGGGCGCGCGCGACACGTTGCGTCTGGAGATGTGTTACCCGCTCGATGGCAGTGACACGGGTGATGACCGGACGCCGATCGAAGCGGGACTGGGCCGGTTCGTGTCGTTGGACAAGGGTGATTTCATCGGACGCGGCGTGCTCGCCGAACAGAAAGCGAAAGGCGTTGAACACAAACTGGTCGCGTTCAAGATGGCGGAGAAATCGCCGCCGCCAAGACCGCATTATCCGATTGTCGCACACGGCCGCCCGATCGGCAGTGTCACCAGCGGCACCCATTCGCCAACGTTGGGCGTCGGGATCGGCATGGGTTACATAGAGTCGAAGGCGGCGGTGATTGGTTCACCGATCGGCATTGAAATTCGCGGCCGGACATTTGCCGCGGTCATTGGAAAGAAACCCTTGTTGAAATGGAGTCAATGAATATTCCGAAGGACCTGAAATACACAAAAACACACGAATGGGTTCGAGTGGAGGGAGACGTCGCCGTAGTCGGTATCACCGATCATGCGCAACATGAGCTGACTGATATCGTTTATGCGGAAGTGCCCGCCGTCGGCGCTCAGGTGGAAGCGGCCGGGGAATGCGCGGTGGTCGAGAGCGTGAAATCGGCAAGTGATATTTATTCGCCGGTATCGGGCAAGGTCGTGGCGGCCAACGAAGAACTCGGCAATGCCCCCGAGTTGCTTAACAAAGATCCTTACGGCAAAGGATGGATGTTCAAGGTCAAAATGAGCCATCCGGGCGAACTGGACGAACTGCTCAGTTCCGACGATTATTCCCGCCATATCGGAGCGTAAATGCAAGAGAAACACGTTTCGACATTGCCGGATGCTGCGTTTGCGCGAAGGCATATCGGTCCGAATCCTGAAGAAACCAGGCAGATGCTGTCTTTGTTGGGTGTTCCTTCACTCGATGCGTTGGTGGATCGCGCGATTCCCGCGGAAATTCGGCTCCGCCAACCCCTCCAGCTTCCGCCGCCGCGCAGCGAATACGAACTGCTCGCCGAACTGAAGGAAATCCTGTCAAAGAACAAGCCCTGCCAGTCTTACATCGGCATGGGCTATTCCGACTGTATTACTCCGCCCGTCATCCAGCGCAACATTCTGGAAAACCCCGGTTGGTACACGGCTTACACGCCGTATCAGGCGGAGATCTCGCAAGGCCGCCTCGAAGCGTTGCTGAATTTCCAGACGATGGTCATGGACCTGACCGGAATGGAAATCGCCAACGCTTCGCTGCTCGATGAAGCCACCGCGGCGGCCGAAGCGATGACCCTGTGTTATCGCCTTCAGGGAAACGAGCGACGGAATGTCTTCTTCGTCTCCGAGAAATGCCATCCCCAAACGATTGATGTGGTGAAGACGCGCGCCACACCCCTGGCGATTCAAATTGTCGTCGGCGATCACCTCAAGTTCCAGTTCGCTGCGGGCGTGTTCGGCTGTTTGCTCCAGTATCCGGCGACGGATGGCGCAGTACTCGATTACGAACCCTTCATCCGCCAGGCGCACGAACTCAAGGCGCTGGCGGTCGTCGCCACGGACATCCTGAGCCTGACTTTGTTGAAGCCGCCCGGAGAATTCGGCGCGGACGTTGTCGTCGGCAGCACGCAACGGTTCGGCGTGCCGCTGGGCTACGGCGGACCGCATGCGGCGTTTTTCGCCACGCGTGACGCATTCAAGCGCCACATGCCGGGGCGATTGGTAGGAATTTCCAGAGATGCCGAGGGACAGCCGGCCTTGCGGCTGGCATTGCAGACCCGCGAACAGCATATCCGGCGCGAGAAAGCCACGAGCAACATCTGCACGGCTCAGGTATTGCCCGCCGTGATGGCCTCGATGTACGCCGTGTGGTACGGGCCGGAAGGTCTGCGCCGGATTGCCCGCCGCATCCACGAGCGCGCCCGCAACCTGGCCGGGCGCGTTGATCGCGTCGGGGATGCGCCATTCTTCGACACAATCCGGTTGCTCATGCCTTCCGGGGAACGCGGCTCCAATCGCGCCGCGACGCTGACGCTTGCTCTCGACGCCAGCGGAGCCGCGCACGCCCACGTTAATGTCCGCGATTTTGGCGACGGCACCATCGGGATCAGCTTCGATGAAACGACAACTGAAGCGGACGTGGACGCTTTGATCCGGGTGGTGGGCGGCAAATCCCCTTCGCCTGCGCCGTCTTTGGGTGCATCTGAACGCAAAACCCCTTTCCTCACTGCCGCGGTTTTCAACCGCCATCACACCGAGCACGAGATGTTGCGGTACATCAAACGGCTGGAGGCGAAAGACCTGTCGTTGACAACCTCGATGATTCCGCTCGGTTCATGCACAATGAAACTGAATGCGACCTCCGAGATGATGCCGTTGAGCTGGCCCGAAGTGTGCCGCATGCATCCATTCGCGCCGCCCGAACAGGCCGAAGGATATCAAATCGTTTTCCATCAATTGGAAACATGGCTGGCCCAAATCACCGGGTTTGCGGCGGTATCGTTGCAGCCCAACGCCGGTTCACAGGGTGAATTCACCGGGTTGCTGGCGATTCGCCGATATCATCAACAACGCGGCGAACCGCACCGGAACGTCTGTTTGATTCCGGTGTCCGCCCACGGCACAAATCCCGCCAGCGCGGTCATGGCCGGGATGAAAGTCATCGTCGTCGCCTGCGACTCCCGCGGCAACATTGACATCGCCGATTTACAGGCCAAAGCCGAAGCGCACAGCCGCGATCTGGCGGCATTGATGGTCACCTATCCGTCCACGCACGGTGTATTCGAGGAAAGCATCAAGGAAATTTGCCAGATTGTTCACCGTCATGGCGGCCAGGTGTACATGGATGGCGCCAACCTGAACGCGCAGGTTGGCCTGTGCCGCCCGGCGGACATTGGCGCGGACGTGTGCCATCTGAATTTGCACAAGACCTTTTGCATTCCGCACGGCGGCGGCGGCCCCGGCGTGGGACCGATTGCCGTCGCCGATCATCTCGCGGCGCTTCTTCCCGGACACCCGATTGTCAATGTGGGGCGTTCAGCCGGGGCAGTCTCCGCCGCGCCTTGGGGCAGTGCCAGTATTCTGACAATTTCGTGGATGTACATTGCGTTGATGGGTCCGGACGGGCTCGCCGAAGCGACCAAGACTGCCATCTTGAATGCCAACTACATTGCGCGCCGGCTTGCCCCGTATTTCCCGGTGCTCTTCAAAGGACGCGACAACCTCGTCGCGCATGAATGCATTCTAGACCTGCGCGACTGGAAAAATCGTGCGGGGGTCGACGTCGAAGATGTGGCGAAACGGCTGATGGATTATGGTTATCATGCGCCGACCATGTCCTGGCCGGTGCCGGGCACGTTGATGGTCGAGCCGACGGAGAGCGAGTCGAAAGCCGAGCTCGACCGTTTCTGCGAAGCGATGATAACAATTCACGCCGAGCTGAAAGCCATCGAAACTGGCGAGATGGATCGGACGAACAATCCTTTACGGAACGCGCCACACACAGTGCGCGCGTTGATTTCCAACAAGTGGGACCGTCCTTACACACGTGAACAGGCGGCGTTTCCCGCGCCGTGGACGCGCGAGCACAAATTCTGGCCCGCTGTGGGCCGGGTTGACAACGTTCAGGGTGACCGGCATCTGGTGTGTTCCTGTTTACCACTGGAGGCATACGCCGGCAACCGGCAGCCGGTCGCAGCCGGTTGATCGAATTTCCGTGTCGCCTGAAAGCAGAATCAGACAAAAAATCAGGCAGCGTGTGCTCCACTCTACAACTCCAGCCCGGCTGGTAAGCTGTTATTCGTAGCGCAATGATTCAATCGGATCAAGATTCGCCGCCTTGTAGGCTGGATAAGTTCCGAACACAATTCCGACCACCGAACAAATCAGCAGTCCCAGCACAATCCAGTCAATCGGGATGGCGGGCGGCACCTTCATATACCACGCAAGGGCGTTGCCGCCGAGGATGCCCAAGACGACGCCGATGACGCCGCCGACTTCGCACAGCACGACGGCTTCCATGATGAATTGCGTCATGATATTGCGTTTTTTGGCGCCGACGGCGCGGCGGACGCCGATTTCCCGCGTCCGTTCCGTGACCGAGACGAGCATGATGTTCATGATGCCGATGCCCGCCGCCACCAGCGCGATGGAACTGACGATGGTTACGCCGATGCGCACGGCGCGGGTGAACGAGTCGAATTGTTCAATCAGAGAATCGTTCGAAAAAAACTCGAAATCATCCGGCGCGCCGGGCGGAACCTTGCGAATGGCGCGCAGGGCGCCGCGAACCTGCTCGATACAATCGTTGTAACTGGCCGAATCGCGCGACTGCACCAGGATGGTCAGGTCGTCCCACCAGCGGCCGTAGCGGTTGAGCGCCGTGGTGACGGGGATGATGGCGAAATCATCCTGTTGCCCACCCATCGAACCGCCCTTGGGGGCGAGCACGCCGACCACCACGTATTTGTAACCGTTGATTTTGATTTCTTCACCCACTGCCGACGCAAAGGGAAAGGCGGTTTTGGCCAGGGCGCTGCCGAGCACACAAACGTCGCGCGCGTCGTCCACGTCGTTGTCCGTCAGGATGCGGCCATCATCAATTTCCCAATTTCGCGCCGGGAAACTGGCGGCAGTTTCTCCCAATAAACGGGTGGCGGGCGACGTCTTGGCGTAACGGGTCGAGACCTGTCCGCGCCAGAAATCGCCTTCGATGCCCACGCTGGCGGCGAGCGTGGCTTTCTCCTTTACCTGTTGTGCCTGAGCCAGCGTGACAAATTTGCGCCGCCGGTATTTTTGCCAGTCGGAGTTGTTGCCGAACCGGACTTGCGGCCAGCGCTGAATGGCAAAGGTCTGGCTGCCCAGCCCGCTCATCCAGTCTTCCGCGCTTCGCTTCAGCACGCGCATGGCCGTCATCACGACGATGATGGAAAACACTCCGATCAACACGCCCAGCAACGTGAGCGCCGAGCGCAGCTTGTGCGCCGTCAGGGCGTTCATGGCCATCGAAAAGCTCTCCCGTATCTCGGCCAGCAACAATGTGGGTTTATGAAATTTCATTCGCTCCTCAATGCTTCCACCGGATCCATCCGCGCCGCGCGCCAGGCCGGCATGAAACCGGAAATCACCCCCGTCAACAACGCCACGAGCAGGGCAACAATGACAATGCTCAACGACATGGTGGCCGGGAACAGCAGGTGCGTGACCGCCAGCGTCGCCAGCCAGGCAATGCCCAACCCGATGAGTCCGCCCATCAGGCAAATGCAGGCGGCCTCAATCAGAAATTGCAGCAGGATGTTGCGCCGCTTGGCGCCAATGGCCTTGCGCACGCCGATCTCGCGCGTCCGCTCCACAACCGAGACAAACATAATGTTCATGATGCCGATGCCGCCGACGAATAGTGACAGGCTGGTGACGAACAAGCCGATGATGGCAATGGTGCGGGTTTCCTTGTGAAACAGGTCCACAAACTGGTCCTGTTGATTGATGGCAAAATCGTCGGGTTCATCCGGCCGCAAATGGCGGATATGACGCATTGTCTGTCGCAATTCCTCCCGGGTCTCATCGAGTTGCGCCAGGCCGTTGGCTTTGACTTCAATATTCACGTCCGGCCGGTTCCAAATTTCCGCCAGGAATTCCCGGAGTGGAATGATGACCCGGACGTCCAGGTCAAGACTCCCAAACAGGCTTCCTCGCTTCTGTAAGACGCCGACAACCTGGAAGGATTGGTCCTGAATTTTGATGCGTTTGCCGAGCGGCGATTCACCGCGAAACAGGTTCGTGGCCAACTCGCTGCCAAGCACACAGACCGGCTGGCTGCCTTCGGCATCCGCCGCAGTCAGGAACCGTCCCTGGGCCATGCTGGCGCCGGTGGTCACCAGATTGTCCCCGGTGGTGCCTAAAATCGTCACGTTGTCAGCGCTGAGGGTTTTGTATTTCACCGTCTCGTTGTCGTATGCCGTGGGGTCGATTGCGGAGGCTAATGTCAGTTGCCGCGCCAACGCCTCGGCGTCCTCCGGCCGGATAGGCCGGCGTTTCTGCATTTTAAACCAGTCATCATAGGAATTATTATTCAGCCAACTGAACCGAGATATGAAAAAGGTATCTCCACCCATTGCCGAAAGGCTTTTCAGGAATGCCTGGTCCAGTCCGTTGATGGCCGCGCCCATGAGGGTGACGGTGACAATACCGATGACGATGCCAATGGTGGCGAGCGCCGAACGCATCTTGTTCGCACGGACGGCGTTCCACGAAATGCCGAGTCCCTCACGAATTTCGACAAGAAAGTTCATAGCGCGGACGGTCGCGCGGGCTGCGGTTCATCGTCGGCAATGAATCCGTCATGGAGACGAATGATGCGGCGGGTATGCCGGGCGATGTCTTCCTCGTGCGTGACGACAATGATGGTGTTGCCTTTCCGGGAAAGTTCCTCAAACAGCGCCATGATTTCCGCGCCGGTCTTGGAATCCAGATTTCCCGTTGGTTCGTCCGCCAGCAAAAGGGACGGTTTGTTGACGAGCGCGCGGGCGACAGCGACGCGCTGGCGCTGGCCGCCGGAAAGTTCGTTGGGTTTGTGGTGAACGCGATCTGCCAGGCCGACTTGCGTGAGCGCGTCGAGCGCGACTTTCCGGCGGTCTTCCGCCGGCGCACCGGCATAAATGAGCGGCAGTTCCACATTATGCAGTGCGCTCGAACGCGGCAGCAGGTTGAAGGTTTGGAAAACGAATCCGATTTCACGGTTGCGAACCTCGGCGAGATGGTTGTCGTCCATGTCACTGACATTGATGCCGTTCAATTCGTAGTGGCCGGAAGTCGGTGTGTCGAGGCAGCCGATGAGGTTCATTAAAGTGGACTTGCCGGAACCGGACGGCCCCATGATGGCGACGTATTCACCGCGCTGGATTTCGAGCGACACGTCTCGCAATGCATGGACGGTTTCTGCGCCCATTTGGTAACGCCGCGAAATGTTCTGGAACCGGATGAGTGCCACGGCTAGTTCTTGGACACTTCACCAGTCGGTGCGCCTTTGTGGATTTTTGAGCCGTCATTGAGATCACGGCTGATGGCGCGGTAACCGCCGGAGACAATTTCTTGGCCATTGGTAAGGCCGTCGGTGATTTCCCAACAATTGTCGTCGCAAATGCCGATTTTCACCGGCACGGCTTTCACGTGATTGCCATTGACGACGAACACGACTTCCACCGGTTTGGTGGATTCCTTGGCTTTCGAGGCCGACGCGGTGGCATTCGTGCCCGACGCAGCGACATTGGTGCCTGCAGTTGTGGAGGCCGCAACATTTGTGGAGGTTGTGATATTTGTGGAAACTGTGACATTTGTCCCGCCGGTTTTCGACGTGTTTTTGCCGGAGTCGGTTTTTTTCTGTGCCGGTTTTGGCGGACGAGTGGTGACGCTGGCCAGCGGAACGGTGAGTACGTTGGTGCGGTAACTGGTTTCAATGTCGGCGCTGACGGACATGCCGGGGCGGAAATTCTCCTTGTCGCTTAAACGGATGCGCACTTGAAATTTGGTCGCTTCCTGCGACTGGCTGTTGCCGCTGGAATAGCCGGCAGGCAGGTTACTGTCCTTTGATGAACTGGCTACGTCCGTCACCACACCATTGAATTTGCGGTCCTTGTATGCATCCACTTCCAGCCGCGCATTCTGGCCAGGTGCAATTCCCACCACGTCCATTTCACCGATGTCCACGCGCGCCTCCATCTGGTTCAAATCCGAGATGACCATGATTATAGTGCCGGCATTTTGAACGGTGCCCAACACACGCTCGCCGAGCTGCGAGTTCAATTTGCTGATGGTACCGTCGAGCGGGGAAACGATGGTGGTTTTGGCGAGTTCCTCCTCGGCGCTGTCCACGGTGGCCTTGGCGACGTTGACCTGGTCGTTGGCGCTGTCGAGTTGCGCCTTGGCCACGTCACGGGCGGATTTGAAACTGATGAAATCCGAGGCCGAAAGCAGTTTGCTGTTGAACAACTCCTGGTTGCGTTGGTAGTCCGCCTCGGCCTTTTCCAGATTCGCTTCCGCCGAGGCTTTGGCGGCGAGCGAGGATTCGTAACCGGCCTTGGCCTGATTGACCGCGGCGACGTAAATGTCCGGGTTGATCTTCACGAGCAAATCGCCCTTTTTGACCTGCTGGCCTTCCTTGACCGGCAATTCAATGATCTCGCCGCTCACTTCCGGACTGATTGTGACCTGCACGACGGGCTGGATTTTGCCGTTGGCCACGACGATGTTGGTAAGGCTGCGGCGCGTGACCGGTTCCGTTTGGACCGTGACTGCCGGTTCGCGTTTTTTGAACACAGCCACAAGCGTCAGCGCAACAAGCGCCAGTCCGATGACTGAAAAAACGATGATTTTTCGGCGTTTTCTGGGTTTTGGCATGGTGTTTCGGTCAATTGTTTTACAGCTGTTTTGCCGTTGAAAAAATGGCTTTGATCAGAACCGCGAGTAAAATGAAGAAAAGTTGAATGGCCAGCCAGTATCCGGCCGTCAACAAAAGTGTTTTCGAAAACCGCGTTCCCGCAAGCCGGGACAAGCCGACCGCCATGACTCCCACCAGCCAAAAATCAAAGACATTCACATCAGCAAGCACCAGGTGTGACACATTGTTTGGCTCGAAGTGATCCACAAAAAGAGCGAGGCTGGGGGAGGTCATTTTGCCAAGAATCACGGTGAGCAGCAGTGTGACCAAGGTTCCAAGAACGGTGATCATGGTTGTCAATCCGGCCACCTCGACAGCTTTGGGATAGTTTAATTTCGCTTTTAAGAACATCAGTCCTAGGAGCCACAAAACGAATGCCCACCAAAAGACACGCACAAAGCTGATGACGACCACGCCGACGGAGCCTGAAATTTTCATCAGTGTCGGCCCACTGAATTTCTCGGCCGCCGCCTCGGCCTGATCCGCTTGCGCGCGGGTCATTTTGCCGGCGTTAACCTGATCATCGAAAACCTTCGCCTGCTGTTCATGGATCTGTTGGATGATCGCCGGTTGCGAAAACATGATGATGACCGAGAGCGTACCGATGACTGCTGAAAGCAACACTGGAACGAGCCAGCTGCCGACGCACGGTGGAGTAGTTTTGATTTCGTCAAAAACATCGCCCGGCGCGGCAAAAATGTTTAACAACCGTCCGGCAAGCGACGTCGCAGGCGGGCAGGACCCAACCGGTTGTGGTTCGGGAATGGACGGGGTGGATTCCATATTTTGTAAAGGTCTTACCTGTTACTTAGGCAAAATCCGGCCAAAATTACAAGAAAAGTCGGCGTTTTTTTGCAAGTCACCAGTCTATTTCTGGATCAAGGCGGCGGTCGGTAACGAGATAATTGCGAACATAATCGTTTACCGCGTCTTCAAGCGAAGTAACGGGCGCAGTGTAACCAGCAGCGCGCAACCGGGAAAGGTTCGCCTGTGTGAAATACTGATACTTGTCACGAATCGCTTCCGGCATTTCGATGAATTCAATCCGCGGCTCGCGCTTCAGCGCAGCGAAAACGGCTTTTGCCAGATCAATCCACGTTCGTGCCACGCCGCTGCCGATGTTGAATAAGCCGTTCGCCTTCGGCGTGGCAGCCAGATACAGTGTCATGGCGACAGCATCTTTCACGTAAAGAAAATCCCGCTTTTGTTCGCCATCGGCGTAATCCTTCCGGTAGCTCTTGAACAGCCGGATGACGCCTTCGGTTTGCACCTGCCCGAAACTTTTGTGGACGACCGACCGCATGTCACCCTTGTGATCTTCGTTGGGGCCAAAGACGTTGAAATATTTCAGCCCCACGATTTGATCCAAAAATCCCGCGCGTTTGGCGTGCAAATCGAAAAGGTGTTTCGAACGGCCATACAAATTCAACGGCCTTAGCGCGTCGAGCTTGCCGTCGTCATCCTCCATCCCGGCCGAACCGTCGCCGTAAGTCGCAGCGGAGGACGCATAAACAAACCGGGCTTTCTGACCGAGCGACCAAGCGGCAAGGTCCTTGGTGTATTCAAGATTGTTGCGAGTGAGAAAATTTGCGTCGGTCTCGGTCGTAGATGAACAGGCCCCCATGTGCAGGACTAAATCAAATTTCCCCAACGCACCGCTTTGCAGGCGCGACTGGAGCCCATCAGCTTCGACGTAATCGGCAAAGCGCAGCGGCGCAAGGTTGCGCTGTTTTTCATCCGTGACGAGGCGGTCGCAAACGACGACGTTCTCGCAGCCGCAGCGGTTCAGCGCCCAGACCAGCGCGCTGCCAATGAAGCCCGCACCGCCCGTGACAAGCACCCTGGCGTCGGAAAAATCATTGGGCTTCATAAACTTTGACCAAAATGGCGCGAGCTGGGCGTGAATTCAAGCCCACGACCAGTTTCATTGGTTGATGTGGATCACCTTCGCAGGCGGAAAACCGTTGAAATAAGTCGAGGACGCGTGGCTGTAGGCACCGATTTGTTCGCTGTAGAGGAGGTCGCCCAACTGCAGGTCGCCCGGCAAATTCTCCGCCATCGAAACCACGTCGAGCGCGTCGCACGTCGGCCCGAACACCGAGCAGATCTGCGTCGGGCCGCGCTTGAACGACTTCAAGTGGTAGTGGCAATGGTCGAAGATGACGCCGGAGAAGGTGTGATAAACGCCGTCGTTGACGTAGTAACAGAGTTTGCCTTCGCGCACGGCCTTGCCGATGATTTTCGAGATGGCGGTGGCGGCTGTCGCCACAAGGAACCGGCCCGGTTCGGCAAGAATCTGGATGTTCTTCGGGAAAAGCCGGTTAATTTCGCGGTTGATGATGCTGGCCAGCTCGCGGAACGGTTTCACCGTTTCGTCATAGGGCGCCGGGAATCCGCCGCCGATATCAAGCAGGTTCATCTTGGTGTAGCCGCGGTCCTTGGCTTCCTTGAAAATGTTGGCGGCGAGGTTGATGGCGGCGACGTAATTCTTGAAGTTCGTCGTCTGGCTGCCGACGTGAAAGCTGATGCCCTCGACCGTCAACCCCACCTTGTCCGCGGCCAGAATCAAATCCACGGCTTCGCCGGGCGCGGCGCCGAACTTCGACGACAGTTCGACCATCGCGCCGGTGTTGGGCACTTTCAGCCGCAACGCCAGACCGGCCTGCGGGGCGTACTTTTTGATTTTACGGATTTCCTCGTGATTGTCGTAAGTGACCAGCGGTTTGTATGGGTTCAACTCCTGCAGCGTCTCATTGGCCTTGATCGGGTTGGCGTAGATGATCTTGTCCCAAATCCAGGCCTGCCGCTGCTTGTCGGGCATGTCCTTGATGTATTCATGGACGATGTGGAATTCCGGCATCGAGGCCACGTCAAAGCTCGCCCCGGCATCGAACAGCGTCTTGACGATGGCGGGATCGGGATTGGCCTTGACGGCGTAATAGGCCTGAACGCGCGGCAGGTATTTTTTGAACATCGCGTAGTTGCGCCGCAACTCGTCGTGGTCCACCACGAACAGCGGTGTGCCGTGTTGCTCTGCCAGTTTCTTCAGTGTGCGTCGTGGAACCATCTCAGTCTCCGTCAGTTATCAGGAAGTTTTTGAACTGCCACGGATCGTCCGGGTCAATCTGCGGGTTGTTGTGGCCCTTGAACGCGTTGGTGTAGCGCTTCAATGGCGTCCAGTCTATCGGTTTGGAAATCCATTTCCCAAGATACGGCTTGGAAATTTTCAATATGTATTCGTGCGGCAGGTCGTCCGGCACACAGACGCCTTTGGCGGGATTTTCGATCATCCACATGGCGGCCGCGATGACCGAGATGGCGACCTGCATGGTGGTGGCGTTCTGGTGTGGCACCAGCCGGCGCGATTCTCCGATGCTCAAATCACTGCCAGTCCACCACGAATTGTAGGCGTGGCCCATCAACAGCGCGCCGAGGATGTCGGAGCCGCTGATGATTTCGTCGTAGAGGATGCGCTGGTTCTTCTGGAGCTGGTAATCGTTGCCGCGAAGTTCATTCAACGACGCGATGGCCACGTCAGCCGGGCAGTAGGCATAGTGCATGGTGGGACGGTAGATCGCCCTGCCGTTTTTCCAGACCGTCAGCCGGTCGGAAATGGTGAACGCTTCACCGTGGCGCACGACCATGCCGTTGATGCAATAGTCCGGCACCCACGACGAGACCCAGGTGTTGATGCCCATGCGGGCAAGGCAAATCTGGTTGCGCGAGCCGTCGGTGTGCTCATACGCCAGCGGTGGCAGCTCCTTCTCGTGCGTCCCCCAGCCCATCTCGACGGTGGTGGTGCCTTCCTCGCGGAAACCCTCGACACTCCAGGTGTTGACGAATTCGTTCACCTGTTTTGGTTTGCTGGTGATCTGCGTGTCGCGCTCGCTGCAATGGATCACCTTCACCCCGAGTTTCATCGCCAGATGATTGAATTTTTGATCGGCAATGAGCTGCCGGATTTCGTCGGCGGCCTTGCCGGTGGCCTTTTTGTCCTTGATGACGCGGTTGCCGATGTCAATCAAACCCTGCTTGGTGAAATGCGAGATGAGACCTGGATTCGCGCCGTGTTCGATGACCGCCGTCGGGCCGGGCCGGGTCCACTTGCCAACCATGCGGCGGATGTTCATGTGACGCCAGTATAGGGTCATCTTCTGCGGCGTTGCGGCATGGGCGTTCTCGTAAGGATCCCACAACTCGACCGATGTGTTCACATAAAGTACGCCGTTGTCGTGACACCACTGTAGGATTTCGCAACAGTCAATGTTCCACGCCAGGTCAATCAGGAGGTCGCCCGCCTCCAAATATTTGCCCAGCAGCGCGCCCATGTTCTCGCGCGTCACGCGCTTGTGCACGAACTTCACGCCGCGCTTCAGCCACGGCGCCAACACGCCACGGCGGTCTTCGAAGTCCATGACGGTGATGTTTTGATACGGCACTTTGATGTGCTTGACCAGGATGGGGAGTGTGCATTGCGCCACAGCCCCGTAACCGACGAACAAGATTTTGTTCCTGAATTCGAGCATGGCAAAATTGTTCTGGCACGGCACTTTGTCCAAAAAATTTTCGCGTTACAAGAGTTTATTGAAAAATACACCGTTGCCGATCATTAAATTCGAAATTTGCCACCGCTGCATAAAACTATTAAGCTTACGCGACATTTATGCTGCGACCCAAAAAAGCGAATGGCGCCATACCGGCTGAACTCGGCTTTTCGATGCCCGCCGAATGGGAAAAGCATGAGGCCACCTGGCTCGCCTGGCCGCATAATCAGGCTGATTGGCCGGGCAAGATGGACGCCGTCCGCTGGGCCTATGGCGAAATGGCACGCAAAATTTCGCCAGGCGAAATCGTGCGCATTCTCGTCCGGCATGAGGCCGAAGAGAAATTGGCGCGCGGTTATCTCAAGCGGGTGGGTTGTGATTTGAAGAATGTCCGGTTCATTGTGCATCCGACGAACCGCGCCTGGATGCGCGACAGCGGGCCGATTTTTGTCAAACGTCGTACCGGTAGGGACGCGCTGCTGCGCGTCCAAGCCGACCGGCAGGTCGGCCCTACCACCGAAACAGCAATCGTGCATTTTTATTTTAACGCTTGGGCGAGACACGACGACTGGCAGAAAGACCGCAAAGTGCCGGAAACTGCGGCACGCGTGTTTGGTAAACAACTTTTTCACGCCAAGTTCAACGACAGGTCTTTTGTCGTCGAAGGTGGCGGCATCGAAGTGAACGGTCGCGGCACGTTGCTGACGACGGAGGAGTGTTATCTTCACCCTAAGATTCAGGTCCGCAATTCCGGCATGACGCGGGCGCAATACGACGAGACGTTCAGGGAATATCTCGGCGCAAAAAATGTGTTCTGGCTGCGCAAAGGGCCGGCTGGCGATGACACGCACGGACACATCGACGACGTCTGCCGGTTTGTGAACCGGAAAACGCTCACGCTCATCAGGGAAAAGAACAAGCGCGACATCAATTACCGTCCGCTTGCAGAAAACTGGGAGCGCATCAAGGATTTGCGGCTCGAAAACGGTTCCAAGCCAGAAGTCGTGCCGCTGCCCATGCCCGCGCCGCTTTATTTTAACGGTCGCCGATTACCCGCAAGCTACGCGAACTTTTACATCTGCAACGCCTGCGTCATCGTGCCGACGTTCAATGATCCAAATGACCGTGTTGCACTCGGGATTTTGGGTGAATTGTTCAAAGACCGGCCGGTGGTTGGCATTCATGCTGTTGATCTTGTGCTCGGTTCCGGTTCGCTGCATTGCCTGACGCAGCAGCAACCGGCGTAAAGGTGGCATGGGCATCGCGCCTGCGTCTGAAACGGCGCGTTCGGAGAACGCGCCCTACCAAGGTAGGGCTGGCTCTCCGAGCCAGCCGCAATTCACGCCTTGAATTGTTTCACCGCCTCGACACAGCGTCCACAAATTGTCGGATGTTCGGCGTTCTGGCCAACGTCCGTTTCCCAATGCCAGCAACGTTCGCATTTTTGGCCGTCGGCGTGGACGACGAGTTCTGCTTTCAGGTCGTTCGTGATCTCAAATTGCGAAACATTTACCAACTCACGAAAATCTTCGAGTATTTTCCTGTCTGAAACCAAATCTGAAAGTTTTCTGGCACGTTCGGGGAACCAACGAATCTTTGCTTCGAGCGACTTGCCAATGACTTTCTCCTGCCGTTTTCCCTCTAATTTTGGCAATAATTGTTCACGAAGCTCGAATAGATTTTCCCACTTCGCATGCTCAGATTCAGAAATTGAGAAGCCGCTTGGTTTCAAATCTGCTTCATGAATCGAACCTGTTGTTTTCCCCGGCACAAATTCCCATGCTTCGTCCGCCGTGAACGCCAGAATTGGCGCGAGCATCTGGCACAGGCCGGTCACGAGGCAGTGCAACACGGTCTGCGTCGAACGGCGGCGATGCGAATTCGCCGGGTCGGTGTAAAGCCGGTCTTTGATGACGTCGTGATAAATCGAGGACAACTCAACGGCAATGAACTGGCTCACTTTTTGATAGACGACGTGAAATTCGTAGGCGTCGTAAGCCTTGATGGCTTCCTGCTCCAGCTTGGAAAACTCGCCAAGAATCCAGCGGTCTAGGCCGGTGAGCTTGTCGTTCGGCACGGTGTGTTTCGCCGGATCGAAGTCGTAGAGATTCGAAAGTTGGTAACGCAACGCATTGCGGATGACGCGGTAGGTCTCCGCGACTTTGTTGATACGCTCCTCGCTCACGATGATGTCGTTGCGGAAATCCTGCGATGAAACCCAGAGCCGCACGATGTCCGCGCCCCATTTTTTCACGTAAGCTTCGGCGGTCTGCGGTTTTTCGTAACCGCCCTGGCTTTGTTTGCTCTTGGAAATTTTCTCGCGGTCGGCATCCACCATGAATCCGTGCGTGAGCACGGTTTTGAACGGCACCGCGCCGTTGCCGGCGAGCGACAGCAACAACGATGATTGGAACCAGCCGCGATGTTGGTCCGAACCTTCGAGATACATGTCAGCTTGCCACTTCTGGTAGGGCGCAGTGTCCCCACTGCGCCGCGGCGCGCTAGGGACAGCGCGCCCTACCTCATGATGCAATTCCGGACGCCGCATCAAAACCGAGCGCGACGATGACCCAGAATCAATCCACACATCCAATGTATCGTTGGATTTGGTAGCGGCCTCCGCACCTTTCCAATTCTTCGGCTTTACGAGCGGCCAAAGTTCCGCGGCGGATTTCTCGAACCAGACGTTCGAACCGTGCTTTTCAATTAAATCGGCGGCATTGCGGACAATTTGCGCGTCTAGAATCGGTTTGCCTTTCGCATCGTAGAAAGCCGGAATCGGCACGCCCCAAGTGCGCTGGCGCGAGATGCACCAGTCAGGTCGCGTCTGCACGGCGCTTTTGATGCGGTTGACACCCCAATCGGGAATCCAACTCACGCGGTCAATCTCAGCCAGTGCGGAGGCACGGAAGGTTTGTGGCACAGACCTCTGGTCTGTGTTCTTGGCATCAGCACACAGGCCGGAGGCCTGTGCCACGACGTGGTCAATCTCAATGAACCATTGATCCATCGCACGGAAGATGACGGGCGTCTTGCTGCGCCAGCAATGCGGGTAGCTATGGGAATAATTCTCCTGATGCAACAACGCCTTGCGCGCATGCAGTTCATGCAGCACGGCCTCGTTCGCTTCACTTTTGCCATGCTTTTCGAGGATGGATTTGCCCACCATCTCCTTCGGCATCTGTTGCTCAACCGGCAAATCGTTCGTGTAAGCGAACTTGCCATCGTCATCCACAGGCGAATAAATTGGCAGACCGACATTTGTGCCGAGGCTGTAGTCCTCAAGGCCATGACCCGGTGCGATATGGACGAAGCCCGTGCCGGTATCATTTGTCACGAACGCGTCGCCCGCGTGAAATTTGCCAGTGCGATTGCAGAACGGATGCTGGTATTGAAGCTTCGCCAGTTCGCTGGTGCTGAACGGCTGCTCTTGGTAACCGCTCCATCCGCATTTTTCAGCAACGGCAGCCAGCAGCCCGCGGAACAGAATGTAATTTTCTTTGCCAACGCTGATTTTCACGTATTGGAACTTCGAATTGTAAGCCACCGCGAGATTCGCCGGCAGAGTCCACGGCGTCGTTGTCCAAATCAGGACAAAAGTTTTTGGCTGACCGACGACCGGGAACTTCACGTAGATACTCGGGCTGACGTGGTCTTGATATTCGACTTCAGCTTCAGCAAGTGCCGTGCGACAGGGAATGCTCCAGTAAACCGGCTTTTTGCCTCGATAAACAAAACCCTTTTCAACGATGTCGGCGAACAGGCGCAACTCGTCAGCCTCATATTCCTTGTTGAGTGTGAGGTAGGGATTGTCCCAATCGCCGAGCACGCCGAGGCGTTTGAATTGCTTGCGCTGCACGCCAATGAACTTGTGGGCATAGGCTTCGCAGGCTTTGCGGATGGTCGCGGCACCGGCATTGGTGTCGCCATGTTTTCGCATTTCCTGTGAAACTTTGAATTCAATGGGCAGGCCGTGGCAATCCCAGCCGGGCGCGTAGGGCGCGCTGAACCCGCGCAGGGTCTTGTATTTGACGATGATGTCCTTGAGAATCTTGTTCAGCGCAGTGCCGATGTGCACGTCGCCGTTGGCGAAGGGCGGACCATCGTGCAAAACGAACTTTTCCCTAGCATTGGCGCGGGCAGCCTGGATTTTTTCGTAAAGCTTCGCTGTCTCCCATTTTTTCAACCGTTCAGGCTCGTGTGCCACCAAATCGGCCCTCATTGGGAAATCGGTGTGCGGCAGATTCAATGTGTTTTTATAGTCCATTTTGACTTTCAGGAAGAACGGAAGCTAACAGCCGGGGAAAATGGTGTCAATGAATGCACTTCGTCAGGGATTGGTCCTCCTGCACGAAGATTCCTGTTTACAGCGTGGCATCGGGTGTTAACATTTACCTACAAACAATTCGAGGAAGACGCGTGAAAAAAATTGAAGCGATTATAAAACCGTTCAAGCTCGAAGAAGTGAAAGATGCCTTGTCCGCGCTCGGAATTCAGGGGATGACGGTCATTGAGGTGAAGGGATTTGGCCGTCAGAAAGGGCACACGGAAATTTATCGCGGCAGTGAATACGCCGTGGACTTTCTGCCCAAGGTAAAAATTGAACTGGTGCTGGCCGACGGTTTGGTGGCCCCGGCAGTGGAAGCCATGATGAAAGCCGCCAAGACGGGAAAGATCGGCGACGGGAAAATTTTTGTGAGCAACGTCGAGAACGCCATTCGCATTCGCACCGGCGAAACGGGTGAACAGGCGGTTTGACTGGTTTTTGGGGGGAAATAAAACAGTTGAAAGTATAATTTTGACCGGGTGCAAATTCAGAGGGCGATTTGTAAAGTAATTGTAAATCATTGATTTAATTGGTCGAAAGGCCGATGTGAATAACTCGTGAACAAAAGTTAATATGTTATCCTCGAAACGTCCGGCTCATTCACATAAAACCCCTGTGTAAGTATGAGTTGGTCGCGATGTTTTGGCATCTGTGGGAAAAGCGGGATGAGGATTTTGACTTTTTGATTTGTAACATATTGGAAATCAGTATGTTGTTTTATACTCGGATGAGGATTTTGATTAATAAAAGCGTGTATACGAATCCTTTAACGAAACAACAAGTCTTGAGCAGTGCGAGCGGGAACGGCGGGCGAGGTTAAACGCCAATTTTAGGGCTAAGTGAATAAAACGCTTGAAAAACGGGCTTTTTGACGAAACGTAAATGCAGCTTTCAGCAGAAAAAATTTGGAATTCGGCGCAGGAACATCTGCGTTCTAAGTTGAACGCAGACACTTACAACATGTGGTTTGCTCCGTTGCGAGCCAATGCGATTGATCCCAACCACGTCACTTTGGAAGTAGCCAACGAATTCTGCGAAGTCTGGCTTAAGGACAATTACCTCAGCCTGTTGCAAGATGCCTTGGCTGTGGCCGCTGGCCGCCAATTGCAGGTAAAATTCAAAATTGCCGGCGGAAATGCCCAACCCATCGCTGCGCTTTCTTTAGCACCGGCGAAAACAACAAAAGCCGCTGGCTCCAGCCACGAACGAGCGACACACAGTGGCGAATTCGGTTTTAATCCCAAGAATACGTTCGAAGCCTTTGTAGTTGGCAATAACAATAACTTTGCCTACGCCGCCGCGCTCGCCGTCGCCCAAGCACCCGGCAAATCCTATAACCCGCTTTTCCTTTACGGGGGTGTGGGTCTCGGCAAGACACATCTGCTTCACGCCATCGGCCAGTATGTTGTCAGCAACAGGAAAGGTGCGCACGTTGCCTATTTATCCTCGGAGAAGTTCACCAACGAATACATTGACGGAATCCAAAACAACCAACTCGTCAAATTCCGTAAAAAATACCGCCAGACCGACGTGCTGTTGATTGATGACATCCAGTTCCTAGCCGGCAAGGAACGGATTCAGGAGGAATTTTTCCATACTTTCAACACGCTTCACGAATCGCACAAGCAAATCGTGCTCACATGCGACCGCCCGGCCAGCGAGATTCAGGGGCTCGAACACCGCCTCGTCTCGCGTTTCGAATGGGGTTTGGTGACGGATTTGCAGCCGCCGGACGTCGAAGTGCGCCTGGCCATTCTCCAAAAGAAGGCACAGATCATGGGCGTGACATTGTCGGATGACATTATGAATTTTCTGGCCAATCGCATCCGCACCAATGTCCGCCGGCTCGAAGGCGCGCTCATCCGCGTGGCGTCCTACGCTTCGCTCACCGGCAAGAAACTCAGCATCGAGGTCGTCGAAGGCTTGCTGCGTGAAATCCTTCATGAAGAAGGCCGTTTTTCCATCAGCATCGAAGTCATTCAGAAGAAAGTCGCGGAACATTTTGACATTCGCCTTGCCGATATGACCAGCAAGCGCCGCCCGGAAAACATCGCTTTCCCGCGCCAAATCGCCATGTATCTTTCGCGTCAGATGACCGAAAGTTCGCTTAACACCATCGGCGAAGCCTACGGCGGGCGCGATCACGGCACGGTGATGCACGCCTGCCGCCTCGTCAAAGACCGCATGGAAGTGGACGCCAACGTTCGCCAAGTCGTCCATTACATCGAAAAGCAGTTGATGAGATAAAGTTTCAAGTCTGAAGTTTTCAGTGTCCAGTTTTAGAACTTGAAACTGAAAACTGAAAACTGAAAACTGCTTCGATGCCTGTCATTGAAGTCAGCGGTCTCACCAAAACCTTTCGCACCTACAAAAAGCAGCCCGGTTTTACAGGCGCGATCAAAGGATTGTTTCACCGTCAATACGAGCAAAACGTTGCCGTCAACGACGTGCATTTCAAGATTGAACCCGGTGAACTCGTAGGTTTCCTCGGCCCGAACGGCGCGGGCAAGACCACCACGCTCAAAATGCTCGCCGGCCTGCTTTACCCGACAGCCGGTTCGGCGCGCGTGCTCGGTTACGTTCCGTGGGAGCGCCACGACGGCTACCGCCGCCAATTCGCGCTCGTGCTCGGCCAAAAAAACCAGCTTTGGTGGGATCTGCCCGCGCGTGAATCGCTTGAACTGAACTCAAAAATTTACGGCATTCCCACCGACCGCTTCGAGCGCACCGTCGCCGAAATGAGCGAAATGCTCAATATTCGCGACAAACTCAACGTCAGCGTGCGCGAGCTTTCGCTCGGCGAACGCATGAAAATGGAGATCATCGCATCGCTTCTCCACCAGCCCAAGGTTCTGTTCCTCGACGAGCCGACCATCGGCCTCGACGTGGTTTCGCAAAAGATCGTCCGCGAATTCATCCGCCGCCACAACGCCGGGCAAAAGACGACGATTCTGCTCACGAGCCATTACATGGCTGACATTCAGGCGCTTTGCGAGCGTGTCATCATCATTGACCACGGCAAGATTTTCTTCGACGGCAAACTCGACGAAATTGTGGATCGTTTCGCCGACTTCAAGGTTGTAACGATTCAATGCGCCAGCACCGATGCGCATCCGAATGAAAACCTCTCCCGCTACGGCGAAGTCGTGGAGAAAAACGCCGGTTCCATCACGCTCAAGGTCAAACGCGACCGCGTCATCGCCGTCTGTAAATCGCTTCTTGATGAACTTCCCGTGACGGACATTGACATTCAGGAAGTGCCGATTGAGGACGTGATTCGACAAATTTTTGCGCGATGAATTATGGATCAATTTCTGCAAGCAGCGATTGACGAAGCCAGAAAAGGCCTGGCCGAAGGTGGCATCCCCATCGGCTCGGTGCTTGTCCTGGACGGCAAAATCATCGGGCGCGGACACAATCAACGCGTTCAGCGCGGTAGTGTGATTCATCACGCGGAGATGAACTGCCTCGAAAATGCCGGACGGCTCAAAGCGTCGGTCTACAAACGTTGTGTTTTGTATTCGACACTTTCGCCGTGCCCGATGTGCAGCGGCGCAATTTTGCTCTACAAAATTCCGCGCGTCGTCGTTGGCGAAAATGTGACCTTCAAAGGCCCGGAGGAATATGTCCGCTCACAAGGCGTAAAGGTGGAAGTGCTGCAAGACCCGGTGTGCATCCGGCTCATGCGCGATTTCACCAAAGCTAAGCCGGAACTTTGGAATGAAGATATTGGCGAATGATTCCCACACCAATCCCCTGCTCCGCCTGCGCGGGACAATTTTTTGCCGTTAAACCGCCACGGAAGTTTTTTCGGTAAGTCCGGCAATTTCCTTGCGCGATTGCACGACTTGATCCACGAGGCCGTAATTCTTCGCTTCTTCGGCGGACATGAAACGGTCGCGGTCGGTATCGCGCGTGAGTTCCTCGACCTTGCGCCCGCAATGTTTGGCGAGAATTTCATTCAGCCGGTCTTTGAGCCGTAAAATTTCCTTTGCCTGAATGCTGATGTCGGAGGCCTGGCCCTGCACGCCGCCCCACGGTTGATGAATCAGGATGCGCGCGTTCGGCAACGCGTAACGTTTGCCTTTGGTGCCCGCCGCGAGCAGCACGGCAGCCATGCTTGAGGCCTGGCCGACGCAATACGTATTCACGTCGCAGGTGAGATATTGCATCGTGTCGTAAACCGCCAATCCCGCCGTGACACTGCCGCCCGGCGAGTTGATGTAAAGATGAATATCCTTCTTCGCATCGGACATCTGGAGAAAAAGCAGTTGCGCGATGACGATGTTGGAGACCGTGTCATCCACGGCCGTGCCGAGGAAAATGATGCGGTCCACAAGCAGGCGTGAGTAGATGTCCCACGTCCGCTCGCCGCGACTGGTCTGCTCGACCACAATCGGAACCAGGAAATTTTGCATGCCTTTCTTCTTACTCTATTAACGGCCCGGCGTAAAGGCGTGAAACGTTTCATCCACTCATTCCGCCAATATTCGAGTTAACCCAATAAACCGCTCCAAGCTCACCGCTTCCGCGCGCACTTGCGACGAAAGCTGCAAGTCTTCAAACGCGTGCTCCAATTTTTCAGCAGGCCAATCTTGCTTCAACAATTTCAACATCATTTTTCGCCGCTGTGAAAACGCCCGTTTCACAATTTTCACAAACGCCGCGCGCTGGCTTTCGGGCAAAAGCGGCGTGGCGCGGCGAATCAAAACCACGCAGGCTGAATCCACGTCCGGCTCCGGGAAAAAGCAGCTTGCCGGAATCTTGAACCATTCGCGCGGTTCATAGTCGAGTTGAATCAGCAACGTGAACACGCTGTAATCTTTATCGCCAGACTTGGCCATGAGCCGCCGCGCAACTTCGAGTTGCAACGTTGCGACCATTCGCTCCGGTCGTTTAGGCGCCTGCGCCAGTTCCACCAAAATCGGCGAAGCGACGGAATACGGCAGATTGGCCACGAGCTTCCAGTTACTCCAATCGCGCGGCTCGCGTTTCAAAAACTCCAGCGCGTCGTCATGGAGCAAATCAAATTTTAAGTTTTGAGTTTTGGGGTTTGAATTGGCGAATCGTTCGCGTAAAAATTCAACGAGCCGCGCGTCTTTTTCAATGGCCAGAACTTCACCTGCATTTTCCAAAAGCAATTCTGTCAGTGGTCCAAGCCCTGGTCCGATTTCAAGGACTTTGTCCGTCTTTTTTAATTCCGCCGCTTCGATGATGCGCCGGAATTGATTGCCGTCATGTAGAAAATTTTGGCCGAGGGATTTCGTCAATTGAATCCCGCGCGTGGCCAGAAGTTCCCGCATCTCAGAAAGCTTCACCGGGAAAGCAGCTTTTACACGAATTGCGCGAATTGGCACGAATTAAAAAACAGACGCAAACAATTCGCGACAATTGGCGGAATTCGCGTAAAGATTTGTTTTCCATATCCGTGTCCATCCGTGTTTATCCATGGTTCAGGACTTCCGCCAGCGTGTTGACCGCTTTGGCCAATTGCATTTTGGTAATCGTAAGCGGCGGTGTGAAGCTGATGACATTCGCGTGCTCGCCTTCAGGTAGCATGATAAAGCCGCGACGCAACATGTTTTTTATGGCTTGCATCGCAGCTTCGGTCGCGGGCTTGCCGTCGGGCAATCGCAACTCAACGCCGGCCATAAGGCCCAGACCGCGCACTTGGATTTGCAACCCTAGCTTCGCCGAGGCGAGTTTGTGATTTGTGATTTGCGATTGAAGTTGCGAGAGCAAAAATCCTCCGAGTTCCGCGCTTCGTTTGCAAAGATTGAGCCGCTCAATTTCCCTGATTTGCGCCAGCGCCATCGCGCAGCCGACCGGATTGCCCAGGAACGTGCTGGTGTGAATCGCCTCGCCGCGCGAAGCCGGCCATGCAGCATCCATCAGGTCGGCGCGTCCGACGCACGCCGAGAGCGGAAAGCCGCCGGTGAGCGCTTTGCCGAGGCAAATCAAATCAGGAACCACGCCGCTGTGTTCACACGCAAACCATTTTCCGGTGCGGCCGAAGCCGGTGTAAATTTCATCGAGAATCAATAACACGCCGTGTTCGTCGCAAAGTCTTCGGAGCAGCGGCAAAAATTCTGGGGGCGGAACATTGATGCCGCCGCGCACCTGAACCGGTTCGACGAGAATCGCGCCGATGCGTTCACGTCGAAAAAAGTGGCGGACGGCCCATTCAACAGCGGCAAGGTCGCAGGTTTTTGTCGGAAACCGGACGAAATGCCCGAATTCGCGAAGCTGCAATTGGAACGGGCTGCGGAAAAAATCGCGGTGCGTTGTGTTGAGCGCGCCGTAACCGAGTCCGTGATACGCTCCGGTGAATGCAATGACGCCCTGTTTGCCCGTGGCGAGAATCGCAGTTTTGAGCGCGGCTTCGACGGCTTCAAAACCCGAATTACTGAAAATGACTTTGCCGTTTTTTTTGCCGCCGCTCCATCGCTCGAAGGTGATGCGGCTCAACTCGCGTGCGAGTTCGGCTTTGCGCACATGCGGGTGCACGTCGCCCATCGCGTGGAGCAACCGCGCCATTTGCTTTTGACCGGCCTTGACGACGCGCGGATTTGTGTGGCCCGTGGCGGCAACACCAAATGCCGCCGACAAGTCCAGATATTTTTTTCCGTCGGCGTCCCAAACGAAAACGTCCCTGGCGCGTTCCCAAACAATCGGCCACGAACCATCCGGTTCCATGAAAACAATGTTGCGGGACTCGTAGGCGCGTAACAGGTCGAGAATTTGTTTCGTCTTCATTGGAATCAAACGCCACGTTGCTCCGGCGGCCAAATCACCTTGTGTATTTGAATCTGAAAACGAACCGGCAACGCGTCGGCAATGATTTTTTCCGCGAGTTGTTGGCGTGAAATGGGCGTCTGCCCCGATGGAACTTTTTTAAGCGATTTATCCTGCTGCTCCGGCGCGAGCGGCTGCACCCACGAAATTAACAACGGGCAAATGGCGTCGAGCTTGTGTTCGGAAATTTTTTGTTTTGCCCAATCGTAATCCTGCTGCGTGCCGATGACGAATTTGATTTCGTCGGTGGCCTTGAGGTGCGGAATGTTCTCAAGACGATTGCGCGCGACTTCACCGCTGCTGGGGCATTTCAAATCCATGATCCGACGAACCCGGGCGTCCACTTGAGAAATGTCATGTGCGCCGCTGGTTTCGAGGAGAACGGTGAAGCCGTCGTCACAAAGTTGCTTTATCAGCGGCAGGGCATTTTTTTGGAGCAGCGGCTCGCCACCGGTCAGCTCGACCAATGGTAATTTCGGATTTCGGATTTCGGATTTCGGATTTGAAAATGGTTTGGCAAGACGCTGAATTTCCGCACAAATTTCTTTGGGCGACATTTTTCTGCCTTCGGTGAAGGCGTAGGCGGTGTCGCAATACGAGCAGCGTAAGTCGCACGCGCTGAACCGCACAAAAACGCACGGCAAACCGGCAAATGTGCTTTCGCCTTGCAGGCTCAAATAAATTTCATTGACGACCAGCGTGTCGGACATAATTCACTTTTGAATCGCTGTGCGCGGCGAATAATTCAACGCAAAGTGTTTTCCGATGCACCGGCTTTGTGCGATGGCTTGAGTGATAAATTCCTTTGCGCATTTCACCGCCTGTAGTAAATCGAAACCCCGCGCCAGATAACCTGCGATGGCCGCCGAATAAGTGCAACCGGTGCCGTGCGTGCGAATATCCTTGATGAACGGCGCGCGCAACAGCAGTTCCGTCCACCCGTCGAAGAAAATGTCCATGGCTTCATGTCCCCTCTTCAAGTGACCTCCTTTGACAAGCGCGGCGCAGCCGAAACGCGCATGAATTTCGCGGGCAGCAACGCGCAGGTCTTCAACTGACATCAGTTTGCGTCCGGTCAAAATTTCGGCCTCGTGCAAATTGGGCGTGACGAGCGTGGCGAGCGGCAGAAGTTGTTCCTGGAGAATTTTGATTGCCGCTGGTTTCAGCAATCTTGCGCCGCTGGTTGAAATCATCACCGGATCAACGATCAACATTTGCCGGCATTTTTGGTGGGGCGAGCGTCCACGCGAGCCGCCCTCGCCTTGCCCAGATACACCGGTTCCGGCTCGTCGGTAGCCTCGCCCCACCGGAAATCCGCGCTCAAAAAAATCAGCGACGACGCGAACGTTTTCCACCGACAACAGCATGCCGGTTTTTACCGCCCCCGGTCGCAATTCTTCAAACACAGCTTCGATTTGTTGCCGCACGATTTTGGGTGAGCACGATTCGATATTGTGAATGCGCTTTGGATTTTGCGCGGTTACACATGTGATGACGCTTGCGCCATGCACGCCAAGGGCGGCGAACGTTTTCAAGTCGGCCTGAATGCCCGCGCCGCCGCCACTATCCGAGCCGGCGATGGTCAGCGCGATCGGTAAAATTTTCCGCTTCGGCATGGCGCAATTAAATCGTGAATTGTGCATGGTGAATAGTGAATTGTGCGCGCCTTCGCCATTCACAAATCATTGCCGACAGCGTAGATTGGCCGCATGGATAAAGACCAAGTTGCGGAAATCCTGGTCGAGATCGGGACATTGCTCGAACTGAAGGGCGAAAATCCTTTCAAGACACGCGCTTACCTAAACGCCGCGCGCACGATTGAAAGCTTGAGCGAGCCGCTCGCAAAAATCGTTGCCGAAAAGCGGCTTGGCCAGATTAAAGGCATTGGCCAGGCACTCGAAAAGAAAATCACCGAGTTGGTCGAAACCGGCAAACTTGCCTACTACGACGAACTGAAAGCTTCGATTCCACCGGGCTTGATTGCAATGCTGGAAATTTCCGGACTCGGGCCCAAAAAAATCCAGGCGCTCAACAAAAAACTCGGCGTGGATTCGGTCGAGAAACTTGAAGCCGCATGCAAGGCAGGCAAAGTTGCGGAGCTCGACGGCTTCGGCGAAAAGACACAGGCCAATATTCTTGAAGGCATTGAACGTCGTCGTACCTATGCCTCAAAACATTTATTGAGTGACGCGCTGGCAGCCGCCGAACCGTTGCTGGAAAGTCTGCGCGCGCATCCACAGGTGATTCGTTGCAACATAGGGGGCAGCCTGCGCCGGTTCAGGGAAGTCATCGGCGATATTGATTTGCTCGCGTCATCCAAAAAACCCGCGGCAGTGATCAAGTCTTTCGTCTCGCTACCCGGAATCACCAAGGTCACAGCAAAGGGCGAAACGAAGGCAAGCGCAATTCTGGAAAACGGTATTCAATGCGACCTGCGCGTGGTGAGCGACAGAGAATACCCGTTTGCCCTCATGTATTTTACCGGCAACAAGGAACACAACATCGTCATGCGCCAGCGCGCAATCCAGCGCGGCCTGCGGTTGAATGAATACGGGCTGTTCAAATCAAAGGAGGAAACCCGCGACCCGAAATTGCTCGTGCCGTGCCGGGACGAGGCGGAAATTTTTGCAAAGCTGGGTCTGCCTTTCATCCCGCCGGAATTGCGCGAAGACCACGGCGAATTTGCCGGCGGCGAAAAAGACGCGTTGCCACAACTTATTGAATGGACGGATTTGCGGGGCGCGTTGCACAGTCATTCCATCTGGAGTGACGGACACAATCAACTCGGTGAAATCGCGGATTACATGGACAACCTCGGCCTTGAATATTGGGCCATTACCGACCACTCAAAATCATCGTTTCAGGCGAACGGCCTCGATGTAAAGCGGGTTCGTGAGCAAATCAAGGAAATCAAAAAAATCAACGAACGATTCGCCCGATGTGGCAGCAGGTTTTGTTTGCTCACGGGTATCGAAGTGGACATTTTACGCGACCGGCTGGATTTCGACGACGACCTGCTCGCGGAACTGGACGTGGTGGTCGCCAGCCTGCATGTTCCGTCCAACAACGAGGTGGAAAACACAAAACGGTTGATTCGCGCGGCGCAGAATCCGTTCGTTCACATGATTGGTCATATGACAGGCCGGCTGTTGCTCGAGCGTGAGGCATATCCTATGAATGCGCAGGCAGTGATTGACATGTGCGCGGAGACGGGCACGTGGATTGAACTGAATTGCAATCCACATCGGTTCGATTTGGACTGGCGGCTTTGGCCTTACGCGAAAAGCAAAGGTGTCAAGTGCGTCATTAATCCAGACGCGCATCGGAATGAGCACGCGAGTTTTCTTCGGTTGGGCGCGGGGGTTGGGCGAAAAGGTTGGTTGGAGAAAGCGGATGTGATAAATGCGTCGCCCTTGAAGGTGTTGTTGAAGGAGTTGAAATCCAAACGGCTTAAAAACAAAGGATTCCAAGTGAATCGGCGGGATTTTTTGAATTGAAAAATTGGAAATGGGTTTGACAGAATTCTCATCTCGTTGATATTTCCGCCATAACCATCGGTTGTTTCTGTATTCGTTGACCGTCCGGTGTTTTCAAGTGGCAACGTGAAGAAAAGCATATTATGAGGAAGTTTTTTGTCTCTGTGGGACTCATTGCTGCTGGGACGGCCAGCCTTCAGGCTGCCTATGCCCCCGACTGGAATTCCACGTCGGCTTCCATGTGGAACCTGTCAGGCACCTTGCGCGGTTTCTATGACGATAACTATAACACCGTGTCGTCGGGGCCAGGCAAACACGGCAGTCTCGGATTTGAAGTCAGTCCTTCTTTCAGCCTGAATGAGCCGCTCCAACAAACGGAATTGGGACTGCGCTACACTTACGGTTTGTATTATTATCAGAATCGGGAGACCCTCGGCGAGAACCCGATTGACCAGACCCATCAATTTGATTTGTGGGTGGACCATGCGTTCTCCGAACGCTGGAAGGCAAAAGTGCTGGATTCATTCGTCGTGGGGCAGGAGCCGGAATTGATTGATCCCAACGGTTCCGTCCTTACCCGCACTGAGGGAAATAACACCCGCAACACAGGCACCCTAACTCTGAACACGGTTTGGACGCGGTTATTCAGCACCGAATTGGGCTATCAAAACACATTTTACGACTACGAAAACAGCGGTGCGGTGGTTAATGGCTTTACATATGGTACTCCTCCCGTTTTTGTCGCAATCTTAGTGGACGCCAGCCTTGCCGGCTTGTTGAATCGGATTGAACAATCGGCATGGCTGAATTTGCAATGGCATGTCCGACCGGAAACCATGGTCATGATTGGTGGCAACTTTGGGCTGGTGAATTACACGGGAAATGAACCTGTGGCTACGGCGTTTCCATCTGCCAATCGCATTTATTACAGTGACAGCCGCGACAATCGTTCCTGCACTGGTTATTTGGGTTTCCAACACTTCTTTCTGCCGAATCTGTCTGTGAACGCACAGTGCGGCGTTCAATATACGGAGACTTACAATGATCCGCTTAGCTTGCCAACGCTGGCTCCTTATGCGGTCATGTCGGTAGTTTACACCTATGCTCCGGGCAGCTATGCGCAGGTTGGTTTCACGGAATCGCAGAGTGCAACGGAGGAGATTACGCCGGACGCCAGCGGGCGTATTACGCAGAGCCAGGAAAGTTCCACGGTTTACGCTTCCCTCAACCACAAATTGACATCCAAACTGCTGGGCACAGTCATTGGGCGCTGGCAAAACTCGGCATACAACGGGGGCTTTTACAAGAATCAGGTGATTGATTACTATAGTTTTGGTGTGAACTTGTCATATAACTTCAACCCGCATTTTTCAGTTGATGCCGGCTATAATTTTGATGATCTTGTTTCTCAAGTCCCGGGAAACAATTACAGGCGCAACCGCGTTTATTTAGGAGTTACAGCCGCCTATTAGCGCTGTGTTAAACCAAATTGTTTTGAACGTTTAGACGGGAGCCGGGTCAATGGTCTGGCTTCCATCATTTTTTCCGACATATGGATTCATTACAAAATCAGCCGCAACAGGAAACCAAGCTGCATTTCCTCGACTATTGGCGCATCATTCGCATCCGCAAAACCATTATCATTACCGTTTTTTTGATTACCCTTACCGTCGCCACGGTGGTAACGTTCATTCTGCGGACGTCCTACGCCAGCACCGCGCGAATCAAGATCGAACCCGATATCATTTCAGACATTCAAGGGGTTGGAACAGGTGATGTCACATACGCCCCATACGATCCGTATTTCATTCAGACTGCATTTGAAATCATTCAGGACCAGGTTGTCCTCGGCAAGGTCATCGAAAAGCTCAATTTGAATGTTGAGTGGGGCAAGAGATATAACAGCGGTGTCCCACTTGAGACCTACATTACAATGGAGACGCTCAAACGACGGATGTCTCTCAACGCCGTTCGCAACACCAAATTGATCGAAATCACCGTGCGCGACGAGGACAACGATTTGGCGGCCCGCATCGCCAATGCCATCACTGAAGCCTATCGCGATTACCGGATCAATCTGCGCAAGGAACAATCGCTGCGCGGCATCAAGGCTTTGGAAGACCAGTATCAAACAGACGAACAGCAGCTCAATGCCGTCGAGCAGAAAGTGGATCAATTGCGCAAGGACCTGCACATTCACGACTACGATCCCAATTCCACCAGCCCCACCCCCACGTTGACTTCGGAGCAACTGCACAACTACAACAACTTGATGATCGAAGGCGAGGCGCGCTACATGAAGTTTGAAAAACAGTTGACCGAACTGCAACCATTAAGCCCGGAAAAATTGAGGGAGGTTTTACCCACGGTTGTTCCTGATACTGCGCTTTCCGATTTGTTAAGCAAACTGCATGAAGCCCAGCAGAAATTCGTCACCTTGACGAATGATTATTCGCTTGCAAACCCGGATGTCACTCGCGTGCAATCCTTGATTGACAAGTTGAATCTTCAGATTGACGACCGGGTCAGCGGCATCATGGCTGGCCTTGACAGCCAGGTGAAATCCGAGAAGGCCGCACTCGATGCGCTCACCGAGGCGGTTGACGAGGCCAAACAGAAAGATCAGGAGGAATCCTCGAGAGGACAGCCTTACTGGGAGGAAAAGCGCAAATTCGAAAACAAGCTGGAATTCCATAAGTTGCTCGCCGCGAAAATTGAAGCGGAGAAGCTCGACTTGGAAATTCCAAGAACGGCGATGGTGGAAATCATCCGCCAAGCCGAACCGGCTAAAGATCCCGTTTCTCCAAATAAACCGCTGAACATCTCTCTCGGTATTGTCGTCGGTTTGGTTCTTGGCGTCGCCCTGGCCTTCTTCATCGAATATCTCGACACCAGCGCCAAAACCATTGATGAAATCGAGCGCGCGTTTCAAGAGCCAGTGCTTGGCGTGATTCCCCAGAATGTTGGTTGTCTGGCGGACGAAGGCCCCGAGAGTCAATATGCCGAGGCTTATCGCATCTTGCGAACCCATCTTTTGTTTTCTCGCAAGGATGACAAACTCAATGCGATTGTCACCATCAGTGCCGGCATGGGTGAAGGCAGATCCATCACCGCCCTCAATCTGGCCACGGTCTTTGCTCAATCTGGCCAGCATGTTTTGATCGTGGACTCGGATCTGCGCCGCCCCACCCTCCACAAATTGCTCCGTGTCAGCAACAACGTCGGCCTGACCAATTATCTACTGAAACAAAACACGCTTGAAGAAGTCATTCGAACCACCAGTGTGACAATGCTTGATTTTATAGCCAGTGGCAAATTACCAAGCAGTTCCATGAGCATTCTCAATTCACCGCAGATGAAAGATTTAATTGCGGAATTGAAACGGCGTTATGATTTCGTGTTTTTCGACTCACCTCCAATCCTGGGCGTGAGCGACGCCGCCATACTGGCCAGCGAAGTGGACATGGCCATACAAGTCATACAATACCGCCGTTACCCACAACAGATGAACATGCGCGCCAAACAGTTGGTCAAGAAGGCGGGCGGTAATCTGATCGGCATCGTCCTCAACAATATCACCATGTCGCACGAACAAGGTTATTACTACCACTATTCGCACAACGAAGATGAGCAGGAAACGCCAGCCCAAAATGTTCCCGGCGAATCCAACGGGGCTGGGATCAAACAAAAGTATTGATTGCGCGGCGAATTTAACAAGGATTGATGTTCATGAAATTATTTTACAGACTGCCGTGTTTGGAATGGCGCGCTTGCGGGCTTTTGCTGCTGGGGCTTGTGCTCGGCGGCTGTTCATCGTCATCAGACTGGTCCTTCTCAAACCCAAGCAAACCCAAGCCGCCG
Source organism: Verrucomicrobiota bacterium (assembly GCA_049517655.1). Taxonomy (GTDB): domain Bacteria; phylum Verrucomicrobiota; class Verrucomicrobiia; order Limisphaerales; family UBA11358; genus UBA11358. The sequence continues at coordinate 385,020 of JBEKRQ010000003.1, read as the reverse complement.
CCTTCTTTGGCCGGGCTTTCACCGGAGGATTCGACACCTCTCCCTAGCCAGCTTCTGCGCCTCGGTTCTCCTTCTTTGGCCAGGCTTTCACCGGAGGATTCGACATCTGGTAATCTAGCCGCTCCGCGTTTCCATATGGGCGAAATTGTGATTGTGGATCTCACAGGAACAGCCGATCTAATCCCCGAACATTCGGAGCCCATCAAAGAAGATGGTACCATCACGCTTCCCTACATTGGCGCGGTTCAGGCGGCAGGCAAGACGCCCGGTCAACTGCAAAATGAGATTCACAACCTTTACGTGCCCCAATATTACGTCCGGCTTACTGTTACCGTGAAATCAGAGGATCGCGTCTATTACGTTGGCGGCGAGGTCAAGCAACCCGGCCGCCAACTTTACGTGGGCGAAACCACCGTAACCAGAGCCATTCAATCCGCCGGTGATTTCACTGACTTCGCGAACCGGCGCAAGGTGTGGCTTATCCACGCCAATGGGAAACGCATCAAGGTCAACTGCAACAAAGCATTTGAAAACCCGTCTTTGGACCCGCCTGTTTATCCCGGCGACCAAATCCAAGTACCGCGCAGCTTCTTTTGATGATTCAACTCCATATCCTTGCGGGCAGGAAGGCGGGCAATCGATTGGCTGCCTGCCGTTTTCCTTTTCGTATCGGCCGCGCGCATGGAAATGATTTGCAGTTGGATGATGATGGTGTCTGGGATCAACATTCGACGTTTGAATTCAACCCACGGCAAGGCGTCATTCTCGCGGCAGCGCCGAACGCTCTGGTCACCGTGAACAGTCAGCCCGTGCAAACCGCACTGCTCCGCAATGGTGATGTCATCACTCTCGGTGCCGCCAAACTCCAATTTTGGCTTACTGCAGTTCGACAGCGTAGCTTGTGTCTCCGCGAAGGATTCTTTTGGGCGCTTCTGGCCCTAGTTGTCTTGTGTGAGCTTTTTCTAATCCACCAGCTGATTCATTAATGCCGGAAATGGCGGATGCCAGTGAATGCCATCGCCATATTCCGCTCGTTCGCCGCAGCGATGACTTCTGCGTCGCGCACCGAACCGCCCGGCTGAATTGCCGCCGTCGCGCCTGCCTCCGCTGCGGCAATTAAACCATCGGGGAATGGGAAAAACGCGTCGCTGCACACCACACTACCCTTGAGCGATAATCCGGCTTCGCGCGCTTTCCAAACCGCAATCCGGCTTGCGTCCACCCGGCTCATTTGTCCCGCGCCGATGCCCAACGTTCGATCCGCCGCTGCAAAAACAATCGCGTTTGATTTCACATGCTTGACCACACGCCAGCCAAACAGCATTGCACGCAATTCCTCCTCGTTCGGCTTGCACCGTGTCACGATTTTCAAGTTCGTGCGCGCCGTCACTTTTGCATCACACTCCTGCAATAAAAATGAATTTGCACCGACGCTCCGCAAATTGAACCCGCTGCCGGCTGTTGGCGATTTCAACATTTTCAACAAACGCAGGTTCTTTTTCTTTTGCAAAGCCGCCAGTGCCTCTGCGGAAAAATCCGGCGCGACAATGACCTCACTGAAAATTTCTGCAATCGCCGCGGCGCATGCCCCATCGAGCGGACGGTTGGTCACGATAACTCCGCCAAAAGGCGCTTGTTTGTCCGTTGCGAATGCCTTGTTCCACGCTTCGCATAAATTTTCACCTTGCCCAACACCGCACGGATTCATGTGTTTCAAAATCGCCAGCGTCGGCACGTCGTCTGAAAATTCCATGATGAAATTTGCCGCTGCTGTCAGGTCCAAAACATTGTTGTAGGAAAGTTCCTTGCCGTGGATTTGCTGGAAAAAATCATGAAAGCCGCCATAGAGCGCCGCAACTTGATGTGGATTTTCGCCATAACGCAACGGTTGGATGAGTGGTGCACAAATAAAAAGCGCATTCGGCAAGCCGGCGCTCTGCACATCAAACGTTTTATTCAAATGCGACGCGATGGCGGCATCATACACCGCAGTCCGTGCGAACACTTTTGCGGCCAGTCTGCGGCGCAACTCCAGCGTCGTATTGCCGTTCGCACTGATTTGCGCGGCAACTTCATCATAATCCAACGGATCCACCACGACAGTGACGCTCTCATGATTCTTTGCCGCGCTGCGAAGCATCGAAGGTCCGCCAATGTCTATGTTTTCAATTGCATCGTGTAATGTTGCATCCGGCTTCGTAATTGTTTGCTCGAACGGATACAGATTTACGACGACCAGATCAATCGGCTCAATCCCTTGCGCCCGCACAGCGGCTTCATGACTCTCGTTTCCGCGAATAAAGAGCAAACCCCCGTGAACCTTTGGATGCAGCGTCTTGACGCGGCCGTCGAGTATTTCGGGAAAACCAGTGTGTTCGCTTATGTCCTTTACCGTGAGTCCCGCGTCGCGAAGGGTTTTGGCCGTGCCACCAGTCGAAATCAGTTCGATGCCCGCCGTCGCAAGAATTTGCGCCAGAGGTATGAGGCCTGTTTTATCGGAAACAGAAAGCAGCGCCCGTTGAATTTTTGCCATGACGCAACTAAATCTTCCAGACATGCCGATTTCGTCAACGGTAAATCACAGTTTATTCGCCGCGGTTTGAACCATGTTCTCGCCAATCGCGCGCTCGAGCCTGGCGCAGGCGGCGGCGTAATCGTGCAGCGCCTGCACCTGCGTTGTGCGCGCTTGAGTGAGCGATGTCTGGGCGTCGAGCACGTCGAGTTGAGTGCCGGTGCCGGCGGCAGCGCGCGCCTCGGCCTCACGCAAGGCTTCCTCGGCTTCCTCCTGCACCTTTTGCTGGGATTCCAGAACCTCCCTGGCTTCGATGAAACTGGAATAAGCCGTGCGGACTTGAAGCTCAATCTGACGCGCTTGATCAATCACATCTGTTTTGGCTTTTTCGTAAAGCGCCTTGGCCTGAACAACTCTGCCGTGGGTCAACATTCCGTCGAAAATATCCCAGCTCAACTGCGCACCTGCGTTCCAGCCGTGCAAATCATGGTTCAAGTCGTCTGTAAATTGCGAGTTGAACCAATTGTAACCGGCAAACACTTGGACGGTTGGTTTGTAGCCGGCCTCGGCGTTGACGACGTTGAGTCGCTGTAGTTCAACCGTCTTGCGCAGCGCCGCCAGTTCCGTGCGATTGGCCAGCGCCTGCTGGATGGCGTCGGGCAGATTCACCTGATACGGCGCGGTCTCCAGGGTATCGGTCAGTTGTAGCGGAATGTCCTCCCAAACATCCCGCGGCAGATTGTAGCCGAGTAGATTGGCTAGATTATTTTTGGCAATGCGATTGTCATTGCGCGCACGTATCAAATTGGGACGTTCATTGGCGACGGCGACCTCGGCGCGGAGCACGTTGAAATGCGGCACCGTGCCGGCATCGTAACGATGTTGTTGGTCTTCGAGTTCCTTTTGCAACAAATTGACCGAGGCTTCATGCACGGTGATTTGCTGCGCCGCCAGCAACACGTCGTAATACGCCACACGCGCAGCGAGCAATGTGTCGGCAATCGTGGTTTGATATTGTGCCAATGCCTGTTCCTTGGTGACTTTGGCCGCGCGCACCGCAGCAAGCATTTTCCCGCCTGTATAGATGGATTGAACAATCTTGATACCGGCATTCCAATTTTCATGCGGCTGGCTGTAGCCGGAAGGCAGGGGCATGGGGAAATAGTCAATCGCTTCCGGGTCGGTATCCGTGTAGTTGCCAGTGGCCTGCACCCGCGGAAGCGCCACGGCGCGTGTTTGCACGACGATACCATAGGACGCCTCGAGATCGTTTTTGGCCTTGAGGATTGTGGCGTTTTGCTGCAACGCCAGATTCAAGCAATCCATCAACGGCAATGGCTGTGTAAGCCACGCGGGTAAATTCGTGTTTGCGTTTTGCGCAAGCGTGTTCCAATGGAGGAACCCAATAAACGCCAGCAGGAGAATTTTGAAGCCCAAAAACGGTCTTTTCATACCGGCCATGAACTTAACAGTTCCAGCCAGTCTGACGCAAACTTGCAAATTTCCGCCACTTCGGTTCTTCTTGATGCAAATGAGCCCGCGAAAAACTGTCATTTTGTCCGTCGGACTGCTTTTAGCCGCGGTTTTTATCACCGGTTGTTCAGGCAAATCGTCCAGCGTGTTCCAAGGTTACATCGAAGGCGAATATGTTTACGTGGCCTCTCCCATTGGGGGCGCACTGACAAATCTTGCCGTCGCGCGCGGCGATGAGGTGAAAACCGGACAACTGTTGTTTGAATTGGAGCGGAATTCCGAGGCTGCCGCATTGAATGAGGTTGAAAAAAATTTAACGCAAGCGGAAGCCAATCTCGCGCTTTCACAAGCCGAATATGCCCGCCGCATACAATTGCGCGAAGATCATCTGGAGGTGATCTCCGCCGAAGAACTGGACCAGGCCCGTGCTCAACGGGATGCCGACCAGGCGCGAGTCGGGTCGCAAAAAGCCGCGGTGGCCAAAGCGCTCTGGTCATTCGACCAAAAGGAACAATTCGCACCGACGAACGCATTTGTCCAAGATACGTTGTATCGCTTCGGCGAATGGGTGGCGGCGGGCAATCCGATTGTCGAGCTGTTGCCGCCTGCAAACATTAAAGTGCGTTTCTTCGTGCCGGAAACGGTTTTGCCGCGAATCAAACCCGGTCAGACCGTCAGCGTGACGTTCGATGGCGGTCAGCACGCACATTCAGCCACGGTCAATTACATTTCAACACAGGCCGAGTTCACGCCACCAGTGATTTACAGCCGTGAGAATCGCGCAAAAATGGTTTACATGATTGAAGCGAAATTTTCGTCGTCGAATGCAGCGGACCTTCGTCCCGGCCAACCGGTGGATGTGCAGATCAACCCGTGATTTATGACCGCGAACGATCTCGTGATTGACGTGCAGGGCATCACGAAGCGGTTCGGCAGCCGCACGGTCGTGAACAATATCCCCATGCAGGTGCGGCGCGGTGAGATTTACGGTTTTCTGGGTCCGAACGGCAGCGGCAAGACGACGTTTCTGCGGATGTTGTGCGGTTTGCTCAAACCCGACGGCGGAAATGGGCGCTGCCTGGGGTTCGACATCCGCACTGAATCCGGCGAGATCAAAAAAAACGTCGGTTACATGACACAGCGGTTCAGTTTTTATGAAGACCTGACCGTCGAGGAGAACCTAGATTTCACTGCGCGCATTTACGGCGTGCCGGAACGCCATGCAGCCGTCGAAAAAAGCCTTGAACGCCTCGGCATGACCGCGCGTCGCCGCCAACTTGCCGGCACGCTTTCCGGCGGCTGGAAGCAGCGGCTGGCGTTGTCCGCGTGCCTGATTCATGAGCCGCAATTGCTTTTGCTCGATGAACCTACGGCGGGTGTGGATCCCAAGGCGCGCCGCGATTTTTGGGATGAGATTCACAAGCTCGCCGCTGGTGGTTTGACCGCCCTCATCACGACACATTACATGGACGAAGCCGAACGCTGTCATAGGCTTGCCTACATCGCCTATGGCAATTTGCTCGCGCGCGGCAGCGTTGAAGAGGTTGTTAAAGCCGCGGGCCTGACGACTTGGGAAGTCACTGGGCCGAATTTGCCGGAACTTGCCGAAAAAATCCACGACAAACCCGGAGTCGAACAGGTCGTCGCGTTTGGCACGATTTTGCACGTGAGCGGTCGCGACGCGGAGCGACTGCGCGAAAGCATTAGTCCGTGGATTACCGGCGCCTATCGCTGGCAACAAATCGAATCCGGGCTGGAGGACGTGTTCGTCGGTCTGATGGAAAGTGCAAAGGACAACTTTTCGTGAAACTGCACGAATTCAACTGGCGGCGGTTCTGGACGATTGTCGGCAAGGAATTCATCCAGATGCGCCGCGACCGCGTCACGTTCGCAATGATGATCGGCATTCCGATACTCCAGCTTATTATCTTTGGCTATGCCATCAATTCCGACCCGAAGCATCTGCCCACGGCTGTTTACTCGGCGGACAACACCGTTTTTTCGCGGACGATTGTGTGGGCAATGCGCAATAGTAGTTATTTCGACATCACCCGCGAGGCGAAGAACGAGGCGGACATCCAGAAACTGCTCGCGCAGGGTAAAGTGCAGTTCGCCGTGGAAATTCCCGTGGATTTTTCGCGCAAGCTGCTGCGCGGCGAACGCCCGGATTTGCTGCTGGAAGCCGATGCGACCGATCCGGCAGCCACCGGCTATGCCATCGCCGCTGCAAACCTGCTGGCGACCACTGTGCTGAATCGCGACCTCACCGAACCGCTGGCAAAACTGCGCCGCGCGCCCGCGCCGTTTAATCTGGTGGTGCATCAGCATTACAACCCGGAAAACATCACCCAATACAACATCGTGCCCGGGTTGATGGGCATCATGCTGACAATGACAATGATCATCATCACCGCGCTGGCCATCACGCGCGAACGTGAGCGTGGCACGATGGAAAATTTATTATCGACACCGGCGCGACCCGGCGAAGTGATGATTGGCAAAATCGTGCCTTACATCACTGTCGGCTATGCGCAGGTCTTCCTGATTTTGCTGGCGTCGAAGTTTCTATTTGACGTGCCGATTGTGGGCAGTGTGTCGTTGCTGCTGGCGCTGACGTTTCTGTTCATCGTGGCCAACCTCGCGGTGGGCATCACTTTTTCGACCATTGCCAAGAATCAGCTCCAAGCCGTGCAAATGGCCTTTTTCTTTTTCCTGCCGTCGCTGTTGCTTTCGGGTTATATGTTCCCGTTTCGCGGAATGCCGGGCTGGGCGCAGGACATCGGTGAAACGTTGCCGCTCACGCATTTTTTGCGCGTCGTGCGCGGGATTTTATTGAAAGGAAATGGCTTGGTGGAAATTGCGCCCGATCTCTGGCCGATTGCGCTGTTTTTGGTCGTGATGCTGGCCATTGGCATCAAGCGTTACCGCCAGACACTGGATTAAACGGGGCAATTTCCCAGTTCGCAGCGAGTTCCGAGTAAACTTGCAAATCGCAGCCAATCCGTTACTTGTATCTTTTCATGTCACGACGTAATTGCCTGATTTTACTCTTTGGGATGATGCTGGCGGCCAGGGCTTGGGCTGGCATGGAGTCAACCGAGGTAACGCTGGATTATGTGGCGAAACTGGCCGAGAAACGTGCAGAGCATCCCTTCCACTCGCCGCGCGCCGATTTGCCGAAGGTGTTGCGGCAGGAGAATCTCGATTACGACAAGTACCGCGAGATTGAATTCCGGCACGAGCGGGCGTTGTGGGCGGCGGATGACCTGCCATTTCGCGTGGAGTTTTTTCATCCAGGCTATCTCTATCAGGAACCGGTTCACGTTTATGAATTCACGGCGACACACGTGCAGCCAATCCGGTTCGTGCAGGATTTTTTCAACTACCGCGCGCTGCACATTCAAAACGAGATCCCCGCGGACACGGGTTACGCCGGGTTCCGCCTGCTGAATCAATTGAACGACTTAGGCAAGTGGGATGAGATCGGCGCGTTTCTCGGCGCAAGTTATTTCCGGCTGCTCGGCAAGGATCAACGTTACGGCCAGTCCGCGCGCGGACTGGCACTGGACTGTGGCGAACCGGACCGTCCGGAGGAATTTCCCATTTTCACCGACTGGTGGCTGGGCAAACCGCAAAAGGACGATGGGCAATTAAAGTTGTTCGCCATACTCGACAGCGTGAGTTGCGCTGGCGCATATCAATTTCTCATCCACCCGGGTGAAACGACTGTGGTTGACGTTGAGGCCGAACTGTTTTTTCGCGACACCAACATGGTCCACGCCGTAAACGCGGAGCGGCAACCCGTCAAAACCATCGGGCTGGCGCCATTAACAAGCATGTTTTGGTTTGGAAAAAACTCAGAGCGCAAGTTCGACGATTACCGTCTCGAAGTTCACGACACCGACGGACTGTTGGTCCACATGGACAGCGGCGAAGTGCTCTGGCATCCGCTCGACAATCCTCCCGTCATGCGCCACCAGATTTTTTCCGCTCCGAATGTCCGTGGTTTTGGGTTGTTGCAGCGCGAGCGTTCATTCGCGGCATATCAGGATATGTTCAACTTTTATCAGCTTGAACCAAGCGTGTGGATCGAGCCACGTGGCAACTGGGGCGACGGCGATTTGCATTTGGTTGAACTGAGCGCGAATTATGAGGGTTTTGACAACATCGTGGTGTTTTGGGATCCGAGGAACAAACCCCAGCCGCTGCAACCTTACCGCCTCGGTTACACGCTTCGTTGGATGAGTGAAACGGACAAATTGTCCAACAACAGAGTCGTGTCTACGCGCGTGGGGCTTGACTCAAGCAAGGAGCTTAACTTAAGTTGTGCGAATTGCCGGCAATTCGTGATTGATTTTGACGGGCCGGCACTCGATGCCGTTCCCGAAAGTAATCCACCGCAGGCCATTGCCAATTGCAGCACCAATGCGATGATCTTTTACAATCAAATCCTCCGCAACCCCTATTTGGGGGGTTGGCGTGTCATTCTGAAAATGCAGCCCAGGCCCGGCAACATCAATCCGGTGGATCTGCGTTGCACGTTGCAAAAGGGAACCAACATTTTGAGTGAAACCTGGTCTTACCAATGGAGCCCGCCATGAACGGCATTGGCGCGCTGACCGATCCCTCCGGCCATTTGGCAGGCCGTCCATTGGAAGAGTGGAACGCCGCTTATGAAAAGGTGGAAAATTATTTCCACGCCCTGCGCGTGCGCAACAAGGTGTTGCTCGGCCAGCTTGTCCTGCGCGTGCTCGAACGCGCCATGCGCCGCGCACCCGCTGAGCCAAACCATTCCGCCACCCAGCTCGCCGCCGAGGAGATGGATCGTCTTGTGATTGAGTGGTTCGCCGCCGTGCTCCAGGAATCGTCTGTGAACGCCGATCAAATGCTGACGACACGCGGGCGACTGGCGTTGCTGCTCGCCGACATGCCGGGCAGATGGCAGGATCAATTTTTGCGCCCCGGCCCGTGGCCTGAAGAATTTGTCGGTGCCATGCGCGAAACCTATTTGCGCGCCGGGCCGGATTTTCAACTTTCCAAGATGACGCCGCGCCCATTCGATCTCGGCCCCATTACAACACTCACAAATTTTAGCCGGATTCCTTACCTGAAAATGGCGTTATCGTGGATTCTATTTGCATTGCTGCTGATAACCATTTTCATCCTCACCCATTGAGCCATGCCCAGTGTAGTCCCCCAACCCGCTTCGGCCTCAAGCCAATCGCCGCCTCCCGGCGTGACGCCCATGCCCCACATCCGACACAGCTGGCGGCTGTTCACTTTTTATTCATGTGCCCTGGCGCTCACCGGCTTGGTTTCGATGCTTTTCGCCGATCTGCTCTGGCGCACTGGCTGGTCCGCGTCGCGGACGGTTTTGCTGGTTTTGTTCGTCATTCTGTTTTTTCTGGCCGCCGTCGGCTGCATGCACGGCATATTTGGCTTTGTTCTGCGAAGGTCCGGCGCGCCCCAGTGCATCACACAGCTGACGGATTACCGTGCACAGAGCATCGCAGGCACGAGCACGGCAATTATCTTCCCGATTCACAACGAGGACGTTGTCCGTGTTTATGAAGGCTTACGTGCCACTTATGAATCGCTCGAAAAAACCGGCCAACTTGAACGATTCGACTTCTTCGTCTTGAGTGATTCAACCGACCCCGACAAATGGGTCGAAGAAGAACAGCGTTGGTATGATTTGATTCACGAACTCGACGCCCTGGGCCGCATCTACTATCGGCACCGGTTAAACGACGAAGGCCGCAAGAGTGGCAATGTTCGTGATTTTCTAAACGCTTGGGGCCGCCGTTATCGCTATTTCATCGTGTGCGACGCCGACAGCGTCATGCGCGGTGAAACACTCGTGGATTTGGTCAAATTAATGGAAGCGCATCCGACCGTCGGACTGATCCAGGCGGTGCCAGCGCTGGTCAATGCGGAATCGTTGTTAGGACGCATTCAGCAATTCGCCAATCGCCTCTATACGTCGCTTTTCATAGCCGGACTGAATTATTGGGCGCTCAACCTCGGCAATTATTGGGGACACAACGCCATCATCCGCACCGAACCGTTTATGCAGTATTGCGACCTGCCGCAACTGCCGGGTAGCAAACCGTTCGGCGGCCAGATTCTCAGCCATGACTTTGTTGAAGCTGCATTATTACTGCGCGAAAACTGGGAAATCTGGTTCGCTTACGACCTTGAAGGCAGCTACGAAGAAACGCCTCAAGGCATCATTGAAAATGCCCAACGCGACCGCCGCTGGTGCCAGGGCAACCTCCAACACAGCCTCGTGCTCTTTGCCAAAGGATTGCGCAACGCAAGCCGGGCGCATTTACTTTTTGGCATTTGCGGTTATCTCGCGGGGCCGCTTTGGCTGGCGTTCCTGGTAACGTTTCTTTGGATCTACTGGTTTCAAAAACACTCCGGCCTGTCAAATATCACTGTTCACGCCTTCACCCCATATTTGAACTTGAGCGGCACCGCGCATGCACTGCTCGTTTTCATCATTTGCATGGTTGTACTCATGCTGCCCAAATTGCTTGCCATGATCGACCTCGCGTACGATGGGAAACGCCAGCGGGCATTTGGCGGTCTGGCCCGTGCCACCGTTGGTGTCATCGGCGAAACAATCTTTTCCACCTTGCATGCGCCGTTGCAAATGTTGTGGCATACGCGCTTTGTCGTCACAAATCTGTTTGGCAGGAGCGTGAGTTGGGGCCAGCAAAAACGCGCCGCCGATGGCACAACCTGGCCGTTCGCCATTCAGCGCCATTGGGGGCACACGCTAATGGGGTTGGTTTCGGGCGCATTCATATGGCAGCTTGACCGGTCTTTGTTCTGGTGGTTCACGCCTCTGTTCACGGGCATGGCGTTTTCCATTCCATTCAGCGTGTTGACCAGCCGGCGCAACCTTGGAGCATGCGCGCGAAAACTCGGACTGTTTCTGACGCCGGAAGAAACAAAACCGCCGCTGGAACTTGTTTCTTTGCGCGCACATTTGAAAATTCATGAACTCACCAGTGATACCGCGCCTCGCCGCCCGCATTCCGGTCTGGCCAAAGCCGTGCTCGACCCTTACGTCAACGCGATTCATGTTTCACTTTTACGCGAGAAAAAATTGAATCCGATTTACGCCGAGCAATTGAACAAACTCGGCGTTGGCAGTCCGGCTGTTCGTGCACTCGCCGAAAAACTGCTCGCTGATGGGCCGAACAAGCTGGCCGCCGCTGAACGGCTTTTGATCATGGTCGATGCACACACGATGGTCTGGCTGCATCGGCAATCATGGCTGTGTCCGAGGGAATCACTCGGACCGTGGTGGAGGGCCGCGATTCGCGAATTCAGCCGGCAGGATGAGTCGTAGTCGCGACCTCCCGCTGCGGTTACAGCAATTCCAGTATACGCTGCAATTCCACGTCCGTGTTGTAAAAACGCGACGAAAGTAATTGGCAAGAGTCCGGTGCGCAAAGCGGAATTAAAACCCGTTGGTGATGGTTGAGATTTGATTGAAGTAACCCGACCAGAATTGGACAACCTTGTAACCGATCATCAGCGCGACCAGCAGATAAACAAGCCGTGGCGTCCAAGTTGCGAAGGCGTTCAGCTTGCGTGTGCCGTCCTCATTGTAAAGCCGGTTTAGACGGCGGAGCGTTTCATCCAGTTTGCCGCTGACTTCGCCGCTGGCGTAAAGGTTGGCAAAAGTTTCCGGGAAAAGCGGGCAGAGGTTGACAGCTTCGGATGGCATTTGACCGGCAACCACTTGCGGTTTCCAAGCGGCGACGGCACGGCGCAGGGCGGGCGAGCCGCTGGCGGTGGCGGCCAGGTCCCAAGCTTCAAAGATGTTGACCCCGGCGCTGATGAGCGATTCAAGCGCCGCGGCGAGCCGGGACAGGGCAAGGTCATGGCGGGCCTTGCCCAGGATGGGGACCAAACGCCAGAAAGCTTCGATCCATGCGCGCCAGTTTTCACCGTGTTTGCTTTGCGTAGCGTAAATCATCAAGGCGACGGCGCCATAAAGTGGTGAGAGAATGAGTACGGCTTTGGCGAACAGGAGGGGCAGGCTGGCATTGAACTGCGACGCGGCGAACGGAAGAATAATTAGAAAAACGAAGGCGGCCAAATGAATCAGCCCGACGGGGTAAATGAGCTGGGAAATCACCTGCCGGATGACCCGGGCGCGGTCGTTGTAATAATCGGCGAGCAGGCGGAAACAGGCGTCGAGTCGCCCGCTCTGTTCGCCGGCCCCAATCAACGCCAGGTCGAACTCGGGCAACCAGTCGAGACGTCGCAATGATCCGGCCAGCGTTGCGCCTTGGGCGATTTCATTGAGCAGGCGTTGCAACGGCTTGTGGTAGGCAGAGGCGGGCGGCCGGCGTTCGATTTGCTCCAGTGCGCGAACGATGGGAACTCCTGCGGACGTGAGCTGATTGAGTTGATGATACAACTCGGCCCGCTGGACAAATTGTCGGGGCGAGATGATGAGTGGCATAACCCCGCCTCGCGGGACCGGCAGCGGTCAGGCCACGACGCTGTCGAGACTGGCTTTAAATTCCCGTTTGCTGCGCGCGCCGACAATCTGGTCGGCAACCTGGCCGTTGTGGAAAACGAGCAACGTGGGAATGGCGCGAATGCCATATTCGGCGGCGAGCAACTGTTGTTCGTCAACATTGACCTTGCCGATTTTCACTTTGCCGTCGTATTCGACGGCGAGTTCGTCAAGAAGCGGGGCGATCATTTTACACGGGCCACACCATTCAGCCCAGAAATCCACGAGCATGGGCTCTGGTGATTGCAAAACTTGATGGGCAAAATTTTCCTGTGTGAGCGTGACAATCAATGGAGAAGCCATACGCCAAGCGAGAAAAATACGGTTGTCGCACCCAATTACTGATTCACCGCGCCGCTCAGAATCAGCATCATCCAAACCGTTGTGACGATGACGAACAGTCCGGTCACTGCCGCGGCAATGACAAGAATTTGATCCAGCGGGCTGATCGTTGGAACAGCAGCATGCGCAGCTTGCCGCACTACCGGAGCGGAACGTGGTAGAGTAGCGGGCGCAGCAGTTGCACGAGGCACAGCAGTTGCACGAGGCACAGTTTGCGCGGGAACTGAAACGGCTTGCGTGGGAGCTGAAACGGCTTGCGTGGGAGTTGAAATGGATGACACGGCACTCGGCGCACCAGTTGGGCCGCCGGGTGGAAGCGTGGGCAATTTAATTGTCGGCGCAGTGGACGGCTTGGATGGTAAACTGATGCGAACGGTTTCTTTTTTGGGCTGAACTTTGCCGGTTTCTTTTTTCGGCGGCAGCACAATGCCCGTGGAAGCACCTGGAATGTTCGGAGGAATCTCAGCCATAATGTTTGGTGAAATAGAATAACCGGCATCCGGCGGTTGTCAAATCCTTATTCAAAAAAATAAAAACCGGACTAAAAACACCATCCCAACCAAGAGAACAGTCGCTCGAAATTAACATAAAGTGAAACGATTTTTAACTTTTTTCATCAATCAGCTCCCGCCGTGCGCCACCCAGTAATTGCTCGACAAAGCCGGTTGAATAAACACCGCGCCGGAAATTCGGATCCTGCATGACAGCTTGCTGAAAGGAGACATTTGTCTTGATGCCTGTAATCATGTATTCGGAAAGTGCGCAGTTCATTCGATCCATGGCCTCACGCCGATCATCGCCGCTCGTGATAAGTTTGCCAATCATCGAGTCATAAGTCGGCGGAATCGTATAACCCGCGTAAGCATGCGTATCCACGCGCACACCCCGTCCGCCGGGTTGAAAATACATTTCAATGCGACCAGGGCTGGGACGAAAGCCATCAAACGGGTCTTCGGCATTAATGCGGCATTCAATAGCGTGGCCTTTGATTTGGATGTCGCTCTGTGAATGTTGCAACGATTCGCCCATCGCGAGCAAGATTTGATAACGCACGAGGTCAATGCCGGTAACTTCCTCGGTAACAGGGTGCTCGACTTGAATTCGTTTGTTGACTTCGAGGAAATAAAAATTGCCGCGGCTGTCCACAACAAATTCAACCGTGCCGGCGTTGGTGTAGTGCGCCGCCTCGGCAATTTTCACGGCGGCCTTGCCGATTTTGTCTCGCAGTTTGCGAAACTTGTATTCCAACAACGGCGACGGTGACTCTTCAATAAGTTTTTGGTTGCGGCGTTGAATGGAACAATCACGCTCTCCCAGATGAATGATGCGACCCTTTTGATCGCCAAGAATTTGAATTTCAATGTGATGCGGATTTTCGATGAATTTCTCGATATAGACGCCTGAATTGCCAAACGCCTTTTCCGCTTCGGTTCGCGCCGTGTGATAACCCTTCACCAGCGAAATATCATTATGCGCCGTGCGCATCCCGCGTCCGCCGCCGCCAGCCACAGCCTTAATCATCACCGGATAACCAATGCGTTTGGCGATGGCTAATGCTTCCTGTTCTTTCTCAACAGCGCCTTCCGAACCCGGTGGCGTTGGCACACCAGCTTTTTTGGCCAGCGCACGGCTGACTGCCTTATCTTCCAACAATTGCATGGCGCGTGGGCTGGGTCCTATGAAGCGAATATTACAACTTGAACAGACTTCAACAAAATGAGGGTTCTCAGAAAGAAAACCGTAGCCGGGATGAATCGCATCCACATCCATTACTTCCGCTGCGCTTATAATTCGGTCAATGCGCAAATAACTTTCCGCTGATGGTGCCTCACCGATACAAATGGCTTCATCGGCCAGTTGCACGTGCATTGAGTTCACATCCGCCTTGGAATAAACAGCCACTGTTCGGATGTTCAACTCCTTGCAAGCGCGAATAATCCGAACAGCAATCTCACCGCGATTGGCGACCAGGATTTTTTCGAACATGGACTTTTAGTGGGAGCGAATGGGTCAATGAGTACGGTTTTCCCTTTCAAGCCGAACGTGCTTTGAACAAGGGTTGGCCAAATTCCACCGGCTTGGCATTTTCAACTAAAACCTGGGTGATGACGCCTTTTACTTCCGCCTTAATTTCATTCATCACTTTCATCGCTTCAATGATGCAAACGACGGTATCAGGATTGACCTCAGTGCCAATTTCAACATAGCTGTTGGCCTCGGGAGACGGTGCCCGGTAAAATGTGCCAATCATTGGCGATTTAATCTCAATTTCACCCGTCGCCACAGCTTGTGGCGCAACCACAGGAGATGTTGATAAAACAGGGACCGCCGGTTGACTGGGCGGAGGTAACGTCGGATCCTCGTATTGAACGGCTGGGAGAGACCCACCATTCAATCCGCGTTTTAACCTGATTTTGGAATCCTGCCTTTCCAACTCAAACTCCGTGATGGAGTTTTTCTTCATCAGGTCAATGATAGCCTTAATATCTTTAAGATCCACGTTCGGTTTCGTTAGAGTTATTACAAATCCCAACTTCGAGCCATAAGCAAAAAAGCAGTAGCCGTGTTGCGACTCTGCTTAATTACTCGTTAATCTGTCTTCAGCGTATTGGTCTAAATTATTAACGTCAAGGAAACAAAATAACAAATTAAACTCGGCCTAAAATAACAAAAAAACAACCGTTTTAAAGGTATTTTTTATCTACGTTAACGTTAATGGACGCTTCTAATGCCAGAATGTATGATTTTTGCCCAAAACCTGTAATCTGACCACAGCAAACTGGAGCTATCAGCGACTTTTGCCTAAATTTTTCCCTTGCATGGATGTTTGAAAGATGGATTTCAATTGTCGGCACCCCCACCGCAGCAATTGCATCCCGAAGCGCGACGCTAGTATGGGTGTAGGCGGCGGCATTGAGAACGATCACATCGAACTTCCCTTTTGCTTCTTGAATCCAACCAACTAATTCACCCTCCAAGTTGGACTGTCGAAAGTCAACTTCCACACCCAAGCCTTTAGCGTGTTCACGGACCTCGGCTTCGATGTCAGCCAAAGTTGCATGGCCATACACATCCGGTTCACGTCCTCCGAGCAAATTCAAATTCGGACCATTAAGGAACAGAATTTTCATGTGTTGAGGGCAAGATTAACTCACACTGTTTTTCCTGTCGAACTGATTTCCTGGCAAATTCAATGGCCAGCCTGAAAGGCCAAACGCCATCCATCCCAACGCCGGAATGCAGGGTCGCCCCTCCTCGATAATCCATCAAGTTTCAATATGGTGCCCGCGACAGGATTTGAACCTGTACAGTGTTACCTACTAGAACCTGAATCTAGCGCGTCTGCCAATTCCGCCACGCGGGCACAATGACCGGCAGCTTCTTTCAATACGCGCCACCGCATGAACGGGCAAGTCAAATCATTCCAATTTCACCTATTTGCCGGCTTCGGTCGATTCTTCGACACCGGTCGTCAGCACCGGATGAGCCGCCGCTTCAAATAGATCAGACACCATTATTCCGGTAGTATGGAAAATTTGAGCTTCGCAATGGTTCGCCAGCCACCACTAGCTTCAAAATAGGATTCCATATCATGCTTTACCTCAGAGAAAATATCCCTGCTGGTTAAAATCCTGTCCCCGCTTAACTGGTGATCCATTGTCCCATCAGGCACTTCCACTTCGATTTTAATTATGGTTTTCATATTCCAATTCCATTCACAATTGCCCTTAACATGCCAATGCCGTTTATAACATATTCTTCAGCTTGTATGGAATTATTTATGATTTTGCAAAATCCCCGCCATTATCGCTTTCATTGAAACGCGGAGATGTCCTCTAAAAATGGTGAACGTAAAAAACTGAATCCAGCGCGGCGGCCAATTCCGCCACGCGGGCACAATGACAGGCAGCCTTTTTCTACATGCACCGCCGCGCGAACGGGCAGGTCAAATCATTTCAATTTCACCCACTTGCCGGTTTTGGCCGATTCTTCGACCGCCGCAAGCACGCGCTGATTTTTCAAGCCATCCTCAAAAGTTGGTTGCGCCGGTTTCTTCTCGACGCAGGCATTCACGAAATCCGCAACCGTGTGAACGAACGTGTGTTCGTAGCCAATGATATGTCCGGGCGACCACCAGTTGCCGACATACGGCTGCACGCCGCCACGCTCGGTGACAATAATGTCCCGAAAACCCTGCCGGTCCTTTGGATCATCACCGTTGAAAAACTTCAGGCGGTTCATGTCCTCGAAATCAAAATGCAACGAGCCTTTGCTGCCATTGATTTCAATTTCGATGTGGTTCTTCCGGCCGGGCGCGCAACGTGTCGCTTCCAAATTCGCCAGCACGCCGTTTTCCATGTGCCCGATGAACATCGCCGAGTCCGGGACGTCGACCTTGCCCATTTTGCGCGCGCCTTTGGCCAGTGATTCCGCGAGCGGACGCTCCCCGACAAACGTGTGCAACAGCCCACAAACTTCCTTGAATTCGCCGACGAGGTAACGCCCCAAATCAATGATGTGCGAGTTGATGTCGCCGTGCGCGCCGCTGCCGCTGGTCTCTTTTTGCAAACGCCAGTTGATTGGAAAGTCCGGGTCGGCCAGCCAGTCCTGCGCATAACGCGCGTGAAAATGGAAAATACGTCCGAGCGCGCCTTCGCCAATCATTTTCTTCGCCAGCGCAATTGCCGGAATACGGCGGTAATTGTGGCAAATCATGTGGACAACCTTCGCCTTTTGCGCGGCGGCCAACATTGCCTCGGCCTGCTTGACGTTCATCGCGAGCGGCTTCTCGCATAGGATATGCTTGCCGTTTTTCGCGGCGGCGATGGCTATTTCCGCGTGCAAATGATTCGGAACGCTGATGTCCACGATGTCAATGAGAGGCGATTCTACAATTTCGCGCCAGTCCGTCGTGGCGTTCTGCCAGCCGAGTTGTGCGCGCGCCATTTGCACCCCTACCACATCGCGCCCGCAAATGGTGTGCATCTCGACGTTCGCCCTGAGATTGAAAAAGCGTGGCGCCTGCCGCCAGGCATTCGAGTGCGCCCTGCCCATGAAGCGGTGGCCGATTAGGCCGACACGAAAGGTCCTCGCCATAAAAAGTAGGGATTGAACTGAATTCTCTGGTCTTTATAGTGAGCCGCAACGAGCAAGTCAACGAACAAGCATCCAAAAGCAAAAATATGCCATTTACAGCATTAGAAGTTGCAAAACACGTTGGTGGCAAGGTGGTTGGAGATAATGCCGCCATTCTGAAAAACTTTGCGCCCGCAGAAAGCGCACAGGCTGGTGACCTCACTTTCGCCGAAAATGAAGCTTATTTTGCCCGTGCCGAACAAAGCGCTGCGACCGCAATTATCGCAGATAACCGTTTCAAATCCGCGAAGAAAATCCTGATTCGTGTGCCCGACGCTCGCATTGCATTCGCCAAAGCGCTTGCATTGTTTTTCCCGGAACAAAAATTCGCTGCGGGCATTCATCCGACCGCCATCATCGCATCGAGCGCGCAAATCGACGCAACCGCGCACATCGGACCATACTGCGTCGTTGGTGAACGCGTGCGCATAGGCGCGCGAACGGTTTTGCAAGCCGACAACTTTATCGGCGACGATTCCAAACTCGGCAACGACGTCAATTTATTTCCCAACGTGACACTTTATCCGCGCACGGAAATCGGCCATCGCGTACGCATTCATGCCAACACGGTGATTGGCTCGGACGGTTTTGGTTATGTGCAAGACGGCGGCATTCACCGCAAAGTGCCGCAAATCGGAAACGTGCTCATCGGCGACGACGTGGAAATCGGCGCGGGCGTGACGATTGACCGTGGCGCGCTCGGCCCGACAGTCATCGGCAAAGGCACGAAGATTGATAACCTCGTCCAGATTGCGCACAACGTCGAAATCGGCGAAGGTTCCCTCATTGTCGCGCAGGCGGGCATCTCCGGCAGTTCCAAGCTCGGTAAATACGTTGTGCTGGCCGGGCAGGTCGGCATCGCAGGTCATTTAAAAATCGGCAATCAAGTCACGGTCGCGGCGAAGTCGGGCGTGATGCACGACATCCCTGACGGTGGAAAATGGCTGGGGATTCCCGCGCAGCCGGACAAACAAGCCAAGCGCCAAATGATTGCCATTCAACTCTTGCCAGAATTACTCAAACGCGTCGCAGAATTGGAAAAGCAACTTGGCCTGAAACAAAAGCGTGGTAAATCAAAACCATGAGACGGGATAGGCTGCGTATATCACCGCCTAATCACTATTAGGCGGCTCTCGTGCGTATGAAATCAAGAATACCAATTATCGCAGTGGTTGCAGTTGCTCATTTTGCAGCTTCTGGATTGCTGCTAATATTGTGCCGAGTTCGCTTCGACCTCTTTTCGAAGCCAACATGGTCAGACTCGGTGCTGTTTAATGTTTTTACTTTTCTCCTGCATCCAGCGTTCTGGTTCGTGGAATCGTTGGATAGGCAGTGGTACACGTTGGCTCTGATTTTGTCGCTCAATAGTATCGTTTGGGGTGTAGTCCTTGGCACATTGATCCATGCGCTTAGCAATAAAGTTCGGAGACATGCTGCTAGATAGATAGCCTGCAAACTGTCAGCCATCAGCACGCCATCATGAGATTATGAATTCCCAAAAAGAATACACTCCAGAAGAAATGCAGTGTTGGGAATCCAGAGCGCCGGGCTGGCAGATTCGGTGAAATAGTAGCGGTGAACGGTCGGAATCCTGTTGGTAGCACCCGCGTCTCGCGGGTTGTTTCGGGCGTCACGCCCGAAACCGTTTTCAAACACAGCTTGTCACACAAATTCGGCGGGACGCTGAATTGAACCCGCCGGAGGCGGGTGCTACACACAGCATTCGCGTGAATTCGCGAAATTCGCGGATTATTTCGTTTTCATTTCCCGCTCCCGCAACCACGCGAAAATCACCGGCGTGACAATCAAAATGCACGCAAGGCTGCTCGCCATGCCGCCGATGATGGGTGCAGCCAGCGGGCGCATGACTTCCGAACCCGGCCGCGCGCTCCACATGATGGGCAGCAGGCTCGCGACAATGGTCACCACCGTCATCACTTTCGGACGCAGCCGCAGCCGCGCGCCGTCCTTTACCGCCTGCAGCAAATCGCCATGGTCGAATGCCACGCCGCGTCGCGCGCGTTTTTTTTCCACCGCTTCCTGCAAATAAATCACCATCACCACGCCGGTCTGGATAGCTGTGCCGAACAGCGCAATGTAACCGACCCACACGGCCACGCTGAAGTTGTAGCCCAGCAGCCATTGTAGAAAAACACCGCCAGTCAATGCGAATGGCACGGCCAGAATCACGTGCGCCGCCTCCTTGAAGCTGTGATAAACCACATACAGCAGCAGAAAAATGATGAACAGCGCCGCCGGCACGATGATCCGCAGGGTGCGCCCGGCGCGAATCTGGTTTTCATACTGGCCGCTCCAATCAATCGTCATGCCCGGTGGCAATTGGATTTCGCGGGCGACTCGCGTCTGCGCTTCCTGCACGAAACCGCCGAGGTCGCGGCCCTGCACATTGGCCTGCACGAAGACGCGCAGCCGGCCGTTCTCGCTGTCAATTTCGTCCGGCCCGATGGCGCGGTGAATGGTCGCGACCTGGCCGAGTTGTACGAATTTTCCCGACGGCGTGGCAACCAGCACGTCGCCGAGTCGTTCAATGTCGTCGCGCTCGTCGCGTTGCAAGCGGACCTGGATGGGAATCCGTTCGCGGCCGGCAATGGCGGTGGTGACATTTTCGCCGCCCAGCCCGAATTGGACGACATCGAGCACGTCCTGCGCGCGCAGACCATAGTGCGCCATCGTGAAACGGTTCAATTCGATGTTCAGATACGGTTTGCCCTGCATTCGTGACGCCGCCACGCCGACGGCGCCGGGAATTTCCCGGACGACACGCTCGACCTCGAAGGCTTTTTGTTGAATCGCATCCAGATTGTCACCGAGAATTTTGATGCCGACCTGCGCGCGGATGCCGGTGCTGATCATCAAAATCCGGTTTTGGATCGGCTGCAAAAAACCGGGGACATAACCGGGCACTTGCGAAAGCTTTTCGGCCAGCTCGGCAACGAGTTTTTGTTCCGTCATGCCCGGCCGCCATTCTGACTTCGGCTTGAGCATGATGGTGGTTTCAATCATCTGCACCGGCGCGGGGTCGGTGGCGGTCTCGGCGCGGCCCAGCTTGCCGGCAACGGATTCGACTTCGGGTGTTTGTCTGATGACCTGGTCCTGCCACGCCATGATGCGTTTGACTTCCGTGAGCGACACATCCGGCAACAGCACCGGCATGAACAGCAGACTGCCTTCGTTCAGCGGCGGCATGAATTCACTGCCCATGCCGTGCGGCAGCTTCGCCGCCAGTTGAGGGTTGTAGGTTGAGATTTGGGATACCATTTTCGACGGCAGGCCGAAGGCCAGAACCAATGCCGCCGCCAGCGCCATCAATGCCAGTCCCAGAACTGTTTTACGGAACCGCAACGCCCAGCCCAAAATCGGATCGTAAATGGCCAGCAAAAAGCGCATAAGCAGATTTTCCCCTTCAGCCTGAAACGGCCCGCGAATGAGCGCGGCACACAGCGCAGGCACGAGCGTCACCGCCAGCAGTGTCGAGCCGGCCATCGCGAAGGTCTTCGTGAACGCCAGCGGACGAAACAATTTTCCTTCCTGCCCGCTCAATGCAAAAACCGGCACGAAGGCGAGAATGATGATCAACATCGCAAAGAAAATCGGCCGGCCAACCTGCCTGGCGGCCGTGAGCGTCACTTCCAGAATTTCCGGCCCGTTGAGCCGGCGGCCCTTTTCCTTTTCAGCGTGTTCGGCGTGGCGGACGACGTTTTCGGTCATCACAATACCCGCGTCCACCAGCACGCCGATGGCGATGGCGATGCCGGAAAGCGACATGATGTTCGATGAAATGCCGAAGTGGTTCATCAGAATGAACGAAACCAGAATCGAGAGCGGCAGCGGCAAAGCAACGATGAGGATGCTGCGCCAGTGCGCGAGAAAAATGATGACGGTCAGCGTCACGAGGATGATTTCCTCGGTCAGCGAATGTTTGAGCGTGTCTATCGTCCGCGCGATCAATTCACTGCGGTCGTAAAACGGCTTGAGGCTGACGCCGGGCGGCAGGCTCGGCGAAATCTGCACGATTTTTTGCTTCACGGCGTTGATGACAGCCATCGCGTTTTCGCCGGTGCGCATCACGACGACACCGCCGACGACTTCCCGTCCATCCACGTCCAGCGCGCCGCGCCGGAAATCGCCGCCCATCTGGATGCGCGCCACGTCCTTCAAATAAACCGGCGTGCCGTTGTTCAGTTGAAAAACGATGTTTTCCAAATCCGCGTTGGAATTCACCAACCCGATGCCGCGGACGACGAATTCCATCCCGTTTTCCTCGATGATTTTGCCGCCGACGTTGAGGTTGCTCTGGCGCACGGCGTCCATGACCATTTGCAGCGTCACCCCCAGCTGCCGCATCCGCAGCGAGGAAACTTCAATTTGGTATTGCCGCGCGAAACCGCCAATGCTCGCGACTTCCGCGACGCCGGGAACGGAGTTGAGTTGATAGCGCACGAACCAGTCCTGAATGGCGCGCAACTGGCCGAGGTCGTAGCCGCCCTGTGGCGATTTGGTGGGATCAACGGCGAGGTAATATTCATAAACCCAGCCGAGGCCGGTGGCGTCCGGGCCGAGTTTTGGCGTGACACCGGCGGGCAGAATATCGCCGAGATAATTCAGCCGCTCCAACACGCGCGACCGCGCGAAATAGTTGTCAATTTTGTCGTCGAAAATCACCGTGATGAGCGAAAAGCCGAACATCGAGTTGGCACGGACGGTTTTCACTCCGGCCAAGCCCTGCAAGTTGACGGATAGCGGATATGTAACTTGATCTTCAACCTCCTGCGGGCTGCGTCCCGGCCAGTCCGCGTAAACAATGACCTGGTTTTCACTCAAGTCGGGAATTGCGTCCACGGGCGTGCGGTAAAGCGCATGGATGCCAAAGCCTGTGAGAAGCAACGCACCGCACACGACAAGAAAGCGGTTGCGCAACGACCATTCAATGATGCGATTGATCATAAAAATGTTGGTTACCGGCTGTTGGAAAGTTGCGCCTCGGAATCAATCAACAGGTTGCCGGTGGTGACAACTTTTTCGCCTTCGTGCAAACCGTCGAGCACCTCCCAAAATTCGTCGCCGGCGCGGCCCAGCTTCACGGCGCGCAATTCATAATGGCCGCCGCTGTCATCCACATAAACGACAGACTGGCCGCCCGGCCAAATCACCGCGCTGCGCGGAATGGTCAGCACGTCCGGCGTGTCCGCGAACACGCGGCCTTCGGCGTAAAAATTGTAAAACAGCCTGTGCGGGCCGAAACCGCTGACCTCAATGGGCGGATTGGAAATTTCCGCGCGCACCTTGGTACTGTCCGCCGTGTCGTCGAATTTCGCGTCCGCGAATGTCTTCGCGCCATACAGTTTGATTCGCGCCGTGAAAATTTTATCCGGCACGGCCGGCACGGTGACTTCGACGGTCTGGCCGATTTTCAGCCATGGCAAATCGCGCTGGTAGACGTCGAACTCGAACCATGCCTGTGTCCATTCATTCCACACAATGCTGCCCGCGACGCGCAATGTGCGGCGCAGGACGCGACGTTCCACCGCCTCGGTCTGGACATGAACGGCAGTGACGCTGGTGGCGTTGAGGGTGATTCCGCCAACGGCGGAATTCGTGCCGCCTTCGTCGGCGTAAATCGGCACCAAATCCATTCCACAAATCGGGCATTTGCCCGGTTTGTCCGATTTGATCCACGGGTGCATCGCGCTCTGGTAATAAAGAATTTTACGGCCTGTGGATGTGGTGGTCGTCGCCGCCGGGCGGTGCGGCACAAACCACAGGGTGCTTCCACCAAGAACGACGGCCAAAGCAAGAATCAAAATGGTTTTCGTTTTCATCATTTCAGTTGTTTTCATTTTAATTGCCGCTGTTTGTGCGCAGACGGCTCAATCAAAAGCATTTCACGGGCACAAAATTCCGTGGAGCAAAAAGGGAAACACCGGGGTGCGCCGACTCAAGGCACACTACGGGCTTGGGAAGAAATGAATCAGATAAGCCGGGCGCAATCCCGCGCGTAAAGAGGCGCGCCTGTCACTAATGACAGTGAGACAGCAGTGAAAGAAATCGAATGCGCTTCGTTATTCAGCAAAGTCCAGGCTAAAGCGTGTGGAACGAGAAGCGAAAACTGGTTTTGGCTGCTGGACTGCGCCGGAACCGCCGGCATGGGTTGGGAATCAGGCGATGATTTTGCCGCACAACAATTCATCTTGCCACCGCAATGGCAACAGGCGTGGTTCTGTTTGACACAAGGCGGCGCCGTTTGCGCCAAAAGAAACGGCGCCCCCGCGAGCAGGAAACTGCAAATGATGGCCAACGCCGTTTTCATGTTATAACTATGACAGTGTTCGTTTATGTCCGCTCAACATCTTCTGAGTCTTACCCGTCAATTTTTTGCATCTTTGTCGGCCTCGCGGATTTTCTTGATGTATTTGGCCGGGTCTTTATCGAAAGCGCTTTTGCAGCCTCCACAGCAAAGTTTGACCTCCTGCCCTTGATACACGAAAATTAAAGGCTTGCCCATTTCACCAAGTTTGTCACCGGAGACGGGACAGGTGGTCAGCAGGTCTGGTTTCGGCGGTGCGTTCGTTGTGTCCGCAGCCACTGCAGTTGATGCCAACGCGGCTATACCCAAAACCAGCCCGTAAATTATCGGGCGGTTGACGCTATTAAATAGTTTCATAATGCCAATCTTCCT
Organism: Verrucomicrobiota bacterium; assembly: GCA_049517655.1. Lineage (GTDB taxonomy): Bacteria > Verrucomicrobiota > Verrucomicrobiia > Limisphaerales > UBA11358 > UBA11358. Next base: position 360,315 of record JBEKRQ010000003.1, on the reverse strand, counting down.
TTGTTGTTGTTAGTTCGAGTCGGGCGCCCATTGCAGGCACCACCTCTTGGTTCTACACCGCAACGGTCGAAATCCCGCAACAATTTTACCAGTACCACCACTCCACAGGCGTAATCGATTCCATATTAGCAGATTTCAGATGACTTTCAAGCGTGGCAGACGGTCATGTCACTTTCTTTGGAAAAATCTGCGGGGTTCGTCATGAGGCGGGGTAATACGAGCACAATCATTTGGTGGCACAATGAAGCGCCGCCAAAAATTGAAAAACAAAACATGAAAACTCGAAACCTCCTCATCACCACCGGCGCGGCAGTCTTGGCCGCGATAACCATCAATGCCAGTGCCTACGACATCGTGCTTTCCCCGCATGCCGCGGCCAATCAAATCAAGACTGTTCCTGATACCACCGTGGTTCAGGCCGCACCGGCGACAGGAATTGCCCTGTCACCGCACGCCGCCGCCAACCAAATCAAGACCGTCCCCGGCACCACTGTGGTTCAGGCCACACCAGCGACGGGAATTGCCCTGTCGCCGCGTGACGCCGGTAACCGGAATTAAATAAAACGGTCGCCGGTGTGGCAAACGACGTGAATCCGGCCATCTCGCCACCACGTCGGGATGCCACATGTCAACAGTGACGCCATAACCATCAGCCGGGTTGTCCCGGCACAACAAAACCAGTAAACTATGGGCGGCGGACAAAATCTCCGCCGCCCACGAAACCGATGAACAAAGAAAATACCAATCCGGCTGACGCCAAACTCGGCGCGCTCCTGCGTGAATCGCGCATTGCTCCGGCATTGCCACCGCGCTTTCAGGAAAGTGTCTGGCGACGAATCGAAGACGCAGTCGCACCCTCCATATCCACTGGCAGCGTTTCCTGGCTGGACGCGCTTGCGGCCTTGACGCTGCGTCCGCGACTCGCATTTGCCACCGTCGCCGCGCTGGCACTCGCGGGCGTTTTGCTGGGCACATATCAGGGTACGCAGGTCGCACGACACGATGCGCAAGTGCGTTACCTCGCCGTTGTCGCTCCCAATCCGCTGCGCTAACCGCATGAATCGCTCACTGGTCATCGTGTTGGGCGCACTGGCCTTGGGTGTGGCGATTTTCGCCAGCTCATACTTTGTCAGCCAACGGGCTTGTGTGATGAGCATGACAAATCCAGCGGACGATTTGAACTGGTTGCGTAATGAATTTCATCTGAACGACGCCGAAATGGCGCGCATCCGGCAATTGCATGAGGGATACATGCCGCAATGCGCAAAAATGTGCGTGCTCCTCGCCGCCAAGAAGTCCGAAGTCCAGGCAGCGCTGGCCGATGGCACCAATGTCACCGCCGATGCGCAAAAGAAACTGACCGAACTCGGTGAACTCCGCGCCCAATGCCAGGCGCAAATGCTCCGGCATTTCATCGCCGTCAGTCAGGCCATGCCGCCGGAACAAGGCCGCCGTTACCTCGCCGAAATGCAACGCCTCACACTCGGTTTCCATGAGGAAATCGAGAAATCCATGTCTCCCGCCTCCGGCCATGAGCATCACCAACACTGATGCCCAGCCTTCGCCGGAGGCTTCCGCCTCCGTTTCACTTCGGCGCGACGAGTCGGCGCGGCAGGCCGATGCTCATGACCGGGCCGACATGGAGCGATTGATCGCCGGGCGTGACGCGGCGCTCAATGACCTGATGGAACGCCACGCAACACCTGTCTTCCGTTTTCTTTGCCGCATGGTCGGCAATGAGGACGACGCCAATGATCTCGCGCAGGAAACCTTCGTTCGCGTTTTTCGCGCACGAACGAGCTTTCGGACAAACGAAAAATTTTCCACATGGCTCTTCACCATCGCCGCCAATCTGGCGCGGAACCATTTCCGCTGGCGCGCGCGGCATCCCAACATCTCGCTCGAAACGGAAATCGGCGAAGCGGAACAGACGCTTGGCGATACACTTCCGGCAAATGATCCAGCACCAAACGAACAAGCCCTCGCCGCTGAAAGCGCCGCCGCCGTTCGGATTGCGGTCAGCAAATTGCCGGAGGATTTACGCGAAGCGATTGTGTTGTGTGAATGGGAGGAACGCAGCGTCGCCGAAGCCGCCGCGATTCTTGAAACCACGCCGAAAGCGGTTGAATCTCGATTGTATCGCGCTAGGCAGATTTTGCGCGAACGATTGAAGCAGTGGCTGTAGCGTGCGCTGTCCCCAGCGCACTGTCGTGTGAGGACACACGACACTACAGTTTATTTCGGCTTCAACTGCGGGAATAAAATCACGTCGCGGATGCTTTCCTGGCCGAGCAGCATCATGCAAAGGCGATCTATGCCAATGCCAATGCCACCAGCGGGCGGCATTCCGTGTTCAAGCGCGACAAGAAAATCCTCGTCCAGCTTTTGCCGCTCGCCACCGGCTTGATGTTCGAGACGTTCGCGTTGTTCGATGGGGTCGTTCTGCTCCGAGTAAGCGGGCGCGATTTCCTGGCCATTGATGCAGCACTCGAAAACTTCCACGGTCGTCGGGTCATCGGGTGAAACTTTGGCTAGTGGAATCAATTCCTTTGGCGCATGGGTCACAAACGTCGGATTAATCAAGGTCGGCTCAATCAATTTCTCGAACACGGCTTGCGTGACTTCAAAGTCTTCATAATCCTTCGCGATTTCCGCGCCGAGCGATTCAGCGCGTTTGCGGCGTTCTTTGGCTGAAATTTCGAACCAGTCCGCGCCCGCTTTTTCACGGACGATGTCTTTGTATTTCACCCGACGCCACGGCGGCGTGAGATCGATTGTTTTGGTGACTTTGCCTTGAACGTCTTTATGTTCGATTTTCAGCGTTCCCAAAACTTTCTGCGCGACGTGGCAAACCATGCCTTGCACGAGTTCCATCATGCTCTCGTAATCGCCGTAGGCCTGATAGAGTTCCAACATCGTGAATTCGGGATTGTGTTTGCGCGAAAGACCCTCGTTGCGGAAGACGCGGCCGATTTCAAAAACCTTGTCCACACCGCCGACCAGCATCCGTTTCAAAGGCAGTTCCAGCGCGATGCGCATGTAAAAATCGCAGCCGAGCGCGTTGTGATGCGTCTTGAACGGTTGCGCCGCCGCGCCGCCGGGAATCGCCTGCATCATCGGCGTCTCGACTTCCACAAAGCCGCGTTCGTGCAGAAAATTCCGGATCTCGCGGATGATTTCGCTGCGCTTGAGGAAAATGTCCTTCACCTCCGGGTTCGCTATTAAATCGAGATAACGCTGGCGGTAACGGATCTCGGTGTCTTCGAGGCCGTACCACTTTGCCGGCGGCGGGCGCAGCGCCTTGGCAAGAATCGTAAAACTCACGAGCTTGATGGAAATTTCACCGGTTTTGGTTGTGAACAAATGTCCGCGCGCACCGATGAAATCGCCGAGGTCGAGATGCCGGAAGATGTCGAACTGCTCATCGCCGAGGACATTTTTCTGCGCGTAAGCCTGGATGCGTCCGCTCTTGTCGCGCACGTCGATGAACATGCTTTTGCCCATCTCGCGGTGCGCGGTAATGCGACCGGCCACGGCGACTTCGCGGCCCTCGGCGTAATGGTCGCGTGCCTGCTGGCAGGTTTCGCCCGGCACGAATTTGTTTTTAAACGGGTCAATGCCCTTGGCGCGCAATGCGGCCAGCTTGGCCTTGCGCTGTTCGATGAGTGAATTTGTGTCGTCCATACGGCGGTTGATTCAGAATGTGCGCAGTAAATCATAAATTGCGCTGTTTTGCACGCAATTTACATTGAATCGGCACGATGGCCTTTCCACACTGACCAAGACCCATGGGCGCACAATGGAAACAATCCGGACGCGAAATCAACGCGCAGAAAAAAGGCCAGATGGTCGTCAAGCTGGCCCGCGAAATCATGGTCGCGGCCAAACTCGGCGGGCCCGACCCCGACCTTAATCCGCGCCTCTTCGCCGCCGTCGAAAAAGCCAAGAAAGCCTCCGTTTACCGGGACACCATCGAGCGCGCGATCAGGAAGGGCGCCGGGCTTGACACGGAAAAGGTCAATTACGAACTGGTTACCTATGAAGGGTTCGCGCCGCACAAGGTGCCGGTCATCGTTGAGTGTCTCACCGATAGTCGCAACCGCACCGCGCCGGAAATCCGCAATTTGTTCAAGGCCGGCTCGCTCGGCCAGCCGGGCAGCGTGGCGTTTTTCTTCAATCATCTCGGGGTCGTCGAAGCCACGCACCCCGACGCCAACCGCGACGCCGAAGGCGATGCCATTGAAGCCGGCGCGCAGGAGATCGAGCCGCTTGAACCCGACGAAGTCCCCGCCGGACAGAAGGGCGCGCGGTTTCTGACGGAGATCAAAGACCTCGACCACGTTTCCAAGGCGTTGAAAGCTGTGGGATGGAACGTCATCGCTGCTGAAATTCGTTACCTCGCAAAAAATTTTACCGAGGTTTCCGACGCGCACCGCAAGCAAGTCATGGATTTTCTCAACGCCCTCGACGATCACGACGATGTGCATCGCGTGTATGTGGCGATGAAATAATCCGACACCAACGGACAGGCGGAAGTTGAAGCGCCGGCCCTGCCGTCAATTCTTTGCCGGACTGTTGGTTTGCGATTGCGCGTCCGCGGGTTTGTAAAGTCCGGCCTTGATGAACGGGTCGAGGTAAGCGCCGTAACCTTCCGCCTGCATTTTTTCCAACGGAATAAACCGCAATGACGCCGAGTTGATGCAATAACGCAAATGCGTCGGTCCCGGGCCGTCGTTGAACAGGTGCCCGAGGTGTGAGTCGGCGTTTTTCGACCGCACTTCGGTCCGGTCCATACCGTAGGAATGATCCGAACGTTCGGTGATTTCCGCATTGGAAACGGGTTTGGTGAAACTCGGCCAGCCGCAGTCTGAATCGAACTTATCCAGCGAACTGAACAACGGTTCGCCCGACACCACGTCCACGTATATGCCGGGCTGGTGATTGTCCCAATACGCGTTTTGGGACGCCGGCTCGGTGGCTGATTTTTGCGTAACCGCAAATTGTTCGGCGGTCAGTTTCTTTTTCAACTGCGCCTCACTTGGTTTCTTGAAATCTTTCATATCCATGGGTTGATTGGTTGAAATGGCTATCGGCTGCGCGTGACTGGAACTGTGCGTCAATGCCACGACGCCCGCCGCCAGCAACAGTGCTGCTGCCGCAATTTTCATGATTTTGACCGGCTGCATACGCTTTTGACGGTTTTAATCCAGTCCCTGTTCAACAAAAAGTCATCGCACAACTTTGAAATTTTACAAGGTATCCAAACAAATTCCAAACCGTTGCGCGGGGAAAACGGGAGACGATCGGCAAGGTTGAGCGCGGACTTCGGCTGGTCAAGCAATGAGCTTCCCCGGATATTTTTGTCGCCTTCTTTCCCGGTTTGATGCTTCAATCGCGCCCGACCCGAAGCCAGAGCATCGCCATGAATGCATATCTCTTTACCGCCGGTCTCACCCAATCCCAGGTCCGCCCGGCTCCCGGTCGCGGCGGACAGATGGTTGATACGGTGCAGATCTGGGATTCCTGCGTGAGTGCGGTCATTTACGGCGGTGACCCGGAACAGGCGCAAAAGCGGTTTGAAGCCTGGTGCCGTCTGACTCCGGAAGGAGAAAACCCGGTCGAGACGGAAATTAAAAAGGTCGTCACCGCGCAGTTTGTGGATGAATTGCTCACGGAATTCGGCGGCAAGCCGTTGGATTGGCCGCGGATTTCCCAACAGGTCAATGACATTTTGCAGGCGACCGCCGTGGACGATTTCGAACAAGGCTATTGGGTGGACATCAATCAGGCCGTGCCCCCGGGAAAAATCAGTTTCGACGTCGGATCACTGAAACGCGATTTGCCGGAAGACATCCGGTCTGGTTTGAACTGGTCGCCGGACAAAAAATTCTTTTTCCTCGTGAGCGTTCTTAGTCCACGCCCAGCGCCGGTAATCCCTGCCGACGACTTGGAATCTGACACGCCAGACCACAACGCCGCTGACGATGAAAACGAGGACAACGATGAAAAACCGGATTTGGACGGGTTTGTCGCCACGCTGCCTGAAATGCGGGACAAGGAGGCCGCTGCGCTAATTCAGGCGCGCAATTCCGTGGTCGCCGCGTGGCTCTGGCGGAAATATGCCGCCGATACTCGGCTCGCTCCGAACGAAATCCAAATTACCCCCTGTTGCAGTTTTGTTCCGATGGAATAGAGCGGGGAAAACGGGAGACGGTTGGGAAAGATTGAGCGCGGACTGCGGGAATTTCTCGAATGCTAAATTTGGGTGAGCAGGTTTTAAGTTCAACCAACTTTTGGCATCACGTCGGGATAAGGGCCGAGAAACCGTTCTCCGTTGAAATGAATCAAATGCTCCGGGTCTTCGGCAACCCACACTTCCGTTTCCCACGAAATTTGCGTCAAGAAACTGCGCATGACTTCACGCGTTGAAAATGCTGTCACAAAAACCAAGCCAGCTTTGCAACCTGCGAATAAATCCTTCAATTCTTTCCGGCGCTTCCCATCAACCGGCCCGGCACTCGTCACGGCTTCAATCAACAACAACCAATTCCGCCGCATGTCGTGGACAACAACATCCGGCATTTTCGCTGGTGCTGGAATCATGACGCCGAGCCGCTGCAAATAGTCAGCGTCCAAGTGCAGGAATTTGTCTTCCGCGTCACCGATGTAAACCACCGTTCCGCCCGGCGCGAAACATGGACAGAATTCCTCGACGACCGTCTTGATGAGTGGATTCTGGCCGCCCGGCGAGATTGTGACGGTTGCACCTGATGGAAGCTTTACCGGGATTCTCGACAGTTTCCGCTCGCGAAAAATCTCTTTGCGGATTCGTTCTCGTGATGCCAGATACGACTTCAGCTTTCCGCTCCATTCCAAAGTGCCGAACGACCGGATTAGTTCGAGAGCATTCGGCTCAATTTGATAGACCGTCTTGCCGCTGTTTGTTGGGCGGTTTGGATCATCTGGATTCCGAATCAGCATTCCAGCCTCGACGAAATACTTCACTGCCTCGTCACGAATCGTCTCTCGCGTGTTGGGCGCATAGCGGACGCCATACGCTCCGGCAATGAAATCAATGATTGGGGTAATTCCGAGTAGGGGTTCGGCAGCCTCACTCCACGGTTGCAATGGCTTGAGATCGAGCAATGCCAGCAGAGTGTAGCCTGCAACTTCGTTGCTCTGCCTCGCGGAGAAGCCGAGCGACCGCAAAATTTCCATCGCGTCTCGCAGCTTTATTTCACGCGTCGCAGCCAAGGCAGATTTTTTCGTCCTAGCCATCAGAAAAGTTCCTCCTCTACCAAAGCATCAAGTTCCGCCTGTTGCATTCCGGGGTCAGCGATCCTGCGGCCCAGCTTTTCCAGTTCAGCCCTCGTTGGATAATTCAGGCTGCGCAGGTCTGTCGCGTTCACTTGTGTGTGGCCGTTGAACTGGCGGAAATACACATCCACAACCGTCGAGTTCAGGAACGCAGCTAACCCTTTTGCCAATAACATCGACAACCCGCGGCCGTTGACGTGAAAATAATTCAAGTGGTTCTCGAACCCGACGAGTGGCGCGTAAATCTGGTGCGAGTCGTAGATACAAGCCACAATGCGTTTCCGTTCTTCCTTTGCCGTGAATCGTTTCACCAATACATAAACTCCGGCGGGCACAAGTAATTCACGGGTCTGCTTGTTGCTCACGATGGCGTTTGGCTTGCGAGCCTTGTCTTTTGGCCAGTGCACAAAGCCACCGTTGAAGTGGCAGGGATAAATCAGCGGCGTTGTATCGCGCTCAGGCTTCTGCCGTAGAAATTCCTTGGCTCGGAAGTCTACCACCCGCCCGGTCGAAACAGACAAGCCCAAATCAGGCAACGATGCTGAAAGCTGGCCCATGACCACTCGTGCGCTGTTTTGCCCATCACCTTCAACTAGATGAATGAACTGCTCCGCGTCATCTGGCGAAACAACCTCGCGGTATGCGACCTCGCGTTCAGTGATCGAGCTGCCAGACGCGCCACTGCTGCTGGAAATAATAACATGCTCCGGTTTGGGCACGCCTTTGACTCCATGGACAATGATGTTTTCCTGAAGCACATCATCGCGGCTAAACGCCGACGAGCGTGACTCAAAAACGTGAAGCCGTCGTAGCGACATCGTTTTGAGAAAATCTGTTCTGAATGGTTTGAAGTAAGGCCCATTGCAGAAACTTCGCGGTGTTATGGCAACCAATTCCCCGCGATCCGCCAGCAGCTTGGTGATGAGAGCCACAAAACCCGGGTAGAGATTGCTCGTTTCGATGCCAGCAGAACGAAGCAGCAGGCGCGTCGAGGAATCGCTGTGAATCTTGCGGTAAGGCGGATTAACGATTGCAGCGTTGAACCGTGGCTTGTGGGACACAAACAAATCCACGCGCACCATCGGCACGGCGGTGGCGATGAAATCCTCGTTGAGCACGGTTGCAGAAAACTGAATGCCGGCGCGCTCACATTCTTGCTGACAGCCGCGCAACCTCGCGTGAAGTGGTTTAATTAACGTTTCGTCGAGTTCATAAGCCGTGACAGAAATTCTCTTGGGTCTTTGGCATGAAGCGCAGAGCCGCCTGACCAATGCCGCTGACAGCGCCCCGTCTCCCGCTCCGGCATCCAGCAAATCCAACTCTTGCCAGCGAGCCTCGAAAAGCGACGCCATAAAATCCGCCACCGGATGCGGTGTGAGGAACTGACCAAGTTCATGCCGACGAACGTCTCGGTCAAGCGCCAGCAAACTTATCTCTTCTAACGTAGGCTCTTTCTGCAATTGTCTCACCGCGACTGTCATTGGGTCGCCTTTTATCAGAAGTGGTCGCAAATTGCGACCACCTTATTCTAATTCTTCGCTGCCGCCAGCTCTTCCTCAAAATCCACAATCTCTTTAATCTGCACCAGAAACCAGCGGTCAATCTTCGTAAGGTTGAAAATCTCCTCGATGGTAAAGCCGGCGCGCAGGGCGTGGCGGATGAAAAACACCCGCTCGGCGTTGGGCACGCTCAGTTTACGGCTGATGACGTCCTTCGGCAAAATGTCGCGGTCGCCATAAACTTCATTGCCGATGCGCCAGGGTTTGCCGTCGCCGCCCAGGCCGCTGCGGCCAATTTCCAGCGAGCGCAGGCATTTTTGCAGGCTTTCCTTGAATGTGCGGCCAATGGCCATCGCTTCACCCACGCTTTTCATCTGCGTGGTGAGCGCCGGGTCGGCTTGCGCGAATTTCTCGAACGCAAACCGCGGCACCTTCACCACCACATAATCAATGGTCGGCTCGAAGCTGGCTGGAGTCACCCGCGTGATGTCGTTCTTGATTTCGTCGAGCAGGTAGCCAACGGCGAGTTTGGCCGCGATTTTGGCGATGGGAAAGCCGGTGGCCTTGGACGCGAGCGCGGAGCTGCGGCTGACGCGCGGATTCATCTCGATGATGACCATGCGGCCGTTGTCCGGGTTGACGGCGAACTGAATGTTCGAGCCGCCGGTCTCGACGCCCACGGCGCGGATCACGGCGAAACTCTGGTCGCGCATGATTTGAAATTCCTTGTCCGTAAGCGTCTGGATGGGTGCGACGGTGATGGAATCGCCGGTGTGCACGCCCATCGGATCGAAGTTCTCGATGGAGCAGATGATGACGCAGTTGTCGGCCTTGTCGCGCATGACTTCCATTTCGTATTCCTTCCAACCGAGCAACGATTCCTCAATGAGGATTTCGCTGACGGGCGAGAGATCCAGACCGCGCTTGGCGAGTTCCTCGAATTCGTCGCGGTTGTAGGCGATGCCGCCGCCGGTGCCGCCGAGCGTGAACGCAGGCCGGATGATGACCGGGAAACGTCCAATCTTTTCCGTCACGGCGTTGGCTTCCTCGATGTTGTGCGCGGTGCCGGAAATCGGAACGTCGAGGCCGATGGAAAGCATGAGGTCTTTGAACACCTGCCGGTCTTCGCCGCGTTCGATGGCCTTGGCATTCGCGCCAATCATCTCGACGCCGTATTTATCCAGCACACCGCTGCGGTAGAGGGCCGTCGCTGTATTGAGCGCGGTCTGGCCGCCGAGGGTCGGAAGCAAAACGAGTTTGTGGGGTAGCGCAGCCGTCCCGGCTGCATTCGATTTCGCAGGCGAGACGCCTGCGCTACGTTGGACGGGCACGCCCATCTTCCGCATCTCTTCCAACTCGCGGACGATGATTTTTTCGATGCACTCGGGTGTAATCGGCTCGATGTAGGTGCGGTCAGCGAACTCCGGGTCGGTCATGATGGTGGCCGGATTGGAGTTCACAAGGATGACGCGGTACCCTTCCTCCTTGAGCGCCTTGCAAGCCTGCGTGCCGGAATAATCGAACTCGCACGCCTGCCCGATGATGATCGGTCCGGCGCCGATGATGAGGACGCTGTGAATGTCAGTGCGCTTGGGCATACAAAAATCCTGTAGAGTGAAAGGGATTTTCCATGGTTTGTCAGTTTTTTTCGCAATGGGGAGCTGTCGTATAATGGTTTGGGTCTTGCTTGATTGGGACCCGGTCATTAGAGTCAAAACGCATTGGTTTCCTTTATGAGCCTCTACGAAAAAATCGCGCACAAGGCCGAGCACAACGAAATCTTGTTTCACACTGGCAAGGCCATGCAGCTTTTGTTATTGCGATTAAAGGGGATGATTTCCTTCGGACGATCCCGGGTCATTGCAAACTATTTAAAGTCTCATCCGGTAAGCAAACTTCAATTGGGCAGCGGCCTCAAGCTGCTTGACGGATGGTTGAACACGGATTGCTCCCTGTTCTTTCGGGCGGAATGCTTCCTGGATGTCACAAGGCCTTTTCCATTTGAGGACAAAGTCTTTAATTACGTGTTTACCGAACATCTCATCGAACACCTGACTTATCCCGAAGGGGTCGCCATGCTCCAGGAATGCCATCGGGTCTTGAAGCCGGGCGGAAGCATCCGCGTTACCTGTCCCGACCTGCGGATACTTGTCGGCCTTTATGCCACCGAAAAAACCGGGGCACAGAAGCAATTTATCAAAACCATGGTGGATAATTCGCTGCCTCACATAAGGATTTACAAGGAATCGTTTGTCATCAACAACTCGATTCGCAATTGGGGGCACAAGTTCATTTACGATCAGGAAACCCTCACTGCTGCCATGGAATCTGTCGGATTCACCGAAGTGACACGCTTCAATTTGTGTGAAAGCAACGACCTCAACCTTCAAGGTTTGGAAAGCCACGGCCCGGGCGATGAGGCAAAATGTTTTGAAACCATGGTTCTGCAGGCAAAGCGACCGGGTTGATGTTGCCTCTGCAACTATAACAATCGCGATTGATTTCCAGTTGCCGGTTTCAAACCCAGTTTCTTGTAACTCAATTCCGTCGCCATGCGGCCTTGCGACGTGCGGTTCAGAAAACCTTCCATGATGAGATACGGCTCGTAAACTTCTTCAATCGTGTCCGGCTCTTCGCCCACAGCGACGGCGAGTGAATTGAGACCAACCGGCCCGCCGCCGAATTTCACAATGATGGCTTCGATGATGCGCTTGTCCATTTCGTCGAGACCGTTCCGGTCAATTTCCAGCATTGCCAGAGCGTTGTCCGCAACGTCGGCGGTGATGCGGCCGTCATGCCTGACCTGCGCGTAATCGCGCACGCGCCGGAGCAGGTTATTCACGATGCGCGGCGTGCCGCGGCTGCGCCGGGCGATTTCATGCGCGCCGGCAGGTTCGATTTCCACCTTTAGCAAACGCGCGGAGCGGACGACAATTTTCTCCAAATCTTCGGCCACGTAATAATCAAGCCGCTCGCGGATGGCGAAACGCGTGAGCAACGGCGCGGTAAGCAGGCCGCTGCGTGTCGTCGCGCCAATCAGGGTGAACCGGGGCAGGTTCAGGCGGACGCTGCGGGCGTTTGGCCCCTGATCAATGATGATATCGAGTTTGAAATCCTCCATCGCGGGATAAAGATATTCTTCGATGGTCTTTTGCAGGCGATGAATTTCGTCAATGAACAGCACGTCGCCCTCTTCGAGATTGGTGAGCAGGCCGGCGAGGTCGCCCGCCTTTTCAATCGTCGGGCCACTGGTGCTTCTGACATTTGCACCCATGGCTTTGGCAAGGATGTAGGCGAGCGTGGTCTTGCCGAGGCCGGGCGGACCGCTCAACAAAATGTGGTCAAGCGCTTCCTTCCGTTTTTTGGCGGCCGCGACGGCGATTTCCAGACGCTCTTTGACTTTCGCCTGGCCGGTGAATTCAGAAAACAGCGACGGGCGCAGCGTCAGTTCCAATGCCGGGTCGGGTTTGTTGAAAGTGGAAATCTTGCGTTCGTCCATCACACGTCAGCATGGGGAAACCCAAAATCAGCAGCAAGGGCATTTTGTGCCATTATTTTCCCCAAAGCGGACTTTTTTAGATAAAACCACAAAAACCAGCACTGAAATGATTTAAGCGGGAGCCGAATTGAATCAACGGACGTTTCTCAAATCCTGCTGCGGCAGGTTTTGGGGTAAAAAATTTTACTCAATGTTTTTGTTTCTTTCGGCTGATTGAATAACGGACTTGCTGCAATTTTACTTTTGGAGCGGACGTGGGTTGATGTGTCTCCAGTAATGCCACTTGTTCTTGGCCGTTGCTTAAGTGTTCAGGATAACGCCCATTGCCATTGGATTTTGGAATGATTACTTCTTCACGCAAACGACGAAGAGCAAGTTGGCAATAGGCTGGATTATTATCAATCAGCACGCAATGCCGGTTTTCAGAAATAGCAGCCAGTCCAGTCGTGCCGCTGCCGGCAAACGGATCAACAACCAAACCATCCGGCGGGCAAAGCAGATTGATGAAAAAAAGCGGCAAATCCACTGGAAATACGGCAGGATGGCCGCGATTTTTCCCAACGAGCGCAAGACTGATGACATTTGATGGTAAGACGGTATGCTTGCCAACCCATCTGGAAACATTGCGACCAAATCCACTGGCATTGGCGGAATTGTGGCGCGTTAAATCGTTTTCCCCCAGTTTCGCAAGTCGTGAAACAACCCAATCGCCAATTGGCTTTCGCACAGCGTCAGCGTTAAAATAAGGGCGTTTCGATTTTGCCAAGTGAAAACAATACTCCCAACCGTCGCGCAACCGTGTCGGCCAGTAGCCAGGCATCGGATTAGTTTTTTGCCACAGATAATCGTCAATTGCATACCAACCGCGTTCGCTCAAGGCCTCAATGGTTTGCCAGACGTAACGGTGCCGGACACCATTTACAACTTTGTCTTTGATGTTCAAGACAAGGCTGCCTGTGGGTTTGAGTGCTTTGTAAAAAGATTCGTGAAACGTGAGAAACCATTCCGCAAATTTGTCGGGATGGATGCTGTCATAGTGACTGCGCCGCGCGTCGGCATACGGCGGCGATGTGACAATCAAATCAACTTCGCCAACATAATCAGCTAGCACCTGACGACTGTCTCCACAAATCACTTTGCAATTTGCTGGTTGTTCAGTCCTCATCATTCAATTTAACTTCTTTTCTGCGCTGGGTGACAAATCGCTGAAATTTCAATGGGTCAAGACGGCCGGTCTTTGCAGCGACCAATTTGAGATTTTTCAGTTCCTCCGCGAGCATTTTGCCGCACTTTTCGCGCTGGCTTAAAGAATGAAACGGCAGGAATTGTCCGACGGTTTGGAGTGCAACTCGATAAACCTCCTCCGCATCCAACCCGCAAACGTAGGGAAAAACAAAACCGGGACTCCATACCTCGCAGTTTGGCGAATAAGGATAGCCGTCACGATTACGTCGGACGCTACGCCCTTGTTCGTAGGGCAAAATGATTCCACGCTGCGGAGTCGCAAAGCAAACTACACAAATATACGGACGAGTAAGGTTCTTGTCTTCAATGGCAATTCCCTCCAATCGGCGAATCACGCCGCCGATATCCTGACCGCCAACGGTATCGGAAGATTTTTTGACAGAAATAAACAGTCTCAATCCTTTGGTAAAACCGGGCGTGTCAATTTCTAACTCTGCATCGCCTTCGCGTTTTCCATCTGCCACGTTGCTGAAATGAAAACGCATCAATTCAATCAGAAGAAATTGATAAAAGACTCCAATTCTCATACGATGACGCTGCATTTCATGGGCAACCGCATCGAGTTCGAAAATTTCTTCAACCTTGCACTGGCTCAAGAAATACGGACTTAAAATCGGGTCACTGCGTTCTTTGAGATGCTGCAAGCAAAGTTGAACAAGTTCCTCAGGCGATCGCGGCAACTCGACAACATTCCCACGTTTATCTTTCAGGCACCGTTCAAAAGCTTTGGTAATGGCTTGAAATAATTGATCAGAAGTAATTGGCGTTTTGGGACGGGGGAAAATTTTATCTTTGGCGAGATAATCGTCCCGTCGCGGATAGTTCTGAATTTTAATCTTTGCCATATCAAAAGTCTAAAAGACGTTCATTGGTTCGTCAATTTACCTTCTCCGTCTTGACATGCCGAAGTGGTAGCCGCCATGGACGCGCACACCGCGCGCTTTGCCGGGGAAACCGCCCTTGGACTGGCCGGGTTTTCCTTCCTCGAACAGCATGGTATATTTGTAATCGAAATTTTCCAGTTTCACGCGCGGGATTTTCTGGCTGATGAAGCGTTCGATGGCGAAAACGTGGCTGGCGTCTTCGGCGGTCATAATGGTAAATGCGTCGCCGCTCGCTTCCGCGCGGCCCGTGCGCCCGATGCGATGGATGTAATCCTCCGGATGCTGCGGCACGTCGTAGTTGATGACGTGGCTCACATCCGCGATGTCCAGCCCGCGCGCGGCAATGTCCGTCGCCACGAGCACCTCGAATTTGCCGGAGCGGAATCCTTGCAAGGCCTGTTCGCGTTCGCGCTGTGTGCGGTTCGAGTGCAGCACGGCCACGGCGTGATTGTTGCGCTTGAGCATGCCCGCGACACGGTCGGCGCCGTGCTTCGTCCGGCAAAAAATCAGCACCGAATTGAAATCCACGCGCTTGAGCAGTTCGAGCACCAGATCGGATTTTTGCGAATCAGAAACGGGATAAATGACGTGCTTGACGGTCTCGGCCGGCGTGCGGCGCGCGCCGATTTGAATCGTTTCCGGGTTTTTCATCCCCCATTGAATGAGCGTTTCGATTTGTGGCGGAATCGTCGCGGAAAACAGCGAGGTGTGACGCTGGCGCGGGCAGCGGTCGACGATGCGGCGCACGTCGGGCAAAAATCCCATGTCCAGCATACGGTCGGCCTCGTCGAGCACGAGGAATTGAACCTTGTCGAGCCGCACCGTGCCGCGTTCGAGGTGATCGAGCAAACGCCCCGGCGTGGCGGCGAGAACGTCCGTGCCCGCGCGCAAATCGTCCAATTGCCGTCCATAACCAACACCGCCATAAACAACGGCGGTTTTAAGATTGGTGAAGCGCGCGAAATCACGGAAGGCCGTTTCAACCTGCGCGGCGAGTTCGCGTGTTGGTTCGAGAATCAACGCGCGCGGACCGGGCGCATGCAGGCCGAGTTTCGAGAGAATGGGCAGCGCAAACGCGGCGGTCTTGCCGGTGCCGGTTTGGGCGCTGCCAATCATGTCGCGTCCGGCAAGCACGAGCGGGATGCCTCGGAGTTGGATCGGCGTAGGTGTAACGTAGCCCGCCGCGCGCACCCCTTGGAGAACCGCCGGAGAAAGACCGAACTTCGTGAAAGCCATGAATCAAGTTAGCAGCGCGAAGAATTAAGGAAAGCAAGGATTCTACGGGTAGGGCGTGCTATCCGAGCGCGCCGCAAACTGAATCGGCGCTTTCGGAGAAAGCGCCCTACCTTTCACGAAGGCGTTGCGCCACTCTCAACAACCGGTTCCGGCGAAGGAACGGCGGGTTCGGCTGGAGCCGGAATTTCGGATGCCGGCTCAACCGCCGGCTCCGGTTGCTCGGGTGCGGGAATTTCAGCTTCAGTTGAAACGGCAATCTCATCCGCCGGTTCGCCAGCCATCGCAGCTTCACCTTCCGCGACCGGTTTTTCTTCGGCTGGTTTCTTCTCTGGTTCTTGCCTCGGCGAAGCCTCTGGCGTAGCCCGTGTTGGCGGTTTGGGCAATGGCTTTTTGGCCGTTTCCAGCCTGCCGTCGGCAAATTCGAGTACATGTCCCTGATGCACAAGCCAATGCAAATCCGCAATGACGGCGTTTTGTTCCGGCGTCGGTTCGGCGGGTACGGCAGCCTGTTGTTCCCCGGGTTTGATTTCAATGACCGCCGGTTGGAGCGATGGCGCGAGGGCTTCCATCAATTGCCGCCGCGAGCATTTCGGATGCGTATTGATGCGGTCGATGATGCGTTTGATGCTTTCCGACACCGGCGTAGTTTCAAGATCGAGAAATTGCGGGCGCGCGACTGAAACATGCGTGACGGTCCTGTTGACCTTGAAAAACTGCAGGCCGTGCTCGGCGAATTGCCTGCTCAAGCCGGTGGCGAGCTGCAGCGGGAAATACCTTTGCTGCTCCCATTCATGGCGGATGAGTTGTTGCAACTCACGGCTGCGCAAGTTGCGGCTGGACACGCCGCCGACCACGTGCGCTTCCACAGACTTGATAATGGTTTCCTTGTGAACGGCGCGGAAATGTTTCTCCACTTCTTCCATGTTCGGAAGTTTAAGCGGTTCGGGCACGTTGAGGACGACATATTCGGTTTTGAAACTTTGCTCCTCGACCCACTTTTTCACGATGGCCTCATCCTTGACGATTCTGACGCGCGCCTTGAAAACGTCGAATGGCATTTTCGAGAACCGTTCCGCGTGCAATTTGCGGAGCTGGTTCTGGTAATCGTGATGGTTCGGCGGGCCGAGAATCACGCCGCTCATGCCGCATTGCGCGACGAACGTGTAGGTGCCCTTCGGCGGCTCGGTCGCCGTGCGCTCGGTCTGATAAAACGTGGTGAAATGATTTTTGAGAACATGCGCAACGGCCTCGTCCTCGGTCAGCCACGGCGTGTCATCGAGCGCGCAAACAAACAGCGGCTGCGCGATGGCGCCGTCGGGCTTTTTCTTCACCATGAGCTGGACGGAATAACGCTCCGGCTTTTGCAAAATGAGCCGTGCGATGTCGAACAGCGGATAGGCGCGGCCGGTCATCTTGATCTGGCGGGCGAGCGATTCGACGCCGTTCTCGTCCGGCAAAAACGCGACGCTGATTTCCGGCAACGGCGGGGGCGGTTCGCGATGTTCGCGCTCGCGCGAGTCATCGCGTTGGAAAAATTCCCTTTTGCGGTCGCCGAACTTTGGACTGGAACGCGGCGGACGAGGTCCGCGGCGCTCGCCGAACGATTCCGTGCGCGGTCCTCCGCGCCGGCCTTCGCGCTGGCGGTCATCGCGTCCGGCGGGTTCGCCGGCGAATTTCGCGTAGCGATTGGCCGACGGCTTCTCCTGCGCCCATGCAGGTTGAAACAGATTCTCCAAGTCAAGGCCGAGATCGGAAACAGTACTCATGCGAAAACAACTTTACAGCCATCAAGCCGCCGCGCGTTTGGCGAGAATGGCATCCACAATCTTTTTGGCGAGCGCGGGTTTTTCGACGAGGGCCTTTTGCGCGGCATCCTTCCCCTGCCCGATCAACTCGCCCTCGAATTGCAACCACGCGCCTTTTTTGTCCACGACGCCATTCTCGATGCCCACGTCGAGAATGCAGCCTTCCTTATTGATACCGTGATTGTAAAGGATGTCGAACTCGGCCTCGGCAAACGGCGGCGCGACCTTGTTCTTCACAACCTTGACCCGGACGTGATTGCCGACGGCATTACCCGCGTCATCCTTGAGCGTGTCTTTGCGGCGGATGTCGAGACGCACACTCGCGTAAAATTTCAGCGCCTTGCCGCCGGGCGTCGTTTCAGGGTTGCCGAACATCACGCCGACTTTTTCGCGCAGTTGATTGGTGAAAATGCACGTCGTCTTCGACTTGCCCAAAATCGCCGTGAGTTTGCGCAACGCCTGGCTCATGAGCCGCGCCTGCATGCCCATCGTGGCCATGCCCATTTCGCCTTCGAGTTCGGCCCTCGGCACGAGCGCGGCGACGGAATCAATGACGATCACGTCCAGCGCATTCGAGCGCGCGAGCGTTTCACAAATCGTCAGCGCCTCTTCGCCGGAATCCGGCTGCGATACGAGCAAATCATCGAGGTTCACGCCGAGTTTTTTCGCGTAGCCGGGATCCAGCGCATGCTCGGCGTCAATGAACGCCGCCAGTCCGCCGGCTTTTTGCGCGCTGGCGATGACATGGAGCATCAACGTCGTTTTGCCGGACGATTCCGGCCCGAAAATTTCCACGACTCGGCCGCGCGGGATGCCGCCGACGCCCAGTGCAAAGTCCAGCGCGAGTGCGCCGGTCGGAATCACGTCAATTTTGACATGCGCCCGCGCGTCGCCGAGGCGCATAATGCTGCCTTCGCCGTAATTTTTTGTGATGGAGGAAATCGCGGCTTCGAGCTCGCGCGAATGCGCGGCAGTTTTCGTTTCAGCGGCGGATTTGTCGGCGGTTTTCGGCGGCATAAATTCTTGGGTTGATTTTCGGTCTGGCTATTCCGGAGGCCGACATTAGTGAATTGCCGTTGGATAGTCAAACGCGGATGAAAGAGCCCGTCATTCATTGTATGCGCAGTTTGATTGAAAAGTCCGGTGGTATCCGGCAGTTTGTCGGCGTGAAACTAACAGGAATTTTTTCGTTGTTCCTCGTCGCGGCTTTGCTGGCCGGTTGCGAAAAAACCGAAACCGCCACGCCGCCATCAGGCAACGATTTGCTGCCCACTCGGGTGCAGCCGAAATTGCAGACGATGAAAATTTATCTCGGCGCGGAGACATTGGATGCCGAGCTGGCGCTCACCCCGCGCGAGCAGGAGACCGGCATGATGTTCCGCACCAATATCACCGATGAAAGTGCCATGCTGTTTGTGCTTCCACAGGCGCTGCGCGCGCCGAACGGGTTTTGGATGATCAATTGTCCCGTGTCGCTATCCGCCGCCTACATCGGTCCGGACGGCGTCATCGAGGAGATTCATCATCTGGAAAAGAACGACAACGTGCCCGTCGTCGCCTCGCACGACAACATCCAATACGTCCTGGAAGTGAACGATGGCTGGTTCCAACGGCATCACATCGGCACCGGCACCGCTGTCCGCACGGAGAAAGGGTCGTTACAGGAGACGTTTTTTCGGAATTAATCGTGGCGATTACGCAAGACTAACCGTTTTGCCGGTGCGGGCTGCCTCGTAAATGGCCATCATGATTTTCACGTCGCGCAGGCCTTCTTCGCCCGGCACTTTGGTCGGCTGATTGTTCAATATACATTGCGCGAAATCGTCCATTTCGGCCGCGAACTGGTCGATGTCCGGCAGATTGATTTCCATCCTGTCGCTGCGGCGTCCGCATAACCCGTGATAACTAAAGGCAGGTTCCAATCGAAACCATCCGTCCCGCGTGTAACCGGTAAAACGGTTGAAACCGTCAAATCCGCAGGTTGTGTAGCATTGCGCCACCACGCCACCGGGAAATTTCATCTGCCACGTGATGGTTTCCTCGACTTCCCTGAATTTCACCGGATCGGTTTTGGTTTCAATCGCGGAAACAAGAACGGGTTCCTCCCCGCTCAAATAGCGCGCCGCCTGCAACGCGTAAATGCCAACATCCATAAGCGGCCCGCCCCCAGCCAGATCGCGTTTATACCGCCATTGGGTCGTGTCCCTAGCGGCATAGCCGAAGCAGGCATCAACCATTTTCAAATCGCCCAAAACCTTTTCTCGTGCGAGACGGACGCATTCGAGGTTGTTTGGTTCGAAGTGGAGCCGGTAGCCGATGGCCAGTTGCCTTCCGGCTTTTTTGCATTCGTCAATCATTTGCCGGCATTTTTCGACCGACACTTCCATTGGCTTTTCGCAAAGCACGTGCTTGCCCGCCCTCGCCGCCTTGATGCTGTGTTCGGCGTGAAGTGCGTTTGGCGTGACGACATAAACCACGTCAATGTCCGGGTTGTCCGCCATTTTCCCCATCGTGTCGTAGTTGTAAATGTTCCTGTCGGGGATGTTGTATTGCGCTTTCCAGCGTTCGGCCTTCGCGGGCGTGCCTGTGACAATGCCGGTGAGTTTGCAAAATTTCGTTTTCTGCAACGCAGGCGCAAGTTGATAGGTGCTCAACGTGCCGAGACCGGCGAGGGCGAACCCGATTTTCCGGTCCGCTTCGGCGGCGCGAACACGCGAAGCCAAAGCGCCGGCGAATGACACGCTCGCGGTGGCCATGGCGGTGGTTTTGATGAATTCACGGCGGGTTTGGAATCTGGCTTTCACAGTTCCGAAATTACTTCCAGTGAAGTTCAAAGCACAACTCGGAAAATGCTCGCGGCTTCGGCTGTTCACAAACTAGATTGTTCGTGATGACACGAATGGAATCGGAAAAACTTTTCGCCGAGGCGCTGAAATACATTCCCGGCGGTGTCAATTCGCCGGTGCGCGCGTTCCGCGCCGTCGGCGGCCAGCCGTTCTTCGTCAACCGGGCCAAAGGCGCGCGCGTCTGGGACGTGGACGGAAACGAATACATTGATTACGTCTGCACTTGGGGGCCGGCGATTCTCGGCCACGCGCATCCGAAAATTATTTCCGCCGTCAAGGCCGCCGCCGACCACGGCACCAGCTTCGGCATCCCGAATCCATTCGAAGTCACGATGGCGAAGCTGATTTGCTCGCTCGTGCCGAGCGTGCAAAAGGTGCGGATGTGCAATTCCGGCACGGAAGCGTGTATGTCGGCAATTCGTCTGGCGCGTGGCTTCACGAAGCGCGACGAAATTATCAAGTTCGACGGCTGTTATCATGGTCATGTGGATTCATTGCTCGTGAAAGCCGGCAGCGGCGCGCTGACGTTTGGCAATCCCGATAGCGCGGGCATACCGGCGGCATTCACGCAACACACCATCGTTTTGCCGTTCAACGACGTTGACGCCGTGAAAGCCGCGTTCGACGTGAATAAAAATCAAATCGCTGGAATCATCGTCGAGCCGGTGCCGGGCAATGCAGGGGTTTATTTGCCGAAACCGGGTTATCTGGAATTTTTACGCGAAATCACGCAGGCGAACGGCGCGTTGCTGATTTTCGACGAGGTGATGACAGGTTTCCGTCTTGCGCCCGGCGGCGCGCAGGAACGTTTCGGGGTCATGCCGGATTTGACGTGCCTCGGCAAAATCATCGGCGGCGGGCTGCCGGTGGGCGCGTTCGGCGGGCGCACAGACATCATGGATTTGCTCGCGCCGCTGGGACCGGTGTATCAAGCCGGAACGTTGAGTGGCAATCCGCTGGCGATGGCAGCGGGCATCGCGGCGTTGGAGGAATTATCGGTAGGGTGCGGTGTCCCGACCGCGCCGCGGCGGGCTGGGGACAGCCCGCCCTACCAGAAATTGGAACAACTTGGCGCACAATTGGAAATCGGTATGAACGCTGCCGCGAAATCTGCGGGCGTGCCGGTGACATTCAATCGCTGCGGCTCAATGTTCTGCGCGTATTTCACCAACCAGCCGGTCTGGAGCCTCGCCGACGCAATGAAAAGTGACCACAGGCGGTTCGCTAAATTTTTCCACGGGATGCTGGCCGAAGGCATTTACCTCGCGCCGTCGCAATTCGAGGCGGATTTCACTTCCACGGCGCACACGGCGGCGGACATCGGGCTAACAATCAAAGCAGCGGCGAAAGTGTTGCGCAGGTTGTAACCTCTTTTTATACTGGGCGTCTGACATGGAACAGTGAGCCGCGTTATAATGGCGCGACGAAATTGAAAAACAAACCACGACAAAGAATTATGAAAGCAAATAAAACAATGTTAATCACGGCGTTGGCCGTGGGCAGTTTACTGGCATGGAGTCCAGCCTTGCGCGCGGGCGATTCCACCAATACGCCGCCTTCCACTCCACCCGCAGGCGCTCCGCCAGCCGGCCAGCCACCGCGCGCTGGTTTTGAGCGCTGGGCGGAACAACTCAACCTGACCGCCGACCAGAAACCGAAAGTTCAGGCCATCATGGACACGCAAATGCAGAAAATGCGCGACCTGCGGCAGGACACCAGCCTCACTGCCGAAGACCGCAAGGCCAAAATGAAAACCATCCGTGAAGACATTGCTACGCAGATGAAAGCCGTTCTTACACCGGAGCAGTTCCAAAAATGGCAGGATATGCGCAATCGCCGCAACGGCCCGCCTCCGGGTGGCCCAAACGCGGGAGGCACGAATGCACCCGCTCTTCCTCCTGTGAATCCACCGCAACAATAATCTGTGGGGTAACAGACATTGACACTGGGGCGGCCTTGCGCCGTCCCTTTTTATTTTTTGGGAAGCGTCGCGCGAAGACCACGAAGGTTGTGAAGGAAATTCAGCCTTCATTTCCTTCGCGTTCTTCGCGCGAAGTTTTAGCCACAGATTCCATTTGAGCAAAAGCGCGCACGACAGTATTCTGAGATTTGCCTTGCGCGAGTAGCTCAATTGGATAGAGCGTCGGCCTCCGGAGCCGAAGGTTGTGGGTTCGACCCCCGCCTCGCGTACCATTTGATTCCAGGCAACCTGCAAAATTTACTCAATCATTTCATTCTTGGCTTTCGTCTTCACTTGCCTAGAATTTTCCCTCCATGATTAACACGGACATTGAACTATTGAAGGGCATTGCAAATCAGTTGCGGATTCACTCGATCACCGCAACGACCGCAGCCGGCAGCGGACACCCAACTTCGTGCTGCTCGGCGGCGGATGTGGTGGCTGTGCTGTTTTTTGGGCACATGCGTTATGATGCGAAGAACCCGCACTACCACAACAACGACCGTTTTATTCTTTCCAAGGGGCACGCCGCGCCGCTGCTTTATGCCGCGTGGGCGGAAACCGGTTTGTTTCCGGTGAGCGAATTGTTGAAACTCCGCCGGTTCGGCTGCGACCTCGAAGGTCATCCGACACCGCGACTGCCATTCGTGGACGTGGCCACCGGTTCGCTCGGCCAGGGCTTGAGCATTGGCGTCGGCATGGCGCTGGCCGCACACCTCGACCATCTGAATTACAACATCTACGTCCTGCTCGGTGACGGCGAAATCGCCGAAGGCTCGGTCTGGGAAGCGGCGTCGCTCGCCGGCATTTATAAGCTCAACAATTTGATTGCCATTGTGGACGCCAACCGCCTCGGCCAGAGCCAGGCCACCGCGTTCGGCCACGACATCGGTGTTTATGCCAAACGGTTTGATGCCTTCGGTTGGCGCGTTGAATCGATTGACGGCCACGACATCGAAGAAATCGTGGAAGTGCTCAGCGGCGTCGGCCTGAACGACCAGCCACTCTGCATCATCGCCAAAACTTACAAAGGCGCAGGCGTTTCCTTTTTGCAGGACAAAGACGGCTGGCACGGTAAACCTCTGAACAAGGACGAGGCCGCCAAAGCCGTCGCCGAACTTCAGCCCAGCGCGAAATCCGGCGTCGGCGTGGCGATTCCTGCACCGAATCAATTGCCCGCGCCAAACAACGCCGCGCCCGCGGGTTATCCGCCAATCAATTACAAACCCGGCGATTCAGTTGCGACGCGCGAAGCCTACGGCAACGCGCTCGCGCGCATCGGCGAAGTGGATCAACGCATCGTCGCGATGGACGGCGACACGAAAAATTCCACCTACGCGGAAAAGTTTTCCAAGAAGTTCCCGAACCGTTTTACGGAATGCTTCATTGCCGAGCAAAACATGGTCGCCGTTGCCGCCGGCTTCGGCGCGCGCGGCAAGGTGCCGTTTGCGTCCACGTTCGCGTGTTTCTTCGCGCGCGCTTACGATCAAATCCGCGTTGCAGGCATTTCGCAGGCGAATCTGAAACTCACAGGCTCGCATGTCGGCGTGAGCATCGGCGAGGACGGCCCGTCGCAGATGGGTCTGGAAGACTTGGCGATGATGCGCGCGATTGTGGGCAGCACGGTGTTGTATCCGAGCGATGCGGTGAGCACGGAAAAACTTGTCGAACAAATGGCGCAAAAGAAGGGGGTTTGTTTCCTGCGTACATCGCGCCCGAAGACACTGGTGATTTACAACAACGACGAGCAATTTCCCATCGGCGGCGCAAAAGTGGTGCGCCAGAACGCGAGCGACAAGGCCACCGTTGTCGCTGCGGGCGTGACGCTTCATGAAGCGCTCAAGGCCGCTGACGCTCTGAGGGCCGAAGGCATCGGCATCACGGTCATAGACGCCTACAGCATCAAGCCGCTGGACAAGGATGCTATCAAAGCTGCCGCGCAAAAGACCGGCAACACGGTCATCACGGTTGAAGATCATTACATCGAAGGTGGACTGGGCGACGCCGTCGCCGGCGAACTTAGCGTGGATGGAATCAAAGTCCACAAGCTCGCCGTGACTGGGCTGCCGCGTTCCGGCAAGGCCGCCGAACTTCTGGCGCACTTCGGCATTGACGCCGCGGCGATTGTGAAAAAGGTCAAATCGCTCTGACCGTCGAGAGGGCTGGAGCACAAGGAATTCAAATACGAGCGTGGGGATTTTCCCCGCGCTTTTTGTTTGGCGGCAACGATTTTCTCAGGGTCCTGGCATCCCGGCGGTTTTGTTTTTGCCAGCCACACAAACATAATGCACATTAAGATGGAATATGAGTGAGGACGAAAAATGGCTGAAGGGCAAGTTGCTGCTGGACGGTGGCGTTTTGCGCGGCTCCTTTTTCCATCACACGGTGGTGCTTGTTTGCGAGCACAACGCCGAGGGGGCTTTTGGCCTCGTGCTCAACCGTGCCGCCGGCAACAAGGTGGGTGAAGTGCTCGTGGCTAACCTGCCCGACAGGCTTCGGGAATCGCCTCTTTTTCTCGGCGGGCCGGTGCAGCCGACCGCGCTAAGCTTTTTGCATGCGGACAGTTTCATTCCCGACGCGAATGTATTTCCGAATTTGAGCCTCGGCCATTCACTGGATGATCTGTTGGAAATTGGCGAATCGTTTTCGCCGGAGAAAAAGGTCAAGATGTTCGCGGGTTACGCCGGCTGGTCGCCAGGCCAGCTTGAAATGGAAATGAAACGCAAATCGTGGCTGACGTTTCCGGCGTCGCTTGAACTCATCTTCGACACGCCGCCCGAACAGCTCTGGCAGAAAATTCTGAAAAGCAAGGGCGGCTGGAAAAACAAGCTGCTCTCCCAAATGCCGGAGGACTTGTCGTGGAATTGAATCACCATGAAAAGCAGGTTTGTAGCTGACGGTTACCAGCGGTTTCTACGCGGCAGGAAAACTGCGTCGTGGAAATCGATTCAAAGGAAATATGCCGAGGAGCTTGCCACCGCGAGCCTATTGCAAAAACTACGAATTCGCAAACAAATGGCGCAGGAATTTCTAAGTCAGAAAAACCGGGACCACAAGCCGTCACCGGGAACTTTGTGGTAGCAACAGCCTCAATTCGCCTCGACGCGCAGAAGTGTCACCTCGGATTTCGCCTGTGCTTCCGTCCGCTCCAAACACGCAGGCACGAGACAAAATTGTCCGGCGGACAAATTCACAGAGATCGAACCGCTTTGAATTTCAAGCTGGCCGCGCACCGTGGCGACAATTTGGAGTTTGTGCGGTTTCAAATTTGTGCCCGCGCCGGTTTTCATCTCCACCGCCTCGACGTTGAACAGCAGGTCGCGCACGAGCGGACGGACTTTGACTTCGTTGCCGGTAAATTTGCCTTGAGCTAGTTTTGGTTCAAAGTCATTAAAATTAATACTCGCCAGCGACTGCGCAACGTGAAGTTCACGCGCTTTGCCGTCCAGCCCGACGCGGTTCCAATCGAATACCCGGTAAGTGGTGTCCGAGTTCTGCTGGATTTCAAAAATCACAATGCCCGCACCGATGGCGTGGACGCGGCCGCTGGGCAGAAACATCGCGTCGCCCGCGCGCACGGGAACGCGGTGGAAACATTCCGCCATTTCGCCGTTCCCAACTTTTTTCTCAAATTCCGCGCGCGTGACACCGCGTTTGAGGCCGACGAACAGTTCCGCCCCCGGCGCGGCGTCGGCGATAAACCACATTTCGGTCTTCGGCTCACCGCCAAGTTCCGCGGCTTTGTGCGTGGGCGGATGGACTTGCAGTGAAAGTTTTTCCCGCGCATCGAGAATTTTGCAGAGCAACGGAAAGCGGTTTTCGTTTGCCGGTTTCGCATTGCCGAGCAACTCGGCTCGATGATTTTCCATGAGCCAGCGCAGATCTTTCCCGGCAAGCGGGCCATTGGCAATGACGCTGGCGTCGCCGGGCCGGTCGCTGATTTCCCACGATTCGCCGATGGGCGCGCCGGGCGGCAGTTTCTTCCCGTAGAGCCGTTCGATTTCGCGTCCGCCCCAAACGCGCTCCTTGAAAATCGGATGAAAAGTGAGCGGATAAAGCACTGTGATTACGCGGCCGTTGCCGCGGGAACAACACCATTTGCGACCGGCTCTTTTTTCTCAAAGAAATGCCCGTGGGCGCGGTATTTTTCGTAACGCCGTTTCAAGAGTTCGGCGACCGGCAGCGCGAGCAATTCGTCGAGGTGTTTGAGCAAATGCGTTTTTAAATTTCCGGCGGCGGCGGCATGATCGGTGTGCGCACCGCCGAGGGGTTCGGGAATGATTTCATCAATGATTTTGAAATGGAGCAAATCTTTCGCGGTGATTTTCAGCGCGGCGGCGGCTTCGGCGGTGGCGGCGCGATCTCTCCACAAAATCGCTGCGCAACCTTCGGGGGGGATGACGGAATAATACGCGTTTTCTAGAATCAAAACACGGTCGGCAACGCCGATGCCCAGCGCGCCACCCGAACCGCCTTCGCCGATGACCGCAGCGATGATGGGCACTTCCAGCAGCGTCATCTCGCGGAGGTTGACGGCGATGGACTCGGCTATGTGGCGTTCCTCCGCACCGATGCCCGGATACGCGCCCGACGTGTCAATGAGCGTGATGATGGGGAGGCCAAATTTGTTCGCGAGCCGCATCAGGCGCAGCGCCTTGCGATAGCCTTCGGGATGGGCGGAGCCGAAATTGCGCAAAATGTTTTCCTTCGTGTCACGGCCTTTTTGCGTGCCAATGACCATGACGCGATGCTCGCCAAGTTTTGCAAAGCCGCCGACCATCGCACGGTCTTCGGCAAACAGCCGGTCGCCGTGCAATTCATGAAAATCGGTGAACGCGTGGTTGATGTAGTCAAGCGTGTAAGGCCGCTTGGGATGCCGGGCGAGCCTGACGCGCTGCCACGCAGTAAGATTGGAAAAAATTTGCCGGCGTGTTTCATCAAGCCTTTTTTCGATGAGTTGGATTTCCTCCTCGAGGCTGACGTCCATCGAATGCGTTTCCGGATGTTGGCGAAGTTCGTCCAGCTTGTTTTGCAGTTCGACAATTGGCTTCTCGAAATCGAGCTGGTGTTTCATGCGTAGACAAGGCTAAACGTCTTTCGACCTGCAATCAATGCGAATTCCAAGAATGCGAAAGGCCGGACTTTCGTCCGGCCCCCGCAGCGATGAGGTTTTATACGCCGTCACCCCGGCGCTCAGAAGGGCGGCGCGGCCAACTTGGGGGTCGCTGTTCGAGCCGCGCCGCGAGCAAAACCTCTATGCCAACCCTAAACGAACAGCGAAATCCTTCACCCACTATATTGACATAGACGCATCTGAAATGCAAATGGTTCAAAAAAAATCCGAAGATGTTTTATCCGGCCAAATGCGCAATTTTTGAGGCAATTTGAATAAAAATCCGATTTAACCGCCCGGTTACAATCCTAGCCAAGTCGAATATCGTTGAAAATTTTCGTGTGCGGACGCAAATGAATCACTCGCGCCAAGGGCGTATGACCGTCTGGCTCCAGTGATTCCCGCAAAGCCGCTTCTTTGCCCGCCCCCGACGCCAAAACCCAAACCTGTTTTGCCGCCGCAATCATGGCATAGCTCATGGAAATGCGCCTGGATGGCGGTTTGGGCGAATTTTCAACAGCCAGAAATGGCATGGTACAACTCACAATTCCTGCCGAAGCGTTTGGAAACAGCGATGCCACGTGACCGTCCTCGCCCATGCCAAGAAAAATCAAATCCAGAACCGGCTGGCCGGCGGCGTTCAACGGCACGATTTCGGAAATTTCTGTTGAAGCTGTTTTCGCTGCGACTTCCGGTAAATTTTCGCCATGAATGCGATGAACTTGTGCCTCGCCAATTTTCAGCGGCGCGAATAAAAGCTCGTTCGCGAGACGGAAATTGTTTTCCTTGTCATCCGGTGGCATGCAACGTTCGTCTGCCCAGAAAAAATGGACGCGCCCGAACGAAACCGCGCGCGTTCTGGTCTGTTCCACCACCACTGCAAAAAATCCCTGCGCGATGCGTCCGCCGGACAACGCGACGCAATGCAATTTGCCTGCGCGATTTGTTGTCTCGATCTCATCCAGCCACGCGCCAGCGGCGGCTTGAGCCAGTTCGTCGGCAGTAGCGAAGGAAATGAGTTCAAAATTGTTCACTTGGGTTGCTGCGGTTCGTGCCAGACATGGCCGCTTTGCGCGAGCAAATCGTCGGCGGCGACCGGGCCCCACGTTCCGGCGGCGTAAAATTCACGGTTCGTCAGCGGTTTACCATCCCAATCGGCTCGGATGGAGTCCACGATTTGCCACGCGGTTTCCACCTCGTCGCGGCGGATGAACAGCGTCGCGTCGCCATCGATGGCTTCGAGCAACAGCCGTTCGTAGGCTTCAGGCGTGTAGGCGCCGAACTCGGCATCGTAACTGAAATTCATCCGCACAGGCCGCACGCCAAGGCTCATGCCGGGCACTTTGCCGTTGAACCGAAGGTAAATACCCTCGTTCGGCTGCAGGCGCAGCGCGATGGCGTTGGGATCGAGCTTTTGGCCGCACTGCGCGGCGAACAGCACGTGCGGCGTGGGACGGAATTGAACCCTCACTTCGCTGGCGCTTTGCGGCAGATATTTGCCCGTGCGCAAATAAAACGGCACGTCCGACCAGCGCCAGTTGTCAATAAACAGCTTCAACGCGACGTAGGTCTCGACGTTGGAATCGGGTTTCACCTTTGCTTCCTGCCGGTAGCCCAATACCGGCTTCCCATCCACCGCCCCGGCGAAGTATTGTCCGCGCACGACTTGCCGCGCCACGTCGTCGGGGGTCAGCGGGCGGATGGATTTGAGCAATTTTACTTTTTCGTCGCGGATGGCTTCGGATTCAAGCGACACAGGCGGTTCCATCGTCACGAGCGAAAGGACTTGCAGCATGTGATTTTGCACCATGTCGCGGAGCGCGCCGGCTTCCTCGTAATAGCCGCCGCGCTGGCCCACGCCGGGTTTTTCGCTGACGGTGATTTGCACATGGTCAATCAAGTTGCGGTCCCAGAGCCGCTCAAAAACGGAGTTGGAAAAGCGGAACATCAAAATGTTCTGCACCGTTTCCTTGCCGAGGTAATGGTCAATGCGGCAAATCTGCTGTTCGTGGACGAAGCGGGTCAGTTCCTTGTTCAACGCGCGCGCCGATGCCAAGTCATGCCCAAATGGTTTTTCCACCACGATGCGCTGCCAACCAGAACCGTTTTTGTGCAGCAAACCCGCGCGATGAATCTGCTCCACCACTTCGCCAAACTGGCTCGGCAGCGTGGCAAGATAAAAAAGCAGGTTTTCCCGAAGCGGCGCTTCGCCGAAGGAAACCAGCAATTCCTCAAGCCTTTCGTAAGTCGCCGCGTCGGCCAGGTCGCCGCGACAGTAAAAAATGTTTCTGGCGAAATTACGCCAGACATTTTCGTCCACGGGTTTCGTTCGCGAAAACTGATCCAGCGCGGCGCGCAATTCATTTCGCCATGATTCATCCGTCTTCTCCCGACGCGCGACGCCGACGACGCGGAACGTGGACGGCATCTGCTTGTCCATGTAAAGGTGATAAAACGCGGGAATCAGTTTGCGCGCGGTGAGGTCGCCACTGGCGCCAAAAATGACGATGGTGCACGGCCTAATCGGTTTCTGCTCGGTACTGATATTGCCGACGGCCAATTCGTCCAGGGGAATCGCGGTATTCACGCCGTAAACAATGGCTCAGCAGGCGGGAAAATTCAACGCTTCTTGCGGGTGGAAATTTTCCGCGTCCAAAAATTTCTCGCACAGCGCGGGAATTTTTCGCACCATTGTGTGCGCGAGCATGAAAGCAAAAATCGTCATTACCCCAAAGAAGGCCGTGGTGGATCCGCAAGGCAAAACTGTTCAAAGCGCCCTCGAACAAATGGGCTACAGGGGCGTCACCGCCGTTCACGTCGGCAAATACATCGAGATTGATCTCGCGCCCGGCACGGATAAAGCAGCCGCACAGCAAGCGTTGAACGATGCGGCGCGTAAATTTTTGAGCAACCCGATCATCGAGGACTACAAGCTGGAAATCGAATGAATTTTGCCGTTCTCCAATTTCCCGCCTCCAATTGCGACCAGGATGCCATCCACGCCATTCGCGACGTGCTTGGCCACTCAGCGCGTTACGTCTGGCATAAGGAAAAATCCCTCGGCGACGCCGACGCCGTCATCGTGCCCGGCGGCTTCAGCTACGGCGATTATCTGCGCTGCGGCGCCATCGCGCGGTTCAGCCCCGTGATGCAGGCCGTGAAACAATTCGCCGACAACGGCGGATTGGTCATCGGTATCTGCAATGGTTTTCAAGTGCTCACCGAAGCGGGACTGTTGCCCGGCGCGCTCGTCCGCAACCGCGACCTGCAATTCCACTGCGAACACATTTTTTTGAAAACGGCCACGACTGATTCGCCGTTCACGAACAGGATTCCACAAGACAAACTCCTGCGAATTCCGATTGCTCACGGTGAAGGCTGCTACTTCGCCGACGAGGAAACGCTGGCGAAGCTCAAAGCCAACAACCAAATTTTATGGCGGTATTGCGATATCGGTGGAAACCTGACCGACACCGCGAATCCGAACGGCTCACTGCTGAACATCGCCGGCGTGTGCAATGAACGCCGCAACGTGGCCGGACTCATGCCGCATCCCGAGCGCGCCAGCGAAGAAATTCTGGGCAGTGATGATGGACGGCTGGTTTTTGAAAGTATCATCGCCGCACTGGAAAAGAAAAATGTGGCGAAAGGAGCATGAAGTTTTATGGGCATGTCAAATCTGCCAGATCCGCCAGAGACCCAAGAGTTGAGAAACCATCGGATTGAATACATCAATCAACGATGGAAGCAGCTTCATGCCTTGGAAAAGGAATGTGCAGAAGTTGCTATCAAATACTTGCTGCTTACAAATTCGGGAGGAGCAATCGCGGTTTTAAGCTTCATGGGGTCTTCCGAAAAAGCCCGCAGTTCACACTACGCTGTTGCGGCACTCGCAAGTTTTGTTGTTGGAGTAATTTTAGTCGGCGTTTTCAACATTCTTCGCTATTACCGGGTCGCCAACCTTTTTAATTCCTGGCGACGTGATTCAGAGAAATATTTCGAGCGTCAAATCGATTGGAAAAAACTCACCGACGCTGACAACCTACGAAGCAAGGCACAAATTGCTGCTCATTTTGCCGGGAATTTGTCTTTCGTTGCGTTTCTAGTCGGATGTCTTTTGGGAACGATAAGCTTTTTCAAATGACCGAACCCGCCATCACACCTGAACTGGTTGCCAAACACAACCTCACACCGGACGAATACGCCAAGATGAAGGAAATCCTCGGGCGCGAGCCGAGCTACACCGAGTTGGGTATCTTCTCCGTGATGTGGAGCGAGCATTGCAGCTACAAAAACACGCGCCCGCTCCTGAAAACCTTCCCCACCAAGTCACCGAAAATCCTTGTCGGCGCAGGCGAGGAAAACGCTGGCATCATTGACATCGGTGACGGACTGGCCATCGCGTTCAAGATTGAGTCGCACAATCACCCAAGCGCAGTCGAGCCGTTCCAAGGCGCAGCCACAGGCGTGGGTGGCATCGTGCGCGACATTTTCACGATGGGCGCAAGACCGATTTGTTCCGTGAACACGTTGCGTTTCGGGCCAATTACCGAGAACGAAGGTAGGGCGGGCTGTCCCCAGCCCGCCGAGCGGCGCGGTGGGG
The DNA here is from genome assembly GCA_049517655.1 of Verrucomicrobiota bacterium. Taxonomy (GTDB): domain Bacteria; phylum Verrucomicrobiota; class Verrucomicrobiia; order Limisphaerales; family UBA11358; genus UBA11358. Next base: position 328,308 of record JBEKRQ010000003.1, on the reverse strand, counting down.
ACACCGCGCCTTACCACGATTCAGCGTCGCAACAAATCGCAAATAACAGGCGGTTGTTCGCCGGCGTCGTTGGCGGCATTGCGTATTACGGCAATTGCTTTGGTATCCCAACCATCGCGGGCGAGGTTTATTTCGACAAAAGTTACGAAGGCAACCCGCTCGTGAACGCCTTTTGCCTCGGCGTGCTGCGCCATGAACAAATCGCGCGCGGCGCGGCCAAGGGAATCGGCAACCCGGTGTTTTATGTCGGCCCGGCGACAGGCCGCGACGGTCTGGCGGGCGCGGCGTTCGCGTCGCAGGATTTGACCGAGGAATCCGCCGAGCAACAACGTGGCGCAGTGCAGGTGGGCGATCCGTTCATGGAAAAGCTCGTCTGCGAAGCCTGCCTCGAACTGCTGGCCACCGGCGCCGTCGCAGGCATCCAGGACATGGGCGCGGCGGGTTTGACTTGTTCAACTTGTGAAACCGCCGCGCGCGCAGGCACTGGCATCGAGATTGAACTAGACAAGGTCCCGCAGCGCGCGCCGAACATGTCAAGCTACGAGCTCATGTTGAGCGAATCACAGGAGCGGATGCTCATCATCATCCATAAAGGCCGCGAAGAGGAAGTCAAACGCATCTTCAACAAGTGGGATTTGCCGTGGGCAGAAATTGGTTTCGTCACGGACACAGGCTACATGGTTGTGAAACATCACGGCAAAGTTGTCGCCGACATACCAGCCAAGTTAATTGCGAACGAATCGCCGGTTTATTATCGCGACGCCAAAGAGCCGGAGTATTTAAAAGCCGTTCGTGGGTTCCGTTTGGACGAAATTCCCCGGACCCAAGACACCAGAGCCGATCTCCTGAAACTTCTCGCGTGGCCGACAATCGCGTCGAAGAATTGGGTTTACCGCCAATACGACCACATGGTTCGAGATGGTTCGGTGGTTTGCCCCGGCAGCGACGCGGCGGTGCTGCGCATCAAGGCGGATTCGCTGCCTGAACTTTCGAATGGCAAGCCAACGCCGGAAAAATTCATCGCCATGACGGTGGATGGCAATGCCGCTTACGTTTATCTGGATCCTTATGAAGGCGGGAAAATCGTCGTGGCGGAGGCGGCGCGAAATCTGGCGTGTTCCGGCGCAGTGCCGCTCGGCGTCACGGACAATTTAAATTTTGGCAATCCATTCAAGCCGGAATTGTTCTGGCAGCTCAAGGAATCCGTGCGCGGTTTGGGGGAGGCGTGCAAAGCGTTCAATGCCCCGGTCACCGGCGGCAATTGCTCTCTCTACAATCAAAGTCCTACCGGCCCGATTGATCCCACGCCGACAGTCGCGATGGTCGGCATCATCGAAAAGCCGGAACACGTCACGACGCAATGGTTCAAGGACGAGGGCGACGCGATCATTTTGCTCGGCGACGTCGTTGATGCGAATGATCCGTTACAAGGCTTGGGCGGCTCGGCGTATTTGCAGGTGGTTCATGGTCAAAAAAACGGCACGCCGCCGCGCGTTGATCTGGAACAGGCGAAGACTTTGCATACCACACTGCTCGGCCTCATCCAGAGCGGTCTGGTAAAAAGCGCGCATGATTGCAGTGAAGGCGGCCTGGCGGTTTGCCTAGCCGAAAGTTGCATCAGCCAACTTGTCGCCCGCGAGACACCACGATTGACTGGGGCAACGGTGGATTTGGCACAGGTAGGGCACGCTGTCCCCAGCGCGCCGCGGCTCGGTGAGGACACCGAGCCCTACCGTTTGGACGCGCTGTTGTTTGGCGAAACGCAATCGCGTGTCGTCATCACTTGCAAGGCGCTCGACGCGGTGAAAGTGGTGGAGCGCACGAAGTTGCTCGGCGTTCCCGCCGCACGCATCGGCACGGTTGGCGGGGATAAATTGACCATCAAAACCGCCGATGGGGAATTCAGCGCGCCGACGGTCGAGCTTCACGACGCCTGGTGGAATTCCATCGCGCGGGCAATGGCCTAAGCCTTTATTTCATTTGAACATTGTTTGCCAACTTGCTGTCAATTCCCAAGTGCTGTCCTTATCATTCAGAACGGGCGGATTAACCGTTTGCAATCAGCCGCGAGCCTCGTAATCTTCACGGAAGTTTGCCATGCGACAATTTTTTACCATTGCCACAAACGCTTTCATGGAATTAATCCGGCAGCCGATTTTTTTGCTGCTGATGACGGCATCTGTGTTTTTTGAAATTTTTCTGGCGGTGCCGTACTACTTCGCGTTTGGCGACGAGCCGAAACTGGTCAAAAACAGCACGCTGGCGGTGATGCTGCTGTCGGGGTTGTTTTGCGCGGTGTTGAGCGCTTCCGCGTCGCTGGCACGCGAAATCCGCAGGGGAACGGTGTTGGCAGTGCTGTCCAAGCCGGTTGGGCGCGCGCAATTTTTCCTGGCCAAATTTGCCGGCATCGCAGCGGCGCTGACGGTGCTGACCTATGTGAATCTCATTGGGGTGCTGCTGGCCAGCCGCATGGCGTTCGATGCCTATGGCAAAACGGATGTGGCCGCGCTTTTAATTTTTATGGCAGGCACAGCGGCGGCCTATGGGCTGGCGGGTTTTAGTAATTTTTTTCTGCGGCGACCATTTGTGAGCGATGCGGTTTTTGCACTGGTGGTTTTCGCGACGCTGGCGGCATTCATCATTTTCCGGTTTACCACACAAATGCAGAGTGTGAACGAGGTCGCGCGCGTGGACTGGCGGCTGGTGCCGGCGGGCATCCTGATTTTGTTCGCTTTGTGGATTCTGGCGGCGCTGGCGCTGGCATGTTCGACGCAGTTGGACACAATTCCCACATTGGTGGTTTGCTCGGCGTTTTTTTTGATCGGACTGACGTCGGATTACATGTTTGGCAGGCACACGGAGCCTGTCTGGAAATCGCACCCGATCTGGCTGTCCGACATGAGAGATGAACTCTACAGTTCACGCTGGTCGGAAAATCAAAAGGCCCTGCTCAAGCAATTCATTGAGAAATATGACACGAACAAAAACGGCATACTTGAACCGAGCGAGTTGCTATACGTCAGCGCCGAGGACAAATTGCGGCTGACTCAAGCAGGTATGGGTGGTTCTTGGTGGGCTTCAGTGCTTTACACGGTCGTTCCAAACTGGCAGCTTTTCTGGTTTGCGGACGCTTTGGACATGGACAAAAGCACCTTTCAATGGGGCTACGTCGGCAAGGCATTCGCCTATATGGTTGCTTACGCGGGTGCAGTACTGGCCATCGGCATAATACTGTTTGAGGAACGGGAATTGAGTTGAATGAGTGATTGGTCAAATGAGTAGTTGGTTAAACAGGTTGAATCTCGGCGACGAAAAGTGCGCATCGCATTTGATGAACCGCTCATTTGGCCCATTTAACCAGTCACTAGTTTAACGAGCCAAATGGAACACAACGTTCAAAAACATGGTTTGGTGAATCTGATCGCGGCAGTGGTGATTTTTGCCGCCGCGTTCGTCGTGACGACTTTTGTAAAGTCGCTTGCAGGGGAGGTATGCTCGGTTTTTCTCGGTTTGAGCGTATTGGTGGCGTTCGCCAGTTGGTTTCAAATGCAGCTCGAGGAAAATGAGCGGCTGGAAAAAATGGAGTTTGAGGAACTCGCCCGCACCCGGGGCGAATCAACGCTGTTTGAATCAAAAGAGGCGGAGGTTTTTCAGGCGCAGCGCGCACGCGAACAGTTTGAGAAATTCGTCGTGCCGGGTTTCGGCGTGCTATTGTTTTTGCTCGAAGGCGGCAGCGCATATTTGCTTTGGCGCTGGATTTCCAAAGCGACCGGTGACATTGCGTCCGATCGCGTCATGCCGGCGCTCACGCTGTTTGGTGTTTTTGCATTGTTGCTGTTTTTGATTGGCCGGTTTTCCGTGACCGTCGCGCGGCTTGAAAATCAGCGCTTGTTGCGGCCCAGCGCCAGTTTCCTGCTGGCGGGCGCGTATATTTGTTTTGTCACCGCGCTGGGCATTGCCGGAGTCAAAGCGGGGTTTCCGAAAGTTGATTTCTATATCACGCGTGTGCTGTGCGTGCTGCTGGGTTTAATGGCGGCGGAAATGTTCATCACGCTGCTGCTGGAAATTTACCGGCCGCGCGTGAAGGGCGAAATCGCCCGGCCGCTTTACGACAGCCGGCTCGTCGGCCTGCTCGCGCAACCGGAAGGGCTGTTCACAACGGCGGCGCAGGCGCTGGACTATCAATTTGGCTTCAAGGTTTCGGAGACGTGGTTTTTCAAGCTGCTCCAAAAAAACCTGCCCGCCCTGTTGCTGGCACAACTGACGGTGCTGTTGCTGTCCACGGGCGTCGTGTTCATTGACGCGGGCGAGCAGGCGGTTTTGGAACGCTTCGGCAAACCCGTTGCGAGCGGAGTTTTGACACCGGGCGTGCATTTCAAATTGCCGTGGCCGGCAGACAAAATTTACCGCTACCATACGGATCAAATTCAGTCGTTTGTCGTCGGCTACACGCCGGATGCGCAAAGCGAAAACGCAAACACGATTTTGTGGAGCGTGAGCCACGCAAAAGAGGACAATTTCCTCGTCGGCAACCTCGAGCCGGTCACGATTAAAAACGAAAACACCGACACCAATGACACGCTCAAAGCGCCGCCGGTGAGCCTCATCGCCGTCAGCATTCCGGTGCAGTTCCAAATCACCGATGTCCGCGCCTGGGCTTACAATAATGCCGACCCGACGAATCTGCTCCAGGATCTGGCCACGCGCGAAGTGGTTCATTACCTCGCGAGCGTGGACTTGAACGCAGTCATGTCGCACACGCGCCTGGAGGCGGCGCAGGAGTTGCGCGTGCGGATTCAAGCTGCTGCGGATAAATGCCGGCTCGGAGCGAAAATCATTTTTGCGGGTTTGCAGGACATCCATCCGCCGGTGAAAGTCGCGGGTGACTACGAAAAAGTCGTCGGCGCGGAACAGACGAAACTTGCCACAATTCTCGACGCTCGGGCCGAGGCCATCCGCACAAATGCGTTGGCTGGTGCGCGGGCATTCACGACAACGAACGTCGCCGATGCAATGCGGCAACGGCTCACTGTCTCGGCGTTTGCGCACGCCGCGTTGTTCACAAACCAGATTCCAGCGTTCGAGGCCGCGCCGTCGGTGTATCGGCAGCGCGCGTATTTCCAGGCGTTTGCCGACGCCACCGCCAGAGCGCGCAAATACATTTTGCTCGTCACCAACACGCAGGACGTGATGATTTTCGATCTGGAGGACAAAATCCGTGAAGACCTTTTGAATTTAAACGTGTCAACCAATTCATCACCATGAAACGCAATATAATGACCATCGTCATCGGCGCAGTGCTGATTGTAATTTTCGCGCTGCTGCTCTTTGTTTTCCAAGTGCGCCAATCCGAAGTCGCCGTCGTCACGACGTTCGGCAAGCCTACAGCGCAGCCTTACGACAAGCCGGGCGCGTATTTGAAATGGCCGTGGCCGATCCAGAAAGTCTATAAATTCGATCAGAGGATCCAAAATTTTGAGGATAAGTTCAGCGAAAATCTCACGGCGGATAACAACAATTTGCTGACGAGTGTCTATGTCGGCTGGCGGATTTCCGATGCGGCGACGTTCTTCCCGAAGTTCGCCGGCGGTTCCGTGGCCGCCGCGCAACGGATGCTCGAAAGCATGTTGCGCAGCGCCAAAAGCGCCGTGGTCGGCAAGCATCCCCTGTCGGATTTTGTGAACGCCGACGCGAAACAATTGAAGTTTGACGCCATCGAAAACGAAATCGAGCAGGCCGTCCAATCGCAGTTGCAAACGAACAATTGCGGCATTGAAATCGCATTTCTCGGCATCAAGAAACTCGGCTTGCCGGAGAGTGTGACGCAAACCGTGTTTCAGCGCATGACATCCGAGCGTCAAATTCTCATCAGCCGATTCCAGTATGAAGGCGAGGCCGAGGCGCAAAAAATCAAATCCGCCGCCGACCGTCAGGCTGCCGAAACCATTGCCAACGCCGATGCCGCCGCGACGCGCATTCGCGGCGAGGGCGAAGCCGAAGCCGCCAAAATGCTGCCGGTCTTTCAGCAAAATCCCGAACTGGCCAATTTTCTGTTGCGCATCGGCGCGTTGCAACAATCGCTCAACCAACGCGCGACCTTGATTTTCGACGAGCGCACGCCGCCGTTTGATTTGTTCCAACATCTGCCGACCAACGCGCCGAGCCGGTGAATATGAGCCACGATAACGAATACGATCACGCGCACGAGCATCCTGCGCCGGTGACACCGGACGACGCCGGTTCGCAGGCGCTGGCCGAGGCGTTGCGCAGCAGCTTTGCAATTGTCAAAGTCGTGATGCTGCTGATGGTGCTGGCGTTTTTCGGTTCCGGCTTTTTCACCGTCGGCCCGCAGGAAAATGCGGTGATCCTCCGTTTCGGCAGGCCCGTCGGCCAGGGACAAAAAGCCTTGCTGAAGGCCGGATTGCATTGGTCGTTTCCGTATCCGATTGACGAGGTGGTCAAAATTCCGATCACGGAAATTCAAAAAATCACCTCCACCGTCGGCTGGTATTTCACCACACCGGAACAGGAATTGAGCGGCATCGAACCACCCCCCAGAGGGTCGCTCAATCCGGCGGTGGACGGCTACGTGTTCACCGCAGATCGCAACATCATTCACACCCGCGCGACACTTTTTTATCATATCGAAGACCCGATTCGCTTCGTGTTTGGGTTCGAGTCCGCGTCCAACACCGTCCAAAACGCGCTGAACAACGCGCTGCTTTACACCGCCGCGCATTTCAACGTGGACGACGTCCTCACGCGCGACGTGGCCGGGTTCCGCGACGCCGTGCTTCAGCGCGTCAGCGATTTGACTGAGCAGGAACAGCTTGGCATCGTCATTGACCAGTGCGAGCTTCAAAGCATTCCGCCCAGACAATTGCAGGACGTTTTTACCCGCGTTACGTCCGCGCGGGAAAATCGCAACAAAGTCCTCAACGATGCGCATAGTTACGAAAACCAGGTGCTGAGCCAGGCTGGCGCGCAGGCCACGTCCATCACCAATGCCGCCGAGTCTGCCCGCACGCGCTACGTCCAATCCATTACTGCCGAGGCAAAACGATTTGGCGACTTGTTGCCGAAATACGAAAGCAATCCAAGTTTGTTCGCACAGCAAATTCTGATGCAAACGATGGGGCAGGTGCTTACGAACGTGCAGGACAAAATCTTTTTGCCCGAGCGCGCCGATGGCAAACCGCGCGAACTCCGGCTCATGCTGAATCGTGAGCCGCCGCAGCCGAAAACGGCGACGCAACAATAATCCGGCATTCATAATTTGTTATGCAAATCACATCACTTTTGAGCCGGCACGAACATGAGCACGGGCCGGAGTGTAGCTGCGACCACGACCACGAGCACTCGCCCGTGCATTTGTGGCAGGCCGTCGCGGGCGTTGTCTTCGTCCTCAATGCCTTCATCGTGGACTGGTTGTTCGAGCAGGGTGGCACCGTCGCCAGCGCCAGTGCGTTCATCGGTGCGATTGTGCTTGGCTATCCGATCGTCGTGACAGCCGTCAAGGATTTGCGCGTCGGCCGTCTCAGCATCAACGAACTCGTCGCCATCGCCGTGCTCGCGGCATTCTCGTCCGGCGATTACAAGACTGCCGGTGTCGTCGCGTTTTTCATGCTCACCGGCGAACTCATCGAAACCCGCACCGCCGAAGGCGCGCGCGCTTCCATCGAATTGCTCATCAAACTCACGCCGACCAAGGCGCGGCGAATCAAAAAAGACGGCAACGAGGAAGAAGTCGCGGCAAAAGATTTGGCGGTCGGCGATGTGATACGCATCCGCCCCGGCGACAACGTCGCGGCGGACGGCATCATCGTCAGCGGCCAGGGCTCATTCAATCAGGCCACCATCACCGGCGAATCACTGCCGGTGGATAAAAAGTCCGGCGACGAGGTTTTTGCCGGCACACAAAATCTCACCGGTGTTTTGGAGATCAAAGTCAGCCGCGCCGGCACTGACACGACGCTGGGCCGCGTGCGCGAACTCATTCTGGCTGCCGAGAAAACCAAACTCCCGATCATGAAGATCGTGGACCAATACATGGGTTTTTACACGCCACTCGTGCTGGTCATCGGCGCGCTTGTTTGGGCGTTCACGCACGACTTGAGCCGCGTTATCGCCGTGTTTGTCATCTCCTGCCCGTGTGCGTTCATTCTGGCAACGCCGACCGCGATGGTCGCCGCGCTTTCCGCTGCCGCGCGCCTCGGCATCTTGATCAAGAACGTCGCTGACATCGAAGCCGCGGCGAGGATCAACGCCTTCGTCTTTGACAAAACAGGCACGCTCACGACCGGTCAGCTCGCCGTCAGTCGTCTGGCGCCGCTCGGCGAAATAAAACCCGCCGAGCTTTTGCGATTTGCCGCGTCCGCCGAGAAATACAGCAACCATCCGACGGCCAAGGCGCTCGCGCAAATTGCGAGCGAAGCCAATGTCCCGCTTATCGAACCAAAGGACTTTGCCGAAACCGCCGGGCGCGGCGTGAAGGCCAACGTGAACGGCGCGAAAATTTTGGTTGGCCGCGCGCAATGGCTCAAGGACAACGGCGTCACGGAAGATTTTGTAAAATCCGTTGACCTCAACGAAACTGAAGGCTGGAGTTTGATTTTTGTCGCACGCGACGGCAAGTGCATCGGCTGGGTTGGCTTGCAGGATCAGACCCGCGCCGAGGCGAAGGAATCGCTCGCCGAATTGAAGGAAGCGGGCGTTCGCCGCATCGCGATGATTTCCGGCGACCGCCAGCCAGTGACAACACGTATCGCGGCTGAAATTGGTTGCGAAGAGGCGAAGGGCGATTGCCTGCCGCAAAACAAAGTTGAGTTTGTCCGGTCGGTGAAAGCCAAAGGCTATCGCGTCGCGGTTGTCGGTGACGGTGTGAACGACGCGCCGGCGCTGGCAGCGGGCGACATTGGCATCGCGATGGGCGCAGCGGGCAGCGAAGTGGCCATCCATAGCGCAACGATTGCGTTGATGAACAACGACCTTCGTCGGCTGCCGTTTCTGGTGAAACTCTCGCGCAGCACGCGCACGATCATCAACCAAAACTTTTCGTTTGGCGTGCTGTTCATCATCAGCGGGTTGACGCTTGCGTCGATTGGTTACTTGCATCCAATTATGGCCGCGTTTTTACACGTCACCGGATCGCTGATCGTCGTCTTCAACAGCGCCCGCCTCGTGCGCAAAGGCGAGGAACTGGAACATTTCCATCCCGAACCAGTTGAGCCACCGCAAAAAATTTCCGGCCAACTGACGCCGAAGATGGCGTAGTTATGCCCATCGCCGAATTAAATCCGCAATCTGCAATCCGCAATCCGCAATCAAGCGGCGAGGTCGTCGTCTCCGTTCGCGGGCTGACCAAGGTCTTCAAGGATTTCTGGCATCGGCCCAAGGCGCGTGCGGTGGACAACGTGGACTTCGACGTGCGGCGCGGTGAAGTTTTCGGCCTGCTAGGGCCGAATGGTTCCGGCAAATCCACCACCGTAAAGCTGCTGCTCGGTTTGCTTTACCCGACCAAAGGACATATCGAAGTCTTTGGCCATTCGCCGCGGCATGTGCAGACCAAATCGCGCATCGGTTATCTGCCGGAGGAATCGTATCTCTACCGCTACCTCAACTCGCGCGAGACGCTGAATTTTTTCGGAAACCTTTTTCATCTGTCCAAAAGCGAACGGAATAATCGCACGGAGCAATTGCTCGAAATGGTCGGCCTGGGAAAAACCCTCACGCGTGTGGTCGGCGAGTTTTCAAAGGGAATGCAACGCCGCATCGGTTTGGCACAGGCGCTCATCAATGATCCCGACCTTGTCATTTTGGACGAACCCACTGCCGGCCTCGATCCGATTGGCTGCCGCGAAGTGAAGGATTTGATTCTTGCGCTGGCGCGGCGCGGCAAGACGGTGATTTTGAGCAGCCATTTGCTTGCAGATGTGGAGGACGTTTGCGACCGCGTGGTGATTTACTACGGCGGCAAAGTGCAGGCGATGGGCGCGTTGAAGGAATTGCTCGCCACGCCCGACACGTTGCGCATCACGACGCCGGTGCTGCCGCGCGAAACGTTGGAGCGCGTGCTGGAAATCATCCGCCACGACACAGCCACTGACAAGGTGTGCGTGGACAATCCGACGCAAAATCTGGAGAGCTATTTTCTCGACGTGGTGCAAAAGGCGCGTCAAGCCGCCGCCGAAACGAGCGGCTCGATTTCCGGCGCGCGCGTGGCGGAGTATTTGCGCGGCGGCATCGAAGAAAAATCAGTAACGGAGAAAATTCTGGAACGCCTTGCTCTGCCGGAAACAGCGCGCCCAACTGCCGTGCTGCGGCCCGCGTCTCAAGCGGAACCAAAAGCGGACGATAAGAAACTCGAAGCCTTGACGAAAGCCGCGGAGCCGGCTCCGCCACCAGCCAAACTTGCGCCCGCAGCTGAACGGGAACAGCCGGTGGACCTGTCCAAGGCAGATGAAAAACTTTCGTCGCTGCTGGGAAAGCCAAAATAATCAGGGCTCGCGAGGACGCTCGCCCTCCCGCAAAGAATGCAAAGACTACTTGCCATCGCCTGGTTGACGTGGAAAGCCGCGTTTCGGTTCCGGCTTTTTCTCGTCGTTGCCGTGTTGTTGCTGGCGGCGGTGGTTGGGCTGCCGCTTTTGCTCAAGGACGACGGTACGGCGCGCGGGTTCACGCAGATTTTGATCACTTACACATTAAGCGTTATCACCGCGTTGCTCGGGCTTTCGACACTTTGGCTCTCCTGTGGCACGCTGGCGCGCGACATTGAGGAATGTCAGATACAAGTCGTCGCGACGAAGCCCATCGCGCGCTGGCAAATCTGGCTGGGAAAATGGATCGGTATCATGTCGCTTAACGCGGCATTGCTGGCGCTGTCGGGTGCAAGCGTTTACGGTCTGTTGCAATGGCGCGCGAATAAATTGCCGGCGGCGGAGCAAAAAGTTTTGCGCGAACAGGTGCTCGTGGCGCGCGGAGTGGCGAAGGGGCTAAATTACAACTCGGAAATCGACACCCAGACGGAGCAATTGTTACAGGAACGTTTGAAAGAGACTCAAGTTTCGAGCGTGGATTTGCCGGAAGTGCGGCGGCAGATTCGCGAACAGGTCAAGGCGAATTATCAACTTGTGCCGCCGAGTTACACGCGCGAATGGCGGATTGATCTGGGTTTTGTCAAAAATTTTCTGCACAACCGGCCATTGCAGTTACGCGTGAAATTCAATACGGCGCAGTATAGTATTCCGTCCAGCACGTTTATCGGGTTATGGCAGGTCGGATTGCCGGGAACGACCAAATTATGGCGCAGTGCGCCGATGAGTTTGTCAGCGAACACATATCACGAGTTTGAAATCCCCCCGGACCTTTTCGACAGCAAAGGCGTTCTGACCATTGATTTTCTGAACGCCAACAACACGTCGCTTTTGTTCCCGCTCGAGGACGGGATTGAGGTATTGTATCCTGAAGGCGGCTTTATGCTGAACTATGCCCGCGGGCTGATGATTATTTTTTTCTGGATGGCCTTGCTGGCGGCCATTGGGCTGACTTCGGCGAGTTTTCTGTCGTTTCCGGTCGCCGCATTTTTTTCGCTGGCCACGTTGGTGGTTGTGTTCTCCAGCGGGACACTGGCCGATGCCGTGGAATCTGGCACGATCATGGGTGGCAATGGGGAAACCGGCGTCATGGGACATTCGGTTGCGGACGCAGTGTTGATTCCGGCGTTCAAAGGCTTTTTGGCTGTCATCCATCTGGTGAAGGGTTTTTCGCCCATTGATTCGCTAAGCAGTGGGCTTGCCATCCCGTGGAGTGAATTGGGCATGGCGTTCGTGCAAATCGTGTTGTTGCTCGGCGGAATCATTGGACTGATTGGCATCGGCCTGTTCAGCCGGCGTGAACTGGCCACCGCGCAGGGAAATCAATGAATAATCGCGCCAGAAAAATCCTTTTGTTGTTGCTGGCGGCGGCGTTGCTTGTCGGTGCCGCTCAGGTTCAAAAGTCGTTGAATCGCGACCGCCAACAGCTTGATTTGACGCGCATGGAGCCGCTTAACAATGCACCGCCGTTGCTGGCGTTCACGACGGTGGCGTTGGGCGGTTTTCGTGGATTGATTTCCAACTTTCTCTGGATTCGAGCCAACAATTTGCAGCAGGAGGACAAGTTTTTTGAGATGGTGCAACTGTCCGACTGGATCACGGCTTTGGAGCCGCATTTCGCACAGGTCTGGGTGTATGAAGCCTGGAACATGGCTTGGAACATCTCGGTCAAGTTCAAGGATTTCGCCGACCGCTGGCGCTGGGTGCAGCGGGGCATGGAATTGTTGCGTGATGATGGCCTGCGTTATAATCCCGATAATACACTTCTTTACCAGCAGTTGAGCTGGATCTTTCAAAGTAAAATGGGGCAAAACCTCGACGACGCAAATCGGTATTATAAGAGACAATGGGCCGATGAGATGATGCCGTTTTTCGGCCCAAACGGAACGAATTTCGACGAGTCGATTCACCCGCAAACCGCTGAGGCAAAAGCACGCGCCAATTTACTCCGCGAAAAATATAAAATCGATCCGGTGTTCGCGAAAAACGTGGACGAGAAATGGGGCCCGCTCGACTGGCGGCTGCCTGAAGCACACGCGATTTACTGGGCCGCGCTCGGTTTGGAAAAGGCGGAAAAAAATCCGACAAAAGTGAGGCAATCCGAATTGATCACGCTTCGCCGCTCTATTTACCAATCCATGCTTCAGGCGTTTTACCATGGGCGGCTCGTCATCAATCCGTTTGACAAAACATATGACCTTTATCCGGATCTCGACCTCGTCTCCAAACTCTACGACACCTATGAAATAATGTATGCCGAAGAACCAGATCCCGGCCAGAGGGACGGCATTCGAACGGCTCAAAAGAATTTCCTAGTCACTGCCGTTTATTATCTCTACGAAAACAATCGCGTCGCCGAAGCGGCAAAATGGTATCGCTATCTCGGCAAGGAATATCCTGACCAGCCTTTGATTATCGGCAATCTCAATTCCATGCCGTCGCAAAATTCGCTCGACGAATTTGCCATTGCGTGCGTGCAGGAAGACATCGGCCAGTCACCAGCGCAAGATCGCACAACATCAATTGTCCAGGGATTGCTCACACGTGCATATTATGAATTGGCCATCGGAGAAGACGACCGCTACGCCGGGTTCAAGTTGCTCGCCAGCAAAATTTACGAGCATTTTCAAACAGCAACTTCCTATGAGAGAGAGCAACAGCGCGTTGCACTGCCACCATTTGCCGACATCAACCGCACCGTGCTGAACAGATTGCTCGATCCAAAACAAGGAATGCCCTTCGCCATGCGTGCCGTGATTCGCACCCATCTCGGTTTGCCGGCGGAATCCAACCCGCCACCTGCGTCGGTCATCTCCACCAACGCGTTGCCGAACATCTCAACAAGCACAAATGCCGCAACCGTGCCCGGCAAATAATTTTCGACGCCGTCCGCCCGGTGGGGGCGAGCGTCCTCGCGCCTGCGCCGCCGTAGCGGCTTCGTCGCCGCGAAGGCGAGAGCCAATTCACGGGATTGCTTCAGTTTAGTGTATTGCGTAGATTTTTTCGCCTGTGACGAAGGAATACTCCGCCAAACGCCCGCTACGAGTCGGCCTAATTTCACTCGGCTGTGCCAAAAATCTTGTGGACGCCGAAATCATGCTTGGTTCGCTCCTGAAAAGCGGCGTCGAGATTACGAACGACGCTGCGCAAGCCGACGCCGTCATTATCAACACCTGCTCGTTCATTGATTCCGCGCAGGAGGAAAGCGTGGATACGATTCTCGAATCTGCCGAGGTCCGCGCGGCAAAAAATCGCGGCCAGAGCCTTATCGTTTCCGGCTGTTTGCCGCAGCGTTTCCAGGATGAATTGCCCAAACTGCTGCCCGAAGTGGACGCCTTCATGGGCATTGATCAGGTCGCGCAAGTCTCGGAAATCGTCAAACAAGCGATGGCCAAACGCGCCGAGCGCGTGAGAAGTCAGAAGTCAGAAGCCAGAAGTCGGAAGAAAAAAAATGTTGGTCGTTTTGCGGAACTCGAAAAGGCGCGTAAAATTGGTTCGCATGAAGAATCCGAATCCATTCGCGGAATAAATAAGTTTGGGCGGATGAAACCCGTCATTAATCCGCAATCCGCAATCCGTAATCCGCAATCGAACGTTCCGGTGTTGAACGTGAGCCCGCGTCCAACCTTCATTCCCGATTTTGGCACGCCGCGTTTTCGCCTGACACCGCGCCACTTTGCTTACGTCAAAATTGCCGAGGGCTGCAATCATCCGTGCAGCTTTTGCATCATCCCGCGAATGCGCGGTTCGCATCGCAGCCGCCAGCAGGCGGACATCGTAGCCGAGGCGAAGGCGTTGATTGCCGATGGCGTGAAGGAAATCAATCTGATTTCGCAGGACTCGACTTACTACGGCCTCGATCTGCGCCTGAACCATTCGCGCGCGATTTCGTCGCCGGAAAAATTTTCGGCGGCTGACAAGTCCCTTTCCGCCAATGCCACAACGATTTGCTCGCTGCTGCGCGAATTGAATTCGCTCAAAGGCGATTTCTGGCTCCGCCTGCTTTACACGCATCCGGCCCATTGGACGGATGAACTTATCTCGACCATCGCTGAATGTCCGAAGGTAGCGCGTTACGTGGACATCCCGCTCCAGCACATCCACGAAAACATGCTCCAGCGGATGCGGCGCGAGACCTCGCGGCAATACATTGTGGACCTCATCAAACGCATCCGCGCGGGCGTGCCGGGCATCGCGCTGCGGACGACGTTCATCGTCGGCTTTCCGGGTGAAACCGAAGCCAGCTTCAACGCGCTGCTCGACTTCATCCGCGAAACAAAATTCGAGCGGCTCGGTGTGTTCACCTATTCCCAGGAAGACGGGACGCTCGCGGGAAAAATGGCCTGGCAAATCCCCGACAAAATCAAAAGACGGCGGCGCGAACTGGCAATGGCCGCGCAGCACAAAATCGCCCGGCAAATTTCGGCATCCTTCGTTGGCCGCGAAATCAAAGTCCTCGTCGAATGCAAGGCGAATGCGGAACAACTGCAAAGTGCCAACGTCAGTTCATTGGAACACGGCTTGTTACGCGAGAGTCAAATTCGCAATTCGCAATTCGCAATTCGCAATTACCTCGTCGGACGAGGAGAGGCCGATGCTCCGGACATTGACGGCCGGGTTTACGTGCGTGGCAGGGCGCCGTTAGGAGAATTTGCCCGCGTCAAAATCGTCGGCCACACGGACTACGATTTGATTGCCGAACGAGCTTAATTCTTCTACAAAGGCCACAGATGGCCACGCTCGTTTTTGACATTGAGACTTCCGCGCTGCCGCTGGAAAATTTTGACGACGCCCAGCGCGAATATCTTTTCCGCGAGGCCGAAAAAATCGCCGATGCTTCCGCGCGCGACACCAAACGCGCCGAAATCAAACAGTTCATGAGCCTGTGGCCATTCACGTCGCAGGTCGTCTGCGTGGCAATGTTGAACGCCGATACCCAACACGGGCAGGTCCTGTTCACGGCGGAAGATTTCGAGGAAGTCGAAGAAGAGAATGCGCCGGTAAAATTCATTCCATGCGCAGATGAAACGGAATTGCTCACGCAATTTTGGGACGCGGCGAAGCATTATGATTCGGTCGTTACGTTTAATGGACGCGGCTTTGACGTGCCGTTCATTTATCTCCGCTCGGCATTGCTTAATATGCCAATCTCGAAAAAGAACTGGCTTGGATATCGTTTCGCCACCGAACCGCATTGCGATTTGGCGGAACAATTCACATTTTACAGCGTGAGCGGTCGCGACGGCGCGGCGCGGCGATTCAATCTGGATTTTTATTGCAAGGCCTTCGGCATCGAATCGCCGAAAAGCCACGGCGTCACCGGCACGGATGTAGGCGTGCTGCTGGCCGAAAAAAAATTCCGGGAAATCGCCGAATACTGTCTGCGCGACGTCCGCGCCACAGTCGAGCTTTACAAAATCTGGAAGGAACGATTGGCGGGAATCAAATAAATGCAAAAGTCAGAAGTAGCAACACTCATTTGCTTCGCTTTGAAAGAAGAAGCCACGCCGTTCCAGAAAATCGCGGCGGACGGCTTGCGCCGTAGCCACCATATTCTCATCACCGGCATCGGGCGTAAAAACGCGGAAAAATCCGTGCGCGAGTTCCTTGCCACCCATTCACCCGAGCTTGTTCTCACCTGCGGTTTCGCCGGCGGACTGAATCCAGATTTGAAACTTGGCGAAGCGGTTTTTGAACTGTCTGACTCTGAAATCCGCAACCCGCAACCCGCCTCGGCGAAGCCTCCGGCGCAGCCAAGGTCCGCAATCTGCAATCGCCTTCTCGCCGCCGGCGCGAAACTGGCAAGGTTTTTTTGTGCCGACCGCATTGCGACAACAATCGCTGAAAAGAAAAAATTGCGCGAGAAAACCGGCGCGGATGCGGTCGAGATGGAGTCGGGAGCGGTTCACGCCGTCTGCCGCGAGCGCGGAATCTTATGTGTCACGGTGCGCGTGATTTCGGACACGGCCAACGAAGATTTGCCGTTGGACTTCAACACGCTGGCCAAACCGGATATGAGTCCAGATTATGGAAAGCTGGTGTGGGCAGTGGCAAAATCACCGGGGAAAATCGGCGGGTTGATGAAGTTGCAGAAACAGATCAAATTCGCCGCCGGAAAACTCGCCGCCGTTCTGGAGAAAATTACTTTCCCGTGAAAAGGTAGGGCTGGCTCGGAGAACGCGCCCTACCAAATTATTGTGCCGGGGTTTTGGCGAAAATCACTTTTCCGTAGCTGACACTTGCGCAGCAACTTTCGGCTGGGGCGGTTTGGGTTTTGCCTTTTCGCTGTAACTCACCAGCGCCGCGCCGATAACAATGAGTGCCACGCCCGCCCAACGCACTGCAGTGACTTCCTCCTTCAAAATAAATTTCGCCGCAAGCGCGGTAATGACAAAACCGAGCGACGTCAGCGGCCAGATGAGGCTCACGTCGCGTTGGGAAAGCAGATAAAGTAAAGCTCCGAAAAAGGCGGCCTCAAGCGCAATGCCCAGAAGGATGCTGCTGTTTGTCGCGCCCTTGCTGATAATCCGGCTGATTTCGCGTGAGCTGATGGTTTGCACTTCGCCGATTTGCTTCAACCCCTTGCTCAAAAACACGACGCCGACGGCTTCCACGCACAGCGCGAAAATCAAAATGACGAGAATTTTTGTCATGCTACAAATCCTGATAACGAATCAGTTCAATCCCGAGTTTTTTCACCAGTTCCTTCACGCGCGGACTGATGAGCGCATCGAACTCATGCTTAAATTCGTCCAGCGACGGATGCGAGTAAAGCTCCGAATCACCCGGCGGCAATTCCGGCAGCAGTTTCAAAATGTAGGCCTCATCCACGCGCGCATTTTGCAACAAGCCAAACGTGGTTTGCGCATGGCGAATGGCGCGCTGACGCAGCGGTTTGCGCGCACGGTTCGAGAGCCATTCGTAAATCAACGCATGCGAAGCGCGATAAAACCAGCGTCCGCGCGCCATGTGCATGTTTCGCCAGAAACAGTCGCGCGTGAGTCGCATGTGCCGGATACCGAGTTGCGCGGCATCCTCCATCAAAATGCGAAAAACGGTTGGATGCAGGTGCAAATGCAAATGGCCATTGACGTGATCGAGCGAGAGGCCGGTCGCGCGGAACTTCGCAAATTGCGTGTGAATTTCAGCGCGTAATGGTTCGCGGAGGCTGCGGTTGAAAAAATAGCGGAAGCCGACGGCAATTGGTTTGCTGCTGAATTCGCCACGCATATTAACGAGACCGGGAATTCCCCGCGGCGGCAAGGCAGAGTGCCCACATAGCAGTGACAGGTGCAACCCAACGCCGAGTTTTGGATTTTCGCGCGCGAGCACAACAGCTTCATCGAAGCCCAGTTCGTTTACCATCAAACTCGCGGTCGTCAAAATGCCTTCACGATGCGCGCGGATGACAGACTGATTGACCGAATGCGAACGGCCAAAATCATCCCCGTTGACGATGAGACGGCATCCGGATTTCGGATTTCGGATTTCGGATTTCGGATTTGGAGAAACCGGTGACATGGCCTGAAGTTTGGCGCAAAATTCCTTATGGCATTCCGTAGTTTGGGGTTACTGCGCCGAAGGCGAAACGGAGCCAGGCCTGAACAATCAGCAAGGTTTTCTGAACTTTGTTCAGGCGGGTGGGCTCCGGGCCAAAAACATTGAATTGCTGCCGTTCCAACTTTTTCAGCAGCCGCCAGTAAACCGAACCCATCAACTCGGCGGCGACCATTGAGCGCCGATCCTCGGCAGGCAGGGTTTGCTGCGCGAGCTGATAAAAAGTCCTGGCGCGACCGGCGACACTGGCAGCCAATTGTGAAAAACGTTCCGAATATTCGTGCCGCAAAATCTCGTCGGGTGTGACGCTAAATTTCCCCAACTCGGCGAGCGGCAAATAAATCCGTCCGCGTTCGGCATCGGTGCGCACGTCGCGCAAAATATTGGTGAGTTGAAGCGCTTTGCCGAGATAAACCGCGTAGTTGCGGCACGCGGGATTTTTGTAACCGAAAATTTCAATACTCAAAAGCCCAACGACTGACGCAACGCGGTAGCAATAGAGTTCAAGTTGCTCAAAATTTTCGTAACGTTTGATACTGAAGTCCATCTCACAACCTTTGAGCAACTCATTGAACAATGTGAACGGCAGGCGATATTCGCGAATGACCGGCTGAAGTTCCCGGTTCACCGTAAATTGCGGAACCTCACCGGCACACGTATGGCGGACATCAGCGCGCCATGAGGCGAGTTGTTCAAGACGCTTTTCAGCGGGCGCGGATTCGTTATCAGCCACGTCGTCCACTTCGCGGCAAAAAGCATAGAGCGCGGACATGGCATCGCGTTTGGCGCGCGGGAGTAGCAGGAAGGCAAGCGCGAGATTCGAAGCACTTTTGCGGGTGATGGCGCGGCTCTGGTGCATCACGGTTGAGAGGTCGGCTGCGATTGACCGGAAGGCTTTTCATCGTGCCGCATCGGCGGCAAGCCGCCGACCTGCGCAAGCATTGGATTGAGCTGACGGCGGTTCTTACGCCGACGATGCGGCCTTTTGCGAAAAAAAACGACCCAGACCAACGCCGCCAGCGCAACCAAAATGATTGCGTCGGCAACGATTAAAAAATCCGCCCATGCTGGCAACAGGTTATTCATCACGCTGAACAAATTCAGGTTTCAGATTTTTTCCCGTCAGTGGCGGCAGGCAATTCGTTTGTCGTGCTGCCGGCCACGTTCATGTTCAGCCGCTGCATTCGGTAACGGAGCGAATGACGAGTAAGTTTAAGCCGTTCGGCAACACGCGTCAGGTTGGAATCATTTTGTTCCAAGGCGCTTGCGATCAACTCGCGCTCAATTCGCGCGAGCGCGTCGTCGAGCGATTCGTCAAGGGCCGGTTGAATCGGCGGGGCTTTCTTCAAACGTTCTTCAATCTGAAAATCCGGCAGGCTGAATGGTTGAATGTCGCACGTCGTTTCCAAAATCAGTGCGCGCTCGATGGCGTTGCGCAACTCGCGCACGTTTCCGGGCCAGCGATGCGCAAGCAACTTTTGCTGTGCGGCGGGTGTGATACCGTTGACGTTCTTGTTCATTGCGGCGCGAAACATCCTTAAAAAATGTTCCGCCAGCAGTAAAATGTCTCCGCCGCGCTCGCGCAGTGGCGGCAGGCGAAGTTGCATGACGTTCAGCCGATGAAACAAATCTTCGCGGAACTGTTCCGTCTCGATGCTGTGCGCGATGTCGCGGTTGGTCGCGGCAATGAGACGCACGTTGACCCGCAATTCCTGCGTGCCACCGACGCGAGTGAACGTGCCATCCTCCAAAAAGCGGAGTAATTTGGCCTGAAGCGGCTTGCTCATGTCGACGATTTCATCAAGAAAAATTGTGCCGCCGTCGGCTTCTTCGACACGACCGGGCTTTTGCGTGAGCGCCCCCGTGAAAGCGCCTTTTTCATGGCCGAACAATTCACTTTCGAGCAGTGTTTCGGGAATGGCGGCGCAATTGATGCGAACGTAACGCGCCTCGGACCGCCGGCTCAGACTGTGCAGCGCGCCAGCGACAAGTTCCTTGCCCGTGCCGCTTTCGCCGAGAATGAGCACGCGCGCATCCGTTTGCGCAACAGTTTGAATCAACCGGCGCAGTTCGCGCATTTTGGTTGATTCGCCGACGATTTGGTCGAGGCTGAAAATTTCACCTGCACGGGAGCGCAGCGCAGCATTTTCGCGCAAGAGTTGATACCGCTCGGCACAGCGCGCGACGGCGTGGAGCAGTTCTTCGGGCGCGAACGGTTTGGAGAGATAATCAATCGCGCCGGCTTTGATGGCTTCGACGGCAAGTTTGGGCGTGGCGTAGGCCGTAAGCATGAGCACCGGCAATTCGGGCCATTGATTGCTAACCTTGGTGAGGAAGTCGTAACCGCTCATGCCCCCGAGGCGCGCGTCAGTGATGACCATGAAAAATTCCCCGCGCGCAAGCAAAATCAACCCTTCCTCGGCGGATTCGACAGCTCGCGCGACGTAGCCTTCGTCCTTGAGCACCGTCTGCAACGACAAGCGCATGTTCTTTTCGTCATCCACGACGAGCACGGATGGTAATGGCACACTCATTTGGCAGGTTTCATGAAAGTTTTCGCAGGAAAGACTAAGGCGAACAGCGCACCTTTTCCAAGCTCGGATTCGACTCGGACAGTGCCACCATAAAGTTCTACGTTATGTCTGACAATGGCAAGGCCAAGGCCGGTCCCGCCCTTCTTTGTTGTATAGTAAGCTTCGAAAACACGCTCGATTTTGTCCGGCGGAATGCCAGGACCATCGTCGCGCACGGAAATTTCAATCAAATTATTGCGGCGGCAATCCGCACTTACAAAAACATTCCCCTTTTCACCAAGAGCTTCCCGGGCGTTTTCCAGCAGGTTTACAAAGATTTCAGACAGATGACGCCGCTGTATGAACAACGGTGGAAAAGTGCGGCCATATTTACGGTGAATACAAATGCCCGTTGGCACAGCAGAAGGGAAAGCCTGCGCGATGGCGCGGTCCAGTTCTTGGATTACGTTGAGTTTCTCGACATGACCCTCGGTCAATTGGGCGTAGCCCATGACTTGCGTGATAATCTGGTCGGCGCGTGAAACTTCTTCCTGAATAATCCCGATTTGTTGCGCGACATCGGTTTTACCATCGTTCAATGTGCGTTGCAGCGAGAAGACAGCGTTATTGATGATGGCCAGCGGATTTTTTATTTGATGGGCGAATTCAGCTGCAAGCCGGCCGGCGGAACGCAATTGCCCTGCGCGCACGTCAAATTCTTCGGCCTCCTCGGCGGCAAGTCGTTGCCGCTCGAGCAACACCTGCGCACCGTAACAACAAATCGCCGTCAACCACAAGACCACCAGCCGCAACACAAATGGCTGTCCCCAGTTTTCATGTGGCGGCAAATCCAGTGAGCGCAGCGCGGTGTCATCAAGACCGCTTATAATGGAAACATCCAGCGCGTTCATCAAAACATAGCAGAGGCTGATGGCGAAATTCAAAACGAGTTGTGAAACGCCGGATGGGATGCTGATCGCATTACGAATAATCAAGCCCACAAACAACCAGAATAAAATGCTGCTCTGCCCGCCGGTCAACAGCGCCATTCCTGAAATGAAAAGTCCGTCCACCAAGCTGCTTGTGACCACCGTCCATTGCACAATCGCCAATGGCAGCCGCATTGTGTTCAGCAACAACACGGCAAACACCGCACAAGCCAGCACGTAAAAACAGAAAACGTATTGAACCATTTCAACAGCGATGTCCAACGTGTTCAATGTCAGGTTGAGCCACGGTGTGGAAACAAATGAATAGGAAACAATTGCTATCGCAACAGCCTTGAGCGGCAACATGATGTCACACTCCGTGATTTCGATGCGGCGGAGCAAACGCGGCGGGTCAGGCGCGGGAATTTCCATCAACGTCAACAGCCGCTTCAGCCACTGCCAATGGCTTCGTTTCATAATTCGCTGGGAATGAAAAAATTTCAGCGCAATAAACTCAACGCGCGTTCGGCAATCGCCTCCACCGGCCACAAACGGCCAATGCCTTCATAACCACATGAGAGCGTCCCTTTGCCCGGCCCGATGAATTCCGCGCCGCGCGCTTTGAGTGTCGCTACATTTTCCTGTGTGGCCGGGTGCAGCCACATTTTGCCGTTCATCGCCGGCGCGATTAAAATTTTCGCCTTTGGACTCAACGCCAGTGCGATGCAACTCAACGCGTTGTCCGCAATGCCGTGCGCCATTTTTGCAATGATGTTCGCCGTCGCGGGCACAATCAATAAAAGGTTTGCCTCGTCCGCGAGCTGGATATGCGTTGGCTTCCAGCCTTCCTCCTCATCGTAAAGGCCGGTCACGACCGGATTGCGCGTGAGCACTTTGAACGGCAGTGGCGTGATGAACCGTTGTGCATCGGCGGTCATCACCACGTGCACATTACATTTCTGCTTCGTCAACAGGCTCGCCACGTCCGCCGCCTTGTGCGCGGCAATTGAACCTGTCACGCCCAAAATAATGTTTCGTGGAATACTCATATTCTGAATTTTAATTTAAAATTTCCAATTTCAAAACCCGGGTGCCGCCGTTCGGGCTGTGCGCAATTTCTCCACTTCGACAATTGCCAGCATTCGCCCCAAATCTCCCTGAATTGTCGAGCTGATCAAAAGATAATCAAAATTTTGCCACTGCGCGATTTCCTTCCGCGCGACGCCAAGCCGTTTTTGAATTTCTCCAGGCGTATCGGCACCGCGCTTCTTCAAGCGTTCTGCAAGCATAGTGACCGACGCCGGCGCCAAAAACACCGTCACCAACGCGCGTCTCAATTCCGGCTCCGTTTGCGCCCGTTTACGAATGGTCGCAGCGCCCTGCACGTCCACATTCAGCAAAACGTCCCGGCCCGCGCGCAAACGGCCGAGCACCTCCGACTTCAACGTGCCGTAGCTCCGGCCAAAGACCATCGCGTGTTCCAAAAAATCCCCGGCTTGAACACGCCTCTGAAATTCCGCTGCATCCAAAAAATGGTAATCCACGCCGTCCTTTTCACCCGGACGCGGGGGGCGTGTCGTGCAGGTAACCGCGCGCGTCATGTCCGGACGCGCAGCGAGCAATTGCTGGCACAGCGTCGTTTTGCCGCCGCCGGACGGGGCGGAGATAACGATGAGCAGCGGTCGGAGGCCGGAGGCCGGAGGGTGGACTTCCGTTTTCTGACTTCTGACTGTTGGCTTCCGGCTTTTCATTCCACGTTTTGCGCCTGCTCGCGAAATTTTTCCAATTCCGCTTTCAGCGTCACCACCTCACGCGAGATGAGCGCGTCATTTGCCTTTGAGCCGATGGTGTTGACTTCACGGTTCATCTCCTGTGCCAGAAAGTCCAGAGTGCGCCCGACCGGCTCCCTCGATTTCCGGCAATCTTCGAACTGCTGAAAATGACTTTGCAGCCGCGTCAATTCCTCCGAAATATCCGAACGGTCGGCGAACAAAACAACTTCCCTCAAGAGCCGCTCGTCATCCGGCGCGATGGATTCCAACCCGGCGCTTTTGATGCGCCCGACAAGTTGGTGGCGATAATTTTCCATCGTTTGCGGTGCGTGTTTCTGGATTTGTCCGACACATTTTCGCATGACGCCAACGCGCGTGGCCAAATCCTGCGCCAGATGATCGCCCTCGCGTTCCCGCATTTTCACCAATGCGGTCAACGCCTGTTTCAAAGCCTTTTTTACAACCGGCCAGACGATTTCGGCCTCGGCCAATTCCTCGTCCGTCTGAAAAACTCCCGGTGCGCGGACGATTTGATCCAGCGTCACTTCGCCGGACAGTTTCAATTGTTTTGCCAGGCGGTTGAGTTCGGTCGCGTAAGCCCTGGCGAGCGGCAAATTGATGTGCATGCGCGCAGACAACCTGCCTTCAGCGGCGTGAATGGAAATCCGCGCCGTCACGCGCCCGCGCGCGACCCGGCTGTTGATCGCATCGCGGATTTGCGTTTCGAGCATTTCCAGCTCGCGCGGCAGATTCACGGAAATTTCCGACTGGCGGCGGTTCACCGCGCCCAGCTCGACGGTGATTTTGAAACCGTCCTGCGCGCATTCGCCGCGACCATAGCCCGTCATGGATTTCATTCCCGTCCAGTATGCGAAAATTACTCGCGGTAAGCGAATAAATTTTCAAGAGCCTCGTTGGAGTTCAAGCTTCAGCTTGTCGGTAAACGGGCTGAAGCCTGAATTCCAGCAACGCACTAGGCGAAATGAAAAATCAAACTGGACGCAGCAAAAATGTAAGTTTAGCGTCCGAACAATGAAACCGTTTTTTGCATTGGCGATAATCCTCATCGTCTATTCCAGTTATGCGGAAAGCCAAGTCGTTACCAATAATACCAAGAATTACCAATACACCGTTCCTGAAAAAACAAATGACGGTTGGGAAACCGCTTCTTTGAACAGCGTGAATCTCGATGCCGACTTGATTAAAGAATTGTTTGATCGAATCGGCGACAATAGTTACAAAAACATTCACAGCGTGCTTCTTGCCAAAAACGGCAAACTCGTCGTCGAAGAGTATTTCCCGGGTCGAGATAGCGTCGGACAGTACCGGATGTTCACGCGAGATACGCTCCATGAGATGCTTTCAGCGACGAAAAGTGTGAATTCCATTTCGATCGGGATTGCGATTGATCAGCATTTGATTCGTGGCGTTGATGAAAAGATTTCCACCTTCTTCCCGGAATATTCCGACATCTTCACGAACAAGGAAAAGGACGCGATTCGCCTGAAAGACTTGCTCTCCATGACGGCAGGCTTGTCGTGGGACGAGTGGACATATCCCTACACCGATTTCCGCAATGACGCCGCTGTGATGGCCAGCAGAGCAGATTTTTTCCGATATGTTCTCGAAAGACCAATCGCCACGACGCCTGGCACGAAATTTGTCTATAACAGTGGTGTTTCTCTCATGCTGGGTGAAATCATTTATAAAGCCTCTGGATTGAGGGCGGATAAATTTGCCGGGCGTTATCTTTTTTCGCCGCTTGGCATCACAAACTACTCTTGGGGAAAAGCTCCCAATGGCGTCGTCAACACATTGGGAGGCCTCTCGTTGCGACCGCGCGACATGGCGAAAATTGGCTGTCTCTTTTTGAACGGCGGGCGCTGGCAGGGAAAACAAATCGTGAGCGAAAAGTGGGTCGTGGAATCTACGAAACAACAAATTGGCGCGAGTCAACTTCCGACGTGGTTTTTAGCCGATGGATATGGTTATCAATGGTGGCTCGGTTCGTTTCATGTGCGCGGTCAAACGGTTGAGTCATATAGCGCACGAGGCAGAGGCGGACAGTTCATTATTATTTTCCCGACTCTGCAAATGGTCGCTGTATTCACCGGCTGGAATGATAATGAATTGTTGGGACAACCACTCGATATGCTTCAGCGGTATGTCTTGCCAGCAGCCATTCGCAATTAACTTCATTGGCCATGGCCAACACCCATTGCCCCTTCAGTTTTGACTTGAATTTTCAGCGCATCTGAATAAATAAGGTAGGGCGCGTTCTCCGAACGCGCCGCGCGGCTGGCTCGGAGAGCCAGCCCTACCAAACTATTTGAACCTCAAAAAACGCAAAGCGGCGCGGAAATCCTCCGGCAATGGCGCTTCAAAACTCATTTGCTTTTCCGTGCGCGGATGAACAAATGACAGCTCGCGCGCGTGCAGCATCACACGCGGCGCAGTGTAATTCGTCAATTCCTTGAGCCGTGCATTTTGCCGTGCGCCATAAGTTTCGTCGCCCACGAGCGGATGGCCGAGGAACTGGAAATGCACACGGATTTGGTGCGTGCGGCCCGTGTGCAATTGCGCCTCCACGAACGTGGCGGAATTCAGTCGTTCGAGCACACGATAGCTCGTGTGTGCCGCGCGACCGGAATCGTCTTCGCGCACAGCCATGCGTTTGCGATGCGATGGATGTCGCGCAATCGCGGCGTGGATTTCGCCGGATTCGCACGCGAGTTCGCCGCACACAATTGCGTTGTAAATTTTTACGACGCTCCGTCCGGCAAATTGCGCGGAGAGCACCAGGTGCGTCTCATCGTTTTTGGCAATGACGAGGCAACCACTGGTCTCCTTGTCGAGCCGGTGGACGATGCCGGGGCGCGCCACGCCGCCGATGCCGCTCAACGAACCTTTGCAATGATGCAGCAGCGCATTGACGAGCGTGTGTTCCTCGTGTCCGGCGGCGGGATGCACGACAAGCCCGGCAGGCTTGTTCAGCACGAGCAATGATTTGTCCTCGAACAGAATGTCGAGTGGAATTTTTTCCGGCTGCGCCTCGGCGGGTTTTGCCTCCGGCCAGTGAATTTCAATTTGTTCGCCAGCGCGCGGCGTGTGTGTGGGCTTGACTGTCCGGCCGTTGACGCGAATGTGGCCCTGTTCAATCAACCGTTTCAGCGCAACCCGTGAGGCAGAGGGAAATTGCCGGCACAAAAACGCGTCAAGCCGCCCGTCCGGAAGCGATTTTTCGACAATGAAAATTTCCGTGCGTGCGGCCATGACGCATTAACTGGACGCGGGTTTTGGCGCGTGTTCAGTTTTCCAGGTGATGAGAAAAATCAGCCCTATACCGGTGCAGATGGCACTATCGGCAACATTGAAGGCGGGAAAACCGATTTCACTGCCGCCGCGTTGTTGCAGATAAAAATAAAGAAAATCCACGACCGCGTGGCGGCTCGGCAGCAGGCGATCGGTCAGATTACCGGCGATGCCGCCAAAAATCAGGCCGAAGGCGATCTGGCCGGGCAACGTGTGCGAATCGAAGTGATGCCGCGTGAGGAACAACGCGACGAAGGCGAGGAGCATGACGACGATGAGGGTGCTGTTGTTGCCGCTGAAAATGTTCCACGCTGCGCCGGTGTTACTCCAGTGAACGAACTTGAAAAAACCGTTAATGATGATTTTCTCGTCACCCGGTCCGAGGGCGCGCAGCACCAGCCATTTGGTGAATTGGTCGAGTACGAAGACGACCAGCGCGATAAAGGCGATGCGACGGTTCGAGATTTGAAAAATGGATTTGGCCGGGGCCATGACAAATTGCAACTGCTTATTTAATCGCGCGCCGCTCAAAAGACAATGCGATTTCGCCGCGCTTGAAATTCCCCATGCCAAGCGACTACGATGCCGCATGGCGTTGGCGCGTATCTTGGTGGATGGCTACAGCCTGTTGCACAACTGGCCGGAACTCGCTCCGGACCAACCGCGACATTCCGCCCGCGCGCGCGATGAATTGGTTCATGTCCTGACGCGCTATCACGACGCGACGGGCGAGCCAATCACGGTCTTTTTCGACGGTGCAGGCGCGCCTGCCGGTGTCCCGGAAAATGAACCGACCGGCGCGATTGAAGTTTTATTTTCGCGCGCGGGACAAACCGCCGACCAAATGATTGAACGCGCGGCGCATCGGTTTCAAAATTATGGAGAAGTCCTCGTGGTCACGGACGACAACGCCGAGCGCGACACGGTGACGGGCATGGGCGCCGCCGTGGCAAGCTGCGTAAATTTTATCCGCATGATTGAAAATGCGCTGACGGAGTTGCAGGACGAATTGCGAAGCCGCAATCGCACGGAGCTGAATTGTTTTAATCGTTCACAAAAACACAAAAAACAATGAACAGACAAAGACATTCGAATCGGCTTGCCCGGCGCATGAGAATCATCGTTGCGCTGCTGGCTGGAATTGTTTGGGTTACAGCAACGCAAGCCCAAACACCGGCGCGCACCGTTGAAAGCCGCTACCTGCTTGTTTTCGACACGTCATCGGCGATGAAAAAGCGTCTGTCGGCAACGCAAGCAGCGGTGAACCGGCTCTCTTTTTCGATGATGAACGGGCAATTGCAGCCGGATGACAGCATTGGGGTCTGGACGTTTGACCGCAAATTGCGTGCGGGGCAATTTCCGTTGCAGCGCTGGTTGCCGGAAAACGCTGCAACCATCGCGTCCAACATCACCACGTTTGTCAAGCAGGAGCATTACTCGAAAAGCACCCGTTTCGATGCGATTATGCCGTTTCTCGACAGACTCGTGCGGGATTCCGACCGTCTGACCGTGCTGATTTTCTGCGATGGCAACGGGAAAATTCAAGGGACACCGTTCGACGACGCAATCAATGCAAGTTTCACGCAAAACCAGCGCGCGTTTGGGGAAATGAAACAGACGTTCATCATCGTCCTGCGAACGCAGTTTGGCCAATACATCGGTTACACGATGAATTCCTCGGCAACAGGAGTGAATTTTCCTGAATTTCCACCCTTACCTCAACCACCCGCGCCGCCACCAACGGTTAAAACCAACCCGTCGCCGCCACCGCCGCCACCAGTCGTCGAAGCTCCGCCGCTCGTCATTGTTGGCACAAACGTTGGCACCAACCTGCTTCCTCCGACCAAGTCAAGACCGGTGCTGACAAATCC
Source organism: Verrucomicrobiota bacterium (assembly GCA_049517655.1). Lineage (GTDB taxonomy): Bacteria > Verrucomicrobiota > Verrucomicrobiia > Limisphaerales > UBA11358 > UBA11358. The sequence continues at coordinate 299,762 of JBEKRQ010000003.1, read as the reverse complement.
ACCATTGACCAATCCGCCGCCAACGAATCCGCCGCCTCCCGCTGAATCATTAAATCTAACGAATGCTGCCCTGACAAATACCGCTCCGCTCAAAATCGCAGAAACACAAACGAACGCGCCGGCAACGCCTACGAAAAACCCCAAGTTGAGCGGCAACGGCGCGTTGACTATTGCCGTAATGTTCCTGGCCGCAGCGGGTGCATTGACAGTTTTCATGCTGCGCCGTTCACGCAATACCGGCCGTGGCAGCTTTATCACGCGTTCGATGAAGAAAGATTGAATTTTGTGCGTGACTTTTGGCCGCGTTTGTGAAACATTTTCCGCCGTGAAAGTGTGGAGACGGATTTGTACCACTGGCTCCGGAGTTGCGAGACGGCATTAGCCGCCTAAACAATAACACCCCCCAATAAAGACACACCCATGAGTAAAGCTGTAAGCACCCATGAAGTTGCGGTTATCAATACCACCGATGGCGAAATGGTTATCGAATTCTGGCCGGATATTGCGCCGAACACCGTCGCTAATTTCAAGAAACTCGCTCTTGAAAAATTTTACGACGGCACATGTTTCCATCGCATTATCAAAGGCTTCATGATTCAGGGTGGCGACCCGCTTACCAAAAAACCAGGCAGGGAATCTGAATGGGGCACAGGCGGGCCGGGCTACACCATCAAAGCCGAATTCAACAACCGTCCGCATGAATTCGGCGTCATCTCCATGGCGCGCGGTTCGGACCCGGATTCCGCCGGCAGCCAGTTTTTCATTTGCGATGCCCCCGCTGATAGTCCGAGCATGCAATATCTCAATGGCAAATACACCGCGTTTGGCAAGTTGATTAAAGGCGATGGCACGCTGAGACGGATTGCCGACACACCCATTACCCCCAACGCCTCCGGCGAAATGAGCAAACCGCAAAAACGCGTTGACATCATCAGCATTAAAATTGTCCCGCGCGACACGGTGAAGTGAGGTAGGGACGGCTCGCCGGGCCGTCCGTAAATTCTTTTCTGTTGGTCGCCTCGGCGAGGCGACCCTACCTTGACTTTTTGCATTCAACCCTCAACCCTCATCTCTCGACTATGCTCAAGCCTTGGAAAAAAGTTCGCTCAAAGCTGATTGGCGATTTCCGCATTTTCAAGTTGCGGTCGGACGTGAAAATTTCGCCGCGTACCGGCAAGGAACATGATTTCTTCGTTCTCGATAGCGCCAACTGGGTCAACGTCATTGCCGTCACGCCCGACCGGCAGCTCGTGATGATTGAGCAATATCGCCATGGCTCGGACACCGTCGAACTTGAAATCCCCGGCGGCATGATGGACGCGGGCGAGACCAACCCGGTGGCAACCGCCGTGCGCGAGTTGCGTGAGGAAACCGGCTACGAAGGCGAAAACGCGCGCTTGCTTGGTCGCGTTCACGCCAACCCTGCCATCTTGACCAACATCTGTTTCACCGTGCTGATTGATAATTGCCAGCTCAAACACGCCGTTGAATTTGACCACAGCGAGGATTTGGTGACGCAGCTTGTGCCGGTCGCGGAAGTGCCGAAACTCATCGCCGACGAAAAAATCAGCCACCCACTCGTCATCGTTGCGCTGTATTATTTCGATTTGTGGCAGCGGGGGTTAAAAACTGAATCGAAATAGTTCTGGACAAAATTAAATAGCAAAGTTCAGAATTTAATATCTTATGGACTTCATTTCTCAAACTGAGAATCAGTTTCATACATCACTTTGGGTTGTTGCTCTTGTAAACATCACAGTTGCTGTAATTCATATTGCATTCGCTTGCGGGGTTTATGCCGATACGCGGAAGTTGCAACAGAATGGAAAGCGCATTTATTTGGTTCATCCATTATTCTGGGTTTTAGCAACGATATTGGGAGGAGTTATTTCTGCGGGCATTTATTGGCTCGTTCACCATTTGAGATTGAGACAAGATGAAGTTGATACCTGATCTGCCACAGGCCAGAGGCCTGTGCTACCCCAAATCCACTGGATCAATATCCACCGTGAGTGTTACGTTTTCTGGTAATGCGAGCGCCGCGATAATTTTACGGTAGCACCCGCGTCTCGCGGGTTGAATTTGGCGTCCCGCCAAATTCCGTTGTGCGACGGAGGTTGCGGGCAATTGGGCAAGTGTAAAACGGTCATCCATCCCCACAACGGTTTCGGGCGTGACGCCCGAAACAACAGGCCGGAGGCCTGTGCTACCCCAAACTCACCGGATCAATGTCCACGGACAGCGTCACGTCACCCGGCAAGGCGAGTGTCTCGATGATTTTCGCCAGTGTCTGACTCAATTTGCTCATCGCGCGCGTCCGCAGCATGATTTGGTAACGATAAAAAGTTTCCGCGCGCAGTAACGGCGCAGGCGCCGGCCCGGCAATAATTAAGTCGCGGAAGTCCACAGTCTTCAGTCCACAGTCGGGTTTTGCGTTGCCCGAACCAACTGCGGACTGTGGGCTGCTCGGCCCGCCATAGCTTTTAAGCGAAGGCGACTGGACTGTGGACTCAAGGACTTTTCTCAAATGTTCGGCGCTGAATTTCACCTTGTCTTCGTTGCGGCTTTTGAGCGTGAGCAGCGCGACGCGGCTGACGGGCGGATATTTTAATTGTTCGCGGAATTCGATTTCCTGTTCGTAAAAGCCGGCGAAATCGTGACGGCGCGCGTATTGAATCGCCGGATGAAACGGCGCGAACGCCTGCACGAACACTTCGCCCTCGACGTCGCCGCGCCCGGCGCGACCAGCAACTTGCGTGAGGAGTTGGAAGGTGCGCTCGCCGGCGCGAAAATCCGGCTGATGCAGCGCGAGGTCGGCGTAAATGATGCCCACGAGCGTGACGTTCGGGAAATGCAGGCCCTTCGCTATCATCTGTGTGCCGACAAGAATGTCGGTCTTGCCCACACGAAAATCGCCGAGGACTTTCCGGTAATCGTCCTTGCGTTTCATGGTGTCGGAATCCATGCGTTTGACGCGCGCATGTGGAAAAAGTTTGGCGAGCGTTTCCTCGACCCTCTGCGTGCCTGTGCCGGCAAAACGAATTGCGGGGTTTTTGCATTTCTCGTTCGGGCACACCGATGGCACGCGCTCCACGTGGCCGCAAATGTGGCAGCAAAGTTTTTGTTCCTGCCGATGAAACGTGAGCGCGAGGCTGCAATTCGGACACTGCGCGACGTAGCCGCATTTGGTGCATTGGAGCGAGGTCGAATAACCGCGCCGGTTCAGAAACAAAATCGTCTGCTCGTGCTTTTCAAGCCGTTGTGTGATGGCTTCCTTGAGTTGCGGTGAAAAAATCGGGATGCCTTTTTCGCCGCGCGCGGCCTGGCGCATGTCCACGACACGGACATGCGGCATTTTTTGATTGTCCACGCGCTCGGGTAATTCGAGCAACGTGTATTTGCCCTTTTTGCAATTGTAATAGCTTTCGAGCGACGGTGTGGCCGAACCGAGCACGACGACGGCGTTTTCCATCTGGCCGCGCATGATGGCGACGTCGCGCGCGTGGTAACGCGGCGCTTCCTCCTGCTTGTAAGAGTGTTCGTGTTCCTCGTCCACGATGATGAGGCCGAGCGGTTCGACCGGCGCGAAGATCGCCGAACGCGCGCCGATGACGATGCGGGCGCGGCCCTGGCGGATTTTGTGCCATTCGTCGTGGCGCTCGCCGGCGGACAAATGGCTGTGGAGCACGGCGACAAGCGTCTGAAGTTTGCCGGAACTGAAGCGCGCTTTGAACCGCTCGACAGTCTGCGGCGTGAGGGAAATTTCCGGCACGAGCACAATCGCGCCATTGCCTTGTTCGAGCGCGTGGGCCAGGGCCTGGAGATAGACCTCGGTCTTGCCGGAACCGGTAACGCCATGAAGCAAGAAAACTTGGAATGACTTTGCGGCGTCCGATCCCGGTTGTGTAGCACCCGCGTCTCGCGGGTCATGTTCGGCGTCCCGCCGAACATTTTCGACGGTGTCTGATGCGCCGGGCGTCCAGATGTAAGGATAATCCTCCATCGGTCCGACCAGCCCAATCGTTCGCGGGTTGTTCCAAATATAGTCCCAGATTTTGTGCAAATCCGCTTCGGATCGAATCAGGCGGTCAAACGATTCATCCGTCCAAACCGGCCCGGAGTGTTTCATCACTTTATTCACCTCATGAGCGGAATATGATTTAATGCTGTGCAAGATTTCCGGAAGCGAATAAACGCCTTTTCCCCCGGCTTCTTGAGTCGGCAACGGTTGAATCAGTAAATGAACATGGTCGGGCATGACACACGCGGCGCAGCATTTCACTTTTTTACCGTGCCAGTGATGGCAGGCATCCAGTGTGCGGGCACGTGCTTCGGGCGACAGAACGAGTTTGCCCTGTGTTCGCCAGGTGACGTGATAGGTGAAACCTGGAATTTCAAAATGTGGCAGGCTGCGTTTGCGGGCTGTGGTTTCTGAAATCGGACCGGGTTTGGTCGTCGGACGAGAGGCTGGCGTGACGCCCGCCTCCACCCGCGGGACGCGGGTGCTACCACAGCCATCCATCGCCTCCATGATCTTCTTCAATGCACTTTCCTGCGCCGGATTCAATGCCAGCGGCTGCGACGGCAGAATATGCTCACGGCCATACGGATCGCGTTCAGAAATTTGCGGGGCGATTTCGACGAGGCCGCGATCTTCAAGTTTGCGGACGGTGGCGGCGGTCGTTTCGGCGAGCTCGACCAATTCCTGCAACGGCAACTCGCGTCGTTCCTCGATGATGTTCCAAACTTCCTGCTGGCGTTTTGGCAATTTGGGAAATTCGCCACTGACCGGCAACGCGCGGACAAAAAGCCGTTCGCGCCAGCCGGATTTTTCCTTGCGCACGGCTTCCGGCAAAACGGATTTCAATGCGATTTCCGGCGCGCAGCAGTAATAATCCGCAATCCAACGCGCGAGTTTCAGAACTTTCGGCGTGACGAGCGTTTGCACACCGATGACTTTGAGAATCGGTTTGAGTTTTGCATGTGCGGATTCTTCGGCGAGCGCGGTCACACAGCCGAAAATTTTTCGCGGGCCGAATGGCACCTGCACGCGGCTGCCGACTTCAATTTGTCCGGCCAGTCCGGGCGGAATCAAATAATCGAATTCCTTGCGGAGCGCGATTTCAAGACTGACACGGGCAATCATGCGGAGTTGAGAGTTGAGGGTTGAGAGTTGAGTGTCAAGGATGCGCTGCTAAACCCAATTTCGGAACCACGAGTTACACGAGTCTCAAACTCCCGGCGCTTCCCGAAAAATCAGGGACTCGCAAAGTTCGTCCCTCCGAACAGTTCAATCGCGGGAAATCGAGCGCATTTCGGTTTCAAGCTGTTGCCGCAGCAATTCGCGCTCGGCGGCGGTCGCTTCGCGTGGCACGCGTATCACACGTCCGGCGCTGACTTCGCAGAGTGAAAACGGCAGCGGCACTTGAAAGCGGTCCCAGCTTTTCAGCTGGATTTTCCACTGTAGATGATACGACGCCGGGACGATCGGCAGGCCGGTGACTTGCGCCAATGACATCGCTCCATCCTGCACGACATAACGCGGCCCACGCGGCCCATCGGGCGTAATGGCGAGGTCGTAGCCACGTTCCGCCCAAGTGGTCAGTTCTAGCAAAGCCTGCGGGCCGCGCCGACTGCTCGAACCGCGCACGGGCTGGACGCCGAAGCGCTCGAAAACCGACGCAAGAAATGCGCCGTCACGGCTCGCGCTGACGAGCCCCGCGAGACCGGCAGCCTGGTGATGTTTGCAGCCGAACGCAAAATACAATTTCATCGAAAGCGCCAGACGATTGTGCCAAATGCAATAAATCACCTGGCCAATGTCCTTGCGCATCATGAAATCATGCGGATCGCAGATGCGGTAACGCAGCGTCGCCGAGATTAATTGCAAAGTCGCCCAGAGAATCCACGCCGCCAGACGCTGATGCCATTTCGGTGAATGCGGTACAATCACGCCCGTCTTCGCTGTGCTACGACGCGGCAAGCCGGATTGTGAGCCAGCGTTCTGCATCACGCTCCCTTTTTCAAACACGCGCGCACCAAGTCTTCGACCGTCGCCTTTACACCAAGCATGGTCTGCGCGGCGCGAACGGCGTCGTGCGCGTCAATTTGTTTGAAACCGAGCGCCATGAGCGCCAGCACGGCGTCGTTGATTTTCTGGTCGTCCGGCGACAACGCGCGTTGTGCGCTCGCGGCTTCCCACGCGCCCGCCGCGCCGATTTTGTCGCGCAATTCGACGATAATGCGCTCGGCGGTTTTCTTGCCGACACCGGAAATTTGCGAAAGCGCTTTCACGTCGCCGCCGGCCACCGCGCCGCGAAACACCGTCACGCTGATGCCGCTCAAAATGTTCAGCGCGATTTTCGGGCCGATGCCGGAAACGGTGTCGACGAGCAGGCGGAACAAATCACGTTCCGCCGCCGTCATGAAACCGTAAAGCGTGTGCGCGTCCTCGCGGATGACAAGTTGCGTGAGCAATTTAACCGTGCCGCCCGGCTGCGGCAGCTTGTCGAACGACGACAGCGGGATGAGAACTTTGTAGCCGACGCCATTCACGTCCACGATGACTTGCGTGGGCAGCGCTTCAACCAGTTTGCCTTGGAGAAAAGTAATCATTTGTGGCCTAAATTTTTTTTAGCGGTGTCAAATTATAGCGCGAATTTTCCTGCGCGTGCGCGAGCGCCAGCGCCAGCGCGTCCGCCGCGTCCGGCGCGGGCGGTTTCGGCAAGTTCAACAGGCGCTGAACCATTTTTGCGACGGCGAACTTTTGCGCCGCGCCGTAGCCAACGACGGCCTGTTTCACCTTGCGCGAAGCGATTTCAAAAATTTCGAGGCCAGCTTCGGCAATGACCGCAAGCGCCGCGCCGCGCGCTTCGCCCATAACGATGGCGGTCTGCAGATTTTGCGCGTAAAAAAGCCCTTCGACAACGCAGACAGTCGGCTGGTATTCGCGCAAAACGTTGCGGATGGTCTGTGAAATTTTGACGAGGCAGCGGGAATGTTCCCAACCGGGCGGGCATGCAATCGTGCCGTGCGCCAGCGCGAGCGGATGCGGTTTGCCGAGGCGAATGACGCCGTAGCCGGTGCCGCGCAATGACGGATCAATGCCGAGAATCACGCAATGAGTATTTGCCGTGGGGCGCAGGCTTGACTCGAACACAGGCGCCACGGTGCGCGGCGATGCGCCGCCGATGCGTTCCTTTATTTGTTCAAATTGCCGCCGCGTGATGCCCATGGGCGCATTTTGCCAGCGCCGGAGAAGTTGCAAAAGCAAAAACGCCGGGCACAACTTGCGCGCCACGGCGTTTGACGCATCAGGCAAAGGGAAGGTCAGTGCCTCGGACCGTTGCCGGGACCGGTTTGATCTTGATCCTGCCTGTCGGATTTCTGCGACGATGGCGCGGATGACGACTTGTTGTCAGGCTGGCTGCGTTGCGGGCGTTCGACGGGCGCAGCAGCTGGCGCGTTGTAGTGGCTGGCCTCAGGTGCATTGTGTTGCCCCTGACCGGGAGTTGGTGTGACCACAGGCGCCTCGAAATTATGCGTATTACCGCGCAGCGTTGCCGATTGTGGCGATTGCTGCTGTCTCTTCGGAGAGAAAATCCGCTTTTCGTCATTCGGCGTCGAATAATTGGCCGGCGCCGATGGCCGTTGAGTTTGGTTTGGAACGGAAGACTCGTTGCGGTTTTGCGGACTGTATGTGGTGCCATTGGGAGCCTGCGGTTGTCCAACTGGTCGTGTTGGAGGCGCAGACTGATTGTTGTTCGGCTGCGGGGAATGATTTTGTACCGGAGACCCGAATTGCGACGGATGGTTGTTCTTGTTTCCGCCGGGGGCCGGATTGTCCACAAAGTGCGGGCGATTCACGACAAGCGTGAGACCATCGTGACTGAGTTGATCGCCGCGCGGACCGCGTCCGGACGACGAGGTTGTGTCCCGGACTGAGATGGGATGAATGGGCGTCCTGGTGACGGCGGTGATATGTTCCGGCGCAATTCCGCCGTTGACGAAGTTATGATCGCGAACGTTGAAGTTGTTGATCACCGTGGTGTGATTGTAAATCTGCGTTACCTGGGTCGGCGCCATCCTATGACGGCGTGGATGCGGGTCGCAAAAATACCGTGTCGGCACAAACGTGAAACAATTCACGTTCAAACCAAAGTCGAATCCAATACTGACGTTGCGGCCCTGGTAAAAGAAACCGACGCCTTCCCGATACACCGCAAATGGCGGCAGCGGCGCCCAGCCGCAGTAATCGTCAGAATACCGCCATGTCACCCACGACGGGCCCCAAACGGTGTCCGGCACCCAGCACCAGCCCCAGCGCGAATGATTAAACCAGCGGCCATAGTGAAACGTCGCCCAGCCCCAGGAATAATCCGAAATCCAATACCAGCCGCAGTCGGTATAAACCCAGTGTCCATGATCGCAATACGGCTGCCAGCCGGAGTTGTAGACCGCCACGCTCGGCCGCCAGCACCGGCCATAACCATCCACGTCCACCCAACCGCCATAAGGCGCAAGCGTGTCATAAAAATAATTCACCGTGACCTCCGCCGGTTGCGGCGGCGCGGTTTCCGGTTGATCGGTTGTGGCGGGTGCGGGAGCAGGTTGAGCCGGTGGTTGATACGCCGACACGCCCATTTGCTGCTGCAACTGCTGGTCGCGCTGTATCATCGTGGTGACGATTTCGTTCGGCAGGCCGATGTCCTTCAAATAAATGATTTTGTCCGAGTCGAGATTGAACATGCTGCTGGAATTGCTGATGTAGGTCAGAATCACACTTTGCTCCACACCGGCTTGTACGAGCCGGATGACTTGAGCGAGCGGGCTGCTGGGCGGAATGTTCGGTGGCAACGCGCTGGGCATCGTTGAATTGTCGGGCGCGGTGGAGATGAGATCCGTGCTCGGCGACGGCGGGGCGGATTGTTCCTGCGCGTTGGAATTTCGCAGTGATTGGTTACCCATCAAACATAGAATCGCAATCGCCGTCCCAAGAATGTGAATGTGCTTTTGAAAGAATTCGGTTTTCATAAAAAAGGCTATTGTCAGTATAGACGCATTTTAGACGCATTGGTGACAAAATTATTCATTCCCATGATGTTGCGGCGCAACAAGTTAAATGGTACCCCCGCCCGGAATTGAACTGGGATCCGCGGTTTAGGAAACCGCTGCTCTATCCATTTGAGCTACGGGAGCATACGCCAAAGACAGGGTGGCTGTGAGACTTGGATATCCTGATAAAATGTCTCAAAGAACCTGTCGCCAAGTTCCGGCCGATTTTCCAGTCGCTCTATCGGCGATTCATTCTGCCCATGTCAATATGCCTGGCAAGGCAATTTGAAAACCGCCAAGATCAAGCATTCAGCTGCAACGCCTTGCGTTCGCATGCCGCATATTTTTCGACAAGTTTGTCATAAACGCGCGCGGCGTCCGGATTTGGGCGGATTTCACTGCCAGGAACCGGCTCGGTGAAACCGGCAACAATTTCCTCCCACTTCGGTTTTTCTCCGCTGTGAACCAGCCAGCCGTGGGCGGCGCGCAAAGCGGCTCCCAGCGCGGCACTCTTGGAAACTTCAATCCGCAAGACGTGACAATTCATCACGTCGGCCATGACACGTAACAGCGCCAAATCGTTCGACGCGCCGCCGGTGGCATAAATACAGTCGGGCGCAACCTTCATCCATTGCGAATGCAGCCGCATGGACATCATTTGCGCTTCGATGATGGCACGGCAATTCGCAGCGGCGTCTTTTTCGTCGAGGTCGAAGCGGTGAATGCCGGGCTTGTTGACGCGCGGGACAATTTCCGCCTCAAACCATGGCAACAAAATGCCGCCATTGTTGCCCGGCGGTTTGGTGGCCATCAACTCACCGAACTTTTTCCAATCTTCAATGCCATAAAGGCTGCGGACTTTTTCGCGGGCGAGCGAGCCATTTTTAAAACAGATCAATGTCATGTAACCGCCTGCCGGCGAACCAAACACGTGACCTTCGCCATGCTCGTCGGTGCGGCATTTTTTCATCGAGCCAAAGTAAGTGTCACTCGTGCCAAGGCTGATGGCTACCATGCCTTCGCGAATCAGGCCAAGGCCGACGACGCTGCACGGATTGTCACCCGACCAGACAAGAGTTTGCGCGTTGGGATTCAGGCCGAATTTTTTTACGAAGTAAGGGCTGACTGCCCCGATGACTTTCCACGATTCGGCGAGCGGCGGCAGTTTCTCCTTCAAATCGGGCGCGGTGGCTTTCAGTGCGTCCGCATGCCAGGTTTTTCTCTGAATGTCCATCAGGTTCATGCCCGCGCCGTCACCGTGATCTATCGGCGCGATTTTGCCCACCAACAACGAGGCCATAAACGAACTGACCAGCGCGATGCCCGTCGTCTGCGCGTAGGCTCCCGGTTCCGTTTTGTAAAACCTGCGGATTTGCGGGCCGGTAAACCGTTCGAAAGCGTCTGAACCGGTCTTTTGTGCCGTGGCTTTGACACCGCCAAGTTTTTCCCGGATCTCCGCGCATTCCGCGGCGGTCGAGGAATCCATCCAAATCGGGGAAGTCGGACGCGAAAAGACGCCGCGCAGGTTTTCGACCAAAGTTTTTTGCGGGTTCAGATTTGCCAACGCGGCGGCGGCGTGGTTGTTTAAATAGACTGATCCATGTTGCTGTCCGCTGCCGCTGACGGCCAACATTTCGCCCAGTGCCACACCGTCCTTCTTCATTTCGGCGAAAATCAAGTCGAGCGCCTCGGCCCACATCAACGGCGAACTGTGTTTAACAAGCGGGTTGGGATTGGGCAGCACACCATTTTGAGTTTTATAATGCGGCAGCGCGCGGTCGAAGTTCAGCGATTTGTCATACACCACCTTGCGCTGGTCGTAATCAATGACTACCGCGCTCAAACTTTGCGTGCTTGAATCCAATCCTAGAAATAATTTTGCCATAAAGGTTCAGTAAAACTGCAATCAGCGCGGCTGTCAAGAACGGGATTTTGCGGTCCGTGGCAATTTTCATCGCTTTGACTCCAACAAATCTCCGTGCCAACACTGGTGTTTCAGTCGCATCTAAAGGTATAAACTCCGGGAAACAAGACCCGCATTACTGCAAAAATTTTGTTTTTTTCGCTGTTAGAAGTTGACCGTGTACGTGCAATCCGTTAGTTTTCCCCGATATGACAAACGCTTTTAATAACATTTCAAAGATCCGATACGAAGGATCTAAATCCAAAAACCCACTGGCTTTCAAGCATTACAATCCCGACGAGTCCATTGACGGCAAGACGATGAAGGAACATTTGCGTTTCTCCGTCGTTTATTGGCACACGTTTCGCAACGCGCTCTCCGATCCGTTCGGCGTCGGCACGGCCATCCGCCCGTGGGATGACGGCAGCAATTCAGTCGAAAACGCGCAAAACCGCGCGCGAGTCGCCTTTGAATTCATCGAAAAGCTGGGCGCGCCATTCTACGCCTTTCACGATCGCGACATCGCGCCCGAGGGAAAAATGCTCGCCGAAACAAACAAAAATCTCGATGCCGTCGTAAAGGTCTTGAAGGAAGAACAGCAGCGCACCGGCATCAAACTGCTCTGGGGCACTGCCAACTTGTTTTCCAATCCGCGTTTCGTCCACGGCGCATCCACCAGTTGCAATGCCGATGTATTTGCCTTTGCCGGCGCACAGGTGAAGAAGGCGCTGGAAATCACACAGGAACTCGGCGGCGCCGGCTACGTTTTCTGGGGTGGACGCGAAGGTTACTCGACGTTACTGAATACGGACATGAAGCGGGAGCTGGATCACCTCGCCAAATTCCTGCACATGGCCGTGGATTACAAAAAGAAAATCGGCTTCAAGGGCCAGTTCTACATCGAGCCAAAGCCCAAAGAGCCGACCAAGCATCAATACGATTCCGACGCCGCCGCGTGTCTGAATTTCCTGCGCGAGTACAATCTGCTCGGCGATCTCAAGTTGAACATAGAGACCAACCACGCCACACTCGCCGGCCACTCCATGCACCACGAACTCGAGGTCGTCGGAGCGGCGGGCGCGCTCGGCTCGATTGACGCCAACACCGGCGACGAACTAATCGGCTGGGACACCGATCAATTTCCCACCAGTCTTTATCTGACCACACAGGTCATGCTCACGGTTCTAAAGTACGGCGGTTTCTCCACCGGCGGCCTGAATTTCGACGCCAAGGTGCGCCGCGAGAGTTTCGAGCCGGTAGATTTGTTCCATGCGCATATCGGGGGCATGGACGCCTTCGCGCGCGGCCTGAAAATCGCCGCCGCCATTCGCAAGGACGGTCGTCTGGCCGAATTTGTGAAGGAGCGTTACGGCTCGTGGAATTCCGGCATCGGCGCAAAAATCGAGTCCGGCAAAATGAACCTTGCCGAACTTGAAGCTTACATGCTTCAGAAGGGTGAAGTGACGCCCAATGTGAGCGGCCGGCAGGAATTCCTGGAAAATCTCATCAACGAATTCATTTAAAGCAGCTTCGGCTGAAAGGGTTGAGGACGCCTCGCGCAGGCCGGCCATACCGGCATGAGCGAGGCGGTTTTATTTGGCGGTCACACTCACCGGCAGGCGCAACCGGATATCGTCCGAGGCGGCGCCCAACATCAGTTCATACCCGCCAGATTCCACTGTGTATTGCTTTTTAAGCGTGTCCCAATAGCGAAAACGTTCCACCGGAATTTCCATGGCGACCTGGGCTGTTTTCCCTTTTGGAATATGAACCCGGGCAAAAGAACAAAGCGCGAGCTTCGCCTGAGGCAATGCGGATTTTATGTGTCGGAAATAAACCTGCGCCACTTCATCGCCGTCGCGTGAACCGGTGTTCGCGATCTGGAATGTGAGTTTTAAAGTGCTGTCCACGGTGACGTTTGTTGCAGCCAGCGCGGCGTTGCTGTAATCGAATCTCGTGTAACTGAAGCCGCGTCCGAAGGCGAACTGCGGTTGACCGTTGAAGTAACGGTAAGTGCGGTTGCTCATTGAATAATCTTCAAACGGCGGCAGATCGTCCGTGGAACGATAGAACGTGACTGGCAGCCGCCCGGCTGGATTCGCATCGCCGAACAGGACTTCCGCCACAGCGCGCCCGCCTTGTTCGCCCGGATACCACGCCTGCAAAATCGCGGGCAGGTGTTCCGCCGCCCAAGGCATGGTGACGGCGCTGCCGCTGCAATTGACAAAAGCGACCGGCTTTCCGGTCGCTTGCAAGGCTTTCAATAAGTCGGTTTGCACGGATGACAGTTCGATGCGCGTGCGGTCGCCGCCATTGAAACCGTCGTAATCCACGGTCATTTCCTCGCCTTCCAGCTGCGCGCTAATGCCGCCAACGTAAATAACCACATCCGCCGAACGCGCGGCATTGACGGCATTGGTGAACGCTTCGGCATAGGGCGCATAGGAATCGTCCTTGTGAACCGCCAGCGGGCAGCCCGATTCGTAAATCACCTGAATGTTTGTGCCGGCGACGTTCCGGATTCCGTCGAGGATGGTCACCGGTTCTGAAGGCGTCCCTTGGTAGTTGCCCAGCAGCATGGGAACGGAGTCGGCATTCGCGCCAATGACGGCAATTCGCCTGATCTTCGCGCGGTCCAATGGCAACAGTCCGTCGTTTTTCAAAAGAACGATGGACTCGCGAGCCACTTGAAGCGCCAGCACTGCATGTTCCAGGCTGTTGTTTTGTGTTATCGGAATTCGGGCGTAAGGATCCATGGCCGGCGGATCAAATAATCCCAGGCGGAACCGCGCCTCGATCACGCGGCCAAGCGCGGTGTCGATTTCCTTTTCCGAGATCAATCCCTTTTTGACAGCGCGCACCAGCAAGTCGTAATCAGTGCCACAGCAAAGATCGTCACCGGATTTAATTGCGAGCGCCGAGGCTTCCTCTGGGGTGTCGGTGAACTTGTGGTCGCTGTATATGTTGTCAATCGCGCCGCAATCCGAAACCACATGGCCGTTGAAACCCCATTGTTTGCGCAAAATGTCCGTGAGCAAAAGCGGATTCGCGCAGGCGGGTCTGCCATAAACGGAATTGTAAGCGCCCATCACCGCACCGACGCGGCCTTCGCGCACGGCGGCCTCGAATTGCGGCAGATACGTTTCGTAAAAATCCCGTTCCGGCGGTTCGGCGTCGAAACGATGGCGTTCGGGTTCCGGGCCGCTGTGAACGGCATAATGTTTGGCGCAGGCCATCGCCTTGACGTATTTCAGGTTGTCACCCTGCAAACCGCGAATAAATGCCACTCCTAATTGCGCGGTGAGAAACGGGTCTTCACCGTAAGTTTCCTGGCCGCGACCCCAGCGTGGATCCCGGAAGATATTGATATTGGGCGTCCAAAATGTAAGGCCGTAATATTGCGCGCAATCTCCGCCATGGGTTCGGACATATTCATTGTGTTTGGCCCGTGCTTCCGTGGCGATGACATCTGCTTCCTGATGAATCAAAGGCACATCCCAAGTTGCTGCCATGCCGATGGCTTGCGGAAAAACGGTGGCCACGCCGGCGCGCGCGACGCCATGAAGACATTCATTCCAATAATTGTAAGCGGGAACGCCAAGCCGCGGAATCGCCGGAGCGGCGTTGCGCATCTGCTGCACTTTTTCCGCAAGCGACATCCGGCGCACAAGGTCGTGGACGCGGGCGTTCAGCGGTTGCCAGGTGTCCTTCCAGATTTCCGGTCCCTCAACGACTGGCTGCTTCAGCGCGGTCGTGTCTTCCACGTTGATCATGTCCGCAGTGCGCACATAAATGAGGGATTGGCCCGAATTATCCTTAAGTTCAAACGAGTTCAACTTTGCCACGTCAACGCGACCGGCGAACTTGAGCGTGAGCGGTCCGCTCAACGCCTCATCCGCGTGGTCAACTTGGTTGGTGAGCAGGAGAACTTTCCCCGCGCCACCGGCGGCGGCAAAAATATCGAGATTGCTCGCGAGCATTTGCCTGCCGCAAGTAATGTCGAACACGCGTTGTCCGGTATTGGTGAAATCAACCTCCGCAAAACCGAGTAGAACGGTGTATTGGCCTGCCGGAAGACCGGACACGGACAACGTAAAATTCGTCCCGTAAATCTCCTCACGAAACGCCTCTTCACCCCGCCACGTCGCTCCTTCAATTGTGGTCACTCCCCGCGCCCGTCGGTGATTGAACTCGCCGCCGATACGAACATTTTTGTCGCAGGCGACACAAACTTCCTCGTCACCAAACGCGACGCAGGGTGAAAGCCAGATGGTGAGAATCGCCAACGCCCAAAGAATCAGCCGGTGCATGGTTTCAAAGTTACCCAAGGCAGACGGTGCACAACAAATTTTATTTTGCCGCGACCTGAATGACCGCGGTAAACGCCGGCTTGGGCTTGCCGTAGCGGTTGAACAAAAGCGGATGATTTACACGTCCTCGCGTGTTCAGCCACGAACCCCTGTCGGTCACACCCCAAAAAGTCACGCGTTCAATGACATCGCGGTGTTTGAGATACACCCCAAAAAAACCGGCGTAACGTTTTGCCAGCGCCCGCTGAACACCGTCCGGCAGCCCGTTGCTGTAAGTGTCCGCCCCGGCAACCCGCTTGGCATTGACCTTGATGTCCGCCGTCTTGTTTCCCTGAGTCGCGGGCACGACGTCAACGTCCAGTTCGGTGATCGCCACTTTCACGCCGAGCCTGGCGAAATCAACAATAGTAGCCTCCTCCTGTGCGAAGGTCGGCCACTTCATTTTGAGGTGCCCTTGCAGGCCGACGGCAGTGATGGGAACACCCCGGGCCTTGAGCTTTTTGATCAACTTAATCGCACCTTTGCGCTTCATTTTTTTCTCCAATGTGAAATCGTTGTAATACAATTCCGCTTCAGGGTCTGCTTCGTGTGCGAATTCAAACGCCTTTGCAATGTAATCCTCACCCATGATTTCCATCCACCGCGACTGGCGTAGTGTGCCATCTCTGGTCAAAGCTTCGTTTACTACATCCCAGCTCTTGATCCGGCCCTTGTAACGACGGACAACGGTAAAAATGTGCTCACGCATTCGTTTCAGCAACGTGCGGCGGCCAACGGGATTTCCCTTTTTGTCCTGAAAAACCCATTTCGGGGTCTGGTTGTGCCAGATCAGCGTGTGGCCGACGACAAACATGCCGTTTCTTTCGCCGAATTTGACGTAGCGGTCCGCCGCCGTGAAATCAAACACGCCCGGCTTTGGATGCACCGAATCCCATTTCAAAGCATTTTCGGGGCTGATTGAATTGAATTGCGCCTTGATGAGTGCAACGGCGGTAATGTTCTGGCCGGTGAACTCGGCTTCATTGAGTGCCGCGCCAATGAGGAAATCGTTTTTGAAGGCGTCCTTCAAGGTGGTTTGGGCGTGAACGTTGGTTAACGCCGTTGGAACACCGGTCGAGGCCGGGGACATCGATATAGGATTTTTCCTCATGAGACTTCAGCTATGGGGTTTGAGCGGCAAATTTTCTCCGGCGTTCAGCCAGTTCATCGGCCATCTGGATGGTCATGCGTTTGTTGATCTTGTAGCAGAGCAACAGCACAGTACAGACGGCAAAGAGTATGCCGACAACGATACCACTGCATATGCGGAAACCCCTGATAACTTCGGGCTCATCGGGTTGTTTGGAGTCGTAGCCGAAAAAGAGGACCATGGTCCAGAGGAATGTGGAATTACCCAAGGCCAGGCCCGCTTTCAGGGCAAAACCAATCGTCGCGAAAACGATGCCAGTGAAGCGGCGACCGGTCTTCCATTCGGAATAGTCCGCCACGTCAGCAAATATGGCCCAAACCAACGGAATAGTGGGAGCGTAGAAGATCGACCCGATGATGGTCAGAGCAACCATGCCACCAACATCTGTGGGTTTGAGCAGATAGAACGCCAAGGCACTGAGTATCGAGAGCCCAAAACCGGCGACGGCGATGGCCTTCTTTCCGAATTTCTTTGCAAGAGGCGGCGATAGGAGAATGACTATCATAGTGACGCCGGTTCCGATCATGTTAATGATGCTCTGGGCGACGTCGGCAACGTTGGAGTTTGCCAGGCTATCCCTGGTGCCATGGACGATATAGCCCATCCATTCGAGGAGACCGCCGGTGGCGGGGACACCGGCCACGAGCGCCGGCGCAGTGAGCCCCAGCTTTTGCACCCAGTCAAAAAGCGCGGCCTTGTCGGCGTAGTGGTGGTAGTAGTTGTAGAGGGCATTCCCGCGGAAAGCGAGAATACAGAAATGAATCATGGTCATGGCAAACATGACCTTCCAGGGACCGTTCTTGATCAGATCGGCCAAGTCCCGCAGAGGCGGGGATTTTTCCTTGGTCATGGGCTGAATGCGCTCTTTGGTGGAGGCAAAAGTGATGAGGAATAGAGCGAGGCAGAGGACGGCCCAGAGGGTCATGGTCATTTGCCAGCCGTATTGACGATCGTGGCCGATGGCGAATTTGGCGACCAAAGGCAGTGTGAACCCGCCCACGATGAACTGGGCGGCGTTTACCGAGATGAATCGAAATGAATTGAGTTTGGCGCGTTCGTTGACATCGCCGGTCATCACCCCGCCGAGCGCCGAGTAAGGCATATTGTTGGCGGAATAGATCGTCATCATCAGGATATTGGTGATGGCGGCGTAGGCAATCATGGCACCCATGCTCCAGCCCTTGGGTGTCGTGTAGGCCAGCACCATGACGACACACCACGGCACTGCGGTAAACAGAATCCATGGACGGAATTTACCCCAGCGACTAACGGTGCGATCGGCCAGGACACCCATGATCGGGTCGAAGAACGCGTCCCATAATCGTGCCACCAGGAGAATGGTCGCCGCGGTGCCCGCAGTAATACCGAATACATCCGTGTAGAAGTTTCCCTGGAAAAGAATCATCGTCATGAAGACGAAGTTCGCAGCGGAGTCGCCGGCGCTGTAGCCTGCTTTTTCGAAGAACGAAAGCTTCTGTTGGAAATGTTGTTCTGCCATAATTTTCTGGGTTAAGCTATTTCGTCACCGTCAAAGTCACCTTCTACAAATCCCAGTCGCGCGAGGAGTTGCCGGCCATGATTTTAAATCCGCCCTGTTCCACCATATATTTCATGCAAAGGTTGTAGGGTGCGAATGACTCCGGTCTGGTGTCAAGCGAAACCGGTTTTCCCGGCCGGGGTTATGAGTGGTATTCACTGTATCCTTTAATTCCCCTGGCGGGATTTCATAAACAACGCGGTTATAAAAGAATTCAATGTCCGGGAGTCTATTGTTGCAACCCCCGTTCGCTTTTGAAATTCTTTGACGAACAGCATCACCAATTGTGTCAATACTGCGCCCGGCCTTGGATAACCGCCTACGATATAATGGGGACCTGCTTTTGATTCTCCCTCTTCTTTTTCGAATGTCGGCCTGACGCTTTCCGGGGTTATCAAGGAATTGCCATATTGGAATATGACCCTGTCCATTACTTTATAGACTTCCTTGCTTTCCTTGATCAGGCTGTAATAATCAAGAAGCTGGGCAAGAACATAATTCGACGCCAGCCAAACATCCTTCCCCTGGTCTGATTCCACCTGTCCGCCGGTCTGTGTCCGGGCAGTGGCCCAGCCCATGGGAGTCCGGTTGTTTTTATAAATTGTCCTGAGGGTTTGTCTCGCCCGCTCGGCGGGGATAAACGGTTCTTCCCCCATCGCTATCAAATACCACAGACCGTCAAGCTGATTGGTCCAGACATCAGCATTTGTTTCTCCCGTGGTGGGGTCATAACAAGTGGCAAAATATTGCATTCTGCCGCGACTGGTTTTCTTGTCTATCCACAGGTTTTCATAAACGGCAGCGCCTTTTTCAAAAATCTCTTCGTATTCTTTTTTGGCCGTCTTGTCTTTCATCATATCGGCCATTTTACTCATCGCCTTGCAGGCAGCCAGGAAACCGTTGGTGCTGTAGGAATCTATGCCGAACAGGTTGATGTTATCGAAGGTGTTCTTGACCTCATCGGGATTGCCCTCCGGGATGCCGTCTTTGTCCAGGTCAAGCCTCTCCAGATACTCAAAGCCAAATTTGAGCGTCTTCCAATTCTTCTTCAAGAAATTCGTATCACCCGTGTATTTGACGTTGCGCAGCACCCGTAACGCCAGCTTGGGGAAAAGGTCTATCCAATAGTTGGTGTTGTACCAGGCGTATTCACTTATATTACGCAGGGGCGTGCCGAACGTCATGGCGCCCAAATCATGCGAAACGCTGCCCTTGATTTTCGTAGGAGCTTTTATATGGGTCAGCGACTCACCTTCATATTCTTCCGGATGTTCCTCGAAATGCTGTCTGGCTTCGGTAAAAGACGCGTGGGAATGGTAATATCTTTCTGTGAGATTTTCTTCCAGAATCGAATCGATGGAACGCTGGCAAAGCTCCTGTTCGACATTTGGAAACAGCATCAACATTATCATTGAATACCAGTCAACGTCCGAGGAGTTGTTATAGGGATAATCAAAACATTCCACGAACCTGGCCACGTCATTGCCGTTTTTGTCTTCAATCCAGGCCGAGGCGTTTGATAATGGACAATTAAATTCGTTGAACAGCAACTTCGCCAATCGCAATGCACCGGCCTTGTCGTTTTTGTAGGAAGGATTTTGCTGTATGTGCCCGAATATCTTGTTTTGGATGGCCGTTGTCCGGCTCTGCCAGCTGGAATAGTTATCAAGAGCGATTTTCGCCATTTCCCTGGCTCTGGTTTCCTTGTTCTTGAAACTCCTGGTATATTTGCGTTCAAACACCGACCCATCGGCGTACCACTGTCGGGGAAAATCCAAAACGATGGCAACCGGAATTTTTATTGTCGCCTTCGGTTTTAATGTGAAAGCAACACTGACGGCCGCTCCATAGTCGTTGTTAACTTTAGCACCGAACTTTTCGTAAAAGCCGCCATCAGCCTTCAGCAACAAGTCCTGCTTTAAACTGTTCAACCTGAAATAGGGTTGTGTGTCTATTGCCAGGTCTTCCATATCCGGCACGGCTATGACCATTCTTTCCGGACTTTCCTTGCTCCCCATCACCACTCCCCTCATGCCGGCGAACCTGAAATCTTCATGGACGTGGCCTTTCAATGGTGTTGAGCATATAAAGGCGCTGTCCTGATCAATCGGCCGGTATTTCTTTTCCTGAAGGTTTGCAAGAGTCGGCCTGGGAATCACCAGGGTGATCTGCTGAACCTGACTCGAAGTATTGGTGATTTCATACTCCTCCACGCCAATGGGCATCTGGGCCTGAACGTTTCCGGACAGGAACGGAGAAACCATCCTTCTCGTCACTTTTACCTTGGCCAGTTTGTAGACCATTTCCGCCAAAGGCGTGGCAAGAGAAATTGAAACCTGCCCCATGGATACCGGAGGATGATAATAATTCTCCGACACTGGCAAATCATCTGGACTCTCCGTCATCTCGGGCTTTTTGGTGGTGAGCATGACGGTTTTCCCATTGATGTCGATAAACGGTGCGGAAGCCAGTTGAATCGCCTTTTGATTTAAAAAAACCAATCTGCCGGCGTCGTTAAGCCGGTTGTACAAGCCCTCGGGGGAAATGCCCACCGAACAGGTTGGCGCACCCTGAAGAAAAATGGTCTGGGGAAACTGCATGGTCTTCGACATTCCCTGAAAATGGACCGCCATTTTGTTCTTAACATAAATCGTGGGAATTTGCGCGCCTGAGATTGTGAAAAGGTCGCCTGGTTTCAAGTCATGGGGTTTTGGCATTTGACATCTCCTCTGCTAACGTTTCGCCTTCCTGGCCGGTACGACCAAGAAGGCGGAAGTGACGTGAATTAAAATGGTTCTTGGTTGTTCGAATTGTCCGGTCGTGATTATGACCTTCCAAAAACAGGCTTCTTCTTTTTTGCCTGCGGCTTTATCATCGGCATGACTCCCCGTTGAACTCCCAGGGTAATTGGCAGCTTGGTCGTCGGTGAAGTCCTCACCTTTCCAAAAAGCAGATCAGCCGAAATCCTGATGGAATCCGGCGAGCCGCTGAAGTTGCAGACGACCACATCCGCCTCCTTGGTGGTGCCTTCCACGTAGGGATAATTTGTCACCACCACGACCGTATGCCCGGCTCTCTTGAGTTTCCTGACAATTTCGCTGTTGTTCCCACCTTTTACAATTCGCGCGTAATAGTTGGTTATCACAACAAGATCCGCCTGCTTGGCCAGCTCGAGGACTTCGGCAACGTCTTCCTTGGTCGGGGCGAACTCGGTGTCATCCAGAATCAAGTTCGTCGAATGTTTCGTCATTTGTTCGCAGAAAACATGGGGATGGCTATACATGTCCTTTCCCAGGAACTCGTAAGGAATGGTCTGCTCAACCACCAATATCTTCTGTGATTTCTTCAGCGGCAGAAGCTTCTTGTTGTCGCGCATTACCAAAAGCGCCTTGCGCGCAACTTCCCATGAAAAATCAATGACTTTCTTGCTTCTCACAATCGCGCGGGTCTTCTCTGCACTCATCTTCCCGGCTGTTTCAAACAAGCCCTGGTCATACTTCATGCGGAGCAGATGCGTGACGGCTTCGTTGAAACGTTCCTCGGGAATTTCGCCGGATTCAACACCCTGCTTGATTCCGAAGAAGCACTGCACCCGCGACTCGTCGTCAGCCTTCAGGAGGATGGTGTCGCATCCGGCCTTGATGGCCATCGCACAGGCTTTCGGGAGAGGCCATATCTTGAGGATGGCCGCCATTCCGATGGCGTCGGAAACAATGACGCCGTCAAAACCCAGTTCTTTCCTCAATAGTCCGGTGAGAATCTTTTTCGACAGGGTCGCCGGGAATTTGTCATCATACGCCGGATAAATAGAATGCCCTGTCATGATGGCCTTGGTGCCCGCCGCGATCGCGGCCTTGAAGGGAACCAGCTCAACGGCATGCATTCTCTCTTTGCTGGCTCGGATCACATCCAGCACGTCATGGGCATCCGTGGCCGAGTCACCACGGCCTGGAAAATGTTTCGCAGACGTGGCAATGCCTCCGTCCTGCAAACCTTTCACGATGGCGGTCACGTGTTTCGCGCAAATCTGAGGATCGTCGCTGAAGGACCGGACGCCGATTTCCGGGTTCTTGGGGTTGATGTTGACGTCGCAGACCGGCGAATACATTTGGGTGACACCCATGGCCCACAACTGCCTGGCAATGGTCAGACCAATTTGATAGGTCAGCTTGACGTCGCCGATGGCGGCCATGCCCATGGGCGGCGGGAACTGCCGGATGCCGCCGGCGGTGTAGTCGTTCTTGAAATCACCTTCAAAGTCTATGGTGAAATGGAGGGGAATGCCCGACGGCCGGCCCAAGGCGATCTTCTGCAATTGGTTCAACGCCACCGTCAATTCTTCCGGGGTGACGCTGACACCCTGGCCTTCACCGCTGAAATAGGTGCTGGCAATGGTGAAATAGTCCGCCGGTTTCTTGAAGTTCTTGTCGAGCTGGGTATTACCCCAATACAGATTTTTGCAGGTTTCCAGCGCGTAAGGCTCCAAACAAAGACCGCCGGCCTGCAATTTGGTAATCTGCTCAACGCAGCTGGGCGTCAGTATGGCTCCCCGCCAGGTAAAGGTTAAAAGCTGGCCGACCTTTTCCTCCAGACTCATCTTTGCCAGCTTCTTACTGACAAAAGCATCTCTTTTCGCATTGCTGTTCTTTGACATTTTCATCTCCTGTTTTGGTTTGTTCTTATTCCCACTTGCCGCGGTTGTCCGGCCCTACCCAGAATTCGCGTTCTTTCTTCCACCCCTTTTCATCAATTCTCAAATCCTTTGTCTTCCACCCGGCTTTAATTCGCCGCGTCAAATCATCGAATCCCTTGTTCCAGGAAAGACCGTCAGGGACGGTCACGTTCATACTGCCGGCGGCATTGGCATATCTCAGGCAGGATTCAATGGAAATTCCCCGGACAAACGCCGAAAGGAATCCCGCAATCGCTGAATCGCCCGACCCCAGCGCTCCCACAAATTTTTCCTCCTGATAGACCGGGAACCACAACTCGCGGTTGGCCCAGTTGTCGAGGTCCGTGCAGCCCGCCGCGCCCAATTTCTTAAGCCGGTCCTTGTCGGCGGTCCGGATATACAATCCTTTGTGGCCACATTTAACCATTGCCATCGCCGTGCCCAGTTTCAGCAAATCATTTCCGAGAGTAGTGATTTCCTTGACTGTTATATGGTCAAGCACGCTCTCCTTTGGGCCCAGCTTTGCCCTCTTCTCCAGAAATTTTTCCTTGTAGAGGAAATAAAAAATTTCTTCCACGCTGGGCACCATGATGTCCGACAGTGGAACCCAGTCTTTGAGAATCGCCTTCCAGTCCACCTGGCCAGCGGGACTGTTTACGTCCGGAAGCGATAGGTCCAGCGCGGTTGTCGTTCCCAATTCCTTGGTTTTTTTCAGGATTTTTGTCAACTCGGCGCCCGTGTTGTCGTAAATTTTCTTCATCCACGGCGGATAGCCAAAAAGCATCAGCTTCGATCGCCCCACCAAGTCGAAATCCATGTCACTGTAACCGAACGTGTCGTTCGCGCCGCAATGATGCAGATAAAAACGGTCTATGCCGGGGATGCAAATCGCGATGGTGTACGAGGTGGATTCACCCTTGACCATGTGGATGCCTTTGAAATGGCCTTCGTGCTCCTCATACCAGCGAAGAATCTGTTTGCCAAAGTCATCATCGCCGATTTTGCCGATCAACTCCGTTTTCACGCCGAGCCGCCGAATGGACACGCCAGCATTGGTAACCGGCCCGCCACCGACCACGACGCAATCACCCATGTTGATCATTTTCCCAGGGACGAGGACATCGGTCATCTTGTCCACTTTTCCCTTGATGGTGAAGGCGGGTATTAAATCAAGGCATGTGTGCCCTGCTGCAACGATTTCAATTTCTTTATTGTTCTGCATTTTAGGTTCCGTATGAAATTAATTCGGCGGAGCATGCCTTACGATGTTCCAGTGTCAAGCCAAAACCAAAAAGGAATGGGAATGTCATCTTACAACCCTCGCTGTAAAACATCCTTGGGGCACTTTAAGGCGTTGCCAAGGATCTTACTTCAATGTTACCGGCGTCATGTGTATCAACAAGTCTTTGGTCCGCCGTGTGGCGGGCTGCGATTCGCATGGAGAAATTCTTCGTATGCGGAAGTTTTTCTTCCTAGAAATGTCCGGGCCCTCCGGCTTTGAGTGCCTATGACGATTTAGATTGCTTGCAAGACTTGTCACTCATTCAAATGAACCGGCGGGACGATATTGTTGTGATAACTTTCGGGCGGTCCCAGGTAGCTTGGTTTTACGCCGCCAAGATTCACGACGAGTTTCTGCAACACAACGCCGGGATCCACCATCCAGAACTTCAGCGTGTGATAGCCGGGATTCGCCAATGTGAAAGTGGTTTTGACTTTGCGGACGCTGTCTTTGACTGTTGTTTCCCAATCCCGGTTCCCGTCCTTGGCAATGAAGCCCGGGGGGACGGCGGTGATGATCTGAGGCGGTTGATCGTCAAACGACACAGCGTAGTGCAGGCCGCGACCGGCGACGAAATTCAACGTCGGGTCAATGATCGCTTCGACTTCAACCTGCCCCGGATGGAATAAATGCATTTGGTATTCAAGGCACGGGGAATTTTTCGGCGGTGTCACACTCGATGCCGTGACAGGGAAAACCGTCATTGCTGACAATGTCCGGCCCAAGTCGGGAATCTTTTCCCATCGAACTGGCCCTGTGTCAATTTTCTTCGTGAAATGCTCCGCCTCGATGGAAACATAGCCATCAGCTTCCACGAAACCTTTCAAAGAATCTCTTGCTGGCTCCGTTGGATTAAAGGCGTCCACTTTTACGACGACGTTATTACTGGCCCCAGTGAGCGTAACCGTACCACTGGCTTTGTCTTTGGGGGCCTTGCTCCAATCCACGCTAACCCAGAGCCGTTTGTCCTTTTCGACTGCGCCCTTCGCGTCGCTAAGCATAATCCAAGGATCACTGGCGGTGGCGGTGAATTCAAAAGGCGCCTTTCCCTTATTGAACACGTCAATGTAATGGCGCAGCCGGTTGAACACGTCGAACTCCGGCAAAACCGGCTGAACCGTCTCATGGGTTGTGTCTGGCCAGGCGGAAGCCGAGCCTTCAACGGCAACGCCCATTTCAGCATTGGCGGGGATTTGGATTTCATCAACTTCGGGCATGACGTTCGTTGGCGGATCCTGCCAGGACGTGTAACCGATGTGCGTCTGGTCCATCATGTGGTCCCACCTGCCATTCGCCAAAGTATGATTGTAATAGGCTGACAAATCCGCGTCGGCTTTGAACAGTTCGCGCGCCTGCGCCGCGAAATCGTTCGCGCTGGCGCGGCCTTGGGTGGCGGATAACCGGTTTTTCGCCACAGTGATGTAAAGGTTGTTGACCTGTTCGCAGGCTTTGGTCGGGTAAAGCACAAGCTCAAAGAAGGCGTCGCGTTTGTTCTTCGGCAGTTTTTGGTAAATTCCCTCCGCCTCGGCGGTAATTGATTTCCAATCTGCGAGCACCTTGTCGGCTTCCTGATAATTCACGATGCTGAAAGTGTCAGGATCAAGCAGTTCGGGTTTGCGCCGGCCGTTATACTTTGTGTATTTGGAAAGAATATCGGCTGTTTGCGCGGCGTATTCGGGGCCAAACTCGCGTTCCGCCCACAGTCGGGTGAATTCGGGAATTTTTTCCTTCGGCCATTGTTGTGGTTCCCAAGCCAGATTCAGGAAAAACTCGATGGGAAGTTCGTAGCCTTTGAAGTGACCCACATTCACGATCCAAATCCGGTTGGCACCGTAATGGCTGGCCAGATTCATCTGCTCCCAAATTTTGGCGGTCGGATTCGTGTTGAGCCATTTGTAGTTGCGTGGCCCGCCGACGAAATCGAAATGATAATAAACTCCTGCGCCGCCGCTGCGCTTGCGCTCTTCAGCGGTCGGCAGACGGCGAACGTCGCCCCAGTTATCCTCGGCCCACAAGAGCGTCACATCGTCGGGAACGCGCATGCCTTTCTCATAATATCCCTGCACTTCCTTGTAGAGGCACCACAGTTGCGGCACTTTGGCCACGTCGGGATTCATTTCCTCGGCAATTATTTTCCGCTGAACGTCCACAATTTTTTCCAGCATGGCTATGTTGGCGGTTTCGGACATCGGCGTGTCATTGGCTCCGCGCAGACCGATGGTGATGATGCTTTCGTAGTTCTTGTTCCGCTTGATGCCTTCCCGCCAAAAGTTTTCAAGCACGTCGGGGTTTTTGGCGTAATCCCAATGCCCCAACGTCTTTTGATACCTTCGGTCCCACTCTTTTTGCGCCCGCAGCATCGGTTCCTGGTGCGAGGTGCCCATCACGACGCCGTACTCATCCGCAAGCCGGGGGTTTTCCGGGTCATCCTCATTGAAATCATTGTTCCACATGGCCGGCCAGAGGTAGTTGCCTTTCAGCCGCAGAATCACTTCAAACAAATTTGTGTAGAATTGCCGGCCGTAATTCGCCGCAACAACACCCGGTACCTTGCCGTATTTCTCCTGCACCCATCCGCTCAAGTCCGGCGCTTCGTCGTTGAGGAAGATTCCACGATATTTGACAGCGGGCGGCCCTTGCACATATTTGCCCGGCTTCACAAAGAGAGCGTCTTTATGCCGGATCGGCACGTCGGCCCACCAATACCACGGTGACACTCCCATCTCTTCGGACAAATCGTAGATGCCGTAAATGGTTCCCCGCTTGTCGCTGCCGACGATCACCAAGCCGCTCGTCACGCCAGGCAAAGGTTCCGGCACGACCTGGATGAGAAAGGATTCCCGCTTGCCGTTGATTTGCGAGACGTCAATTTTCCCCTCACGAATCAACCGGTCAATGAGCTGGCTCCTGCCAATCGTGCCGACAATGATGGCATTGGCTTTCAGATCTTTTTCTTCGTGCGTGATTGTCGGCTTGCAGCCAGCGACCCGATTGACATCCGCCTGCAGATCACCGGCGGCGCGAACGACCCCAGCCCAATCGTTTGTGTCCACATAAATAGTAGCTGCAACATTACTCTGAACGACGGGGAAACTGCCTTCACTGCGGGTGTTCTCCACGTATTGAGCCTGACCAAGGGCAAAACCCTGGCGGATAAAAACGAGAAGGCAGAGGGAAACGAGCAGAAAAGTTTTGCCAAACGGCGCGGCGCGAAAAAGATGTCTATGCCCGGAAGCTGGGGAATGTGACCGGCAAACGACAGATGAAGAGCATATCATAGTTCGACGATTTATAATTTGCTACTGTTCATTTCTCTGTTGCGCGATATTCAAACCAATCGAAATCCGCAGGTCTTGTGCATTTTTTGCCGTTGCCTGTTGCATACATGCCAAAATACACGCCGGTAAAGCACATCCCGTAGTCGAAACCTATCGCTTCAACGGACAAATCTTTCGTCGGGGCTGTGCCGAGGCTTACGGGTTTGCCGCTTTTCGATTGGCAGAAAAATTCATAAGACAATGGCGCCGCCTTTACTGTCAAAACAACCGGTCCATTCTGGATTTCAGTGTATTTAACAGGCTCAACTAAATTGCCCTTGAAAACTTTCCTGAATGAGACCTGCCGTTTGCCATCCTTTAGCGTAACTGCGATGTCATAATGATGTCTGTCATTGCCGCGGACGACAAGCCCTGCTTCCTCATTCTCGCTATTGGGGTTAAACTCAACCCGCGTCGAAGCAACACAATCGAAATCCGTCTGCCTTCGTCCAACAAAAGCAGGCGAATCCTGGTCGCTCATATTTACATCCGAACCATAAAGACGTAAAAAGCCGTGGCGTTCGGTCAGGGAATATTCGCTCTCAACAGGATTCCTTAGATAATTCCACTCCAAGGCAAGAGTTTTGCTTTTGAAATCATCTTTTGTTGGCAGTTTCGGCCATTTGTACTCCGGCAATTTCGGTGCGGGCATGGTTAGTTCTATCGGCTTGTTTTCATTGACCACCGGCCAGCCTTCCTTATTGAAGGCAACCGGCGCAAGGAATGTTTCCCTCCCGATATGATGATATCTGCCGCCCTGCGGCCGAACTCCCAGACAAACCAGCCACCAACTGTGGGGCGTTTCAACCGAAACCCACCGGTTCCCCTTGCCAGGGGAGATACAAATCAGTCGCCAGTCGTGTGGCGTTTCAACCAGATCAGCGTGGCCGGTAACCTGAATTGGATGATTATACAGAAAGCGGTGAGTCAGGATGGGATTGTTCGTGTCGGATTCGAACGGTCCCCATGGAGAATCGCTGCGGGCAACGGTTACCCTGTGGTCATAGCTGGTCCCGCCTTCTGAAACCATCAGAAAATATTTACCATTGATTTTATACAAATGCGGCCCTTCCACCCACACACCGCCTGCGCCGCCCCATATTTTCTTCACCGGCTCTGTGAGTTTGCCTGTTTTAATATCAATCTCTGCTTGGGCGATGTATCCGTCGCCCTGACCTTCGTGCCGGGTGTAATACACTTTGCCATCGTCATCGAATAAAAGCGAAGGATCCATGCCACTGCGATCCACCCACACCGGTTCTGACCAGGGACCAGCTGGGTTTGTGGCCGTCACGAAAAAATTGCCCCCCGCATCCACGAGGGTCGTTATCATGTAAAATGTGCCGTTGTGATAACGCAGTGTCGGCGCATAAATCCCACCGGAAGCCCTCGCATGTTCCAAGTTCAACTGACTCTTGCTGGTCAGACAGTATCCGATCTGCCCCCAGTGTACTAAATCCTTGCTGTGAAAAATTGGGACCCCGGGGAAATACTCAAACGAACTGTGAACCGTGTAATAGTCATCGCCCACGCGGCAAATGCTGGGATCCGGATAAAAACCGGAGATAATTGGATTTTGAAACGTTTTCACCTCGTCCGCCAAACACCCAATTCTTAAAAATCCAAACAAGGCAAACAACACAACAAATATTTTGTTTTGCATCTGTGACATCCGTTTCCCGGCTGCTTCATCACTCGGTTTAACAGCTTGAAGATTATTCACAAAATTTACAGGGATTTTATTAATCTGCTCATTTTTTCCCGCGCCACCCAAAAGGCAAGCAAAATGGGACTTTTGCATGGGCACACTGGATGGGACGACATTTACGATGCTGTGGACACTTGCAGCCGGCAGGGGAAATTGGCTTACACCTTGGGCTGCCTGCGCGCCGCAAAGGCGGAAGGACTGGCGCACTCAAAACGCTTTGCGTATTTCAGAAATCATCGTATCACGCGCAGCGTCTTGGACTGCGGCGGCCCTCCACCGCTTTTCCCAGAGGCATATCAAACTGTGCCAATGTTAACTGGAACTGTTAAAGGCCGCTCGCAGCAAGGAAATTTACGGAATGAACTTCACTCTGACTGTTCCAGGTCTTCTGGCGGCGGATTTTTCCATTCAGGATAAACTTCCGGCTTGAGTTCGCCGCGACGGATCAGTTCCTGCAGGTCTCGAATGATTGTGCGGCGGGCTACTTTGAATTCGCGGGCAAGAGCCGAAACGTTTGGGCGTTCCTTCGATTTCTTCAATAGTTCGCGGATGCGGTTCTGGCGGCTAAGGCGGTCGGTCGAGCGGCTGAACAACTCCTGCGCGTCAACCCGGCGCGAACGTTCCAAGGCTTCAAATTGGCGCACAGTTTCCTTTTCCCCGCACTCTTTCAAGGCGGTTTGCACGGTGCGCACGAGCTCATGTATGTCCACCGGTTTGGTCAGGCAATAATGAGCGCGGCGCGGCCCCTGGAGCGCTTTAAATTGTTGATGCACTTCCAATGCGCCCGAAACAATGATAATCGGAACAAACGGCAGCAATTCCTTGAACTCGGGAAGGAAATCGAGACCGAGTTCGCCTTCAGACAGAACATGGTCGAGGATGAGGAGGTCCGGCCGAACTCTGGGAATTTGAGCCAGAGCCTCGCTGCCATTTTTTGCGCGGATCAATCTGTATGCGGCGAGCGTCTCTTCGTAAATCTCGTATTGGAGATCGTCGTCTTCAATAATCAGGATGGTGTGCTGTTTCATTGTTCTCGAGGCGTGGAACGCATCCCGCCGATTTTGGTTTTTGGAGGAGGCGGTAAATCGCGCACCGGCAGGACGAGCGTGAAAGTGCTGCCCTGGCCCACGACAGATTCGACGGCCAGTCCGGCCTCCATTTTTCTGGCAAGTTCATACACCATGGAGAGACCCAGACCCGTGCCGCGCCGCGCGGAGAGCGATTTCGTGGTAAAGAATGGTTCAAAAATACGCGGCATATTCTCGGGCGGAATACCGCATCCGAAATCACGGACGGAAATGGAAACGTATGCAGCGGCAGACGCCGGCATCAGCACAATTCCAGCCGGCAGTTTGGTGATGCGCTGCGTGGCAACGATCACCTGCTTGCGTTTGGCCATGGACTCCGCAGCATTGAAAATAAAATTCAACAGAATTTGCTGGACGAAATCTTTCGACGCCGGAACCCCTGGCAGATCCGGTGCGCGTTGAAATCTGACTTCCACTTCGCGCAGAAACCGGTCGCCCAGCAGCTTGATGGTGTCGTCCACAACATCGTTTGGGTCGTACCAGAGGGATTGTCCATCGGAATCGCGGCTGAAGCCAAGCATGGCCTTCACAATCCCGCTCCCCTGCTCCACGACTATTTTGATACGATCCACGCGCGTTCGTATTTTCGCCGGATTCTCCAAATTGTCCTCAATAATTTGCGCGGAACCTTTGATGATGGAAAGAATGTTGTTGAAATCATGGGCGATGCCTGCGGCGAGCGTGCCCAAGGCGTTCATTTTCTGGCTGTGCAGCAGTTCATGGTTGGCGATCTCCAATTCGCGCGTGCGCTCGGCGACTTTTTTCTCGATGGCGGCATAGCTCCGCAGCAGTTGCCGGTGGCGATTGACGGCCAGGGCGGCGAAAAAAAGAGCGGCGACCAGGCCGGCGAAAGAGATCAATATCAGGCGCGTTTCCTCGTACCAGGGCAATGCCACGGCAAAGTCAAGTTGCGCGGGCGTGGGTTCCACGTTGCCGTTGCGATCCATGGAGCGCACTTGGAAATAGTGTCTGCCCGCCGATAGGTTGGGAAACGAAACTGTATCCGACTCCTGAAACGGAGACCACCAGTCACGTTGGTCCAACCGATAGGAATAGAGCAACCGGTCGCTACGTGTGTATTTCCATTTATCCCGCCCGCTAAAAAACAGACCCAGTGTGTCGCCTTCAAACAGTTGGCTCTTCTCGCCGGCAAGCCTGCGAATGGAAGTTTTCGGCGGATCCGGGTCTGCTTCGGGGAAATAGCGGCTTAACCCGCGCGTGGTAGCGGCCCAAATATAGCCGTGCTGGTCTTCGTATATCTCACGCACGGATGAACTCGGCAACCCTTCCTCCATCCCGTTCTTAATCCAGGCGCCTCGCCAGAAATGGTACAACCCGCCGTCCGACGCCACCCAGATGCCGCCGGCACGAGCGCGGAACAACGCGTTGATGTGATCAAATCCCGACTGCGCCACCGACCAGATTTGCCCGTTAAACTCCCAGATTCCATCTTCCACGGCATACCAGATCTTTCCGTCGGCCAATTCTGCGAAACCACTCGCGCCTTCAGGAGTGGTTTTGTCCGTGAAAGTAAACGTTCGCCATTCCTTGTCGTGGCAACAAGCGACACCGCGCTCGCCACTCAGCCAGACATCGCCATTTTGCGCTTCGAACACAGCGTAAAACTCTCCACCCATGGTCGGGTCGGGAAACGGAATCGGATTGAGGCGGACTCCATCAAATGTTTCGAGGCGGCAGTCCTGAGTTGATGCGCCAGGAGTGAAACTCTGAACACAGACACTCCCATCTTTCAACTGTCCGAGAGACTTGAGCCGTCTGCCCTTCTCCCCCGCCTGAAGCGCTTTGAACGCACCATCAAGAGGCCGGAACTGAAAGCATTGTTCTCCCGCGTCCAACAGGAGCGTTCCATTTTTCAACGGGAAAAGAGCGCGGGCGGTTTGCAGACTCTGTGTGTTTGCACCCGGCAGTGAATATTCCTGAAGGAGGCCATTGTGGAGTGCTTGCAGTCTGCTGTCCGACATGAACCAGAGCCGGCCATTTGAATCCTCCGCCAGACAATGAACCAGGGAATTGATTTTCTGCAACGAGCCGGGGATTTTCCAAACCGGCGGCGCATAGCGGAACAGCCCGTCGGACGTCGCCAGCCAGAAGGCGCCGTCCGGCTCGACGGCAAGATCAAAATACTGGCGAACGGAAG
Organism: Verrucomicrobiota bacterium; assembly: GCA_049517655.1. GTDB lineage: Bacteria > Verrucomicrobiota > Verrucomicrobiia > Limisphaerales > UBA11358 > UBA11358. The sequence continues at coordinate 267,544 of JBEKRQ010000003.1, read as the reverse complement.
TTTCTTCATTGTTGACCTTCTCCGGCCGGCCCTCCGGAAATTGAAATAAGGATCCCATCGTGGCGGCCCATAAAGTCTTGTCGGGACCACGCCAGGCGAAGCGGATTTTTTCCGCGCCGACCGACTGGGTTTCCCAGCCCAGTCCATTGAAATATATGACCATCATTTGTTGGTTGCCCGTGGACTCGCCTACGGCGGTAATACCTCCTTGATTGTCTTCCTGCGGTTCCTGCAAATTCTGGATTCCGAGCGACGCCGGTGGAATGTATTCGCGCCACTCGCCGTCAGGTTTCAGATTCCCGGCCGGCCCCGGCATCCTGGCCAGACCGCGTGCGCCACTGATCCACAGACCGCCATCCCGCGCGACGACCATCCCGTGGAATTCTCCGAGCTGCGTCTGGCCGGCGGCGCGCAATATCGTTGTATGCGGATGATCCGGATCTTCCGCGTTGAATTCCATCAAGCGGTCCGGAAGCAGAAAAACAACATGCCCCTGCTTAACCGGGCAAAAAGGAATGTGCGGAGCTGAGCGCGAGTCGCCGGTCCGGAATTCGGCGGCAATCTCCGCCACGGGATAAAGCGCCCATGCGCCGTTCTTCCATTCCTGCAGACCTTGCCTGGTCATTGCCCAAAGCTGACCGTCCGGGCTTGCACCAATGCGACCAATAACGCCGGCTGGCCCGGGAAAAGTGCTTACCGTGTAACCATCCAGTTCGGCAATCACTGTTGAGTCGAGGTTCCGCGCCAGAACCTTCCCTTGAGGAGTGACGGACACTGAAACGCAGGTGTATTTCGGCAAACCATCGGCGACCCCATAAATGCGCCAACATGAGACCATTTGACCCCAGCCCGTTTGCGCTAGCGCGACAAACGCTGCTCCGAGAAGGATGAACCATCTTTTGGGCGCCATCGGTTTGATCCCATGCCGTTTGAGCTGCTACGGTATTATTCCTCGCTTCAACCGGCTGTGCAACCAAAAGCACAGGGTGTGCAGTCAAACGCACAGTTCCCAACCAACCGGAAAGGAAGTAAATATGGAGCGATGAATTTAGAGCATCAACATGAGCCCGGCTGGAAACATATGAGAACATCGTTTCATAAGATTCAGAAGATTGACAGCCTTCGTTTCGCGATCGTCCCCGTCGGCGACAGTATTTCTCCGTTCACCGGGTCAAACAAAGGTTTTTCGCTCATGTGCGACCGGAAAAATTCAAGCAAAATTAGAGTTGACACCTCGCCGCGTTGCAGTATTTTCGGGCCGTATTTTAATCAAACCCGAACCATTTTAAGTTATGAATAAGCTGCCTCCCAAACTGAAAAACGGAAAGTCCATAAAAAATTCCTTCACACTGACTGAACTGCCGGTGATCATTGCAACGGTTGCCATAATGGCCGCCGCCTTTCTTCTCACAGGCTGCGGGAAAAAGCCGGCAACTCCCCCGCCTACTGTAACGCAGCCTGCGGCTCAAGCTCCAGCAACGCAGCCAACGCAGCATGCGGCTCAAGCTCCGGCAACGCAGCATGCGGGTCAAGCCCCGGCAACGCCGCCTGTGAATCGAGCTCCGCCGTCCTCACTCAACCTCCCAATACCGGCGGCAGCAGCGAATCTCTATACGGCCCCGCCTGGGACTCCGGTGAATTACCAACAGATAAATTCCAGAGTACGCGGTTGGTGTTTTCAATACGGCCGCCCGCCGACGAACTTTGAAGAATTTGCCGCCACTGCCGGCATTTCAATTCCGCCGCCGCCGCCTGGAATGAAATATCAGTTTGACGACCGGCTGCACTGCAGACTGGTAAAAGCCAAATAACCATTAAAACAAAATCATCATATGAAACACTTGAGAATCCATCCGCAGAAAACCCAATCCCGATGCGCCGAGGCGGTGAGCAACGCTCTGGCGTTCACTTTGATTGAACTTCTGGTGGTCATTGCGATTATTGCCATATTGGCCGCCCTGTTGCTTCCAGCGCTGGCCAACGCGAAAGCCAGGGCTTGGCGAATACAATGCGCGGCCCAAATGAGACAGATTGGGCAGGCCGAGGCCCTTTTCCAAGCCGACCATAACGATATGTTTACGCCCGCTGCATGTTCGGCTTCTGCAGGAAATGGTAGTTCTCAAGCCGCAATGTCTTGGGACGGTTATCTTCACAAGTATCTCGGAGATGTTATAAGTGCTAACGATGTATATGGCGGCACCGCCGCCTCCGTCGGCTGGGGCTGGGTAGATGTTGATTTAGCCCCCAAATGTTTACAGTGCCCTGCCGACACAGGGGCAAAGGGGGAATGGGTAACTACTACTGTTTCACCCTATCCTCAAGTGAATGGCATTAGATCGTATGCCATAAACGGTGTTAGCGGGGAGGATTATAACGTTGGCAGTCCCTTCAAGCCGGACGCCTCTTGGACATTGCCGTGGATGACTACATATGGGGGACAGCATGGTGTGGGAGTGTCATGGGGTAGCGTGAGTGATCCCATCGCAATTGCGAACGCGAGGGGTTACCCTGGTTCGGTTGTGAAAGATCCAACCGGAACGATACTGTTTGTGGAACAACCCGATGGTCAGGACGGCGTCGACAATCAATGGCCTTGCTTTTCCAACGGGACGTGCACTCCATGGGGCCCCGGGCAACAATATCAAATACTAGCCGTCAACCCGCAGCCGGTGCAAGCCGTTGGCTCCAGCAGCGGTGTCAGTCAAGGGCTGATGGTTTATAAGGCTCAAAAAATGCGATTCAATTATAACTTTCACGATGGACACGTGGAAGCGTTGGACTACACGAAAACAGTGGGAACTGGAACAGCGGATAGCCCAGGCGATGGAAACGGAGTGCAGGGAATGTGGACACTAACACCAAACGATTGAAACGTCCGGCCTCCATGATTCACACAATTCACACAAACGAAAAAACTTGGAACATATGAAAAAAATTCTGAAAGGCAAAAAAGCTTTTACGCTGATCGAGTTGCTGGTTGTAATCGCCATTATAGCCATTCTCGTAGCCATCTTGTTGCCGGCGCTTGCCGCCGCCAAACGCAAGGCGCAAAGCGCCCAATGCGGCAACAACCTCAGGCAACAGGGCGTTGCCCTGCGGCTTTGGGCGGATGACCACAACGGCAATTATCCCCTGACCGTCCCTAACAGCCAGGACGGCGCTGAGCAAAATGTCGAAAGCACTGTTGCTGTCGCAGCAGCTATTCCTGCACCAACTGGCAAAACGTACAGTCTGGGGGTGGTGTATGCCTGTGCCTCGAATCAATTAAGCTCCCCGAAGTTGGTCGTTTGCCCGGCGGATGCTCTGCGCACCGTAGCCACGAATTGGAGCCAGCTTGCTTTTACTACCCCTTTTACGCTTGTTGCCCCGGGTTGGACGAACGAGCTGAGCTATTTTATCGGCGGCGATGCCACCAGTGATAATCCCCAATTTATGCTGGCTGGAGATCGTAACATCGGTGGCGCGAATGTAGATGTTGGTGTTGGCACACCACCTCATTCACAACTATTTTTGGGGTTTGGTAATGCTAATGGTACATCGGGGCTTGGCGGTGCGTACCCAATTGGCAACATCTGGAATTGGAGTACGGCTGATCAACACATGAGCGCCGGCAACCTATTGATGGGCGATGGCAGTCTCATGTGGACGACAACTGGCGACAAATCTGAATTCAATCGCCATGAGTTGCAAGATGTCTGGAATGCCTCCACCGAAGCGGGGAGCTCACTCGCTAACGGTGGTTTTCTTTACTATAATTTCGGGACCATGTGGTAAACGCTGTCTGCATTTAAATTACATCACGAGGCATCCATTTGAGGATGCCTCGTTTTTTTGTTTTTGAGCCCCGGCAAAAAGGGCGCTGTGGCGCGTCCACGCTTTTTCCCTTCCCGGTTTCCCAACCTTCTTTTTCAGCAACCATCAAAAAATGGAGCCAATGGCCGGGATTGCCCGATCTATCCCGCGATTGCGGAGCTAATATGCCTGATTTTATTGGGAAATCAAGCCAAATCGTTTCAACCAATTTATACTCTTTTTGACTCGTTTGGTGTCCGTTTCTACCGAACTTATTGCCTTTTGATCAACTTGCCGAATTACCGTTTCGTTTGAGTGATTGCATCAATCGGGAAAACTGGTCTCCAAGAATCTGTTTCATGCGTGGCGTGTTAAGAAGTTTGACAAGCAGTTCATTGGAACAAACTTGGTGTTGGGAAAAGCCCCGGATTACACGTGCGATCCATGCGCAGTCCAAGTGATACAATGCACGCCGAAACCCGTTCAGGCCGTATTTGTTCTCTGGCTGCCAGCGTCCTCCCTTGCCGGTAAAGGACAGAATGGCATCAAATGCCTTGTGCAAATCAAAATCGGAACGGTATCCGAATAACGGATTCATCTTCCACTCAAAATGGTAGATAAGCCGCTCCATCGGCGGGTATTCACTTTTCCCGCCCATTGGGGCAGCCCCAAGGATTAACAGTTTCTCAATGATTGGCCATTCGCATGCACTGCACGCTTCTTCCAACAATCGGTTCAAGTCATCCTTTGCAGGGTCAATGCCGATTTTTTCGACGATTTCCAGCCGACCAAACCGCACTGCTTCTTCAAGCGCAGTGGACTCGTTTTCGGGATCAGATTCTTCTTCCAAATCTGACAATCGCACATGAGCATTGCCACCAGCCCACAGAAGCAAGCACACCCACTTTAGGCCTCCCTCGTGTGCATGATAGCGCAATGCAAGATCAACTTGGTGTTTCAATTCGGGTATTTTGTCGCGGTATTGCATGTAGATTCCCAATTGCGGTCGCCGTGGATGGCAAAGCGCCTTGGCAAACGGCCATCCCGTTACGGCGTCAATCCCCCTATCGAGGAAGAAGCGCATTATCTCCGGGTTTCCTGTATAGCACACGTCCTCAAAATCAACTGAATGCAAGTCCGCACCATAATCCACAAACAGCGTAATAAGGCCGAGATTCGGGGCTGAGACTGCACGATTGAGCATACAATCCTTCTCTTCCTGATCAACCCCTGCCTTCAGCAACACTTCGACCATGCTGTGGAAACCAGATTCGACCGCCACACGAAGGGGAGAAAACCAATATGGTTTGGGCGGCACTGTTCGCTTGCCTTCTTCAATCCATTTTTGAACTTCAAAAAGCCTGCCAGCCCGAACCAAGGCCATCAGTTGCTTAATATCATCAGGAAGTTGCGGGCGAGCTTTCATAGCAGGCTAAGACAACTGCGACATGTTCGTTTTGAGGAAGCATGACAAGCTTGCGATTTACCCTTTGCAATTCTAAGATTGATCTTTTCCCAAGGCGAATAACTTTTCAATTGGGAATTAATACTAAGATGTGTTTGGTGTCCGTTTTGGTGTCCGCAACAATTTTTGTTCTACTGCTACATTCAGAAATCAATTTTTGCGTTTAACACGAAGTTTGTGTCTGGGGTTCGCCGGGGTCGTGTCCTAGCCGAAACATCGCTTCACGAATCTTTTTCAATTTTTCAGGGGCAACTCCGCTTTGACACAATTCGCGCCAAACATTTGTCGTTTGCTCACTGTGAAAAAAATACTTCAATGGAGATTGTAAGTAGAGCAATACAAAGTCAGCAGTTGCATCGGGGAAATTATGAACAAGCTGTTTTTTTTCATCGAGGTGTAAGAAAATAGGTGTATGCTCAAAAGTAAGAATTTGTTTCATTGAAATAGCGAGCTTCACCGCGTCTGGAAAATAGCGGCCAACGCTCAAAGCCCAACAAGCCATTTCATTTGCTTCTCCGGGCAGCAACCGTTTGGGTGTGTTTAATAGTCTCGTTTTCCAGTATTCCGCCAGCCATATTTCCCAAATCTTTTCAGTGACAGGCGCTTCTGCATCACCAAGATAGCGGTTAATTGTCCAAGTAAATCGTATCAAATCCTTATCTTGAAGCTTTTGAACAACATTTGAAAGCCAGCCGTTCGCTAACGGATTTTCAATGCGAAACAACGTAACGCCCGCGATCTGATAAATTAAAGCTTCGCGCACTCGGTCGGAAAATTGCGCATTCCGCGAAACGGTTTCGGTAAAATGAGGAATGAGTTGATCTGTGAATCCAGCAAGCCAGCGTCCCCAAAAAAGAAAACCATGCCAGCATTGTTCTGCTCGCAATTCGTCAGTTTGCCAATTGAACAATGGAAACAATTCTGTCATGGCAAATTGAGCGTCCAGCGAAAAGAAATAATGCAACTGACTAGCAAGAACGATTCTTGCGTGGGCTGCCGCACCAGATGTTCCATGCAGTATATTTGCGAGGTGGTCTTTAATGTCTTGAGGAATACCGCCCCAATTGTCACCGGCTTCTTTGCGAGCAAAAGAAACTCGTTGAAGCCAAAATTCGGCCAATTTACCGCCCGGACTGTTAATTGCAGTGCCAAGCCAATCATCAGATGAATTCTTCTCAATTGGAGCGGTTTTAAGGGCTAAATTCCAAATCCGAACAGCTACTTTTACTGCCTGATCCATTAAACTGTTCGGTAAAGTATAAGACTCTTTGCGCGAACCGTTCTCCAAGACTTCTGCGAATGCAGAAAAAAATTCAGTTGGAGCGTTAATATTCTCTACAACGTCCAAGACAAGTTTCCATTGTTCTGACGAAAGATTTGCGTTTCGCCAACCTTGACAGACGCAATACCATAGGTCTGCGTCCATCAATTTTTTAGAAGTCAACATCTCTGTCCATCTGATTCCCCATTCTGGCTGCTTGCCAACAGCAGCGGATATTGCGCTGCAATAATTTGATCTATTTCTCTCAAATGGAGTGCGTGGCTGACATTTGAGTAGGTCATCCAAAACATCTTCAGGTTTTTTTTGCAGAATTTCTTCGATTTTTAGTCCTGCTGTCATGTCAATGGATTGAACACCACCTGACCAATGATCGAATTGAGGAAAATCTCTTTCACCAAAATCAGGATTTTTCTTTTTTAGCGTCTCTAAAATTTTATTCGTAAAACTGCAATCAGGAGCGATGCGGTGAAGCCAAACAATTTGATTGAAAATCTCATACTGCTTTGTTCGTTCGTCAACGTTCTCATATCCTTCCCATTTTGACCCAAGCAACGCTTTGTCAATTATTCGCCGCCGCGCTTCGTCAGACGCCTTTGGGTAACTTTGCTCAAGCAACCAAAAAACATCCGTCTTAAATGTGTAAAGAAGGTTATTTTGTTCAATCCAAGAGAGTTTTTCATCGGGCGAAATGTCGGTTCTTTTCCCGAATCCGTAAATTGCCAGCCTTCGTAATAATGGCACACCAGATTCAAAATATCTTTCGATCCGTCCTGCCGCATATTGTGGCTTCGTTTCAATTAAATAGTCCAAGATGTCTCTGGCTGCATCTATCAATATATCAAGAGCGTTTGGAAATTGGTCTTGCCCATTCGGGGAAATTGATTGGCGCTGAAATCCAAAAACATCGAAATTTTGGCTTTTGGGATATGACAAAGTTCTTAACGTATTTGCCGCAATAAGATTTGAAATTACAATTGGCTCAAGATCGTTTGCATAAGCTGCTAAATTAGGGCGAAAAGTTTTTTGCCATGCTTCTCTTATTGAGTATTCCTCAAGGTGTCCGTGTTCAAATTGTATGTCAAAATCAACCTTGTCACCTTCTTCTGCATTTTCGTCGAATATGCGCCATGTCTTCTTCAAAACAAGACGTGGTTTTGTTATCCGTGCAAATAAAAGAATAGAAACGGCTTTGTCCTCTGGAAATTGGCAGACCCCAACAAGTTCTGACCAATCTTCAGGTGGAAGTATGTTGTATGGCTGTTCCAACAAAACAGCAATCCATTGAGAAAAAATTACAGAGGGAACCGCACTTTTAGCATCTTTGTTTCTGACAAATAGACGGCGCCAAATACACCAACACAGTTGCGGATTCAATTCGCAACGAAATCGTTCAACGGCAAGCATCAATTGTTGTGAATGTTCAACAAGAAAGTTTTCAACTAACCAAAGTGCCAATTCCCTTTGAAACTGCCCAAGCTCGTTTTGGCGATTGAAAAGTGGCTGAATAAATTGATGCTTTTCAAGCCATGAAATCCACTCCGGCAATCTCGCATATTTGAGGAAAATCCGAGCCGTATCCAATTCAGAAAGCGAATGCTTTATGTAGTCGGCATCTTCACCCTCTAGCGGGGGTTGCGCTTCTGCTATCGTTCGTATCCTCTCTACTTTTTCGAGCAATCCACACTGAATTTCTTTCACCCATTCACTGACAGAATCCGTTATTGCTTGATGCGGATTTTCACCTTCGCATTTTTCGTATAAAACAGGTTTAACTCCAAGATATTCCCAATTTGAATTTCTATCAGTTGTAGTGAAAGCAAAACGGCGAGGTTTTTGCGCTGGCGGTAAGCCACGCGCTAGATAACTCATCACAATGTCATCGTGACTGTAACCAACGAAGAGAACTACATATTGAGAATACATTGATGCGAGAAACCGACTCGCCCAAGCCTGTGTAAGATAGGCACGGCCAAAATCTTCATCGGTTAATACACAATGTTTCGGCTGTTTGCCCGCGCATCCGTGCAAATAAACAATTCCCGTAAAATCATCGCCTAATGGCAACGCTGGCGCATAAAAAATGTCCGGGCTGCTTCCAAAAACATCTTTGCTGGCGGTTGAAAAATGGGTGTCAAAATTCGTTGTTACAACCCGAACCTTTTCAAAGGATGGGAAAAGTTTTAAGAGTTGGCGATGAAGGTCGTGCGGCTTTGTAATATCATTGACAAGTATCCGTGCAGCCCTTTCGTGAACGCTTATTCCTTTTTGTTTTAACCGTCCTAAATAATGGTCTGCTGGCTCTCTTTCATCCTTGTTGACCCCAGAATTTTCCCCGATCTGTATGGCCAAACCGTCAAAAAGTGGGAGATTGGATGGTCGCGGACAAGAAACGCCAGCACCGGCAAACACAACAAGTTCACCTGTTTCTTGGGCGCGAAGCAGAATTTCTGGTAAATCTATACCTTTTACTAGCATTGTGTCTTTTGCGTATCCGCTTTTACCCCACATTCTAGCTGGATATTTTCAAACAAAGAAGCACAAAGCCGAAAACCACTATACCCGCCGCTCCCGCCCTGATTTACCGCTTAATTCCGGGTTGAATTTACTTGGAAAAACCGTCGTGAACGCCGAAAGATCGCCGGTGCTCCGCCGAAAAGATTGCCGGTGCTCCACTGAAAAACCGTCCGGTGAACTCCGAAAAAACCGACGTTCATCGCAATTTTTGTCCGTGGAAATCCGCACCGATTTTCGTCCTGAAACCGTCCCCACATTCGCTCGACCTGTTGCTATTTTTACTCCAGCCGTTTTCACATTGGCTCTAACAAGACCTACGTTCGCTCCAACTGATTACATTTTTACTCTAGCCATTCTCAAATTTTCTCCACCTGTTTGTGTTTTTACTCTAATCGCGCCAATACTTGTTTCAATCGCTTCCGTTTTCGCTTCACCTTTGAAAACGTTCGCTCCATCAGGGAACACTTTAGCTCCAGTCTTGTGTGAATTGACTTTAACCTTGCCCATTTTACATTTTCCGCCGTCCGCCGCCGAAAAACCGCGCTGTTTCGCAGAGGAACCGCCGCCGCGCCGCCGGGAAGACGGCGGTTTATGACGCACTTTCACTGGACGGACTCAGTTTTCCGCCAGAATGTGGCGGAATGCAACGGTTTTACAGCGGTGCAAGGCGAACGGGCGCGCGTTCCCGGCGAATTGCCGCATTATCATGCTCGACCAGATTTTCGGCGAAAATAATTTTCAATTGTCCAGTTTTCTGTCATCTTAACCATTGAAATGGTCAGCACCCTTTTCAACGAACGAATTCATGTTGCGGAAACGTTTTCCGACGACGAACGGCTCGTTTTGATCTGCGACGATGCTTTGGAATGTGCAAAAACTCTTCCGACAAATTTCTTTTCCCTCATCATCACTTCACCGCCCTATAATTTGGGAAAGGAATATGAGCAACGCTCTTCGCTGCGAAATTATCTCGTTCAACAAAAGCCGCTGATTCACGAATTAAAACGTGCTCTCAAGCACGATGGTAGCCTTTGCTGGCAAGTAGGCAATTACGTCGAAGATGGCGAGATCTTTCCACTGGACGTTTATTACTACGATCTGTTCAAGAGCGAGGGATTGAAGCTTCGCAACCGAATCATCTGGCATTTTGAACACGGACTGCATTGCAGTCTCCGCTTTTCCGGGCGTTACGAAACGCTATTGTGGTTTACCAAGTCGAATGATTACTTTTTCCACCTCGACCCGGTGCGCGTCCCGGCAAAATATCCCGGCAAGCTCCATTTCAAAGGCGAGAAGCGCGGTCAACCATCCGGCAATCCGCTCGGCAAAAATCCGTCCGATGTGTGGTCAATCGTCGCTCAGGATTGGGAACGTGAGATTTGGGAAATCCCGAATGTGAAGGCGAATCACCCGGAAAAAACGGAGCACCCCTGCCAGTTTCCAGTTGAGCTTGTCGAACGGTGCGTGCTGGCTCTTACGAACGAAAATGATTGGGTTTATGACCCTTATTGCGGCGTTGGCTCTGCGCTTATCGCCGCCGCTAAACATGGCCGGTGTGCCATTGGCTGTGACCGCGACCAAACTTATTTGGCCATTGCGCGGGAACGTCTGCAAAAACTGGCCGAGGGAACACTTAAGTTGCGTCCGCTGGGCAAGCCAATTCATGTTCCGACCGGCTACGAAAAGGTCGCCCAAAGACCGGCAGCTTGGGACAGGGAAAATGTTTTACTATGAAAATTGCCGGAGAATTCTCTTTCAACAAGGGCGCAACTTACCACGCCAAAAAACATCAAAACTTGCTTGACGAAGTTTATGGCGTCATTTCCCGCGTGGATGCCGCGCCCTGCCTGTCCAAGACCAGCAAGGAAAAAACCATGCCAGGCATGATGCTTTACAGCCCGTTTGCCCTAAATCGCGCTTTCAAAGCCGAATTCAAACCCCTTGGTTGGAAAAATTGTAAAGTGCCCTGCAAATACCCGACTGAATTTTACAAACCCGGTTACAAGGCTAAGCCGCTTTCCAAAGGCGCATTTCGTGACATGGATTTTGTGAAGGAGAAACTCGGCGTCGAAGTGCAGTTCGGCAAATACGCCTTCATGGTCTATAACGTCTGCGCCAAGATGACGATCTTCCACAAACTCGGCCACATTAAAGCTGGTATTGAGATCGTGCCCATCAAACGTTTTGCCGATCAAATGTCCACTGGCGTTTCCTACTTCGAGCAGTTCGTTTGGGACTTGCAGCATCGCGGGGTGTCTGACATTGACATCCCTGTTTTAATCATCGGGATTGACGCATGAGCGATTAGTTTATCTTTGGACAGGCAGACAGTTTCCACCTATTTCTCGTGGCAATTTCGCGGATGGAAAGCGTTCACAACTTGAAATTGAGTAGTTCGTTTTGTTCAAAAAGGTTTCGGAATTGGGGAGCAAGAGCGGTCAACCGTTTCGTCCACCGTTGCGAACATCGTCAAACTCGGCCAAAATCCATCGCATGAAAAAGAAATCACTCACCCTGAAAGAACTGGAAGAAGGTTTATGGTGGTGGAAGTGCAAGGAAAACCGCGCCGAAATGGAGCGCCTTAAAATTTACGGCTTTGAATTAGCCGCCCGCAATTATGAACTCATGCGCCGTTGTCCTAATGTTAGTGAATTCGAGCGAACCTACTTGAAATTAGATCGGGAGAATAAAACAACTACCATTGTAGCTTGGGCAAATCCCGACGAGTTTCCCTATAGGCAGATTTTTGATTTGCAAAAGCAGGAAGAAATCGGATGGACAAGCGTGCGGCAGCATTTCCAATGGAATTTACGATTGAGTGACCGGGTTTTGAAAAAAGTGTTTTTGGAATACATAAACCTGCATCGCAACGTTCAAAAAATTTCTCACAATTCCTCATTGAAGGGGAAAAAGAATCGTCCCCCATCATGGCTTTACGTTGAATGTTTAGATAGGAAGCGAAACAAGATCGGTGGCTACGATACAGGCATCGCCAGCAAAGCCGAGAAAATGGCGATCCAATTTCTTGCTGAATTCAAACGCGCACAGGTTAAGAGGGATGAAATCGCAAAAAAGTGGGGACTCGTTTTTGACGATTTATTTGACGATTCAGAGGAGCTTTCATAAGTGTCTGGTTTTGAGGACAATTCATTAAGCGAAGCGCTTATTGAAGCGTTTTTCTAGGGGGAAAAAGGAATAAACTGGTAGGCGCATTGGAAAATGCGTCTATGAAACAAACAGAAAACACAGATGAAACGTCCGGCCTTCCACGGCTGGCTTTCACAATGCAGGAGACCGCCGACATTCTTGGCGTTTCTTACGTGACCGTTCACCGCTGGCTCAAATGCGGGCTGCTTCGTAGTTCATCGGCCTTGCGCCATAAACTCATTCCACTTTCCGAAATCGAAAGGTTTCTAAAAGATACGCTGGAATAAAAACAATTAGATGAACCCAGAGCGCAAAGAATTTTTGACCGTGATGCGGATGCCGCCCGCTCGCGTGCTTGCGGAAGAAGCAGCATGGTATCTCGGTTTCATGCCGCATGACATTCCCGTTCTTGTCAGTGCCGGACTGCTTAAACCTTTGGGACACCCGCCAGCCAGCGGCACGAAGTTCTTTGCCACGGCCACGCTCTTAAAGTTGCGTGACGATGTTAGTTGGCTGGCACGCGCTTCCGATGCCATTGTCCGACACTGGCAGGTGAAAAACTCGCGGAAATCCAAAACCCGTAATGAGTCGCCGCGCGCTAATTTCGCATCGCCGCCAGCACGAACGGTTGAATTGTCCGCTTCTCGTATTCCTCCAAAGGGGGCAGAGTGACTTGCGCTTTCCTTGCATACGCCCGATGCACTGCTTTTGAACTGTGTCCTAATGCTTCTTGCGCGAACCGCTCTGGATAGCCCGCAACCTTCGCCCTTTCAGCCCATGCGTAACGGTAACTGTGCAATGAGACACCGGAAACGCCCGCCAAACGACAGCGCCGGATAAACGCCTTTGCCCGATCTGATTCTTTCCAGCGGACAATTTGAGGAAAGAGATACCCCGTTGCTGGCCGTGAACGAAGAATTTTAGCAACCGAGTCGCCGAAACGAATCATCGCCTGAGTGCCCGTTTTCATGCGCGCGTAGGAAATGGTTTGATATGACCAATCAATATCTTCTGTGCGTAGCGAAGCAACGTCGGTTTGCGAGCCGCCCAAGTGCCAGAGCATTTCGTAATAGTCGTGCAATTCGGGATTGAATTCGCACGCGAGAATTTTTTGATGTTCGTCAAAAGTGACGCCGCGCCGTTCCTTGAATTCGATTTTCGGCCATTGCCGTTTTGGAATGATTGATTTGAGCAGCCAATCCATGTCCAAACAAAAATTGTGCAGGCGGCGCAGATAAATGTTTGTCGAAACCGTGCCCTTCCGCAGCACCTTCAAAAGTGCTTCGCCCTGTGTCTCGATGACGACTTGATGCCGAATGAGATCGTATGCCTTGTCTTTGACCGCAGTTTGCCAGCGCATTTGATTGCCGCCCCGCTTGGAAGCAATCAAGGCTTCAAAGGCTTGCTGCCAAGTGCGCGTTGCAATGCCGTTATCGGTTCCGGCGAGATAGGCTTTGGCGATTTGGAGATTAAGCACCGGCTGACGCTCGGCTTGGTTTTTTGCGTCAATGACTTGGCGGGCTTCATCTTCATCGCCGGTGCGTAAGCTGGCGCGTTTGCCGGTTTTGGTATCCACGCAATAAAAAGCCCCGTTGCGGATGCCGCGCCGGATCAAGCGGTAACGTGATTTCATACAATCTTTCACGCAACCGCGAAGATAAACCAAGTTAAACCCGAACTACTAACGGGTAACGGGGACTTCATCGCCCGTTACACTTGTTTCGTTTCGGACACCGAAATTGGTGTCCGTTTTGGTGTCCGTTGCGGACGCCATTTCTCCTAAACTATTGCTGCACCCACAGTTAAGAATGGAGCCAATGGCCGGGATTGAACCGGCGACCGACGGTTTACGAAACCGTTGCTCTACCGCTGAGCTACATTGGCTTTTGATCTCAAGCCCGACCCGAAGAATAAAAATTTTTCTCCGCGAAATCAATCCCGTTTCCATTCCCACCATTCCTTTTCCTTTAGCGACCATCCTGTTGACTCCAACCTGAAATGGATTGCAGCGCCGCATCGACACCGGCAACGAGCGCGCTGAGGCGCGTGGCAAGTGGAAAATCCGACGGCGCTTCGAGTGTGTAACCGAGCCGCGCCTTGTTCATGATCAAATAAAACGCCTCGGCCCATTGCGGGCGGGTCTGTGGGTCGAGATTCGGGCGGATGATGCCGCCTTGCGCCTCACGGCCTTCGATGTTTCCGGATGGGGCAATCGGGCAGACTTCCGCGACGCGCTCAATGATTTTTCCCGCGAGCGACGGCTTTTTGTCCGGGTTTTGTTCGTAAAGATAAAAGCCGCGCGCTTCCCAATCTTCGTGCAGGCAGAGGCAAAGGTCAAACTGCGGCCGGCGCTCCAGCCACGCGATGTGCGCGCGGACCTCGGCGGTTTCCAAGTGCCGGTAGTCGCGGTTCAAATCCTTGCCGGCGGCGTTTTCACGGCGGTTTAAAACAAAACTGACGGGATTCAGGCACGGGCAAAACCACAACTCGGCGTTCGCCGGCCATTTGTTTTCTTGAAGCAGGCGCAATGCCGCGAGCGGCCCGGCGGGTTCGTCGCCGTGAATGCCAGTGCTCAAGTAAATGCGGATTGCGGATTGCGGATTGCGGATCGAAGACGGCCGGCGGTGCAGCGCGAGCAATTTGAATTCGCCCTGGTGACCGAATGTCTCGGCCGCCCAGCCGTGCGTTTGGGCGGCAATTTCGACCTCATGCAACACGGACCGGATGTCAATCGTTTCGCCGCGATAGCCGCCATGGTTTTTACCCAGCCACTCCATGATGGGAATTTCACGCAAAGACGCAAAGACGCAAAGAAAATTTGTCGACTTGGTGGATCGTGTGAGGAATCAAACGGTCACCACTTCCGTTTCACAGCTCTCTTTTTTGCAACCACGGCCATTTTCTTCCTGATCGCTGAACACGTGTTTGTCCCAGCTCGGATCAAGGCCGAGGTCTTTGAGCATCTGCAGGTCTTTCTCGACGGGTTGGTTGAGCGTGGTGAGATAATTGCCGACCATGAGCGCGCTGGCACCGGCCAGGAAAATCATGCTTTGCGCGTCACGCAGATTCACCGTGCGCCCGCCGGCAATCATGATTTCCTGCCGTGGCAAAATGAACCGGAAGCAGGCGATGGTCTTCAAAATCTCGAGGACGGGTAGCGGCAGATTGTTTTCAAATGGCGTGCCTTCGATGGGATTAAGGACGTTGATGGGCACGACGTTTGTGCCGACTTCCTTCAGCGAAAACGCCAGGTCGCAGCGGTCTTCGCGCGTCTCGCCCATGCCGATGATGCCGCCGGAACAAACTTTGATGCCGGCCTTTTTCAAATAACCGATGGTTTCGAGGCGGTCGCCGTAGGTGTGCGTGGTGCAGGTCTTCGGGAAAAAGCGGCGCGAGCTTTCCAGATTATGCCCATAGCATTCAACGCCGGCGTCCTTGAGCCGATCGGCGACGCGCTGGCTTTTGATGATGCCGAGCGAGACATCGGGCCGTGTCTTGCCGCTGGCCTTCAATTCGCGCACACGGTCGCAAACTTCGTCGAGCATTGGGCCTTCATTCAAACCTTTCCACGCGGCGACAAGGCCGACGGCGGTCACGCTGTTCCGGTTTGCTTCGTCGGCGGCTTCCTGAACCGATCCGGAATCCACAAAGCCGTGGCGTGGCGAGCCGGTTTGATAAAAGGACGATTGCGCGCAGAAACTGCAGTTTTCCGGGCACGCGCCAGCCTTGGCGTTGACGATGGAACAGAGATGAATCTTGTTGCCTTTGAACTTTTCGCGAATCCGGTTTGCCCACGACAGTAAATCAAAAATGTCGGCGGAGTTTTCGAGATTGAAGAGCCACAACGCCTCGTCACGGGAAATTTGTCCGCCGCTCAAAACGCGTTGCCCCAACCCAGCAATGCGCGTGTGGCCGTCTGCGTCAAGCATTCGTGCGGTCATGGTTGACAGCATAGTCCATGACTGAAATTTGGCAAGCGCGCCGTCACTGCGGCGCCGGAGGGACATGCGATGGAATCGCCACGCCGAGATAAGAGACCAGTGAGGAGATTTGCATGTCCGGGAGCGGGCCGCCGTCGGCCATGGAAAACGCCGGCATGAGCGAACCGGGTTTGCCGTGCGTAATCCATGTGCGCCAGAATTCATAATTGGTCGGTGTTTTAATGGCGTGCAGATCGGGCACCATTGGCGCGCGGTTCTTGCTTTCGTGGCATATGGCGCAATCGGCGTCGTAAAGCGCCTTGCCGTATTTACCCGTGCCACGCTTGACGTGGCATATGGCGCATTCACCCTGAAAAACGGCCTGCCGATTGGTCATGGCCACGGTTTGGGCGCGCAAGCGGTCGGCCTCGGACATCACCGGCGTCACAGGGGGAAGAATCGTGATTTTGAGCATCAGTATTTTGGAGCCTCTATCGGTTGAGACAGTCACCGTTTTAATAAGTGTGCCGCTCCTTCCACCAAGATTGACCGTTACGTCAAATTGGGCATTGGTGCCAACTGGAATCGTCCACGGCAAAGGCGGCAGTTTTGCCGTCGTGCAACCGCAGGACGTGCGCACGCTCAAAAAGACGACGGGATTGGTTGAAACATTTGTGAAGCCGAAAACAAAATGTGCCTCCGCGGTTTCCGCGGTGACATTTGTCTCCTTTGTGGTGCCATCCCAGACCAGAATCCCATCAGGCAACGGTCCAGAGGCATGCGACATATCCGGCACATAAACCGGCGGCGTGGTCACGATGGCGTTAGTGCTTGCAGCAAAAACTCCGGCGGCAACAAAAATGACGCCTGCAAACGCACCAAGGAAAACGCTTCTCGATTTCATAACGATTTTCAGATATTAAAAATCATCCGGGCCGTTTTGACGAGCAGGAAAAACCGGTCTGGCTCAAAAAACATCGTCACGACCGGTTCAATGCGCTCAAAACCGCGCGCACGGACGCGAGTTCGATGTTCGTGTCCACGCCTGCGCCCCAATGCGTGCGACCATTGGCGAGTTTGATTTGAATGTAGGCGATGGCCGCAGCCTCTTCACCGGAACCCAGGGCGTGTTCACTGTAATTGGTGATTTCAAAATGGACGCCGATAGTTCCGAAGCCGTGAACAAGTGCGGCAAGCGGTCCATTGCCTGTGCCGCTAAATCGGCGAAGTGCGGTTTTCTCATACAATTCCACTATGCAAGTTACGATTCCATTTTGACTGCTGCTTGCGAAAGACTTGAACGTCCACGTTGTCCAAGGCGCGTGACGCTCGACGTATTCCTTCCAGAACATTTCTTTCAATTCCGCAGCACTGACTTCACGTCCCTTCGCATCCACAATGTCATTCGCAATCGGGCCGAACTCGCGCTGCATATCTTTTGGCAAAACGATACCGAATTCGCTTTCGAGAAGATACGCCACGCCACCCTTGCCGGACTGCGAGTTGACGCGGATGACCTCGCGGTATTCGCGCCCGATGTCCTTCGGATCAATCGTGAGATACGGCACGTCCCAATGCTCACGACCTTTGTTCGACCGCTCGGCAAAACCCTTTTTGATCGCGTCCTGATGCGAACCGCTGAACGCGGTGAAAACCAATTCGCCCGCGTAAGGCTGCCGCGGCGGAACAGTCATGCCCGTGCAATGCTCATAGATTTCGATAATCGAATTTAAATTCGAGAAATCCAACTTCGGATCAATGCCGTGCTGGTAGAGGTTCAACGCAACGGTGACGATGTCTAAATTGCCGGTGCGTTCGCCGTTGCCGAAAAGCGTGCCTTCGACGCGATCCGCGCCGGCGAGCAAACCGAGCTCCGTCGCGGCGACGCCGGTGCAACGGTCATTGTGCGTGTGCACGCTGATGATGAGCGAATCGCGATTCCTGATATTCCGGCAAATCCATTCGATTTGGTCGGCATACACATTCGGCATGGCAACCTCGACCGTGTCCGGCAAATTTAAAATCATCTTCCGTTTCGGCGTTGGCTGCCACACGTCCATGACCGCCTCGGAAACTTCTTTCGCATATTCCACTTCCGTTGCCGAAAAACTTTCCGGCGAATACTGGAGCATGACTTCCGTCCCTTTGAGCCGGTGCAATCGTTCCCGGATCAACCTCGCGCCGTTCACCGCGATGGCCTTGATCTCGTCCTTTGATTTGCCGAACACCACACGGCGTTGGGCGGGTGATGTTGAGTTATACATGTGGATGATCGCCTTTTTCGCGCCGACAAGCGACTCGACGGTGCGCTCAATCAAATCCTCACGCGCTTGCACGAGCACCTGCAACCACACGTCGTCCGGCGCGCGGTTTTCCTCGATGAGCCGGCGGTTGAATGCGAACTCGGTATTCGACGCCGATGGGAAACCGACTTCAATTTCCTTGAAGCCGATTTTAACGAGTGTTTGAAAAAGTTCGAGTTTCTGGCTGACGTTCATCGGCACGGCGAGCGCCTGGTTGCCATCGCGCAAATCCACGCTGCACCAGCGCGGCGCGCGGGTGAGAACGCGGTTTGGCCACTGCCGGTCGGGCAAGGCGACCGGTGGGAACGGACGGTATTTTTTAGACGGATCTTTATGCATAAATTCAAATGGCTACAGAATTGAACCACGAATGGACACTAATCCACACGAATAATTTTTGACACGGATTGAATTTGTGTCAATTCGCGCAATTCGCGTCTCCACTTTCGATTCGTGTCTGTTCGTGTTCATTCGCGGTTGAAAAACAAAAACCCCGCTGCCGGTTTGGCAGCAGGGTTCTCAAAATTCCTTGAACGCAATCAGAACCCGACCGCCGCGCGGCACAACAGCAGCGCATTCAGCAGCAGATTCAGATTCAAATTGCGATTCACAAGAACAAGGTTAATGGTGTTCAGCCTGATCGTCAAATCCTTTTTGTCAGCCAATGAACGCCGCGTGAACGGCTTTCATTGCCTGTTCACCTTTGGCCAAATCAATCACGACGGAGATTTTGATTTCGCTGGTGGAAATCATGTCAATGTTCACGCCTTCCTTCGCAAGTGTTTCAAAAAGTTTTGCGGCCACGCCCGTGTGACTCTTCATGCCAACGCCGACGATGGACAGCTTGCCGATTTTTTCCGTGGCAATCACATCGCGGAAGCCAAGTTCCTTTTTCAGGCCGTCAATGACCTTTTGCGCCTTGAGCAAATCCGGCTTGTCCATGGTGAATGAAAGGTCTGTCGTCCCGACTTTGTCGGGAGTGCCGTGGCTGATGTTTTGGACGATCATGTCCACGTTCACCGCCGCGTCG
Organism: Verrucomicrobiota bacterium; assembly: GCA_049517655.1. Taxonomy (GTDB): domain Bacteria; phylum Verrucomicrobiota; class Verrucomicrobiia; order Limisphaerales; family UBA11358; genus UBA11358. The sequence continues at coordinate 248,091 of JBEKRQ010000003.1, read as the reverse complement.
TCGAGCGCCTTGAAAATGCGCGCGGCCACGCCCGGTTTGTCGGGTACGCCGACGAGCGTGACCTTGGCTTGATTCTTGTCGAACGCGACGCCGCGCACGACGACGCTTTCCATGCTTTTGGTTTCTTCTTTCACAATCGTTCCTGGATTTTCATTGAGGCTGGAGCGGACTTCAAAAGCAACTCCAAAATTTTTTGCAAATTCGACCGAGCGGCTCTGCATCACCTTCGCGCCGAGGCTGGCGAGTTCGAGCATTTCGTCGTAGGAAATTTCATCGAGTTTCTTCGCGCCGGGCACAATGCGCGGGTCGGCGGTGTAAACACCGTCCACGTCCGTGTAAATCTGGCAAAGATCGGCTTTGAGCGCTGTCGCGAGCGCAATAGCCGTCAAATCCGAACCGCCGCGGCCGAGCGTCGTAATCTGGCCCTCGGGCGTTTCGCCTTGAAAACCGGCGACAATGACAACGTTGCCTTTGTCGAGCAACTCGTGAACTTTTTTGGGCGTGATATTGCTGATTTTGGCCTTGGTGTGAACACCATCGGTGACGATACCCGCCTGCGCGCCGGTGAGCGACACAGCCGAAATGCCAAGTCCATGCAACGCGATGGCGGTTAGCGCAATGGTTTGCTGTTCGCCAGTGGCCAGCAACACGTCCATTTCGCGTTCGCTGGGCAGCGGCATGAGTTCCTTGGCGAGCTTGATCAAATGATCCGTGACACCACTCATCGCAGAGACGACAACGACAATTTTATCACCGTTGGCATGGTGCTTTGCCACCCGCGCCGCCACGTTTTTGATGCGCTCGGTGTTGCCGACCGACGTGCCGCCGTATTTTTGGACGATCAATGCCATGTTTTATCCCATAAGTTGTCAGAAGCATGCCAGAAGTGTGCCGGCAATCAAGCGGCTGTATGATGCCGGACAAGATAGGCGCGAAACTTATCGTAATCCGCGCTCATGTGGTCGTAATTTTCCGGCAGTTTTTCAACCGTGGCGATTGATGACGGAACTTCGGGTGAAAAACCGAGCGTCTTTTCGATTTCTTCAGGGAATTTCGCCGGATGCGCGGTTTCCAGCACGACGGCGGGCGCCCCGCCCAGCGGTTCGACGGCAAGCCAATCAAGAAATCCACGCCACGCCACCGCGCCGTGCGGTTCAAGCAGCAGTTTGTGTTGCTTCCAAGCCTCCTGAATTGTTGCGCGCGTCCGTTCGTCGGAAACGGAACTGGAAAAAATGTCGCGGCGCATCGCGGCGAGATCGGGTGCGCGATGAATTTTGCCGGTTTCATCCATCTGTCCGCCATAAACCGCCACAAGCCGCGCAAGGTTGCTCGGATGTCCGACATTCATTGCGTTGGACAGCGAGTTGCGCGACGGCACAATTTTTTGGTAGTTGCCGGTTTCCAGAAAGCGTGGAAAAGCGTCGTTGTCATTGACCGGCGTGATGAGTTTTTTCATGGGCAAACCCATTTGCCGCGCGACAACCGCGCCCATCATGTCGCCGAAATTGCCGCTGGGCACGGAAAATACAACCGGTTCGCCGGGCTTCGCGATTCGCGAAGCGGCATAAAAATAATAAATGCCCTGCGGCAGCAGCCGGCCGATGTTGATGGAGTTGGCCGATGAAAGCGGAATATGTTTCAACTCCGGATCGGCAAACGCGCGCTTCACCATGGCCTGGCAATCATCGAATTTGCCGTCGATGGCAATGGTGCGGACGTTTTCGGCAAGCGTGGTCATCAGCTTGCGCTGGAGCACACTCACTTCGCCAAACGGGAACAACACAAAAACACGGACGCCGGGAACGTTGTGAAAGGCGTGCGCAACTGCGGAACCGGTATCGCCGCTTGTCGCAGTGAGAATCGTGGCGTGCTGGCCGGTTTCGCGCAAAAAACTTCCGAACAACCGCGCCATCAGTTGTGCCGCGAAATCCTTGAACGATGCCGTCTGTCCGCGATCCAGCCGCAGGACGTGAACACGATCATAAACTTTTTCCAGCGGCACATCGAAGTTGTAGGCGTCGCGGCAAATCGTGGCGAGCGTGCCGGGGTCAACAACGCCTTCGGTATAACGCGACAAGACGCGGAAAGCGATTTCGTGGTAGGGCAGGCAGGCAAACGCGGCAATTTCGTCGAGCGCGAATTTCGGGAATTTCTCCGGAAGATAAAGACCGCGGTCTGGTGCCTGGCCTTGCAGCAACGCCTCGCGCAGATTGACTGCCGGCGCCCGGCCGTTGGTGCTGTGGAAACGAATCATGTTCAAATGTCGCGCGAAGGGCGCGAAGTGAGCGAAGGTTTTTTTAAATCAACATCAAACGGTTGATTTGTGCGGCTAAAAAATTCTTTTCCTTCGAGGCCATTTGTGACACGGGTGATTCCATTCTTCAAATGGGCTTCGTTGAAATTGATGAGAAATCCCAGACGCAGCGGAATCAATTTGAGATAATTCGTCACGGTTTTTTTGAAAAGTGGCGTGACGGCTTCCACGGATTTTAGTTCAACCAAAACCAGATTGTTCACAACCAAGTCTGCCCGAAAGGCCACGTCAAGGGGATGACCTTCATATACCACGGAAATTGTTCTTTGCCGTTCCACATTCAAACCGTGTTTCGTCAGTTCAATGGTCAGCGCAGCTTCATAAACAGATTCAAGCAATCCCGGCCCAAGGACGGTGTGGATTTTGAAGGCGGAATCGAGGATGGTTTTCCCGATTTCTTTTTCGGTGACTATTGTCGAATTCTGATTCAAATAAGTTCCTTCGCCACCTTCGCGGTCTTCGCGCGAAATGAATTACTCAAAATTTTCCACACGAAGCATCACGGGTTTGCTTTTGACGACCGGCAATTTGCCGATCTTACCAAGCGCTTTCATCATTACACCGTTCTTCGCATCGTGAATCATGAAAATCAGCGGGACGCTTTCGCCTTCGTGGCCTTCGGGCTGAATCACGGATGAAATGCCGATCTTCGCCGCGCCAAAAATCGCCGCAATTTTTGCCAGCGTGCCCGGACGGTCAACGACGTTGAGTCGGACGAAATACCGCGACACAACATCCTCAATCGGCACGACCGCGCCGTCACATTCGTGCGGCACGAACGGCGGCACGCGATATTTCGTGCCGAATTTCAAATCCAGCGCCGCGTCTGCCAGGTCACTCAAGACCGCGCTGGCGGTGGCGTTCTTGCCCGCGCCGCGCCCGTAAAACAGCGTATCACCGACGATGTCGCCGCGCACAAACACAGCATTGAATTCGTGATTTACACCCGCCAGAACGTGAGAGCTGGGAATCAGCGTCGGATACACGGACACTTGCACGCGACAGCCACTCCCCAATTTTTTAACGATGCCAAGCAGTTTGACGGTGTAGCCAAGTTCGCCTGCAAATTTAATGTCAAGCGCGCTCACGTGCCGGATGCCCTGGACGTAAACTTTTTTCGGATTCACCCAAAAACCGTGCGCAAGCGAGGCGAGGATGCCGATCTTGTGTTGCGCATCCCAGCCGTCAATGTCGAGGTCGGGCGGTGTTTCGGCGTAACCATGAGCCTGCGCTTCCTTGAGCATGGTGGCAAAATCCGCGCCTTCAAGTTTCATCCGGGTGAGAATGTAATTGCAGGTGCCGTTGATGATGCCGTAAAGCGCGTTGATGCGATTGCCGACAAAGCCTTCGCGGAGCGATTTGATGATCGGAATGCCGCCGCAAACACTGGCCTCGTAATAAAGATTCGCGCCGTATTTCTTCGCCGCGGCAAAAAGCTCCTCGCCGTGCGCGGACAACAACGCTTTGTTCGCCGTGATGACCGGCTTGCCAAGTTTCAGCGCGGCAAGAATCATCGTTTTGGCAATGGTTGTGCCGCCGACGAATTCGGCGACGATGTCCACCTGTGGATCGTTGACGACGCTCCGCCAATTGGTCGTCATCACCGAACGCGGGATTTTATAGGGGCGCGGCTCGTCAAACGCTTCGACTGCGACTTTGCGGACAGCGACCTTCACGCCAATGCGCGAAGCCATGAGCCCACCGTTGAGCTGGAGCGCGTGAAACACGCCGCTGCCCACTGTGCCGCCGCCAATCATGCCTAGGTTCACCTGCTGCATAAGGACATTGAGATTGCCGCGAAAAAAGCGCGGGGACAATTTAATTCTAAACTCACCAGCTCACCGGCACGGTCATCTTTTTACCGAAGCGGTTGTGGTAATGCAGTTGTTTATGGCGCTGGCCGTATTCGTGAACGAGCTTGGTCAATTTCACGTCATAACAGCAATACTCCGCAATTTCAGCGAGCTTGCCGTCCTTGAACCAGCGGATGGCCTGCATTCCCTCCGCCGTTTTTTCCACGCCGAACGTCGCCGTCGCAATCGAGTCGAGCGAGAGCCGGTGGTTCAGCGTGTTTTGCAATTCCACCATCATGTCCAGCGTCGGAAGCTGTCTTAAATCAAACGACGTGTAGTCGTGTAACACTTCGTAATCGAACCGCAAAATATTGAAACCCACCACGAGATCAGCGCGCTGCAAATCTTTGATCAAATCGTCCACCTGCTTTTCGCCGTAGATTTTGTAATCACCGCGCGCCGTGCCGAACGTTACGCCCACGCTCATTCCCATGTGATTGATGTTGTCCCAGCCGCCGACTTCCTCGGCGGATTTTTGCGTCTCCAGGTCGAAATAAACGATGTTTTTCACACGTTCACACCAATGAAAACCCTACAAGCGTCGGGAAACAAACTTAAACTTCGGGCGTGTTGCCGGTGGGGCAAGCGTCCCTGCCGACAACTTTGGACTTTGAACTTTGGGCTTTGGACTGAATAATTCACGCATGGCACTCACACCTTCCATCATGCTGCCGCTCGGCACGACAGCGCCCAATTTCAAATTGCCGGACACCAACGGAAAAACCGTTTCGCTTGCGGATTTCAAGGACAAGCCTGCGTTGCTGGTTTTGTTCATCTGCAACCATTGCCCCTACGTGAAGCATATCCGCGCCGGCCTCGCACAACTTGCGCGTGACTATTTGCTGCGTGGCGTCGCTATCGTCGGCATCAACTCAAATGACGTGGCGAATTATTCCGACGACAGCCCGGAGAAAATGAAGGAAGAAGTGAAATCCGCCGGTTATTTGTTCCCGTATCTTTACGATGAATCACAGGCCGTCGCCAAAGCCTATCGCGCCGCCTGCACACCGGACATTTACCTGTTTGATAAAAGCCACAGGCTCGTTTATCGCGGCCAGTTCGACGACAGCCGTCCGGGCAATGGGATTCCGGTAACAGGAAGGGATTTGCGTGTTGCGCTCGACGCCGTGCTGGCCGGCAAACCCGTTTCACCGAACCAAAAGACCAGCATGGGCTGCAACATCAAATGGAAATCAGGGAATGAACCGGAGTATTATTGAAGGCAGAAGGCAGAATGAAGAATGCAGAAATCAGTCGCCACGGGCGTGTTTTGATATTGTGCAAGGATGGCAACAAGCTCATTTGCTTCTTGCAGCTAAGGTAACAGCCGGGTTTGGGACATAATTTTTTCGTCCGCCAGAAGTTCAAGCCAGTAAACAGTTTCATCGGCTTCTTTCAAACAGTCACCAATCTTCGAGATAAATTCCGCCTTTGACCGTGCACGGTTTGCCTCGCGATAATTTGCTCCGACTGATGTGCCGGCGCGAAGTACTTGCTTGCCGAGAACTTGTGCCAGAGTTTCCTTCGGTAACGAGACGAACAGGTGAATTATGCGCCGCGCAAAGTGCTTCGTGCGGAGCGCCAAATCTTTTTCTTCATTCTGCATTCTTCCTTCTTCATTTCTTGGGCAATTTTTCTTCCGCCATTTCGCACAGCACGTGAAAAAGCAGCTTGTGTGCTTCCTGGATGCGCGCGGTGTTGTCGCCCGGCACGAGCAAATCCAGCGTCGCCACGCCTTTCGTGAACCCGCCGTTGCGGCCAAGGAAACAAATGCTATCAATTCCCCTGCTCTTGGCTTCTTCAAGTGCGCGTAAAATGTTTTTTGATTTGCCGCTGGTCGTGAACGCAATCAGCACGTCTCCCTTTTCGCCCAGGCCCCAAACCTGCCGCGCAAAAATTTCATCAGCACCGTAATCGTTGCAGACCGTGGTCATGTATTCGCCGTTGGCCGTCAGTGAAATGGCGGGATATGGCCGCCGGTCTTCCACAAAGCGGCAGAGAAATTCCGTGGCCAGATGGGTGGCGTCCGATGCGCTGCCGCCGTTGCCGCAGACGAGCAGCTTGTGGCCGGAAGTCAAACAATGCAGAACCATTTTCACCGCGCGATTCAGCGGTTCTTCCAAACCAACCAATCCGCGAAGCGTTGCGACAGAATCCTCAATCGCTCGTTGCAATTGTGTCATGGCATAAAACTAAACTTCGGCGCCGAAAAGAAAAGACTAAACCCGTTGTGCCCGCCCTTGAGATTTTCCCATGGCCGGTTATTTTATGGTCATGCCGATTTATGAATTCCATTGCCGGAAGTGCGAGCGCGACAGCGAAATCCTCGTCCGCTCCAGCCATTGGAAAGGCACGGCTTGCCCGCACTGTGGCTCGACCAGGCTGACCAAGAAACTTTCCGTCTTTGCTTCTGCCAATGCCGGCAACGGTGACGCACCGTCGTGTGGAAGTAGAAATGGCGGCAGAGGTTGTTGTGGTGGCCATTGCCACGGGCATTGACAAAAGGTAGGGCTGGCTCTCCGAGCCAGCCGAATGGGAAGTCGAACTTCGACCGGCACGCTGCGGAGAGCGCGCCCTACCTTGGGCAAACTTCCCGCGCAGTCACGCACGTCAAATCTTCGACTACCCAGTCAGGCCGATGCCGTTTTAATTCGTCCAGCTCCGCTCCGCCGGTGGCCATGGCGAGCACTTTTGCGCCAATGGCCTGCGCGCAGCGAATGTCATGCGTTGTGTCGCCTACGACGACGATCTGGTCGCCGCGCAATTCTTCTCCCAGTACGCGGCTGCCGCGTTCGCGCGCGATGGCGGCGATCTGATTGCGATCTTCGCTGTCGTCGGCAAACGCGCCGATCTGAAAGACGTCCCAAAGGCCAAAGCGCCGCAGTTTGATTTCCGCGCCAAGACGAATGTTGCCGGTGACCAAGCCAAGCAACGGCGGCTGCGACAACGTCTGCAGCCCGTCTAAAAACTCCAGCACGCCTTCGCACGGCCCGCTTTTGCTTTGCGCGACAATGTGGTCGAGCCAGAAAACGTAACGCTCAAAAAATCGCCGGAAATTTTCCGACGTGGCGGCGATGTTATGAAAACCAAAAAATTCGCGCACGAGACTCATATCGGTGCGGCCGGGGAAATGGATTTTTTCGACGCCATCCGGGGCGTTGAATTCCGTGGCAAACGTTTTCGCAAACGCTTTTATGCCCGCACCACCAGTATGGACGAGTGTGCCGTCAATGTCGAACAAAACGAGTCGCACCATGCGCCAAGAAGTTAACCGTTGTCGCGACGGCAGGCAACGCGGCGTTGTTTGTGGTGAATAAGTTTTACTGGATGCGGGTTCGTCGTTTGCTCTATCACCCTTGTTAATCCAGAAGCGTTGGATGATAAATTATGTTGCGAACCCGCGCGTTCACACTCATCGAATTGCTGGTGACGATTGCGATTATTGCCATTCTTGCCGCGCTGTTGTTGTCTGCAATCAGTCGGGTCAAAACATCGGCGCAAGCCATTGAGTGCCGAAACAATCTCAAGCAATGGGGAATAGCGACGCAACTTTATGCAGCAGACAACGGCGATCATCTGCCGAAGAACGGCTCCTCTGGTGGCGCTTGGTGGACTAATAGCGGCTGGTATATTGATTTGCCCAAAGAAATAGGTTTGCCGCCGTATTATGAAATGCCATGGCACACAAACCCAAGTGCTCCTCTGGGACATTCCATCTGGATTTGTCCAGCCAATACCCGGCGCAGCACTGGCACAAACCTTTTTCATTATTGCCTTAATAAAAATGTGAATGGCACAGGCACCGGCACAGGCAATCAAGTCAGACTTGTTTCAATTCCGCACCCATCTGTCACAGTCTGGCTCTTTGACAACGGTAAGGTTGGTCCCGTCGCAGAATGGGACAATGTTCATTCCAATCTGCACAATCACGGTGCCCAGTTCGTTTTTCTCGATGGCCACGTTGCGCGGTTCAACAACAAAGCGTATTGGGATTTCAAACACAACAAAGGTCTCACCAACAACCCCGAACTGGTTTGGATTCCGTAATCCGGTTCAGCGTTTGCGATTGTAGGTTTCCTGCGAATACTTTTCACAGACAAGTTCATCCACGCGGCTGCGTAACTTCGCGTCCGGCGAAAATTTCGTCCATGCGACGTCAAAGTCCCGCCGCGCGGTTTCGACCATGGCTTTTCCCCAATCCGCTCGCGACGGCGAAACCGGCGGTAACTGCACTGAACCTTGAATCAGCAAACCCAGCTTGTTCCGGCGTTGCGCTGCGCCCGCGATTTTTTCCCCGTTCCAAAGCAAATCAAATTTTGTGTAACCGATGAAACATTGGCCAATTTCGGATTTCGGACCCAGGCTTCGCCAGAGGCTACGCCGAAGCGAGTTGCGGGTTGCGAATTTCTGGGAGCGTAGTGCAAGTTCCGTTGCGATGTTCAATTTCGCAAACGCGGACTGAATCCATTCATGAACGCGCCGGTAACTTTCCTCCGCTTTGAAGAAATGCCATTCATGACTTGGCGGAAACGTTAAGCTGTAAGTCCAATCCACGTTGTGTGGCACAATGCCGCCGCCGGTGGGGCGGCGAATCAGTGGACGCAGAAACGTCACGCGTTCAACGTCCGCATATTTCTGAAAATAGCCGAATGTTGCCGCCGGTTCCGTCCAGCCATAAAATCGCAGTACTGGTTTGCCAATATGAGCCGACGCTTCCAGCAACGCTTCGTCCAGTGCCATGTTAAATGCGGCAGGACACGCGCCGGATTGAAGAAAAAACCAAGGGTTCATAAACCACAAAGACACTAAGACACGAAGTTTTTGTAAAACTTATTTTTTGTGCCTTTGTGTCTTGGTGGTGAAGTTTTCAACGTCAACCTTCGGGCAAAGTTTTTGGATCTCGCAGTTAGAACAATCCGGTTTGCGCGCGTTGCAACGGCGGCGACCGTGCCAAATCAACCAGTGACTGAACAATGTCCATTGCTTCCGCGGCACGAGCGCCATCAACTCCTGCTCGATTTTTTCCGGCGTTTTCTGCTTCGTTAGGCCGAGCCGCTGCGATAACCGCGCGACGTGCGTGTCCACGACGACGCCTGCGTTGATGCCGAAGGCATTACCGAGAACGACGTTGGCGGTCTTGCGTCCGACGCCGTCGAGTTGCGTCAATTCCTCCATCGTGCGCGGCACTTCGCCAGCGTGACGCTCGACAAGTTTGCGGCAGCACGCCTGGATGTTCTTCGCCTTGTTCCGAAAAAAGCCCGTTGTCTTGATGGCCTGCTCAAGTTCCGCAAGCGAGGCGTTCGCGTAATCCGCTGCCGAGCGATATTTTTCGAACAACTCTTTTGCGACAATGTTGACGCGTTTGTCGGTGCATTGCGCCGAAAGGATCGTGGCGATGAGCAATTCGAGCGGTTTCGAGTGACGCAACTCACACTTTGCTTCGGGATAAGTCCTGTCCAGCACGGCGATGATTTTTTCCAGTCGCACGACCTTGGTTATGGATGTTTCGCGTGGCATTAACGCCCAAAAATTTAGCAACAAAGAAACCAAGACACGAAGAAAACTTTGCGCCTTTGTGCCCTCGTGGTTTGAGGATCAGACCAATTCCGGCTCTTCAATTTCTTTTGGAGGTTTGCAGAGAGGCGTGCCGTCCTGGGCCTCGGGATATTCGAAAATTTTACCTTCGTAGTTGCGCAGCACCACACGATCGGTGTTATGGCTTAGAACATATTCCGGGTTGACCGGCACTTTGCCGCCGCCGCCGGGCGCGTCAATAACGTATTGCGGCACGGCGTAGCCGGTCGTGTGGCCGCGCAATTTCACCATGATTTCAATTCCCTTGCGGACGCTGGCGCGCAAATGCGCCGAGCCGGAAATCAAATCGCATTGGTAAATGTAATACGGCTTCACCCGGCACATGAGCAGCTTCTGGACATGCGCCTTCATCACCGCCGCGTCGTCGTTGACGTATTTGAGCAGGACGGATTGGTTGCCAAGCGGAATGCCGGCGTCGGCCAGGCAACCGAGCGCATCGCGGACTTCCGTCGTCAATTCACGCGGATGGTTCGAGTGAATGCTCATGAACAAGGGATGAAATTTTTTCAGCATCGTGCACAGTTCGGGCGTGATGCGTTGCGGCAGAAAAGTCGGGATACGCGAACCGATCCGCAAAAATTCCACGTGCGGAATCGCGCGCAACCGGCTCAAAAGATGTTCAAGCTTTTCGTTGCTCAACAACAGCGGGTCGCCGCCGCTCAACAGCACGTCACGGATTTCCGGATGTTGCGCGATATAGGCGATTTGCTTGTCGAATTCGGGATGGAAATCGTAACCGGTCACGTTGCTGACCAGCCGTGAGCGCGTGCAGTAACGGCAATACGCGGCGCAGCGGTCGGTGACGAGGAACAGCACGCGGTCGGGATACCGATGCACGAGGCCGGGCACGGGCGAATGCGAATCTTCGCCGCACGGGTCGCTCATTTCCCACGACGCCGTGTGCGTTTCCTCGATGCGCGGGATGACCTGCTGGCGAATCGGGCAATACTCGTCCGCCGGATCAATCAAATTAAAAAAATACGGCGTGATGGCCAGCGCGAGTTTGTGGTTCGCGAGTTTCACGCCGGCGAATTCCTCCGGCGTGAGCATGGGCATCAGCCGCTGCAATTGCTCCGGCGTGGTGATGCGATGTTTGAGTTGCCAGTGCCAGTCGTTCCAATCGGCGTCGGAAACGTCGCGCCAGAAACCGCGCCCGGCGGAGCGGAATTCTTTCAAAGATTGGAGTGGGCGGCCCGATGGCGGCTCCCCGCCATTCGCCGGTGAATTGTCATCCTTCATTTTTTTCAATAGGAACTATAAGTTGGAATTACGCCCTGTCAAGTTGACCGCCGGCACGGCAGCCGCGTTCAAATGCCGTTGAAAATCATGGGTGCAAAAAGTCCGGTTTAATGGCCGTTTCAATTGTCCGGCGCTTCGCGTCGAGCGCGTCCAGCTTTTTCAAAGTCTCCCGCGCGGATGTCCTTGAAGAATCTGCCTCGTGTTTGTTCCAAGGGGGTGCGGTTCGCTTGTTTTGTCCAAGATAATCGGCAAGGGCGAGGCGATATTCAGCGGTCAAAACGGCCAATTGCGGGGCCATGCGGAGTTGCGCGAGTTCAAAATCGCGCAATTTGGTTTGGAGAACCGCCGTTTGTCGCTCGGAATCGAAGCTCCGAATCACGGCTTGGAGGGAAATTGTCGCGCGCGTGGGCAAGGCGTTTGACGCAGTGCGCATTTCCACGGGCACGCTGAGGATTTCGTCGAGTTTTTCACGACTGACTGCGGGTGTCCACCTCGAACCGGGGTCGCGCGCGGCAAAACTCACGACCTGCAGCGCCCACCACTTTTCCAAATCGAGCGGCCGCGGAAAATCGGCGCTGAAGGCGCTTTGAAATGCGGTCTGCCAATTGTAAAAATGCGGCAAGGATTGAAGCGTTGTGCGCAAATGTGCCGGGCCGTTTTTCAAATCAAGCAACTCGTTCACAAACAATTGTGCGCTGGCGCGATACACTCCGCCGTCGGCGCCGGACAATTGCGCGTCGGTCGGCCAGTTCAATTGCTCAAACGTCAGCGCGGGATAATCGCACAGCACGCGGCGCGCGCCCGCGAGAAAGTCCATGCCGCGTTGGTTCCCGACAGTGCGGCTTTCCAGCAGGCCATTCACGACACGGGATGGCGATGACAGGATCATTTCACGCCAATCGGCCGCGAGGAGTTGTTGCGACAGACCATCGATAAGCCATCCGGGAATTTCCGCTGAGCGCGTTGATGCATTACGATTGGCAAACTCCAGCAGCACCACACTCACCATCGCGCGCGCAAAATGGGTGTGTGACAAAACGTCCGGCAACGAAACGTGATAATCCCAGCTGTCAGCAAGGCGTTTGGAAACGATGGTGACATCGTCGTTCGGCGATTGCGCCGGGCGCAGCACGAGAAAAACTTTCCCGCGCCACGGGCCGTTGACACCGAGTTCGCGCCACAATGTTTCCTTGACACGCTCGGCGGATACAGCCAGCAACGCCGGTTCCAGTCGAACGAAGTTGGTGTCAGTCACGATTCCGGGCGCGGTGAAAAGCGCTGATGATTGAAAAGTGCTGATCACAATAAACTGGCCGGAAACGCTGCGCGCCGACCCTGTTATTGGCAAAGAAAACCCTGCCTGCATGTTGCAGCAAAAAATGCCGAACAAAACGGCAACGCAACCAAAGTCGCGCAGGCGGTGCACACGGAGGAACATGGTCAGGCTTTGGTTGGCGCCGGCTTGGCGGGCTTGCTTTCCGGCCTGGCAGCGGGTTTCGCTCCGTTGCCGGATGATTTGGCCGGCGAGGAATCTTTTTTGGCCGCTTCTTTGTAGCCTTTGCTGCGATAGTCGGTGGTGTAAAATCCGCTGCCTTTGAACAAGAGCCCCGCCCCGGCGCTGATTTTGCGTTTCACACGGCCACGTCCCCATTTTTTTCCACCGCAAAGGTCTTTGGGACAAATTTGCAACGGTTTGGCGGAAATGGATTGGAATATCTCAAATTCCCGTCCGCACTTTTCACAGAGATATTCGTATGTCGGCATGGATAATCTGTAAATGAATTTTCACCCCGCGCCGGACGCGTTACCAGCGCCATAAATTCGTCACTGCCGGCGTATTGGTCGGCGCAGGAACGACTTTCACCGAACCTTCGGAACCGACCTCGACGTTCAAGTTGTAGCCCGGCGGACGAATAACTCCGTTCGTTGCGCTTGTGCGCGCCATGAGCAACTGCGCGCCTTTTTGTTGTTTTTCAGGACTGGTCCCCTCGCGTGTCCATTCCAACCGGCGCGCGACGAGCAAATCACCCCGCAATTTTCTAACCTGGGCGCGGACTTGGGACAAATCGTTGAATTTACGTTCCAGTTCGGCTTTTTTGGCCACTTGACGTTTCAATTCATTCTCGAGAAACGCATTGTTTGTTTCGGATTCAACGAGTTTCATTTGTGTTTCGGCGATTCGCGCAGACAAATCGGCGATGGTGTTGCTCATCCCGGAGGCGCGCCGATCCAGCGCCTGATTCTGCACCTCCAAATCCGCGATTTGATCCTGCGCGGTCTTGAGCGTGGTTTTGGTGTTGGAGAGTGAAGCTGAAGTTGCAACATATTGGTTGCTAAGCGTCACGAGCGCCTGCCGGCCGGCATCAAGATCATTGGTCAACACGAGATTGACCTGGCGCAATTCATCGAGGCTGGCGCTGGCGGTCGTCAATTGATTGGAAAAATCGAGGATCGTGTCGGCGTCTTTTTTCCGCTGCGTGTCCGCCTGCTTTTTCCCCGCAATTAAAGCGATGACCAACCCCACGCAAACCACAACGAGAATGACAATTCCCAACTGTGTTTTCATCACGCTTCCAAAAATGGCGTGACTTGGCCGATTTGGCAAGCGCGCTTCAATGCCGCGTTACTTTTCGGGCATTTCGGTAGGCGCGTTGGCGGCTGCTGCCGCCGCCGCCGCCTTCAAATCAGCGTCCAGGATTTCAACACCCGCTTCCCTCTTCAATTTGTCCAGATAAGCCGGGGCGAGTTTTTCGGTTTTTTGTTGTGTCAGAAAATCTTTGATTCTGGCGGTAACGGTTACATAACCCACTTTTTTAGCCGGAGTTTTGTCGATCAATTTGATGATATGGTAGCCGTAAGTGGTTGTGACGACGGCGCTGACCTGATTATTGGTCAGTGAAAACGCGGCAGCCTCAAATTCCGGCACCATCTGGCCGCGCGAAAACGCCGGCAATTCACCGCCGTTGTCCTTCGAGCCGGGGTCTTCGGAGTATTGCTTGGCAAGCGCTGCAAAATCCGCGCCGCCTTGGATGCGCTTAAGGAGGTCGTCAATCTGTTTGTGCTTGGCCTGTTGCTGGTCTGCGGGCAACGGTGCGCGCGTGACCGGGTCCATCGTCATCAACAAAATGTGGCGGACGTGAGCCATTTCCGGTTGCTCGAAGTCTGCCGGATGACCATCGTAAAATTGCTTCGCCTCGGCATCCGTCACGGTGACATTCAACTCACGCGTCAAGACGGCCTGCGCGGTGTTTTCCTGGGTGACTTTGGAGCGCAGTTCGGCCATCGTCATACCGATGGCCTTCATCTGCCGGTTGAGTGCTTCCTGTGAACCGGCGCGTTCAAGCAGCGCGGTGATTTGCAAATTGGCCTTTTGGGTGCCGTTGGTTCTGTCCGCGGCCGTGGCCTTTTGCATCAAAAGTTGAATCTGGATGAGCCGGTCGAGCAACTGGCTTTCGATCCGGGTCATCTGCCCTGGCGGAATGGCCTGGCCGTGTGCGGCAGCGGCGGATTTAAGACCCGTCATCACTTCGTCCAATTCACTGCGCTTGATTTCAAAACCTTTGCCCTTGGCAATCACCGGGTTGCCGAACAACGCGGTTATTGCAGCTTCGGGATTGGAGTTCGTGCCAGCGCCGGCCAATGTCGTGTTCGTTGAACCGTTGGCAGCCGCCGCTTGCGCCGATGGAAACGCAAACAACATCGTCCCAAGCGCAGCGGAAAAAGCCAGTTTCATTTTTGTCTTCATGTTTTGATTTATCTCCATTTAACAGTATTTATTTATAATCTTACCACTTTCACATTACTGATGTCAGGGTCTTTTTGAAGCTCTTCCAGCACCGCCGGCGGCGGCGCGCTGTCGAGGTTCAATACCATCAACGCCAGCCCGCCCACAGTATCGCGCGCCAGGCTCATGTTGGCAATGTTCACGTTGTGTTTGCCCAGCAGCGTGCCGAGGTATCCGACAATACCCGGCCGGTCTTTGTTGTTCAACAACAGCAGCGTGCCGCTGATGGGAATCTCCACCGGCGTGCTGAACAGCCGCACGATGCGCGGATTGTTCGGCGAGCCGAAAAATGTTCCACCGGCGGAAACTATTTTTTTTCCGCTGCCAAAAATCTGCACATGAACCCATTCATTGAACGTCACTGGCTCGTCGGATTTCTTTTCCTCAACGGTGATGCCGATGCCGGCGGCAATGGCGCGAACATTGACGTTGTTTACGTCCTTGAGCGCGCTGCCTTCCAAAAAGCCGCGTAACACCGCGCGCGTGACCGGATCAACGTTTGGCAACTCCCGGGCATGGCCGCCGTAAGTGATGTAAATACGGTCGGCGCTTGTTGGCGCAAGCTGCGCGAGCAATTTGCCCAATGCCTCGCCGAGCGGCAGATATGGTTTCACCAACTCGTAAGTTTTTGCGTCGAGATACGGCAGATTCACCGCGTTGCGGACTTCACCGGTAAGCAGGTAACCGGCGATAACTTCGGCGACTTCAATGCCGCATTTTTCCTGCGCCTCCTGCGTGCTCGCGCCAAGATGCGGCGTCAAAATCAAATTCGGCTGCTTGCGAAACGGATGGTCGGCAGGCAGCGGTTCGACGGAATAAACGTCCAGCGCCGCACCGGCGACCTTGCCCGATTCAAGCGCGGCAATGAGATCATTTTCGACGATGATTTCGCCGCGCGCGCAATTCACAAGGCGCACGCCGGGCTTCATTTTGGCGAAGGCGGCGGCATTCAACATATGCTTCGTTTCCGGCGTGACCGGCATGTGAACGGTGATAAAATCCGCCGCGCGATAAACATCGTCCACGCTGTCGGCGAATTCCGCGCCGATGGCTTTCGCCCGGTCTTCGGTGAGATACGGATCGTAGGCGATGACGCGCATGCCAAAGGCGAGTGCGCGTTTGGCGACTTCCGAACCAATGCGGCCCATGCCCAGAACGCCGAGCGTCTTGCCAAGAAGCTCTGCGCCTTGAAAGAGTTTGCGATCCCACTTGCCAGCGGCCATCGAAACATGCGCCTGCGGCACTTTACGCGCGAGCGCCAGTATCATGGCGAAACTCAATTCCGCCGTCGTCACGGTGTTGCCGCCGGGCGTGTTCATCACCACGATGCCGTGCTGTGTGGCGGCCTCGACATCCACGTTGTCCACGCCCACGCCGGCGCGACCTACGACACGCAGTTTCGGCGCGGCTGCGATAACCTTGTGCGTGACTTTGGTCTCGGAACGGACGACCAGCGCAACTGCGTCCGCCACGACCGGCAGCAGCTCCGCTTCCGTCAGCCGCTTGGGCAGCACGACGACCTGAAATTCCGGCCGCTGCTGCAGGAGCGCGATACCCTTCGGCGAAATCGGATCGCAAACGACGATTTTCATATCAAAAGAAGTGAGAGTATAGGTCATGTCCGAGGCGAGGTCAAATGGTGAATCCCGGGTAAAATTCACTGTTCGTCCGGCTTAAATCCATTATTTTACTTCAAGAAAATGAGCAGGCTCCTGTTGATTGATGATGAAGAGGACGTGCGGTATTCGTTCCAGCGGATTTTTAATTCGCCGGAAATGGAACTGGCCACCGCGTCGAGCGGCGAGGAAGGGCTGAAAGTCATTCCGAAATTCAAGCCCGACCTTGTGCTCATGGACGTGCGTATGGGCGGCATGAACGGCCTTGAAACGCTCCGCCGCATCCGCGCCACCAATCCCAAACTGCTCGTCATTTTGATGACCGCTTACGGCACAACGCAGACCGCCATCGAAGCGATGAAGCTCGGCGCCTACGATTATCTGCTCAAGCCGTTTGACGTGCCGAAGCTCAAGGAAATCGTCGCCAACGCGTTTAAAGCTGCGCGCGACATGAAAGAGGTTGTGTCGTATCAACCGTTGCTCGAATCGGAGGATTACGAACTGGGCATCGTCGGTCGCAGCGAACCGATGCAGCAGGTCTTCAAGCTCATCGGCCAGGTGGCCGCCAGCGACGCCACCGCGCTCATCACCGGAGAAAGCGGCACGGGCAAAGAGCTTGTCGCCCGCGCCATTTATCATCACAGCCATCGAAGTCAGCAGTCCTTTCTCACGGTCAATTGCGCCGCCATTCCCGAACAATTGCTCGAAAGCGAGCTTTTCGGCCACGAGCGTGGCGCGTTCACCGGCGCGACCCTGCAACGCATCGGCAAATTCGAGCAATGCAATCATGGCACGATTTTTCTCGACGAAATCGGCGACATGACGCCGGCGACCCAGACGAAAATTCTCCGTGTGCTGCAATCGGGCACGTTCGAGCGCGTCGGCGGCAACCAGCCCATCCAAGTGGACGTGCGTTTTATCGCCGCGACGAACAAACCGCTCGAAGCCGCCATTGCGGCCCGGCAGTTCCGCGAAGACTTGTTTTACCGGCTCAACGTCGTGCGCATTCATATTCCGCCACTGCGCGAACGGCGCGACGACATTCCGCTGCTGGTGAATTATTTTTTGGAAAAAATCGCGCGCGAACAGCAGCGCCCGCCGAAATCCATCGCCGCCAGCGTCATCAAAGCACTGGGGGAATATCATTGGCCCGGCAACGTCCGCGAATTGGAGAACGCCATCCGCCGCGCGCATGTCATGGCCAAGGGCGACGCCATTTTGCTGGGCGATCTGCCGCCGGAAATCACCGGACAAAATGGCGGCGCACTGATTTCAGCAGTTGCCGGATTCGCAGGTGATTCCGGCGCGACCGACGCCGCTGTGCTCGCGCGACAATTATTTCAATGGGCCAAACGCGATCCAAAACTGAAAGTGATTTCGACCGTCGAACGTGAACTGGTTATCCAGGCGCTCAAGGAGACGAACAACAACCAAGTTCACGCCGCGAAATTGCTCGGCATCACGAGGGCGACGTTGCGCAAACGGATCGAAAAATTCGGCATCCAGCGCGAATTGAACGTCAAGTGATTTCAATTCCCACCGGACAGTGATCTGAACCTTTAATTTCAGGCTGAATGAAGGCGCGTTTGAGGCGCGGGCGCAGCGATTTTGAAATAAGAATGTAGTCGATGCGCCAGCCGGCGTTTCGCGAGCGCGCACCGGACATCTGGCTCCACCACGTGTAATGTCCCCCGCCTTTCTCGAACTCGCGGAACGTGTCGAGAAAACCGGCTTTCATGAACGCACTGAACCCGGCGCGTTCTTCGGGGGTAAAACCGTGGTTGTGGACGTTGGCCTTGGGATTGGCGAGGTCAATCTCCATGTGCGCCACGTTAAGGTCGCCGCATACAATCACGGGTTTTTTCTTTTCCAGTTTTTTAAGGTAACGCAAAAAATCGGCGTCCCAACGCTGTCGATAAGTGAGGCGGGAAAGGTCGCGCCTGGAGTTTGGGACATAAACATTCACGAGAAAAAAGTCCCCGAACTCGGCGGCAAGCACGCGGCCTTCGCCGTCGTGTTCGGCAATGCCGATGTGGGAAGTGACATTTAGTGGCCGTGTTTTGGTGAAAATCGCCGTGCTGGAATAACCCTTTTTCTGCGCGGTATTCCAGTAAGTCATGTAAGTGGCAGGCCAGAGCTGTTCGACGTCGTTCGGGCCGCACTTGGTTTCCTGAAGGCAAAGCATGTCCGGTTTTTCGGCGTCGAGGAAATCGAGGAATTTTTTCCGCAACACGGCGCGCAGCCCGTTGACGTTCCAGGAAATCAATTTCACGGCATTTCCGATTGGTTCACGCTTTGGTTTCGGGCTGGAACACAATAGCGCTCAACGGCGGCAGATAAAATTCCGCCGAATGTTGCTGATTGTGGCTGGGAATGTTTTCGGCGGCGATGCCGCCGAAATTCCCCTTGTTACTGCCGCCGTAAATCGCGGCGTCGCTGTTCAAGACTTCGCGCCAACGACCCGCGCGCGGCAGGCCGATGCGATATCTTTCGCGCGGCACCGGCGTGAGATTCAAAATGACGGCAAGCTGGTTTGTGCCATCGTCGTTTTGGCGGACGAATGAAAGGACGCTGTTTTCGCGATCGGCGCAATCAATCCAATAAAAACCGGCGGGGTCATAGTCGCCCTGCCACAGCGCGGGTGTGGCGGCGTAAAGTTTGTTCAAATCCTCGACGAATTTTTGCAGGCCGCAATGAAACGGTCCGGCATCGAGCAGCCACCAATCGAGCTGGCCGTTTGCATTCCACTCGGCGCGCTGGCCGAATTCATCGCCCATGAACAATAATTTTTTGCCTGGAAACAGCCATTGATACGCGAGCATCGCACGAAGGTTGGCGAATTTCTGCCAGTCATCACCGGACATTCGACCGATGAGCGACGCCTTGCCGTGGACGACTTCGTCGTGCGAGAGCGGCAGGATGAAATTTTCGGTGTGATGATAGAGCATTGCGAACGTGAGATCGTTTTGGTGATATTTGCGATAGACCGGATCGAGGCTGAAATAGCCGAGCGTGTCGTGCATCCAACCCATGTTCCATTTGAAGGAAAAGCCGAGGCCGCCAACATAGGGCGGACGCGTGACGAGCGGCCATGCGGTGGACTCCTCGGCGATGGTCAGAACGCCGGGAAATTCCGTATGTGTGATGTGATTGAATTTTTTCAGGAATTCAATCGCCTCAAGGTGCTCGCGCCCGCCGTATTGGTTTGGAATCCATTCGCCTTCCTTGCGCGAGTAGTCGAGGTAAAGCATCGAGGCGACGGCATCCACGCGCAGGCCGTCCACGTGAAACCGGTCGCACCAAAACAGCGCGTTGGCGACAAGGAAATTGTTCACCTCATGGCGGCCGAAATTGAAAATCAGCGTGCCCCAATCCTGATGCGCGCCTTTGCGCGGGTCCTCGTATTCATAGAGCGCCGTGCCGTCGAAACGGGCGAGCGCCCAATCATCGCGCGGAAAATGCGCCGGCACCCAATCCACAATCACGCCAATGCCGGCTTCGTGGAGCGCGTTGACCAGAAATTGAAAATCATCCGGCGTGCCATAGCGGCTTGTCGGCGCGTAAAAGCCGGTCACCTGATAACCCCACGACGGATAAAACGCGTGTTCGGCCACCGGCAAAAATTCGACGTGGCTGAATCCCATTCGGGTGACATACAGCACAAGCGGCCCGGCCAACTCACGATAGCTCCACGACTCGTTTGCTGTTTTTTTTCGCCACGAGCCGGGATGCACTTCGTAAACGCTCATCGGCGAGCGCAACGGGTCGCGCCCGCGCCGCTTTTTCAACCAAACCCCGTCACTCCATTTGAACTTTTGCGTGTCCCAGACAATCGCGGCGTTTTTTGGCGGCACCTCGAAGAAAAATCCGCAAGGGTCGGTCTTCAGTGAAATGTTTCCATGCGCGTCACGAACTTCAAATTTGTAATGCGCGCCCTCCCCGACGCCGGGAATAAAAATCTCCCAGACGCCCGATGCGCCAAGCAGACGCATGGGATGAAACCGCCCATCCCAATGGTTGAAATCGCCGACGACGCTGACGCGCTGCGCGTTCGGCGCCCAAACGGCGAAGCTCGTGCCGTGAATGCCGTCAATCACGCGCAGGTGCGCGCCGAGTTTTTCGTAAATGCGCCGCTCATCCCCCTTGCCGAACAGGAATAAATCTGATTCGCCCAGCGTCGGCAAAAATGAAAATGGATCACGCGTCCGGCGGGTCTGGCCGCTGTGATCGGTGACGACCAAATCGTAGGCATAGACGCGACTGGCTGATTTTGTGACCCCCTCAAACAGGTCGCTCTCATGAATGCGCGTCAACCCGAACTGCGGTTTGCCTTTTTCGTGAACGGGCTGGACTTCAACCCCGGCGGCGTCCGGCAACAACGCGCGGACAACGAGGCCCGAACCGTCGCCGAGCGGGTGCATTCCGAGCAAGGTGTGCGGCGATTGGTGTTTCAGCTCGACCAGGCTGCGCAGCTCTTCGGACGTGAGAATCATACGGGGAAATCGTAACCAAGCCGGGAACAAAAGGAAATGTTCTTCCAAAAACACGAACAGTCGCCGCGCGGACAGCGACGGTCACAGACCGCCGCTATAGCAGTTCATATTGTCATTGACGCATAAAAGTTCATGGGAAAATCTCGAGGAAAGTTCGTCTGCTTGCAAAGCGCCAGGGGACTGGTGCACTCCAAAACGCTTCGCGTATTGCGAGAATCATCATGTCACGCGCAGCGTCTTGGACTGCGGCGGCCCTCCGCCGCTTTTCCCAGAGGCATATCAAACTGTGCCAATGTTAACTGGAACCGCCAATAATGCAGACAAAATCCGGTCGATCTGGCGCGCGTGGGCGTCCAATGCGCCTTCCGTCCAAATGACAAAATCGGCGCGCGCCATTTTTTGTTCAACCGGCCATTGTGCGGCGATGCGCTGTTCAATTTGTTCGGAGGTCCATCCACGCTTCAGGAGCCGGGCTCGTTGAGTCGCGGCTGAACACGCGACGCAAATAATTTTATCAAAGCATGATTCAGCCCGGGTTTCAAACAGCAGCGGAATCACAACGACAGCCAGCGCGTGGTTTTCCTTGCGCCAGGTTTCGATTTGGGCGAGCCAGCGTTTGCGGATGCGCGGGTGCAGAATGGTTTCGAGTTTTTTGCGTGACGCGGCATCAGAGAAAATGATGCACGCCAGTTCATCGCGTCGGAGCCGGCCGTTTGCGGCGACGATGTCTTTCCCGAACGCGGTTTGAATTTCAGCCAGCGCAGGTTCACCGGGTTGAACGAGTTGCCGCGCCAGTTCATCGGTGTCCACGACCTGCGCGCCT
Source organism: Verrucomicrobiota bacterium (assembly GCA_049517655.1). Classification (GTDB taxonomy): domain Bacteria; phylum Verrucomicrobiota; class Verrucomicrobiia; order Limisphaerales; family UBA11358; genus UBA11358. The sequence continues at coordinate 226,374 of JBEKRQ010000003.1, read as the reverse complement.
CGAGCACGGAGATAGTCAGCGGCTGTGGATTTGCCCATTCCCAATCCACCGGTCAGGCCACAAATTTTCATTGCCGAAAACTGCCTATCCTACTGCGGCACAACCCGATAAAAGCGGGCGGGATAATTGGACACGTTCGGGTCGGTGACTATGAATGGCGGCGTGCCAGTGATAATATCCACCCAGTACACCAAGTTGGTGGAAGCTTGCAGGATATAGTTTTGGCCCGCCGTACCACCATCCACTGTGAGTTGGAACTGCTGGCCGGAGATGACGCTAGCCGACAAGTGCGCCTGAAGAACTGCGTTGGTAGTGAAGGTAACTCCGACAGAGGCATAATTGTTATCCGGGTTTAAGTCGGGAGTGTCCGCACTTGCGACGGCGGAGTTGTTGATGGTGTCTCCAGAAGAAAAGAGGTTTGTTTCTGGCTGTGCCATCAGCGTGACACTTTTGCCGGCGCCATTGGTCAACATGCCGACATACCAAGTCACGGTTGATCCATTGCCACTGTTAGTTACCCCCGGCGGGGGGTTGGTTAACGTGACGCCCGAGGGCCAGGAATCCACCACAATCACGTTACTGGAAGTGGATGGCCCGTAATTTGTCACCGTGAAGTAATAATAAAACGTGTTGGTAAAGACACTGTTGGTTGAGGCGGTCATTGAAAGCGCAAGGTCCGCCACTGTACCGACCGGGCTGGCCGTGGTCAGGGTAAGTATCCAGCCATTGGAAATCGTGCCAGAATCCACCGGGGCGTCGTCCTGCACAAAAAGCGTCCACATGCCATTCGGATTGCCGCCATTCAAGACGGCCAAGGTGGAGCCATAAGTCGGCGGCGGCGCGGAAATATGGGTAATGGTGGTGGGAGGAGGGTTGTTGGTCGTCCCGATTACGGTGAGGGCGTTGATTAAATTGGTTCCATTCGGCGTACCCAAACCAGTACACAAGTCATAGCCGGCCACCGCATAAAACAGGGTTGGACTCCCGCTCCATGTGTCGTTGCCAGTCGTGGTATCGTGAAAACAGTTGACGTAGTTTGTGCCCATGGCGATGGTGTAGATGGCGGGGTTAATGAAGCCGACTGGGGCATGGCCATTGTTCATCGCCTGTTGGTTAACGAGCGCGGTAAATCCCGCCCACAACGGCGCGGCACAACTGGTGCCGCCCGTCCCCGGATACTGAACACCACCGTCAGATATCACCAAAACGTTATCCGCCGTCAAAGCGACATCCGGGAAGTTACGAAAGGTTGCCGAACCGTGGCTGGCCGCCATATTGATGTTTGTCTGCCAGCTTGGTATTGGGTAATAGCTGCTATATCCGCCGCTGCTACCGACGCCGTCGTCAGCGGAACCGTACTCCAGTCCCCAGTTCCAAACCGTTTCCGACAACCAAGATCCGCCCGCTCCGCTCATCGTTAAAGTTGTCCCGCCAACCGAAGTGAGATAGGGACTGTCCGCCGGCGCACCAGTTTGGAACGGATTGTCCACCGCCCCGGCTGGATACGCATCGGAGTCGCCGGAAGCCGTGAAGAACGTCTGGCCTTGGGCTGCCATTTCTTTGAAGATATTATCTGTCGTTGTAGAGGGACCACCGCTCCATCCCCAGGAACAACTGACCTGACTGGCCGAGTTGGCGGTAGCAATGCTGTTTAGAACGTTGTTGGGATGGAAATTCAACGGGTTTCCTTCATAAACCACCACTTTGGCCAGGGCCGGCGCCATGGAGACAACCATCTCAATGTCCAATGACACCTCAAGCTCTCCATTTCCACTACCAGTCGGCACTCCACTAAACCCATCAATCAGCACATTTTGGAGTGGAATATTCGTCCGGCCAGCCATGGCTTCATAAGCAGTGATATCACTAAGATAATAACCGTCAAACTCCACCAATGCGATTGTCTGACCAGAACCATTGAGTGAAGTACCAGGAACATAAGCATTGCGGAAGTCGTTGCCAATGTAACTGCCGGATGGTCCCGAGCCGGCGTTTGGAGTTGCATTTGCCGTCGCACTCGACAGCTGTGTTGCCGGTTTGATTTTGCAGTTGGGATGCGGCTGGCGGTAATTGTCGAGACCGCTGATGTCCTGAATCGCCAGTCCCGACGGGATTGAAGGCTCCACGTCCGGCGCAAAAAAATCGCGCGCCTCTGTTGGGTGTCTATAAGTGCGCAGGGTAACGTGCAATGCCCTCTCGACGTCCGCCGCCTGCCCGCTCACGTCCAGCAACATCCGGTTCAGATGCGTGCCTGTAACCGTGAAACCGCTCGCCCTGGCAAAATCGATCACCGACTGATAGTCCTGTTCCGTGGGACCGAACTGCGCGGTGAACTCCTCCGGCGTCAGATAATGATGAAAATTCGGACTTGTGGGATCATAAATCTCCTGGAGCAGGTTGGTGAGCGCCTCCTGGTTTCTCAACGGCAGGCCGATGGCGAGGTCAAGATTGGTTGTCGCCGGCAACTGTCCCTTCGCCTGCAATCCCGACACCATCGCCGGCACATGGCCGGACAACGTCACCAAGCCCGCATCTGCGGCACGGATTGAAAAAGTTGTGACGCTTGACAAAGCCAAGCCCAGGCCAATCGTTAATAAAATCCTCCTCATACGAGCGGTAAATATTTGAGGAACTCCGAACATTGCACCCCCGGTGACCGGGACGAACATGAGGTTTTCTTTAATTATTTTCATACCGGTCAAGGGAAGATGAGCGAATTCGTCGAATAAGCCGTTGGTCTATAGGTGCCATTGGTAATGGTACTTTGCGGATAAGAACTGGGCGGCAGAAAAGGATAATTCGTATTATCATCAAAAGTGAGGGTGACGTGGTTGATGGTATTCTGGCCGCCGGCGTGTGCCATAATCAAGGTGTCTTGCTGGCCTGGCGCCACCAACAACACATCAATGTCCTCCGGCGAAGCATGACTGAGGTTGGTCAAGGTGACTGTAGCCTTGACGAGCACTCCGCCCACACCGCTGACGTTGATGATGGACGGGTAAGGAGTGGCAATCGCGTCGTCATTGATGATGATCGCCGCCCTGTTTGAGAAAGTGGTTGTCCACGTGCCCAGCGTGTAGGTAAAGAGGGCGGTGCCGATGTTCGTCACGCCGTTGTTAAGGAGGAACGTCGCGGCGATTTGCTGGCCGTTGGTGCCGTTGGCGGTGAAGGAAAATTGCCGTGAAATTGACGGGCCGTTGGTGATTAATTGCCCGTAATATTCCGTCGCCGTGCCATTGGTCGAGGTCGGCAATGTAACACCATTGGTCGCCAGCAGCGTGGCATACAACAGGGTATTCGTGCCGCCGGCGTCGCGGAAGGCGAACAACAATGAATTCGTTTCACCGGGATCAATAACACCGTTGGGGGGCTGGAAGCCTTCATGGATCAGTGTGGAACCCGCCGGAACCACATAACTGCCGCTGGTGTCATGGATGGTGAGCGTGGCGGCGTAGGGCGTTATTAGCATGCCGTTGGTCGGGCTGGACAGTTGCAGAAAGACGGTTTTATCCGGCTGCACGGTTATGTTGGTAATCACCGGTACGTTGAAGGTCAGGCTGGTCTGGCCGTTGTGGAAAATGAGCGTCCCGCTGGTCGCCACATAATCCACGCCGGCAATGGCCGTTCCATCCGCTGTCGCAAAGTTGACGGTGGACGTGGTGTTCGTATTCTCGATGCGCACCACGGTGATGGTGGCCGTGCCGCCATTCCGCAAAACCGTGTAGGTCGGACTGGAGAAGCACAAGCCGGAGTTGGCGTCAATGATAGTCACCTGGTTGGTGATGGGCGGCACGAGTTGCCCCGGCGGCATCGGCGTCGGATTGGACAAGCTGACAGTGAAGGTGTGGTTGCCATTCAACAACCCGTTGTTGAGGATCGGCACGCTGAAAGTATTCGTTCCAACGCCGCCGGTGAAGACCAGCGTGCCGGTTGTGGTGACGTAATCCACGCCATGCGTCGCCGTGCCGTCGGCAGTGGAATAATTCACAGACAGCGGTTCAAGGCCTGGATTCGAGCAAACAACGGGGATGACCACGCTGCCCGCATTTTTATAGACGGTGGAGGCATTGGTGGTGAAGCTCAAGCCGGCGTCGGCGTCCTGCACCACGATGACCGTGTTGCTCGGGCTTGCTACTTGAACGCCAGGGTTGGTGCTGGAAAGGCTCATGGTGAGCATCAAATCGCCGGTGACGTTCGTATCATAAAGGAGCGGAAGTGAAATCGCCGCCAAGGTCTGGCCGGCGCCAATAGTCAAGGTGTTGCTGACAGAGGTGTAATTGGTTCCGGCCAGCGCTGTGCCGTTGGCGGTGGCATAGTTGACTTGAACGCTGCTGCCGGTGCCGCCAAACCTCTGGACCAGTATGGGAACAGACGCATTTGTCTCCCTCACATAATTTGTGACATTGACAAAGGCCACGCCAACGTTCGTATACAAAAGGGTCAAGGTCACGTTGGTGGGGGCGATGAGCACCGCGCCGCCGCTTGGATTTGACAGCACCACCGACAGGCTTACAGGCGCGTGCGCGATGCCATTGTTAACGAGTGGCACGGCGAACATCTTGCTGACATCGCCGTCATTGAAGGTCAGAGTGCCGCTGGTGCTGTTGTAATTCACCCCTGGCAAGGCCGTGCCCGCAACAGTGTTGTAATCCGCCGTGACAGTGCCGAATGTTCCGTTGGTGCGAACCACGGTGAGGTAGACGTTGCCATCGCTTTCATAGGCCGTGCAATTGGTCGTCGAGAATCTCAACTGACCCGGGGCATTGACGGTGTCAATGATGGTGAGTGTCGTATTGGACGGGCTGTACAGGAGCGTGTTCACCCCATTGGTCAACGCGAATATCACCGTCTGGTTCCCCTCGGGCAGGCCGTTGTTGACGATGGGAACCTGTACCTGCTTGTCCGTCTCTCCCGGATTGAACGTGATGGTGATGTTGATAGGATTAAAATCCACTCCCGGCGTCGCGGTGCCGTTGGTTGTGGTGACGAAGTCCACCGAACTGGCGCCATTGGTGGTTCCCAGGCGAATGACATCAATCGGCGCAAACCCGGTCGCAACATTCTTGGTGACCGAATAATTTGCGGTTGAAAAACTCACGGCGGCGTCATCATTAAGGATGGTCAGCACGGCCGTGGGTTGAAGCCCCATCCCCGCCCCGCCAGTTGGATTTGAAATCGCCAGATTTACCGTTAGACCATTCGTGACGACTCCGTCGTCCCTCACCGGAACAACCGCCGTTTCCAGAACCTCGCCAGGCGGGAAGTTGACTGTGGTGTGAACCGCAGTGTAATTCGTGCCTGCCACCGCCGAACCATCGCTCGTGTCAAAGCTGACGGAAACCGATCCATCGACATTTGTGCCGCTGGTGCCGCCCGTGCGCTCGATCGTGACAAGGGCTTGTCCACCCTTTTCATCAACCTGATACGCGCCCGAGGTGAATTGCAACAGGCCGCTGCCGGCTACGGAACCGCCGTAAATGCGGGCAATGTGCGCCGCCGGCTGATCGTCATACTGGGTAAAGCCGCCGCCAATGACCAACATTTGATTGGCGGGTTGGACGACCAGCGCGTCAATCGTGCCATTGGCGCCATCGCCGAAATTGATTGTCGGATCCACGGCGCCATTGGGCATCAGCCGGGTGATATGGTTGCGGGTAACGCCATTGGCCTGGGTAAACTGGCCGGCCAGCACAATCCGATTGTCGGCCTGCACAGCAATTGCCTCCACGGAGCCATTGGCGCCCATACTGACGTTGTTTGTAATGTTGGCTGTAAAATTGGTGTCCAACGTACCGTCGGTATTCAAGCGGGCAATGTGGTTCAGGACGACTCCGTTGACATTGGTAAAGTCGCCGCCGATGAGAATGCAGCCATCATTCTGAATGACGATGGCGCGAACCATATCGTTTGCGCCCATGTTCAAATCAAAGTTTGTATCCACGGAACCGTCCCCGTTCAATCGCGCAATATGATTCAAGGCAAATCCATTGACGTTGGTGAACGCGCCGCCAATCAACACCCTGCCTGCCAATGCGGAATTGGTGGGATAAGCAGCAATGGCATAAACTTGGGCGTTGGGGCCTGATCCGACGGCAAAAGTTGTGTCCAGCGTGCCGCCGTTATTGAGTCGCGCAATGTTGGGACTGTAACCTCCGCTGATGGTGCTGAACGCGCCGCCAACGTAAATCTCCCGTGAGCCGTTAACGAAGGTTTCGGCAAGGGAATAAACCAGACCACTTGCCCCGGCACCGGGATTGAAGCTGGTATCGAGAGAACCGTCCGTCATCAAGCGGGCAATGTAATTGCGGAAAATCCCGTCGGCGCTGGTGAACGCGCCACCGATGATCACACGGCCGTCCGTCTGGCAAACCACGGCCAGCACGGTGCCATTGGCGCCGGCAAGGCCGTTGAGGAAACCGGCGCTGTCCAGCGAACCATCCGGGTTCAGCCGGGCAACGAAATTTTCAGGAGTGCCGTTGACAATCGTAAAGCTGCCGCCCGCAAGAATTTGCCCGTTGGTCTGCAACGCGAGCGCCAGCACGTCGCCATTCATGCCCGCAGTGAAGGCGCCATCGGGCGAACCCGGGGGCCAATTGTAGGTTTCGGCATCCAAAATGTGGACGGTGGCATTTGTCGGCGAACCCAGCACGGCGTTGACCGAGTTCGACAAAGTCACGTTGAAATAGAAGTTGGCGGAATCCTGCACGCCATCATCCAGAATCGGCACATTGAAGCTGGCGGCGATCTGGTTGGTGATAAAGGTGAGGACGCCATTGGTGGCGACGTAGTTGACGCCGGCGACAGCAGTGCCGTTGGTGGTGGCATAGTTAACGGAAACTGATCCAAGGGCTCCGCCAGTGCGGGTGACGGTGATGGTGGCTCCTCCGCCCGGCGGACTTCCTGCAGTTTCGCTGACGATGTAATTGGTGGCGCTGAATTGCAACGCGCCATAATAACTATTAGTATTGTCGTTGTTGATCGTCAGCGTGGCATTAGTAATGGAACCGGGGGAACTGGCGGCATAGAACAGCGACGGCGCGCTGACAAGCCCGTTGGTCGGATTGAACAAATAGACGCCGAATTGTTTGTTGGCGCCGACCGTGCCGTTGTTGGTGAGCGAAATGGTGACGGTGCGCGGCGAGGCATCGCCGTTGTTCCACTGTAAGGTATTGGTCGCGCCGAGGTAATCCACGCCGTTGGTTGCGCCGTTAGGAGGCGGGCCGTTGGTGGTGGCGTATTGGACGGAAATCTGGCTGGCGCTGCCGGCGACGCGGTTGACCACAAAGCTGATGAAGCCCGCACTTAGATTGCCGGCATAATTGGTGGCGCTGAAGGTCAAATAACCCTGGAAACTGGGATTAACGAGGCGAAGCACGGCGTTGGACAATCCAAACGTCGCGTTGCCGCCGAGCAGGCTCTTGAGACTAAGATTCACAGTTTTTTCCGCAAAATTCGTCGATCTAATGCCGGGGTTCAGGACGGTGACGGTGAAGGAATTGCTCACTACGGTGCCCCCGAACACAAGGGGTAAATTGGTGACGCCAATGTAATCCGTGCCTGCAATGGCGGTCCCGTTGGTGGCAAAACATCTCATGGTCACCGTGCCGAAACTGCCATTGCTTCGGACCACACCGATGGGGGCCGCATTGGTGGCAAAAGCTATGTAGTTGGAAGAAACAAAACCAAACGTGCCGGACTGCGAGGTCGGCGAGGTGTCATCAATCAGTGTGAACGGCGCAACAGAAGCGCCCAGCGCGGCGCCCAGCGGGATGTTTTCACCGCCGAGATAAAATTCATCGGCCCCGCTGGGATTGGCCAGTTGAAATTGTGCGTCCAGGTTGCCCGATGTCTGGGTGTTGTTGATGACGCTGACTGTGACCTTCGACAGGTTGTTTATGGCCGCGTCCGAACTGGACAAATTAAGGCCATAAGGATCCACAAGGAAGGGGTTGCTCGATCCGGACAAACCATCGCCATGCACGCGTGAAGGATGCGCCAGATATTGCCAAGCGATCCAATACAGCGGCGGCGTGCTGTCATAGAAGTAATTGGCATTCGTGTCCGTGCCGCTTTTGGCCAGTCCCGGCAGAACGGAAAAATTAGCTGCAATCGGTCCCAACATGCCATTGGTCCGCACCAAACTCACGGAGAGATAGCTTCCACTCTTGTTGGCGGAATAGGCGGTGTTTTGCAGGCCGATGTTGCCCGGCCCTGGCGTCGAACCGCCGATCAAACGCGCCAAGCCGCTGCGATTGCGCACACCATCGCGCGTTTTGGGTTCAACATTCAATCCGTTCTCGGAAACCCACAAATTTGGATCGCCGAAACTTTCCGGTATCCCCAGTTCATCATCCAAAGTATTGCAGACCTTGGCGTCCGCCTCGCCGCCGCCCACTTGATCGAACGCCCCGCCAATCATCACGTTGCCATCGCTTTGGACGCCGGAAGCATAGACGGCCGGCATGTCGGAAAAGAGTAATGGCGTGTCGGAAGAGTAAATCCGCTTCAACCCGGCGAACTGGTTGTAGGCGGTGTCCATGAATGTGGTGTCCACCGTGCCGTTGGCATACAAACGGGTGAAACCGAGGCGGTGCGTGCCGTTGAAGGATATGAATTGCCCGCCGACGTAGATCGTGCCGTCCAACTGGGGCACGACGCTCCAAACGATGTCGTTGGCGCCAGTGCCCACGAAAAAGTTGGTGGCATCCAGACTGCCATCCCGATTCAGCCGCGCAATATAATTGGCGGAAACACTGTTGAAACGAGTGAATGAGCCGCCCACCACCACCTTATTGTCAAGCTGCCAGCCAAGCGCATAGACCGGATTGTTCGCCCCGACAGTTGGGCTGAACGCGGTGTCCAGCGTGCCGTTGGTGGTGAAACGCGCAACATCAAAATAACTTTGACCGCTCACGCCGAAGTCGCCGCCAACCAGTATTTTAGAGGGAACCGACGGGGGAGCAACCGAGGCGAGGTATACCCACTGGGTGGTAGCATTGGTCGAACCGCCTTGATTCATGACAATGGTGATCAAATTGGTGGTCAGAAGGCCATTCGTGCCGTTGGTCGGACCAAAGGGAATCACCAAGATGTTGGTGTTACTGACAAAACCGGTGTCATAAATCAGAACCCCGGTCCCGGCGGCCACGTTGGTATCACCATAAAAGATTCGCATATCATCCGGAATTGTGAACATGTCATAATACACCGTAAGCGTTCCGGACGTAAAATTGCCAAGATTAAGGATTTGATCATCCTCCTGAGAGCCGCCACTGGCGGTGCGGTTGATGCTGGTGATGACCAATGGCGGCAACGCCAACGCATAGACAGGACCCGTCAAAATGTTGCTGGGGTAAAACGTGGTGTCCAGCGAACCGTCGGTGTTAAGTCGCGCGAGATAGTTGCGCGGCTGGCCATTGACGTGATTGAAATCGCCGCCAATCAACACCTTGCCATCCGCCTGCACGGCGGTCGCCCACACCGTTCCATCAGCCCCGGATGGATTGAATGACGCATCCAGCGAGCCGTCGGCGTTCACGCGGGCGACGTAATTGCGCGGCGTGCCGTTGAAGGAGGTAAAGGCGCCGCCTATGACAAATTGACCGCCCGGACTTGAAGCAACGGAATTGATAGGGCCGTTGGCGCCGGAATCGGGCGCGAAGGACGAATCCAACTGGCCATTCGCGTCAATAAGCGCGATGTTGTTGATGGGATTTCCTCCGAGCATAAAGGTGTCTCCATTGTAGGAGAAAAAGTCGCCGGCGATGAGAGTTTCATTATTGGGCAGCACCACCAGACTGTTGACCACGCCGGAAACGCCGGGATTGGAATCGTCCGGCGGCGAGGTTGTGGGAATTTGATCGGGCGGCAGCGCCAGATCGCTGTTGAAATCCGCGTTGTAAAGCTCATCCACGGAGCCGGCCGGCGGATTCATGTCGTTGAACAAAATGGTCACAGTCGTTTCATTAATCATGCCATCGAGTTGCGGAACGCCGTTTACCTCCTGATAAAGCTGTATTTTGAAATCCTTGTTGAATTTTGTCAGGCTGCTGGTGGGAACAGTAAAGGTGATGGGTTGAAGGAACGCGTCGGGACCAGTGGACGGAAAACTGATGGTGCCATGCACCATGTTAAAGTCGGAATTCGTTCCACGAATCGGCTGCCAGGTTGGCGGAGTCGGCACGGCGTAATCCGAGCCAGGCTGGAGGGGAAATCGAATATTCATCTCCTCGCTGGGGTCGTTGTCACTACCGAGGTAATTGTTGATGCGGTAATTCAGCGTGGTCGCGGCGGTGTTCGTGCCGAATCGCTCCACCCAAAGGGTGACTTGTGTCCACGGAACATAGTCTCCTGTCTCATTTACATCCGCAGGAACGCGATAATTGGCCTTCTCAAAATTAAAAATGGCATTGGTCGGAATCGTGGCAAAGGGGTAATTGGTTACAAGGTTGGGTATGGTGTTCGTCGGCGGGTTGAGCCAACCATTCGTTGACACCACCGTAAGTATTTCGGGGCCATAAGGATTGGCATTCGGGTTCAAAATTTTCACCAACGCCGTGCTGAAGGTTGGATCCACACGGGGCCATGACACATCGCCACTTTCATTCGGATCAGGCTGGGGATTTGACAACACCACTCCGAAAACCGTGTTATTCGTGTTGTTCCCCGAATTGGAAAAGGGGTAATTAGTGGCATTGACGTAGACACTCCCAGAATAACGAATCGGGATGAGAATGGTCTTGCTCATCTCGTAATCGTCAAAGACCAGCTTGCCACTGACTGCCGTATAATCCACATTCGAGATTGCCGGCGCATCACCGGTTGGCAAAGCAGGCAGAGCCGTTCCATCTTCAGTCGTGTAATCCACCGTGCAACGCCCGGAAGAGCCGGCCACACGCGTCACGGTGACCAGCACGCCCGGTACATTGTAAGTGTAATAAGTCAAAACCGCCGAATTGACACTATCGTTGAGGCCTGAAAGTCCCTGACTTTCCGTCTCGGAAGTCTGGTAAAGCGGCAGTCTTGTGGTTCTATCAAAATCCTCGGTGGCGAAGCGGAAAACACCCGAAGATTTGTAGGCCCAATTCAACTTAATCGTTCCGGTCGGAGAAGTGCTTTTTGTGTCCACTTCAATGTAGTAAGTCGTCCCGGCCGTAGCATTGAAACGGAGATGGCTGGGACCGTAGTAGGGTTGGTTATACTGGTATAAACCCACACCGCCGCTACTGCTTATGGTCCATTGGGGAATGCTGTTGTTGATCGGAAACAGGTCGTCATTGGCCGCCACCTGGCTAAGCGACGTCAAACTATTGCCCGTATAAACCGCCAGCACCGTGTCCAAGTTAGTCGTGCCAGAATGGCTGCCGATAGTGTCGAGTTCCACCTCGCCGTCTGCCGGGGCGGTCCATTGATACCAAAGCGGATGCTGCGGCGAGAAACCGGCGGTATTGGGCGCGCCGGAATCGGGAGTGACGCCGGTATTGTCGTAGGTCACCGGCCCCCCCCAATCGCCCGTCAACACTTGGGCGGTGGCAAAGTTCATTTGCGCCCGTCCGGTGGTCGCCAGCAAACCGGCCAGAATCAGCAATCCCAGCTTCACCAAGCTGGCGCGTTTAAGGAGGTTTTGCAACCTCCGGCAACCCAAGTTATTCATAGATTTTGCCACATTGCTCAAGTTTTTACCGATTCATTCACATGATGCCATGTTTCACAAATTTTTCGCCAAAATCAGTAGCCGTAGAGACTCGTCGAGTTTGGATACACCCACACCCGGTAATACCGGCTGGAGCCGGTGACCGGAACATACATCGTATTCGTTATCGGCCATCCCCCCGCCGGCGGCACCAGGCTGGGTGAGACGAAATTGGTCAGCACCACGTATGGCCCCACTGAATTTGTGCTGTAATAGACAAAATTTGTCGCACTCGGAATGCTATGCCACGTCAGCAGCACCATCGGCGATGGCTTATTCGTCAACGTCTCTGTGAAATCCACCTGACTGGACACGAAAAACGGCGTTGGATCGTCGGCGTTCTTAATCCCGTTCCCGTTGGAATCAATAGATGTGCTTTGGGCCAGCGCCGCATTCACGGTGACGATTGTGCCATCCGGATAAACCAAGTTGGTGGAGCTGAAATGACCCGGATACGCCGACACATAGCGGAGGCAGTCGTTGTTTTTGTGATCCAACTTGGCGGTAACGTCCACGCCGCCGGCAATGATTGCTTTGGCGTAATAAATCACCAAATTGTTGAAAGTTAACACGGGGATGTTGCCGCCGGTGTCATGATTGGTGTAGCTGGCATAATCGAGCAACTCCAGTTCGTCCACATACAGCGCGTTGGTCACGCCGGGACCGCTGGTACCGTTGAATACGAAGGAACTGTCGGCTCCCTGCGCATCCAATATCAGTATTCCGATGGCGGCATTGTTCGTATAGCCGTTCGGCGTTGCCAACCGATCGGTACCCGCCCACGCATGGTCAACTTCGTCTCCGTGGGCGATATCATCGATGGTGGTGTAGAGCAAATCCCCGGTCTGCGGTTTGATCGGTAAATTGAATCCGTTGTTACAAGTGAAAGAATTCAGCGCGCCATTGTCGGACAAGTTCGTCGTCACGTTGAAATTCAGCGCGCCGCCGGCATAGAGAGTCGAGGGGTCAATCAGCAGCGTGTTGGCGGAGAGATTGATATCGCCCGCCGCATGAATGTAAGCGTCCGTCATTTCAATTGACTGGGCCGTGGCGGAGAAATCGCCGGCAAACGCGTCGTCGGACCCGCCAATAATCTGAATATCGAGGCTGTCAATCGTTTGACCGGCCGAACTAATTGCTCCATAATTAACAAACTCCGTATAGGGCACAGCCGTGTCGTCCCCGAAATGCGCGTCGTTGGCAATGGTGAGAGTCCCGTAATTGGTGAAATAGTGGACGATTGGCGCGATGGTACTGTTCCAACTCTGGACCAAGCCGGCAAGAGTCAGGTCTCCCAGCAGCGTAAGAGTTTGCCCATTGAACAGAAGTGAATTCGTAACGGTCACGGAATCGCTGACGACGATGTTGGTGCTGTTCAAAATCAAATCCTGAACCATCACCGACACGTTGTTTGAAAGCTGACTCGCATCCAAAACCAAGACAGAAAATGCTATTGTATTTGTAATAACATTTGTTATATTAACAGTTACCACCTGGTAGTTGGTCCAAAGGGCACTCCAGGCATCAATAGTCCCTCGAAACCGGTTGGCATTCGGCTGGGCAAGGTTAGTGATGTTCAAATAGCCATTCGTCGAACCGAGGTCAAAGCTCAAGTTTTGGCAATCAATGACGGTACTGGTGCTGCCAACCAAATTGCTTGCCTGAATCCATATATCTCCTTGAGCACCGATGCGCGACACGTTGAGATTCAAATTATTCGCACAAATGTGAATCCGGCCCGGCAAATTCGTGGTGCCCACCAGCCCCCCCGGCTCCGATGGCAGATTGTCAATGAAGACGGAATAAGCGCTATACATGTTGGACACACCGGAATTGACGAAACTAGCATCGTAAAAAAAGTTAGCCGGCGGTGTTCCGCTGCCGGGAACACCAGCGGCAAAGGCACCCGGGTCTGTTCGGGACACATTATAATTGGCCGGGCGGGAAACGGGGCCGGTGCAAGAATAGAAGGGGTCATAATTCGTGTCTATGTTCAGCCCGCGATTGGTCTCCGACCCCAAGGTATCTACCCAGTAAATCGCGTTGGTCTCCAGCGACAGTGACAATGCATTTTGGGACACTCCCATTAACTGCACTACAGCCGTTTGAAGATAATCCGAAGGGTTTGAACCAGGCGTGAACCTTATTTGCGCGGTTATGCTGGGATTACACCTGACAAAAACCGCCTGTTTCCATTCATTCGAGCCCAAAATCGTGCTCATTGAGTCGGCCACCGTAGGAACAAATGTCAGCACTGGGCCTCTAAAATAGTCGGTTGAGCAGAGATTCTGCGAAGTGGGATCCTGCACTCCGTAGTTAGAGTTAATATAAACCACACCCTGCAAGTTCGTTGTCAAGGTAAAGGGCGTAGATACAGTGGTCCCATCCCATAGCGCCAAGCTATTCATAATCGGCAGTATTAGCTGGCCACCGTTCTCTGCTGGCAAAGTAGCCGGCATATTGGTTTGCGCCCAATACATGCTATAAACAGCCGTGTCGGGTGTGAAATTCGTCCCCCTATTGTAGCTGCCGCCGTATAAATCGGGAAGGGGCGTAATGTTCAACTTACTGTGAGAAAGATCGATGTTCCTGCCAATCAATTCAAGCTCGCCATTGGCTGCAGCCGTCAATGTACCTTTGTTGACAATATTGGTGGCGGAAACCCACAAATAACTCACAGGATAGCAACTATAACAATTTCTATAGCCCGACGGATTGGCGATGGCGCCATCCATCGCCTGAATCGTCGCACCAGAGGCATTGAAGAAGTTGGCTGACATGCTGCGCTGGCCGGCAGTGGACGGATAGAGCGCGAAATCCCAACCCACCTCGCCAAGCATCGAGTTTTTGTTGGTGTAATTGAGCGTATCGGCGGTGTGGTACTTGTCGGTGGTGTAAATATACCAAGTGCCGCTATTCACAAAGGTTATCGCATCAACTTGAGGCAGGTTGTTATTATTGATTATGCCGGTGTTGATGTAAATTGGCATCGGCTGGCCCATCACAGCGAGCGGAGACAGAAGCAAACCAGTCAGGAGCGGCAGTGATTTTGCCCGAAACCGCCCGACTGACCTAGAGAAATTTAATTTCATTTGACGGGTTGTTGTTTAGTGAATCGTAATCGAATAATCCATTATCACCGAGCGTCCGCCGGAATCGTTCATTTGAATCTGAATGCCATCATATGTTGCGCTGTTGGTCGGCTTGCCGGAAATGACACCGCTTGTGGACAAAGCCAGGTTGGGTGGCAATCCCGCCGAGTTGGTCGTCAGCAACCACGTGTAAGGCGACTGGCCACCCGTTACTGAAAATACGACGTTCGTTACGTTACCTCCTGGATAAGGCACACCATTAGTGCCGTCCGGCAAGGTCGGTGGGGGAGGTGAAATTTGGATCAGCGCCTCGGCCGACAGATTCGCGATGCTGGTGCCGTTGGGATAAATAACCGGAAGATTGGTCGTGCCGTCGAACGAGCTCCAGATAAACCAGCGACCCGCGACCCCCTTCGGTCCCTGCATAGTTGATGGATTGTCATTCTCGTAATCCGGACCGACTTTGTTGTAGGTGATTATGCTGGGGGAATTAATGGTTCCCGGTCCTGCAGTTCCCCCAGTTCCATCACCCCCGGCGGGGACTTCATAGGATTGGTTGAAATTGACGTTTCGCGTAAGCGCATTATGGTGAAGATATCCCGGGCCATTTGGGCCATATTCCATGTCCTGCGCGCGAAAAACAATGTCGGGCCCTGTCAGCACGCGTTGAAACACCACCGTATTGGCCTGGCCATTCTGTATCAAAACCATCGAGTATTGGTTGGTAATAGTCATGCCATTGGTAAATTGGCCGGTCATGTAATCATAAGCGCCGTCCGCCACGCGCACGAACTGGACTCTTCCGATGCCTTGAAAATCACCCACCACGCCGCCATTGGTGGTGCCCGGCACGTTCGTGCAAAGCTTCACCCACAAAATGTGGTTCGTGGAAAATGTGATGATGTTCGTCGAGGTGATGTTGGTCGTATAAGCGGCAGGGTTCGAATTGGTGACGGTCCCCAAATTATTTGTGACAACAACCACAATGTTGGACGGCGGCGGGTTTGTAAGGACAGTCAACCCGCAGGAATTGGTGGGGATGATATAAAAATCCCCCGAGACCATGTTTAATGTGTTCGTTATGGTGGTAGTAACAGGGGGATTGGTTATAAAATAGATTGGCGGCCAATCCTGCCCTATGTAGGGGTTTGGGCTAATCGTGGTGGTTTGAACTTGAGTGATGACCATGGTATTGGTGGAAAAGGAGTAGGTCACCAGATTTGCGAAAGTGTAATTATAATTAGTCCGCCCGTTCACAATGTTGGTCGTAACACCGGTAATCACGAGGCCCGGGAAAAGCGTCTGTAGCGTGGTCGGGTCCGTGAACGACAAAATTGCGAGGCTGGAGGTGGTCAATTGAAAAGTTGGGCCGTTGCCGGCACCGCCGCTGCTCACGGCCACGCTTCCGGCTGCCGACGATTCCAGATAACCCTCGCTGGGGGTATTGAAATTGTTTGAACTGTAAAGCCAGCGCAATCCCGCCGCGTCATCCCGCGTCAAGCCGGTGTAAAAGAAACCACCCTCCAAACCGCCTTCGCCGTGGCCTGAAGCAACCGGGGCATTGTTGATTATATGATCAGGGCCGATTTCAACCGCATCCGTAAATGGAGTATTCGGTGTGCCGCAGTTATCCCCCGGAAGGACATAGGTATAAAGTTCGCCATTGACATAGGGTGAGTACTGACCCCACTGACCCTGGTCAGGTAGATTGTAACCAAGTGGAGTGAGGTAATAGTCGTAATTCCTCATGACAACCAGATAGACCTCACACAGCGGGCAGGGAAGTGTGCATCCTGGCGTCGCGACACGATCGTGCAGCGTCCACACGTAACGGATTGCGTCAGTCAAACCCAACTGTTCCATCAATAGGCTCAGCGTCATTGATTTTACATCCGCCAAGCCCAAGACGTTCGCGCTATAATTTTCACTCTGCGAATTCAAAGGAAATTCCGAAAGTAAAGCGGTGTAACTGTCCACGCCATTGGTTAGAAGACCTGTGATGTTATTGGTAGTAAAGGCATTGTTCACCATATCAAACGCCTGTTGCACGGCGAACTCGCCATTTGAACCGAACCAATTGCCAAAACTCGCATCGAAAGTGTAATACATCACCGGCGTGTTGCGACGGTATCCCTCGCCCAGGTTTTTGGGGCCGAAAGGAGCGGTATCTACAATAATATACGGCGCATTGCCGTTTGGTGTGGAGTAAGTAAGGTCTGGTACCTGCCAGAGGTCACCTTGAGGCTGTGGCGTATAAGTTGAGTCCGGTCCCAACAGCGAAAAAGCCAACACCGTTTGCGAACAGGATGCCAGCAAACCAATCCACAAAAATCTTTTCATCAATTGTCTCATACAAATTTCACTGGCGCAGGAGCACCACGCGATAATAACCGCCCGAACTATTGGTCACATTAATCGAGTCGTTGTTTCCCGCCGCCAGGCGCGGCGCGCCGAGATTGCTCCACACGGTGAAGTTCGTTGTCACCTGCACTTGATACGTAAAGCCCGGCTGCGGATTCCACGTCAGATACAGTCCTTCAGACGTGTTCACCAACGCCGTTTGCAACCAAGTGGTCGGTTCGTATGGAATGCCGCCGCTCAAAAACAATTGCAAGAGGGTTGGCGAGCCAGACGGGCTGTTCGGGGGCGGCTGGCTGGGAGACGACCAGCCATTTGTGTGATAGGTCCCGCCATAATATCCGCCAAAATACATGGCCATCCACTCATACGGAATGCCGCCCCAGTTCAAACCGCTCCACGTCGTGCCGCTGGCTGGCGGCGACAAAGGCGAACGGCGTCCATCCGTTGTCACATAATCCACTTGGAATGAATGGGTGGCGTTGGTTGTCAAGCCCTTCGCTGCCGTCATCGTCCAAATGTTGGTGGTAACGATTGCCATTGAATTCGTCGCGCCATCCACATAAACTTCATAATTGGAAATCGAGAGTCCCGCCACCGGCGGCCATGAAACCACCAACTGCGGCTGATAAACGTTGTTGCTCAACACAAACGGCGCATAAACAAAGGGCGCGGCCATCGGCTGCAACAGGGCAGCTGTGTTGACGTAGCGTTGCGCGAACAAATCAAAACCATCCGTCAAACCGGTGAAACTGCTCCAAATCGCCAGAAATTGACCGACACCATCCGACGTGACCACCGGCTGGATGCTGTCACGATGCGATTTGGTGTTGACGCGAAATTCGCCGCCGAAAGCGGAGCCATTCCCGTGGAGAAATTGTCCATAAACGCCTTTACGTGAACCATCCTGTGCCAGGCTCGTCCACACAATCAAATAATCCATTCCCAACGCGCTGATTCGCGGGACGTATTGATCGCCGTAAAGATAGGTGTTCACGCGGACAACCGTGCCGCCGCTGCCCGCGCCCGCGCTGGTGAATGAGCGCGCGTAAATATCCAGACTGTTGGTCGCGAAGTTGCTCATGTCGACCACGTCCCAAGCAATCATAAAACCGCCGTCCGACCCGGCGGCCACGTCGGGATTGGCGCACGGATTTGAATCCGTATTGACCAAAAACTCGTCGCTCTGGGCCACGCCACTGCCGTTGTAAAGCCGCGCATAAATGTCCTCGCTGCCATAAGCCTCCTGATTAGGCGGGACAGCATTTGCATTTGCCGCGACGACAGCGCGCTGCAATTCGGACACCCAGGCAACCACAAATCCGCCATTGCTCAATGCCGCCACCGTGGGCGCGTGCTGGTTGTAATTCGTACATTCATTGATCAAAAATTCGCCGGTGATTGGCTGGCCGGTCGGTGAAAAAATCCGGCCATAGACATCCTGAAGGCTGATGGGACTGGCTTGATCGAAACTCGCCCAAACGACCACGACGTTGCTGTTATTAAGCACGGCCACGACGGGATCGATTTGAAAATTATTACTGAACGTATTGACAGGCACATCGTTGGTTGTCATCCAAGTATTGGTGGGAGTGAGAAATCGGGCGTAAATGTGCTCGAATCCTCTTTGTCCGCCCCGCCACACGAAGACCGCACCGCCACTCTGTAGCAATGCCACGCGCGGGGTTTGCTGATCGCCCACGCCCTGCACATTCACCCGGAAGGAACTGCCCGATCCTGAAAGCGTGCTATTGAGTTGCATCGCGCTGATGCCCCAGCCATTGCCATCCGTGATGTTGTCCTGCCACACGATGAAGCCGCCGCCGGGTTTCACGGCTGCATCGGGCAAAACCTGATCGCCCGGCAAGGACCCCACGATCGCATATTCAAATCCATTCGTTGTGTAATTGGCCTGGCCGAAAACCACACCGGGAATTCCGACAACCAAACCGCAGCACAACGCGATCTTGCGGGTGAATGATAACAACATAAAAGATTTGCCGGAATATAACCATTTCGCGGCGTTTTGTCCAAAGTTTCTTTGAGAAAAACGCGCCGCCAGCAAATCCAAAATCTTGCGTGTCAAATTCATTTTACTAAATCAAAACCGCCTGACATTCACACGCTGATTCCTCCAGCGCCGCGAGCAGGGTCTTAAAACCCCACCGCCGATATAATTCACGCAACCGGCCGGTGTCCGCCGGTTTTCCGGCCAGTTCGTCCGGCGAAAATTCACACGGCAAATCATCACGCAATCGCACCAGTTCGCGGTTTCGCCGCACCACGTCCGTCGAAGCGCGCAATGCCGCGCGCAGTTTCTCCGACTTCACTTCGTCCAGCCGCTCATATAAAACGCGAACCGAACCAAATTGACCCAGCAATTCAGCGGCGGTTTTGGGACCAACGCCGGGCACGCCCGGAATGTTGTCCACACTGTCACCGGTCAGGCTCAACCAGTCCACCACCTGCGGCGGCTCGACGCCGCTCCTGGCGCGAACCTGTTCATGCGTCCAAATCACTTCGCTCTTGTCGTTCGGGTTCAACAACCCGATTCGCTCCGACACCAACTGCGTAAAATCCTTGTCGGGACTGGCAACGATCACTTCCATGCCAGCCTCCACTGCGCGCCGCGCGAGGCAGGCGATGTAATCATCAGCCTCCATGCCTTCCCGGCAAAACGAGGCGACACCCGCCGCTTTCAAATAACCAACGATTTCATCAAGCTGCGACCTCAAATCATCCGGCATTCCCGGCCGTTGCGCCTTGTATTCGGGCAGCGCAGCCATGCGCCCGGCGTTTAATCCGCCGTCCCACACCACAATCAGATGTGTCGGTTCAATGGCCGCGCGCATTTTCGCCAGCATTTTGACAAAGCCATAAATCGCATTCGTCGGCTGACCGCCCGGCGAACGCAATCCGCGTATTGCATGAAACGCGCGATACGCATAAGCATGCCCGTCAATAACCAGCAGCCGATCCATAAATTTTTCGGTGTTCCAGTCCGGGTTTGTAAACGAGCGCCGGCCTTGAAAACCGGTCATTGTTTGGGCATCACCACCTTCTTGGTGGTTTCAGTCATCTGCCCTGCTCCCGGCGGCTGCGGCGGAATGGTGTTTTGCGCAAATGGCAGTTCGTCGTCCGAATGGACGCGGTTACCCGCAGGATCCACAATCATCGCAGTCACAAAAATCATCAGGTTCTGCTTTATGGAAGACTTGGTTTGACTTTGGAAGAGGCGGCCCAGAAGCGGCAGATCGCCGATCACCGGCACCTTGTCTTTTTCGGTGGTAACCTGCGAAGTAATTAACCCGCCAAGAACAACAGTCTGGCCGTCCCAAACATTCACAGTGGTAATCACCTGCCGCACGGTAAAAAAGGGCAGAGCAGCAGGCGTTTGCACCAGGTTGAGACCACTGATGCTACCGGCAATAGCTGAAAATGGCGTGGTGGTGTCATAACCGCCGAATTCAGTCAGCGATGGAATCAGGGTTAGGTTGAGCGTATAACCGTCGGATAAAACATACGGCATCACGTCCAGCACCGGGCCGGTTTCCAGCGTTTGTGTCTGCGGCGTAATGACGGATGTGCCGGGACTGAAAGTGTTATTCTGTGCATGAATGATCCCGACGACTCCGAGGCCGACCAGCAGCAGAAACACGGAGAGCGCCAGTTTAAGAATTTTATTTGCTTTATGCATTTTCATTTTTCCTGTTGTCAAAGGCATGTTGTTTTATGGGGTGGTGCCGGTGGTGGTCGTGGCGGCCGTGCCTTGTTGGAAGGTAAAGCCGGTGACAATCGTTATGACCTGCGTTGCTCTCATTTCGGTCTGCCGCCCGCTGGTGGTGGTAACCTCCGGCGCGGCCAACTCCTCGAAACCGCCGCGTTGTTCCAAGGCATGAAGCACGACGCGGAAATTGGGATCCGTCAGAATGCCGGTGATGGTGCCAATGGCTGGAAGACTTCCATTATTGAGTCCGCCGGTGATTAGCTGATCCGTTGATGAAGCGGGAATCGCTGGGGATGGAAAAGGGCCGTAGCCGCCGAATAGCGGCACCGTTTTCGACGCCGCAGTGCCTCCTTGACCAACAATAGAATTTCCCATGTTGAACTGCCCCAAATACCAGTCAAAGCCCAATCCCTTGCTGTCATTTTGATTCACCTGAATGAACCGGGTCTTGATATGAATCTGCGGGGCCACCTGGTTCAAAGCCTGAATGGCATTTTCAATGGTGTCCAAGTCCTGCAGTGTCGCGCGAACAAACAACAACCCCAACCTGTCATTGAAGAAAATACTCTTGGGAGGGTATAAATCCACTCCCAACGTTGTGAAGAAATCCCTGGCGGTCGCGCTGATATCCGCCATGTTATTTGTGGTAGTCACAAAGTTCAATCCACCGTTGCCGGTTTGCCCGCCACCGCCGCCGCCACCACCACCACCACCACCACCGCCGCCGCCGCCGCCACCACCACCACTTCCACTGGTGCGAAGGCCAGACGAACCCGGCGCTGCATTTACAATTGCAAAAACTCCACTTGAATTATTATTATTATTTCCACTGCTGCTTCCGCTGCTTCCGCTGCTTCCGCTGCTACTACTGCTGCTACTGTAAAAGGCATACCCACTTACACTTTCCAAGCCCTGAACGAAAGTATTTGGATCTATTTTGAACGTTCGTGAATAAAGCTGTGGCGATTGAGGTCCCAGGACTGAAAAAATGACGGCGTAATCTTCAATGGAATATTTGATGGGATGATCAGCGACTTTCACGATCGCATCCAACACTTCAGTCAAACGCACATCACTGAGCGGCGGATTGATTCTGACGATGACGGAATTGATGTCCACCGATGATTCCCCAGCAGCCGGCGCCGTGGTAATTGGCAAGCCGGTCGCGGGATCAATTTGCGACGCACCGCCGAAACCACCTCCAGCGTACGGACCAGTAGTCGGCCTACCCAGACTGCCCGGACCACCACCACGACCTTGAAGGGCGGAGGCGCCGGTCGTCGTAACAGACGCGGAATTATCCGGATTGGGATTAATCAGGAAGTTGATGCCTTTTTTGTCCGGGTCACGCTGCTTTGCTAGTTCGCTCAAACTGCGGACAACTTCGCTCAATGGCAAACCATCGTACATTACCGAATCGAGCCGGATGCGATCAAGTTTGCTCATGATGGCTTCACGCCCCGGGCCGGTGTGAATGAGAGTGGTGGAAGCGTACGGGTTGGGCACGGGCAGGGATAATTGTACATTTTTTACCGGCGATTCCCACTCTTTAGCCACCTGCACCACGCGACTTTCGTTGTCAGCCGTTGCAAGATGCTCCTCACGGGCGTAGGCGCCCTGCTTGACCAGGCTCAAGTAATAAAACGCACCCTGATTATTCGGGTCCAATTTCAAAGCTTGCTGCAGCTTGGCCTCGGCTTCTTCAAACTTGCCCATCTCATAAAGCAACCTGCCATCGCGCACCAGGGTGTTCGCTTCAATTTTCTCGTCGACTACGATGGGAACTTTTTGCAAAGTCGCTTCATCGGGCATTTTGCCGCGCATCGCGGCGATCACCTGGTCGTTTTGTTTTTTGAATGCAAGCGCAGTGGAATTAGTCGGGTCCACTTTCAAGGCGCGACTGATCTCCGTGTCAGCTTTTCGCAAATTCCCCTGGCGTTGCGCTTCGCGAGCCAATTCGAGCCTCACTGACACGAGTCCGGAAATAGTTTGCGCTGTCTCGGCGTCAATGCCAGAGCCGATCTGTTGGACGAGCGAATAGGCATCCTCGTACAGCCTGGCGGCAGCAACCAAATCTCCGCGAGCGACAACATCTTTGGCTTGCACAAGCTTCTGGCGCAAAACGATGGTGTTGGCCTGCCGCAATACCGCTTCGCTGACGGCCATTTCTGCAGGCGTCGTTTGAGCTGGCGCCACAAGAGCGGCCGCCAGCATTAGAATTAAACCGAGAGGAATAGAAACTGCTTTTGTCATGGCTTGTTTTAGGTTCGTCAAAATCAGCGCCGCCGAATGCCAGCGTTATCACGTTCAAGTGTTATTCAACTCTTTAGGGATTGTAAGTCAATGTTGTTTTTTTCTGGTTTGATTTGGCGGATAATACCACTTCGTTATTGTTGATGGCAACAATAATGTAATCATCACCCGCAAATTTCAGGACGTCGTTGACGCGCTGGTCCTCCCAGTTTTTTCCTTCGGGAGCATATTTCAAATCAGCCATGTAACCATCTACACGACGAAACGGCTTGTCTTTGGACAACATCGCCGGCTCGCCAGTATCTGTCAGCCGCAAAATCAGTTGTGTGGAATTATCCGGCGGACCCTTCACGGTGATAATGGTGAAAGCTTCGTTCTTGTCACCAATTGAAGCGTAATGCTGCCGTTTGGCCCGCTGCCACTGCTTTGCCGCCGTTTGACGCTCAACACCAATAATGTAGCGCGCGCCAGATTCATTCGTCTCCACCGAGTCCAGCGTGAGTATGAAATACAGCGGCGTGGTCTGGGTGATCACAATAGCCTGCGGACCAACTTCCTTGCCGCTTTCAATCTTGATGGGAGAGCCGTTCTTTGCTTTTTGCCATTCAACGGGATTGAAAAGTCTGTTGGTTGTCTCGAAGTCCAGCTTGTTGGGCGATTGCAAGCGCTGAATGATGTTGCCCTGTTCCGTCACGTCCAGCGGCAAAAGCGGTTCGACCTTTTGTGAGGTAATTCCATTTCGTGTTTCATCCAAGACCTTACGGTCATGCCGGATCAAGTACGGTAAAAACACCAACGCGCCAACCAAACCCAGCAACACAACGCCGAGCAGAATCTTTTCATAGTGTTTTTTGACGAAATCCATGCGCTTAAATTCCTGGCAATAGTTTCACAATTTCAATCTCCATGGTAATGCTCAAGATCTGTTCATTGAGCACCGTTTGCAATCCACCCCGCCTGATGGGCGCGGACGGCGGCTGATATGCCGGTTGATTTGGCGGTGCGTAAGGTGATGAAGATTGGGGACCCGTCATCTCCCCGCCAAGAGGAGAAGCTGATTGCGCAGCAGTCGTCGCCATTGTCTGCACGTTGATGTCTTTCACAACAAATCCGTGCGGCGACGAAGCAAAAAGGGACAACGCGTTTGCCAAATCCTGGCTGAAACAGCGGAAAGTCACTTCATATGGCGTAAAAATGGCGAGGTTGTTGCTGACGGTCGACTCATTAAGATAATCCGATTGCGGGCCACGGGCATCGTCATCCGAAACACGCACACGTCGAAGACCGTCCAAAGAATTGATTTTGGCCGCATAAAGAATTTCTGAAATAGTTTTCACTTCACCCAGCTGTTCGGCCAACGGTCCAAGGCTGCCAGGCGCGAATTTCACCAGCGTCCGCTCCGCTTCAAACGAGAAGCCGTATTGAGGCGGCAACGTGATGCTGACGCTGTCGGCTTCATGTTGCAACTGGTCAATCGTCCGGCGCAGCGCGGCGGCAAATGCCTCACTGGTCACGACACTGTTGGTTGGATTCGGAATGGGCGGGATCGGCTGAAAGTATTGCCTTGCTTGCTGAATCCAATCGCGCAGTTGCCGTTCTTGTTCGCGAGCCATTTGAATGTTATTGACCTTGTCGTTACCAGGAGATGGATTTTCACTATTTAGCGTTTGTAACGTCTTATATGCCTCGTTCAACGCGTTCAAAGCCGTTTCGTTCCGCTGCCAATTTCTAAATTCATAGACACCAGCAGCCGCCAGCAATCCTACAGCCAAAGCGGTGCCGATGAAAAAAAACAAATTTCTCTTAATCCAACTCATGTTATAGATTCAGGGGTTTTTTAAGCGCAATCGAAATTCCGAAGGTGAACGTCCCCGAAACATCATTCGCCTTGATGTCACCGGAAAGTTGCGTTGCCTTGGGATCAAAATACGGGCTGGCCTGCAATTCATTTTGCAACGCGTAAGCGATGTCACTGTTCGCCGATGGATCCACACTGGATAAACTCACTGCGCGGCAAACCAGAGTGATAACCACTTCCTGACCGGTTTGGCCCGAGGCAGTGGTTGCTGATTGCGCCTCTCCTGGACTGGCTGTGGAAGCGCCCCCTCCGCCCGCTGTCGGCGTCAAGACAGACATCTGTTCGATCCAAATTCCAGCCTGCACTCCCGGTTTTTGCGCGGACAATTTTTTCTGGGTTTCGTTCTCGGCACGAATGAAGACGCGGCGCAATTCAGCCAGCACATCGCCCCAATAATACCGATCATTTATCCATGTTGTGATATTATTGGCTTCCTGCCGGGCCGCGCCGACTTTCGCGTAAACCTTGTGAAACTGGTCGGCCTTCTCCTGCCGTTGCTGCACTACCGGCTTCAGCTTGTCAAGTTCGTCCCCTTTCGACGTGTTCAGTTTTTCAAAGAGGAACCCGACTGCGAACCCCACTACCGCAAGGCTGAATACCGTCGCGATGAAATACGGTTTCTTTTCATTGAAAGCTCGCCGACGCAACGTGCTCACTGGCATCAAATTCATTTCCACCGGACAGTGCGCCAGATTTCGCAGCCCCAAACCGACAACTTCGCCAAATGAATGTGCTACGCGTGCGAGTTCCTCCAGATTCACCAACGGGTCAATTCGGACGTTGCGGAATGGGTTGAAGTACTCGACCGGCACGTTGAGTTTTTCTGCAAAAAATTGCGCCGTGTAAGGCATAATGGACGCGCCGCCTGCCAAAAAAAGCCGCTGTGGGGCTGACCCGCCCATTTGGCCGCGGTAAAATTGCATCGTCTGGTTGACCTGAATGTGCAGTTTCGTCATGAACTGCCGGGCGATTTTGGAAATAGCCGCCTGATTGGGATTTTCCGGTTCCTCATACGCGCCGCCGAGACTGACGAAACCCTCGTTTATTTTGATTTGCTCGGCGACTTCAAATTTTAATTTGGCCTCGTTCGCAAAATCCTGCGTGATGGAATTCGCGCCAAGGTTGATGCTGCGGGAGAAAACCTTGCCATTTTCAAAAAACAGCAGGTCGCTCGTCTTGGCGCCGATGTCCAGCAATATCGTGCAATCATCCAAATCGTCGTAGTTGTAGCGAAAAGCATTGCAAAGCGCCGCCGGTGACACGTCGCACAATTGCAGTCGCAATTTCGCCTCCTCCGCCACGCGGGACAATCCCTCGACGACCTCGGATTTGATTGCCACCAGCAATACTTCCAATTCGCCGGTCGGGGTCGAACCCAAAATTTGATAATCCCATACCACCTCCGCCAGCGGAAACGGGACGTTTTGTTGCGCTTCGTATTGGATAATTTGCGTCACCTTGCCCGCGTCCACGGGCGGCAACTTGACGAATTTGGAAAACACCTGATAACCCGGCGCGCAGACATTGATGTCTCTTGCCCCGGCGCCTTTTTCAGCCAGCGCCTCGCACAGCGCCTTGAATACAACTTCCTTGCGTGTGGCTTCCATTGAGCCTTCCGCCCCGAGCGGTTTGAGAATGAAACTTTTCAGGAGCAGACCGCCGAATTCATTGAGTTCAAAATTCGCCAGCTTGAGACTGCCCGCCCCAAAATCAACCGCCAAAAATGACTTTACATTCAGCATTGCTATGTTCGCGTCATGCCTGCCGATAAAACACCCGGACTTTCACCGTCCTGTTCAAGGCAGCTTGTGCTGGTTACTGTAATTTTTAAAGACGGTCAAACATAAAACTTGGGAAAAAAAGAAGAGCGTTTGCAGCAAATCCTGCAATAAAACATTGCATCTCACCGCTGGTTCTGGCTTCATCCTGTCGTGCCGGGACAAACGTCAGTTATTGCACCCGCAATGAATAGTTGTCGCATGCATATTTTTTATTCAGGCCATGTGCAGGGTGTCGGTTTTCGTTACATAGCGAAAACCGTCGCCACTGGCTTTGAAGTCAGCGGCACGGTTCGGAATCTGCCCGACACTCGCGTCGAATTGATTGCCGAGGGCCCGCGCGAGGAACTCGAAGCATTCCGCGCGGCTGTTCGTAATGCCGGGCTTTCCAGTTTTATTCACGACGAAAGTGTAAATTGGACCGAAGCGCAAGACGAATTTCGCGGATTTGAAATTGTCCGATGAAAATGAAATACGCCATCATCTCCGACATTCATGCCAATATGGAGGCGTTTCAAGTCGTTTTGGAAGACGCCCAAAATCAGAAGGTCACGCACTACGCCTGCATCGGCGATGTTGTCGGCTACAACGCCAGTCCCAGGGAATGCCTCGACATCGTCTGCAAAATGAACATGCCTTGCGTCAAAGGCAACCACGACGAATACTGCTCCACCGACGATCCGCTTGAAGGTTTCAACCCCGCCGCCGCCGAAGCCGTCCACTGGACGCGCGGACAGCTTTCCGACAAGGAACGCCAATGGCTGTGCGACCTTAAATACACCAAAATAGTTGCCAACTTCACCCTCGTCCACGCCACGCTCGACGCGCCGGAACGCTGGGGTTACGTCTTCGACAAGCTCGCCGCCGCCGCCAGTTTTCCGTATCAAAACACACAAGTCTGTTTTTTTGGTCATACGCACGTGCCTGTCGCCTTCATGCGCGACACCGTTGTGCGGGGCGGCACCTATTCCAAATTCAAAATTGACCCGGCCAAAAAATATTTCATCAATGTCGGCGCCGTCGGCCAGCCTCGTGACAATAATCCCAAGGCCGCCTACGTGGTTTATGACATGGACGAAGGCACTATTGAACTGCGCCGACTCGAATACGATATCGCCGCCGCCCAGAAAAAAATTCTCGACGCCGGCCTTCCAGAACGCCTCGCCGAACGGCTGGCACTTGGAAAGTAAATTTTCAACCGCTGGTGACGCCAACTTGGTGGAGAAAAATCCCTGAAATTTGCGCCGCCTGCAGTCATGGTGGAACGTTTGAAAATCTTCATTCTCAAACCTAGTTCGCTCGGCGACGTCGTCCAGGCGTTGCCAGTCCTCCGCCTCATCAAACACCATCTGCCCGCGAGCAAAATTTTTTGGTGGATTGACTCCAACCTTGCACCACTGATCCAAGGCGATCCTGATTTGACCGGCATCGTCCGTTTTGAACGCCGGCGCTGGGCGTCGCCGCGTCACTGGCCGGAGATGTTCCGCAGTGTCCAATGGATGCGCGCGCAAAATTTCGATTGGGTCATCGACCTCCAATGCCTCGCGCGCAGCGGCGCGTTCGCATGGCTTGCCAATGGAAAATTTCTCATTGGCCTCGATGAAGCCCGCGAAGGGGCTCGAGGATTGTATGACCTCGCCGTCCGCCGCCCATCGTTTCACACACACGCCGTGGATTGGTACCTCGCCGTGCTGCCGCCGCTCGGTGTGCCGGTCCATAAAAATTTTCAATGGCTGCCCGAACGCCTCGAAACCGCCGCTGCCGTCAAATCAAAATGGCAGACCGGCGGCGCGCGCTGGATTGCCATTCAACCCGGTGCGCGCTGGAACAACAAACGCTGGCAGGTGGAGTATTTTACCGAACTCGTTCGTTTGCTCGTGACAGAATTCCCGGACCTGCACTTTGCCATTCTTGGCAACGACGACGACAAACCGCTCGGCGAAATCATTGCGCGCGCCGAGCCGCAACGCTCTTTGAATTTATGCGGCCAGACTTCATTGCCGGAAATGGTCGAGTGGCTGCGGTTTTGTCATTTGATGGTGACCAATGACACCGGCCCGATGCACGTGGCTGCTGCGCTCGGCAAACCGCTGGTGGCGTTGTTCGGCCCGACCGAGCCGCGCCGCACCGGCCCCTACGGCCAGCTCGAAAACGTTTTGCGGATTGATCTCCCCTGCTCTCCCTGCCTGAAATCGCATTGCACTTACGAAAAACCGAACGAGTGTTTGAAAGCGATTCCGCCGGCGATGGTTTTTGAGTTCGCGCGCAAAAAACTTGATGCACTGCCAGCTTAAGCAAACTTGTGTTTCGAGTATGGTCAGCGTTACGCTCGCGCAGTGAGCAATTTCCTAAAAACGGCGCTGGAATCTCACACCCAGCCGCTGCACCGACCTGTTTTCGTCACCACACATTGGTCACTTGTGTTGTCGGCAAAGGATAAACAATCGCCGCAATCTACCGATGCCCTGGAAAAGCTCTGCCGTGCTTATTGGTATCCCCTTTACGCTTATGTTCGACGCAGTGGCCGCACAAAAGAGGACGCTGAAGACCTCACGCAGGCGTTTTTCGCGCGGTTGCTGGAGAAAAATTTTCTCGACGCCGCGGAACAGGAACGCGGACGTTTCCGGAGTTTCCTGCTCGTCGCACTTAAACGATTTCTGGCAAATGAATGGGACCGCGCTCGCGCGCAAAAACGCGGTGGCGGTCAAACGCATGTCCCACTCGACACCGAATTCGCCGAACGCAAATTCCAAACCGAATTCATGGCAGAGGAAATCTCGCCCGATCGCGCGTATGAACGCCGTTGGGCTTTGACCCTGTTGGAACAGACGATGGCGCGACTGCGCGCGGAGTTTGAACAGTCGGGAAAAATCAATGAGTTCGAACGGCTCAAAATCTTTCTGACCGCCGACAAACGCGAAATTCCCTACACAACTGTGGCTGATGAACTCAAGATGAATGAGAATGCATTGCGCGTGGCGGTGCATCGGCTGCGGAAACGCTACCGCGAATTGTTCCGCGAGGAAATCGCCAATACACTCGCCGAAGGTGAAGACATTGACACCGAACTCCGGTATTTGCTGGCGGTATTGAGCACGTAGCGAAACCATGTAACAACCCGCCGGATTTTCTTAAGTAACAGGTGATGAGCGAAACTTCGTCAAAATGCAATCGTTGCGGCGCGCCGCTGCCGCCGGACGCACCGGAAGGGCTTTGCCCGCGCTGCCTGGTCGCCTTGAATCTGGCCACCCAAACGGAGGTCACGGGCGAGACTGACCCGCATGGCCCTGCCGTTTCCAAATCACCACCTGCGCCGGTATCTGAAATCGCAAAATTATTTCCGCAGTTGGAAATCCTCGAATGCCTCGGGCGCGGCGGCATGGGGGCGGTTTACAAAGCCCGCCAGCCGCGGCTCGACCGGCTGGTGGCGCTGAAAATCCTTTCACCGGAAAAACAGAATGACTCGAAATTCGCCGAACGGTTTGAACGTGAAGCCCGGATGCTGGCACGATTGCATCATCCAAACATCGTCACGGTTTACGACTTCGGCGAGGTGCAGGGAAATTATTACCTGCTGATGGAATTTGTGGATGGCCTGACGTTGCGGCAATTGTTTCAGGCGCGGAAACTTTCGCCCGCTGAAGCGCTCAAGATCGTGCCGGAAATTTGCAAAGCGCTGCAATACGCCCACGAACAGGGCATTGTCCATCGCGACATCAAGCCGGAAAACATCCTATTGGACAAACAAGGCCGGGTGAAAATTGCCGACTTCGGCATCGCAAAGATGCTGGGTGTCGAGGCCGGGCAACAGATACTCACCGGCGCGAAGGATGTGGTAGGCACACCGCATTATATGGCGCCGGAACAAATTGAGAAACCGATGACGGTGGATCATCGCGCGGACATTTATTCGCTCGGCGTCGTGTTCTACGAAATGCTCACCGGCGAATTGCCGTTGGGAAAATTCCAGCCGCCGTCGCAGAAAGTTCAAATTGACGTGCGGCTCGATGAAGTGGTGTTGCACGCGTTGGAAAAGGAACCGGAGCGCCGTTATCAACAGGCAAGCCAGATGAAAACGGCGGTGGAAACCATTGCTGGGACGGCTCCTCCATCGACCGTGGGATTTACGGCCAAGGCCGGGACCATCCCGCCTGCGTTTTCGATCCCGGCAGGCCAGGCAACCAGTGATAAGATCATTCTGCCGGCATTTCTGCTGGCCTTCTTTTTCGGCGTGTTCGGCGCGCACCGGTTTTACGTCGGGAAAACGGGGACCGCGATCTTGCAGTTATGCACGTTGGGCGGGCTCGGCATCTGGGCTACAATTGACTGGATTTTAATCCTCTGCAAGGCGTTCACCGATGGCCAAGGAAGGAGAATAACAAACTGGCTTCACCCAAAAACCGGCGAATTGCAAACCGATGTCGCAAGGACAGCCGGTACCGCACCCATCGCTCCTGCGGCATTGGCTTCCACCTCGCTTGGAAAACAACCAGGCACGTCTCCCCAGACCGGGACCATCCCGCCAGCGATGGTGGCTGGCGGACCGGCTGCCTTCAGCCAGGGAAAAGTGACTGCGCCTGCCGTGGGCTTGATGGTAGCGGCGTTGTGGAAATTGTTGTCGGCATTTTCCGCTTTGTTTTTGTTTACGGGTGGTAGCGGATGGCTGGACAGATTCCCCGGTTTCGGAAATTTTTTCGGTGCATGGGGTTCGGTGGCAATTTTCAGTATCGTGCTTTTCAAGGTAATTCCTGGGCTGCTGATCCTGTTCGGCGGGTTCCAGATGTTGCAGCGGCGGAGTTACGCCTGGGCCATTGCAGCCGGCATCATTTCAATCGTGTCTTGCAGCCTCATCGGTTTGCCCATCGGAATCTGGGCGCTCATTGTCCTGGCGCGTGACGATGTCAAATCAGCTTTCGGTTGTGCTTTGCCCGGCACCGCAACGTCCGCACCACAACCCGACCGTTTTTGGCGGCGCTTTGCGGTTGTCACGGGTTGCATCGTTCTGATTCCAATTGCGATTGCAATCATCGCGGCTGCCCTGTATGTGCTCGCGTTGCATCACACAAGGGATCATGGGCCGGAACTTACCGCACAGAATCTGCCGCAAGCCGGTATTCGTCAGGAGGCAGGCGAGTTTCGGAAGGATTCCAGCCAATCATTTCCGCTCAACGCGGAGGGAAGTTTCAGTCTCGACAACGTCAAAGGCCGGATTGAAATTCACGGCTGGAGCAGCAACGTCGTCGTCATCAACGCCGCCATCCACGGCAAGACCAGCGAAAGTGTTGAAGCCGTCAAAATCAACATTGATTCGGGGCTGGACAGAGCCATCGTTCATACGGAACAACCCTCAAGCGTGACTGGTTTTCCATGGAGCTGGCTGTGGTTCAAAAACGACAAGCGAAATGACGCCAGCGTGGATTACACCATCCAGGTGCCGCAGCACGCGCGCCTGGCGGACATCAGCAGCGTCAACGGACGCATCGTGATTGATGGCATTTCGGGCGACATCGCCGCGTCCACCGTCAACGGCGAAACACAAATCAAGGACGCCGCCCGCAATTTGAGACTCTCCACCGTGAACGGCCGGATCACCGCGGACATGATCTTGCTCGGCGGAGGACAATCGGTGTCGCTCGATGCGGTCAACGGCAAGGTCGAACTGGCATTGCCTGATGATGCCGACGCAAACTTTTCGGCGAGCACAGTCAACGGCAGCATCACTTCAGAATTCCCTTCGCTCAAAGCGAAAAAGGAATTTCCCGTCGGCAACAACTTGAAAGGCAGTCTTGGCAACGGCAGCGCGAGCGTCAAGGTCAGCACCGTCAACGGCGGCATCAGCTTTCGGCGGGGCAAGCCTGCTTCTCCCGCGTCGCCAGCTTCCAATTCAAACTCCGAAGCCTATTACATCGGCCAGGCTTCTTTCCCCGAAGGCGATTCCATTGAAATCACTTCAGTAAAGCGAACCAAAGATCGGATGACGGTCAAAGGCCATTACAACCTAGTCAGTCGCGACAACGCGGAGCTGGCGCTTTACATCACTTCGACAAATAAAAATGTTCCCGAAGACCCGCAACAGCGGTTGCAGATTGCCAAAGGGCGGGGCGATTTTGAATTGATTGATTCCCACCTCGTTCCGGGACTGCCACACGCATCTATGTATACCGATGGTGGTTCGTTCGCTGCACTCTATTTTGGAACCAAGGCCGAAGCGCTGGAAGAAAGTAAAGCAAGCTGGATCACCAATGCTCCGCCCGCTTCCAATCCAAACTCCGAAGCGGAAAAGGCCGCCGTTTCAGCCGCGCAAAAATGGCTGGCGCTCATTGATGACGGGCGCTATTCCGAGAGCTGGAACGAAGCTGCCGCTATTTTCCAAGGCGGGGTCACGGAACCGAATTGGGCAAATTCGATGGAAACGTTTCGCAAGCCTCTGGGCGATCTGGTGTCCCGCAAATTGAAGTCGGCGCAACGGATGACGGAAATGCCCGGCGCGCCGGACGGACAATATGTCGTCATGCAATTCGAGACTTCATTCGCCAACAAAAAATCCGCGATTGAAACCATCACGTTCATGCTGGAAAAAGATGGGCAGTGGAAGTCCGCCGGATATTTCATCAAGTGATCTGGTCAACAAAATCAACAAAGACAAATAAATGAATATGAAAATCAACCTGTTCAAATTCAATGTCGTCGGATTCCTATGTGCGGTGGCTCTCGTTGCAAGTCTGGCTTCCGGCTGTGGCAATCGCCAGCAGTTGACGATTAGAGCTTTTATTGATGGAAGTGATGTTGTCAAGTTGAGCGGCAACCGGCTCTGGATCGAGCATGAAACGTTCAAGCTACCGGAGAAAGCAATATACGTGAACGGCAAAGCATGGTCGCCAAATTGGAAGGACAACGTGAGCAGTGCGTTCGAAGGTATCAGCCCTGCATTCAAACCACGTGACCCGCAAAAAATCCAAATATCGAAACGAGCCGGACGCGGTGATGTCACGATCACGCAGATGCCGACTTCTCAGAACGATGAAACACTCGCCATCAAGATCAGTGACAACGATTTTGACGGCGCAGACTGGTATGAAATTCTCGTTTCATGGTGACGAAATTTTCCCTGTCACCTCCTCCGCAAAAATGAACCCCACACCGATTTACGTTTCGAGAAGAACCGCCAAAAGCCTGTGGCAGGAATATCGCATCTACCGCGACCGGCTCGAACTGCAATCGTGGCTTCTCTTTCACACATTCGTTGTGCCGACAGATGAAATTCAGGCTGTCGAAGTTCGCCCGCCGGGTCCTATATGGGGCGTGAAGCTTGATAATTGCAACTTCTGCCGTCACGTGTTGCTGATAAAAAAATCCGGTTTGTTATTTACCAAACGCATCGGCTTTTCGCCCGACGAGCCGGAGAAGTTCGTCGCCGTCTGCAAATCCATCCTGCCGAATGGATGAGATATCATATCGTTCAGTGGTAACCATCCACGAACGACGCAGGCCGTATCAACAAAAGGTGTCGGCTCCAATTAGTGTAAATTCGCGCTATTAGCGGATTCATTCCGCTTTGAGCTGTTTCTTCACCCAGGCTTTTGCCTCACGCGGTGTTTTAAATTCGTCCTGCAATTGCTTCTCGCGGATTTCCGCCAGCAGCGCGCCTATTGCCGGGCCGGGCTTCATGCCCAGCTTGATTAAATCATCCCCTGTAAGCAGCGGCGGACGAATTGACGGTTTCTTTTTCAATTCCGCAGCCTGCTCCACCAAAAATTCGTAATGATCCAGCTTGCCGTGCGAGCCGAGACAGTCCAGCCGGTGCAATTCGAGCTCAAGGGGAAACGTCTCGCGCATCAACAACCGCCGCAGCGTCGCCTTGCGCATTTGTTTAACGTCCTTGAACTGCATGTGCTGCCGCACGCACGCGACAATTTCCTCAATTTGTTTTTTAGGAAACCGCAGCCGTTGCAAAATTCTTTCCGCCATCACCGCGCCGGTTTTTTCGTGTTCGTAAAAATGAATCGCACCGGTTTGCGGATCGTGTTCAGCCGTCACGGGCTTGCCGATGTCATGCAAAATCACCGCCCACGGCAGCGATGAAGGCGTGTTCGGCGGCAGTTTTTCGAGCATCAACCGGATGTGCTCGAACACGCTGCCTTCAGGATGAAAATCCGGCGATTGTTCGCATGAAATCGCCGCCGCGAGTTCGGGCAAAATCGGTTCGAGCAACCCGCTGTCGCGCAACAAAACCAAGCCGCGTGCGGCATGCGGCGGGGAAAATAACTTGATGAGTTCGTCGCGAATTCGTTCGGCGCTGATGTTTCCGATTTTTGGCGCGTTGGCTTTCAACGCCACGAACGTTTGCGGCTCGATTTCAAAATCCAGTTGCGCGGCAAATCGCACCGCGCGCAGCAGACGTAAATGGTCTTCGGCAAAACGTTCGTCTGGCGAACCGATGGTGCGGATGATTTTGGCGCGCAAATCCTTTTCGCCGCCGACCCAATCGTGAAGTTTTTCGACGATCGGATCGTAAAAAAGTCCGTTGACGGTGAAATCACGGCGACGCGCGTCGGCTTGCGCGTCGCTGAATGTTACCTGCTCCGGATGCCGGCCATCCATGTAATCCGCCTCGGCTCGAAACGTGGCGACTTGAAATTGATGCCCGTCTTCAACGACGACCATCACGCCGAATTTGCGTCCGACGGCGATGGTGCGTTTGAACAGCTTTTCGATTTGTTCCGGGCGCGCGTCCGTGGCGATGTCGTAATCCTGCGGCTCGCGTCCGAGCAAAAAATCGCGCACACAACCGCCGACCCAGAAGGCGGCGAAGCCCGCCGTTTGCAAGCGACGGACAATTTCACCAGCGGTCTCGCGCAGAGAAAAATTCACAGAATTCATTCTCACGCAAAGGCGCGAAGGCGCAAAGCTAATTTGGGTAATAATATACTTGACTCACAAGGGCTAAACGGGCATCCTTTTCAGAAACTAAAGAAAAGGAAAACGCCTGTGACGATTATAGTGGGATTAATTTGTGATGGCAGTATTATTCTTGCCAGCGACAGCCAAACTTCTTCTGGTTCGTCCAAAAGGACGGACACGAACAAAATATCTGGCGTATTTTTTGAGGGTGGAGACGGCGCATTGGTCGCGCAATCTGGCAACGCAGAACTTTCTTCTCGTGCGGTGGAGATATTTACAAATCTTGCCAAGGCTACGCCGATTAACGATTATCGAAAGCCAGCGGAAGTTTGTGAAGATACTCTGCGGCAATTAAAACAGGAAGTCATCCGGCTGAACCATTGGGAAGACAACAGACAATTCGCACACGAATACTTTCAAGACCCCGACAATAATTTCGCTTTGATGGTTGCCTATTATTATGGAAAGGAAAAACCAAAACCTTACATATACATTTTGAACTTCTGGCCGGGAATCGCCACTAGACAATATAATTACGCCACTATGGGATGTGGAGCTACGGTTGCGGAATTTATTTTGAATCGCTCTGAAATTTACAACCTAGACGACAGCGAGGCTATAATTACCGCGATTTATACCGTTGAAGAAGTAAAGAAAGTGGACGCCTTTTGTGGAGGGGATACAAAAGTAGGAATTATCAGCAAGAAACACGGCATAAGACTTAGCGAAGGAGTGCGGGCTTTGGCACTTATAAAAACAACGGTAGATACAATTTCTAAATATGACCAGCAAACTAGGGCGGCATGGAAGGCAATGATGAGCACTATAATTACAGAAGCCTACACAACTTTCCGAAAGCAATATCCCAAAGAAACGGAGCAAAATGAAAATGAATAACGAATTCCCCCAAACCCTAGTCGAAGCTGTCCGCTATTTTGCAGACCCGCAAGTGGCGTTTGACTTTATGGTGAAACTGCGCTGGCCGGATAAAATAAAATGCCCGCGTTGCCAATGTGAGGACGTGAGTTTCATTGCCACGCGCAAAATCTGGAAATGCAAATGCTGCAAAGAGAAAAGCCAGTTCTCGGTGCGTGTCGGCACGATTTTCGAGGACAGCGCGTTGCCGTTGGATAAATGGCTGACCGCAATCTGGATGATTGCCAATGCAAAGAACGGCGTCAGTTCCTACGAAGTCCACCGTGCAATCGGCGTCACGCAAAAGACTGCTTGGTTCATGCTCCAAAGAATCCGGCTCGCCATGCAGACTGGCACGTTTGAAAAATTCAAGGGTGAGGTCGAAGTGGACGAAACTTGGATTGGGGGACTTGCCTGTAACATGCACAAGGAAAGAAATTGCAGACGTGGACGTGGCACGGGCGGAGTGGGCAAAGCGATTGTCATGGGAATTTTAGAGCGAGACGGGAAAATTAAAGCCAACCACATTCCCGATACCAAAATGCGAACGCTCCAAGATGAAGTTTATCAAAGCGTCGAAAAAGGCTCACAAATCTTCACCGATTATTGGCTAGGCTACAAGGGGCTTAACCGTGATTTTGTTCACCAAGTAATTGACCACGCAAAAGAATACGTGCGTGGCAATGTTCACACCAACGGACTAGAAAACTTTTGGAGCTTGTTCAAGCGGTGCATTAAAGGAACGTATGTCAGCGTCGAGCCGGTTCATTTGAAACGCTACGTTGATGAACAAGTTTTCCGGTTCAATAACCGTGAAGAAAACGACCAAACGCGATTCTTGAAGGCGGTCGGCTTAATCTTTGGAAAGCGTTTGACCTATGCACAGTTGATTGGCGAACCTCAACCAGCATGAAAGAAAAAACAATACCGGGGAAAACGCCGTTCCAAAAGTTCCAAGCCCTAGCCAAAGGACTGATGAAAGTCCCAAAGGCAGAGTTGGATAAAAAAATTAAAGAACAGCGAGCGCGGAAACGCGCCAAGCAATAAACCGATTATGTCGGCGACAATCCAGAACAGACGCAAAATGAGTCAAGTATATTATTGCCCTAATTTGGAATCTTTAACAAAGCTTTCGCCTTTGGAAGCCACAAGCATGAACCCAAACGTCACCGATTGGACCAACGCGATCCACTTGCCGATTTGCGATTGCGGATTGACGCACAAAACAGCAGACCGGATACGACAAAATCTTTGCCGTGTCCGGTCTGGTTGCAATGAGAAAATTACAAATCCGCGTAGCGCGCGGTGAGCATCGCGGAAAAACGCGCGACCTTTTCCTTGCGGCGACGCTTTTCACTCGGCTTTTCGAAATGCCGGTGATTGCGCACGATCTTGAGCGTGCCTTCGCGGTCGACTTTTTTCTTCAGCCGCCGCAACGCGCGATCCACCGGTTCGCCTTTTTTTAGTCTGATTTCTGTCAACGCAATTCACTTCCTTCCTCGGGCGGGAAAACCGCACTGGCGGTTGCCCGCAAAATAAACGGACGCGGAGAATAGTTTTACCGCAGCCATTGTCAATGCGCAAAACGGCTCAACAAAAGCCAATCCCGAAAATTGAACAACAAAGAAACAAAGCAACAAAGCCAGAGAATGTTGGACAGAAACTTGTGAAACCAGATAAAGTCGCAACCATGAAACAGGATGGGCTGCAGAAATTGCCGCCCATTATGTGTTAGGCAGCTTCGTGGCGGTAGAATATATGAAAAAGCTTGAAGTGATTTCCCTCAGAGTCGCGATGATGGTTCCCTTTATCTATTTTGGCATCATCGTGCTGAGTGCGCTTTTTTATCCTGGCTACAGCCATATGCGGCAGGTAATAAGCGATCTTGGGGCCAGTGGCACGCCTCATCCCGAGATATTCAATGTTGGTGTCATCATCACCGGGGCCGCAATTTTAATCGGCGCATTCGGATTTTTCCGCGCATTGCAACGTCTTGGCGCGAGACTGATGCTGACTTGCCTTACGTCGTCGGTCCTTGTCCTATTTGGATTGGCCGGTTTATTGACTGGAATCTTTCCATGGCCAGATCCCAGACATGGCGGAAAATATTTAGCGCTTGTGATCATCTTTGGACCGATGTTTTTAACGGCTGCCTTATGGAAGCGACGTGAGGCAAGACTTCTTAACATGTATTCCATCGGCACGAATATTCTTATGATTGGCACGATCGCGATAATGACGGGAATCGGTGGACTCGTCACGCGCGCAAACGTTGGTCTCATGCAGCGAATTTCTGCATTGACCGTCTTTCCCTGGATAGGCATAGCCGCCTACGTTCTCAATGTGTTGGTTTTGCGATACACGTCACCTAACACCCAGATAGACTGCAAAACTTCCTGCACACTCGACAGCCCGCGTTCTGATTGTTAGCGTCTGGCCATGAACTTTCTGGTCACCGGCGGCGCGGGCTTCATCGGCTCGCACGTTTGCGAGCGGTTGCTAAGCGACGGCCACGCTGTCTGGGCGTTCGACGACCTCAACAACTTTTACGATCCGCAACTCAAGCGCCAGAATCTGCGTGAAATCAAATCACTCGCCAAACCGTTTGAATTCGTTCACGGCGACTTGACCAACCGCGCCGCGCTCGACGCCCTGTTTGGCAGCGTCAAATTTGATCAGGTCATCCATCTCGCCGCGCGCGCCGGGGTGCGGCCGAGCTTCCTTGACCCGGCCCTTTACCAGCGGGTCAACGTGGAAGGCACGGTCAATGTGCTCGAAGCCGCGCGAAATAACCGCGTCAAAAAAATCATCATCGCCTCGTCATCGTCGGTTTACGGCGTAAATTCCAAAGTGCCGTTCAGCGAAAGCGACCCGGTTTTTTCCGCCATTTCGCCCTATACCGCCAGCAAGCTTGCGTGCGAAGCGCTCGGCCATGTTTATCACCACATTTACGGCATGGACGTGGCAGTGCTCCGCTTGTTCACTGTTTACGGCCCGCGCCAGCGACCCGACCTGGCCATCCGCAAATTCGCGACGCTCATTTACGCCGGCAAGCCGATCCCGGTCTTTGGCGACGGCAGCATGGAACGTGATTATACTTACATCACCGACACGCTCGACGGCATCATCGCCTGCACAAAAAAGGAATTCGGTTACGAAATTTTCAACCTCGGCGAATCGCAAACCGTGAAGCTGACCCGCATTATTGAACTGCTCGAAGCCGCGTTCGACAGAAAAGCCGTGATTGACCGCCAGCCGGTCCAGCCCGGCGACGTGCCCGTCACCTTCGCCGACATCTCGAAGGCACACGCCCACCTTGGCTATAATCCGCAGGTCAAAATCGAGCAGGGTATCACGCAATTTGTGAATTGGTTTCGCCATGGCCATGGTTAATACTACCGCCAATGAACCCATCCACGCCGTCCAATCGTCCAACTCTGGACAAAGCCATTGACATCTGGAAAAAACTGCTGGCCGAGCGCGACCTTTCGACCAATCTGCTCTGGATTTTTGAGGAAAATCTTTGCTTCGAAAAAGAGCTCGGTGCGCAGGGTGGTTTTCATTTGGGCTTTCAAACCAAATTCACGACCCCATCCGATGATGCGCTCAATATCGCGTTCGACCACTTCTCCGAATCCGGCGCGCGCATCGTGTTTTACCGGCTCGGTCACGCCATGCGGGATCGCGGCCAATCCGTCTGTGTTTTGCTGTGCGATTCGTGGTTTGACGCGAAGGATGAAAGCGAAGGTTATCTGTGCCGGAACGAATGGAACATGTCATTTCATCCCGGGCTCGACGACGAAATCGAGGAAATCACTGACTTAAGCCGCTGGCTGCGGCGTGTCAAACGCGGGCGCGGCTTTCATGACCTCGATTTCTGCATGACGCTGGCCACGATTGACGAAATCAAAACCTACGGCCGCCCGCTCGCGCACTACGAACACTTCGCCAGGACGATGCTCAACCGCCTGCGCCGGTTTCTGGGGCAACCCGCCTGAATCACTTTCCTTTTACCGGTGGCGCGTTGGTTTTTGTTTTGAACGCCGAGCGAAGCAGCCAATGCCGTTTCAAGCCTTGAACGAAATCGTCGGAATCGGCCACCGCTTTTGAAATCCCGCCCAGCATGTTCGAGTTGGCCTGCACCTGAGCGTTGAGATTGCTTGTGATGTCGGCAAGATGTGTGAGCAGCGCATCCACATTCGTCAAACTCCCCTGCACCTGTTGATTGCCATTCGTGCCGAGCGCCCAAACGCCGAGACCGCCCGGCTCGCGTAATTGCTCGCTGATGATGGAGAAATTCGTCACCATGGGCCGCGCTTCGACGAGGGTGACGTTGAGATTCGACGTGGCATTTGCCGTGTTATCCAACACCGTGGCGATTTGATTCGTCAGGGCGAGAATATTCGGCAACGCCAGTTCCACCTGCGCAATGACCTGCTCCAAACGCTCGGTAACAGCGGGGGATTCGACGGCGCGTAGCCGGGAGTCGTCGGAATCGGATTTGAAATTTTCGTAACGATGCGACCGCCGGTGCCATGACGCCACGATGCGGTTGCGGTTGACGGTGTTATTGTAGGCGTAGATGGAATCGGGCTTCAATTCCGCGATGCGCTGCAGATTTGTCGCGTCCAGCATCGTATAAACGGCGAAAACCAGGTTGGAATTTTCGTCGAAGACATCCTGATAAAGCTGCCAGTGGTTCGTTTCCGTGGCGACGAGTTGTTCCAGTTCAGCAA
Organism: Verrucomicrobiota bacterium; assembly: GCA_049517655.1. Classification (GTDB taxonomy): domain Bacteria; phylum Verrucomicrobiota; class Verrucomicrobiia; order Limisphaerales; family UBA11358; genus UBA11358. Next base: position 185,064 of record JBEKRQ010000003.1, on the reverse strand, counting down.
TAGTCTTCACGGAACCCGGCTGTGTGACGCAGATTGCGGGGCCGTTCGTGCCGCGCGTGATTTCAATCTCCCGTTTGCCGAGAAAGTCGGCCGCGTTCACCTTTACAAAGGATCCTTCCGACCAGATATAGCGGAAATACGGGTCGCGGACTTCAAATTCCACCCGGACATTGCGCGTGTCGCCCGGCGGCATCGCGTGGATTAGTGTAATTTGGCCAACGGGAAAGCCCATCATCACCACCGGATCCCCGGTATTCAACCCGGCCGAGCTTTGGACGTAGGTATGAAACTTCGCCTTGATGACGAACCAGCCTTTGCGGTCCGCCGTGTGGTAGATGTAATAGCCGAAGCCGAACAGCAGCAGCGCTGTCGCCAGAAACACGAACCAGCCCACCGCGCGTTCCATGCGGCTCAAGCGTGTTCGCAATTGCGGTGTCAAATCTTGCAGTGCCATAAAAATCTTTTGCGATTTCAGTCTGAATGCGGCGCGCCCAGCAATTCCCTCACAGCCGGGTCGGTGGCCGACTCCATTTCATTCCACGATCCAAGCAGGCGGAAGAGTTTGTTCTGCAACAGCGCGAAACGCCGCGCATCATCCCGCCATCCCGCAAAGCGGGACAAATCATCCGCCGTTGCCACCACGGTCAGCGGCCGGCCGTTCAACCACTTATGGCCGCGGCACAGACCGTCGAGAAAATCCAGCCACCATCTGGCGTGCCGCGTGTCGAGTCCGCGCAACGGATTGTCCAACAACAACACGTCCGGTTTCAACATCAAAGCCCGTGCCAGACCCGCGCGCTTGAGCCAGTTGCGGCTTACGCCCGCCGGCGACGCGCCGGCCAGCGGCGACAATTCCATCAGTTCCAGCAGCGGTTGCGCCTCGCGGTCCGCCGCGTCATCCGTCAAATCGCGGTGATATTGCAACGGCAACGCCACATTCCGTCCGAGCGTGAGATGGTGGAACAACTGCCCGCCTTCAAAAACAAATCCCACCCGCAACCGCTCCGCCAGTCGCGTCTCGTCAAACAGCCGCACTTCGTTCCCGAAAAAACAGTAACTGCCCCTCACTGGCGCCATCAACCCGGCCACCGTCATGAGAAAATCAGTCTTCCCCGAATGTTGTTCGCCGGCAATCACCCAGAATTCACCCGCCGCGACCGTCCAATTCACTCCTTCGACCACGACCTTTTCCAGGTTGTGCATCGTCCCGACGGCGACATCACGCATTTCCAACACCTTCATGTCCGGGTTTTCACTCATGCGACGAGATAAAGCAGGATGAACAACGCGTCAATCAGCACGCACACGATGATGCCTTGCGTCACTGCGCGCACCGCCACCTGCGAAACTTGAGTCAACCGCAACGGCTGCGCCAGCCCGTGATAACACGTCACAATCGCGATGAAAAATCCGAATGCGATTGTTTTCAACGCCAGCAACGCGAAATCCAGCCAGCCCAATGCCTCGGTCAGTTCCTTGAAATAAGTCCCCGGCGTCAACGGGACATCCTGCAAGAACGCCCACAAATACCCGCTCGCCAGCGCGCCGATGATTAAATAAATCGTCAGCGCAAAAACTCCCACCGCCATTCCCACCACACGCGGCACAATCAGATAATGCACCGGATCAATGCCGAGCGCCTCCAGTGCCTCGACCTCGCCCGTCGCGCGTGCCGTGCCCAGCTCAATCACGTTCGCCGTGCCCACGCGCGTCAGCACCAGCATCGCCGCCAGCAACGGCCCCAGTTCGCGCACCACCACAATCACCATCGTCGAGCCGAGATACTGGGTCGCCCCGACGCGCGCCAAAGCCGATACCGCCTGTCCGATGACGAGAAATCCCAGCGCAAACGCCACAAACAAAAACATCGGCAGCAATCCCACCCCGGCGCGGACGATTTCCTGCCGGATCCGGGGCCAGATCACATTCCGCGCCACGCGGGTTTTTTTCAACATGACACCCAGCGTAATCAACGCAAATGCGCCCAGTCCCTGCACCGTCAGCAAAAACAGGAACAACTTTCGCCCCAGCAAATCCGTGTAAGATTTCGGCAACGCCGCAGTCCGGAGGCTTTGCTCCCCGAACAACTGAAACGCACTGGCCAGGTTCTTCCGCACGCGCTTACGTTAAACCGTATCGCCAGCCGGTCAAAAAGGTTTTTAATCTCACGCCAAGACGCCAAGGCGCTCTATCCGCAGATTGCGCTGATTGACGCAGATTTCAACACAAGCCATGTAATGGCGGAAAGAAAATAGCCCACGGTTTTAACCGTGGGTAAAACATTCCAAAAAATATTCCTTCTCCCATCGGATGGGAGATTTGAACCGCTTGGGAAGCGGCGAAAAGAATTCGGCACAGCCGAAGGCCGCAAGGCCGAGCGAACGGGCGTGAGCAAGTCCATGTGGCCGTAGGCCGGATGAGGGTTTGGGTAGTTGCGGGTTCAAGCGCCGTAGGCGCGACATCTTTGTAGTTGTAAAACCAAAAACACAAAGCCCCGTCGGGGCGATATATTCTCCCTCCTTGCAGAAGATGGCGCTCCGCTGGAGCTTAAAATTATCCTAAAAAGCGCAATTGGAATGGCCATGAAAGAACGCAAAGAACACATAAGAAATGGGATCCATCGAATGGTTATCTGCCAACGGCTTCACCTGGCAGGTGAACATAAACCTTGGTGATGGAGCGGATTGGGTTCTTCTCTTTGTGATTTCTGTGTTCTCTTGCGGCTAAATCAACTGCGGAATTTAGGCTGCGCGGCAGCGCAGCCCTACCCTGCTTTCCTTTTGATTCGCATATGGCTAAACTTTCCCCGTGACGAAAGCCGAAGCCAAATCACGCCACGCAAAACTCGTCGAAGAAATCCGCCGACACGACCACGCTTACTATGTGCTCGCGCATCCGGTAATCAGCGACCAAGAGTACGATCAGCTTTATCACGAGCTTCTCGACCTCGAAAAACAATTTCCCGCACTCGCCACGCCCGATTCGCCAAGCCAGCGCGTCGGCGGCGAACCGCTCAAGGAATTCAAATCGGTGCGCCACGCCGTGCCGATGATGAGCCTGGACAACACGTATTCGCAGGAGGAAGTGCGCGATTTTGTGAAACGCGTGCAAAAACTTTTGCCGAATGAAAAACTCGAATGGGTCGTCGAGCCGAAAGTGGACGGCGTGGCTATTAGCCTGCGTTACGAAAATGGCGTGTTCACCATCGGCGCGACGCGCGGTGACGGCACAACCGGTGACGACATCACGGCGAACCTGAAAACCATTCGCAGCGTCCCTTTGAAAATTGGGAGGGACGGCGTGTCCACCCTCCGCAGTGCTACGGAGGACGGGTCGCTGTCCCAAATTGGCGTTCTCGATGTTCGCGGCGAGGTTTTCATGACGCGCGCCGGTTTTGAAAAACTGAACGCAGAACGCAAATCCGCCGGTGAGGAAATCTTTGCAAACCCGCGCAATGCCGCCGCCGGTTCACTCAAGCAGCTCGATCCCAAAATCGTTGCCAAACGTCCGCTCGACACCGTCCTTTACGGCGTTGGAGAAATCAGAAGTGGCACAGGCTTCCAGCCTGTGATTAAAACTCAAGCCGGGCTTCTCGATTTATTGAAATCCCTCGGCTTCAAAACGCAGGCACGAACGTGGTTTTGCAAATCCGAGGACGACCTCGTCGCCGCGATTGCCGAGTTGGACAAGGTCCGCAACAATTTCCCCTACGAAACCGACGGAGCGGTCATAAAACTAAATTCGTTCGAGCAGCAGCGTCGTGTCGGAGCGACGGCCAAGGCACCGCGCTGGGCCATCGCCTACAAATACGCACCCGAACAGGCCGAAACCAAACTCCATGGCATTACAATTCAGGTCGGACGCACCGGCGCGCTCACACCCGTTGCCGAACTTGAACCCGTTTTTCTTGCCGGCAGCACCATCAGCCGCGCCACGTTGCACAACGAGGATTATATCCGCGAGAAAGACATCCGCATCGGCGACACCGTCGTCATTGAAAAAGCCGGTGAAGTGATTCCCGCCGTCGTGAATGTGGTTTTGAAAAAGCGCGCAGGTGGCGAAAAGAATTTTCATTTCCCAAAAACCTGTCCGGAGTGCAGCTCGAAAATCGCCAGGGAAATGGGTGCGGACGAGGAAGAAGGATCGATCTGGCGCTGTGTGAATCCCGATTGCCCGGCACAGGTTCGCGGACGACTCGAACACTGGTGCTCGCGCGGCGCGATGGACATCGAAGGCGGCGGTGAAGTGCTTGTCGCGCAACTCGCAAAAAGCGAACTCGTGCGCGACGTGGCTGATTTGTATCAGCTCAAGCTCGAACCCGTCGCCGCACTCGAACGCATGGGCGAAAAGTCGGCAAAGAATTTTCTCGATTCCGTTGCCGCCAGCAAATCGCGCGACCTGTGGCGGCTGCTGTTCGGCCTCGGCATTTTGCACGTCGGCGCAGGCGTGGCAAAATCGTTGGCACGACATTTCCAAACGCTCGACGACATTTTTGCCGCAAGCGCGGAGCAATTGACGGAAACCGAGGACATCGGCGAAGTCATCGCACAAAGCATCGTTCAATGGCACAGTGATGCACGAAACAAAAAGCTCATAGAGCGACTGCGCGATGCCGGTCTGAACTTCAAATCCGAACTTTACCAGCCGCAAGCCGCCGCCGGACCATTTGCAGGAAAAACGTTTGTGCTGACCGGCACGTTGCCGACGCTGACGCGCGAGGAAGCCACGGCGCGCATCGAATCGCTCGGTGGCAAAGTCAGCGGCAGCGTGAGCAAGAAAACGGATTTCGTGGTGGCTGGCGAAGACGCCGGCTCAAAACTCGACAAGGCGCAAAAGCTCGGCGTAAAAATCATCAGCGAAGCGGAGTTTTTAAAGATGTGGAGCGCGAGCGAATAAGAGCGCGGGTTTGTGACCCGCAGCGGTTATGCAAGGCCGGAAACCGCCCGCCGCCACCGTTTCCGGGAAATTACCCATCAAGATCGCTACTGTTTTTTCGGTTTTCATCAGGTTTTTTGCTTGCCCTGAACACCTGCAGGATTTATCATCTCGCATTCCTTTATGAAAAAGCCTTTCGTAAATTCCTTTTTCATCTCACCGGTAGTTGTTTTCTTGATGATGGCGTCCACCGCCCTAGTCAGCCGTGCCGGTTCGATAGCGGCTCCGTACGAAATTGGAACGTGGGAGGGATTCCGCCCGGCGGCAATTTCCTACACCTTTGATGATAACGTGCCCAATCAGTATAGCATAGCGGTTCCGATGTTTCACCAGGCGGGTTTCAAGATAACATTATTCACTGTTATTAATTACTGGACCACTTTTACATGGTCAATGGCACAAACCGCAGCGTCGTATGGAGACGAAATTGGCAGCCATACCGTGACGCATCCCAGCCTTAACGGAGTATCGCCTACGCAATTGACGAACGAACTGGCGAATTCCCAGAGTACCATCAATTCCTATATAACTAATCAGCTCTGCGTGACCCTGGCATATCCCAATTGCGCCGTTCCCACCAATGAAGCACTCGTAGCCCAATACTACATTGGCGCGCGGACTTGCTCGCAACAAGTCGTTCCAAGCACTCCCCCGGATTTCATGCAAATAAGCTCGTTCATTTGCGGTAACTCTGGATCGGTGCAGACACTCCAGGATTTTACGAACACAGCCAACAGTGCCATCGCTTCGGGCGGATGGTGCGTGTATCTCATTCATTCGATTGACATTAACGATGACTATTCGCCGCTTCCAAGTGCGACACTGCAAGCAAGCGTCAATTTTTTCAGCACCAACCAGAACACATTCTGGGTGGAAACCTTCGGCAACGTCGTTCGTTATATACAAGAGCGCAATGCGTCGTCGGTCACGGAAACCGCCAATACAGGCAGCAGCATTACCCTTCAGGTCACCAACAATCTCAACAACTCGATTTTCAACTATCCCATCACCCTCCGCCGGCCGCTGCCGACCAATTGGACCTGGGCCGCCGTCACGCAGAACGGTGCGACTGTCCCGACACAGATTGTTACGAACAATTCGCAGTTGTACGTCATGTTCGACGTGGTACCCAATGGCGGGGACGTGACCATCGCCAAAATCGTTGTGCCGGGCTCCAACTTTCAGTTGGTCATTCCTCCAACGGCCATCGAAGGCCAGGGGGTGCTCGCCGGTCAGGGCGGTATCACGATCAATCCGGCTCCAACCAACGATCTGGTTGTCAATTTGACCTCGAGCAACACCAACAAAGTGACAGTGCCCGCCAGTGTGGTCATTCCCACCGGGCAAACCAACGCCGTCTCTTTTGACCTGACCATCGTTGACGACGGGCTCTTGGACGGGGATCAAAGCGCCACCATCACCGCCGTGGCCATCGGTTACGGCACGAGGCAGTCCATGATTCTGGTTTCCAACATCCACACAGCGACATTGACGGTAACACTCCCCGCGACCGCTACAAAAGGCGCCGGGACATTGGTCAACGCCGGCCACGTGAGCGCATCTTCGGTCGTGGCGGCAAATTACACCGTCAATCTTGCTTCCAGTGACACTTCAAAGTTGGTTGTTCCGTCCACCGTCGTCATTCCCACGGGCCAAACGTCGGCTGTGTTCAATGTCACGGTTCCGGGCAACACTCTGATTGACGGGCCACAGATCGTCACCGTGACCGCGCACGTTCCGAGGTGGACCGATGGATCCGCTTCCATGACGATCCTTGATAACAATCCCCCGCCTGACCATTTTGTATGGAGCGTCGTGCCCTCGCCTCAATTCGTAGCCCAACCGTTCCAAGTCACCAATATCACCGCACAGGACATCAACAATTATCGAGTGAACTACATGCTGCCCGTCACCATCGGCGCCTGGGCGCCGGGCACGGCCCCGGCCACCAATACCGTCTTGGGTCCTCCGGTACAGCCAGATTCTTTCACCGGTGGTATTGAGTATACCCTGGGCTATTCATTCACGCCCAGCACCAACCTGGTGGTGACCAGCTTCCGCTACTATTTCGGGGACAAGGTCTCGCTCTGGACAGACAATGGGGTTCTGCTCGCATCCCAAAATGTTACGAGTGTTCCAGGCACCTGGGTGGAGACGCCCTTGACAAATTCCGTCGTGTTGCTCGCCGGCATCACCTACAGGATAGGGGTCCACGGAAGTGGCGTGAACTGGACCGCCTATTTTGACGATACCCTGCAGGCAACGTTTACGAATGGAACCATCAATGCCTACTGGTGGGGATCGGGAGATGTTTTTCCCAACTCTGAGGACGGTGTTACGTATTATGTTGATTTGCGGTATGGCACCAATGTCGTGTCTGTCCCGGTCAGCCCTGCCGTGTCCGGAAACTTCACCAATGGTGTCTGGGCCGGCCATCTTGCAGTGCTCCAGCCTGCGGCCAACGTGACCCTTCAATCCAGCATTCCTGGACACTCCGGTCAAAGCGTTCCCTTCAACGTGCTCAATGCGCCAGGACTAGGCATTGCGGGTTCGGGCGGTTCGGTCGTGATTTCCTGGCCTGTGGCTCCGGGGGGGTTCTCCTTGGAGGAAACGCATAATTTGTCCGCTGGGTCAATCTGGACCGCTGTACCGGGCTCTCCGTCAGTCGTGGGTGGCCTTAACATCATCACCAACACGCCAACTCCAGCCGCCACGTTTTACCGGTTGATCAAGTAGTTCTAGAGAGACTCCGTCGCCAGTAAATTTCGCAACCGACAGCGAGGCGCGGGCCTCCTGTTTTCATAATGGTACCAGGGCGGCTTCATGAAGTTCGCAGCCTGGCAGCCGGCTTGTCTCGCCGAAATCAGATGAAGGCGGAAGCTTTGGCGGAGGCGGAAGACGCAGAGGCGCAGAGCGTCTTTGAAGGTAGGGCTCGCTGTCCCAAGCGAGCCGCGTAATTCGGGAGGGACACGATGTTCGCGTCCCAAATATCAAGGACGGCAACATGCCGTCCCTCCCAGTTAAGGCGGATTAAGGATGTCTTCCCTTTGCACGCCCTTGACTTCCGCCACGGCACGGAGAATGGCGCCGAGTGTCCCGATGCGCAGTGGATTGTGGTCGGGAACCGCAAGCCGATGGTGTCGCGGTGAATTCGTCTCCAGAATCACATGGCTGCCCTCCTGATTGACCCGGCGATAACCATGATGCTTGCAGAGCAGCTTGATTAACTCCGCGCCGCTCAAATCGCGCGGTAGTTTCATGCGTTGGCCAGAAGTTCATCCCGCACCAGATGCAGCCGCACGGCGGCGGGCTTGGGCTGGTCGAAAAAAAATGCCGACACAGCCTCGCGCACATTGGCGCGCAATTCCTCCCACGTGTTGCCTTGCGTGAAAATGTCATGCGAAAGACATTCAGCGACATAACCGCCATCGCTTTCCTGCGTCACGGTGAAGACAATTTCCATGATGGAATTATCGCCTTAAAAGTGGCGGAAAACAAGCCTTTCTTTGCGCCTTCGCGTCCTTGTATTAAAAAATGTTTTCGCGCGAACCCAGGCTTCACCGTTGGCTGCGCCGAGGCGGGGAGCGCGAAGCGCACAAAGGGAAAATTATTCTTTAAATCCTTTGCAACCATCGCGGCCTTCGCGCGAACCAAAAATTAAAGTGCCAGCGCTTTGATTGCCTCGGCCACGCTTTTGCAAGTAATCACCTGCAGTTGTTGCGGGTAATGAATAACCGTCAGGATGTTCAACCCGATGTCCTTTCCCAGATCCGGAATGACTCGCACCACCAAGCCCACACCCGCTTGCCCAATCAAATCCATCAGCCGGCCGAGTTCAGGCGCGCAATCCAATCCAATGGACTCAACCCGGCTGAAATCCGCCAGCACTCGAAAGCCCGGTGACAATTCCCCCATTTGCATCGTCAAATCCTTTTCAGCGCGCTGAAGCTCATCCAGCCGCACTTGCCCTATGTAACTCAAATACAGCAACTGCTTCGACTTGTCCGACGTGACCAACAACATGCAAATTAATTTAACCTGCCATGAACGCCAATTCGAGCGAATAACCCAAAGGAATAACCACGAAGACACAAAGACACTAAGCTTTCTTTATCCGCAGATTCCACAGATTTCGCTGATTTGTTTTTTCTGCGCAATCTGCGTCATCTGCGGATGCTTGTTATCTCGCAACATTATGGCAATAATTCAGGAAAGATACATTTATGAAAACATCTGTCCTCTTTTTTTTCATCATGACATTCATCGCTTCAGCCAGCCTGGCCGGTTCGATTGCGTCGCCGTATGAGGTAGGAACATGGCGTGGGTTCCGGCCGGCGGCGATTTCCTACACGTTCGATGACGGTTGCTCGAACCAATTTACCGTGGCGATACCGATGTTCGATCAGAAAGGTTTCAAGCTGACGCTGTTCACCGTGACTGGTAATTCCATGTTTCCCGGATGGTCAAAACTGCAAGCCGCCGCAGCCAAGGGACACGAAATCGCCAGTCACACCGTGACACATGCCAATTTTGGGAAATTGCCGGACTCACAGCAGGCAACAGAACTCAAGGATTCCAAGGACGCAATCAGCACGAACATCCCCGGCCAAAAATGCGTTACCATGGCCTACCCGTATTGCGTGCCCGGTAACGATTCGCTCGTTTCGCAATATTACATCGCCGCGCGGACATGCTCGGGGCAATTGGTGCCTGCCAACCCCGCGAACTTCATGGAAATAAGCTCGTTCGTTTGCGGCACGCAGGGCGCGGTGAAGACCGCGCAGGATTTCAATAACAAAGCGAATCAAACCGCCGCCACAAAACGTTGGTGCGTGTATCTGATTCATGGCATCGACAACGACGGAGGTTATTCGCCCATTACGACCGCGACACTGCAAGGCAGCATTGATTATTTGAGCGCCAACAAGGATAAATTCTGGGTGGAAACATTCGGCAACGTCGCCCGTTACATCCTCGAGCGCAACGCGGCATCGGTCAGGGAAACCGCCGCAGGCAACGACAGCATCACCCTTCAGGTAACCGATAATCTCGATGACACGATTTTTAACTATCCAATTACGTTGCGCAGGCCGTTGCCGGAGAATTGGCTGTCAGCCGCCGTTTCACAGAACAACAAACCGGTCAACGCGCAAATCGTTGATGTCGCCTCGAAAAAGTATGTCATGTTCGACGTCGTGCCCGATGGCGGGAATGTCATCATCACGCGCAATTAGATAACCACACTCGAATCGCTTGGGAAGCGATGAGAGGAGTTTGGCAAAGCCGAAAGCCCGTGAGGGCCGAGCGAGCGGGCGCGAGCGAGTCCAAGACACGAAGGCACTTTTAGCCACAGATAGCACAGATAAACGCGAAAAGTTTCGCGCGAAGAACACGAAGCACACGAAGGGGAAATAATTCTTCAAAATCCTTCGCAACCGTCGCGGCCTTCGCGCGATTCAAACATCTGCGTCTTTGCGTCTTCTTGACGCGCCGTAGCGCCACTCGCGCGAAGGCAGTTGTGTGAAAATCATCAGCGAAGCGGGCATGTTCTTCGGCAAGTGCATGCTTGCTATTGGCACCAATCTGGTGCATAAGGAAACCAACAAAAGAATAACTATGCATCCCTCTAAAATCCCCGCCAAAGTGCTAACCGAACTCAACCGCCAGTTTAATCAGGAACTCAGTGCCGCCCACAGTTATCGTGCCTTGTCCATCTGGTGTGAGGCCCAGAACTTGACTGGCTTTGCGGGTTATTTCGCCAAACAGGCTGCCGAAGAACACGTTCACGCGGAGAAAATCAGCGCCCACATTATTGACCGCGATGCAATGCCGAAGACAACTGCCATCGCCGCGCCCAAGTACGATTTCAAGTCGCTCCTCGAAGTGGCCAGTCACGCACAAGCCATGGAACAGTCCAACACACAAGGCATCAATTCGGTTTACGAAGCCGCCCTTGGCGCCAGGGATTACCCGGCGCAGGTTCTCATGCAGTGGTTCATCAATGAACAGGTGGAGGAAGAGGCTTGGTGCTTTGAAATGGTGGAGCGCGTGCAGGCCGCGACTTGTGCCGGAGCCCTTTCCGACCTCGACCGCCACATCGAACGGTATCTTACCGGCGACAAGGGAGAAAAATAAAAGTTCTTGGACACGGATGCGGCTTAACCACAAAGAACGCAAAGAACACAAAGGATAAAAATCTTTGCCGCCAAAAGTCGCAAAATGCGCAAAAGAAATTCTTTGAGACTTTTGTGCCTTTTTGCGGCAGGAATTCCCTTGATCCGATCCGCTCTTCTGATCAACCCGCTCGCGATTTATCGGAGTTGATCCCGGTGTGCCATTCCGTACTCCATTCAAGTGCTCTGAAAATGCCTTGATCTCAAAGTGTGATCTGATCAATTGATCTGGGCGTGCCGAAAAAGTCGAAACCAACCAAACGCCGCTCGTTCTACAAATCCAAGCCGCCGAAACCCGGTAGCCGGAAGACAGAAGACAGAAGTCAGACCTCTGACCTCCGGCATCCGGCATCCGCCTTCCGACCTCTGACCTCCGCGCATTTCAAACTTCGCGAAGACGGCTCAATTGTTCAGATGTCAGAAATCGGAAGTCAGAAGTCCGATCTCCGACCTCCGGCTTCTGGCCTGCCGCGCCTTGTTTACTCTGATTCCGCGCGCGGCCTCTGGCTTTACCACGGTAATTGTCTCGAACTCCTCGACGCCATCGCCACCAAATATCCCGATGGCCGGTTCGACGCCATCTTTGCCGACCCGCCGTATTTCTTGTCCAACGGCGGCATCACCTGTCACGCCGGCAAAATGGTGAAGGTCGATAAAGGCGACTGGGATAAATCGCGTGGACCGGAACTGAACCACGAATTCAATCTCGAATGGCTGCGACGCTGTCAGCGCGTGCTCAAACCCAACGGAACGATTTGGGTGAGCGGCACGCATCACGTCATTTTCTCCATCGGCTATGCCCTGCAACAACTCGGCTACAAAATCCTCAACGACATCGCCTGGGAAAAACCCAATCCGCCGCCGAACTTGAGCTGCCGCTATTTCACGCACTCAACTGAAACCGTTCTGTGGGCGGCCAAAAATGAAAAAAGTAAACACGTATTTAACTATCAGGAAATGCGGAAAGTCACCGGCAAACAGATGAAAACCGTGTGGAGAGACGTCGCCAGCGCGACGAAGGATGAAGGAGCAAGGAGCAGGGAGCAAGAATCTGACACTTCCTCCTTACTCCATACTCCTGACTCCTCTTTCTCGTCCGTCTGGACGCTTCCTTCTCCGTCCAACGGCGAGAAAGCTTTCGGCAAGCACCCTACTCAGAAACCGATTGCGCTGGTTGAACGCTGCCTGTTGGCCTCGACCAACGAAGGCGATTTGGTTCTCGACCCGTTTCTCGGCGGCGGAACAACCGCCATCGCCGCGCTCCACATCAAACGCGGCTGCGTCGGAATTGAATTGAACTTCGCCTACCTCACGCTGACGGCCAAACGCGCCGAACGGGAAATCGTTTTGATTTGGTTGCGGAATTTCCAAGTAAGAATTGAAGTTTCAGTTTTTTCTCAAAATGATCTTGATCTGTTTTCCGATTCGATCAATGGATCGCGCTCGATGGACGACAAACCGCAAGTGCCGACCGAGCGCATCTTTCACGAATGCAAGTTCGTGTTTCTTTCATGCGCCGAGGTCGAGCGCGGCGCGGTCGTTCACACGACTGTTGACGTAGGTTTGCAGGAGGCATGGGCTAAAACACCGACTGGTAAGAAACGGGAAACAACGCACGTCGTCCGCTGCGAAACAGAAATCTTTCGCGTGAAATCGAGTTGAGTCTTTGCAGCCGCGTTGATCTAATCAGCGCGTGAAGCTTTCCATGTCTGGCGAACTTGCAGCCACTTACAAAAGCGGTTCGCAAAAGGCTGGAAATGTCACAGAAGCTTGGGGCGCTGATAATTTTTATTGTCCAAATTGTTCTTCACCAAAATTGGATTGGCTCAAACCGAACACGAAAGCCAATGACTATCGCTGCCCGAATTGCGGATTTTGGTATCAGCTAAAAAGCCAAAAGACACGAATCGGCAGTTCCATCACGGATGGCGCTTATGGCGCAATGATGGAAGCAATTAAAAACGACCGAACTCCGAACTTCTATTTTCTACACTACGACTTGGCAACTTGGAGAGTTAGAAATTTGTTACTTGTTCCATATTTTGCTTTTCCGCCGTCAGCCATCATCAAACGAAAACCGCTTTCGCCAACAGCAAGACGCGCTGGTTGGATTGGATGCAACTTTGCTTTGAATCGGATTCCAGTTGACGCACGAATTGCTGTGGTCACGGAAAGTCGAGTTACGCCGGAGAATGAAGTCCGCGAGAAATTCCGACGCGTCAAACCACTTGGCGAAATCAAAGCCAAAGAACGCGGCTGGACGCTGGACGTTTTGAATATCGTCCGTCGCTTGGGAAAAACGGAATTCACCAACGAAAATGTTTACGTCTTCACCCACGAGTTGGAAAAACTTCATCCCGACAATCGGCACGTCAAAGATAAGATTCGCCAACAACTCCAAGTCTTGCGCGACGCCGGATTATTGCTTCACGTCGAACACGGCATCTGGCGTCTGCCGTGATCACCACATATGAATAATAATGTTATTCTCGACTTCGGACACGCCGGGTGCAGACCGGGCAGCGCGCTCAGCTTCCTCACGCTCCAAACAACTGCCAAGAGTGCCGCGGAGCACCACCTTACTTCCGGAAGTCTCCACCGTGATCTTCCCGGCGTCGAGCAGTGCGTGCCGCTCAAAGGCTGCCTTAATTGCCGTGTTTACGTTCGAGGGGGTCGGTTGCTTCGGTCTGATTATGATTAAATTGTTTATCCCTTTAACCCCCGTCAAACGCTGCACCGCTTCTTCAGCGGCGTACTTCTGGTGCGCCCACTCGACAACGCCCTTCAAAGTAAGCCAGCCATCGCGGACCATTACCGTGACGGCACCGGCCGGAACCGTGATAGTCCAGTCTATCGATTTGGTTGCGGCAGCAGCAATCTCGTCGTCGGTACGGCGGGAGGAAGCAGGCAGATGAACGGCAATTTCATCCGCCACACCCTTCACCCCGGCAACCCGTTTGGCCGCGTGCGCCGCCGCCTCTTTCGCAGCATAACTGCTTACCGAGCCATTGAGCAATACACCCCCTTGCTTCACCAAGACACCGATGTCTGCGGCGTTGATGCTTGGCTCGTATGCGAGTTCAGCTAATATGTCCTTCTTCAATTCCAGGTCAGTTTTCATAAACCGGATCTTTCATTCGTTGATGGTTGCTCTGCCCGCGACACCAATCGCCAAAAAAACGGGTCAGTTCTTGATATTGACACAAATGAATATCAATTCAAGGGCCAGCAATCGCGCATCTCAACCTTCAACCACTTTGCGGTCACTGGCGTCTGCCGTGAGGTTGCGCGGCACCGTCACCGTTCCCATCTGGGTCATCCATCTTCACTCCGTTTAGCCGCGACGAGTCGGGCTGAAGTGAATGTTTTAAGCATCCACCCATTTTACATTTCAGCGCTTTTTTTCGGTTGGTTTTATAGATAAAGCAACCGGATCTTTCTTCTCCAATTCGTTTTCCGGCGGCAAATAAGCAATCTCGTACTTGGCAAACCCAAGTCGAGGCCGAAGAAGCATTTCTATTGAACCATTACTGCCTGCATTTTTGGTTCCGTGAAAGTTTAGGATTAGGGAACCCCGCAAAAGCGGTCCGTAATTCTCGAATACGTTCCGATTGATGTTCCATTCTATGGCACAGCATTTCTTTCTTTCATCAAGAAACCTGTAAATGAACCATTTTTTGTCATTCTTTTCACCGGAACTAATTAAATTAGACATCGCTGCGGTAAGCCTGAAGACACCTGCAGCCGTCTGATTAAACGGTTGGGTGATCTCTGACAACTTTGACAGGCTATCCCCAATTTTATCTGCATACTTATCATATAATGACGAGCCTTCGAGAGAGGGTTGCAATGTAAGCAAGACTGCGGAAAGTTCTGTAAAGCTGTATCCGCTATCGCCGCAGTCAATTAACAATTGAACTGCCATGGCGCGTTTCTCCCGTATGGTTTTCATCCAGTTCCACAAATAACAAGGGTCTATCAATGTGAGGCCGACCGACCAGTCGTAACGGTATGTTGCCATCTTTTCATCAGTTTTTTCATCAGTTGAGAATTCACCGAACAGCGGAGACAACATTGGTATTGTTTCACCCATTAGCGAGTAATGCATCCGCATGATCTTTTCGGATTCTTCATGTTGCACATCTAATGGGATCACATGACCGTCCGCTTCATTGCCGTTAATTTCTATTTTGATGTCCACGGTTTTGCTCTTAATGGTAATGCTCATATGTCATTGTTTTGTGATTATTTAGGAGCCGGTGGCCAGGCGTGACCTTGCGTTTCGCCGAGTGCGTAGAGAACGGAACGGTCAAGCCCGCGCAATAAATCGCGAATCAAAGGCAGGGTCCCATATTGGCCAAAATAGGCGCTGTGGATGTCCATGCCGCCCACGCTGTCCGGAAAAAAACTCGAACAGTCAATGTCCCAGACATTGTCCTTGCCGGTGGGCGGACGAACGGCCAGCCCGGTGCGTCCCAAACGGCGTGTGCCGAAATGTTTCAGGCCGGCGGAAGCACCCAGCACCGCGTCGCGCCCGCTGTAAAGCGCGGTGATGCGATAGGTGAGATTCGCCAGTGCATTGCCATCGCTGCCGTCGCTGGCGTCCGGTTGAAAGAGGTCGTTGTCCACGTCGGCGGCAATCATGACGAGTTGATTGATGAGGCTGACGAGCAGTGGCTGGTTTTTGCGCGTCCAAGCGGCGGCCATGGCTTTCTGGACGACATAATTGCCCATGCTGTGGGAAATCACGGATATTTTGGCTTTGCACGCATCAGCCGGGTCATCCATGGCGGCTTGCTGTTTGTCCAGCAACCAGTCGTAAAGCTGGCCGAGCACATCAACCAGGTCGTTCGCACAATCCCGCGCGTGGTCACGGTCGGGCAAATAACCGAGCACGCTGCCGAGCGATGGCCAGTCGAAGCTGATGCAAATGCCGAGACTGTCCGGGCCGCTGTAAAGGTCAGCACAGAGTTGTTGGTAACGGCGGGCGGCATCGTCCCAACCGACATTGTAGCCATGAACGAAAAACGTGACGTGATTTTGCTTCTCGTTTTCGGCGTGGTCCAACGCGGGGAATTGGTCGGCGGCAGCGGTGAGCAACTTTGTGAAGGCATCGGAGGAAACGGGCTGCCAGTTTTTAAAGTTATCGAGCGGCGCCTTGTCGCTTACAAAATATTTCAACGGCCCTTGGTCGTCGGTGGGCAGGCCATTTTTGATGGCCCGATCCGTAATCATCCAATACGCAGGCATAACGGAACCTTTCTGCTTTCAACTCCGGACGTCAAGTAAACTTCCGGTGTTTTTTGACTCTTACTTGTTCGCTGATTGTATATTGTTCGTTGGATTAAGAAACGAGTCTCAAATTTCCTTTTCGGAACCAGTCTTGTGACCTCGACTCCTACAATCGAACGCGGTTGCTGGCAGATTCCGTGAAATCCTTTTCAACGCCAAGAGGCAAAGCAAGCCGCGACCGCAATCTGCTTTTGCATGTTGAACGGAATTGCTGGCGGATTCCTTGAGTCAATCACCGTTCCCATCGGGGTCATCGCGCTGAAATGAGTGCGGCGTTGCGTTTGACCAAAACACTAAACGTTGGCAAGCGAGTGATTGGATGAATAAAAGCCCGCCGCGAATAAGACGGATATTGACATAATCTGAAATTTCTGCTGATTTTCGAAAATCCAGAGGAAAATTATGGCCAACAGAGAAAGACTCATTCGTCAACTCGAACAACCCGAGCCGTTGGGCAAACTAAGTCCGGGTCACTTTTGTTACGGGAAGCTCAACCTCGAGCTACAGCCGGATAGAACTGAAGACTCTAAATTTCACCGTAGATCCATCAATTACTTGTTGCTGGCTGCGTTGATGGCCGCTATTGCGGGGTGTGCCAGTCCTGATGCCGCCAAGCAGATCAAAAATTTTTCAGATGCAGTAACGTTAACAGCAAATAACACCACACAGGCCTTCAAGCTGGTTGAGGACAATCACTTTAAGGAGGAAGTAAGCGTTACGGTTTTAAATTATGACATCAAAACAGGTTATAACCCGGATGCCATTAAGCCTTTTATGGATACGAATGCGTTGCAGGTCAGGCTTGACGTTCTTAATGGATTAAAATCATATGCGGCCAATTTGTCTGTCCTTATGGGTAATAGTTCACTCACGAACTTCGACCAGGATACAACAAAGCTTGGACAAGCTTTGACCAATGTTGATCAGGCTCTTGTCAAAGCATCTTTTTTCAATAAGGCACCGGCCACAACACAGGAACTTCAGATTTTTACGGTTGCCGTCAATACACTGGGACACTGGCTGATCACTTGGAAGCAACAAAAAGAAGCCGAAAAAAACATTGCCCTAATGCAACAGCCTGTTGCGGACATTTGCCAGCTTTTGCAGAGGGATTTTGAAATTCTCAGGCAACAGTTGGCAAATGATTACGATGACACTTTACGAAACAACAACCAGTATATTCTAAACAACCTGAGTCAATTTGATAAGAATCCCGGTGAAAAGCGCACAGAGATTCAGGAAATGGCAGCTTTGACACAAGAAATGAGAAATGCCGATACTACGTTTGCATCGATGGAGTCGGCCACGGTTAAATTGGCAGCAGCCCATAAAGCCTTAGGAGAAGCCTTTTCAAATAACACGACCAATATCAACACGCTTATCAACGAACTCATCACCGAATCACAAAGAATCAACACATATTATAACTCTCTGCAAAGTTCTAAATAGAATACTCGCATATGATTATCTCTTCTCCTGTCCAGAACAATTACCAGCAGTCGCTTCAACGGTTGTACAACTTGTTAAATCAAGCGTATTGGGTTGCTTCAACTATTGAAGCAAAAGACGCCATTAACGGTTTAGCTCAAGCTGTGTCTGATATCTTGACCACATTGAACCAAGGAGCTTTAGATTCCAGCACGACTCAGTACACCATACTCAAAGCCAATGTCGCTGCGGTGAACGCCAAACTACAGAGTGTCCAGACACAAATAAGTGATTGGATTCATGTTATTTCAGTTGCAACGCAAGTGACCAACGCGATGGATCAAGCGATAAATCTTGCCGCAAAAGTATTTACAGTTTAACGGAGCCAATCTGACAAAACTAGGTATCAGCCGTAAAACTCGTCATGTTAGGTCACAGGTGGAGCTGAGTAGCGCCTTGTCCTTACTATTACACGTCGAGCGCGGTGTCTGGCGTCTTGGCGGTTAAAACCGAATCGGTGAAACCTATGGTTTGTTATTGGGTTGATCTGGGTGTTTTTTCGACAGCGTTCTTACGGGTGATATCGGCTACAACAACGTGCATCCACCCTTGGTCGTATTCTTGAACATAATTAAGGTCATAGTTTTTCCAGCCCCTGTTTTTGGCTTCGTTTTCAGCAACAGCCGAGGCCACTTGTTTCACATAAATGATGCGATCCGATCCCTTCAAAGCAGTGCCTTGATGGACGATAACGTGGAAATCCGTGTCATTAACATTCTCAATGGCATAGTTGGGTGAGGTGGGAAGGTTTTGATGGAAATCCTGATTGTAGGATCCAGTGGGTGTGGCGCAACCAGTGGCTAAAAGCGCAAGGGTCACATTCAATAACAGCAGCCGGATTGTCCAGCGGAGTTGATTTATTTTCATGCTGCTAGATTAACCGGTTCTGGCTGGCTGGCTATGGGGTGAACACCCCATGGCGCGAGCGAGTCCACTTCTGTCGCGTCAAACCCCTCGGGTGAAATCACGGTAGGGCGGCGTTGCTGCGCCGCCCCAATTTTAGGGCAGAGCGGCGGCTCTGTCCCACCATGCTGGATTGGACGTTTTGAACATCGTGCTGGGGAGCGCACGCGCCTCGCGTGCAGCCAACGACGCCCTCGTCGTTGGCATTCGTGGGAATGAGGCTACACAATGTCGTTCATTACACCCGAAATGTTCGCCGCGAGGGCGCGACGAACAACACGCGGGGCGCGTGTGCTCCCCATTTCACTCGCGAGTTGGAAAAGCTTCATCCAGATAATCGCCACATCCACGATAAAATCAGGCTTCAAGTCCTGCGTGATACTGGTCTGCTATTGCACATCGAGCGCGGTGGCTGGCGTTTGCCGTAGTGTCTCCCAGCCTGGTGGCTGGTCATGGTGCATCAGATTGTTACCGGAGTTCCGATTCGGTTTGACAGATCTGAAAATGTGGCAGTTAATTGCATTCTAAACCAACTACCACCACATGAAAATCAAATCCATCAACAGAGAACTCTGTGGTGAAAACAGCATTGCCATGACCACAGACCCGAAATTGAGCGGGCAGGTCTTTGAAAAGTTTCGGCAGATGTTGGAGACTGACGAGCAACTGGGTCATTATCATCCAGCCTTTGTCAGGGACGGGATTCTCATTTTTAGTCCTTCAACCTTCCCGCCCGGTTTTCGTGAAAACGTGGAACGCCTTTTGAGCAGCGCAGAGTCATTCTTGAAACATGCTGATGTGATGCGCCTACAGAAGTCCGACCGTGAGCGCACCACAAAAGAGCAGGCGATACAGGCGGCTGCCAAAGCCTTGGGCGTGCCGATTGAGTGAGCCGCCGGTTTCATCCGGTTGCGTCCACATTCACCGTCCCCATCCGGGTCATCGCGCTGAAATAATTTCCCGCCCGCCCAAAGCGCCGAGGACTGGCGCACTCCAAGACGCTTCGCGAGGTTTAAAGGTCGTTGGAAAACGCGCCCACGTCTTGGACTGCGGCGGCCCTCCGCCGCTTTCAAAATCCGCCAGTAACTTCAAGTTCTCCGCGATACAGGTTTTTTAATTCACGGCAGCCGCAGCGAGTGGAGATTGAAATAAATTTACGGCTTTTGTGCTTTCAGCAAACCATTCACTATCTGAACGATCCAATCTTCAAGAGGATAGCCAGCGTTAACAATCTTGCCTTTGGTATCAATAATGTAGGTGGTCGGAACACCAGTCACGCGAAAGGTCTTTGCTGGCGTTGATATCCAACCGCCCGGCCCAGCCCAAACATTGAAGGTGTTTGTCCAGCCGCGTTTGTCCACATGGTCGCGGACTTGTTTCAACGTGTCATCAATGCTTAAAGGCACAATGGTTACGCTATCTTTCCAATCAGGATGGGCTTGCCGGATGGTCTGCAACTTTGCCATCGGCTCCTGACAAGGGCCGCACCAAGTCGCCCAAAAATCCAGCACCACCACTTTGCCGCGCAAATCGGACAGTTTCATCTTCTGTTCGTTGTCGAAGCGTATGAATTCAATCTCGGGAGCAGCCATTCCTGGTGGCAAACTGCGATATTTGGCGACATGGTTTTCAAACTCCAAAGTTGCTTCGGTTTTTTCGTCAACCACGCCCGCCGGAAATTTATCCCAGCGAACCTTGTCGGTAATTCTCCAATCATCCCCAAAGCGGGTGATTTCGTTGACAGCAAGGACATAGTCCCCAGATAAAGATTTTCCAATCTTGGCCTTCCTTTCCGATTTGACCGACAGTTTGACTTGAAACTGATTACCTTCCAAGCCATCCAACGAGCCGGGGCCACTGCGGAGATCGCTTTGTTCAACGGCAGCTTCTTGGATTTGAATCTTGGCATCCTTCAAATCAATGCCAGCGTCATCCATCTGCTTGAGGGTCGAACGTGCCGCGTCAATCAAATCTGATTGATGCTCGTTCCACATCTTATCAAACTCCTGCCGTGAAGGCCCTTTCCCCCCGGCACTCTTTTGAAGCTGCGCCCAAGTCATGTCGGCGGTGACCAGAGCTTCTTGCTGGTAAAGGCGCATATCCCGCTCGCGAAGGAAACGAACCAGTGTTTCACCAAGTTTGGTGAGTGACGGATCAAGTTGACTATCGAAACCTTTATATGCCATCGCCAAGGACATGATGCTTATCTCACGCTGAGTCTTTTCATCCGCGATGTTGGTGGGAAAAGCCAGCCATTGAACCCCTTGATAAGTTCGCCAGCCGCCCGGAAACTTGTTCAAACCTCGCACAGCGATCTTGAAATTGCCGTTGGTTGAACTGGTTGCGTCCGAATCCAGATTAAATTCAATCTCCACTTCTTCCGCATAGGGCACTGATTCATTCTCAGCTTGAAGACTAGACCATCGCGTTGTTCCCAAATACTTTGGTGTGTTAATGTGCATTTGGATTTTTCCCTTCGAAAAATCCAAATGCAATGTCTCAGCCTTTGCTAAAAGCGCTTTGGCACTTGACTCAACCCTTCGGCGGTCGTCTTCAACCGTGCCTTGAAAACCTTTTAATGGGTCTGCATCCTTCACCACCGTATTAGTTGAAAGGATGGCTCGAAAGTCCTCGATGGTCGGAGCTAACTCTTTGGCGAACCGTGCCGTGTCATGACTTTGCAACAATTCAACCACCGCATCGCCGACGACGGAAAATTCGCCATTCGTCGCTTTGTATGGTTCAGCCGCGCGTGACTGCGGCAATAAAACACAAAGGAACAAACCGACCAGACAAACTGCAGATGCCCGGTGAAAGAAATTGTCTGAAGTGGGAGTTTTCATGGCTTGGATGAATGCTTGAATGAATGAGGATTCAAGACAAGCGAAATTGAAACTATTGATTGGAGAAGGTGTTTAGCACAACCTTTTCCGAAATTCCGCGCAGGCTTTTGTCACATCTTTCGCATTCAAAATTGCTGACACCACGCAAATCCGCTTTGCGCCTGCCGCCAAAACGCTGTCGAGATTTTCCAGATTAATGCCACCAATGGCGAACCATGGAATGGTCACATTCATCGCCGCCCAGCGGACGTATTCGAGCGTTACCGGTTTTGCAGTCGGCTTTGTGCCCGTCGCAAACACCGGTCCGATGGCGATGTAATCCGCGCCCGCCGCCAATGCGCGCTGTGCCTGTTCCGGAGAATGCGTTGACAAACCAATCCGCACTTCTGGTAGGGCGCGCTCTCCGAGCGCGCCGACGGAAGTTCCGCGTCCCAACGGACGGCTCGGAGAGCCGTCCCTACCTTTAAGTTGAGAAACGTTTTTAAACCCGGCACCGAAAAAATCTTCCTGTCCCAAATGACAAAAATCCGTATTGAGGTCGTAGGCGATGTCCACGTAATCATTGATGACGAGGCCGACGTTTGCCCGCCGGGTAATGGGCAGGATTTTTTCAGCCATTGCACGGATTTCATCGGGCAAAGAATTTTTTGCGCGGAGTTGAATCAAATCGGCGCCGCCGTCGCAGAGTTGTTGCGCGACAACTTCCGGTGCGCGGCCATGCATATAGGCCGTGTCAACGAAGGCGTAAAGCCGGCAATCGGCGAGCGGTTTCATGGAATAAGTTTAACCACGGATGACACGGATAAACACGGATTCTTTTCTGAAAGAATGTAGCGCAGGCGTCCCTACCTGCGGCGCGCACGGAGTGCGCGCCCTACCTCAAAATCTGCGGCAATCTGCGTAATCTGCGGATTTCTTCTCTGCGTCTTCCGCCTCCGCCAAGGCTACGGCGGACAGGCTGCGGTTAAAATTATTTGTGAAAATTCGCGCAATTCGCGGATAAAACCTTTGTGCCTTTGTGGTTCATAAAAAAGGCGGCGGGAATTTTCCCGCCGCTGTATGAGTTCTAAAATTTTTTACTTCAAACCTGCAAGGTAACCGAAGCGGGCGCGGAATTGTTCCGGCGTCAATTTGACGACGACGGCGAGCTTGGCGAGTTGCTTTGCGTCCTCGAAATCCTCGCGCTTGAGCCGGGTCATGTAGGCGCAGGCGCATTCAAAGGGTTCGCCGTCCACATTGACGCGGCGGTTTTGCATGCGGCCGGTCTTCGGGTCGAGCATTTTCTCGAACGGCAGCGGATTCATTTTGCCGTCCACGAAGCTGATGATGGCACCGTATTTTTTGGCTTCGGGCGACAGCAGGAATTTTATCGCGGCATGACCGAGGTCGCGCGTGTATTCGGCGTCGAACGGGATCGGGTCGGCGCAGCGGAGTTCGTAACCGACATCCTTGGCAATGAAGGCCATTTTGAGGCCGAGCTTTTCGAGGCGGGCGGTCAAAAGGTCTTTCATCAGGCGGCCAAATTCGATTTCGGCCATGCGCAAATGGCCGTGTTCGTCGTAGGCAACCTTGCCGTAGCGTTCCAATTGTCCTTCAGGCAGCGCCTTGAGCAAACCCTGCTCGCCCATCGCTTCAATCAGGCCTTCGGCGAGAATGACGAGGCCGTGTTGCGTGCCTTCGGCGCGGCGTTTGATGATGGAGCCGATAATCATGTCGCACACTTCATCCACCGTGACCTGCCGGTTGCGAAATTCCTCCCCGATGACGACGAGCGCGGACGCCGCCGCCTTGCCGATGCCGAGCGCGAGATGCCCCGCCGCGCGTCCCATGGCGATGACGATATACCAGCGCGACGTTGTGCGGGCGTCCTCCATCAGGTTGCGAACGATCTGAACGCCATTGTGCCGCGCGGTCTCGAAACCAAACGTCGGCGTCACACCGGGCAGCGGCAAATCGTTGTCAATCGTCTTGGGCACGTGCGCCACCTTGATTTTGCCGTTGCTGCGCTTGGCGACCTGGCTGGCGGAAAATGCCGTGTCATCGCCGCCAATTGTCACCAGCGTCGTGATGCCCAGCTGTTCCAAAACCTTGAACACGTTCTGCATGCTGGTCTCGGATTTGGTCGGGTTCGTGCGCGAAGTGCCGAGGATTGAACCGCCGCGCAGATGGATGTTTATCACGTCATGGACGGTCAGCGGCCTGTAATTTTTTGCTTCGCCAGCCGCGAGCGATTTGAACCCGTCTTGAAAGCCGATGACTTCAAAGCCCTGGTTGATGCCTTCGATGGTGGCCGCGGCGATGACGCCGTTGATGCCCGGCGCCGGGCCGCCACCGACCAGAATTCCCATTTTGCCTTTGCTCATGTGTATTTTTGGTTGTTGATGAAAAAATGAAATCATCACAGGTTGCGCAAAGATTGGAAAAAATTCAATTCCATTCTTGCCATAATCAAACCACAATTTGGTCACAGGGTGACTGCCGCTCTTTGAGTCTGAACCTTGCAAGCTAAAGCTTGAACTCCGGTGGAAGTTGAACTCACAATCAAAAGAATGAACCGGGCTGTCTTTCTCGACCGCGATGGCACAATCATCGTGGAAAAAAATTATCTGTGCCGGACGGAGGACGTGGAAATTTTTCCGTCCACGCCCATCGGCTTGAAACAGCTTTGCGCCGCAGGCTGCAAACTGTTCATCATCTCAAATCAATCCGGCATCGGACGCGGTTACTTCACACTTGCGGACGTGGAACGCGTCAACGAGCATCTTTGCAGCAAACTGGCGCGCCACGGTGTGCGCTTCGAGAAAATATACATCGCGCCGGAAGCGCCCGGCCAGCCGCAGCGCGGACGCAAACCGTCGCCTCAATTTTTGTTCGACGCGCGCGATGAATTTGGCGTGGATCTGGCGCAAAGCTTTGTCATCGGCGACAAGCTGGCCGATTTGGAATGCGGCTGGAACGCGGGCGTGAAAAAGAGCATTCTGGTCCGCACCGGCTACGGCGCGGAACTGGAACGCGCGGAACCGGACAAACTGAAGCGCGCGGTGATTGTGGACGATTTGCGCGGCGCAGCGGAATGGATTTTGAAACAAAAATAAATCCGCAGATTACACAGATGGACGCAGATTATATTTTGAGTTTATGAAGAAAAATCTGTGAAATCGGCGCAATCTGCGGACGAAAAACTATGTGCGGCATTATTGGATACGTCGGTAAAAAGGCGGCCACGCCCATCTTGCTCGAAGGATTGCGGCGGCTGGAATATCGCGGCTACGACAGCGCAGGCGTGGCTGTGGTGTGCAATGGCGATCTAATCGTCCTCAAGAAAAAGGGGAAAATCGGTGAGGGCCTCGCACGACTCTTGAAAGCCGAACCGGTCGCAGGCAATCTCGGCATCGGCCACACGCGCTGGGCCACGCACGGCCCGCCGTCCGACGAAAATTCGCATCCGCATCTCGATCAATCCGGCAAAATCGCCGTCGTCCACAATGGCGTCATCGAAAATTACGACGCGCTCAAACAAAAACTGCTCAAGACCGGACATAAATTCCGCTCCGGCACCGATACAGAAGTCCTCGCGCATTTGATCGGTGACTATTACGAGAAACGACGCATGGAAAATTTTGGAGTGCGCCGACATGTCGGCGCTTTAAAAAGCGGTGACATGTCACCGCAGTCCAAATCCGGCTCATCCCGCCAGCCGGTGAATGGTTCCAATCCCCTGACGCAGGCCGTTTGCGATGCGCTGCGCGAAGTCATCGGCGCTTACGGCATTGCAGTCGTTTGTGCCGACCGGCCCGACACCATCGTCGGCGCGCGACGCGGTTCGCCGCTCATCATCGGCATCGGCAAAGGCGAGCATTTTCTGGCCAGCGACGCCAATGCCATCGTCGCCCACACGAAAAAAGTGGTTTACCTAAACGACTACGACGTGGCGACGGTCACGAGCAAGCGGTTTGACGTTTTGAATCTGGGCACGGACACCGCCAACGTGCAAATCAGCAAGCTCGAATTCAGCCAGGAAGACACTGTGCGCGGCGATTTTGCGCACTTCATGCTCAAGGAAATTTTCGAACAGCCGGAAACGGTGGAAAACGCGCTGCGCGGCCGCGTGGACATCAAAGGCGCGACCGCTAAGTTCGGCGGCCTGAATTTGACGTCCGCCGAGTTGCGCGCGATTGACCGCATCGTCATCGCCGCCAGCGGCACGAGCTGGCATGCGGCGCTGGTGGGCGAATATCTGATTGAAGAACTCGCGCAAATTCCGGTGGAGGTTGAGTTCGCACACGAATTTTGTTATCGCAACGCGCCGCTTGAAAAAAACACCGTGCTGCTGGTCATCTCGCAATCCGGCGAGACCGCCGACACGCTCGCCGCGCTGCGCAAAGCCAAACGCAGCGGTCATCGCGCGCTGGCCATCGTCAACGTTGTCGGCAGCACCATCGCGCGCGAGTCTGACGGCGGCATTTACATGCACGCCGGTCCGGAAATCGGAGTCGCCTCGACCAAAGCCTTTATTTCCACGCTTACGATTCTAGCGCTGCTGGCCGTTCACTTGGGCCGGATGCGGAAGCTTTCGGCCCATCGCGCATTGGAAATTCTGCGCGCGCTCGAAGCCGCGCCCAAACAGCTTGAATCCATCCTCGCGCAAAACAACGCGTTCAAGAAGCTCGCGAAAAAATATGCGAAGGCCGACGATTTCTTTTTCCTTGGTCGCGGCTACACGTTCCCGATTGCGCTGGAAGGCGCGCTCAAGCTGAAGGAAATTTCCTATATCCACGCCGAGGGCTATTCGGCGGCGGAAATGAAACACGGCCCGATTGCGTTGATTGACCCGAAGACGCCGACGGTTTTTGTCGTGCCGCAGGATTCGATGTATGACAAGACCATGGCGAACCTGGCGATGATTCGCGCGCGCAAAGGCCCCATCATCGCACTGGCCACCGAAGGCGACAAACGAATCAGGAAAGTGGCCGACGACGTGATTTATCTGCCCAAGACGTTGGAGCCGATTTACCCGATTCTGGCGACCGTGCCGCTGCAATTGTTCGCGTATCACATCGCCGTTGCGCGCGGCTGTGACGTGGACAAGCCGCGAAATCTGGCCAAGAGCGTGACGGTGGAATGACCTTTTTAGCCACAGATCGAACACAGATGAAGCACGGATGCGCTGGTTCGCGAATGAGCTTCCTCAAATCTCCACTCGTGAAACAATGACCATGCAATTTCGAAAATTCGGCAAGTTGGATTGGAATGTGTCGGTTCTGGGTTTTGGCTGTATGCGCCTGCCCACCGTGGACGGAAATCCCAACGGCCCAAATATCAACGAAGCGGAAGCCGTGCGCATGATCCACCACGCGCTTGACCGGGGCGTGAACTATTTCGACACCGCCTACATCTATCACGAAGGCGCCAGCGAGACCGTTCTCGGCAAGGCGTTGCGCGGCCATCGGGACCGGGTGAAAATCGCCACAAAATCCCCGGTGTGGTTGATCCAACAGGAGGCGGATTTTGACCGGATGTTGAACGAACAACTGCGCAAGCTCCAAACCGATCACATTGATTTTTACCTGCTCCACGGCCTGGATAAACAGCGCTGGAACGAAGTCGTGCCGAAATTCAAGCTCCTAGAAAAAGCCGAGGCCGCCATTCGCGACGGACGCATCCGCCACCTGGGTTTCTCATTCCATGACAATTACGAGAGCTTCCGTGACATCATCAACGGTTATGATCGCTGGACGTTCTGCCAGATTCAATACAACTACATGGACACGGAGAATCAGGCGGGCACTCTGGGATTGAAGCTCGCCGCCGCCAGGGGACTGGCCGTCGTGATCATGGAACCGCTGCTCGGCGGCAGGCTGGCCCGTCCGCCGTCGTCCATTCGCCAGATGATCGAGCGCTCCAGCGTGAAGCGCTCCCCGGCGGACTGGGCGTTACAATGGCTTTGGGACCAGCCCGAAATGTCGGTTGTGTTAAGCGGTATGAGCGACATGGAGCAGGTGAAAGCCAACCTGGATTCGGCGGCTCACGCTCGCAGCCATTCGTTTGACGCGGCGGACCTGAAACTGATCGCAGACCTGCAGCAAAAGTACCGGGAACGAGCCGCTATTCCCTGCACCAAGTGCAATTACTGCATGCCCTGCCCCAACGGAGTGGACATCCCGGCCAATTTCGAAATCTACAACGAAGGGTTTCTCCACGAAGACATTCCCGGCGCGCGATTCAAGTATCAGATCTTTATCCCGGAAGCGGCGCGGGCCAGTGCTTGCATCGCCTGCCACGACTGTGAAGACCTCTGTCCCCAGAAAATCCCGATCAGCGAATGGATGCCCAAGGTTCACGCGCTGCTCGGCGAGGCGTGATTCATCGCAGTGGCGGAGAGTTTGTTGCTTGCCCTCCCATTGTTCATTCATTGAGGAACAGCTTCCACTCCGCGACGCCGTGCGCATTGCGAATGAGTGCCGTCACCGGCAGTTTCTTGAAAGCGTGACGAGTTTCACCCGAAAGTGTCGCCGTTACAACCCCAGTTGCCACCAGCGACATTGGTGAAGTTCAGGTAAATCCGGTCTAGCGGAACGCCAAGGGATTCTTTCAACAGACTGCAAATCTTTTGCGATAGTTGCCGGTTCACGGAATCGTTCAAACCGCCGATGCTGCGGATGTCCACGAAGGCGGCGGCGCCCGGTTTGCCGGACATGAGGATGGACGCGGGGTTGACGACGACCATGACGTATTGTTCAGGTTTGCCAATCGTCCCGGCCACGATTTTGGAGAGGGACGCAAGTAGCGCCTGCTTCTTTTCATCAGCAAGCGCGACGGTGGTTTCGAGTTTTAACAATGGCATAATGGTTTTTGGTTCAGGTTCAGCGTTGTAATTCAGGGTTCAGTCTAACCCCCCGCCGGCTGTTTTCCAATCCCCAGTCGTTGCGGTGTTTCATCTGGGTTCAATCCCGCCTTCGCTTCTTGCTTCCGACTCCATTGCATTTCGGCGTGACGAGTCGGCGGGGGCTGTGGCTAAATACCTGTGTGAATAATTCAATGCCCTCGTTATCCCAGAATGCGCGCCTGCGATTGGCGGATGATGTGACCTTTCAATCGCTGGGGCCCGGTGAAGAGACGGTCGTGCTCTCGCTCAACTCCGGTTATCTGTATACCTGCAATGAAACCACCGCCGCCTTTTTGCGTGGACTGGACGGCAGGCAATCGCTGGCCGCAGTGATTGACACGCTCTTCAACGAGTTTCAGGTTCCCCGGGAAACGTTGAGCAGGGACATGACGGCATTAGCAGCGAAGTTGCTGGAGGAGAAACTTCTCGTTGAAGAACCCTGAACATACGTTTTCCGCAGGCCGACTGCTGTTGCGCGGTCATATCTGGCTGCTGGCAACGCTGATTCCGTTGCTGGTGAAAATCCTTCCGTTAAAACAATTATTGCGTTTGTTGACCCCGCTGCCCCGTTTCAAACCCTATGGCGGCATGCCGCCCGAAGAAATCTCCCGGTTGGTGGCCCATCGGTTGCGTCAACCGCGAAATATGCGCCGGCGCGCCTGCCTGCGGCATGGGCTGACTTTATTCCATTTCCTGAGGCTGGCGGGTTGCCCGGCGGTTCTGCACATTGGAGTTTTTCCGCCACGGCTCGACAGTCGGCGAATGCACGCGCATTGCTGGGTCACCCTCAACGACGTCTGTCTGTCTCCGCCGCCAGAACAGCCGGCGGCGACACTCCTGACCTACTGTCTGGCAGAAGAACGTGCAGCAACAATGGGTGGCGTGAGCAAATAGTTTGACAGATGTCTGTTAAATTGGGACAACACGCGCAATTAGACTTGAATTTCCAAATCGGCCATTCAATAACGAGTTTTAATCGCATGAAAACTTCAAAAGAACAAACTCTGCCGGAAAACAAGAACCAGAAGCGCGACTACGTCAAACCGGAGATCAAAAAGCGCGAACAGATCAAGGAAGTCACAGAACAAGGCCCCGGACCCGTCACTGTGGCAATAGATTAAAAAGAGTGGAAAAAACGAAAACAATATGAAAACGCCTAAAAAACAAACCCAGCCGGAAAACAAGAAACAAAAGCGCGACTACGTCAAGCCGGAGATCAAAAAGCGCGAACAAATCAAGGAAGTCACAGAACAACAAATCCCCGGGACCGTCTTTTGACGTAAAAACATTATATGAAAACATCCAAAAAACAAACCCTGCCGGAAAACAAGAAACAGAAACGCGACTACGTCCCGCCGAAAATCAAAAAGCGCGAACAAATCAAGGAAACCACGGAAGGCTCGGGCCCAGCTATCACACCGGTGCTCATATCGGATCGCAACGCCAAGAAAAACTTCCGATCAGTGAATACGGTGGCCGTGCTGGAAAAGCTGGCTGCCATTCCCATTGAACGGTGGAATTACAAATGGGAGAAGGATGGTGATGTCCCGCATCTCGGTCCAATGGCGCAGGATTTTAAAGGCGCATTTTATCCCGGCCGCGATGACAAGAACATCAGCACTTTGGAATTCCATGGCGTGGAGCTGGCGGCGATCCAGGGGTTGAATCAGAAACTGGAAGAAAAGGATACGGAAATTCAGGCGCTCAAGCGGAACGTTGCCGAACTCAAGCAACTGGTTTCACAATTGATCCGAAATTAAATTATATGAAAACATCAAAAAAACAAACTCCGCCGGAGAACAAGAAACAGAAGCGCGACTACGTCAAACCGGAAATCAAAAAGCGCGAACAAATCAAGGAAGTCACGGAATTCCCATCCCCCGGGACCACCGTTTGACGTAGAAATATCATATGAAAACATCAAAAAAACAAACCCCGCTGGAGAACAAGAAACAGAAGCGCGACTACGTCCCGCCGGAGATTAAAAAGCGCGAACAAATCAAGGAAGTCACAGAAGGCGTTCCCCCGGGCAGCACCGGGCCTGTATGAAAACATCAAAAAAACAAACCCCGCCGGAGACCAAAAAGCGCGACTACGCCCCGCCGGAGATCAAAAAGCGTGAACAGATCAAGGAAGTAACCGAAGACGGCAGCCCGGGCGTCACAACCGAACCGGGGTAAAGACTCGCAAGCGGCCAGCAAAAGACGCTTGCCAAAAGGCCTCTAGTTTCTCGTCCTTGAGATGTCGGTAACCAGTTGTGCTGACTTTCGGAGAGGTTTGGTTTATGTGTGGATTCCAATTTTGAATATGTTGCAGTCTTCTTGAAGACAGCAGCGGCATTGTCTGTTTGTTTTTATTTTCCCTATCGAGCCGAGCATGAGATTGGCAAGGGCGCATTACAACCTGCATGGCATGCGAATGACGGTGGAGACACCAAGTCAATCGCTGCTGGATGTGATTAATGTGCTTCTGGGCGCTTATGCAGACTCCGGCGACGGTGTGGAGGGATTCCATGTGATTCTGGATTATGGGCAGCCACATCAGAAAGCCGACCCGGAATTGCGCAACTTCTGGACAGGCACACTGCCCGGCGGCACCCGGATGATCTGTCGCAGTGGTCTTAATCGGCGGCGGATTGAGATACCGGATCATGTCTGCGCTGACATTGATCTGGCTGGGCGCATTGCCAGGATTGTTGTGAGTCCAAACAGCAAAGCTGGTCTGTTGGAAACTTGTTTCCTGCCGCTGTTGTGTGATTGCCTCGGGTTGGCCGGCCATCACGTAATCCATGCCGCCAGCCTGTTCGTCCAAGTCGGCGGCCAGCGGCGCGCGCTCATTTTCTCGGGCATGAGCGGCCGTGGAAAAACCACACTGGCACTGGCGCTGGCCGGGGCGGGTCTGGGCATGCTGGCTGACGACATGACTTTTTACCAGGCCGCGACCACGAACCAGCCGGGACGAATCTGGGGAATCCGAATCCGTTGCAAGGTGCATTCACGAACGTTTGAGTTGCTCCCCTGGCTGCGGGATTTGCCCATGGGCGGCGTCAGTTTGCACGGCGAGCGGCTTCTGGATGCACGGTCATTGAAACCGCAGACAACCGGCCTGACGGCATCACCGGGATTGATTCTTTTTCTGAATCCGCGAAATACGAAGTCCCATCGGATTGAGCCGGTGGACAAGGTCACGGCGCTGACACGCCTGACCCGCGAAAACGTCCGTGCGCCCGATCGGCGTCGCGAGGCTGTGGCGGGCCGGGCGTTTGAGGCACTGGGGGAACTGGTGCGTTCCAGCCGGACTTTCCAAGCCAGCCTTTGCCCGCGCCTGGAAGAGTTGCCGGATCGGCTCGCTTCACTGTGGTCTTGATGTTCCCGAATCAAATCCATTCCTTGCTCCTAGCGCTGGCGGATCCCCGCGGCCCGGCTGAGGTCATCAAGCTTGCTCCACCAGAACCGGCAAAACTGCGGCGGCTGCTGGAGTTGGCGGATCGGCATGGCGTGCTGGCCATCGTCATGGAAAATCTTAAACGGTTGACCAGCCGGGAAAATGAACAACGGCATTCCTTTCTGCCGGACCCAGCAGTGTGCGATTGGGCACGGCAACGAATGCGGCAGCGGACAGGATTATCACTCGTGCTGCGCCGGCAGGCCCTGGAAATCATCGCCCGTATGCAAGAAGCGGGGTTGCCGGCGGTCATCCTGAAGGGTGGCGATTTTGCCGATCGTCTCTATTCGCATCCGTCGTTGCGTCCATTCACCGATGTGGACCTGCTGATTCCACAACGGATTCTTCCAGAAACCCGGCAGGTGTTCAGAGAATTGGGTTACCAGCCGGTCGTAGTGCCAATGAAGCATCAAACCGGTTACGGCGAGGAAAGCTGGCGCCATCCCAATCGCTCCGGCGGCATGGTGGAGATTCATTGGAACCTGGTGAATTCGCCGTCGCTGCGGCGCGCATTGTCCGTAACGTATGAAGACCTGCAACTGGAGACGCATCAGAACCGACTCCGCCCCAGCGCTGCGGCTACGTTGCTGATTGCAGCAGTGCACGGTGTGGCCAGTCACGGCGTTGACCGGCTGCAAGTGCTTGGCGACGTTGTCCAGGCCGTTCGCGGGACGGCGGGAACGCTGGACGAAACCTGGCTTGCTCAAGCCGTTCCACGAACCGGGACGAACCGCGCATTGGCAACGGCACTGGCATTGGCCTATAAAATGTATGACGAACCAAATTGCGTGAACCTGATGAAACGTTTGGGGATTGAGCGCCGGGCCTGGCCGGGCAATCTATTGCTGACCCGTGGCGTCGTGCTGCGCGCCCACGCTTCACGTGATTCGTTCCGCCGACAGTTGTTGCGGGAATTCCTAAAACACAAATGAACGTCCTGCTCGTCTATCCAGCACCACCGCCTTCGGCCTGGCCCAAGGGCGCTTTTCGTTCCCGCTGGATTCCATCCGGACTGGCCTGCATTGCCACCGTGCTGCGCCGGGGCGGGCATCAGGTAAAAATCCATCTCTGTGAGGAGACGCTGGAGTTGAATCGTTACGATCGGGCTGCGGCACGGGCATTACTACAGGCGCAGATGCAGGAATTTCGCCCCGAACTCGTGGGCTTGTCGCTCGTCAGTTCCAGTGTGCCTGAAGCGGCGGTTGTTGCCGAAGACGCCAAAACGTTGTTGGGTTCGCAAACACTGGTGATGGCTGGCGGCCCGCACCCAACCGCTCTACCGGAAGAACTGTTGACCAGTTGCCCGGCCATTGACGCGGCTGTCATCGGCGAAGGCGAATTAACCATGCTGGAACTGGCCGATCATGGCCTCTCGCCGTCCGTCAATGGAATTGTTTTCCGCCGCAAGGGGACGCTGGCGCGCACGCTTCCCCGCGCGGCGGTGGAGGATCTCGATCGTCTGGGGCCACCCGCCTACGACCTGTTCAACGTGAAACATTTCACAGCGCCCAGCCGGTGGCTGATCCGGTTCCTGAAACTCCCGGCCACCAATCTCCGCACGAGCCGCGGCTGTTCTCATCGCTGCAGCTTCTGCGCCGGCCACCTCGTCGCCGGATTGGGCGTGCGTTATCACTCCATCGAATACGTCCTCGACCAGATGCGCCACGCCGCGACGTGCCTCGGCGTGACAGCCATACGTTTTGAGGACGACACTGTCGGGGCGGATCGTGGAAGATTGCTGGAATTATGCACGGCCATCCGCCGGGCCGGCTTGCACAAGCAACTGAAATGGGAAGCGTGCCTCCGGGTCAACCAAGCTGACGCCGAAATACTGGCCGAGATGAAGGCAGCCGGCTGCATCCAGGTTGAATACGGTTTTGAAAGCGGTTCGACGGAGTCGCTGCGGCGGCTTGGCAAACAGACGGACATCGAGCTGAACCGGCGCGCCGTTGAACTGACACGGCGGGCGGGCTTGCGCATTTTCGCGGACATCATGGTGGGTCTGCCGGGCGAAACTCCCGAAGATTTTAAAGCCACGGTGCGGTTCCTGCGCTGGGCCCGGCCTGAAATTATTTCCGCAGCACGGCTTTGTCCGTTGCCAGGAACACCCATCTACAACAACCTTGATCCCGCCGTGCGGTCAAAGATCGGTTGGGAAGATTTCAGTTACCCGGACAGCCAGGTGAATCCGGTCAATCTGACCGCCATGCCAGACCGGTAAATTGATGAATTGTATCGGAAGTTCATGAAATATTTCATTCGTCCACAAATGACGTGGGCATTGCTCCGGGACACACCCGCCGCCGAGCGCCGGGGGCGCTGGCCCCTGCGCAGGAATCTGGCTCGCTTCGTCCTGCGCCATCCGCTCAAAGCGATGCGGGTGCCGTGGTAGGACCCGGAAACCCATGCCGGCAAAAACCCACGGCTGCGACAGGTTGAAAAAATCTATGTTTCATCCGGGTTCAATCCCGCCTTCGCTTCTTGCTTCGGCACGGCAAGTTGTGGCTTAATCAATGCCCGTGAAAATCGCTGGCATTATTCCCGCGCGTTATGCTTCAACGCGGTTTCCCGGCAAGCCGCTTGTGCCCATCGCGGGCAAACTGCTGATTCAACGCGTCGTTGAGCAGTGCCGGAAGGCAAAATCGTTGAGCGAAGTCATCGTGGCCACGGACGATTCGCGCATCGCCGACGTTGTAAAAAAATTCTGTCGTGTGGAAATGACGCTCGCGGCTCATCCGAGCGGCACGGATCGCATCGCCGAAGTCGCCGCACGCTGCGCGTGTGATGCCGTTGTGAACATCCAAGGCGACGAGCCGTTGATTGAGCCGTCGGTAATTGATGCGGTCGCCGGCGTTTTGCGCGACAATGAAATGTCCACTGCCGCGACGCGCATCAAAAATCCCGCGGAATTCGACAATCCGAACGTTGTAAAAGTCGTTGTCAACGCCGCCGGTCATGCGTTATACTTTTCCCGGCGCACGATTCCATATCTGCGCGAGGCCGCCAGTGGTTCGGTGAGCGAACAGTTGGCGGCGTTTGTTTTTTTGAAACACTTGGGCATTTACGGTTACCGGCGTGAAATGCTGTTGCGGCTGGTGAAATTCCCGGCGTCGCCGCTTGAAACAGCGGAGAAGCTGGAGCAGTTGCGCGCGCTGGAAAACGGAATTCAAATCGCGGTCGTGAAGGTGGATTACGACGGCGTGGGCGTGGACACGCCGGAAGACGTGGCGCGGGTGGAACAAATTCTGAAAAAACTTTAGCCACAGATTATCACAGATGGACACGGATTTTTTGAAAGACAAGCAAAGTAAATTTATTATCTGTGTGAATCTGTGTTCATCTGTGGCCTAAAAAAATGAAATTCATTTTTGTTACTGGCGGCGTGGTGAGTTCGCTGGGCAAGGGCCTGACAGCGGCGTCGCTCGGCACGCTTCTCGAAAATCGCGGTCTCAAGGTCGCGCTCCAGAAGTTCGATCCCTATCTCAACGTGGATCCCGGCACAATGAATCCGTATCAGCACGGCGAGGTTTACGTGCTCGACGACGGCGCGGAAACCGACCTCGACCTCGGGCATTACGAGCGGTTCACGAACTGCAAACTCACGCGTCTGAACAACCTTACCAGCGGCCAGGTGTATCAAAGCGTGCTTAACAACGAGCGCGAGGGGAAATATCTCGGAAAGACCGTGCAGGTCATTCCGCATGTCACCGGGGAAATTCAAAATCGGATCCACGTCCTGGCAGAGCAAAGCAAGGCTGATGTCGTCATCACGGAAATCGGCGGAACAACCGGCGACATTGAAGGCCTGCCGTTTCTGGAAGCCATCCGCGAGTTTGCGCTGGACGCCGGCGCGGGCAATGTGGCGTTTGTGCACGTGACCTACGTGCCGTTCATCAAGGCGGCAGGCGAATTGAAGACCAAACCGACGCAACAATCCGTCGCCAAACTGCGCGAAATCGGCATCACGCCGCACCTCATCGTCTGCCGCTGCGAAAAGCCGCTGGAAAAGGAGTTGCGCCAGAAAATTTCATTGTTCTGCAACGTACCAGTGGAAGCCGTGATTGAAGAGCAGGATGTAGAACATTCCATTTACGAAGTGCCGCTCATGCTCCAGCGCGAGCATGCCGATGACCTGGTTTGCAAATTGCTGCGCCTCGATGTGCCGCCCGCCAACATGGCGCACTGGCAGGAAATCATACGCAAGCTCATCGCGCCGCAGCATCGCGTGCGCATCGGCGTCGTCGGCAAATACATCGGGTTGCAGGACGCCTACAAGTCCGTCTATGAAGCCATCAGCCACGGCGGCATCGGCAATGATTGCGGCGTAGAGATCGTGCGTGTGGACGCGGAGGAAATTGAAAAGGACGGCGCAGCCAAAATATTGAAGGGTCTCGGCGGCATTCTCGTGCCCGGCGGTTTTGGCGAACGCGGCATTGAAGGCAAAATCAAGGCCGCGCAATACGCCCGCGAAAACAAAATTCCCTATCTCGGCCTTTGCCTCGGCATGCAAATCGCCACCATCGAATTCGCGCGCAACGTTTTGAAACTGGCCAGGGCGCATTCGACGGAATTTGATCCGGCCACACCGCATCCGGTCATCGCCATGCTCGACGAGCAGCGCAAAATCACCAAGAAAGGCGGCACGATGCGACTCGGCGCGCAGCCGTGCCAGTTGGCGCTCGGCACAAAGGC
Source organism: Verrucomicrobiota bacterium (assembly GCA_049517655.1). Lineage (GTDB taxonomy): Bacteria > Verrucomicrobiota > Verrucomicrobiia > Limisphaerales > UBA11358 > UBA11358. The sequence continues at coordinate 148,408 of JBEKRQ010000003.1, read as the reverse complement.
GGCGGAACTCTACGGCTCATTCGTGGTCAACGAACGACACCGTCACCGCTACGAATTCAACAATGCCTACCGCGAGAAATTCGAGAAGGCCGGTTTTGTTTTCAGCGGCCTATCGCCCGATGGCAAGCTGGTCGAAGTCATCGAGCTCAAAGAGCATCCATTCTTCATCGCGAGCCAGTTCCATCCGGAATTTTTGAGCAAGCCGCACCAGCCGCACCCGCTGTTCAAAGGCTTTATCGCTGCTGCGCATCAGCACGTTCACCAGAAGCCGTTGTAAGTTGGGTCGAGACACAAAGTGACCTACACCGAAGCCATCCAATTTCTCTACGGCTTGCGGCTTTTGGGCGCAAAGTTTGGGCTGGAAAATACTTACAAACTCGCCGCGCTCGCGGGCAATCCGCAAAACCGGCTTCGCTTCATTCATGTCGCCGGCACAAATGGCAAAGGCTCGACCTGCGCCATGCTCGAAAGTATTTATCGCGCGGCCGGTTTGCGCGCCGGGTTGTTCACCTCACCACATCTGGTCTCGTTCCGCGAACGGATTCAGGTTAATCGGCAACTCATCAGCGAACAGGACGTGGTGCGGCTGGTCGAAGAATTGCAGCCCTTGCTCAAACAATTTCCCGCTGATCATCATCCGACATTTTTTGAAGTTGTCACGGTCATGGCGCTGAGGTTTTTCGCCGCGCAAAAATGTGATTTGGTGATCTGGGAAACCGGCCTTGGCGGGCGGCTGGACGCCACGAACATCGTCACGCCGCTGGCCAGCGTCATCACAAACATCGCCTTTGACCATCAACAATGGCTCGGCGACACGCTCGAAAAAATCGCCACCGAAAAAGCGGGCATCATCAAGCCCGGCGTGCCGGTCGTGACCGCAACCGACGAGCCGGAGGCCATGACTGTCATTGAAAAAATCGCGAAAGAAAAAAATGCGCCTTTAACAAAAATCAATTCATGGGAGGGACGGCGTGTCGCCGTCCCAAATCAATTGGGGTCGCCAACATGGCAACCCTCCCAAATTGAGGTTTTGTCCTTATCTGGCGAACATCAAAAATTGAACGCAGCGCTCGCACTCGCAACGGTCGAAGCGCTTCAAAATAAAATTCCCGTGAGCAAAGAAAATATCAGAGCCGGTTTGTCGAAAGTGAACTGGCCCGGACGGTTGCAATTGGTCGCGCGGCCCTCGGGTCAAAAGCTGTTGCTCGATGGCGCGCACAATGTTGCCGGCGCGAAAGTCCTGCGCGAAGCCCTGGAAAAAAATTCCCCCGCAACGAAACGGACGCTGATTCTTGGCGTGCTTCAGGACAAGGATTGGCAGCGGATTTGCGGAATACTTGCGCCGCTGGCGTCGCGCATTTTTACCGTCCCGGTTTCCAGTGAACGCAGCGCCAATCCGGGCCAATTGGCAGCGGCTTGTCGCACGGCAAATTTGTCGGCTGAAATTTCCGCGTGCGATTCTCTGCGTGGAGCGTTGGAAAAAATTCCAGATAATGATTCCGTTGTCATCACCGGCTCGCTTTATCTGGTCGGCGAAGCGTTGGAATTGCTCGGATTGTTTCCAGTGAACACCAACGAGCGCGGCCTGAATGAATGGACTGCGACGCCATCCGCGCCGGCCTGCTGAAATGAAGGCTGGCGTGCCAGGCGTAGCTCGAAGAGTGAAAGCCTCAAAACCGTTTTTTTGCAAATGCCCGCCCAGAAGCCGTCTTCAAGTAACATTCAAATTCAATAGCGCGTTGGCGTTCAATAAAGGCAATTGCGGTTTTTATCCGCCATGGCCGGAACTTAACTGTATGTGGAACGTGTCCGGCGTTATGCACTCTCAAACGGTCTCGTAAATTTTCTGTGAAGCCGATGTAAAAATGCTTCGCGTTGTTCTCACTTTGCAAGATATAGACGTAGAAGAATTTCATACTGAATAACTGGCTGGCGTGCCGAGCCGCAGCTTGGAGCGCGTTGTTCACTGTGTCTCTTGGCCCGCCTACGCACTTCATGCTTCGGCGCGGCAGCCTTCGCTCTACGCTGCGCTCCAAGCGAAGGCTGGTGCGCGGTACAAGACTTGAACTTGTGACCCCTACCGTGTCGAGGTAGTGCTCTGCCAACTGAGCTAACCGCGCATTCCAAATGAGTTGTTAGTCTCAAATTTCCGACGCGCGTTGGCAAGCGCGAACTGACCCGGCACGGACAATTTCAACTTTGAAATTGCCGTGCGGAATTGTTACGCTGGGGCCATGTCACGGAAGACGCCATCGGATTCTGCACACGGCTTTAGCGACATTATTGGCGTTGCGCTGCTCGCCGCCGCGCTGTTGCTGCTGGTCGCGCAGTTTTCATTCGACCGCAACGACGTTTCGTTCCTGACCACGCAACTGAACAAACCCGCGCATAACTGGATTGGCCCGTTGGGCGCGTACCTGGCGTGGGCCTCATTTATACCTTTTGGTTTGGTTGGGTACCTTTTGCCCGTGCTGTTCGCAGCCTTTGGCCTAGCTTATCTGTTGAATTTTCCGAGTCACTTGCGTGAGCGTTTGCGTTGGTCGCTGGTTTGGTCAGCCGTGTTGCTGGTGTCGCTTACCGGCCTGCTTTACATCATGGACGGTGGCGGCCAGCGAGGAAAAATTCACGAAGCCATCGGGTCGCAAAGCGCGGGGGGATGGCTTGGATGGGCAACTTACGGGCAGACACCGCGTCACGAATACGGTTTTTGCCTGCTTGGCACCGTCGGCGCGACGATTGTTTACGCGACACTGTGCCTCATCAGCCTGCTGTTCCTGACGAATTTCCGTCTCGGGGAATGGATTCGTGGTTTCCTTGAAAAGGAATCCGACGAAGCCGAACCGGAATCCGCCGACGAAGGCGCACTTGAACACCGGGCGCGCGAACTCGAAAGGCAGGCAAAAAAATTACAGGAGGAAGTCGCACGCACCGGTCTCGGCGCGGATTTGCAACCTGTTCCTGAACCGACCGTCCGCGATTTGAGTGTGTCGCAGGCCAAATCCACTCGCGTCCGCAAAACCATTTTGCCCGGTGGTGTGTTCAAAGAACCCGGGCCCACCGATGAAAGTGAGGCGGTTTCCGGCCAGGAAGCTGCAGCCGCGACGACGGAAGACATCCTTGGCAAAAAACCGGCGCCAGAGAAAGTCACTGAAGAGGAAATTGAAGCGGAAAAATCTGAACCGACGGTTTCCGTTGCGCCGCCCGCGCCCAAAACCAGGGCTGCGGCGAAAAAAACAAAGCCTCTCAGCGTCGCTTCAACGCCTGTCATTGGCAATTACCAGTTGCCACCGCTGGATCTTCTGCAATACCCGGACACGACCATCAAACCAACCGAGTCGAAGGAGGAATTGATGGCCAACGCGCGGCTCATGCAGCAGACGCTTGCGCAGTTCGACATCGAAGTTTCGCTCGGCGACATCACCAAGGGCCCGACCATCACGCGCTACGAATTTCATCCGGCGCCGGGCGTGAAGCTCGAAAAAATCAGCGCGCTCTCCAACAACATCGCTGCCGCAGTCAAAGCCGAGCGTGTTCACATCCTTGCACCCGTGCCCGGCAAAAGTTCCGTCGGCATCGAAGTGCCGAACCCGATCACCTCCTATGTCATCGTGCGCGACATGTTCGAGTCCGAGGAGTGGCGCAACACCAAGGCAAAAATTCCAATTGCGCTTGGCAAGGACGTTTATGGCCATCCCATCGTGGCGGACCTTTCCGAAATGCCGCACTTGCTCATCGCCGGCAGCACCGGTTCCGGCAAATCGGTTTGCATCAATGCCATCATCACGTCTCTGCTCTACCGCTTCTCGCCGGACCAGCTCCGCTTCGTGATGATTGATCCGAAGGTCGTCGAATTGCAGCACTACAACAGGCTGCCGCATCTTGTCGTCCCGGTTATTACCGACCCCAAAAAAGTCATTCTCGCCCTGCGCTGGGTTGTGAATGAAATGGAAAAGCGTTACCAGATTTTTGCGCGGGTCGGGGTCCGCAACATCGGCTCGTTCAATTCGCGCCCCAAAAACAAACCGTTGTTGGAGACCGAACCCGAATTGCCGCTCAAGGCCAAAAGGGAAAAAGTCGAGCCGGGCGTGGAAGGTTTCGCCGTCGAAGTGGACGAGGAAATCGTCGTGCCGCGCGACGACGACATCGTTATTCCCGAAAAGTTGAGCTACATCGTCGTCATCATTGACGAATTGTCCGACCTGATGCTCGTCGCGCCCGCTGACGTGGAAATGGCCATCGCGCGCATCACACAAATGGCGCGCGCGGCCGGCATCCATTGCATTGTCGCCACGCAACGGCCGAGCGTGGACGTCATCACCGGCGTCATCAAGGCGAACATCACCGCGCGCATCGCGTTTCAGTGCGCGGCGAAGGTGGACTCGCGCACGATTCTCGATGCGATGGGCGCGGACAAATTGCTCGGCAAAGGCGACATGCTTTATCTGCCGCCCGGCTCGGCGAGGTTGATTCGCGCGCAGGGGGCACTCATCACCGACCAAGAAATCAACAGCATCGTCGGGTTCATTGCCAAGCAGGCCAAACCGAGTTACGAAATGGAAATTCACCGGCAACTTTCAAAACCGGCGGGCAGTTTTGAAAATGAAAGTGGCATAGACGAGGACGAGGAACTGATTCAGAAGTGCATCGAGGTCATCCGCAGCGAACAAAAGGCGAGCGTCTCGCTGCTGCAACGGCGGCTGCGGCTCGGTTACACCCGCGCCGCGCGCATCATGGACGAACTGGAAAATCGCGGCATCGTTGGTCCCAGCAAAGGCGCCGAGCCGCGCGACATTTTGATTGATCTGGACGGCACGGGAATGGACGGCGGCGGACAACAAGCGGTTTAAGCCACAGATTTGCACAGATGAAACATAGATAAAAAGATCATCTGCGTGAATCTGTGTTTATCTGTGGCTAATTTTTCCAGACCCAATCGCCTTGGCTAATTTCGTCGCTGGCGACTCCACTATCATCTTTTTCATTCCAACCGACGGAATAGAGCATGAATTTTCCATCGGCTGTGCGGCGATAATGCAACGGCTGGCCGTTGATGATGTCATTTGGAATCTTTTCGATGAACTGTGGTGCGAGCGCGTCAAGTTTTTCAGGATATTCGCCGTGCGCGAGCCGGCAACGTTCCAAAGTGCAGGCAATCTGTGCCTCATCCACACTCGTTTGATTTCGGCCAAGGGTCTGGAAAGCCCGCGTCAAATTTGGAACAGCAATTGCAGCCAAGAAAGTATAAGGCTTTAAAAATTTTCGCTTTCCCATCGCAACCACTTCACGTTGAAGATTGTTCGCATTTGCAAGTAAAATGGCGTTTCTTTCGGGGTCAAAGCTGTCAATCGCTTCCTGCTCGAGGTGCGCAATAGTCACCAAATTCTGATAGAGACATCCACGCATGAGGTAAGGCGCTCTTACATCTTTGATTCTGGGAAGCATATTATTTTCAATTATGTAGCACATCCCTGCACGCTCCTGGCGTATGGCCCCAACAACGAAAGGAGTCAAATGAATTTGCCCGAGTTGGCGTTGCAGTGTGATGAGTTGCGGTTTTTGCCATGCCTGCCGCCGGAAACCTTCGGCAACGATATCCACATATAGCCCTGCAACAGCTACATCAATCATTGCAGAAACCAAAGTCGTGGGTTTGCCTGTTGGAACACCTTCAAGCAAACGACACATATCGTGCATGGTTGTCAACTCGGCCAGCGCTTGCTCCGGTTGATTCAATAATAAATAACAATGCGCCCGCTGCGCCAGGGTCTGTGCCACAATTCGGACGGTGACAAAATTAGGGACTGGCACAACAAGGGGCTTGTAATCACCTTCCATTCGCGCATAAGGACGCTTAAGCGCACTGCGAATCAGATCGAAGTCCGGAGTGAATTGATCACTCCATGCCAGATAATTTTTAGCTTCAACTTCATTCGTGATTTGGCTCGACTCTCCGAAAAAAGGCGTTTTTGAATTTGCCAATCGTTTTGATAAATCTGTTTCGCTCCTACCAACAAACCATTCCTGCATTTTGGGCGCCTTGAAGATATTTTGATCGTCCGGAACCGGTGCGGGAATATAAGCGTTCCAATCCAGCGCTTCGCCTTTGGCTTCGAGTTCGCGTTTGCAATTTTCCCATGCATGTTTGCCACGCCAGTCCTCCTCAAAATGAAAGAGTACGATCAAGACACTCAGACCAGTCAACGCGATTAAAGTTTTAACAATGATCTTCAATTAATTGCCGTTTTACAGGATTGCTAATGTCGAGTCAACCGACCTAAATAATAGAAAGCCATGAAACAGTTTTTTGTCACGTTGCCTGGCAATCTTATTGGCTGCTTCAAGGGCTGGATGATCGTCTGGCATATCATTGCCATCCTTTTCACTTTCATCCTCGTCATGTCCGGTTTCGACTGGCGCTATTTCCTCGCCACCCACAATCCGACGCTTCGTTCATGGATGTTTCCAGCCGTCCACATCGGCGGGTTATTGCCTCTCGCCCTGCCGCTGATCCTTTTTGCGCTCGGCATCATTGCCAGAAATGCCAGGGTTATTTTGACCGGTTGGGCTGTCGGTCAGGCCGCACTCCTCGGCTCGCTTGTCTCTTCCGCATACAAAGCGGTTACGGGTCGCGCCCACCCTTCGCATGCCATCGGCGCAGACATGAGTCGCGTCTTCCATTTCGGTTTTCTGCGCGGTGGAGTCTTCTGGGGCTGGCCGTCGTCGCATGCCACCCTCGCTTTCGCCATGGCCGTGACGGTGTTCACGCTTTGTCCGAAACAACGGTGGCTGGGTTTTATAGCGCTTCTCTACGCTTTCTATGTCGGCATTGGTGTCTCCATGACCATCCATTGGTTCTCGGATTCCGTGGGCGGAGCGGTCATTGGCTCGGTCATCGGCGCAGTGGTCGGAAAAAGTTTTTGTCCGGACACGTCGGCATCTCATTCCCGAGGTTGATGGGAACGCCGGGCACCATGCTCTGCAAGCATGGAAAAAAAACATCGAACATCCAACATTGAACACTGAACGTCGAATTGGTCGCCACCGACCGTCTGCGGTTCATTCGATGTTCGATGTTGGGCGTTCGTTGTTCGATGTTCCCAATTCAATTCCCCGGATACCGCCAGACCCACCTGGTGTTTCTTGGGCTTTGGTGGTTAATTTCCATGATTGCCAATTGGCTTTCAAACGCGCTAAATAAGGGGAAATGCCAACGGTCGCCGAACAACTCCGCTCCGCGCGCGAGGCCAGGAAACTGACGGTTTATCAAGTTGCGGAAACCACCAAAATCCGCACCGATCACATTCGCGCGCTTGAAGAAGGAAATTACGAGGTGTTTTCCGCGCCGGTTTACATTCGCGGCTCGGTGAAAAATTGCGCCACACTGCTCAAACTCGATGTGCCGGCCATCATGGCCGCGCTGAATGTCGAGTTGAGGCAAACGGAAAAATTCAAGGAGCCGCCGCCGTTCACCGAAGAATCCAAGACCGTGGTTGACCATCTGATGTTTTTGCTCGCAAGATTGAATTGGAGAATCGGGCTGGCAGGCGGCGCGGCATTGGGAATCGTTTTGATTGTCGTACTTGTCGGTTTTGCGTGGCGGTACCACAAGCACAGTGATCCGCTGGCCGGTTTGCCGCCGGCGGTTTATCAGTCCGCGAACTCCAGCGAAACGCTGCCATTACCGTCGCACCATTGAATGTAGAAGGCGGAATGGAGAGTGAAGAAGCGCATTTCGTTCAACTTCAGGTTTTATTTCTGCATTCTTCCTTCTTCATTCTCCATTTGCTTTTAGACGTCGCTTAAATAAATCGCGCGGTTGCGCCATAAATAAATCAAGCCGGACGCCGCCGTCAGCACGACCGTCACCCAAAGCATGATCTGCGCAAACTCACCCACCCACGGATGAAACGCATCGCGCAGCCACGGCCACCATTCATCGCTGGCGTCCATGACCAGCAACGCATTGATGGTCACGATTTGTGAGACGGTTTTGTGCTTGCCGAATTTCTCCGCAGCCAGCACGACATTTTTGGACGCCGCCAGCAGTCGCAAGCCGGTAATCGCCAGTTCACGCGCGACGATGATGATGACCATCCACGCCGCAACCTTGACCGGCGCGCCTGGATTCAGGTGACTGCTCTCAACAAAAGCGATGAACGCCGAGCACGTCAAAATTTTGTCCGCGAGCGGGTCCATCAAAATGCCGAAATTGGTGATGAGACCGCGACGGCGGGCGAGCCAGCCGTCAAGAAAATCCGTGGCACCGGCCAGGGAAAAGAAAACCAGCGCCAGAGTGTTGTTATACCGAATCGGCGAGAACAGCGCCCACAGAAAAAGCGCCGTCAGCGCGAAGCGCAAAACCGTCAGCTTGTTCGGCAAATTCATGGCTGCCGGAAAGTTTACGCGCCAAACTTGTCAAACATCCTCGCGTTGGCCTGCATGAGACGAATCAAATACTTCGCCTTAAATACGCCAAGCGAACCGCTGTTCGCGCCGGTTTCCGTGAAGCGTTCGAGCTTGTCCGAGCCACTCAACGCCGAATGCAGCAGCACCGGCTGCGGATGCCACGAATGGCCCTTGACCGCGCAGGGCGTCGAGTGGTCGCCGGTGATGGCCAGCACGTCCGGCTTTTTCCTCAGCAAAATCGGCAACGCGGCGTCGAAATCCTCGATCGCCTTCATCTTCGCCATGAAGTTGCCGTCCTCGCCGTATTTGTCGGTGTATTTGTAATGGATGAAAAAGAAATCGAAGTTGTCGTGTTCCTCGAGATAGCGCTCGAATTGCTCCGCAATGGTTGCCGGGCCTTCGATTTTCTTCATGCCAACGAGTTGCGCGAGGCCTTTATACATCGGATAAACTGCCAGGCACGCGGCCTTCAGTTTGTAACGCTCTTCGAACAGCGGAATGTGCGGCTTATGCGCAATGCCGCGCATGAGAAAACCGTTCGCCGGTTTTTCCCTCGCGATGATCGGCAGCGCGGTCTTGTAAAAATCAGCAATCAACCCGGCCATTTTTTTCTGGCCAACATTGTTTTCGTTGCGCGGATGAACCGTGGGAATGGGAAAACCTTCGCGGTTCGGATCGGCGTCCGTGAGCGGACCTTCGAGTTCTCTGCCGCGAAAGACCACAACGAAGCGATGTTCCTTGCCTGCCTTGATGATAATTTCCGTGTCGCCAAGCCTTTTCACCTTTGCGGAAAGCATGGCGCACAGTTTCTCGCACGTTTCGGTGGGAATGCGCCCCGCACGGCGGTCGGTGACAATTCCTTTCGCATCGAGTGTGGCAAAATTGGCGCGGGCACAAACGTCACCGTGCTTGAGTTCCATGCCCAGGCCAAGCGCTTCAATCACGCCACGTCCGACCTGGAATTCCAGCGGATCATAGCCGAACAGACTGAGATGTCCCGGTCCGCTGCCGGGCGTGATGCCGGGCGCGACGGGGATCATGCGGCCTTGCGCCGAGTTTTTTGCCAGCGCATCGAGGTTCGGCGTGCGAGCGGCTTCCAGTGGCGTGAGGCTGTTTTGTTCCTTCGTTGCGATGTCACCCAAGCCGTCGAGCACGACCAGCGCGAGCTTGGCATTGGGCTTAAGTGTCAATTCGGAATAAAGCGTGTCCAAATTCATCCGTCCATTCTGCAATAAGCGCGCCGGAGTGCAATGCGATTCCGAATTTGGCATCGTTCCGTAATTTTTTAACTTGGCGTGCCGCGCGTCTTGGCGGTTAATGTCTGTGCGCATGAAACAAAAGGCTTACGCCCGCGCGGGCGTGGACATTGATTTGGGCAACAAGGTCAAGGCGACGCTGCCGCAATTGCTCGCTGCCACGCATCGCCGCGAGGTGCTCGGCAAGGTCGGCGGCTTCGGTGGTCTGTTTGCACTCGACGTGAAAAAATATCGTGAGCCAGTCCTCGTGTCGTCCGTGGACGGTGTTGGCACAAAGCTGAAAATCGCATTCGCGATGAACCGGCACGACACCATCGGCGCCGACCTCGTAAATCATTGCGTCAACGACATCGCCGTGCTGGGCGCAGAGCCGCTGTTTTTCCTTGATTACCTCGGCACGGGAAAACTGGAGCCGCGTGTTTTCATCGAAATCATCAAAGGTTTTGCGAAGGCGTGCGCGGAAAATCATTGCGCACTCATCGGCGGCGAAACGGCGCAGATGCCGGGCTTTTACCAAAAGAGTGAATATGACGTGAGCGGCATGATTGTCGGCGTCGTGGAAAAATCCAAAATGCTCGACGGCCAGAAAACCGTCAGGGCCGGGGACGCCGTCATCGGCATTGCATCGAGTGGCCTGCACACGAACGGCTATTCACTCGCGCGAAAAATTTTCTTCGAGCGACTGAAGCTCAAGCCGACCAGCCGCGTGCCGGGATTGAAAAACACCATCGGTGCCGAATTATTGAAGGTCCACGTCAGCTACGGCCCGCTGGTGCAGGCGCTTCTCAAACGTTTCAATGGTAGGGCGCTTTCTCCGAAAGCGCCGCGGCGCGCTGGGGACAGCGCGCCCTACCCGGTAAAAGCTTTCGCCCACATCACCGGTGGTGGGTTCGTGGACAATATCCCGCGCGTGTTGCCGAAGAATTGCGACGTGGTCATCCGCAAAGGTTCGTGGAATGTGCCGCCGATTTTCCGGCTCATCGCCAAGCGCGGCGGCGTGCCGGATGCCGAGCTTTACCAGGTGTTCAACATGGGCATTGGCATGGTCGCCATCGTGTCGGCGGACCAGGCGGATGCGGTCTTGAAATTCATCCGCGCGCAAAAGCACAAGGCGTGGCTGATTGGCGAAGTGGTCAAGGGCCGCGGCCGGGCGCGCGTGATGTAGTTGTGAAAGTCCGCATGTTATCCAATCCGCTCAAACCATTCGCCACATTAACGGCGGTCCTCATTTGTTGCAGTGTTGCCAATGCGGCGCCGGAGTCAAAAGCGCCTGGCATTGCCAGTCCCAATGGCCGGCTGGAGGTCGAGTTTTATCTCGGTGCCGCCGACGGGCCGCGTTATACCATCTGGTTCGATGGCAAACCCGTGCTACTGGATTCGCGCCTCGGTTTGGTGCGCGACGACGCCGATTTTTCCAAAGGCCTTCGGCTGGCATCGGTTGATACGGAACCGGTGCGGGACCAATATGAGATTCTCACCGCCAAGCGGCGGTTGAACACCTATTTCGCGAACCGGAAGGTGTTCCATTTGCTGAACGCCGACGATCAAGACATGGACATCATCTTCCAAGTCTCCAACGACGGGGTGGCCTTCCGCTATTTCTTCCCCGGGATGAACTCCGGCACGCGCCGGTTGACGGAGGAAGTTTCCTCGTTTCATTTTCCGCCGGGCACGCGCGCATGGCTCCAGCCGATGTCGGTGGCCAAGACCGGTTTCAAAAAGACAAACCCTGCCTACGAGGAATTCTACAAAAAGGACATCCCCGCCGGCACGCCGTCGCCGACGAGCGCCGGTTGGGTTTATCCCGCCCTGTTCTGTTCCGGGGACACATGGCTCCTGGTGAGCGAAGGTTCGCTGTCGCGAAATTATTGCGCCACGCGGCTGCGCGCCGAATCGCCGGACGGGGAGTATTCGGTCGGCTTTCCCGACCCGCGCGAGAATTTTCAGAACGGTCCCGTCAATCCCGAATCGCCGCTCCCGTGGCTCACGCCGTGGCGCATCATCGCGGTCGGCAGTCTCAAGACCATTGCCGAATCCACGCTGGGCATTGATCTGGCCGACCCGCCGGCGCATCCCGCGGACACGTCCGTCCGGCCCGGCAAGGCGTCGTGGAGCTGGCCGCTGCTCGGGGATGGCCAGACGATTTACGAGGTGCAAAAACGATTTATCGATTACGCCGCCGGGATGGGCTGGCGTTACACGTTGATTGACTCCGGCTGGGACAAACAGATCGGTTATGATAAGATGAAGAAACTGGTGGATTACGCCCGCGGCAAGGGCGTGGGCATTCTCCTGTGGTATAATTCGGCGGGAGATTGGAACGAAGCCCCGCAGACGCCGCGCGACCTTATGCTCACCCACGAGAGCCGCGTCAAGGAGTTCGCGAAACTGAAGGACATGGGCGTCGCCGGACTTAAGATTGATTTCTTCGGCGGCGATGGACAGTCCGTGATTAATTACTATCTGGACATTCTCGATGACGCGGCGCCGTATGGCTTCCTGATGAACTTCCACGGCGCGACGCTGCCCCGCGGCTGGCAGCGGACCTATCCGCACCTGATGACAATGGAGGCGGTCCGTGGCCTCGAATATGTCACGTTTGAACAGAACAACGCCGACCAGGAGCCTTCGCACGCGGCCATGTTGCCGTTCACACGAAACGTCTTCGATCCGATGGATTTCACCCCGATGGTGCTCGATCACATCAACCATATCCAGCGCCGCACCACCAGCGCATTCGAGCTGGCATTGTCGGTGCTCTTCACCTCGGGCATCCAGCATTACGCGGAGATTCCGGAGGGTATGGCGAAGGCACCCGGCTATGTGCGGAATTTTCTCAAGGGTGTGCCGGCCGTCTGGGATGACACGAAGTTCCTGGACGGTTTCCCGGGCAAGTTTGTGGTCCTTGCGCGCCAGGGCGAAGGCCGCTGGTATGTTGCCGGTATCAACGGCGAAGCGACCGCAAAAACCCTCACGCTGGATCTGGGCGAACTGCCCATTCGCGGCTCCGGCACGCTCATCACCGATGGCAAAGACGGCAACCTTTCGTTCCGACAAGAGAAGGTCCGCCTTGCTTCCGACAGGAAACTGAAGGTCACGCTGCAACCGCGTGGTGGTTTTATCATGGTCTTCGAGTAGAGTTGTTTTATCCGCAGATTTCGCCGATTTACGCAGATTTCTTTTCTGTTTTTATCTGCGACATCTGCGTAATCTGCGGAAAAGTTTCAGTAACTCGTCTTGTCCAGTTTTACCTTGCCGCGGAAAATCCAATAGATGCTCACGGTATAGGCGATGACGAGAGGCATGCCAATGCACGCGATGATGAGCATGATGCCCAGCGTCTTCGGCGACGAGGCGGCATTGTAAATCGTCAGGCTGTTTTCAGGATTCGGCAGGCTGTAAACGAGGTCCGGATACATGTTCAGGCCGAACAGCGCCATCAAGGTAATCATCGCGGCGCACGACGACAGAAATGCCCGCCAGTCACATCCATGATGAAATTCACGCGGGACGTTGGCAATGGCCAGCAGGTTCGCCAGCACGATGGCAAAGAGCCACGGATAGTTGCGCACGCGTCCGGTCATGTGCGGCACGCAAAGCAGCGTGGCAATGGTGAGCGCCGTGGCACAAATCACGAAGAAAATGATCGCCTTCATTGTCCATCTGCGCAGTTTGTCATGCAACGCGCCCTCGGTTTTCAATGCGCCGTAAATCGCGCCGTGCATCATGAATAGCGCCACAGTCGTTACACCAAGCAGAAGCGGATACGGTTTCAGCAAAACAATAAAGGTTCCCGCGAATTCACCGCGTTCGTCAATCGGGACACCCCATGCAATGTTGCCGATGGCAACACCGATGAGCAGGCCCGACAGCAAACTGCCCGCGGAAAAGCCGATGTCCCACGTCTGCCGCCACCAGCGCATCGGTTGCTTGCTGCGAAACTCAATGGCGACGGCGCGAAAAATCAACGACACGAGCAGCAGGATGAACGCCATGTAAAAACCGGAGAACACCGTCGCATACACGTTCGGAAACGCGGCGAACAACGCGCCGCCGCCCGTCACGAGCCAGACCTCGTTGCCGTCCCAGACCGGGCCGATAACATTGAGCAGTGTGCGGCGTTCGGCGTCGTCTCTGGTGAATAAATGCAGAGCGCCGATGCCGAGATCGAAGCCGTCAAGCATCGCGTAGCCGGTGAACAGCACACCGACGAGAATGAACCAGATGGTGTTCAAATCATAATTCATGGCGAAAAAAGTGTTCAGTTTTCAGTGTCAAGTTTTCAGTAAAACCAATCGCATTTTCTGAAAACTGAAAACTTGAAACTTGAAACTCGTGCCTGTGTTCATTCGTGGTTGAGTTAATTTTTTGTTGGCAGAGCCAGTTTGCCGGCAGGTGTCAAATCGGTATCATCCGGGCCGTGCTGGATTTTGTCGTTGAGCAAATAAATAAAAACCGTGAACAGCAGAAAATAAATCACCGTGAACAAAACCAGCGACGTCAGCACTGCATCCGCCTTTACCACCGCCGACAGGCCTTCCGGCGTGCGCAGCAGGCCATAAACAATCCACGGTTGCCGCCCGACTTCCGCCGCGAACCAGCCGAGTTGATTGCCGATTTGCGGGCCGAGCACGGAAAAAACGAGGATCCAGAGCATCCAGCGTTTTTGAAACAGCACATCGCGCCACAAATAAAAACAGCCCAGCGCGGCAATGGCAATGAGCGCGAAACCAATCGCCACCATGCCGTGGAAAAACAAAAACGATGCTTCCACCGGCGGCCGGTCTTTTGGCGGAAAAGTATCCAAGCCGGTCACGGTCGCGTGCGTGTTATGGGCTACCAGCCAACTCAACAGCCCCGGCCATTGCAGTCCGATGACTTTTTCATCTTTTTCGTCCACATAGCCGGCGAGCGTGAGCGGTGCATTGGAAGTAGTGCGGTAAAGTCCTTCAAACGCCGCGAGTTTGGCTGGTTGATTTTTCGCCACGCTGCGCGCGCTGCTGTCGCCGCTGCCAAGTTGGAGCAGTGATGCAACCAATCCGACAATCAAACCAATGCGCAGTGATGCCCGCGCAAAGCCGGTGAATTTATTTTTCAGCACATACCACGCACCCACGCTGATGACAAGAAACGCGCCTGCCTGCCACGCGCCACACAGCGTGTGGAACAAACGGTCCATCGAGGATGGATTGAACACCACCTGCCAAAAGTCCGTGATTTCGGCGCGCGCGTGCATGCCCTGGCCGACGATGTGGTAGCCCGCAGGTGTTTGCATCCACGAATTAGCGACGACAATCCACACCGCGCTGAAATACGCGCCGAGGCAAACCATGCACGTTGAGAAAAAGTGCATTTTGCGGCTTACCTTGTCCCAGCCGAACATCAGCACGGCGAGAAAACCGGATTCGAGGAAAAATGCGAAGATGCCTTCCGCCGCCAGCGCGCTGCCAAACACGTCGCCCACGTAACGCGAATACGTCGCCCAGTTCGTGCCGAATTCAAACTCCATCACAATGCCCGTCGCCACGCCGATGGCGAATGTCAGCGCGAAAATCTTCGTCCAAAACCGCGCCATCTGGTGATAAACCGGATTGTTGGTTTTGAGCCACGCCGCCTCCATGATGACAAGCAGGACAGCGAGGCCGATGCTCAACGGCGGATAAATGTAGTGGAACGAGATTGTCGCCCCGAATTGGATGCGCGATAGCATCAAAACGTCCATAACGGGATTCTTGATAACGTTTTGGAAAGCGGGGGTCAACGTCCGGATTGGCACCCGGTCCATGACGGTGGAATTCACCGCGCCCGGGTGCGACTTGACGCCATCGCCTGTTCGTCCTAGGTTTCGAACATCGGGGAGCCAGCGTTTCAAATGAAACGCGGCTGAGAGTCCTCCGCATGCTTTCGGAGGAGACCCGTTGAACCTGATCCGGATAATGCCGGCGAAGGGAGGCACTTGCGTGCCGGCCATCGTGGCCACCTTCCTTCAAGGCTTTTCCTGAATCAAAAAACGTCCTACGGCCAAATCGACTTTGGACTTTGGACTTTGGACTCAAGACTGAAAATTATGATCGCGACCAAAGATTCGTCCGAACTGAACGGCAGCGGGCAGTTACCGAAGAGCAAACGCGTTTATGTCGAGGGCAAACTGCACCCCGACATCCGCGTGCCCATGCGCGAAATCGAACTGACCCCAACGAAATCCTTCAACGGCACAATCGAGGTCAACGAGCCGGTGCGTGTTTATGACACGAGCGGCTCGTGGGGCGATCCGAATTTCAAAGGCACAATCGAGAAAGGTCTTCCCGCGTTGCGCCGCGATTGGATTTTGAAACGAGGCGATGTGGAAGAGTCCAAAGTCCAAGGTCCAAAGTCCGGAGTCCACAGTCCACAGTCTGCAGATGGTGAAAGACCGCTGCGCGCCAAATCCGGCAAAATTGTCACGCAATTGCATTACGCGCGCGCCGGCATCATCACGCCCGAAATGGAATTCATCGCCATTCGGGAGCAAATGCAGAATGCAGAATGCAGAATGAAGAATGCAGATCTGGCGAAGGACATCGTAAGAAACGACCTCAATAAGCAACACCCGGGGAGTGCTTCACTGAAAACTGAAAACTTGAAACTTGAAACTCCCAGTGTTTTCCGCCGCTTCCCCCAACGCATTCCCGCTGAAATCACCCCAGAATTTGTTCGCGCCGAGGTTGCCGCCGGTCGCGCCATCATCCCGGCCAACATCAATCATCCGGAAGCCGAGCCGATGATTATCGGGCGCAATTTCCTCGTCAAAATCAACGCCAATATCGGCAACAGCGCACTCGCCTCAAGCATCGAAGAGGAAGTCGAAAAAATGCGCTGGGCCACCAAGTGGGGCGCGGACACCGTCATGGACCTCTCGACCGGCAACAACATCCACGCTACGCACGAATGGATTATCCGCAACTCGCCCGTGCCCATCGGTACCGTGCCGATTTATCAGGCACTCGAAAAAGCCGGCGGCAAAGCCGAAGACCTGACTTGGGAAATCTTTCGCGACACACTCATCGAACAATGCGAGCAAGGCGTGGATTACTTCACTGTCCATGCGGGAGTGTTGCTCCGGTTCATCCCATTGACGGCACACCGTGCCACCGGCATCGTCAGCCGTGGCGGTAGTATCATGGCCAAATGGTGTCTGGCGCATCATCAGGAAAGTTTTCTCTACACACACTGGGACGATATTTGCGAAATCCTGGCCGCTTACGACGTCGCCTTCAGCATCGGCGACGGTCTTCGACCGGGGAGCATTGCCGACGCCAATGATGAAGCGCAATTCGCCGAGCTCAAGGTGCAGGGCGAACTCACCGAACGCGCCTGGAAACACGGTGTGCAGGTCATGAACGAAGGTCCGGGCCACGTGCCCATGCACATGATTGAGGAAAACATGCACAAGCAACTTGAATGGTGCCATGAAGCGCCGTTCTACACGCTCGGCCCGCTCATCACCGACATCGCGCCCGGCTACGACCACTTCTCCAGCGGCATCGGCGCGGCGATGATTGGCTGGTATGGCTGCGCGCTGCTTTGCTACGTCACGCCCAAGGAACACCTCGGCCTGCCGAACAAGAAAGACGTGAAAGACGGCGTCATCGCCTACAAAATCGCTGCCCACGCCGCCGACTTGGCGAAGGGCCATCCCGGCGCGCAATACCGCGACAACGCGCTAAGCAAGGCGCGCTTCGAATTTCGCTGGGAAGATCAATTCAACTTGAGCCTCGACCCCGTGACCGCCCGCGAGTTCCACGACGAAACCTTGCCGCAAGAAGGCGCAAAAACGGCTCATTTCTGCTCCATGTGCGGCCCGCACTTTTGTGCCATGAAAATCACCGAAGACGTCCGCAAATACGCCGCCGAGCAAGGCATCGCCGAGGAAGAGGCGCTGAAGAAAGGCATGGAAGAAAAGTCTCGCGAGTTTGTGAAAAAAGGTGCAGAAGTTTACGCGAAGGCCTAAAGTCGAAGAATTCGAACCGCTGGAAGGCGAGCGAAAGTCCGCAGGCTGAGCTGTGGAAAGTCTGGCCAATTTGTGCAGGCCAAGGCTTGGGCTTATAGACAGGACTCTTATTCAAGAATCACATAGACACCGTGAGCATTGTTCGGCTACACTACTTTTGTGAAATTCCAATTTTCTCTCATAGTGGTTTTTCTGGGATCGCTTTGTACCGGCGGGGCTACAGTTGTTTATTCAAACTCCTTTGACTCAAGCGCAGACCTTTCGGCATTTACCGTTTTTGGGGAGACTTTCATAACCTATACCCCACCGCCGTTACACTCGGTGTCGGTTGACAACGGCCAACTCCGCATCGATACAACCTACTTGGAACCAAACAACCCATCGCCACCGGTATTATTCGGGCGTGCGAGTTTGATGCTGAATACAAGCAGCTTCGGAAATGGTTACCAATCCGTGCTCTCGCAATCAGCCGGCACAATAACCTGGTCTTTCAATCTCTCGAATCAGGACGGGGCTTTTAACAACGGCTTCAACTTCATCCTGGCGAGTTCGACGATCAACCCCTACGATGGCAATCCGGGTTTTGGCTATGTATTTACCGGCGGTGGGCTTGTAGGGAACCGGATGACCTTGTCCCGTTTTTCAACCGGAATATACGGCGGCGCTCAAGCATTGATCGACATAACCGATGGTTTGGCGCCTTTGCCGCAGCAGGGGTCATTTAAAATCACTTATGAGCCGCAGTTAGATCTTTGGTCGTTGTACGATTCACTAGGCTCAGCTTACGTTGATCCGAGTGCTGTAAATAATCTGGTTGGGACGGCGATTGATGGTACGTGGACACACTCAAATACACCGTTTTTCGGGTTGGCTGGATACACTACCGGGAGCGATTTTTTTGATAATGTAAGTGTGGCCGTGGTGCCGGAACCATCGGCGTGGTTAATGGTAAGTGCGTTTTCAGGATTGGCTTTTTTGCATCATCGCCGGCGAAGGTGAGTTAATTCATGGAACCCACACCGGGAGCGAGAATCTCGGCGCGCGGCTCTGGCGGTTTACGCGAAGACGTGAATCGAATAGAATCTCGCCCAATGCCAATACCTGAGACAACATCTGCCGAAGCTTTCGAACGCTATGTTGGCGGGAAATGTTTGGTGGCTTGTCGCGGGGAAGCATGGCGGGACATCAAAGCCTAGATCATCGCCCCGGCGCGTAACGTTGACATGTTGTCGCTTCCCTCCGTCAGCGAGGGGTGACAAATGGAAATTCGCAAATCCTCGTTTATTTCGCCGCTGCACGGTTTCGATACTTTATGACTCGGCTTCCTGTTGTGGAGCGGTTCCGAACCTGACAAAATCCTTGAATGGCAATAAAACCATTCTTTACGATGACCAGAAGGCAAGTTGATGATATACTTGCTAGAGAATCGCCGCAAGGACAGGAACGAATCCGCAAGATTCTTGAGCATTCCTGTAGCATGTATGATTTTAGCGGCAAGCACATACCGCACGAATTTGAAAAGGAAAACTTGCTGGACGCGATTGGCAAACGTGACACGTATGTAGTTGATTCCAACACTAACTGGAAGAAGGAATGCAAAGAAAATCTTGAAAAGGCGTTCATCATATCGCCTACCCTGTCCCGCGAGAATCCAAACACAAAAGACCTGATACTCGAAGCGGCTCGTTGCAAACTTGGCAACATATTTAGTGTCGGTATAGACGCAAACCTCAATTGCATCCTCGTAGATAGAATTGACGAGCCTTTTCACTACGCTTTTGATAAAGCCAAGCTAACCGAAGCATCTAAAGGCAAGGGGCCAACTGTCGCCAAACAGAAAGCAGAAATGCCGACGAAGATTGAAAAGGAAAAAGAGCTAATCAGAGACCACATTCGATTAGCCTTTCTATTTTCAGGCCCTCTCGATTCAACTATCAGTTTGGCGTTTATAGATTCGGGAAAGGCTTCTGATTTACCGTCGCCTGACAAAATACAAAAGACAATAGAGGTATTAAAAGGGGATATAAGGCGAAGGCTACCAGCATGTAAACATGACATCGGAAAGTCGAAAAGAGCAGTAGAGGTGTGCTATGCAACACTTCTCATAGAAGATACAGAGCCAACAGGGATACGCATTCAGTTTGACAAGCCAAACTACGCAAACGTCTTTGGTGATATGTATATCTTGCAAACAGCCATTTATTTAGGAGCCAACATTATGACGAAAGACAGGAAGCTTGCTCAAATGGCTAGTTATGCTGGCATTAAATGTTTTCACGTTCCATCACCCATCAAACAAACTTGCTCTAACATTTAACTGAGAGAAAGGATTCAAAAATGCAAAAGCGCAAACTTGGAAGCAGCAATTTGGAAGTCTCGGCCATCGGGCTGGGCTGCATGGGAATGAGTTTTTCCTACGGCCCACCCAAAGACAAAAAGGAGATGACTTCTCTACTTCGGGCAGCCGTCGAACGCGGCGTCACCTTCTTCGATACCGCTGAAGTTTACGGCCCATACACAAACGAAGAACTCGTTGGCGAAGCGCTCGCTCCGTTCCGTGGGCGAGTGGTCATAGCAACCAAGTTCGGCTTCGACCTGAGTGGCAGTGACAATCGGCCGGGTGCGGCAGGTCTGAACAGTCGGCCGGAGCACATCAAGCAGGCCGTCGAAGGCTCGCTCAAGCGGCTCCGGCTCGAGACCATTGATTTGCTCTATCAGCATCGGGTTGACCCGAACGTGCCGATTGAAGACGTGGCGGGAGCGGTGAAGGAGCTGATTCAGCAAGGCAAGGTCAAGCATTTCGGTCTTTCCGAAGCAGGCGTGAAAACAATCCGGCGCGCGCACAAAGTCCAGCCGCTCACCGCCCTCCAGAGTGAATACTCGCTATGGACAAGAACGCCGGAGAAGGAAGTGATACCGACTCTCGAAGAACTCGGCATCGGTTTCGTTCCCTACAGCCCGCTGGGTAAGGGTTTTCTCACGGGCAAGATTGACGAAAACGCGAAGTTTGACAGCTCCGACTTCCGCAGCACCCTCCCTCGCTTCACGTCGGAGGCGCTCAAAGCGAATCAGGCATTGATTGATCTGCTCGGCAAAATCGCCAAACGGAAAAAAGCGACACCGGCTCAAATCGCGCTGGCGTGGCTGCTGGCCCGGAAGCCGTGGATTGTTCCAATCCCGGGCACCACGAAGCTACATCGCCTGGACGAGAACATCGGAGCGGTTACAGTCGAACTTACGCCGGACGACCTCCGTGACATCGAAAGCGCGGCTTCAAAGATCACGGTGCATGGTGCCCGGTATCCTGAAAAGCTGGAGCAGATGACTGGCCGTTGAGCAAAACAAACGATTGTTGTATCAAACAAAGAAATTCGAAATATGGAAATCAAACGAAGCGGCTCACAGCCATCCAACAAAGGACCGGCCGACTGGTTTACCGGCACGGTGCGCATAGACCCTCTGTTTCAGCCAAACGCTCCTGCGCGTGCGGCTGGCAACAGTGTTACGTTCGAGCCCGGCGCTCGAACCGCCTGGCACACGCATCCGCTGGGCCAGACCCTGATTGTGACCGCCGGCTGCGGTCGTGTGCAACGTTGGGGTGGCCCGATTGAGGAAATCCGGCCGGGCGACGTGGTCTGGATTGCGCCAGGCGAAAAGCATTGGCACGGCGCCGCGCCAACCACGGCCATGACCCACATCGCCATTCAGGAACAGCTCGACGGCAAAATGGTTGACTGGATGGAAAAGGTCAGCGACGAACAATACAAAGCGTGACCAATCAGCGGCGAGTTATTCGCCAGCGAGTCTATGAAAGCCATTCAAGGTTACCATCTTATCAAGCCGGAAGACCTCTTCTGGCGCCGTTCCAGTAGCCTGGCGACTGGCGATCATCGTTTATGAGAACTCTGACGCTTATCCTGATTCTGGCGGCGGTAATTCCAGCCTTTGCTCAAAACACCAACGCGCCGCAGGCACGCCCGGGAAATCACGGTCTTGAGCTGCCCGGATTTGGCTGGCCGATTGTGCTGAATCCTGATGATGTGCCGGCCTTCCCCCCGCCGCCGGCCGGCTTTGATGTGAAACGTGAAGGCATTCCGCACGGGCATTTGGAGATGATTGAATACGATTCGAAGACCGTCGGCACAAAGCGCAGGATGCAGGTTTACACGCCGCCCGGTTACACGCAGGACAAAAAGTATCCGGTGCTCTACCTGTTGCATGGCATTGGCGGGGACGAAACCGAGTGGGAACGTTTTTGCCAGCCCGACATCATTCTCGACAACCTGATCGCCGACGGCAAAGCCGTGCCGATGATCATCGTGATGCCCAATGGCCGCGCGCAGAAGAACGACCGCGCCCAGGGAAATATTTTCGCCGCCGTGCCCGCCTTTGAGACCTTCGAGCACGACCTGCTGGATGATGTCATTCCTGCGATCGAGTCACGTTACAGCACTTACACGAACCGGGAAAATCGCGCTCTGGCCGGACTTTCCATGGGCGGCGGGCAATCGCTGAACTTCGGACTGGCGCACCCCGACAAATTTGCCTGGATAGGAGCCTTTTCCGCCGCGCCTAACACCAAACCGCCTGCGGAACTTCTTCCCCATTTCGAAGCGGCGAAGCAATTGAAACTGCTGTGGCTTTCCTCCGGTAACAAGGATGGCCTCATCCGCATCAGTCAGGGTGTCCACGCCTACCTTAAGACAAACAACGTCCCGCATGTGTGGCATGTGGACGGACACGGGCATGATCCAGCCGAGTGGAAGCAGGCATTATATTACTTTGCGCAGAAACTTTTCAAATGACCCCCAACGCGCCCGGAACGAAGAGCGACTGAAACTTATGAAACCAATCCAAGGTTATTTCCTGATTAAACCGGACGACCTCCATTGGCGACCGTCCAATCTGATGCGCATCCCGAACGCGGATTATCTGGAACGCACCGGGAGCGAAAACATGGGTGCGCGGCTCTGGCGGTTGCCGCCTAAAAGCGCCAATACGCTGCACAAGCACATCCGGCAGGAGGAATTTTATTTCGTCCTCGAAGGTACGGGCCTGATGCGCGTGGGTAGCGAGACGTTGACCGTGCCGAAATACGGCGGCGTACTGGTCGGGCCGGACCAGTTGCGCCAGGTGTTCAACGACACCGACACCGAGGTGCTCTGGCTCATCATCGGCGCGCCGGAAGAACTGGAATTTCTGCAAGGTTCAAAATCCAAGATGGACCTCTCACTCATCTATCCGGTTGACCCGACGCAATTGCCCAAGGAACTCGCCGGCGTGGAATGGCCGCCGAAGACGTAAGTTACGGCTTCAAGAAGCTGGCGAAGTTTGCCCGGTGACGCCAGAGCAGGAACAGCGCGAGGGCGTATTTCTACCCGCTTCACCAGCGCGCGCTCGACGCGGCGGGTGCCACAAAAGATAGTTGCCGATTGTTGTTGCTATTGCGGCAGAACCAGCGATATTGCACGCGTCTGTTAGATAGCACAGAGCTTCCACGGCATGGTGAATCTTCAGGTGAACTCAGTTCAGTGATGATTTGAAATCCGATTAACGGGAACAGTCTGGTTAAAGCAAAGTTCAGTCTAGGACAGTAAAACATCACATGAGTAATAAATTGTTTGTAGGAAATCTATCCTTCGAAACCACGGAAAACGACCTGCAGGATGCCTTTGCGGCGCATGGCACGGTCACTGAAACCAACCTGATGACGGACCGGACCACCGGTCGTCCCCGTGGTTTTGGTTTCATCACCATGAACACGCCTGAAGAGGCGCAGAAGGCCATTGCGGCGCTCAACGGCTCACAACTGGGCGGTCGCGCCCTCACGGTCAATGTCGCCAAGCCGCGCGAAGAACGCGCGTCCGGTGGCGGTGGTCGCCGTGAATACGGTGGCAGTCGCAATCGCTATTAATCGCGCTTGGGATTTCACGGCGGGGCTTGGGTAAAACCGAGTCCCGCTTTTTGTTTGGCAGGTCCGGCTTCTTAGACGGCGTGGTCAGGCTGGGACAACCACAGCCATTTCTTCCAAAGCAACCCTTTCGGTGTCCTGATTGGCAAGCAGGTGGCGCAGAACGTCCGCCGCAGTGTAGGAGTCGCAGCCCGGCTTGAGAAACTGCGCGACTTGCGCGACATCGTCGCCGGCGGTCATCAACGCCAATTCCTGTTCCATTTCGGAGCGCATCTGATTGAGGCCGACGTTGGCGAGCAGTCCATTGCAAAGGCATTTGCGGCCTTGCGTGTCCACGAGCGTCCCACCTTTTTTGACATAATCATCCACCGGCTCGGCAGGGCAACGGTAGCCTAGTGTCCCGTTCGGTTTGCGATAGAGATGCCGGAGATAACCCAGTTCGCAGATGCGCGTCCGGGCCGCATAACGATCGGCTTGTGAAAGCGTGCCGGGCATCTGAACCACCTTGAACGGAAAACCGGTGGGCGAGGCGACCGGATCGGTGAAAACGCGCGCGACACCGGCACGGCTCATTTGCAAAGCCTGCCGCTTGAGTTCGGGGCGCAGGCCGGATTCATTGCAAAACGCAAATGCCGTTCCCACCTGAATGCCGGTGGCGCCGAGGCGCAAGGCCTCGGCCAGCTTGCCAGATCGCCCATACGACCCAGCCAGCCAGAATGGCCGGCCCAGCTCGCGGATTTTTTTGAGGTCAACGACATCGCGCAGGCCATATACCGGTTCGCCGATGGCATTGAGTTGCAGCGTGCCGCGTGGCGGAGCGTTGTGTCCGCCGGCGGTGTCGCCCTCGACGACGAAGCCGTCCACGCGTCCGCTGGCCTTTTTGGCCAGAGTCATGGCGAGGGTCACCGAAGCAACAATGCCGAGGAACTGCGGACGTTTCACAGTCGGAAGCCGGTCGTTGCAGAAGGCGCGCGGGTCAAACGTGGAAAGGAATTCCTCGCCGTGCAGCGTGCCGATGACATCAATCTTCAGTTCGGCTGGTTCGCCTTCCGCCAGACGATCCAGCGCACCGGGAATGGCGCGCGGTATGCCGGCGCCCATGAGCACGTAATCCACGTCGGCGAGCATCGCGCCGTAAAGCGAGGGCAAGGTGGGCAGTTGGATTTTTTCGAGAAAGTTGATTCCGACCAATCCGTTGTGGCCTTCCTTGGCCAGAAACACTTCCACGAAGTTGGCCACCACCGTCAATTCGACGAGCGCCCTGCCAAGGCGGAGCGTGGGCATGGGAGCGAGTTTGAATGGCGCAGCCGGAGATTTTCCGCCAGGAACAAAGTATTCCGCCAGCACGCGCGCGGCGACGTCGGGAATGGGAAACCGGTGCAAGGCGCGGCGCAGGTGACCGCCCGGATCACCCAGTTGGAGGCCGCGAGCAAGAATGATGGCCAGTCCCGTCCCGGAAACGACACCGAGTTGGCCCAACCGCGAAACCGTGCGCGCCAAAGTCCAGCCGGACACCGCCACACCCATCCCACCCTGAATAATTTTCGGCTGTGACATAAATAGGTTGAACGCATTCCCAGCACTCCGCTCCACAAGGAGAGAAGTTCGCGGCAGGAAAGTCGGGAATCACCAAAAAGATGTTCCTTGAAACATCTGGCGGGAGTCCGTCGGAAACCGACGCTGGTGGTGTTATAAGACGGTTGCTGGTGGATGGAAAGCACTGTTTTGAAATATCCACCCTGTCATCCGCATGGGACTGGCGCGACTTAACGCGGCAAAATGCAACGACGTGTTTCCAAGCCGCCTATGCCGTGCGGTCGAAGAACGGATTTTTCCCGGTCACGCTCAATGGAATCCCAAGTGCTTGTTTGACCTTCGGTCCGAACATTTCCAAGTCCAGGCACGCCCGGCCAATGGAATACATGATTCGATTGTCAATATGAAATCGCCCGGCCACTTCTGCCGCCGATGCGGTGGCAATGCCGAGGTCGATGGAGTTGAACGCGCAGACGCCGCCGGCGGCTTCCAGCACTTCACAGGTTGGTTTGCCACAGAATCCGCAGTTCAATCCAGCCGTGTTGGATTCGACGCCGATAACCACCATGGCCGGCGAGTTCTCGATGTTGCCGGCGTCGCGCGCGAGGCTGGGCCGTTTTTCCTTCGCGGCGATCTCGCGCATTTTGGCGATGACTTTTTGTTTCGCTGGCTCGTCGTCAATCGCGGCGGTCTTGATGTTGTCAATGCCGCGCGTCTTGGGCGCCGTCCGCGCCGCCGCCATCATCAATGCCGCGACCTGCAACGCCGCCTGCCTCTCCAATTCTGTTGAGGTTTTCATGGTCTTCCTGCTGTCAGAGAGTTTATAACTGTATCCGCCGGAAACAAACCAAAAGCTCATGGGCACAGGCGGTTGTTCATGGGAATCACGGCACACATTGATTCTTCCACCCACGCGCCGCCCGTTCCAAGGCTGCTGTAAACAGTTCTGCGGACAATAACCCGTTTTTAGAGTTGCCCTTACACAAAAAATAATTAAAGTTAGAGCCCGTCGGGTAGAGAATCGGGGTTCTTGCGACCTTCAATGCTCAACCCTCAATTTGCGATCGGCGCTTAGGGAAAGGCGTGAAAGTCCGAACCAAAACCTGGAACCAGTCGGGCAAAATGGCAGACGCTGATTTATGGCATACACTCTCAAAATCCGTAACCAAGGCTCCTACCTCCATCTGATCGCGGAAGGGGACTCCACCGTCGAGGATGTTGCAGGCTACCTTACCGAAGGGCTTAAAAAGTGCATTGAACTTCGTTGTCCCAACGTGCTGATCGAGGAGAATCTCAAGGGACCGAGCCTGGGTATTTTGGATGTTTACGAAATCGTCACTAAAATCTGCTGGCAAGCAGCGACAGTGGTAAGGCATGTCGCCTATGTGGATATCAATCCGGAAAGGAAAAAAGAAGTGAATCAGTTTGCGGAGACTACGGCTGTTAACCGGGGAGTGAATGTCAAATTATTTGAGACCGTTGCCGAAGCCGAAAATTGGCTTCAGAAGACAATTTTGGCTCAACAAAGCAGCTTGAAACTCAAAGAATCAGGGACTCGTCGCGATTGCGCGTAGAAACGAATCCTGTCAGGAATGCACGCCAGCCCCCATTTGCATTAAGTGCCGGACAATAATGCCAGAGGACTGGCATCTCCAAATCAAGACACTGCCAAAATGATTCTCCGTTTGACAGCGTGCGAATTGTCCGCAGAATGCAGTGCTGCCTTTGGTTGCCAGCGTAGCTCAGTTGGTTAGAGCGTGGGACTCATAAGCCCGAGGTCACTGGTTCGATTCCAGTCGCTGGCACCAGTCTTCGCTCGTAGTAAAACTGCGAGCTTCGACTTGGCAAGCCAGTTTCGCTTTCGAAGCGCAGCGCAGGGCGAAGACTGCCGCGCAGTCAGGAGCAAATTCTTAAGCCTTGGAGTCCTTGTGTTTGGCGACGGCCGCTGCAATGGAAGTGACGCTCTGAAGAATCTGGCGCGCAGCTTCCGGGTTGGCGATCTTGAGTTCATAGGTCTTGTCCAATGCCACAACCAGTTGGAGGGCGTCCACGGAGTCCAAGCCCAGGCTGCCGGGGCCAAACAGCGGCTGGTCGTCGCCAATTTCCTCCGGGTTGATTTGGAGCATGAGGTTTTCCACCAACATGCGTTTGATATGGGTCTTGAGTTCGACTGGGTTGCTCATCAGAAAATTCCGCCGTCAATTTTGAGCACAGAGCCTGTGATGTAGGCCGCCTCGGCGCAAGCCAGAAATCGGACCGCCACCGCCACTTCCTCCGGTTTGCCGAACCGCCGCATCGGAATCTGCGCCAGCGCGCGCTGTCGCGCCGCGTCGTCCATGGTCACCAGCATTTCCGTTTCGAGATAACCCGGACAAATGGCGTTGACGGTGATGCCGATGCGGGCGACTTCCTTCGCCAGCGATTGCGTGAGAGAAACAACACCCCCCTTGGCTGCCGCGTAGTTGGTCTGGCCGGCGGGCGCCAGTAACGCGCTTAACGACGAAATATTGATGATCCGTCCTCCATGCTGCGAAATCATTGCCGGCAGGACGGCCCGGCAGCCGTGAAAAACACCATCCAGATTCACGGCCAAAACTTCGCGCCACGACTCCGGCTTCATCTGCGCGAGAAACGCATCGTCGTGCGTGCCGGCATTGTTCACCAGTACATCGAGGCGCTGGTGCGCGGCGGAGATTTCCTCCACCGCCGCCTGCCATGACTCCGGCCGGGTTACGTCCAGCGAAATCACACGGCAACGGTTTGGATTTACCGCCGCCAGTTCATCCGCATGTTCGCGCCGGCGATGGACGCCCAGCCAGACGACGTTGTCCTGCAATTCCTCCAAAAACGCGCGGGCGATGGCGCGGCCCAAATTGCCGTTCGCACCGGTGATTAAAATAATGTGTTGTTTCATAAAAAATTAGGGTTCACAAATCGTGCGCCAATCGCCTGTTCGTTTACACCAACAATGCTGACGTTGACAGCGTTGAAATCTCCGCGTCCCAACGCGTCACAAGCGGCAATGCATTGCCAGGCCGCCGAGGCGGTGAAGGCTTCACCGAGCAATTGCTTTGGCGCAAGGCGGGCGCCCGTCCAATCCGTCCAAGCCGCCAGTTCGTCAGCGTCAGCGCGTGCGATCCCCTGCGTGCCGAGGCATAACAGTTCGCGCGGGTTGCACTCCGGCAGTTGCGCCCGCATGCGTTGCGCGGCGGCGGAGCGTGCTCCAGCGGTGCTGAACAAAAACGCGTCCGTGATGCACGCCAGTTCCAGCGCGGGTTTGGCGGAACTTTCCTTGCGCAGGTAGAGCGCGCCAGCGCCAGCGCCCTGAACCGACTGCCGTTCAAACAAATGCACCGCGTCAGCGACGACCCAGTCCATTTCATCCGCCCCAACGACCAGGCAACCATCAGCTTGATCATTGAGCAACCAGCCTGCTGCCAGCGCGAGCCCTTGCAGGAAGCTGCTATCGTCGCCGACCAACGTGTAGCTGATAGTGCCCGAGTTGAGGAAAGCAGCGAGGTGACTGGCTGGCGCGTTATAAACCGTTTCGGCAAAAATCAACGGGCTGGCCGTGGCCGGGTCGCTCAGCACTTCTTCGTAAAAGCGCCGCGAATATGTCACGCAACCCGGCATGAGGCAGACGACAATGCCGAGCCGCAACTCGCCGTTCTGCACGCGCCCGACATCTTCGCCCAACGCCTCGCGCGAGGCACCGACGGTGTATTGCGTGATGGCGCTGGCGCGGCGAAGGCGCGGGTGCGCCAGGAACACCTGACGTCGAGCCGGCGCGGGGACCGTCCGGACTTGAAACGGTTTGCTCCAACCGGGGCGTGTCAGGGCTTGCGTCGGCAACGGCGCGCCTTTTTTCAAAGCCTCGCGCAATGTCGGGATGCCCCAGCCCGCTGGCGATACCGCGCCAATTCCGTGAACAAAGACCCGGCTCATGTCCACCTCCGAAAAATGAGCGTGGCGTTTGCGCCGCCGAAGCCGAAGGAATTTGAAAGTGCAACATTCACGCGGGCATCGGTCGGCTGGCTCACAATGGGAAAACCACATGCGGGGTCGGTTTCGGACAACGCGATTTCCGGCGGCAGCCATTGTTCGCAAAGTGTCATCAGGCAGACCAGCGTTTCGACTGCGCCCGCTGCGCCGAGCAGATGGCCGATGCTGGCCTTGGTCGAGCTGACCGGCAACGTCGCCACCCGCGCGCCAGCCCAACGATTGATGGCCGCGGCTTCGGTGCTGTCGTTCTGCAGCGTGGCGGTGCCGTGGGCGTTGATGTAATCCACCTGTTCTGGTGTGATGTCCGCGCGCGCACACGCCGCCTTCATGGTCGTGAACGCGGCGTCGCCCTGCGGATGCGGCTGCGTGAGGTGATACGTGTCCGTGGCTGCGGCGTAGCTGATGATTTCGCCGAGAATTTCCACACCGCGCCGCCGCGCATGGTCGAGTGTTTCCAAAACGAGGATCGCAGCGCCTTCGCCAAGAGACAGGCCGTCGCGGCGGGCGTCGAAAGGCCGGCACGGCGTCGGCGAAAGTGCCTGGAGCGAATCGAATCCGGCGAAGGTGATCTGACAAAGCGCGTCGTGTCCGCCGGTCAACGCTTGTTCGGCGTGGCCGGCACGGAGCAGTTCCCACGCATGGCCGATGGCGTTTGCGCCCGATGCACAGGCGTTGGAGATGACGGTGATGGGTCCGCTAAAACCGAAGGCGTCACAAACATCCAACGCCTGGCGTTGCGCCTGGTAATTCATAACGCGGGTGGCCTGCTGCCGCTGGGATTGTGGCGAGTGAATGGCGTGACGCAAATAGCTTTCAGCCAGTGCCATGCCGCCGCTGGTCGTGCCAAGCACAAGCGGCAGGTTTTCGCCGGGCGTCAAACCCGCTTGCGACCAGGCTTCCTGCACGGCCAGGAGGAGCATTTTGGTCGCGCGGTCAAGGCGAGTCAGCCGTTTTTCGGAGAGTTGTATGGGTGGAAAGGGTTGTGGAAGGTCCACCTCCGCAGCGATTTTCGCGCGCTGACGTGAAACATCGAACAATGTCACGGGCCGGAACGCCTGCCTGCCCGCCCGGAAGCCGTTTGCATTCGCGCGCCAGCCAATTCCGAGCGCCGTGACGATGCCCGCGCCGGTGATGACGATGCGCGGCGGGGCTTTCGATGGTCTTGGCGACGGGAAAAGCATAAGGTCACTCTTTAATAGTCACGACCGATTCGAGACGCATCGCGCCTTTACGATACGCGCGCCAAAGAGCATTCGCGCCCCGGCGGAAGCCGAAATTCATCGGGTAGAAAAAGTTTTTGTAGGCGGTCGTACCCCAAAGGCGTTTGAAGATCGAGTTGATGGTGTAGGTTTCCTTGAGCGCGCGATAGTAGCCGTCGAGGAGTTGGTCGGAGGTGAAAGTCTTCGGACGATACACCACGTGGCCGGTGTCGTAGAGCGTCCAATCGGTGGTCAGCAGCCGGCCCTCGGACTGTAGGCGCCTGAACAGCCGCGTGCCGGGGTAAGGCGTCAGAATTGAAAAATAAACCACTTCGACTTTTGCGCGGAGGACGAAATCAACCGTGCGGTTGAAAACCCCTTCGTCGTCCGTATCGAAGCCAAAGACGAACGAGGCGTCAACGCCAATGCCATGGTCGTGAATTTTCCGGACGGTTTCGAGATAGTGCTCGGGGTTGTTTGGTTTATGGCCGATGGAACGCAGCGTTTCCTTCGAAAAGCTTTCGAAGCCGATGAAAAGTCCGATGCATCCACTGCGTTGGCAGAGCTTCAAGATTTCGGGATCGTTGGCGACATTCATCGAGGCCTGGCTGAACCACTTGATTTTGAAATCGGCGAGGCGCGTGAACAGTTCGCGAGCGTAAGCCCGGTTGCTGATGATGTTGTCGTCCACAAAAAACACGCAGTTTTTGAGCGTCAGCAGGCCGTCGAAGGGACGCAGACGGCGCAATTCTGCAAGGACGTCGTCCAATGGGCGGTTGCGGTAACGGCCGCCGAAGGCATTCGTCACGGCGCAGAACTCGCAGTCCAGCGGACAGCCGCGTGTGGTCTCGAGAAAATGCACCGGCAGGTAGTGTTTTTTGCGGTAAAGCTCCCAGTCAACGGGAGGCATGCCATCGAGGGACGGCAAACCGTTTTGATGCTGGTAAATCCGCTTCAAATCACCGCGCTCAAAATTCGCCAGCACAATCGGCCAAAGTTGTTCCGCCTCGCCAACGACCACACTGTCGCAATGCGCGAGCGCTTCGTCGGGCAGGCAGGAGGCGTGCATGCCACCGATGACGACCTTGATGCCGCGGCGGCGGAAGTGATCGGCGATTTCGTAAGCACGTTGCGACGTGATTGTCATTACCGTAATGCCAACGAGGTCGGGACTTTGCGTAAGGTCGAGTTGCTCGACTTTTTCGTCAATGATGGTCACATCCCAGCCGGGCGGAGTCAGTGCGGCGACTCGCAAAAGGCCCAGACACGGCAGGCGAAATGTCATGTCACGACTGACGAAGCCCGTCTTTCCGAGCGGCGCGATAAGAAGAAGTTTGTTCATGTGTTCGTCTTGGACGGCGTGGTAGGCCAGAGCCGTTGAATCATCGAGAAATAACTCCACAACGGACCCGCCACGCCACGGGTGCGCAACCGTTCGGCGAGTCGCGTGTAAGCAGGCGTGGGATCGCCGATGATCCAGTTCGACGAACGCGCGGAGAACTGCTGGAGACACGCGAAGACTTCCTCCACTGTCAACCCCGGCGCGATGTAATAGGTCGGTGTCAGCAGATCGGTGTCCGCAGTCATCTGCCCTTCGTGCAATGCCCGCTCGCAGAGGACCGTCCCCGGATAAACTCGCATTCCCACGACTGCCATGATGACTGCGCCGCTCAGGTGTAGCGAGTTTTCAAAAGAAGTTTGCAGCGTTTCCGTCGTCTCGCCCGGCCCGCCACAAATCAGGTAGTGGCAAAAATCCACGTGGCGTTGCCACGCCAGTTCGCTGGATTGGCGGATGTCATCAAACGTGAACCGTTTTCCGTAAGCCTCCAGCACCGAATCACAAAGACTATCCGAACCAAACTCGATATGCGCCAGGCCCGCGCGGGCCATAATGTCCATAAGCGACGGCGTCAGACCCTGCGGCCGCAGGAAACAGGCCCAGCGGATCTTCAAGTTGCGGCGAAGGATCGCTTCGCAAGTTTCAACAACATGCTGCGGCGAGGAATTAAAAACAGAATCCACGATAAACACGTATTTCGCGCCCAGCACTTCGAGTTGAGCCATCTCCTCGGCCACGATTTCCGGTGGCCGTTGGCGGTGTGTGCGACCTTCAATCACCGGGTATGTGCAATAGCAGCAAACATGGGCGCAACCGCGTTGCGTCTGCAAATTCAGCATGCCGCCGTGCTTGAGGTAATAACTGACCAGGTGCGCCGGGCGGTCTGCGGCATCCAGCCCGGCCATACTACGCGACGGTTGTCGCGGATTTGCGACAATCTCCTGCCCCCGACGATAAACCAAACCCGGAATGGCCGTGACATCGCCACCGTGCGTCAATGCCGAGATCAGGGCGGGAAAACTCTCTTCCCCTTCGCCCCGAATGCCATAGTCGGCCCCCGTCAAACGCAGCAGCCGCTCCGGGAAGATGGAGTAGCCGCTGCCTCCAAGAATCACCGGACAAGGGTTCACGTGGCGGACTGTTTCGATGATGGCGTCCAATCCACCGAAGTAGGTCTCCCGTTTCCGGATGAGCACGTCGTCAATATTACGTATGGAGACGCCGACGAAATGCGGGCGGTATTCGGCCAGCACAGCGGGCAACGGCTGGGAATCCGCATTGTAGTCAACCCAGCGTGTGTCGTGGCCGGCGCGGCGCAGCGCCGAGTTCAGACACGCGAGACCGAGAGGGAAGACCGCATCCGGCATCGTGTAGCGATTGGTGCTGATGAGCAGGATCCGGCTGGCCATACGAGAATCCTCACTTCGCCAGGGAAAGTGCTACTTTGGCAGGTGAGCGACACGCGCCGTTTCGGTAAAAGTCCGCCAGCCCTCGCTTTGAAGGCGTTAGCCCCTCGGCCGCAATGGCGGCGAGCACGCGCTCCTCAGTCATGATGAAACGGTCGCGCTTGTAAATGACGTAGTTGCCGCGCACGTCGTTTGGAGTCAGGTTGATGGTCACCAGGTTTGCCCCGGCGCGCAGGCCACGGCGGTAGCCGTCCTTTTCGGCAATGTTCAGCGCGCTCACAGCAGGAATGACCCAATCCGGCCTCATCAACCGCATGGCGGCCATGCAGTTCAAAGTCCAGTCCGCATTCGCCACCGGCCAATCCGACAGCGGCGTATCTTCGCCGGGAATGAAGGGACTGACACTACAGCCATGCAACGGCAGCGCCCGCGCCAGCTCCAACTTTTGCACTAGGTCGCGCGGCTTCTGGCCCGGCAATCCGACAATGAACCCGGCGCTGACAAACCAGCCGTTTTCGGCGAGTAGGCGAATGTGGCGCAGGCGTTCGTTCAGGGTGCCGGGCGCTTCAAACCGTTCGTATCGCCCGGCATCGGCGCACTCAAATTTCATGATGTAAATCGCCGCACCGGCGTTTTGCAGAGCGTCATAAATTTCCGGCGTCAACGTGCCAAGGCAGACGCTGATGCCGAGTGGAGTTTCGCGGCGCAACGTTTCGATGAGCGGCAGCACAACCTCCCGCACGGCGACCAGGTCTTCGCCGGCCTGAATATTCACGTCGGTCACGCTGGCCGGACGGTGATGGATGAGCAGTCCGGCAATCTGTTCATGGCACGCGCGGTAGCGCTTTAACGCGCGGTTATCGCGCCGCATACCGCAGTAGGCGCAGTTCTCACGGCAGTAATTCGAAACCTCGACGACGGCGCGGACAAAAACGCTTCGCCCGAACCGAACGCGCGCGGCTTCGGCGGCGCGCTCGTGCAGCGCCGCTTGCACGACGCTATTAGTAACCAGGTCGGATTCGGTCGGAAAATAATTCTGAACCGGCACGGACTTATTAAAATTGATGTGCATGGGTGACGCAACGAATTTTCCACGACCGGGCAAAAAATTCGAGTTGGCAGTCAGGCAGGTCAGGGCTAGATTCCGGGCATGAATGCAAAATGTAAACTTTCTTTCATTGTAGCCTTGGTATCCGCACTCACTTGCGTGGCGCGGGCCGGTGACCCGACCGCTTTTGAATTGGCGAAGATGGGTAATCAATACGTAGGGGTCCAAAGCAAGGACAAGGTGGTGCAGATCCGCTCAGAAAAATCCGTGGCGAGCCTGACGCCGAACATTTGGTATGTGGTTTATTACGACCCGGACGCGACTTTCAAAGCCGTCGAAGTGAAGTTTGGCGCGGGCCAAAAATTGGATGTCTCGCATCCCGGTCGTCTTCTGGAAAGATTCACTGACGAGAAGCAAACGCTGGATGCCACAAAATTGAAAATTGATTCCGATCAGGCAATCAAGATAGCCACCGCGCAACCGCTCCTGAAAAATCTCACGCTCAAGGCCACGCAACTCTGGCTCGAACACGGCGACACCGGCCCGCAATGGCGCGTCAAGCTCTGGGCCGCCAGTTTGAAAAACCCAAATGAAGACGCGGACATCGGCATCGTCATTCTTTCGAGTGACGATGGCTCGGTCATCAAGATCGATTTGCATCCCAACAGCGTGAATTGAACGCAGACGCGCCACTTCTTGCGAGTAGATTGGACAAACCAGTGCGCTGCGGTGATCCCGTGCTTCAATGAAGCCGGGCACATTGCAGCGGTTGTAGCCGGAGTTCAACGGCATCTGCCGAACATCGTTGTCGTGGACGACGGCTCGACCGACGGCACGGCGGACAAAGCGAAGGCTGCCGGCGCGGAAGTCGTCCGCTTCACCAAAAATTCCGGTAAAGGCTCGGCGTTGCGCGCGGGTTGGCAGCGGGCAGCCGAACGCGGTTTCCATTGGGTGTTGATGCTCGATGGCGACGGCCAGCATGCGCCGGATGACATTCCAAAATTTCTTGCCTGTGCCGGAAAATCCAACGTCACGCTCGTCGTCGGCAACCGCATGGGAAATTGCCGGGCAATGCCGTGGTTGCGCCGGCAGGCAAATCGCTGGATGTCGCGCCGGCTCTCCAGACTGACCGGAGAGCCGCTGCCGGATTCGCAATGCGGCTTTCGACTGGCGTGCCTGAAAACCCTGTTGCGATTGCCACTGCAGGTGAACCGTTTTGAAATCGAGTCCGAAATGCTCGTCGCGTTCCTTGCCGCCAGGCAAAAAACGGAGTTCGTTCCCATCCAGACCATTTACAAAACCGGCGCGAGCAAAATTCATCTACTCGCGGACACGTGGCGCTGGCTGCGATGGCGGCTGGCGCAAAATCGAAAAAATCCGCTTGGCAGAACGGTCGCGCAAAAACATCCTGCTGCGATTGAAAATGGAATCGCCGCCAACGCCTGAACCGTCCCGCCGCAATTTTGTCATGCTGCTGCTGCGCAAGGCGGTGACGCTGGCCGTCGTCACGGTGCTGTTCGGCTGGTTTTATGTGTGGGCGTCGCCGTGGGCATTTCCACAAAACCGGACCGCTGGTTTTGGCCATGGCGTTTTGCATGGCGCGCTGATGCCCATTGCGCTGCCAAGCCTCGTCATCGGCAGGAATGTCCCCATTTATGCACCGGACAATTCAGGTCGCACCTATAAAATCGGCTACATTTGCGGCATCAATCTTTGCGGCCTAGCATTTTTTGGTCCGCTCTTCTGGCGGCCGAAACGCCGGCCGGCGGATCATAAAAACCAGCCCCGGTAGATTTCGATGACATTCAATTCGCCACCGGCCCAGTAGCGGTTTTGCGGCAGGGAAAATGTTTTTGTCGCGCGGTCGAACGTCAACCGCGCCGGTCGGGCCGGATCGTTCGGGTCATACGCGGAAAACACCACGCCGGTTGCCGTCTCCGCCACGTCGAACAAAATCATGCCGTGGTTGATGGTCAGCGATGGGAAGCGGACCAGATGAACGATGGGCGAAAAATTCCGCCGGAGCGCGGGAAGCAGCCGCGCCGCTGTCAGTTCCTGATGCGCACGCGAAATTGGGAAAATCATCCGCCAATGGCTCCGCAAAACATAGGAACGCCACGCGCCGCCGCATTCGGCCTTTAGCAGCAGCTCCCGCGCGGTGCTGAATTCCCGCAAATTCGCGTAGCCGGGAAAAACTGTTTCCTGTCCCGGCGCGCATGGCGTGCGCGGATTGCGCGAAACGACTTTACGGATCAGGCGGCGGTAGGTCTCGTCATCCACGACCGGCCGGGTTGCATCAAAGCGCGCGTGATACAAAAACTGTCGCGCCGCCCGTGTCAGCACGAAGCAGTGATGCGCATAGTGGGGTTTGGGTTCACGCCGGCGGAATGTAGTTTTGCCCGTGGCCGTGTCGAATTGATATTCCCAGATCAATTCGTTGGCGAAGGCAAAAGTATCGCTTTGAAAATCAAACCGGCGTGGAGCGCGCCCGTCCCCGCCTTGCTGCGACGCGGCGTGTTGAAGTTTTTCTTCTGCAACTTCCATAATAATCGCGCTTGGAAAGAGGTTAAGGCTGCGTTAACAAGCTGACAATGCTTTACGAACGCTGGCGCAAAATTGCGGCGGAACGGTGTGATCAACCCGCGTTACGCGACGCCGCATCCGGCCGCCGCTGGACATTCGGCGAACTGCTGGTGGCTGGTGAAACGCGAACCATTGGCCCGACCGGCACGGCCTTTCCACAAGGCCACTCGCCGGAATTCATTCTTGATATGCTCGCGGCGTGGCGTGAAAACAAAATTGTTTGCCCGCTCGAACCTGGACAAGGTGGGGCGAGCGTCCTCGCGAGCTGGCTCGTCAGTAGCCTCGCCCCACCCATAATCCATCTTAAATGCACTTCCGCCACGACTGGTGCGGCGCGTGTGATTGCGTTCACGGCCGGGCAGCTTGCCGCCGACGCGGAAAACATCGTTGCGACGATGAATTTGCGCCCGGACTGGCCGAACCTCGGCGTCATTTCGATGGCGCATTCCTACGGTTTTTCCAACCTGGTGCTGCCGTTGCTGCTCCATGGCATTCCGTTGATACTCGCGCCGTCACCGCTGCCGGAAATCGTCCGCCGCGCGATGGAAAACGAGGCGGCCATCACGCTGGCGGCGGTGCCGGCAATGTGGCGCGCGTGGCACGAAGCCAATGCGATTCCGCCAAACGTGCGCCTCGCGATTTCCGCCGGGGCGCCGCTGCCGCTGGGTTTGGAACAGGCCGTGTTCCAAACGCACAACGTGAAAATCCACAATTTTCTTGGTTCATCCGAATGCGGCGGCATCGCCTACGACACGAGCGACACAGCACGCACTGACGCCGCATTGGCCGGTTCACCGATGCGGAACGTGAAATTGTCGCTCAACGATGACGGTTGCCTGGTGGTGCGTAGTCGTGCCGTCGGCGAAACCTATTGGCCGGAAAAACTAAAATCGCTCGGCGGCGGCATTTTTCAAACAAGTGACCTGGCGGAATTGAAAGATGGCCTGGTTTTATTGCGCGGACGGTTGAGCGATCAGATCAATGTGGCGGGCCGCAAACTGTCGCCGGAAATTGTCGAGCGCGCGTTGCTCGCACATCCGCAGGTGCGCGAATGCCTCGTCTTCGGCGCGCCCAGCCGCGACGCCGATCGGACAGAGGTCATTGTCGCCGTCGTCGCATCGGACGTCCCCGAAATGGAACTGAGACAATTTCTGCTTCAGACCCTGCCGGCCTGGCAGGTGCCGCGCGAATGGCGGTTCGTCAAGTCACTATCTGCCAACCCACGCGGAAAAATCTCCCGCGCCGAATGGCGCCAACGTTACGAGGACAAAACTCATATTTGAAGGTCTCCATATTTGGGCTGCGCGGCAACGCAGCCCCACCATTTTTGTCAGCTTCCGCTTAGCGTCAATTCCGCCGTCAGCACAACCCGGCCGCTGACGCGCGCCGTTGCCTGCGCCTGAATCAAATTGCCGAGCCGACCGGTGATTTTTGCTTCAAGCAAGATCGTTTCTCCGGGTTTCGCCGTGCTGAGAATTTTCACGTTGCGCAGCGCGGTGAGCTTGAGTCCGGCCAGTGGTGGGATTTTGGGATCACTTTGCGCCACCACACCCGCCAGTTGCGCCGCCGCTTCCACCAACAGCACGCCGGGGAAAATCGGTTCACCGGGAAAATGGCCGCGCAGAAACGGTTCGTCGCCGCGAACATGGTATTCGCCAGCGCCACTTTGCCCAGGATTCAAACTCGTCAGCCGGTCAATGAAGCGGAATTCCGCGCCGTGCGGCAGAAAATTCAAGGCTGTTGCAAGGTCGTTCATTATTGCTTGAATGGTTCAGTGACTTTGAAATCGGCGGACGGACTCCACTCAAACAATTTTTCGTCCAGCGGCGGATTCAAGACGGCGTTGGTGAAATCGTTTCGCATCCGCGAGCCGTCCACAAAAACCAGTTCCGTGCTGGCGAGTGAAAAATCATTAGTCGCCAGGGTGATGCGCAATTCCGTCATCATTTGTCGCGCAAACCGGCTTTTGGATTGAAGCGCGAATTGCCAGAGACCGTTGGTTTCCACGAGCGACAGGAGTTGAAATTGCGATTCAAATTCCTTCCGGCTATGCGGAAAGCCGGCTTGCAACAGCGACATTGCGTCGCGCAATTCACGCGGGGCGTTTGTGCCCATCGGGTAACGCTCGGCGCGTTTCAACAGCGGGTAAATTACAAGCATTTCGTCGCCGTGACGCACCGCGATGCTCCGTGCCGGCTGGCCGAGTTCCCAGCGAAATTGGTCGGGCCTTCGCCGCGCCGGAGTGTTTGGGTTCTGCGCCTTGGCTCCTGACTTGGCTGGGGTTTGCTTTGTTGTGTCGGAGTCGGCTTCGGCCACGCAGGCGGGCATGGCAAACCAGACGTGGCCGGTGGCAACCAGCGGCTGCGTGAGCGTTTGGAGCACGCGCGTCTGGACAAAATCCGCCGACCATGTCTGGAGATTTTTTTGCGCGGCGAACCAGGCGTCGAGCACGGTCCCGCTCTGCGGGACGTCGGCTGTAAACGAATTTTGCGCGGCAAACAAAAACGCGAACGCAAAAAAAATCCTCCCGAACAGCCGCCAGGTTTTGGACTGCGGCAGCCCTCTGCCGCTTTGAAAATCGTCGAAGCTCCTCATGATTTTGGTTTTTCAGGCCAGATGGGCACGAAGTGATACCATTGCGTGAGATGCTGCCGGATGGCCGGTTCAAATGCACGCAGGATTTCCTGGGTCAACTGGATGCGCGCGGCGCGATGACCGATGGCCGCGCGGTTATAGGAAATCTCCGGCAAAATGCACGCGAGGTAGCCGTCGGGCTGACGAACAATGTAGCCGGGAACAATCGCGCATCCCGATGCCCTCGCGAGTTCGGCGGCGGCGATGGAGGCGGGGAAGGGCCGGCCAAACAAATCCACCGTGACGGCAGTTGGCGCCGGCGGTCGATCCACCAGCAACGCCACGGTCGCGCCTTCCTGCAGGCGTTTGATGATTTCGATGAAGGCAAAGGCGTCCTCGCCCACGACCAGTGTTTCGACGCCCCAGCGCGCGCGCGAAGACTGGCGCAGGTCGGTCAATTTTTGGTCCGGTTCAGGTTGCGTGAGCACGAGCAGTTTGTAGCCGTGCTGGACAAGAAACGCACCGCCCAATTCCCAGTTGCCGAGGTGCGGTATCACGAGCAACACGCCCTTGCCGCGCGCCTGCGCGACAGTAAAATGCTCCCACCCGCTCCAGCCTCCGGTCCAATGGCCC
Source organism: Verrucomicrobiota bacterium (assembly GCA_049517655.1). Lineage (GTDB taxonomy): Bacteria > Verrucomicrobiota > Verrucomicrobiia > Limisphaerales > UBA11358 > UBA11358. The sequence continues at coordinate 108,525 of JBEKRQ010000003.1, read as the reverse complement.
GCCGCCACGCCGCTTTCGTAACGCAACAAATCGGCGACCTTCAGCATGAATTCGGTGAACAATTCCCGCGCAGCACGCGTGGCTGCGGCCCGGTCGTTGTTGAGAACCGGCAGCAGATTTTGAATCACGACCTCGCGGCGCTGCGCCGCCAGCCGCCAGTAAATGGCTGCGGAGAATTTTGCGATTGCGACGCAAACCGGCAATGGCATCCAACGCACCAATGCCAGGCCGATTTGCCAGAAACGCACGCGGTAAAGTGCAGATGGGGAAGAGATTTGTTCGTTCTTCGATTCTGGCTTTGGACTTTGGACTTTTCGTCGCGCCGAAGCCTGGCGAAGGCGGATGGACTGCGGATAGAAAATTTTCCACCAAACCGGCAGCAGGAAAACCGAGATCAACATGTTACCGGCGATGCCGATGGCACAAATCCGGCCGAGACTGGCCATACCGGCGTTGCTGGAAAAGCCAAGCGAGCCGAAGCCGGCCACCGCCGTGGCACCACAGAGCAACAGGGCACGACCGACCGAGCGATGGGCGACTTGCAGATCACCGCCGTGCCGTCGCAGCGCCAGTTGCATGAAAATGCTGTAATCCACGCCCGTGCCGAGAATCAGCGGCAACGCCATGAGGTTCAACAAATTCCACGGCCAACCCGCCAGTTTCATGACTGCCAGCAGACAAAATCCGCTCAGCAGCAAAATGCCGAGGCTGAAAAAAACTTCCGCAATCCGCCGGAACGCCAGCCACAATGAAAGCAGAATCAGGCCAATCATGGGCAGCAGGAGCTTCCACATATTTTTTTTGACGGCGGCCAGGACCATGCCGCCCAAAAATTCCCAACTCGACAACCAGACGCCGTCGTGTGGCAATTGCGATTCGAGCGACGCGAGTGAGACAGTGTCTGTTGCGGGATAGAGAAATGCGGCGGCCAGAAACCGGTCTCGCCTCGGCGAAGCCTGGGTCGTCTCTCGCGCGGCGAGCTTTTCAAAAATCCATGTGCAGAGGGGGTTTGTCGGCCAGAAAATGTTCGTCGCCGCCGTTGCGTGCTGCCATGTGTCCAAAATACCATCGGTCAGCCCGAGCGCTTTTTCGGAAAATCCATTGGTCAGCGCGGCAGCATGAATGGCGTTGCGTTCTTCAACCAGCCGTTGCGCTGCCGCGCGGTTGGCCGATTGAAATTCCGGGCGCGGCCAGAACAAATCCGGCGACGTAAACCCAGTGAGTGTCCGGTTGGAAACGGCGTTTTCAAGGATCGGTTCAATGGCGTCGAGTTTTCGCGCGACCTCATTTTCGTTTTTTCCGGTGATAACCAGCCAGAGTGGTTCGCGTTTTTGGCCGAGGTTCTCCTTGATGGCGTCAAGCGCGGCGAAGGCCTCGCTGTGGCGCGGTTGCAGCGCATTCGCCGTTGCGTCCATTTTCGGCAGCCCGGAAAACAAGATGACGGCGCAAAACAAAATCAACGCCGCAGTGAAGGCCAGAACGGTTTTGGCACGAAGCGGATTGAGCGGTTCTGGATTTTTGACATTGGGTTCCGCAACCATGCGGTTGGGCTGCGGTTTCATGCGGTCGGGAAACAGTGGCGGCAAATAGGCGAAAATCATCACGAGCGCCGAGAGTGCCACACCGAGGCCGACGAGCGAGCCGAGTTGGGCAAGGCCGGGCAATCCGCCAAAATTCAGAACGAGGAACGCCGAAATGGTCGTGACCGCCGCCCAAAAAATGCTCGGCGCGATGGCCCGGCGGATTTCCGGCACGAACAAATCCGGATGCGCCAGCGCTTCCTGATAATGCACGACCGCGTAGTCCACCGCGAGGCCGAGCAGGATCGCCGCAAAACCCATGCTGAGGACATTGATCGTGCCGAAAATCAAACCACCCAGAGCCAGCGTGCACACCAGAATCAACGCCAGCAATGTCAGCAGCCAGAGCATCGGTTTCCAGCGCCGGTGCGCGAGCCAGAACAAAACGGCGATGATGATTGACGTGCCGCCGACGGACAGCGTGATGTCGTGTTTCATGCTGTTGGAAATTTCCGCGACGAAAGCCGGACGACCGGTGTAGCCAATGTCAATGCCGTTCGTTGTCGGCAGCGCGGTGTTCACGGATTGTTTCGCGGCATTGAGCCAGTCGGTGCATGCGCGGTAGCCGGCCAATTCACCGCGCGCTTTGACAAAGATGATGCGAAAACGGCCGTCGGCCGAAGTGAACAAGTCCCGTCCCTGGCCAAAACCGGGCGCGACGCTGGTGAGACTTTCCGGCAATCGCGTCAGGCCAAAAGGATCATAACCGAGTCGCGCGATTTCTACCGGCGACAGTGTGGTGGCGAGCTGGTCGCGCGTTTCAGCGAGAACGCCGGCGAGGTTGGTTTCCGCCAGACGGTTGGCAAGCCGGTTAAAGATTTCCGGCGGCTGGTTCAGCCACAGGTAGGCAATGAGTTCGGCGGCTTGTTCGGGATGTTCCAGCCACGGCGGCTGCCAAGTCACGTCGGCAACAAGATCGGTTTCGCCGCCTAATCGCCCGGAGATGGATTGCGCGGTGGAGGTGGCAAGTTCCGCATCGGGCGCTTTGACAGTGACGATAAGTTCGCGGGCGTTGATGAAATGCTGCTGATAAATTTTGAGGCCGTTAACAGCGGGAACCGTCCCGGGCAGTAAATCGAGCACTTCGGCGTCGAAATGCAGTCGCGCTATTCCAGCGACAACCGGAATGAGCAGCAAAAGCCACCACCAATGAAACCAATGGCGGTTCATGGGAAAAATTTGCCTTCCAAAGTTTCACCCGTGCGCGGATTTGCCAGCCGCCAGTTTCCGTCCGGCTGGCACTCAAAACGCAGGGGCGGCGGGAGCGGTTCCCCGGCTAGGGCCGTTTGCAGATACAGCCAGGCAAAGCGGGTGGGCCCCGGCCCGCGCCCGCTGAAACCCATCCGCCGCGCCGAGAACCGGATCAGCCATTCGGTGGGGGTGGTCTGGACCGAAACCAGCGACAGCGGTGTTTTGTCAAACTGGACGAGGCAACGGCCGTCCTCGTGCACGGCCAGCACGAGGTCGCCGCCGATTTCCGGCAGATCACGGCCGGGACGCCAGAGGGCCTGGCCTTCCTGAACGCGCCAGCCGGGGCCGGAGGCGGTGAAGAGTCTTTTGGTGGCCGTCTGGCAGCCGGCGCAAAGCAGGAGGATGGCCAGCAAGGCTGACCCGAGGGAAGGGCGGTACGAATGGCCATTCGGCATCCGCATATCGTAACAGTGATTCTCGCAGAAGCATGGAAGTTGTGTCAACGCTCACGCGAGGAAGATGGCAGGCTGGTTCGTGGGTTCAAATCCCTCCTCTGGCACCAATTAATCGCTGCTTGACCTTTTCGGGCGCAAAGGATTAAATACGCCCGCGTTAGGGCATATTCATGTTAGCGCAACTTAAAAGCCTGTTTTCCAATGACATTGGAATAGACTTGGGGACAGCTAATTCCCTTGTCTATGTGCGGGATCGAGGAATCGTCCTGCGCGAACCTTCTGTGGTGGCTATTCAGGCGGGCACGACCAATGTGCTGGCCGTCGGTGAAGAAGCCAAAAGAATGCTGGGCCGCACGCCCGGCAACATCGTGGCCATCCGCCCGATGAAAGACGGCGTCATCGCCGACTTCGAAATCACCGAGGCCATGCTCCGCCACTTCATCCAGAAGGTTCATCACCGTAAATTGATTGCGCCACGAGTCGTGGTCGCAGTGCCTTCGGGCATCACAGAAGTGGAAAAACGGGCCGTCAAAGATTCTGCCACTCATGCCGGCGCGCGCGAAGTGTATCTTATCGAGCAACCGATGGCCTGTGCCATCGGCGTCGGTTTGCCGGTGCATGAACCGGCGGGCAACATGATCGTGGACATCGGCGGCGGGACTTGCGAAATCGCAATCATCTCCCTCGCCGGCATCGTCTTCAGCCGCAGCCTGAGGGTGGGCGGAGACGAATTTGACGAAGCGATTATTGCGCACATGAAACGCACCTACAACATGATGATAGGTGAACGCACCGCGGAAGAAATCAAAATACGCATCGGTTCGGCATTTCCGTTGGAACAGGAATTAACCATGGATGTCAAAGGCCGCGACCTGGGTTCCGGCCTGCCAAAAACCTTGACCATTCGTTCCGAGGAAATTCGCGAAACGTTGCAGGAACCGCTTTCGAGCATCTTGGAGTCCATCCGCCTAACGCTGGAACGCTGTCCGCCTGAACTCGCCGCCGATCTTGTGGATCGCGGCCTGGTCATGGCTGGCGGCAGCTCGCTGTTGCGCGGCATTGACCGGCTTGTCGCCGAGGAAACCGGCTTGCCGGTTCACTTGGCGGATGATCCCATGAGCGCTGTTGCCGAAGGCACTGGACGCGTTTTGCAGGAAATCGAATTCCTCAAACGCGTCGCGACAAACGCCAAGTATTGATTTCCCGCCTAGCGTGGCGAAGGTTCGCCGCGTTCACCTGCACACGGCTGAAAAAGCCGCAGTTGCAGGATGTTTAGAAAGAAACATTATCTCGCGCTTGGCGCGGTGACGTTGGTGGCATTGCTGATTTTCAGCCTGCCACAGCGCGAGGTTTCCCGCTTCAAACTTGCTGTCGGCGGTTTGTTTTTGCCGCTGTTCGGTCTGCTCAACGCCACGCAACAACTGCCCGGCGACGCCGCCACTGCCGTTCTGCCCCGGCGCGAATTACTAAAGGAACTCGAAAACCTTCACCGCGAAAACCAGCAGCTTCGCGTTCAAGAGTTGCAAGCCGCCGCCATCGCGCGTGAAAACAACCAGTTGCGCGCGCTCCTCAACCGGCAGCGGCAAATGCCGTGGAAACTCAAGCTTGCCAACGTCGTCCTGCGAGACCCCGCGAATTGGTGGCGCACCGTCCAGATTGACCTCGGCAGCCGCGACGGACTCCGTGAGAATTTGCCCGTGCTGACGCCTGACGGCCTGGTCGGGCGCGTTTCGTCCGTCGGTGTCACGCGTTCCCAAGTCGTTTTGCTCGGTGATCCGAACTGCCGTGTTTCGGCGCGCGTTGAAAACCAGGCGCACGACATGGGCATTGTCAGCGCCAGCGGGCCGCTGGACAATGCATTGGTCGAACTGACCTATCTTGCCGGCGGTGCAAACTTGAAACCCGGTGAAAACGTGGTGACCAGCGGCCAGGGTGGAATTTATCCGCCGGGAATTCCCATTGGCCAGATTGTGGATTCGCGTCCTGTTGAATTCGGCCTTTACACCGAGGCGCGTGTAAAACTGTCGGCGAAACTGGGTGGGCTCGAGCAAGTCTGGGTGTTGTTCCCATGAACGCGTTGAACACAACTTTGATTTTGGCTGCCGCTTTTCTCGCAGTATTCGGCGAAGCGGCCTTTTCCGTGCTGCGCCATTGGCTCGGCGCACAGGTGGATTTGCTGCCAGCGCTGATGGTTTATTCGGCATTGAACACGGATATTGTGACCGTTTCACTGCTCGCTGTGTCCGGCGGGCTGTGGTTTGACGCGCTGTCGGCGAATCCCCTCGGCGCCAGCGTCATGCCGCTCTTCGCCGTTGGGTTTGTGATTTATTTGCAGCGCGAATTGATTTTGCGCGAATTGCCGTTCGCACAATTCGTCCTCGGCGCCATCGCCAGCGCCGTCACGCCCGCGTTGACCATTTTGCTGCTGCTCACCGGCGGCCAGGAGCCGTTGTTCGGCTGGGGTTCGATTTGGCAATGGCTTGTGATGACGGCGGGCGGCGCGGTCGCCACACCCATTGTATTCGAGTTTTTCGGCTGGTGCCAGCGCGCGCTGGGTTATCAGCCGAGAGTGGAAACGAGTTTTCGCCCCGACCGTGAAATCCGTCGCGGTCACAATTAAAACGATGCTCATTTTTGATGAATTAAAAAAGAATGACCAGCAGCTCCGCCTTGTGGCGGTGGTGCTTGCAGTGGGGCTCTGTATTCTGCTCACGGGCCTGTGGTGGGTGCAGATTGTTTCCGCGCGCGAATATGAAAGCCATTTGCAAACACAGTCCTACCGCACGGTGCGCGTTCCAGCCATGCGCGGGAAAATTCTCGACCGTAATGGCCGCGTGCTGGCTGAAAATCGTCCGCGTTACAACCTCAGCTTCTATCTTGATGATTTGCGGAAACAATTCGAGGCGGCCGACAATCAGGCGCTTATGAATGCGCTGGCCGAACACGCGCAACTCATCGCCACGCAGAAGAAAAAACTTGGACGCCCATTGACGAAGGCCGAGCGAAAACAATTCGCACTCACAAAGACTGAGCGCGCACAACTCCGCGAGCAGGCCCGTTTCGGCGTGGCCAGCGGCATCGTCATGCAAGTCGGAGAACGGCTCGGCCAATCGCTGACCCTCGATCAGGCGAAATTCAGCCGTCATTATGAAGTTCAGCGGGCCTTGCCCTATCCTGTGCTCAGAAATCTCGACACGGCGCAAATCGCGAGGTTTGAGGAGAAATACTCCGGCGGACTCGGCGTGGATTTGGAGATGCAGCCCGTGCGCACTTACCCGTTCGGCACAACCGCCGGTCATGTGTTGGGCTATCTCCAGCGCGACGACAGTTCGGCCCAAGGCGAGGATGCATTTTTTTCCTACCGTTTGCCGGATTATCGCGGCGCCGTCGGCGTCGAAGCCGGCTTCGATGCGGAGTTGCGCGGGCGGGCAGGCGCGGAGGCGGTGCTTGTGAACAATCTCGGTTATCGCCAGACGGAAAATGTGTGGAGTGCGCCGGAACCGGGACACAATGTCGTGCTCACGTTGGACGTCGACATTGAAGAAACGGCTGAACGCTCGCTTGCACGTCACGTTGGCACGGACGCACGAGCCGCGGTGGTGGTCATGGACGTGCACACTGGTGATGTGCTGGCCATGGTTTCGTCGCCGATGATCAACCCGAACTATTTTGCCGAAGGTTTCCCTCCAAATGAGCTGGCGCATTTGGACGATCTGAAATTGCGCCCGCAAATCAATCGGGCAACGCAGGAAAATTATGCGCCCGGATCCATTTTCAAAATGGTCATCGCACTGGCGTGTCTGGAAAACGGACTCGATCCCAACGCAACAATCTATAATCCGCCGTCGCCCGAAAATCCGAACCACGGGTACACCCTAGTCGGGCGGCGACAAATCCGGGACCTCGCCCCCCCGGGTGAATACGATTTTCGCCGTGCCATCATCCGTTCCTGCAACACCTATTTCATCACCGAAGGCCTGCGAGCGGGTGTTGAAAACATCATCCGGATGGGGGAAAAATTTTATTTGGGCGAACTCACGGGTTTGCCAACACGGCAGGAAACAAAAGGCATCTTCCCGACGCTTGCCCGTGTGCATTCCGACTGGCGTGACGGCGATACAGCCAACCTTTGCATCGGGCAGGGCGACATTGCCGTTACGCCGATGCAAATGGCCGTCGCGGTTTCTGCCATAGCCAACGGCGGCAAAGTGCTCCGGCCGCGGCTCGTTGAGCGCATCGAACCGCAGGATCCCGTGTCCGGCGAAGCGCCGGAGGTTTTCCCTTCGGGTATTGTGCGCGGCGAATTGGGCGTGCATGTGCGCAATTTAAAAATTCTTCACGACGCGATGCTTGCGGAAACGGAGGACCCGGAGGGCACCGGGCGCGCAGCCGTGGTGCCCGGTTTGCGCATTTGCGGCAAGACCGGCACCGCGCAGATCATGGACGAACAAAACCGTGTGGTGGACCACACAGTCTGGTTTGCATCGTTCGCGCCGTATGAAAACCCGCGCTACGCCGTCGTGGTCATGGTCGAACACGGCGGTTCCAGCGCCATGTGCACGCCAATTGCGCACGACGTTTACGAAGCAATTTTGAAAAGTGAAAAAACGCCTGCTTTCGCCGTGCTGCAACGCGGCAAACAGGCAGACTAAAATGGTCGACCCATCCATCAACGAACGTCACGGAAAACTTGACCGGCCGCAACTGGTGGCACTGGCCGGACTGATGTTTATCGGCACGATGTTTGTTTATAGCGCCACGATGGCCAACGCATCGGCGGCGGCCCTGCCATGGTATGACCAAAGCTGGGTGCGGCAAATCATCTGGTATGCGCTCGGCATTGGCGCGGGTGCCGCGATTTGCCTGGTGGAATACCACACGCTGGCGCGGTGGTCGTTCGTGGCTTATTGGGCGGCCATTTTCTTTTTGATCGCCGTGCTGGTGCCGCACATTGGCTCAATGCGTTTCGGGGCGCAGCGATGGATCAACCTCGGGCCATTTCAATTCCAACCGTCGGAATTTGCAAAACTCGCGTTCATTCTGGCGGCGGCACATTTTCTCAGCCGCCCGGCGGATGAATTGAGGCAACCGCTGAACTTCTGGAAAAGCATCGGGCTTTTGTTGTTGCCGTTTGTGCTGACTTTGAAGGAACCGGATTTGGGTTCGGCGCTCGTATTACTGCCAACCGGCCTGGTGTTGATGTTTGTCGCCGGCACGCCCAAAAAATATCTGCTGCGCCTTATCGGCGGGATGGGGTTGCTTGCCGCACTGTTTTTGGTGGATGTGCTGTTCGTGCCGCCAGGCTGGTGGCAGATTACAATGGAACCCTATCAGCGCGGCCGGTTGCTGGTTTATTTTGGACGGGATTACACGGATTTCGCTCCGCCGAACGCCACACCGGTGGAGTTGCAACGCCTCCGCCAACAGCAACTGGATGACGAATACAACGTTCGGCAGGCGTTGATCTCCGTTGGCTCAGGCGGGCTGACAGGCAAAGGCTGGCGGCAGGGCATGCAGAATGCCCTGGGTTATTTGCCGCGGGCCGTGGCGCACAACGATTTTATTTTCTCCGTGATTGCCGAGGAGGAAGGATTTGTCGGCAGCGTGATTGTACTCACGCTGTATGCGGTGGTTCTTTTCACCGGATTGAGAATCGCCGGCCAGGCGCGTGATCGCCTGGGCAAACTCGTGGTGATGGGTATCGTGACGCTCTTCTTCAGCCACGTGTTCATCAATATCGGCATGAACATTCGCATCATGCCCGTGACGGGCGTGCCACTGCCGCTGTTAAGTTACGGCGGATCTTCAGTGCTCTGCTCGTTGATCGCCGTGGGCCTGATGCAAAACGTTTACATTCATCGAAGGGGATACTGAATATGAGTAATAAAAATTTTTCGCGGCGCCGGCGTGGAATGCATTTCCGCCCCAAAGGTGGTCTCGGCCAAGTAACACAAAAGTCCGACCGTGAAGCCATTCAGGCGCGTGCCGATGTGGTGAGCGAACAGGGTGGCGTGGAGCACGTGTTTGAAAAACGCCACGCGCACGAAATTGAACGCGCCGAAAATCTGGCTGCGGGTTTGCCCCCGTCCGGAGTGCCGGAAAATGTCGAACAGAAGGAGGACGCAGGCAAAAAGGATTTTCGCGAGCCGCATCCCGATACCCCCGCGCACATTGAGGAGGAAAAACCTTTCGAACCGGTGGCATTGCCGGAACAGCCCAAAGGGGTCATGGACACCATCAAATTGGCCGCGACGAATCTTGTAAAAAAAGTCCAGCAGCTCATCCGTCCGGAGCAAAAGATTCACAAGGAAGTTGTCATCAACGCCGAGACGCTCGAAACGCGTGTGGCCGTGATCGAAGACGGCAAGCTCGAGGAATTCAACATCGAGCGCACGACCGAGGAACGCCTCGTCGGCAGCATTTTCAAAGGAAGAGTTCGCAATCTTGAAGATGGCCTCAAGGCCGCGTTCGTGGACATCGGCTTCGAGAAAAATGCGTTTCTGCATTACTGGGACATTGTGCCCAACCAATTCGACAGCGGCGTGGAAATTGTCGAACGCGAAGGTCGCAAACGCGACAGGCCCAAAATCACGCAAAGGGACATCCCGCGTTTGTATCCGCCCGGCAGTGAAATCTTTGTGCAAGTCACCAAAGGCCCGATTGGCACGAAAGGCCCGCGCATCACAACGAACCTCGTTTTGCCGGGACGTTACCTTGTGCTATTGCCGAATTCGGATCAATCCGGCATCTCACGAAAAATCGAAAATCAGGAGGAACGCAAACGGCTCAAAAAAATCCTGCGCGAATTGTCCATCCCGGACGGCATGGGCGTCATCATGCGCACTGCCGGCGAAGGCCAGCAAAAGCGCTACTTCGTGCGCGACCTCGCGTTGCTGCTCGAAGAATGGCGCGGCGTGCAGGAACGCATGAAATCACAGCCGATGGCAACATGCATCTTTCAGGAGCCGGATTTGATTGAGCGCACCGTGCGTGATTTTCTCACCGAAGACGTCGAACGCATCGTTGTGGACAATCAAAAGGCTTGCGACCGGATGCGCGACATGATTTCAAAAATCTCCAGGCGTTCGGCGAACAAGGTGAAACTATACGCCGACGCGCAGCCGGTTTTTGATCGATTCAACATCTCCAAGCAACTGGCGAACACGTTCTCGCGTCAGGCGCATTTGAAGAGCGGCGGCTACATTGTTGTTGACGAGACCGAGGCGCTGGTGGCGATTGACGTGAACACCGGCCGGCACAAGGGCAATCGCGATCAGGAAGCCACGATTCGGAAGGTGAACCTCGAGGCCGCCGAGGAAATCTGCCGCCAGCTTCGCCTCCGCAACATGGGCGGGCTGATCGTGCTCGACTTCATTGACATGAAATCCCGCCGCGACCAACAGCAGGTTTATCAGCGCATGAAGGAAGGGCTGCGTCGCGACAAGGCCAAGACGCATATCCTGCCGATTTCGCAACTCGGCCTCATGGAAATGACGCGCCAGCGCCACACCGAGAGCGTGCACGCGGCGGTTTATGACGACTGTCCGTATTGCAAAGGCCGCGGCAAGGTGAAAAGCGTCCTGACGATGAGCGTGGAAATTCAGCGCAAGCTTCAGGAAATCCTTAAAAAGCGCACGCGCGATGAATCGGACTTTCAACTGCGCATTGTCGTGCATCCGACCGTGCTGGAACGCCTTCGCACCGAGGACGAAAAACACCTTATCGAGATGGAAAAACGCTACTTCGGCAAACTGTCGTTCCGCGCCGATCCGGCAATGCACGCCGAGCAGTTCAAAATCGTGAACGTCGAGAATGGCCAGGAAGTGGAGAACACCGATTCTTGAAAAAAATCTGAAAAACTCAAACGCCCCGTGGGAAACCGCGGGGCGTTTTCTGTTCACAGTTTGTCCTTTGTGGGGGAATTAAAAATGTAAACTTGCGATACCAAGCAAGATTATCTGAACGATTGCGATGGTATAGAGCAACTTGTCTATGATCTTTCTTGTTCTTTTGCGCCTCACAAACTCGCGGAGATTTTCTTCTCGGTCTTTTAAATATATCTCTACATCTTGCTCGCTCTTAAAGCACGCTGTCGAAAATCCAAGTTTATCGTAGAGCCGCACCAGCCAATGATATTGCAAGAACACAAAGGGAGATGAAATCATGGTCAGGAAGATAACTGCGCTAGCGATATATTTGACGGCGTTGTTCGATGACTGCGCGAACAATGCGGACGCAGCAAGCGTGAGACCGGAGAAGGTTAAAAATGAACCGTAAAGGGATAATTTGGCGGTTAACCATCGTTCTCGATATTGTTCAGATCGATCGTTTTCCTTGTCCTCGATGGACTCCAATGTGTGTTGGTCAAGTATGGCGTATTGACCTGCTTATTTTGAATTTCTGCGTTTTTCGATCCATGCCTGTCGGGCTTTAGGCGTCATAGATTTCCATAAATTTAATCCAGAAAACATATAATCCGGCAATTGTGGATGTACCTTTTGCGCTCTCTCAAAATCTTGCATTGCTTCCTCAAGATTTCCTAACTCCATTTGCAAATTTGCCCGATTGACAAGGAAGATGGCATCTTCGGGTGCAAGCACGATAGCTTGATTGTAGCAATTGAGAGCTTGGCTGTGCTGGCCATCGCGCCATAACTTCAATCCTTGTTCCGCAAATTGTTGGGCAGATTTGTTAGGCGTCATTGTTTTCCCATGATTTTCATCGAATTGTGTACGCCTCATAGAATTTCCTGTCGAGAATTTTTCAGTAGCAGGTCACTTTTGAATTTCCGTGAAGAACAAAAATGTAGATACAAGGGACGGTTATCCCAACCGTCCGGCGAACGCGCGGGCCACGCGCCCCTACCAAAAATCAAAACCGTCCCGTGAGAAAACATGGAGCGGTTTCCTTTTTTATAATTTGCCCTTGGTGCTCGGCAATTGTCCGGCTATGCGCGGATCGTGCCGGCAGGCCGCATCCACGGCGCGCGCAAACGCTTTGAACAGCGCCTCGACGATGTGGTGCGGTTCGTCGCCGTAAAGCAATTCCAAGTGCAAATTGCAGCGGGCTTCGTTGGCGAAGGATTGGAAGAACTCGCGCGCGAGGCCGAAACGAAACGCGCTCGACATATCCTGATTTTTTTCAGACTTGGCCAGACGCCTTTGAGAAAAGGCATCCAGCCCGCGCCAGACCAGATGAGGTCGTCCGCCAAAATCAATGACGCAACGGGCGAGACACTCATCCATCGGCACATAGGCTTCGGCACGAGCCGCGCAGGCCACCGCTGGCGGTGCGCCCACCATTTTTTTCCCCGGTGGCCGTGGTGCAAACCACCCGTAGCGGCGAATGCCGCGTTTGTCGCCAAGCGCTGACGCAAAGGCCTGGCCGAGCGCAATGCCGCAATCCTCGATCGTGTGGTGGGCGTCCACTTCCAAATCGCCGCGACAGCGCAGGCGCAAATCCACAACCGCATGTTTGGCGAACAGCGCGAGCATGTGATCGAAAAAAGGAATGCCGGTTTTAACCGAAGATTTTCCCTTGCCGTCGAGATTGATGCTGACGGCGATGCGGGTTTCTTTGGTGTTTCTCACGATTTTTGCCTGACGAAGTTTCATTACAGCCATTAAACCAAAGCGACCCGCAAAAAACAAAGCGCAATCGCGCGTTTGATCAAGTAGGGATGCCGCGCCGCGGCGTCCGGACAGCGGCGGCGCGTTATCCATGCTATTTAGTAATGGGCCGCCGGAGCATTCGCGGTCATTTTCTTTTTGAGTTCATCAATTCGCTTTTGAATGGCGTCCGGGTCGGGCGACACTTGTTTGGCCATTCCCAAATACTCGATGGCCTGCGGCCAATTCCCGGCGTTTTCCTCCAAATGGGCAAGGTTTACCAATATTGCATCGTAAAGCCGCTTGTTCTCCACGCCCTTTTTGGCGTCATCGCCTTGCGCCCGCCAGTATCGCAGAGCCGCCAACCAAACGTTCCGGGCACGATTGACATCATGGTAGTCTTCGTTGTAAAGCCGCCCCAACTCGAACAGGATTTCGCAATTGTCCGGATTGTTGCGCAAGCCCTCCCGCAAAAAAGCTTCGGCTTCCTTTGGATTGTGAAGGCTGGTCCGCAGCCAATAGGCGGCGACGGTGTAGGTCTGAACCATTTGCGGATCCATGTCCGCCGCAAGTTGCAGCCACGGCAAAATTTCCCGCTCTCTGCCGTTGGACAAATGCGTGTGCTGGTTGAAGCGGAATTTCCAGCCAAAGGTGTCAATCCAATCTTTTGGCGCTCCAAAAAAAACAACGTTCGTTGTATCTTCGTCATCATCACTTTGTCCACGAACAGCGCCCAGGACATCCGATTGCCCCTCTTGTTTGTCAAAGACGGACGGGTAATAACCATTGTGAAAATACACGTCGGCCATCACATAAAATTCATGCGCGAACAGCCGCCGTCCTTCTCCCAACAGCAACTTGAAAACGTTGTTGGATTGGCCGGGATTGTTCCACTTCGCCACCCGCAACCGGAGCGAGGTCGCCAGTGTGAAACAAACCGCCAGCAACAAAATCAAAATCCAGCAGGGCGAAGCTTTCAATTGCATTTTCACAAACTTTTGCGCCGGAAACCCAGCCAGGTCAGCAGCAAAAACAGTCCGGCATACGTTGCCGCGTAAAGCGTGGCCAGCATACAATCCATCCAAAGCGCCAACGGCCAGTTGTAAGTCAGCCGGTCGCGCACGTCGAACCATTCCAAGTGCGGAATCAAAAAGTAAATCGTGTAAATAACGCTGCGCAACGGCTCGGAATGATGCAGCGCGACGGTGTTCAAATGCTGTCCCAATAACAAAATGCCGACGATGACAATAAAACAAATCGTCACATTGGACGACGGCGCGGTAAAAATGACGGAGCCAAGCAAAACCATCGCCGTCACCACGCCCAGCAACGCCCATTGCAGCCAGAAGGATTGCAGGTAATTCAGCACCGGCCAGCTTTGTTCGCGTGTGCCGATGACAACCACGAAGAAAAAGTAAAAAACCAGCAGTGCGATGCCGGAGGCCAGCCAGCAGCCAAAAAATTTTCCAAGAATCACCTGCGCGCGTGTGACCGGCTTGGCCAGCAACGGAAAAATCGTCCGGCTTTCGCGTTCGGCAGGAAGTTGCCGCGCCGCCGTCACGATGGCGATGAGCAGCGCCGAAACGGAAATCAGCAATACGCAAATGGCTTTCAAGTAATTCACTATTTTGGGGTCATCGAAAAAATGAACCATGCCCGCGGCAATGGTGATCACCGCCGTGAGAACAAACAGCACATAAAAATCCTTGCGGCGGTAAAGCTCTTTGATGACAACGCCGGCCAATGCCCAAATGGTGTTCATGGTGTGGATTGTGGTTGATCCCGGCAAGCTTGTCGGGGTTGGTAACCAATGATGTCCAAAAAAACCTTTTCCAAATTTGTCCCATGCTGCGCCACCAAATCACTGACGCGCCCGGCGGCCTTCAACCTGCCCTGGTCGATGATGGCGACGCGGTCGCAAACCGTTTCAACTTCACCCAATTCGTGAGACGAAAAGAAAACGGTTTTGCCCTCGTTCTTCAGCCGCTGAATGATTTCACGCACTTTCATGCGCCCCAGCGGATCAAGACCGCTGGTGGGTTCGTCCAGAATCAGCAGGTCGGGATCGTTGATGAGCGCCTGCGCGAGACCGATGCGTTGTTGCATCCCCTTGGAATAAGTTTTGATGAGATGTTTGCGCGCCTGTTCCAATTCGACCAGCTTCAGCAATTCATCAATTCGTTTGTCCGCTTCCAATCGTGGTAGGCCGAAAATTTTTGCGTAAAAGTGCAGCAGTTCCTCGGCGGTGAGAAATTTATAGTAATACGTCATCTCCGGCAGATAACCAATGCGCTGGCGCGCAATGGGCTGGCGCACATCAATGCCAAAAAGATACGCCGTGCCGCTCGTCGGCGGAATGAAACCGAGCAACACGTTGATGGCCGTGGTCTTGCCGGCGCCATTGGGACCGAGGAAACCGAAGGCTTCGCCGGCGCGAACGGACAGATTCAACTCCTTTAAGGCAGGCGTGATTTCCAGCCTCAAACCGCGCGTGCGATATTCAACACAAAGGTTTTCCGTCCGCAGAATTGCATCCATGTATTCTCCAAATACCAAAATTGGTTCGACAGGCCAGAAAAATAACCATTCAAAACCCCAGCCGTCGGGCCGCATAAAATCAAAAATGCCCGAAACCGGGGAGACTTCGAGGCTTCTGAATTTACACAGCCAACCCAACGAGTTCAGTTCCGCAATGCATGAGGATAATTACTATCTCCATGTCCTGCTCCTTGGATATTGCACGTCGGCGCCACGTTACACACGTTGATTGTGTAGCTGGTGGCGAATGTCTGTGCCGGATCAAGCGGACAATAGACGCTGGTCAAGCTGCCACCCGAGCCATGGCCGAAAAAGGGCGCAATATCAGCGGCTTCCGGCAAATCGGTTGCCGCCTTATTGTTTTGCAACGCCCATTGTTGCTTGGCGCTGTCAATCTGGCGCAGATTGTTGATGCAGATGTTCATTTGTGAAGTGGCCCGGGCCCTGACGAAGTTGGAAATCGCGATTGCAGCCAGGAGGCCGATAACGGCCCCCACGATCATGACTTCTATCAGTGTGAAACCTGCCCTGCGGGAGGTTTTTATTTTCATAACATTATTTCCCCTTCTTTTCCTTCATGGCGCGAACCACGCAACAAGCGCATCATTATCCTCCAAATACCAAAGTTAATTCGATAGGCCAGAAAAATAATCATTCAAAATCTCAATCGCCGGGCCGCCAAAATCAAAAAGGCCTGAAACCAATGGCTTCAGGCCTTTTGAATTTACACTATCAACCCAACACGCTTAGTTCGGCAACACGTGAATATAATTCTGATCCCCAATTCCTACTCCTTGGATTTTGCACGTCGGTGCCGTGCCGCACTGATTGATCGTGTAGCTGGCGTCAAACCCTGCCTGTCCCGCCGGTTGTCCACTCAACGGACAACTGGGCAAGCTGAGCAAAGTGCCGGCACGACCAATGTAAGCGGCAACTTCACCGTCAAGAGGTGTATCCGTGCTCGCTTTTCCTTTTTCCAAGGCCCACTGTTGCTTGGCACTGTCAATCTGACGAAGATTGTTGATGCAAGCATTCATTTGTGCAGTGGACCTGGCCCTGACGAAGTTGGGAATCGCGATTGCGGCCAGGAGGCCGATGATGGCCACCACAATCATGATTTCCACCAGTGTGAAACCCGCTTTGCGGGAGGTTTTTGTTTTCATAATACTACTTCTCTTTCTTTTCTTTCGCGGCGTGAACCGCGCAGCAGGCGGGTTTATTTATGATTTCAGCCTTGTTCACTTATTGCCTGCTGCAACCGCACTGTTAAGAGGTAGCAACCCCAATGCCACAAAGCAAAACATAAGCGCCAGCTCCGTTTTTGAGTTGCTGTCGGCAATTTTACGGCTTTCCCCCGTATTTTTTGGCAATGGCAACCAGTATGTCCGGCTTTGACGTATGGTGTAACATTCCTGGACACTGCCAAAAATCGCCATTGCCTGCCACTATCTATAAAAAAGATACGTTGTCCCCCACTTCGTTCACTCGACTTTGCCCATCGGTTTGTTACGTTTGAGCCGTGAGTTTTATCGCTGAATTCAATTCACTGCCCGTGCAAACTTTCTTGCGGCGGTCACTCGACGCCCACGCCGATTCCGTCCACAAAAGTCTGGCAAAATCGAAATTGTCACTGACGGATTTCGCGCATTTGATTTCCCCGGCGGCTTCGGAATTTCTTGAAACACTTGCGCGGCGGTCGCATCAATTGACGCAGCAGCGTTTCGGCAAGGTCATTCGCCTCTTCGCGCCGCTGTATCTTTCCAACGAGTGCGTCAGTAATTGCCAATACTGCGGCTTTTCGCGCGACAACCCCATCCTGCGCGTGACGCTCTCGCTCGACGAAGTGAAACAGGAGGCGGATGTGCTGCGCGAACGGGGTTTTCGCAACATCCTGCTCGTTGCGGGCGAACATCCGAAATTTGTTTCCAACAATTATCTGCGCGACTGCATCGCCGCGTTACATTTCGACTGGCCGGGCATTTCGCTCGAAGTCGGACCACTGGAAACGGCGGATTATCGTCCGCTCGTGACGGCGGGCGCGGACGGCCTGGTGGTTTATCAGGAGACCTACGACCGCGGCGTTTACGCGGAAATGCACACCGCCGGCCCGAAACGGAATTTTGACTGGCGGCTTGAAACGCCCGAACGCGCCTATGCCGCCGGTTTTCGGCGGCTCGGCATCAGCCCGCTTTACGGATTGGCGGACTGGCGTTACGAGGCGATTTGCGCTGCGGCGCACGCGGATTATTTGCTGCGGAATTGCTGGAAAGCGGCGCTGACCATTTCGCTGCCGCGACTGCGCCCGTGCGCCGGGGAATTTCAGCCGCTCACGCGCATGAGTGATCGTGACCTGGCGCAACTGGTTTGCGCATTTCGCATCCTGTTTCCAGACGTGGGATTGGTGCTTTCGACGCGCGAACCGGCGAAACTGCGCGATGGATTGATTCCGCTGGGCATCACGCTGATGAGCGCGGGCAGCCACACCGAACCGGGCGGTTACACCGGCGCGGGCAGGGAAAAATTGCATCAAACCGTGCGTGGACGAATTGTGGAACCCGGCGCGCCTGTGTCGCCGAAGCTGCGAATGAGCAGCGAAGGCGCGAGTGAATGGGCGCCCAGCGGAAACGTCCGGCACGCGACCGGGCAATTTGACATCGCCGACGAGCGCCCGCCGCAGGAAGTGGCGGACTTGATCCGCCGCCTCGGTTACGAGCCGGTGTGGAAGGATTGGGATGTGGCGCTTACCGCTTGAAGTGCGAAGTTTGAATTGTGAATACAGCGTTTGTCACCGCCAACGGAAAGCCAGTCGAAGCAAAGCTGCCATGCTCGATTGAGGAATTTCTGGTCGCGCAACAACTGCTGCCGCGCAGCGTGGTTGTGGAGCACAATGGCGAGGCGGTCGCGCCGTCGGAATTTTCCCGGCGGCAGTTGAATACCGGCGACCGGCTGGAAATCGTAAAGATTGTCGCGGGCGGCTGATCTGTTTTAACCGCCAGTACGCCAAGACACGGAGTTTGCGCTTTCGATTTTGGCGCGCGGGTTTAAGCTGTGGTCGTTATGGACTGGCTGATTAATCTGATCTGGCACAACGGCGAATTGTTTGGCGTGGCATGGAGCGTCTGGAAGGTCATCGGTTGGCTGGGCAATTTTGTCTTCTTCACACGCTTTTTCGTTCAATGGTATGCCACCGAAAAGAAAAAACGCGTTGTCGTGCCGACAGCATTTTGGTGGCTGAGCCTGACGGGTTCCCTCTTGTTGCTGACCTATTCACTGCATCAGCAGGATTCCGTGTTTATCTTTGCCTACATCTTCACATGGATTCCGTATATCCGGAATCTCATGATTCATAAACAGCACAAAGAGGCGCACACGGCTTGTTCCGGCTGCGGAAAAAGCTGTCCGCCGCAATCCAATTTCTGCCCGAATTGCGGCGCGAAATTACAAACAGCTACTTCTTAACCACCGGATTGGGGGCGACGGAATTGGTCAACGGGATTCTGTATTTTTTTAGGATGGGCTGGAAGTCCGGATGCGTCTGCCCGTAAGCAACGAGTTGCGGGACAAGTTTTTCCATGACGGAACTTCTTTGTTTGTACATTTGCACAATCTGTATCGCCTGCGGTCGGACGACATCATTAATTTCCTTTCCGGTGATGCGGGATTGATACCACAAATAAACCGCGAGCGTGCCGCTGACGACGATGAGCGCCAGCAGCAGCGTGAGCATTTGGCGACGCAATGCCGTGATTTGATCCGTCAGTTCGGCCGATGGAGTGGGATCCATTTCAGTTTTATTCATGGCAATCAATGGGTGGCGGATTTTGCCTCAAAGGGTTGAAGGATGCGATTGATGTCTGGATGCGTCTTGCCATAATCGAGGCAATCGTTGAAAAAGGCCTGCTCACGAATAAGTATCGTGTTTGCAACCACGGCCTGACTCGTAAGCGAACGCAGTTCGCGTGTGTGATTAATCGTTTTCAGCGCAAAAATCACGCCCAAGAGCACGAGCGCACCCAGAATAAAAGTTAAAACCGTATTTGTTGTTTCGTATTTCATAACGAGTCCGGCAAGTTTAACGAATCGGCGGGGGATGTCCAGTGCGTTCTCGCAGCGTAAAAAATTGATTTTGCGCGAAGGCCACGAAGTGTTTTCCTCCACCCGTCCTGCGGACACCCTCTTTCTGCCTGGCGGGGAGGGGAGCGCGTTTCTGGTGATGTCCTAATTTGAGGAGCGCGGCATTTATGCCGCTTCATTGTCCCTTGCCATTTGTGTGCCGAAGCGGGCTGAAGCCCGCGCTCCGGAGGCAAATTAGGACACAACCGCGTTTCTTCATCTCTCGACTTTCACCGGAAGTGCGGCATCTTTGCGCCATGCGAATCCAGTTCTTCGGCGCGGCACGCACGACCACCGGCTCGATGTATCTGTTCGAGATCAACGGCAAACGGCTGTTGCTCGAATGCGGCCTGTTCCAGGGCCACCGCGAGGAATCCATCCAGCGCAATTGTTGCTTTCCCTTCGACCCGAAGCGGATTGATGCGGTGGTGTTGAGTCACGCGCACATGGATCACGCGGGCAACCTGCCGAACCTCGTCAAGCAAGGCTACATCGGCAACATCCATTGCACCTTCGCCACGCGCGACCTTTGCAGCATCATGCTCGTGGATTCCGCGCATATCCAGATGGACGACGCCGCATTCGTCTCGAAACAGCGCGCGAAAAAACATCTGCCGCCGGTCGAACCGCTATACATCATCGCCGACGCCGAGAAAACATTGCATCAATTCGTCGCTGTCGGCTATGAGCGTCCGTTTCAGGTCGTGGATGGCGTGATTGTCACGTTCCATGACGCCGGGCACATTCTTGGTTCGGCGCAGGTCGTGCTGGACGTGCGTGAGGGCGGGCGGCAATTCCGTTATTTGTTCAGTGGCGACGTGGGCCGCGGTAACGACGAAATTTTGCGCGACCCGGAGCCGGTGGAAAACGTGGACTATTTGCAAATCGAATCCACTTACGGAGGGCGCGAACATTCCCCCCGCACGGACGCCGACGAAACTGTTGGCCGGCTCGTGCTTGAAACCTTGAAACAAAACGGCAAGGTCATCATCCCGGCGTTTTCCGTCGGGCGCACGCAGCAAATTGTTTATGTGCTTCACCAGCTCACGCTCGCCGGAAAATTGCCGCGCGTGCCGATTTTTGTGGACAGCCCGTTGAGCGTGAACGCCACGGAGATTTACCGTCTGCACCCGGAATGTTTCAACGACACGATCAACAAATTCCTGCACGAAAAGGCAAATCCGTTCGGCATGGAAAACCTGACTTACATCCGCGAGGTCGCAAATTCGATGAAGCTGAATGATTTGAAGGAACCCGCCATCATCATCAGCGCGTCGGGCATGTGCGAAGCCGGGCGCATCCGCCACCATCTCAAGAACCACATTAGCGACCCAAACAATCTGATTTTGTTCATCGGCTATTGCGCGGAACACACGCTCGGCGCGCAAATCGTGGCTGGGCAGAACCCGGTGAACATTTTTGGCGAACCGCAAGCGGTGCGCGCCAAAATCGTTTCGCTGGACACCTACTCCGGCCATGCGGACAAAAATGAATTAAAGCGTTACGTCGAAAGAATCTCCGGCGACATCAAAAAAATCTGCTGCATTCACGGCGAAGAATCGCAATGCCTTGCCCACGCTGAAACACTCCGCAAAATGAAGCCAAAAGCCGAAGTTATCGTGCCGGAATACAAACAGGTGGTGGAGATTTGACTCATGCCAACGGCAGTTGTGATTTGGGTGTGGTTTTGCGCATATCTCAATTGCGCGGGCTGGGCGCTTTCCGCAATTCACGAACTGAACGCCGGCGGCTACGCCGTTGCGCTGCTGATTTGGTTCATCGCCCTGTGCGTCTGGCGGAAAAGAACTTCCGCGCAAATTCTGCCGCATGTGCGTTGGCGGAAATTCCGCCGCCGTTTCCGGCGGCCGTTCCCGCTGGCGTTTTTGATTCTGGCCGGCTTGGCCATTCTGGGCGGCGTACTCTACGCACCGACCAATTACGACGCGCTGGCCTATCGTACTCCGCGCGTGCTGCATTGGCTGGCCGCGGGCCAATGGCATTGGATTCACACTGTTTTCCCGCGCATCAACACGCGTTCATGCGGCATCGAATGGGTTTCCGCGCCAGTCATTGCGTTGCTAAGAACCGACCGGTGGTTGTTTCTCATCAACTTCATTTCGTTTCTGCTGCTGCCGGGACTGGTGTTCAGTGTGTTCACGCGGCTCGGTGTGCGGCGGCGCGTGGCGTGGTATTGGATGTGGATTGTGCCGACCGGCTACGGCTTTTTGTTGCAGGCCGGGAGCATTGGCAACGATCTTTTTGGCGCGACTTTTGCGCTGGCGGCGGTGGACTTTGCGCTGCGGGCAAACCGTTCCAGGCTGCCGCGTGATTTTTTCGCGTCACTGCTGGCAGCGGCGGTGATGACCAGCGTCAAGATGAACAACCTCCCGCTGCTGCTGCCTTGGGCGGTGGCCATCCTCCCTTCGCTGGGATGGATGATGCGCCGCCGGACGTTGATGGTTCTGGCCGTCGGCGCTTGGGCGCTGCTGGCTTCGGCGCTGCCCACCATGGTTATGAACTTCAAATATTGCGGCGACTGGTCCGGTCTGGTGCTGGAAACCAGCGGACTCAGAAACGACCCGGTATTTCAGGCGGGGGCAAATACGGTGTTGCTGGCCATTGAAAATTTTGTGCCGCCGGTTTTCCCGCTGGCCGGCCAATGGAATCAATTCGCGGACCGGGTGATGCCGGCGGGGCTGGGCGAGCGGCTGCAACAAACCATCCTGTGGCCTGATAGCAAATTGCGACTGCCTGAAATGCAAATGGAGGAAAGCTCGGGACTCGGCTTTGGCGTTTGCGCTTTGCTGCTGGCCAGCATGGTGGCTGCGATGTTCGCGGGGCGAAACCATCCGGGTGATACCCGCCAAAGGAACCGTGGCTTGATGTGGCAAACGTGCGTGCGGCTTGCACCCATTGTTTCGCTGGTTGCGCTGCTGTCCCAATCCCACATGGGTGTCACCAGCCGTCTGGTTATCGCCTATTATGCCTTCCTGTTGCCGCCGGTGCTGGTGTGCGCCGGACACGAATGGGTGGTGACACGGCGCTGGTGGAAGATTTCGGCGTTTGCCGTTTTCATCATGGCCGCAGGATTACTGGTGCTCTCCCCGGCCCGGTCCTTGTTTCCGGCGCTGACCCTTGTGGAAAAACTTCAGGCGCGCCAGCCGGATTCACGCCTGCTGGCGCGCATGCGGGAGGTTTATTCCGTTTATCGCGGCCGGGACGACGGTTTTGCGCCCGCTCGCGCCGTGCTGCCTCCGGGCCTGAAAGTTTTGGGAGTGGTCACGTTCGATGACCCGGAAACTTCGCTCTGGCGGCCATTTGGCTCGCGCCGCATCGAGCACGTTTGCCCGCAGGACACGCCGGCGGATTTGAAACAGGGAGGGGTGGAATACATTTTGGTACGCGAGGAATTATTGGCGCCTTGGTTTAAATGTTCGCTGGATGACTGGCTCAAACAAATGAACGCCCGGGTCGTCCAAAAAATTCCGCTCAACCTGCGCGCGTCGCGGGGCGCGCTCGACTGGTATCTGGTCCAATTGCAGTGAGCCGGGAAACACGCGTCCGCCGGCCCGGAACCAATGACCCAATGCCTGTTTTTCCTTGCCGCCAAAGGCGGTTGCGGAAGGGAAACAGAGCGGCATTGGACTGCAAGCACATTCAAGTTAAATGCCCCGGATTCAAACTGCCGTACAGAAGCACAAACCAAACAGGGCAAGCCCATTGTGGGGCATTTTTTATGGTCCAGGCGTTTTTGCGTCATTCATTCGCATGATTGAACGACATGGTTGAAAATCCATCCAATTTCTGCTGGATGGGGTATTCATGTCCGGTTCAATTTCGACTTGAGAAAGCTGGTGGTGACCGGAAAACAAATTTGGCGTTTACAGACCGGCCAGCCTCAAAGAGTATGGCCCTGCACAACCCGCATGGAAACGAGTAAACTTTCAGCCGCGAATACCGTCGCCGACACGGATACAATAAGCCTTCCCAACAAAACACGGGACCGTTTGTTTTGCGGCTGTTTTCAGAAAATGTGAAATATGTCCCGGTTCCGACGCGCGATTCATGGTGTGGCTTCAGGCTACGTGATGCTGGCGGTGACCGCGGTTAGCGGACTGGCTTCCGTGCCGGTGGCGCTGCATTACCTCAGCAATGAGCAATTTGCCCTTTGGGCGTTAATGATGACGCTGGTCGGCTACCTGAATCTCGTTGACATGGGGATGTCGGGTTCGATCGCACGTTTATTGATTGATTTCAAGGATGACCGTGACGGCGGACACTATGGCAGCCTGATCAAGACGGGGTGGCTGGTCTTGCTGACCCAGGGACTGATCGTTTTCACCGCCGGGCTGATTTTCGCCAATGCGTTTGCGCAGTTAATGGCAATACCGGCAAACCTGCGGCCGGAATTCATCCAATTGATGGACCTGCAATGCGGCATCGTGGCGCTGGGCTATGCGGTGCGCATTTTTGGCCACCTGCTCACCGCGCATCAGCGGATGGACCTCGCGAACTACGCCGGAACGGTGGCCCCCTTGGTGAACTTTGCAGCGCTGTGGGTTTTCTTTTACTTTGGATTCGGTGTGTTCAGCCTGGTGTGGGCCATGCTTTGCTCAACGCTGGTCAATGCCGCCATTCAGTGGATTGCCTGTGAAATGTGGGGGTTCTTCCCGCGGCGTGGCGGCTGGGGAACCACTTCGTGGCCCCGGTTCAAGGAAATTTTCAACTACGGTCGCGACCTCTTTCTGATTTCGGTGGGCACGCAGGTGATTTTAGGCAGTCAGACGATGATTATCACGCGCCTGCTGGGTCTGGAAAATGCGACGGTGTGGAACGTAGCCACCAGGACCTTCAACCTGCTCCTCCAGGCGATGGGGCGCGTGGAGTTCTCGCCGCTGAGCGCGTTTTCCGAGATGATGGTCCGTGGCGAACGGACGCGGCTCCGGGAGCGCTATCGCAGCCTGGTTGTCCTCGTCGCAAGCTTGAGCGTGTTCATGGGCGTGAGTTTTGCCCTGTGCAACAGCGTGTTTGTCACGGTCTGGACTTCCGGGCGGATCTTCTGGCCGCCGCTGAATGATTTGCTGCTGGGCGCCTGGTTGGTCGTCAATTCCGTGCAAGCCTGTCACAGCAGCCTGATCATGACGACCAAGCGGATCGGTTTCATGCGTTTCGTTTTTTTCATTGAAGGCGCGGTCTATGTTGTGCTCGCCGTTTTGACGGTGCCCGGTGGCGGCCTGCCGGCGCTGATTGCGTGCTCTATTTTCTGTGACGCCACGTTCACCGGGGCGTATGGCGCCTGGCGGGCCAGCTGTTATCTTGGTTTTCCGTTGGGTGAGGTGATCTTTCGTTGGATGAAGCACGCCGGCATCGTGTTGCTCTGTTTTGCGCCGCCGGCCCTGTTGTGCTGGTGGGCAACCGGCGGGCTGAAGCCGTTGCCGCGGCTTGCGATCGCCGTCGGTTTGGCGGCAACACTGGGTTTGTTCGTGCTGCTGCGTTTCGGGGTGCCCGCTGATCTTCAGGCGGAGTTTCAAAAGCGCGCCCCGGCAAAGGCCGGCCGTCTGCTCGCAAAGATTTTTGGCCGGCCGCCCGTCGCCGAATCGTGAGTTGTCATTCCCGCCTGTTTGTTTCAACAAGTGTTTGAAGGCATTGAATTCCGGGACCGGCCAAACACCCCGGTTCAGAACCGGGGGAACAAATGGTGGATTTTTCGCAGAAACCGGTAGGCCGCCGGGATATGATAGTTGTAACAATCCCATTTGTTGCGTATCATGCTCCCCCAATAGGCCTTGTAGTTGACGGCCCGGCGCAGGTTTACCGGTTCCACTTCGCCGTAGTTGGCCGCCCCCAAGTCAACCACAAAAATCGTCTCCAGCAGGACATAAGGGCGGAAAGATCGGCCGCTTTGGTTCAGTTCCTTGATGAACGTGTCCAGTGCACCATAAATCAGATTGGCATCATGAAACGCAATGCAGCCATCCGGCTCGACCACGGACAGACAAAACCGGGCATCTGGCTGAAGACGTGCTGAAACAGGGTGGCATCCAGTGCAGCCAGACGTGTTTCAAAATCGTTTGTCATAAGGTGGTCAACGTATTCCGAAAGTTGTGGTTGAATTGAGGGTATGAATGTAAGTGCTTCGCTTTCGTTGTAAAGCTTGGAATACGTCACGACCGTTATTATATTGGCTTCGAGGATTGCGCTCGACTCCAGGTGACTAATCGTGTTGTGTTTCTGCCAGTCAAACGCAATCCGAGTTTGTTCAATGGAAGAAAGACCTTGTCCGAAAATCGTTTGCCTGAGCGACATTTTTGACCAGCACTATCACGACCTGCGCGGCGAAAAAGTGGAGCGATGTCTGACGGTCCCATACCGGCGGGACGTTTTGCGGTGCTTGGAAATGGCTTCAGGCCGGGAGTTGATCGTGCTTTCCTCTCCCCCCAAGGCGAAGGAAAGGCGCACCGGAAAGTGGCTGCCGCCGGTGGAAACGAAGTTTGCCACCCACCGCCAATTGTTCTGCTGCAACTGGGACATTCCCAGGTTGCGCATCCCGCTTTCATGGTTTTTTTACGCCCGCCACGTCCTGCGCCACGTTCGTTCCGGCGATCTGGTGGTGATTGACAATTATGCATTCATTTCCATTGTCGCCGCCCGCTTGCTTGTTTTTTTTCGCCGGGTGAAATTCGTTCTGATTTATCTGGACGGAAGGCACGCGATTGATCATTCGTGGCCCCGCATTTTGAGCTGGCTGGCGGAAACGTTGGGGCGTTCGCTTTTGAGCGGCGTGTTGTTGTCGAATCCATCACTCGGGAACCGTCTGCCGGATGCCATGCCCAAGGAACTGGTGCCAGGATTTGTGCCGGATGAGCTGCCCCCAGGGCCGGCGGCGCCGGACGGAGAAGTGCGTTTTTTATATGCCGGAGCACTGGCTTACAGCCACGGCATTGATTTGCTGCTCGAAGCGCTCGATCATTTGCCGGAGCGAGACTGGCACCTGATTATCGCCGGACAGGGACCGTTGGAAGAACAAGTGATTCCCCGGGCACAAGACCCACGATGGCGGGACCGGGTGGAGTATCGTCCAACGATGCCGCCGGAAGTTTTTGAACGATTGCTCGGCTCAAATCATGTCGGGCTGAATTGCCAAAGAATTTCGGATCCAATCTCCAACGTGACTTTCCCCTCAAAAGTTTTCACCTATCTCTCCGCCGGACTGCTGGTCATCAGCAGCAAGGGCAGCTGCGTGGAACAAATTTGCGGCAATGCCTGTTTCTACTACGAGGGCGAAGCTCCGGAGGCGCTGGCCGCCGCCATGAGAGAGGTCATCGAACATTTCCCCA
This sequence comes from Verrucomicrobiota bacterium, assembly GCA_049517655.1. Taxonomy (GTDB): domain Bacteria; phylum Verrucomicrobiota; class Verrucomicrobiia; order Limisphaerales; family UBA11358; genus UBA11358. Next base: position 81,703 of record JBEKRQ010000003.1, on the reverse strand, counting down.
CCGTCAGGCAGAGGCTCAACCCGTCAGCGGTGTGTGAGCGTTATTCGCTGGGAGCCAGCGTACTCCGCTTGAAGCGCCTGTTGAATGTGATTGGATGGTAAAATGCCTGCCAAAAAATCCACCTCAAATCCTGCTGGCCACCTGCGGTGGCTGGCATTTGGCACATTACCGCCAAGGCATTCGAGGCCAGAAACGCGCTGGCTAGGCTGTGGATTTCGGATAAAAACATCACCGGTCTGGCCAGATGCGCCGGGGCGCTTCTCCAGCCGGAATTTTCGATGGGATGATAAAAATCATTGTCCAGAATCATGGCGCCGTCGCGCCGAAACGTGGGCGTGTCCAAGCAAACGGACCGATGAGCCGTTCAGAACGATTATATTTCCCGCCGGGCGAGAATGTTGAACTCGCAAGGCTTCCATGGTTCATTGGTGTCAAAGAGCGAAGGAATGATGTTCACCACGTGGAAACCATGCCGGGCAAGAAGGTCAAGCATGTCCACCAGCGAATTCGACGTTCCAATTTTTCTGACGAGTGAAACCTCGACAATGACCGCAGTGGTTTTTTTCAGAACTTGGCTGGCTCCTTTAAGTACCTCGAATTCAAAACCCTCTACATCAATTTTCAGAAGGTCGATGTGTTCCAGGCCCATTTCCAAGGCGACTTCGTCCAGGGTCTTTACCTCGCAAAGCATTTCCTGAGCTGGCTGGGCGCGGGGATTTACTTTCAAGTACTCCTCACTGAATCCCGCCAAGCTGGCAATGTCATCGTGACCTTCATCCACAAAGAGCGGGAGGCGTCCGCGTTTCGCTCCAAGGGCGCATGGCAGCAGACGCCATTTTTTCCGGCAGGCACGAATGATTTGCTCCAGACAGAGCTGCATCTTTGGCAGGGGTTCTACCACCACGACTTCCGCCTCCGGGAAACAAGTACTTGCCGCATTCGCGAAATCGCCGTGATTTGCGCCGACATCCACAATCATCCTGGCAGAAGGCAGATCAAGCCGCTTGATCCAAATAATGAATGAGTTGTATGCGTTTCTTGAGTAAGGAATGGCGGGACAAAGTGATTTGGGAATCAAAGGAAGTCCAAGCCAGTGCGGTGATCGAAGTGCGGCGGCCGCTTGCAAGTAAAGAGTGATTTTGTTTAGCGCGTTCACTGAACGCGAGTTTTACATCATCAAACGGTCTTGTGAAACATAATCTGCCCAATGGGTTTGTTGGTGAAATGTTCGTTGGTGAATGCATCCTGGATTTGTGAGCTTCTTCGCATGGGCAGCGCTTGCACACCAAGATGCAATCTGATAGCTGTGCAACGAAATGAAGATCGCCTTTTTGGTCATGGACCTCCGTGAGAACTATCGCAGCTATGCTGAGGTGACACCTCGTTTTCCAGCAGGCAATGCTTCCTTGTTCGAAGGTTTTGCGTCCCTGCCTGAAGTGGAAGTGCATATCGTCTCCTGCATCCAACAACCCATGCGGTCGCCGGAAAAACTGGCTGGGAACATTTGGTATCACGGGTTGCACGTTCCGAAAATCGGCTGGCTGCGCACGTGCTACCAGGGTTGCATCCGCGCCACGCGAAAAAAACTTGCAGAAATCAAACCGGACATTGTGCAGGGAATCGGAACGGAGCGGGAATGCGCGATCAGCGCCGTGCTTTCAGGCTTTCCCAACGTCGTGACCATTCAAGGAAACATGGCTGAACTGGCGCGGATGGCCCGGACGCGAATCGGCAGCTATCTTTGGCTGACAGCACGGCTTGAAAACTTCATCCTGTCCCGCACCATGGGCGTGTTTTGCAATTCGTCCTACACCGAGGAACTGGTCCGGTCCCGCGCCCGGAGAACCTGGCTTATGCCGCATCCTCTCCGGCAGGCCTTTCTGAATCCTGCCCCGAACGCCGGTCCGCGTCCTTGTATTCTACTGAACGTGGGGGTCATCTCTCCGCGGAAACGCCAGTTGGAATTGTTGGATGTGGCCGAGGCGCTCCATCGGCAGGGATTAAGATTTGAATTTCACTTCATTGGCTACACTCACCCGACGGGTGCTTCTTATACAACGGCGTTTCTAAAGCGGATCAAACCGATGGAGGAAGCAGGATACGCACGCTTTTTAGGCACGCCAGCCGACAACGAATTGCTTCATTACTATGATTCGGCGGCAGCCATGGTGCATTTCCCCGCCGAAGAGGCCTTCGGCATGGTCGTGCTGGAGGGGTTGGGGCGGGACTTGAAGTTTTTCGGTGCGCGGTTGGGGGGCATTGTGGACATTGCGCAGGACATTCCCGGCGCGGAACTTTTCGCGAAGGACGATTGGCCGGCGTTGACGGCCGCCATCGCCCGCTGGATTACAAGGGGACATCTCCGTTCCATCGGCACAGCCGCCCTCATCCGGGAACGCTATCACCCCAAAAGCATTGCGAGCCGGCACGTGGAAATTTACCGGGAGTTGCTCGCTGTCTCATCGTAAAATTATCCGCTGTGGTTGCATCGCAACGTCACAATCCAGGCACGGCGCAACCCAGACGACTATTTCGCAGGCGGATCGAGAGTGGAAACCATTGCCGGTCTGGCCGGGAAGTCATGACCACCGGAAATTTTGTGGCGAGTGCTTATAAGAGTCAAACGTTCCGCACGGCGCCGAAGCAGCGGACCTGATTGCCTCCCTGCCGGTCCTGCCACCAGCGGACGGGTTCGACCTCGATACCGATGGCTGGTAACGCAGTTCGGGGTTGCTCGATTTGAACTCGCTGTTCACCATGCGCCAGCCAAACAGCAGAGGATGATCGAGCAGAATTTTCATGGTCTGAAACAAATGGACTGGAATTGTGGTTGCAGCCGGTCTATGAATTGGAACACCTTGAACATTGTCAAACAAACGCGGTTACACTGCCAGATTCGTTGTCATTTGTCAGTAAATGAATAGTCCAAACAATGCCGCCGTTTTAAGGTCGCTGATTATCTACGCGATATGCGTGCCGTTGGCCGTCATCGTCGGTTATTTGCTGACCAATCCGATGGACTATTCAACCCTTGGAATTTTCGGCATTCTGGCACTGCTATTGGTTTCTCCTCTGCTTCTCCGCTGGCATTATCCGTTGCTGTTGTTAAGCTGGAACTTGGGCGCATCCATGTTTTTCATAAAAGGAGGGCCCACTTTGTGGCTCGTGATGGTTGCGCTGAGCCTGGGCATATCAGTGCTGGAGCGGACTTTAAACAGCGAGATGCATTTCATCCGCGTGCCCCAAATAACCTGGCCGTTGCTTTGCCTGGTCGGGGTGGTGCTCATGACCGCCAAGCTGACGGGCGGCTTTGGCTTGCGTGTGTTTGGCTCAGATATTTACGGGGGCAAAAAATATATTTATTTGCTGGCCGGCATTTTGAGCTATTTTGCATTGACATCCCGACGCATCCCGCTCGAGCGGGCTAAATTATACGTGGCGCTGTTTTTTCTGGGCGGTATGTTGAACTTTATCGGAGATTTATTTTCAATAGCACCCTCGTGGTCTCATTTTATCTTCTGGTTTTTCCAGCCCACCCTCAATTCTTTCAATGAGTTTGAGATCGGAGAGACCCGCTTGGGAGGTTTTGCCTTGGCGGGAGCCGCAATTTGGTGCTTTCTGATGGCCAGATACGGCATTCGCGGAATTTTCCTAACAGGCAAACTGTGGCGGCCGTTCATATTCTTTTTGTCCTTCTCATTGATTTTTTTGGGCGGATTCCGCTACCAGCTTATTTTCGTCGGGATGACTTTTATGTTCCAGTTTTTCTTGGAAGGATTGCACCGGACAAAGCTGTTTTTGGTCTTTCTGTTTGCCGGAACCCTGATGGCGGTGGCCTTGGTTCCTTTGGCGTCCAAGCTGCCGTTTACCTTTCAACGAACGCTGGCTATTTTACCCCTGCACTTGGACCCCGCGGTGAAGCGTGCAGCGCAAGACTCTTTGGACTGGCGCGTTAATATGTGGAAAGCGCTGTTGCCGCAAATCCCCCCGCACTTGCTGTTGGGTAAAGGCTTTGCCATCTCACCGGAGGAATACAACGAGATGATGGGCACGCCTCTGGGCCTAGTCACCAGCCAGTTTGACCCAAGTCAAGACCCCCTTGCGCTCTCCTACGATTACCACAACGGCCCCCTTTCAGTCCTCATCCCATTCGGCATTTGGGGGGGCATTGCCGTTCTCTGGTTTTTGGTGGCCGGCCTGCGGGTGATGTATTGCAACTTCCGATATGGCGATTCCTCGCTGCAAACCATCAATATCTTCCTTTTTGCTGAATTCGTGGTTTGCTTCTTTCAGTTCATGGTTACGGGCGGCGCATTGAGCACTGACATGGCAAAATTTGCCGGCACTCTTGGATTAAGCATAGCCATCAATGGTGGGGTGCGCCGCCCATTTAGAACAACAGATTTGAACCATTCCACCGAAAAAATCCCGAATCCCACGAATAAGCAATCGTTATCCCACCCAAGTCTGCAACAATAATGCCTTAACCCAGTCGAAACATTGTAAAAACCGGCTTGTTAAGCCAGTGGCATGCATGGTGATTTTGCATCTGGCTGCAGCAGCCACTTTCCAATTCGCAATCCGGCAATGGAGCTGCGGACACCTACTTGTTGAACCGGAAGTTTGTGATGTCGTAGTCCTGCATCACGTATTGTTTCGTCTCCAGCCGCATTTTGCCGGCGCGCTTGGCCTGCGTTTCGCCGCCCGCCTCGATGAAATCTGCAAAGCTGATGATTTCCGCGCGGATGAAACCTTTTTGGATGTCCGTGTGAATGGTGCCGCCGGCTTCCCAGGCTGTCAGACCCTTCCGAATCGGCCAGGCGCGGTTCTCCTTGCCGCCGACGGTCAGAAAGCAGATGTAGCCGCCATCCCGAAATGCCCGCAACAGGAGGGCGTCGGGATTTTCCAACTCCGGCGGTCCGGCCAACACAACCGGCTTGGCGGTGAAAAAGTTGTGCGCGGCGACGGCTTGAAGATCGACCGGTTCCAAGCCTGAATTGAAAACGAATTTCTCCTGTTCGAGGAACATCTTTATTTTTTCCAGCGCCTGACGTTCGGCTTCCTGCGGATCGCGGCCCAGGCGCGTTTCCACAAATTCCAGGTCCTTCAAAATCAAATCCGCCCTGCCCTCCACCGACACAAGGATCGCGTCGGCGTCGATCAGTTGGTCCTCGCCCACCACGTCCACTTGCGCGCGGGTCTTTTTCTGCGCCTCGACCAGCTTGTCGGCCTGGTCAAGACGCGAATCTTTGAGGTTGTGTTTGCCTGGTTTTATTCCAGTGAAACCGAACAACGCTATTTTCATAAAAGGTCAATTCACCGACGGCTGTAGAACGCGGCCTAAATACTGCCCGGTAAAACTTTCGGCGCAGCGAGCCACCTCTTCCGGCGGCCCTTGCGCGACAATGTGACCACCAGCATCCCCACCCTCCGGGCCGAGGTCAATAATCCAATCCGCTGTTTTGATCACCTCGAGGTTGTGCTCGATGACGACGAGTGTGTTGCCCGCATTGCGCAATTTGAAAAGGACTTCCAGCAATTTCGCCACGTCATGGAAATGCAGACCTGTCGTCGGCTCGTCCAAAATATAAAGCGTGCGACCGGTCGCCTTGCGGCTCAGTTCCGTTGCGAGCTTCACCCGTTGCGCCTCGCCGCCGCTCAACGTCGTCGCCGCCTGCCCCAAACCGATGTAGCCGAGGCCCACCTCCGCCAGCGTCAGCAGCGGTCTGTAAATTTGCGGCACGACGCGGAAGAAATCCACCGCTTCGTCCACCGTCATGGCCAGCACGTCCGCGATGTTTTTGCCTTTGTAGGTGATTTCCAGCGTCTCGCGATTGTAACGTTTGCCGCCGCACGCCTCGCATGTCACATAAACCGGCGGCAGAAAATTCATCTCAATTTTGAGCACGCCGTCGCCTTCGCACTTTTCGCAGCGGCCGCCCTTGACGTTGAAGCTGAATCGTCCCGGCACGTAGCCGCGAATCTTTGCGGCTGGCAGCCGCGCAAATAAATCGCGGATGGCATTGAACATGCCGGTATAAGTGGCGGGGTTGCTTCGGGGCGTGCGGCCAATCGGCGACTGGTCAATCACGATGACCTTGTCAAGGTTTTCAAACCCGCGCAGCGTCCGGTGCGCGCCGGGCTGTTCCTTTGAACCGTAAAATTTGCGGAACAATGCGCGGCGCAGGATGTCGTCCACGAGTGTGCTCTTGCCCGAGCCGCTCACGCCGGTGACGCACGTGAACGTGCCGAGCGGAATGCGCGCGTCAATGTTCTGCAAATTGTTTTCGCGCGCGCCGAGCACCTCCAGCCAGCCGCGTTCCTCCGACGGCGCCAGGCGCTTTTTTGGGATGGGAATCGTCAGTTCACCGGTGAGATATTTCGCCGTGAGCGAATTCGGATTTTTCAAAATTTCCGGCAACGTGCCCGCCGCCACCAGTTCACCGCCGTGAACGCCCGCGCCCGGACCGAGGTCAATGATGTAATCCGCGTTGCGGATCGTTTCGGCGTCGTGCTCGACGACGAGCACGGTGTTGCCGAGGTCGCGCAGGCCCTTGAGCGTGGCCAGCAGGCGTTTATTGTCACGCTGATGCAGACCGATGCTCGGCTCGTCCAGAATGTAAAGCACGCCGACGAGGCCCGCGCCGATTTGCGTGGCGAGCCGGATGCGCTGCGCCTCGCCGCCGGAGAGCGTGCTGCTCTCGCGGTCGAGGGTGAGGTAGCCGAGACCGACATTTTTCAAAAAACCAAGCCGCGCGCGGATTTCCTTGATGACTTCGTGCGCGATTTTTTCCTCAAATTCCGTGAGCTTGAGACCGGCAAAAAAATCGTCGGCGCGTTCGACCGAAAGCGCGCAGACGTCCATGACGGAAAGGCCGGGAATCTTTCGGATTTCAGATTTCGGATTTCGGATTTCGGATTTGGTGGACTGAACACTTGAAACTTGAGACTTGAAACTTTCTTCGCTTTCCAGCGTCACCGCCAGGATTTCCGGTTTGAGCCGTTTGCCCTTGCACGCATCGCAAAATCGCGGGGTCATGTAAGACTTGAGCCGGTTGCGGACGAACTCGCTTTCACTTTCCGTGGCGAGCCGCTCCAGGTTCGGCAACACGCCCTCGAACGGGCGGTTGATGGTGTGCACGCTGCCCGCGCGCCAGAAGCGGAATTCAATTTCGCCTTCGCCTGACCCGTGCATCAGAACTTTTTTGAAATCGTCCGGCAGGTTTTTCCAGGGCATTTCCAGACTGACATTGAAATGCGCAGCGATGGAGCGCAGCATGGCCTTGTAATAAATATTCATCCGTTTGCCGGAGCGACGCCACGGCTGGACCGCGCCGTCCTCAAGCGATTTTTCCGGGTCGGGCACGACGAGGCTTTCTTCGAAAATCATTTTCTGGCCGAGACCGTGGCAAACCGGGCACGCGCCCGCCGGCGCATTGAACGAAAAATGCTTCGGCGTGGGCGGATCGTAACTCTTGCCCGTGGCCGGGCTGCACATTTTGTTTGAGTGCAACGTTTCGGCCCAGATTTCGGTAGGGCGCGGTGTCCCCACCGCGCCGCCAGCACCCGGTGGGGCAAGGCTACTGACGAGCCGCTTTTGAGAAATTTCATCGCGTTGAATCCGGCTCGCGGGGACGCTCGTCCCACCTGCGGCGGGCTGCGGAGAGCCCGCCCTACCTTCCGGCGTTTGATGCAACGCGAGCAAAACGCCCTCGCCCCAGCGCAACGCGGTTTCCACCGAATCGCCGAGCCGCACGCGGATCTTGTTGTCAATCACCAGCCGGTCCACGACAGCCTCGATGTTGTGAAATTTCTTTTTGTCGAGTTTGACGCGGGTGTTGGCGTCGAGTTCGACAAACTGGCCGTCCACGCGGGCACGGACGAACCCTTCACGGGCGAGGCGCTCGATGACGTCGCGGAACTCGCCTTTTTGCCGGCGCACGACCGGCGCGAGGAGCATCACGCGGGTCTTGGGCGGCAGGGCGAGGATTTTGTCCACGATGTCGCTGGCGCTTTGCGTGACGATGGGCACGCCGGTATCCGGGCAATGCGGCCGACCGACGTGCGCGAACAGGAGGCGCAGGTAATCGTAAATTTCCGTCGTGGTGGCGATGATGGAGCGTGGGCTGCTGCCGGAGCTGCGTTGTTCGATGGCGATGGCTGGCGAAAGGCCCTCGATGAAATCCACCTCCGGCTTTTGCATCTGGTCGAGGAACTGCCGCGCGTAGGCGGAGAGCGATTCGACGTATTTGCGCTGGCCCTCGGCGTAAATCGTGTCGAACGCGAGCGACGATTTGCCGCTCCCGCTCAAACCGGTGATGACCACCAGCCGGTCGCGCGGGATTTCCAGCGTGAGATTTTTGAGATTATGCTCACGCGCGCCACCGATGCGGATGAATTCCCTGCTCATAGCTGCGAATTTCCCGTTCAAACCAACCGGGCAGGCTAAAAGAAACGGCGGGGAAAGAAAAGCACGGAAACCGCGCCGTCCATCAGATTTTCATCTGTGAACTACACGAACTTTTCACCACGAAGACACGAAGAGCACAGAAGAGCCGACACTAATTACACGAATTTTCACTAATGAAATGGAACTTCAACGGTATGCGGGCAGTTTGTTTGCTATATTCATAATTCATCATTCTTCATTCATCATTCCCCTCATCACTGCACTTGGAGGAGCCGGTAGAAACGCATGGGCGAGTTCGTCGCATCGGGATCGGCAAACGTAAATATCTCGTTGGTGGAAGTGATGATGACGTCATTGGTCATCCAGACCATCGGCTGCGAAATGTTTGTCGCCCATTCCACCCGGAACCGGTCACCGGTCGGCGCGACCCATTGAAGCTTTACGCCACTGCTCCCGATGGTGTCTCTGGAGACGAAAAATGGATTTATCGTCACGTCAAAATTCACTCCAAACGCGTTGGTCACAGCAAAGCTGTTTGTATTTTGCACGCCGATATAATAGGTCTGGCCAGGCACAAGCGGCGGCAACGGCACAGAGTTTGTGCTTAGCACATTGGTTCCGGTGAGCACATTGGTGATTAAGAGATAATCACCCGTCGAATTCGTGCCACTGGGTAGTGTGCTCTGATTGAACCATACGTTCACCGGCGCGGTGGCAAAGAGCAGGATGTTCGTGGCATAGTTCGCACTTATTGGCACCGCCACCGAATAATAGATGATGCTGCCCGATGGGATGGAGTTCGTCGCCGGCACGCCATCGGTAAGCGGAATAATGGTCGGGGTGTTCGTGCTGCCCTGACCCACGAAGGTCACCACGCTCAGGGCTGGCAGCGTGTAGGTGAAGGACAAATTGCTTACCGTGATGTCAGGCTGATAAGCGAGCGAATTAGTGGAGGAGGTAATCCATGGTGTCACAAAGCCAGTGGTGGTGAAGTTGGCCAGAACAAACGTTTGGCTGATGGAGGTGGCGTTGGTGTTGACAGCCACAATGGCGAAGCCTGGAGAGACGGAATCCTTGTAGGCGCTGATCAGGGCGCTGCTGGTGTTGAGGGCGTCAATGCGATAATAACCGGGACGGACAAAACGGCTGAAATTACCCAGTGTATACATGCGTTTGGCAGGGATACCGTTGGCGTCTGTCAGGCCCTCGTTGTCGTCGTTTAGTGAAATCAGCCACCAGTAATGCCAGGCATTCGCCTGCGCCACTGTCATAAACGCATGAATCCGCCCAGCCCAATAAACACCATCAGCAATGCTTCCATCGAAAGCATCGGTCGTCATCACTTCCGTTTCCCAGAGTGCCGCATTCGGGTTGCTGTAAATAGGCAGCACCGCCGGCGGCGTGGTCGCCCCGTGTTGAGAGTCAATACCGTCATAATTATGGTTGGCAACGATGCCCACATTCGTGGCAACGGACGGATCGGACATGGCAACGGCGTAGTAATTTGTCTGCCAGTGCATGTCCTCCGGGAGCATGATCCTAGTCGAAGCCACGTTGCTGGCTACCAAGGCGTTATGAAGGAAGGGAACGAAATCATGAAATTGTTGAGGACTCCAATAGCAGGATTCATAGCCTACAACCGCATCTGGCTCGTTTTGGATGGAAATAGCGTAGATGTTGACGCCCCAAGTGTTCGCCATGTCAGCCACGTAACCGGCGAGCTGGCTGGCGTAGGCTTGGTTGCTTGCCGAAAGGAAATTACCTCCGACAATATTGCCATTGTCCTTAAAGGAAGCCGGCGGGGTCCAGGGCGTGCTCCACACTTTGGCGCCGCGTGCCTGGGCCATGATCATGATGTTCGTTTCGTCTGTCGTCGGGATGGCGGGGGGATCGATGGGCACAATATGATTGCGCAACAAGGAGAGGCCGATGCCGGTGAACGGGAAGTTGGTGCTGCCGTCGACTGAAACTCCAGTGCCGCTGGTGGTGGAGAAAAACATGTCGGCCTGGTTCGTGGTCCAAGTGCTCTGCCAGGCCGAGGAAGCGCCAAAGCCGTCTATCCTTTGGTACACGTTGGTCCAGTTTACCGTGCAAACCAAATTGGTATTGACGATGACGACAAAGGAGTTGGTCGCGCTCAAACTCTTGTTGATCAGCGCGAAGGCATTCGTATCCGTCACAATCGTCGTGAGGGTGTAAACTCCCGGCGCCTGGGTTTCATCCGGCGTCCAGATGATGATGCCGTTGGTGTCAATGACCGGAACATTCGTGCCGGGCACGGCTGGCGAGACTGACAGCATGTAAGTCAGCGGATTCACGGGAATGTCCGGGTCGGTCGCCGTGTTCGTGACCACGATCTGCGTCAGCGCATAGTTCGTCTGGGCCGGAATGCTGTTCGTCCAGAATGGTGCGATATTCACCTCGTTCACCGTCACCGTGAAACTGTTCGTCGCGCTCAACGGCGGCGCGCCGTTGTCGGTGACAATGTTGGTGATGGTATAGACGCCCGGCCCCTGTGCCTCGCTCGGCGTCCAGGTGATGATGCCGCTGCTGTCGGGGACCGGCGCCGGAACATTTGTCGCATAAGTCAACGGCCAGCCTTTGGCAATCATGGCGTTCGTGTCCACCGTAAGCGTTACCGCGTAACTCAATGTCTGCGGTGGACTGTCCGTGTCCTTTGCCGCATTGGTGATGACCAACAACGTCAGTTCGTCGCTGGTCTGGGGCGGAATCGGAATGCTGTTTGTCCAAAACGGCGCGGTGTTGGGAATGGCGGGTGTGGTAAAATTAAACCGCAATTGCCAGCTTGCGAGATACGCATACAGATAAGCCCCGGTGCGGGCATCCTGAATTTCCAATGTCCATGTGCCACCGGCATTCTTGCCGGCAAAAGCGTCCAGCGATTGTTCTGGCAGATAATAAATATCGGTGAGGGGCGGCAGGGACGGTGAATTCAATTCGACAATGCCTCTTATTGGAATCAATGGCGGCCGACCCAAAACCGACCTGGTATTATCCTCGTCAATCCACTTCCCGGGTGTGCCATACCCGCCGTTCGTTCCTATCATAATCGTGTAAAACTCCTGACCACCCCAATTATTCGGTTCACTGGCAGACCAATTCCAGTAGATCTGGGTTTCTCCGCTGACCCAGAAAAAATTATTGGAATGGCATACTCCACCATCGGGACTGGAAAGTCGATCTGGAAGCGGCGAACAAGAACGGCCCGAACCGTCCGCGTTATTGTCCTGTGACGGATCATATAAACCAATCCACCACAGATTCGTCGCACCAGGAACGGAGAATGTGTTATAGATCCAGTCGTTCTCTTCCTGACTGCGGATTGTCGCCAGGTGCCCGCCCAACGCTTCAGCCCAGGCTTCAGAGTCAGTCCAAGTGCCGGCGCCCAGGAGCCGGTAGTAGTGACCATTGGCCGGATTCTGAATCCCCGGCCCCGGCTGCAGCATTACATTTCCGACAACGGACCCGAACGGCGGCAGCGCGAATTTGATCGGCGTCGTGGTCAGGTTCGTATTTTCCGTCAGCACGAGATAACCGGATTGGGGCGTGATTACATTCACTATATAACCCCATGAGCCGCCCGAACCCGACGGATTCATCACGATCTCAATCTGCGTGCTGGTGCCTGCGTAGGAAATGTTGAACTTCCCAAAGCCGGGGGGCGCCGAACCGGAATCAAAAATGATGTTGCCCTCATAATACACCACCATCTGGCACGGGGCGCCGTAGAACTCGTAATCAATTGCCAGTGTCCCGTTGGTCTGGCCGGTATCAAAGAAGTTGGTGATGGCCACGTTCATCGGGCCGGAAGCTGCGAAATTCGTGCTGACCATTTGATAGGATGAGCCGCAGCCGTTGGTGCTGGTGCCGCCGCGATTTTCCATCAGCAAAACCCGCGTGCCATCCGGGCTGATGAGATGGAACACCAAATCGGAAATGCGCGGATGATCCACGCGCAACCCGACGTCCACAGATGCAATTATCGCATCGTCCGGGACAAAAATGGAATCCGTCGTTACCGCATCATCCAGAATCGGCACCGACCCGGACGAATTGTAAATCAATTGTTCCGGCGCGGCGCCAATATCGAATGTCGCGATGATATAGACATTCTGCGCATTTGGACTGGGATTAAATATGCCGATGAAATAGCGGCCCGGCTGCAACGGCGGCACGTCCGTCAGCCCGATGGAAATCGAGTTGCCCGGCGGTGTGCCGCTATCGAGATTTGTCTCGTAATCGTAATCCGTCTGTGTCGGCTCCGCGCCGAGTTTGACATAGAGTTGCAGCGGATTGACCAAATCCGGAGGCAACGTGACATTCGTGGCATTTATGGTGAGATTCGTCGCGCCGGGCGGCACATCAATGTAATCGTAAAACCATGTGCCTCCCGGAATAGTGGTAGTAATGATTGCGCCATTGTTCGCCAGATGCGGCTCAATCGTCAGGGTGAAATTATCTACATTGTTGGCGAAACCCACCGCGCTGTCCGCCTCGTGCAATATCCACTCACCGGCGCCTTCCTGGCCGATGAAACTGCGCAGGCTGCCCGGTCCATCGGACCGCGGGCTGGGCCGCAGCGGATCAACAACGTCGCCCTGCCCGCTGTCGTCGTAGGTAAAAGAGTAGGTTCCCGGCGAATTCAGCGAGTCATGATTGTTCAAAATCACCGAAGTTCCGTTATGATTTACCGCGCCCACCAAGTCGCCAAAATCTTCCGCGTAAAATGTGTTGGTGACAATGACGCGGCGCGCTTCAATCGGATAAATCGCAATGGCGACCACATCAATGTATCCCGGCACAGCGGGATCGCCGCCTGGAATGGCGACTGGCATCCCAACACCGGTCACAATTTGGTCGCCATTGGGATTAATCTGGCTGAACGGTGTCGCGGTGAACACAGACTGGAAGGCGTATTCGGACGCCATTTGATCCTCCGATTTCACGCCGATGTAATAAACTTCGTCTGGCTGGGAATTGGTATCCACGACAAATTCCGTGCCGAGACGGCTTAACGACGCGCCGTTGAATATTAGCGGAACGCCAGCCGACGCTCCGACTTGCGTGCCGACGACACAGTTGGAAATAGCGACCGGATCAAGATTCGTCAACGTCGGATCCGTGGTTACGTAAAGGTCAATATCCGCCTGCGGCCGCGTGGCGTTGGCTTGGGAATCGGCAAACACTCCCATGCGCGGGATGGAAAGCGTGTCCGGGGTGAATGTGATGAACGCGGCGTTGGTAAAAGCAGCATTGGTGGAGGCAAACGTATTGGTCACCACGTAGAAATGCCACTGATTCGTCATGCCGACGGTGATTTGCCAGTTCGTCTCACCGCCCACGATAATTGAATTCGTGAACAATAACGTGTTTGTGCCCATCAACGGCGTGTTCGCGCCAACTGTTTGATTCAACAGTGGCCCGCTGTTTCCAGACACATAAGTGATTTGCTGGTCGGACGTGGGATTGGAAACAACCGGATTGGCCGTGACCGTCATCGCATTGGTAACCGAGCCGTCACCGCAGGAAATGACCAATGCATAATCCTGCACAACGTTCGGCGCGTAAGCGCCCGCGTAGTTGTTCGTCTGCGCGGTGACGGCGTTGACATTGACACGGTAACCAACAACGGTGACGGAGTAGTTTGTGCCAGCGCCCGCCGGCAGATACACGTTTTCAACGTTGTTGATGGAATCAAAGTTCGGCGGCGAGTTTGGATTTTCCGGTGTGTTGTAGATTCTTTTCGCCGGAATGTCGTTGCCGTAATAGACAATCGGGTTCGCAGGATCATCAATGTTGGTAACAACAAGATTAAGATCATTCACGAGTTTGATGGCGGCGGCCGGATCGCCGGGCGGGTCCGTCCACGCCAGCGTGATGCGCAGCGGCAGCGTGTTGGTCGCGGCGACATTGAATGTCTGGCTGTCGCCGGTGGCCAGCGCGGTGGCCGGGCTTTGATCCAGAATCAGCATGGACTCGCCGGTTGTATTATTCACATTCGTCGTGATTCCCGGCTGCAAGGCGCTCGGCAGATTAATCAAACCCCAGCCTTCATAATTAATCGAGTTGTCCACTTGAAAATCGTAATATCCGGTCGGGCGCGCCCCGTTGATAAGCATGGCCTTGAGCAGTGCCGGGCTGGGGGTGGCGTTCAGCGTATTCGTGAAGAAATCCTGCATCAACGCCAGCACGCCTGATACATCTGCCGCCGCCATGCTCGTGCCGGTTTCATATCGGTAGTATTCAGGCGAAGTGCCGAGTGAATCGTTCAGCCCCTGTAAAACTTGATAATAATTCCCGAGGTCGTTCGTTGTGAAGATGTCCACGATGAGATCGTAACTGACGGGTTGAGTGCCACTGTCACCGACGGCGTAATTGAATCCGCCGCTGGCAACAGCGGCGGCGAGATAACCCGCGCCGCCGTCGGACGGAATGGTAACCAGGTCTGTCTCCAAAAAATAAGTGCTTGCAGTCGCGGGGTCTGGATAAATGTTGGGGTCGGGTGTCGTCGAAACATAAATCGGCAGGCTCAAAGGATTCGGTGAAAGGGCGTTCGGCACAACCTGAATGGTCACTCCCACTGCGTTTGGTGGGAGATTGATGAGGTAATAATTCGGCGCATTGGTATCCACGGTCTGATCGGTGTAGTCGATCGTGGTAACGTTCGTCGGGTTGTAATACGCGTTTGTGTTCCATTGTTCGGAACGGGTGGAAACGACAAATGTTCCCGGCGTAACCACGTCCGGTTTGAAACGTCCATACGTGCCTTCAAATCCGATGCCGACGTTGCCGCGGCTTGAATAGCTGGCCACTTGGTAACCCGTGTCGGTCATGGGCTGCCATGGCTGGCCTGCCTGCCCAAGAAGGTTGGTGACGACGCTTGTAATATTCCGCGGTTGTTCGAGCGCGCCGACGGTGATGACGTCCTTGGCCGTAGCCGGCGACAGGATTGTGTCGGGATTGCCACCAAAACCACCATTGTCGCCACCACCAGAGTTGCCTGCTGAAAATACAAATAATACCGGCTGTGAACCGGTCACTTCCGGCAACGCGTCGCGCACCGCCGCATCGTAACTCGCCGCTGCAAGGTCGTAACTGCTGTCGCCGTAGTTCCAACTGTTGTTGGAAATGAGCGCGTTCGTCAGCGCGGGGGCTTGCTGCAAATACTGGTCGCTGAAATTCAAGAAGCTGAAGGTATTATCAATCGCCGCCACCGAATATAATGTCGCCAGCGGCGCTTTGCCGCGGAACTGGCCGTTCGTGCCATGACCGCTGTCGTTCAATATCGAGCCCTGCGCGTTTGTCACCGTCGTTGATTCCGTGCCGTCTCCAGCAATAATCCCCGCCACGTGTGTGCCGTGGCCATTGGTGTCCACCAGACTCAGCGTGGAATCACCGATGATTCGAATGGGAAGGCTGCCGGCGGTTTTGAAATCAGGATGCGCCTGGTCAATGCCCGAATCGTTCACCTCCACCATCACATTCTTGCCTGTCAGTCCCATGTAATTCGAGGACACGAGCGTGTCCGTCGAAACGCCAACAGTCGCGCGGCTCAAATCATTCGCGTGAATGCGCGGGTGATACGGCTCGACGATTTGCACGCCGGGCAACGCAGCCAGCGCAACCCAATCCTTTGGCGGAATGACGCGCACAATCGGCCCGAACGGCGAGCTGTCCCGTGCGACAATTTGTCCGCCAAGCTTTTCAATCTGTGCGACCGTCGCCGCCGCGTTGTCGCTGAACAAACCGAGCGTCAAACAGGTTCCTGTGGGCAGCGGCGCCTGTTTCACCGCCAGCGCAAGCAACGAAGGTCCCGCCACCTGATTGGTTCCCATTGGCGTTGAGGAAAACGTCTTTTGTCCAACCGTCACGGGCATTGACGAGGATATTTTGTAATACGGCTCGTAGGAAATCACCGACTGCGCCAGCGGATTGCCTGCCAATCCGTTCGCCACGCCCGCCGGGGCGCGCACGAGATAAGCGTTGTTAGGAATGTAGGAAACAATCGTTGCGCCCGAGGCTTTCAACATGGCGCGGAACGCGTTGTCAATCGGCCCGCGCGCCTGGACGATATAAGCGCCCGGATCGCCGGTCGCCCGCAGATTGGCCGGGATGGAAAAGTTCAACGGGCTGCGTGTGTCAATCAGCGCGTTCTCCAGCAAAATCGCCCTGTCGTCGCGCATCAACTGATCAAGCGACTTGGCTGTGTTGCTCAAGCGGCAGGCGAATTTGTTTGTCGCCGCCGATATTATGCCGCCTGGTGTGGCGTTGGTTGAAACGCCGGACAGCAGACGCACCGCTTGCCTCGGCGTAGCTTGGCGAAGCCGGGCCGGGGCGACCGCTTCGTGCGGACGGCTTGGCCTGCCATTTTCTTTCTGCCAAAGGAGGCACACGCCCGCCAGACACAGCAAGCCCAACAAAATCCATATTAACCGGCGCGAACGCATATTTTTTTAACTACTAAGACACAAAGACACCAAGTGCCGGATGTTTATTCGTATAAACTACACCCTTTTCGTCTCTTTTCAAAATCGTAACATCAAAATTCCCCAACCACCAATGAACACTAATAAACACGAATTTCTGCCGGCGTAAATTTCCCAACGCAGAGAAGCAGAGAAGCAAAGAATCACAGAGACTGATTTTCTCCGCTGCCCTCCACGTCCTTTGCGTCTCTGTGTTAAAGTTCGTGTCCATTTGTGTCCATTCCGCCGTCGCCAAGGCTATGGCGGACAGGCCGTGGTTTAACTTTGTTTTTTGGTTCAGTCTTCATCTTCGTGTTTTAGTGTCTTAAAGGTAGGGTCGCACCGCCGGGGCGACCGCACGGACGACTTCAGCCCATCCACTGTGGTTCCGCTTGGATGTTTCTTCATTCATCATTCTTCCTTCATCCTTCACCTTTAATCCGGCGGCAGCACATTAAATCTTTCAATCACCACGTTGTTGTTCGTCACAACGGGAACGCTGAACCAGTTGGTGTAGGTCAAATTATCGGTGGCATAGGTAACAACGTTGGTCACGATGCTATTAAACCGCACCACGGCGCGCGTGGCGGCTTCGGAAACGATTTGATAATTCGTGACCATCCCGAACAGCGACCCACTGCCGGTGTAAACTGAATTCGGCGCCGGCTTCAGCGCCTGACCGTAGCTGTAAATCACATAGCGCGGCGAACTGGAGCAGCGCAACAGCGACATCGTCTGCTGCGGCAGCCATTCATACATCTCGTCGTTGGTGCCAACGGCGGGATCCACATAGCTGAGGAATGGCGATTGAACGCTTAATTGTGGAACGGCAAGAATATCGCCGACATGTTCGAATGAGCCAATCAGACCGTCAGCATTGACAAAATTTGTGCGCGTTTGGTTGATGCCTTGCACGATTTGCACTAGCGGCGGCGGGTTGGCCTGAGCGTAAACACCGGCAGGCTGAATGACCGTAAACCCGCCGTTGGTATTTATCGGCACAACGATTCCGCTAAACAGGGCCGACCATGCGGCGAGGCTCGGTCCATTCGTCGCGCCAACATTTACCGAAAGCGTCCCGCGCGTGGCGTTGTCGTTGAACGCAGTGGTGAAAAGGTCGAACAACAACCGGTCCTGCGCCGGCAAGGAATTGTTGGCGTCAAAAGTATTAAAATCTCCCGTCCAATTCGTCCAAGTGTTGAGGCTCACCGCCGGCGATTTCATATAAACCGTTTGCCACGGCGTGCCGCGATGGACGCGGCCCAGCCAGCCAACGGTCGGGAATTTATTCATTGGAAAATCCCAATCATCGGATTGCCACATCAACGGATCTTTGAGCGCCATGTTATACGCATTCAATGTGTTAAAATCCGGAGCGTTTGTGTTGATGGGGAGATGGCCACCCCACGGCATATAATGATCATTCAACGCGCCGAGGTCGGGCAGGTTGGTGATTGTTGTCCCATAATTAAAAACGTTTATGCCCGGATGTGGAGTTCCCGTCTCTTCTGTGTAATTCAAATCGCTGGCGATGTAGTGAACGAGCGGATCATTCGCCTGCCATGTGGTGTAGAGAACCACATAACGCGTAGGTTCGTACGGTGCTTCCACACCCACACTTCCAAATACCAGATTCGTTGCCGTGCATCCCGCCTCACCGCCCCAACCCAGCGCAGTCCAATAGTTGCCAGCCCTGAAGAAGCCGCCAAAAAAGGCTTGTTGTGAAGGCGTAGTAGCGCCACAAGGGCCGAAGGATTGGGCTTCGGCATCACCATGCCACGTGCCATCTTCCGATGGTGGCCCGGCAGGGAATGTTGTCGTCCATTCCGAAATTTGGATTTGGTTGCGTATTCCGACCGGTACACCAGTAGTGAATGCGTTTGTATTCCACACACCATCGGGATCGTCGTTAAAAATTTCCGCATTCAAATCGCGGGTGCTGTCCGGCCCGGCAAAGTGGACATAATCAATGACGTGATAATTGCCACTGGTATCCCGATCCAACATCACCACACGCAGCCGGTTTGTTGTCATTAAAGTAAAATGCGGAACTGGGAAACCGGGAACATCTTCAAAGAGTGGAGTAGAAGGCGCCGGAACGAATTGGTGGCTGAGGAAACTATAGACCCACCAATTCGTAAATGCCGTTGCAGAACCCAGCGGCATCACGAGGTTTGCGTTGAGTGGAATTACAAAGGAGATGTTTGTAGGATAGCCGGCGCTCCACGGCGCGGAACCCGGCCATGCTATTACGTTAGTTAAAGTTGCAAAGTTGGTGCTAAAAGAAATGGAAAAAGGAAGCGATATGCCATCATAAACATTCAAAATACTCGTGACATTGTCAGACAAAGCAATGCTCACATTGTCCAAGTAATTGGAGTTGTAAGAATTCCAACATTCCACACCGAGCAAATTGGAAATGCACATTGTATACATCTGGTTGGTATGGAAATTCGAAGGATTAACGCTGTTTGGAGGCGGAAGGTTGGTCGTCAAACGAGTAAATTGCAATCTGCGCGTAATTCCGACAATGCTTTCCAGCGAAAATTCGTTGAAATTGGGGAAACCCTTCTTCGCGCCAATAATCCACGGCACGCCATAGACGTTCACATAACCGCTTGCATCCGTAATTGGCGTAAAACTGAGCGGAAAATTGGCCAAGTCTGCAACGTCATGCGGCAGTGCCAGTTGAAAGTCGCCCGTGCCAGTTACAGTGTTGGGACCTGAAGCACTGGAAAGGTTTGTATAGCCAACGATGAAAACATTGCCGAGATTGTCATGCTCAAAAATCGGGCGGAAGACGGATGGATAAAACGAATTGGCTGTTGCATCGTAAATGTTGGCTGCCAATTGCAGCACGCGCTGAATGGCGGGCGTATAGACGAACTGGTTGCTCACCAAAACCGGAATGCCTGGAATGACACCCGGAGCACCGCTCAGACCAAACGCCGGATAGTTGGTCCATAGGGATGGATTAAGAACCATCGGACTGAAATTGGTCACGGCGTAGAAGGTAGTGGCGAAGTTGGTCGGGTTGCTGTTGCGCCAAAGACCGGTGTAGGCGCGCAGCATCTTGTCGGCGGCGATTGTGAAAAATTGAACAGGCGTCCACGCGGTGAAATTGGTTTCCGCACCCGGGATGATGGTAATGTTCGTGACAATTCCGTTGGTGAAGTAAGCGACCGCGTTCGAGTAGTTGAGGTTCATTTTGCCCGATTCCGGCGTGGAATCCGTGCCGAGCTGCGAAAGCAGCCGGTAAAACGTGTAGCGGTCATAGGTGGAAGGGCTGTTGTCAGCGTTGAGCAAACGGTTGGTAAAGCCGGTCTGGGCAGGAGGCGGCCCACCTGAAGTTTTGTTTGGGTCAAACAATTCCTGATGGGTAAAGAAATGGTTCGTGTTGTCCGCACCGGCCCACGGTGGCGTGCCGCCATTAAACGGTGGTGGAGCGTTGACCAACGGCAATTCCAAACCGGTCATCGGATTTCCGTACGTATAGCCATCAATGCCGTTGTTTACCAAAGCCGAATAAAAATTTGCCGGGGGAAGTGGCTGCAACGAGCCATAATAATCACCGTAACGATAACTCAAAAGCGAAAGCGCGTCGTTAAAGGCTGCTCCATTATTGGCGAACGCCGGCTGCAAGTATTGGTAAACGCCGCCCGATAGAGTGCTGTCCCAGCTATTGGTATTCAAATCCGCGAGAAACGCAGCGAGATTGATTTCCCACGAGCCGACACCTTCGTTGCGAAAGTATCCGTCATTTACTGGATTTAACGCGAAGGATCTTACCTGATTATGAATGGCATTCAAATCGAGCGCATTCCCGATGGGCACGGCGACGAAAGCAAAGCGCGCCACAAAAGGATTGTTCGGCCCATAAGGCTGGTCGGGCCGCTGCAATACGCCTATCCATTCCGGGTCGCCCACTTCGGAAATGTCGCCAAGCCAAGCGCCGCCGTTGTCGAAATCTCCCACTATGCCATTGGTGTCGAATTTCCTGTTACGATTCAGGTCGAGATAGAACCGGCCTTGAACCGGGTCATTGCTGCTAATCAACACCGGCGCGCGCGGCAGGTAATACAAATTCGCCAGAAGCTGTGGAAAGTCGTTGGCACTGACGGGACCCCCACTGTGGTAGTAATAATTGACGTTGGTCAGGCTGGCGACACCGATTTGGAATCCGTAGGGATTGATGTAATTCGTCGAGACGAGCAGGCTGAAGTTGTAGGGATTGGTCGTGGCAAGGACGTTGGCTAGAATTTGCGCCTCGGCGTTGGCCAGCGCGGCATCGGCGGCCAGCCGCGCGGAGGCTGTGTCAGTGGTCGTGGTGACCGCGCCGCGTTCGCGCTGGCTCAAGGTCAAAAACGCCAGGATCATCAACGTCAACGCGGCGAGCAAAATCACCGTGATGATGAGGGCGACGCCCTTTTGGGAAGGTTGAAGGAGAAAGGATGAAGGAGCACGGTGCAAGGAGGAAGGATGGCCGGCAGCCAAGCTTCTTGCTTCTTGCTTCTTACTTCTTACTTCTCTTTTGAAATGGAATTTCATTGATAGGCAGAACGGTCAACGTTGCGAATCGGGACGCGCTGCCGGAAAATATGCACCTGCCCGGCGTGACCGGCGAGATAATTGGACTGGGCCCAAACGGGCGCCACATTTGGCAAAGATTCAGCGCGCTGGAGTGTGCGGTCTTCAAGCACGCCCAGTTCCACTTCGACGGATGCGGGCAGCGCGTTGTTGAACATGTAGAAAGCCGAGGGTTCGCCCGAGGCAAAAGGATACTTCGGATACGCCTGCACCAACCAGTTGGTTGCAGTGCCGTTGATCACGACTACGTTGGTGGTCATCCAGACGCCATTGGTGTCAAACGCGCGCACGCGCAATTCCACCACGCCGTCCATCAAATGGCCGCCGTTGGTCGGAGCCGAAAGGAACCGGTAGAAGTCGTTGGCGAAAATGAACGCCGGATCGGTCGTCATCACCGGATGATTGGTCGAAAACCGGTAAAGGGAATAAAGGCCGCCGCCCGGTGAATTCGTGGCCACCGCGTAACCTGTGCCAATCCAGCTTGGACTTCCATTCACGTTGGCGCTGCTTAAGATGAAAAAGTTTTCCAGCACATTCATGTGTAGCTGGCTGCTGCCAACCAGCGGCTGAATGAGCGGCGACGGCGGCGACGTGTAGTTTGTCACGGCGGAGTAAAAATTCACCGCAGCAGAGTCAGATGGCGTCATCCCTTCCAAATCGCTTTTGATTAAATCCGTCACGGCGCGGCCGGATTCCAGCACGTCGGTCTGGGTGATTCCCGCGCGAAACGCGGTCTGCGTGCTGTTCAAGACTGTCATCAGCGACAGCACGATGAGCGCCAGCAACGTCATCGCAACCAGAACCTCGACGAGCGTAAAAGCCATGAAATTGCGGATTGTGGATTGCGGATTGCGGATTGTGATGGTAGGGCGCGCCACTTCCGCCTTCATCGGATTTTGGCGAGACAAGCCGCGCGCGCCGTCAACGGCGGTCAAGGGACTCCGATGAATCGCGAGCGGGCTGACCGCCCTACCTGGCGCATCGGCAATTTGAAATTTCAGATTCATGGCGCGTTGATGACGTTTGTAAAGGATTGCGGCTGGAAAAAATACAACCACTGGCTGTTGTCGTTGGTTTGAACAATTTGTCCGGCGACCGTCGTGCGGAATGTCTGGCGTTTGGAGCCGACGTTGCCATTGGGCAGTAACGGCCATTGAAACGTCAGCCGCAGTTCGTGCAAGTTGGCGGTTAGATTTGTAGTGTAGAGCGAAGGCGCATTCATGTCCACCGCCACCGGCACGTTCTCGCAAATGATGCGATAACCAAAAGAACCGCCGGTCACGATGTCGTTGTCTTGCGGGGGTTTTTCCGACGCAGGCCCGCTGATGGAACGGACGTAAGCAACAATGTGGTTGCTGCACCCACCGCCAAACAAATTAGGGAGCGGAGCGCCACTGATGTTGTCCACGTATTCCGGCGTGCTCAACAAACCTACGATGCGCGCGCCAGTGGTAATATAATCTGCCGTGCCTGAAGAATAATTCATCGGGCCGGCGAGCGAATTCGTATAATTGAAGTTCGTGCAGGTACCTGTATTCACGATGGCATAAACGTAATTCGTCAAATCATCCACGCCGCGTGCGCCGCCGCGGATGTTTTCGATAAGCACGGTGGCATCCTGATTGATGATGGTTTCCTCGCGATTGTCCTTCTGCACGTCGATGCCTATCGGCAGCACGCCGATGATGGCCACCAGCGCAATGCCGATGATGGCCAGACAGATGGCAATCTCCACCATCGTGAAGCCGGATTGGACTCGAAAATTGGAATTTTGGGGAGCGCGCCCGCCTCGGGCGCTGTTTCCTGCGTCCTCGCGGGAAACTCCAGACGCACGGCATGGACCGCCAATCCACAGAACCGCTTCGCGAGCAAGGCACTGGACGCGAGGCGCATCCAGTAACGCCCGAGGCGGGCGTGCTCCCAAACCCATTCGTGTCCCGAAGGTTGCGACAGCATCAATGGAAAACGGACGGGAAATTTTCATGGCCCCATTTTGTGGTAAAGCAGCTTGGCGCGGCCCGTCAGCGGCTCAATGTCAATGATGTTGTAGGCGTTTGTGCTGTTGCCGGGCGGAATCTCCGAAACCTGCGGCGGATTCAACTGATACGCCTTGGTCGCCAGGTCAATCCATGGCGACACATTGCCGCGCGCCAGCGGGATTAATTCAGGAGAAATCACTGCATCAACACCGTTCGTCGTCAGTTGGCCGAGATAGTTGAATGCGATGTAAGGCAGGGCAGGCGTGTTGACGGTAATAGGGGTTGTTTCCGTCGGAAACGGAAAAATATTCATGTTGAAACCATAAATCTTGTAGGATTTAGTGGCATCAATCGGGTCGGTGATAGTGTAAAATTGGCTTGGTGAGTTCGTGAATTTCACCAAAGCAATGAACGCACCGTCCGGCAAATTTTGCCACGGCGCAAGATAGTGCGCGTTCTGCACCCCCGGTTGGTCGCCCATGGTGCGCAAACTGACAAATGTGTAGCCGGTCAATTGTTTGTCGCACAAATTGATGAGCGCGGTGCTAGACGGCAGACCGCCCCAAAAATTTGTCGGGACAAAAACCATATAGACCGTTGTGCGCTGGCTGATGGCCAGTTGGCGGGCGCGGGCGACATCGTCGAGCAACTGGCGCGAGGCGCTGATGGTGGCGTCCGAGTGGCCGAAATTTTTGAGCGCCGGCACGATCAGCGCCGCCAGAATGCCGAGGATGGCAAGGACCACCAGCAACTCGACAAGCGTAAAGGCCAGAGAATTGCGAATTGCGAATTGCGAATTGCGAATTTTCAACAAGCCGCCGGCAAACCCGGATTTGAGATTTGTTGTTTTCACAACTTGTTACTTTCACTGCCAGCTCAAAATATTGTCCTTGTTGGCGCCTTGATTCGCAGGTTTAAGCGGATCAATCATTTTGTCCGGCCCGGCGGACCAGACCATCACGCTGCCGTGATATTGAAAGTTATCGTTCTTGGTCGTGTCAGGATTGATCAAACCATTCAACCCGGGATTTGTGTTCGCCCCGCCCGGACCGGACACGACGTTCAGACAATAAAAAGCATCTTTGACGTTGCCTTCCTCGTCCAAATCCATGGTGATGACGTAGGGGTTTCCCCATGGGTCGCGATAGACCAAATCCGGACCGACACCCGGTAAACTGGGGTCGCTCACCATTTTTGCGTTCAGAAAAAGGGTTTGTTGCGGATTTTTTTGATGGTTGGCATTCGCGGTTGGCAGCCCGGTGTTGGGATAATTTGTGACATCCATCAAAATGGCGATGACTTCACAATTGCTCATGGCGTAGGTGGTATTGAGCAAACTATAGGTAAAGGGTGCGGTTGGAGTTTGGAAAACCGCGCCGTAGGTGAATTCGCCGCCCGCCGCCGCCGCCTGGGCGCCGGGCGAAACCGGAAACCGGCTGTAGGCGGAGTCGTATTGCTGAATGGCGGTTTCCAAGCCACTGATTTGAAGCCGTGCCTGGGTTATCTTCGCACGTGTTTTAGCAGCCGCCAAAGTCGGCAGCAGCAACGCCGCCAAGAGGGCGATGATGGAAATGACCACCAGCAATTCCACAAGGGTGAAGGCCTTGAAATTTCCGATTCCCGATTTCCGATTCCCGATTTTTGTAAAAGTCGTTTTCATATTTTCAACGATGGACATAAGTCAAAAAACTCATGGCAATGGACTGTTGATTTGCACCTGTTTGTTCCAGTTGCAGATGAGATTCGTTTGTCCGCCAATCGAAAGCTGAATCCACAAATCATAGGAGCCGGGATTGTTGGTCCCTTGCGAGACATAGCGCCAAGGGTTCAGGTCGGGCACACCCCATGGATAGGTCCGATCCGGCCCGCCTGCGGAACCGACCAGCAATGTCACACGCACGTTGTTATTCGTTACATTCTCTGCAATCTGGTTCGGTTTCAGGTCTGGAAGAAAATTTCTGGCCTGTGGCGTGGACTCATCGGCGTTGGGTTTGCTGCAATTTACAAACCCGCTGACGACTGGAAAGGCCTTGGATACGTCAGAGGCTTGGATGGTCGCACTCCCATCCAAGGTGGTATAAGCCAGATTGGTCGGATCGTAAATGGTTCCCTCCAGTTCATAATAAAGCTGGCTGATTGGAATATTGCTGATGGTTACAGTGCTGTCCGGCGGATAAAAGCCGTAGGCGGATTTGTAGCGGTCAATCGCGGTCTCCAATTGCGCCATTTCGGCTTGGGCGGTGTGAATCACTGATTGTTTCTTCACCGCGCCCGCCACGGGCAGGAGAAGCGCGGCAAGCAGGGCAATGATGGAGATGACGACGAGCAGTTCGACGAGAGTGAAGGCCCTGAAATTTCCGATTTCCGACCCTGGCTTCGCCGAGGCGAGTTTTCGATTTCCGATTGGCCGCTGGAAGGGCGCGGCATCACATTTTCCAATCCGCAATTGATTCATTTCGGTTTTCATCATTTCCCTAATTCTTTTTCCATTCGCTCGCTGAGCCACTGTTTGATCATGCTCTGGTAATTCAAATATCGCGACCGCGCCATGCGTTTGATGCGCGCCAGCATCCGCGGGTCGATGCGCAGCGTGATGGTCACGGACTCGGACGCCTCGGCGCTGCCGGCCACCGCCGCTTCCATCAGGCGCAGGTCCGGCCGGTTTTCCACCCAAAAATCCGCTTCGGCCTCTTCGCTGTCGAAGAGCGGAACTTCTTCCCAACTGGCAAATGTTCTCACGGGCAAAAGTCATTTTACTTTTCAATTACTGCGAAAGTGTCTGGTCCACTTTCCGCTGATAAAAAAATCGTTCTTCCGCTTCGAACGGGCGGGCGTGCAGCACGCGAACCAATCGTCCGTTTGTCCGATACACGCTGAAAACTCCAATTCCACCGGCCGACATGCCCAGGTTGAAAAAACGCATCTTTACACTGAATCGGGGCGAGTCCGGCAACAGCCGAATGGCAAACGGATCTTCAAAGGACTCTTCAATTTCCCGCTGAGTCAAAGAACCATCCATTTCAAACGGCGGATTATTCCACTCAAACTCCATAACGAGTTAACTGCAAACAAAACGCCCATGCAATGTCTTTACATTGTATTTACGCACGGATGCCATTGTTTGTCAACAAGTTTTACTTTCTGCTTTCAGGATAAACAGGTTACAGCGCCCAATTCGGCAGCTAAAGAAACCGAATTCCTATCCAAGTCAATCAGCAGCGCCGCCAGCGCCGTGCTCACCGCCACTGAGACCACTAATCAAGGCAATGAGCGGCAGGAACATGGCAATGACAATGCTGCCTACTATAACCGCCAGAAATACAATCATGATTGGTTCCAACAGGGCGGTCATGGAGGCCACCGCATTGTCCACTTCTTCGTCGTAGTTGTCGGCGATTTTCAAAAGCATTTCGGGCAGGGCGCCGGTTTGTTCGCCCACGTCCACCATGCTGACGACCATGGGCGGGAAAACGCCCGAACCTTCCAACGGCGCAGTGATGGTTTCGCCTTCCTTCACGCTTTCATGAACGGCGCTGACGGCGTTGCTGATGATGACGTTCCCGGCGGTTTCCCTGACAATGGTGAGGGCCTGCAAAATGGGAACGCCGCTGCTGACGAGCGTGCCGAGCGTGCGCGAGAAACGGGAAATCGCCACTTTCCTGACCACCGGGCCGATGACCGGGACTTTCAATTTGAAAGTGTCCCAAAGCCACCGGCCAAATTTGGTTTTGATGAACAATGAAAACAAGACCACAAAAACCGCGACGCATCCTGCCGTCACCAGAAAATGATTTTTGACGGCGTCGCTGATTCCCATCACCAGCCGGGTGAACGCGGGCAATGGCTTACCCTCCATCATGTCCGCAAAAACCAACTTGAACCTCGGAATCACAAACGTTAACAGCAGAATCATTATTCCCGTCGCGACAACCATCACCGCCACCGGGTAAAACATCGCGGCTTTGATCTTGCCCTTGATCTTCTGCGCCTTTTCAGAGAACTCGGCCAGACGCCTCAACACCACTTCCAGCACACCACCCAATTCACCGGCCTTGACCATGTTCACAAACAAACGGTTGAAAACTTTTGGATGCTGCGCCAGCGCCTCTGAAAACGTGCTGCCGCCCTCAATCGCCAAAGCCAGTTGACCGAGAATGGACTTGAGTGTTGAGCTGTGCTCCTGCTTTTCCAGCACGCGCAATCCGCGAAGCAACGGCAAACCCGCGTCCACCAGTGTTGCCAGCTGGCGCGTGAATGTCGTCAACACCTTTGGTTTCACCCGGCCACTAAGGCCGGGAATGTTGATGTTGAGGTTGAGAGCGGAGCCCTTTTTACCGGCGGCTTTGGCCTTCTTCCTGGACGGTTTTTCCTGGGGCTTTTCAGCCTCAACGATTTTAGTCGGGAAAAGGCCCATTTCCTTGACACGACCGATGGCCTCATTCTGGCTGGCGACCTCAATGGTTCCTTTTGTCTCCTTGCCGTGAGTGTCCAGCGCAACGTAATTGTATCTCGGCATAGCGGGGCCTTTGCTTCAGGTATATTTGACGATTTCTTCAATAGTGGTATCACCTTCAAAAATGGTGCGCAAGCCGTCCTCGCGCAACGTCACCATGCCGAGTTCGACGGCTTTCTGGCGCAATACCACCGTCGGCGCACGCTCGTTGATCAATGTGCGAATCGCCTCGCTGATGATGAGCAACTCAAAAATGCCCTTGCGCCCCCTGTATCCGGTGTCGTTGCAGATCGAGCAACCGCGGCCGTAATGAAACGTCTTGTCGCCCAAATCGTGCGGTGAAAGATTCAACAGCACCAATTGATCCTCGGTCGGCTCGAATGGTGTCTGGCAATTTTTGCAAATGGTTCGCACCAGCCGCTGCGCCAGCACCGCCAGCAACGTCGAGGAAATCAGGAACGGCTCCATCCCCATGTCAATCAGGCGCGTCACGGCGCCCGTCGCGTCGTTGGTGTGCAGCGTGCTCATCACCAGGTGACCGGTCAGCGACGCCTGCACGGCGATTTGCGCCGTTTCCAAATCGCGCATTTCACCGACCATGATGATGTCCGGGTCCTGGCGCAGAAACGACCGCAGCGCCTTGGCGAACGTCATGCCGACCGCTTCGTTGATGGCAACCTGCATGATGCCTTCGATGTCGTATTCGACCGGGTCCTCGGCGGTGAGCAGTTTGGAATCAATGGCGTTGATACGCCGCAAACAGGAGTAAAGCGTTGTCGTTTTGCCGCAGCCGGTCGGCCCGGTGACAATAATAATGCCGTTGGGCCGTTGGATTGCCTCGGTGATGAAGTCATGCACTAATTTCGGAAAGCCCAGCGACTCGATTTCCAGATTCACCGCCGCGCGGTCGAGCACGCGCAACACGACCGATTCGCCAAATTGCGTCGGCAGGGTCGAAATGCGCAAATCAATCTGCCGATTGTCCGTGGAATAACTAATGCGTCCGTCCTGCGGCAGCCGCCGCTCGGAAATATTCAGATTGGACATGACCTTCAGACGCGAAATCACCGGCAATGCCAGGTGCTTGGGCGGTGGCGACATTTCATACAACGCGCCGTCCACGCGGTAGCGAATGCGAAACTCGGTTTCAAACGGTTCGAAATGAATGTCGCTCGCGCGGTCTTGAATGGCTTGAGACAAAACCAGGTCAACGAATTTGACGATGGGTGCTTCATTGGCGAGATTCGCCATGAGCCGTTCATTGTCCGTGGCGCTGGCCTCACTTACTTCGCGGGCGATATTCTGATCGGCACCGAGTTCCTTGAGGATTTTCGAAAAGTCCTCACTTTCTTCCTGGCCGTAATACTGGTCGATGACCTTTTCGATTTCAACCGGGTCGGCCACCACCACCTGCACATCGCGCTTGATGGCGAAATGGATTCCATCCGCCAGCGCCGGGTCGAGCGGATTGGCCAGTGCCACCTGCACTGTTCCATCATTCACGGCAACCGGCACGCAATGATATATCCGCACGACGTTGGCCGGAATCAGTTTCAAGAGATCGGGCGAAAATTCGCGGTCACGCAACGAAACCACCGTCGTGCCAAGATAGCTCGCCATCGCATGCAGGATGTCGTCGAGCTTCATGATGCCGAAATCCTGCAACAGTTGGGCCACCGGTGTGCCGCTGCGCTTGAGTTCGGCAACGACTTCCTCGTACTGCAAGTCGTCAATCAGCCCCTGCTCCACCACGAGCGACAACAAAGGATTTGAAATCTCTTCGGCCATGTCATTATCACATTTGGGGTCATCTTCTGGCCGGCGCACCCGATGTGCTGATGGCTTGAGCCAATTCCAATTCCTGCAATTTCTGCTGGACCGTCGTCGGGTCTTGCGATTTGGTGATGACTTCCTCGCGCGCAATCATGCCCTGCTGATACCTGTCCAGCAGGTGCGCGTCGAGCGTCACCATGCCGAATTTCGCGCCGGTTTGAATGTCCGATTGAATGCGGAATGTTTTATTGTCACGAATCAGCGCGGCAATGGATGGCGTATTGACCATCACTTCAAAAACAGCTATGCGCCCCGGTTTGTCAACGCGCGGAATCAACAGTTGCGAAATCACCGCCGCCAGCACCGTGGAAAGCTGAATGCGAATCTGCTCCTGCTGATTTGTTGGAAAGGCGTTGACGATACGGTCAACTGTCTTGGCCGCGCCGGTCGTGTGCAACGTGCCAAAAACCAAGTGACCCGTTTCGGCTGCCGTGATGGCAGCGTCAATTGTTTCCAGGTCGCGCATTTCACCGACCATCATCACGTCCGGGTCTTGCCGTAATCCACGGCGGAGACCTTCCGCAAAATTCGGCACGTCCACGCCGATTTCGCGCTGCGTGATCAGCGCCTTTTTGTGGTAGTGATAATACTCAATCGGGTCTTCGATGGTGATAACATGCACTTCATCGCGCTCCTCGTTGATGATGTTGATCATCGAGGCGAGCGTGGTCGTTTTTCCGGAACCAGTCGGGCCGGTCACCAAAACCAGCCCCCGCGGTTTGTAAAGCAGTTCCTTCGTGCTCGGTGGAATGCCGACTTCCTCCAGAGTAAGCAGCTTGGTGGGAAGTTGCCGGAGCGCTATGCCGAAACTGCCCCTTTCCTTGTACACACTGACACGGAAACGCGCCACGTCGCCGAACGCGAAACCGAAGTCCGTGCCGCCGTGCTCGCGCGTGGCCTGAATGCGTTCCTCGGACGTGATGCTGCGCATCAACTCCTCGGTGTCTTCCGGCTTGAGCGTCGGCCCTTCGACGCGGTGCAGAATCCCGTGCACCCGGATGGTCGGTGATGTTCCCACGCAGATATGAAGGTCGGACGCCTCTTCGGCCACGACCAACTGCAATAAATCTGACATTGAGTATGACATAAAAAATTCCGGTCACGATTCGTCGCCTATCGTCGCCCGAATGACTTCTTCGGGCGTTGTCAAACCAGCAAGCGCCTTGCGAATCCCGTCCTCACGCAACGTGCGCATGCCCATTTCGCGGGCGCGGGTGCGTAAAACAGACGTCGGCGCCTTGTCGTAAATCAGTTTCCGCGCTTCATCATCAATGGCGAATATTTCAAAAATACCCATGCGCCCGCGAAAACCGGTGTTTGAACAATCGTTGCAACCACGGCCCTTTTGAAGCGTCGCGGTCTGCAAATTGTCGGCGGTGATATTCAACAGGCGCAACTCCGCCTCCGTCAGATGATAGGGTTGCATGCATTTGTGGCAAACTTTGCGCACGAGGCGTTGAGCCATGAGACAGCGCGTGGAGGACGCGACCAAAAACGGCTTCACGCCGATGTCGATCAGACGACTTACCGCACTCGGGGCATCATTGGTATGGAGCGTGGAGAAAACAAGGTGGCCGGTCAGCGAGGCATTGATGGCAATGGATGCAGTTTCAAGGTCGCGAATTTCACCAATCATCAAGACATTCGGCGCCTGACGCAAAATGGAGCGTAGCGCAATGGAGAATGTGAGGCCGACGACTTCGTTGACTTGCACCTGATTGATGCCCGATAGAACGTATTCCACCGGGTCCTCGACCGTGATGATTTTCCGGTCAGGGCGATTGATGAAGTGCAGGCAGGAGTAAAGTGTCGTGGTTTTGCCGGAACCGGTCGGCCCCGTCACGAGCAAAATGCCGTCGGGCAATGCAATCATGCGCTCGAACGTCTGCTGGTCGTCCGTGAAAAACCCCAATTCGGGCAAACCGAGCCGCAGGCCTTCCTTGTCGAGAATACGCATGACGATGCTTTCGCCGTGGTTCGTCGGCAGGCATGACACGCGCAAGTCAATCAGTTTGTTGCCGACTTTGCTCTGAATGCGTCCGTCTTGTGGAATGCGATGCTCGGAAATGGACATGTTCGACTGAATTTTCAGCCGCGTGATGATGGACGCCTGCAACCGTTTCGGCGGGGCTTTCATCTCGTGCAACATGCCGTCAACGCGGTAACGCAAACGGAAACGTTTCGCCAGCGGCTCCAAATGGATGTCCGACGCACGCATCTTGAAAGCGTCCACGATGATCTGATTGACGAGCCGGATGAGCGGCGCATCCGCTTCAACCGTCGCAGCGTCATCTTCAAGCGCGCCTGCCGGCACTTCGACTTCACTTTCTGTAAGTTCCTGAATCGCCTTGTCAACAGCTGTGGAACCCGTGCGACCATAATATTTGTTGAGCGCGGCTTCGACGTCCGGTTCGGACGCGACGCACAGTTCAATTTCCGCGTTGAGCAAATGCGTCAGCGTGTCAATGGTGTTCAGATCGGACGGGTCGGCAATGGCCACGGCCACCTTGCCGTCGCTTTTGAAAACGGGGACGACGCGGTATTTTTTGGCGATGTGGCGCGGAATAATGGAAATGACATCGTCGGGGATTCTCAATCCACTGAGTTGAATGACTTCCGCGCCGAATTGGGCCGCTTTGGCTTGTGTGACGTCAGCCTGCTGGATGATTTTGTTGGCCAACAACAAATCCACCACGCCCGTGCCGGAGGCTTGAGCTTCTTGGCGCGTTTTGGCGACCTGTTCGGCTTTCACAAGCCCCAAGTCCACCAGCACGTCTGCCAGATAATCGTCTTTTTCAGCCACGGTTTGCTGTGCTTACTTCACAAGTTTGCGGTATTTTCAAGGAAAACTACCTGTCCGCGCGGCATTGTCAATGCGCGTTGCTCATCCAAACTGGCGCACCCATCAGGAGTTGAACCTGAAACCTGCTGATCCGTAGTCAGCCGCTCTATCCAATTGAGCTATGGGTGCACCCAAAAGGAGGAATTTACGAGCCGAACCCCACGCGCGCAACACATTTTCAGGCGATTTTGCCTTGCGCACCACCTCTCTCTGTCGTCAACTCAACGGAGTTTTATATTCCGCATCGCCATCATCACACGCCAATCCGCTCATTCTCGAATGAACCGCCCTAAAGGCGGAATTTCAAACAGAGAACCGGTCTAGAACCGCTTCGTCAGCGTCAGCGTGACCAGATGACCTTCGGGGCGTTCCACGGCGGCAAATTCGTAGGCATATCTCAGCGAGGTGATCAGTCCCAGCTTGGGACAGACCGCGTTGATTTCCGGTCCGATGCCCACTTTACGGTCGAGCTTGGTTGTGGCCATTGGGCCGGAGTCCTTGGTCACCTGTTGCTGGTAATATCCGATTACGCCTATATCCACCGTCTTGCAGAGGCTTTTGCTGAGGCCCCATTCGATCGTATAAACCTGGCCCGGGTCAGTGTGGGTCTGTTCCTGTTCCTGGCAAAACTCGTAGCGGTTCAGCAGTGACAGTGCCCAGGTTTTTTCTTCATCCGGATACCAAGTAGCGCCCAGTGTGAGCATGTGCGACCAGAACCCTTTTGCAAGCATATCGGGACGGTTGGGACTGTAGTCACCTGTCGGCGCCCACACCGCGTAACCGCCTGCGAGGTCAAATTGCTTGAAATGCCAGGACAGCAACAGTGGTTCAATCTGGATGTCGCCCAAGCCGAAATAGCTGTGGTGGGCGCCCATCACCTTCCAGTCCAAGTAGCCAAAGGGCACGATGATATCCATGCCGTAATTGGCGCCCAGAATTTTCCAGTCGGTCATCCAGATCACACGCGGCGCGTTGAGGTAGGCAAAGATGTCGAACTGCGGCGGGCCATCCTTGAAGTTGTCAGCGGTGTAAAAGAAGTTGTAGTCGCGGAAATACACCCCCGGTGGCGGCAACGAAGCGCCCTTGATGCCTTCCGCGCCAGCCGGATAGTGGGCGGCCACTATGGGCACCGGCGTCGGTTGCGCCTGAATGAGACCGGGCAATGCCACGAGTGACAGCGCAAGCAAGAGGAATTGAATTCGAGTTTTCATAGGTTGTAATTTCGGGTTTGGAAATCAGGGTTAAACATCCTGCAGTTTTCCAGTGAGGTAGGTTTCATAGGCGCTCAGGTCGAGCAACCCGTGTCCGGAGAGATTGAACAGGATCACGCGCTTCTTGCCGGCCTCGCGTGCGCGATTTGCCTCCTCCACTACGGCGCAAATGGCGTGCGCGGATTCCGGCGCGGGCACGATGCCTTCCGTCCGTGCAAAAAGTGTCCCGGCCTCGAACACCTTCGTCTGATGATACGCCTCCGCCTCGATCAGCCCGAGCTTGAGCGCGTGGCTGACCATCGGCGACATGCCGTGATAACGCAGTCCGCCCGCGTGAATCGACGGCGGCATGAATTTGTGGCCGAGTGTGTACATCATCAGCAACGGCGTCATCTCCGCCGTGTCGCCGAAATCGTAGCGCAATTCACCCTTCGTCAGCGACGGACACGCGGTCGGCTCGACGGCCACAATGCGATATTTCTTTTTCTTGGTGATTTTTTTCTGAATGAACGGAAATGCGATGCCGGCGAAATTGCTCCCGCCGCCGCAGCAGGCGATGATCGAGTCCGGCTCCTCGCCAGCCATTTCCATCTGCTTGATGGCTTCTTGGCCGATGACGGTCTGGTGGAGGCAGACGTGATTGAGCACGCTGCCGAGCGAGTATTTCGTGTTCGGATGCGTGGCGGTGTCTTCAATTGCCTCGCTGATGGCGATGCCGAGGCTGCCGGGACAATCCGGATCGTCGTGGAGCAGCTTGCGTCCATATTCGGTTTGGTCGCTGGGGCTGGGATGCACCGTCGCGCCCCACGTGTGCATGAGCATGCGGCGATACGGCTTTTGCTGGTAACTCACCTTGACCATGTAAACATTGCACTCCAGCCCAAAGAGTTTGCACGCAAACGCGAGCGCCGCACCCCATTGACCCGCGCCGGTCTCGGTGGCGAGGCGCTTGGTGCCGGCAACTTTGTTGTAGTAGGCTTGGGCGACGGCGGTGTTGGGCTTGTGACTGCCGGCGGGGCTGACGCCTTCGTATTTGTAATAAATATGCGCCGGAGTTTGCAGCGCGCGTTCGAGCCGCACCGCGCGCAACAGCGGCGTGGGCCGCCACAGCGTGTAGATTTCGCGGACCTCGTCTGGAATCGGAATCCACCGGTCGGGACACATTTCCTGCTTCACAAGATTTTCTGGGAAAATCGCGAGCAACGCCTCCGGCGGCAGCGGCTGTTTGGTGCCCGGATGCAACGGCGGCGGCAGCGGTTCGGGAAAATCCGCCAGAAGGTTGTACCATTGCGTTGGAATGTCCTGCTCGTGCAGTGTGAAGTTAATTTGTTTGCTCATACTACCAAAAATTTGTTGCAAATAAATAACCACCGAGTGAACTGCTTGTCACGCAGTTATTGGAAAATATAAAATCATATTAAAACTCCGGGCAAACCGCCGGGTTGTCGCCGAAGCCGGCAACCTGACCCCACGCTTTTGCCAGCCGCCCATTGATTCTCGTTTTGGGATTTGCCAGACCCGCCAAATTCAGGGATATTGTCCGCCGCTTTTTCGCGGGCCATTTTATGAAACCCCAAGTTGAAATCTATGACACGACCCTGCGTGACGGTTCGCAGGGTGAAGGCATCAATTTCTCGGTCGCGGACAAACTCCGCATTGCTGAGAAGCTCGACGCATTCGGGGTGCATTACATCGAAGGCGGCTGGCCCGGCAGCAATCCGAAGGATTTGGAATTCTTTAAACAGGCTGCGCGGCGCAAGTGGCGCAATGCCAGAATCGCGGCGTTCAGCATGACGCGCCGCAAGGGTGTGGTCGTGGAGAAGGACGAATTGATGCGGCAGATCCTCGAAGCGGAAACGCCGGTCGTAACCATCGTCGGCAAAACCTGGCTGCTGCACGTGACCGAAGTGCTCCGCGCCAAGCCCGACGAAAACCTGGCGATGATCGGCGACACCATCCGCTTTTTGAAGGACCACGGCAAAATGGTCATTTATGACGCCGAGCACAGTTTTGACGGTTTCAAAGACGAGCCGGATTACGCACTGGCGACATGGCAGGCCGCGGAAAAGGCGGGCGCGGATTACGTTGTGCTTTGCGAAACAAACGGGGGTTGTTTGCCGGACGAAGTCGCAACCATCACCAGGGTCGCGGTTGGCAAGCTCAATTGCAAAGTCGGCATTCACACGCATGACGATTGCGGCCTCGGCGTCGCAAACGCGATTGCGGCCCTTGAGGCCGGCGCGACGCAAGTGCAGGGCACAATCAACGGCTACGGTGAACGCACGGGCAATTGCAATTTGACCAGCATCATTCCGCTGGTGCATTTCAAGTTGAAAAAGCTCGGTGTGCCCGCGAAGTCGTTGCCGAAGTTGAAGGAACTTTCCGAGTTCGTGGATGAAATCGCCAACATGCGCCACAATCCGCGCCAGCCGTGGGTCGGGCAAACGGCGTTCGCGCACAAGGGCGGGATGCACGCCCATGCCATTGACCGCGTCGCACGCAGCTACGAGCACATCAATCCGGAAGCCGTCGGCAATTTCCGCCGCGTGCTCGTCAGCGACATGTCCGGCCGCTCGAACATTTTGATGAAGGCGGCGGAGCTCGGTTTCAAGCTTACGCCGGACATGCCGGAAGTGAAAACCATCACGGCGCGCGTCAAGGAATTGGAAAATCAGGGTTACGAATTCGAAGCCGCCGAGGCGTCGCTGGCGTTGCTCATCGGCAAGACGCTCAAACATTGCGAACTGTCGTTTCATGTGAATGGCTATCACGTTTCCATGCGCCGCGACGGAAAGGATCATGTTTGCGAAGCCACCGTCAAAGTCGGCGTCGGCAATCAACACGCCCAAACCGTGGCTGAAGGCGACGGCCCGGTGAACGCACTCGACAGCGCGTTGCGCGCCGCGCTGGTAAAATTTTTCCCGCAACTGAAACACGTTCAATTGACGGATTATAAAGTTCGCATCCTGGACAGTATCACCGGCACCGCCGCCAAAACGCGCGTGTTGATTCAATCCAGCGACGGCAAACGCGAATGGGGCACGGTCGGTGTGAGCGAAAACATTATCGAAGCCAGTTTGCAAGCGCTGGTGGACAGCATGGAATACGCGCTGTTGAAAAAATGAGACGCGAACCGCATAAACTTTTTTACGTGAATTGCGCGAATTACCGCCAATTTTCAGACGAAAACGATGAGTAACCTGCTTTACAAGGAAGAGGTTTTCAAGCTCGTTGGTTTTTGCATGGAGATTCACCGTGAATTGGACAAGGGTTACGACGAAGTCATCTACAAGGACGCTCTTGTGGTTGATTTGAAACGATCCAACATCCCGTTCACTTGCGAACAAAAATATGAAGTGGCTTACAAAGGTGTGGTTCTCCCCCACTTTTATTACGCCGATTTTGTTATCTGGGACAAAATTCTTTTTGAGGGCAAAGCCTGTGAATGTTTGACGGACGCACACATCAAACAGGTGCTCAATTATCTGACCGCTTCAAAGTTGAAGCTGGGATTGCTTGTCAACTTCGGTGAGGATTCGTTGACTTGGAAACGTGTCATCCGTTCAGAAACCAAGCCCAGTGAGTCGCCCGATTTTAAAAAATAATTCGCGCCAATTCGTGAAATTCGCGTAAAAACCCTTTTGTAATGTCTGAAATTCCCAAAGCATACGAGCCTCAAGCAGTCGAAGAAAAATGGTACCAATTCTGGCTCGACCAAAAATGTTTTGCTGCCGACCCGGCGCGCGTGACCGCGAAACGCCCGGCCTATTCCATCGTCATCCCGCCGCCGAACGTCACCGGCATGCTCACCATGGGCCACGTCCTCAACAACACCATCCAAGACATCCTCGCCCGCAAGGCGCGCATGGACGGCAGGGAAGTCCTCTGGCTGCCCGGCACCGACCACGCCGGCATCGCCACGCAGACAGTCGTCGAGAAAGCGCTGAAGAAATCCGGCGAAATCCGGCACCGCGACGACCTCGGCCGTGAAAAATTCCTCGAACGCGTCTGGCAATGGAAGGAAAAACACGGCGGCATCATCATCCAGCAGTTGAAAAAGCTCGGCGCGTCGTGCGATTGGACGCGCGAACGGTTCACGATGGACCCGGAATATTCGCGCTGCGTCCAGAAGGTGTTCGTGGAGCTTTACAAAAAGGGACTCATCTATCGCGGCAAACGCATGGTGAACTGGGACCCCGCTGCCCGCACCGCGCTCTCCGACGAGGAAGTCGAGATGCTCGAAGAGAAAGGCCACCTCTGGCACATCAAATATCCATTCCTCGACGAGGCTGGCCGGCCCAAGGTGGATGAATTCGTGGTCGTGGCGACAACGCGCCCCGAAACGATGCTCGGCGACGAAGCGGTGGCGGTGAACCCGAAAGACCCGCGTTACACGAAACTTGTCGGGCAAAAAGTCCTTCTACCGCTCCAAAACAAGCCCATCCCCGTCATTGCCGACGAACTGGTGGACCCGAAGTTCGGCACCGGTTGCGTGAAGGTGACGCCTGCGCATGACCCCGCCGATTATGAAATGGCCGTGCGGCATAAATTGCCGTTGACCATCGTCATCGGCCCCAACGGCCACATGACGAAGGAAGCCGGCAAGGACTTCGATGGCTTGGACCGCATGAAAGCGCGCCAAGCCGTGGTTGAGAAACTGACCGAACAGGGCCTGTTGCTGAAGACCGAAGACTATGTCCACAACGTTGGTTACAGCCAGCGCAGCCACGTGCCCATCGAACCGTATCTGAGCGAGCAATGGTTTTTGAAATATCCGAGCGTGGAAAAATCCCGGGCGTGTGTGGAGCAGGAAACTGTAGAGTCCGCTGTCTCAGCGGATAAGTCGGCTGGGGACTGCGCGCCCTACCAAAAAATGCGCTTCCATCCGCAACGTTGGGCGAAGGTCTATGACCATTGGATGGGAAACATCAAGGACTGGTGTATCAGCCGCCAGCTTTGGTGGGGACATCGCATCCCGGTTTGGTATCTCAAACCGGGAAAATCCGAAACCCGAAATCCGAAATCCGAAATTTACGTTGGCGTCGAGCCACCTTCCAATCCGGAAAATTGGGAGCAAGACCCCGACGTGCTCGACACCTGGTTCAGTTCCTGGCTCTGGCCGTTTGCGACGATGGGTTGGACGGGCAACCAATCCCAAGACTCCAACAACCCAACACTCCAAGCCTTCTATCCAACCACCGACCTCGTCACCGGGCCGGACATCATTTTCTTCTGGGTCGCGCGCATGATCATGGCGGGTTACGAGTTCATGGGGGATTTGCCGTTCCGGAATGTTTATTTCACTGGCATCATCCGCGACAAGCGGGGGCGCAAGATGTCCAAGAGCCTCGGCAATTCGCCCGATCCGCTCGACCTCATTAATAAATACGGCGCCGACGCGCTCCGGTTCGGCACCATGCGCAGCGCGCCACTCGGACAGGATATTTTGTTTGACGAACAGAACGTCGAGCTGGGCCGCAATTTTTGCAACAAGCTCTGGAATGCTTGCAGATTCAGGCAAATGCAGGGCGGTGAAATTCAGAGCGAAATCGATCCCAGGCTTCTGACGTCCGACGATAAATGGATTTTGTTGAAGCTCGACACGGCCATCCGTGAGATGAATACCGCGTTCGCCGAATATAAATTCAGCGACGCCACGGCCACGCTTTACCGCTTTTTCTGGAGTGAGTATTGCGATTGGTATGTCGAGGCGAGCAAGGCTGTTTTGGGGAGCGCGGCCGCCCCGGCTGCACAGGTCAGCGCCCCGCTGACCGGAACCTCTATGGCGAAAAATGTCGAAGTCGAGGCGACTTCGACAGCACGCGAGGCGCGTGCGATCCCCGAAAAAAACGCGCGCAAGGCGAATACGCTGGCAGTGATTGATTTTGTTTTGTCGCACACGCTGCGCCTGTTTCATCCGTTCCTGCCGTTCATTACGGAGGAACTCTGGCATGGGATGGGATATGCTGATGACATGCCGGAAAATCAGGGTGGCAAGACCGTCATGTTCGCGCCTTGGCCCAAACCACTCGATGACGATTTCAAGACGCATTACGGCCTGACCGAACGGAATGAAAAGCATATCGAGGCGCGGAACGAATTTGTCACGCAAGGCCGCAATTTGCGCCGCGCCGCAAACATCGCCGCGAACAAAAAGATCAAGTTTATCTTCAAGCCGGCGCGCAAATTGGCGGCGCACGACATCGAAGTGCTCAAGCTGCTGCTCAACGCCGAGGCGGTCGAGGTGAGCGCGAAATATCAGCCGTCGAAGAACACGATGACGGTGCGCACCGAGCTGGGCGATTTGTTCCTGCCGCTGGAAGGATTGATTGACAAGGCGGCCGAGACGGCGCGGCTGAAGAAAGAGCTGGAAAAAATCGAGGCCGAGGCGGCCAAGGTCGAACAGAAGCTTGCCAACCAGAACTTCACGCAAAAAGTTCCGCCCAACGTTTTGGCCGAGCACAAGCAGCGCCTCGCCGAGTGGCAATCCAAGCGCGAGCACGTGAAGACTGCGCTGGCCGCGCTGCAAGGTTGAATTATTCCCAAATGAAAGATGCGTCATTAAACAAAGCCATGGTAAGTGCTGTGAAAGCCGCGCGCGCCACCGGCAAACTCATGCTCGCCAACTGGCACGCGCCCAAGCGCGTCAACTTTACCGACGCCCACGACATCAAGCTCGAACTCGACGTGCGCTGCCAGAAACTCATCGAAAAGACCCTGCGCGCCGCGTTCCCGCAAATTTCACTGCTCGGCGAGGAGGGTTGCTCCGGGGAGGCGAACAGCGAATACCGCTGGGTGGTGGACCCGATTGACGGCACGGTGAATTACGCCCACGGCATCCCCCACGCCGCAATTTCGATTGCGTTGCAAGTCCGCAGTCCACAGTCCGCAGTCCACAGTCACGAAACGGTTCTCGGTGTCATTTACGATCCGTTCATGGACGAACTGTGGACGGCAACGCTTGGCGGGCCGACGTGGCTCAACGGTCGCGCCGTCCGCGTCAGCCGGCACTCGCGCCTGAACGAGGCTGTCATCGCCATGGGATTTTCCAAGAGCAGCGAAAATCTGGAAAAAAGCCTGCCGCATTTGAACCGGCTTGCGCGGCGCGCCAAAAAAATCCGCATCATGGGCTCGGCGGCGCTCGAACTCGCCTATGTCGCTTCGGGCCGGCTCGATGCCTATATTGAACGCACCATCAATTTGTGGGACGTCGCGGCCGGGGCGTTGATGGTGGAATGTTCCGGCGGCGAATTTTACATCCAACCTGCACCGGGCGGGAAACTCCGGATGATCGCAAGCAACGGCCACCTGCGACGAAAACTTCACATCGAGAGTTTGTTCAAATAAATTCGCAATTTCTCCAGCGCTTTGGCGCGATGGCTTAACTTGTTTTTCACCGCGTCGCCCAACTCCGCAAACGTCTGCTCGAAACCCACCGGCACAAAGAGCGGGTCATAACCGAACCCGTTCTGTCCGCGCGGTTTGAGAGCGATTCGGCCTTCGCAAACGCCGTCAAATAACTGTGGGCTTTGGGCTTTGGACTTCTTGCCTCGGCGAAGCGCAGCGAAGACGGGTGGACTTTGGACTGCCATCAGCGCCATCACGCAATGAAACCGCGCGGTGCGTTTTTCCGCTGGAACATCCTTAAGCAGGCGCAGCAGCTTGGCGTTGTTTTCGGCGTCGGTGGAATTTGCGGACAAATTGTCCGCGCTCCGGTCCAGCGCAGCAAACCTTGCGGAATGCACTCCGGGCGCGCCGTTCAGTGCGTCCACTTCCAAACCCGAATCATCGGCCAACACAAAATTCGGCGTTGGATGTTCGATGTTCGATGTTCGATGTTTTGAATTGATCCACTTCATAAGTTCGACGGCTTTTTTCACCGCATTGCCATCAAACGTGTTCGCATCTTCGACGATCTTTGGCGCTTCGGGAAAGTCATTGAGCGTCAAAAATTGAGATTGGCTGCCGAGAATTTCGCGGATTTCCCCGACCTTGTGCGGGTTGTGCGTGGCAATAAGCAGCGTCGTCACACAGACACAATAACAAGCGCAAATTCAAACGCAATAGGTGCAACATGCTGACAATGTTGGTTCCCATTTCCAAAAATGTGACGCAGCCAAAGCTGGCCAAACCAACCCGGCTTGTAGTATTTCTTTCGCGTTTGGCGATTGCTGTGACTAATTAAACTTATGCCGAGTCCCAAAAATTCCACGAATCACAAGGCATCCGATTTCGTCCGCGACGCTGCGTTGCAGGAAACTTCCGTTGTGCTGCAACAATTGCACACGTCACCCTCGGGTTTGAGTGAAGCGGAAGCAGTTGCGCGTTTGGAAGAATACGGCCCCAACGAGGTCGCCCGTGAAAAAAAGCGCGACTGGCTGTGGCGGCTATGGATTGCGGCGCGCAATCCACTGGTGATTCTGCTGACGATTCTCGCCGCCGTGACCTTCGCGACGGCGAAAAGTCCCAGCGATATGATTGGCGGCTGGGTGATGCTGGCAATGGTGGCGCTGGGATTGTCGCTGCGCTTTATTCAGGAAACGAAGGCCGATAACGCCGCCGCCAAACTCAAGGCGATGATCAGCGTCACCGCCACGGTGTTGCGCGACGGCCTTTCGAAGGAAATTCCGCTCAAACAACTGGTGCCTGGCGACGTGGTGAAACTTTCCGCCGGTGACATGATTCCCGGCGACGTCCGGCTGATTTCCGCCAAGGATTTGTTCATCATTCAAGCGACGTTGACCGGCGAATCTTTGCCTGTCGAAAAAAATGACGCGCCCGATTCGCGTCAGTGCATTTCGCCAACTGAATACTCAAATATCTGCTTCCTTGGCACCAGTGTGGAAAGCGGTTCGGCCACCGGCGTCATCGTCGCCACCGGCGCACAGACGTATTTCGGGAAAATGGCCGGCAGCCTTGCCGGCCAGCAGGCCGACACTGCGTTTGATCGGGGCATAAAGAAGTTCACCTGGCTGATGATCCGCTTCATGGCGGTGCTGGTGCCCTTGGTGTTCGTCATCAACGGCCTGACCAAGCACGATTGGAAAGAGGCGTTTTTCTTCTCGCTGGCGGTGGCCGTTGGTCTCACGCCGGAAATGCTGCCGATGATTGTCTCGGTCTGTCTGTCCAAAGGCGCACTGGCCATGTCGAAAAAGAAGGTCATCGTCAAACGCCTGAATTCGATTCAGAACTTCGGCGCCATGGACGTGTTGTGCACCGACAAGACGGGCACGCTGACCATTGATCACGTCATCCTCGAACTGCATTGCGACGTTTTCAAAAATGAAAGCGAGGCGGTGCTGCGCGACGCCTACCTCATCAGCCATTTCCAGACCGGCCTGAAAAACGTCCTCGACCGCGCCGTGCTGCGCTACGAGGAACTGCACAAGGAACTCGGGATTGATAAATACACCAAAGTGGATGAAATCCCGTTCGACTTTTCGCGACGCATGATGTCGGTGGCTATCGAAAGCCCGGATGGCGAGCGGCAACTGCTGACCAAGGGCGCGCCGGAAACGGTCTTCGCCAAATGCACGCACTTCGAGAGTGAGGGTGAGATTTTTCCGATGGAGCCGATTCTGGCCGGCGACCTCGTCCAGCAGGTTGATGAATTGAGCGAAGACGGCTTTCGCGTGCTGGCTGTCGCCACAAAGAAACTCGGCAAACAAACCACCTTTTCCAAGGCCGATGAGTGTGATTTGGTTTTGACCGGTTACCTCGCGTTCCTCGATCCTCCCAAGGATAGCGCCTCCAAAGCCATTGAGGCTTTGCGTCAGCACGGCGTCACGGTCAAGGTGTTGACCGGCGACAATGACCTCGTCACACGCAAGGTTTGCAGCGAAGTCGGCATTCACACGGAAAAAATCCTGCTCGGCAACCAGGTTGAGACGATGTCCGACCCGCAACTGGCCGAGGCCGTGGAAACGATGGATGTGTTCGCGCGCCTTTCGCCCACGCACAAAAAACGCATTGTGCAGGCGCTCCAAAAAAAGGGCCACGTGGTCGGCTTCATGGGCGATGGCATTAATGACGCCCCCGCGCTCCGCGCCGCCGACGTTGGCATTTCCGTGGACAACGCGGTGGACATCGCCAAGGAATCCGCCGACATGATTCTTTTGGAA
The DNA here is from genome assembly GCA_049517655.1 of Verrucomicrobiota bacterium. Taxonomy (GTDB): domain Bacteria; phylum Verrucomicrobiota; class Verrucomicrobiia; order Limisphaerales; family UBA11358; genus UBA11358. Next base: position 37,781 of record JBEKRQ010000003.1, on the reverse strand, counting down.
AAAAACCTGATGGTGCTGGAGGAAGGCGTGCTCGAAGGCCGCAAAGTGTTCGCGAACATCATCAAATACATCCGCATGGGCGCCAGCTCGAACTTCGGCAACATGTTCAGCGTGCTGGGCGCAAGCGCGTGGCTGCCTTTCCTGCCGATGACACCCATTCAGATACTCACCAACAATCTGCTTTACGACTTTTCCCAAGTAGCGATTCCGACCGACAACGTCGGCGCGCAGCAAACGGCCAAGCCGCGACCGTGGCACATGGGTGAAATCGCCAAGTTCATCATGTTTATCGGCCCCATCAGCTCCATTTTTGATTACACAACCTATGCCGTAATGTGGTTTGTGTTCAAATGCGGCCAGTTGGGATTGGTGCCACCGCCGGAATTAGTGGCACGTTTTACCAACGCCCCCGATGCCGATCATACTTATGCCGCCGCGCTGTTCCACACCGGCTGGTTTGTCGAATCGCTGATGACGCAGACGCTCATCATCCACGTGATACGCACCAACCTGATTCCTTTCGTTCAATCACGGTCGAGCTGGCAGTTGAGCATGACCACGATCCTCATCATGGCCATCGGCGCGTATCTGCCGTATTCGCCACTGGCGGCACCGTTGGGTTTCGTGCCATTGCCGCCGTTGTTCTGGCTGATCTTACTGGCAACCTTGCTTTGCTATGTCGGCCTGACGCAACTCGTCAAAACATGGCTGATCCGCAAATCGTGGGTGTGATTTTAATTCGTTGAAAATAAAAAGCCGTTCCGCATCGCACGGAACGGCATTATTAGGCTCGCACGGGTTGATCGAGTCCGTTCAAGCTTCAAGGTACCCTCTGGTACTCCTAACTGAAGCTAGGCTTGTTTGGCGTGTATGTCAAACGACGCGTCAATTGTGTTCTTTGGTTTCCGGATGTTCCGTGATGATCCTCTGAATTTTATTTTCCAAGGCGGCTTGTAGCGGCGGCCACAAGTTCGTCATGCCCTGGTAAATGAGGACCGCCTGCGGCCATTCCTGGAGAGATTCATCCAGTCGCGCCGTTTCCAAACCCGCCTTTTTCTGCCAGAACGGGTCGGCTTCTTCACTCTCATCCTCGCGCAGATTGTTCCCTCTGAACACATCGTAGTAATCATCCCGCGCCTGCTTGAGCAGTGCGATTTGATTCTCGCCTGTCGATTGCGCGGCGCGTTTTTCAAACACAAGACCGATGCCCACCTGCGCCTGGCTGCGCGCCGCCGCACTCGCCACCGGCGAGTTGGTGACCTGTGCGTAAGCGCCGGCCGCGGCGTCATAATTGGTCAATTGCAAATAGCAGTCGCCAATCTCGCCCAAAGCGAGCACGGCCTGCTCGGTCTGTGGATGCAATTGGCAGACAGCCTTGAACACCCGGATGGCCTGCTCAAAATTGGCTATCGGATTGTTCGTGTCCGACGATTCCTTTTGCATCAACGCGCCGCCATAAGCGAACAGCGCCTGCGCATCGAGGTCTGGCGGGCAATTCGTGTCGCTCGTCAAACTGGTGAAATAATCAATCGCGTCAGAGTAACCCAACCAGCCCATTGCCGCGCGCCCGGCCATCATTTTCGCCGGATACGCAAGATCGTTTGTTGGCCAGTTTTGAAAGACATATTTGTAATTCCTTTCCGCGTCCGCGAAATCGCCCGCCCGGAAAAAATGGTCGCCCACCCACCATTGCGCGACGGGCGCGAGGTTGTTTGACGGAAATTGCGCGACGAAATTGGTGAACAGCAGAAAGGCGTTCGTCTCGCGTCCAGCCTGAAAATTCGCCCATGCGCGCGTGTATTCCACCTGCGGCAACAGAAGCGCGTTGGTCGCAAAATGTCCCACCCAATTGTCATACACACCGATCGCCGCAGGCCAATTGTCCTCCTGCTCGTAAGTGCGGGCGAGCGCCAGTTCCACTTCCGGTCGCAATGGCGAATTGGGAAAACGTTCCTCAAATTTCAGGAACAGCGCGCGCGCGCGCGCCGGCTGTTGCATGTCCGTCAGTCCCTCGCCAACGAGTAACACGCTGTTGTCGGCTAGATCGCTCGTCGGATAAATCTTCAAAATCCGCGCCAGCGCGTTGCTCGCGCCCGCCACGTCTTTCAACTCCAGACACACGCGCAGCATTTGATAAGACGCCTGCGCACCGAGTGTTTCGCCAACAACGGGAAAATTCGTGAAATCATTCACCACCATCCGGTAATTGTCCCGCGCTCCCGCGTATTTCTTTTGCGCGAACAGCGCATCGCCTATTTTAAATCGCGCCACCGCCAAATCCACCGACGGCGGGAGCTTTTTGGCGGCGGCCCCGAAAGCTTCCAAACTTTCCGGAATTTTCCCCGCAATCCAGAAACACCAGCCTCGATCCAAATACGCCTTGCCCGCAAGCGTGCTGTTCATGAACGCGCCGAGGAATTGGTTGAATCGCGACTGGGCTTCCCGCAAATCATTCGTCGCCACTGCTCCCGCATTGCGGGACGCGACGTAATTCTTCAAATGCAATTCACCCAGTGTCAACAACGCAACGTCCGCAGAGGGTGAATTTGGAAATTGTGCAAGAAACTTTTGCAGTGATTGCTCGGCTTCCGAAAAATTCCCCTGCGCAGCTGCCAGTTCCGCGATTTTCAAAATGGCCCGCCGCTGCCATTCAACAGGCATGTTTGTTGTTGAAAGATTTTCCTGATACACAGCCGTTGCCTCGGTTGTCCGTCCCAGGCGTTCCAAAACGCCGGCCTGCTCGATCACGCTCTCGGCTCGCAAACCATTTTGCTCCGTCAAATCCGCCAGCTGGACTAAATTCGTCGTCAAGGTCAGCGCCGTGTTTGCATCTCCGCTCGCAAGCTGAACGTGGCAGAGCAAAAGCATCCGCTGCCAGCCCAATTCCGGTTTGAGCTGCTGCGAATCGAACGAATGCAAAACCGCCGCGGCCTCGTTCAATTTGTTTTGTTTGAGCAGCGCTTCGGCCAGCAGCAGTTGACCGCGCACCACCCGCTCGTCAGCGGGGTTTGCCTTCGCCGCCCGCTGAAACGTTCCGGCCGGCTCCTGCAATAATGCGCTCACCTGCGGCCATTGGCCGAGTTTCCCGCGCGCAGCGGCCTCATTCACCACCGCGTTCAGCCGCCAGCTTGAACTCTGAAAATCGCGCACGAGCCGCGAAAATGTTTCCGCAGCCACGGTGTAATCCGCGTTCTGAAACTGCGCTTCGCCGAGCCAATAAACATATTGATCGGCTAGATCGCCGGCCTGTGGTTTGCGCACGGTGAGCAACTCGGCGGCTTGTAAAAATTTTCCCTGGTTGAAATCCGCCTCGGCCTGTATCAGCACCGCTTCGGCGACGCGTTTGGATTTCGGATATTTTTCGGCAAATTGCGCGAACTCCACTTCCGCACGACTCCACATCCCGTCCCGGAACGCATTCGCGGCGGCGGTGAAAGCGCGCTCCTCACGTGTGGTGGCGGCTGAAATCCGCTCCCCGCTCAACACCAGCGCAAAGGCAATCAAAAACCAGCGGCACACAAAAGACATGTCCTGACTCTAAACGACCGCTGAACGCGAAAAAAGCGTGAAATGCGCGCCATAGTCCAACCTGACTTGCAACCGCCGAATGAACTTGCCCATGCTGCTGCCCCGGGCAAAATGGGGTTCGTAGCGACCTGTATTCGCACGCGGAAGGGTGGCTGAGTGGTTAAAGGCACCTGACTCGAAATCAGGCGTAGGGGTAACCCTACCGTGGGTTCGAATCCCACCCCTTCCGCCAAGTAGAAATTTCGGATTTTTGAGGATAATCACATGTCCATCGTGGGCGGGGCGATTGCGCCGCCGTTCATGGGCCACATTGCTGATGTTCATTCGATGCGCATTGGCTTTGTGGTGCCGCTGGTCTGCTTCGCGTTTGTCGCCATTTACGGCGCGGTGTGGCAGAAGCTGGAGGCCAAGGACAGTGTGGCTTGAAAGTGAATCGCCATTTATTGCCAAGCTAAAACACTTTCGGCTTTGATTGTTTAGTAATCCAATGGCGCAATTTGTAAGAAATGTCGGTGCAATAAGCCCGGTTAAAGAATTTATTATGAAACAGAAAGAAACACTCGCTTGTCTGGCGTTAATCCTAACCATCGGAGCCCAACTACAGGCATCAGAAACTGCCTCCAAACTTTCCTTGCCTGTAACGCCTGGAAAATTTTCCAGCACAATGGACTCGCTGACAAATTATTCCTGTCCGGAATGGTTCCGCGACGCGAAGTTCGGCATCTGGGCGCATTGGGGGCCGCAGGCAGTGCCAATGGAAGGCGACTGGTATGCGCGCAAGATGTATCAGCAAGGTTCTGCGGACTATAAAGATCACCTCGCGCGCTACGGTCATCCGTCCACGAACGGCTGGAAGGACATCATTCCGCTCTGGAAAGCCGAGAAGTGGGATCCGGAAAAACTGATGGCGCTCTACAAAAAAGCCGGCGCGAGATATTTCGTCAGCATGGGCACGCACCACGATGATTTTTTCCTGTGGAATTCACCGCTGCATAAATGGAATGCCGTGAACTACGGGCCGCACCGCGACGTGGTGGGCGACTGGCAGAAGGCCGCGAAGGAACAAGACCTGCCCTTCGGCGTTTCCGAACATCTCGGCGCGAGCTTCACTTGGTTTCAGGACAGCCACAAATCCGACCATACCGGTCCGTTCGCCGGTGTGCCATATGACGGAGCCAATTCAAACAACTGGGACCTTTATCATTTCCCCGCCGAACCGGGCGACACGAAATGGTATTCCAACAATCCGCGCTGGCAACAGCAGTGGTTCAATGAAATCAAAAAACTGGTGGACAATTATCATCCTGACCTACTTTACAGCGACGGCCCGGTGCCGTTCGGCAACGAAGTGGGTTTGAGCCTGATTGCCGATTTATACAATGACAGCGTCCGGCATAATCACGGCAAACTGAGAGCCGTTTATACTTGCAAACAACCTTCCGACGGTCGCTGGGTGCAGGACTTTGAACGCGGTGTCAACGGCGGCATCAATCCGAATCCGTGGCAGACGGATACTTCCATCGGCGACTGGTTTTACAATCGCCACTGGAAATATCAGCCGTTGAGCTGGACGGTTCACATGCTCGTGGACATCGTCAGTAAGAACGGCAATCTGCTCCTCAACGTCGTCTTGCGTCCGAATGGCTCGCTGGATCCCGAGGTTGAAACCATGCTGCACCAGATGGCCGACTGGACGGCCGTCAACGGCGAGGCGATTTACGGCACGCGTCCGTGGCTGGTTTTTGGCGAAGGTCCGGTGCAGGTCAAAGGCGGCGCATTCAAGGAAAATTTCACATACAGCGCCAAGGACATCCGCTTCACGACCAAAGGCAAAACGCTTTACGCCATTGCGCTCGGCTGGCCGGACGATGGGAAAGTCGTCATCAGATCGCTCTCAAAAACGGACGACTCCGGCGTTAACAAAATCAGGCGGGTCAACCTGCTCGGCTACAAAGGTAAATTGAATTTCACGCAAACCACCGAGGGTTTGATGGTTGAATTGCCAGACAAAAAAATCAGTGACCTGACCTGCTCATTGAAAATCACCGGCAGCAATTTGAAGCCGGTGACGCCGCTTGCAACTGCCACGGTGATCCGTCCTGATTCGAAGGGCGATGTGTTCCTCTCCGCCACCAACGCTGAACTTCATGGCAGCCAGATTCAATTGGAAACACAGGGTGGATTGGCCGGACATCGGGTATTGGAACAGTGGCGATGAGTGGGTTTCTTGGACGGCGCAAATTCCCAAAGCCGACGTTTTTAAAGTCAGCGCCATGGTCGCCACGTTCAATGCCGACGCCTGTTTTGTCGTCGAAGTGGGCGGCGAACAAATCAGCGCCCAAGCTCCCGTGACCGGCGGTTGGGACAAATTCCAGGCGATTGACCTGGGTCAAATTCAGATCAAACAGCCCGGCGACCTGGTCGTGAAAGTCCGGTCGAAAGACACCGCAAGCTGGAAGGCCATCAACCTCAATTCAGTTCAGTTGACTCCGGTGGATTAACCAATAGCCGCGAGCCGCCGCCGCGCTGCGTTGAATCATCTCAGACGAGATTCGACGAAATCCCCTGCACGCGATACAATGTGCATGCGGACAAAATGGAATCACATCAAACCATCGCCACCGAATTGCTTGTCAAAGGCATGACCTGCCAAAACTGCGCGCGTCACGTCACCGAAGCCATCCAAAGCGTGCCCGGCGTGCGCAGCGCGTCCGTGCTGCTTGAAGCGGGGCGTGCAACTGTGCGCTGGAATCCCGGCGCGGCGCAAAATGTTCCCGCGGTCATCGAAGCCGTCAAAAAAGCCGGTTACGAGGCGAAGGAAATCCAAGCCGACACTTCCGCTTGCTGCGAAACCAAACGCGCAAGCTGGCAACCCAATCTCTGGCTCGGCGTCACCGTCACCGTTGCGTTGATGGCCGGCGAATGGGTTTTCGGCCTTGGCATGGCGCGCTGGTTTCAATGGTTTTCATTCGCCCTGGCGGGCGCGGTCCAGATTTTTGCCGGGGCAAAATTTTATCGCGGCGCGTGGAACCAATTCAAAATCGGCGGCTCAAACATGGACACGCTCGTTGCGCTCGGCTCGACGACTGCCTTTGGTTATAGCGCCTGGGCGTTATTGAGCGGAAGCGGCGGTGAAGTTTATTTCATGGAGGCCGCCGCCATCATCACGCTCATCAGCCTCGGCCACTGGCTCGAAGCCCGCGTAAGCATGCGCGCATCGGGTGCGCTGGAAAAACTGCTGAACCTCGCCCCGCAAACTGCGCGACGAATTTCTCAATCCGAAATCGGAAATCTGAAATCCGAAATTGAAGTCCCTGTTTCCGAACTGAAAATCGGAGATTTTGTCGCATTGCGTCCCGGCGACCGTGTGCCGGTGGACGGCACGGTGATCGAAGGCGATTCCGCAGTGGACGAAGCGATGCTCACCGGCGAGTCCGTCCCCGTGGACAAAAAAACCGGCAGCGAACTTTTCACCGGCACGGTAAATTTGAACGGCCGGCTCATCATGCGTGTGACGGCCACCGGCGAAAGCACCGCGCTCGCGCACATCATCGCCGCCGTGCAACGCGCCCAAACCAGCCGCACCGACATCCAGCGCCTCGGCGATCGCGTCAGCAACGTATTCGTGCCTGTCGTTGTCGCCATCGCCATCGCCGCCGCGTTTTGGTGGGGCCTCGCGCCGGAATCGGCGCGCAGTGTTCACGGCTGGCTCGCGCCATTTCTCTGGCCCGCGCATTTGCCTGCAAGCGCTCTGGCTGCGGCATTCATCATCGCCGCGGCGATTTTGATTGTCGCCTGCCCCTGCGCGATGGGTCTGGCAACGCCCGCCGCCATCATGGCCGGCGCGAACACCGCCGCGCGCCGCGGCATTTTAATTCGCGACGGTGTGGCGCTGGAAAAAGCCGGGAAAATCACAGCAGTGATTTTCGACAAGACCGGCACGCTGACAGCAGGCAAACCGCAGACCGTCGAATGGCAGAAAATCCCAAGTAGCGCAGGCGTCTCGCCTGCATCCGGCGAAAAACAAAATGAAGCAGGCGGGACGCCCGTGCTACGTTTAGCTGCCTCGCTTGCGCGCCATTCCACGCATCCCATCAGCCAGGCGATTGCGAAATTGGAATCGGAGGATGAAACTCCGCGACGCCCAAATTCAAAAGAAAACTTTAGGGACTCGCAGAGCTCGTCCCTCCGAGAGACTAATAACTGGAAGGAAATCCGCGGCTGCGGCGTCGAGGCGCAGACCCAAAACGACAAATCGCAAATCGCAAATCGGAAATCGCAAATGGCCAGGCTTGGGTCGTTACGCTGGCTTAAAGAATCAGGCGTGGATTTGGCGGCGGGCGGAAAATTCATTGCCGAATGGTCGGGACAGGGCGCAACAATTGTCGGTTTGGCATCCGAAAAAACCCTGCTTGGTTTGTTCGCCGTGCGCGACACGCTGAAACCGAATGCAGCGAAAGTCGTCGAACAACTCCGGCGGCAGGGACTAAAAACTTTTCTTGTGACCGGTGACAATTCTTTGACTGCCGCGAGCATCGCGAAGCAGGTTAGCATCGAAGGTAAAAATGTTTTTGCCGAAGTGCGGCCGGAGCAGAAAGCCGAGTTCGTGAAAAAACTTCAGGCACAGGGCGAGCGCGTGGCGTTCGTGGGCGACGGCATCAACGACGCGCCGGCGCTGGAACAGGCCGACCTCGGCATCGCCGTCAGCCGCGCCAGCGACCTCGCGCGCGAGGCAGCGGATATCGTTCTGCTCAACTCGGAAATTGAAGCCGTGCCGGAGGCGCTCGGTCTGGCGCGCGCGACGTTGCTCACCATCAAACAAAACCTGTTCTGGGCATTTTTTTACAACGCGCTCGGCGTGCCGCTGGCCGCGTTGGGATTCATCAGCCCGATTTTCTGCGCAGTGGCGATGGGCGCGTCGGACTTGATTGTGATTGGCAACGCGCTGCGGCTGCTACGGTGGCGTTAATCAATGGCACGCCAACGGCCAAAGAACCAACAACACGGTTGCCCAACGTAATAAAATTAAAACTATTCGTCTCATTCATTAATCACGCAAAGTCAAGTCGTGGAGAAACAATTTGTTGGGACATGACTTGTTTCCCAACCCGTAACCCGCTCGACAAAATTCCCTGTGCGCGCCATGCTGCGGGCGATGGCATTCGAATCTGACGCTCCGATTGATTTGTTGTGGCAGGAATACGGCCTGGTGTTCAAGGATTGGGACGACCTGACGCTCGCGCGCTGGCTGGCGCAAACGCTCGGCCAGCTCGAAGGCAAGGTGTGGCGATCGTCGCATCCTCTCGTCGGCGCGTATCGGCTGGCAGCGCAGTTCGCGCATGACCGGCAGGTCTGGTTCAAGCGTCTGGCCACGCCGCCGGCGGCTTATGCGGAGGCGCCGTGCTGCCGCGCGCCGTCCCTGCCGTTGCTCACGCGCGACGTGCGCGAGTCCGGCCTCATCTGCCAGCACTGCAACGAAACGCTCGCGCCATTCGATGAAATTCCCGCAGACATTCGCGGCGAACTCAATGCCTGGGCGCAACAATACGAACCCATTCACGCCGTCGCGCATTGGGACGACCGCCAGCGCCGTCAAGCGGGCGATTACGACCGCGCCTGCGAAAACGCCGCGCAGGAAGCCGAGCGTTTGCTGGCACGCGCCGGTCGCGAACTCGCGCCCAAGCTGCTCAATTTTTATCCCGCCGCCGTTTGGGAGGATCAGGACGAATGCCTTGAAGTGCGGCCGGAAGACGTGGCAATTTGATTTATGATTTGCGATTTACGATTGACGATTTCTCCCGCAACTTGGACGCATTGCGTAAATCGTATATCGTAAATCCAAAATAATAATGAAGTGGATTTTCAAATGGCTGTTCCGGCTGTTCCTGCTGGCGGTCGTGCTGGTCGTCATTGCGGTACTGTCAGTGAATCCGCTGTTCAAGGCGCTGACTGAAAAACACATTCGCAACGCGACCGGCATGGACGCGGAGATTGGAAGATTTTCGCTCGGCCTCATTGAGCCGACGGTGACGATTCAAAATTTCAAACTCTACAATCCGCCGGACTTTGGCGGCACGCTGTTTCTCGACATTCGGGAAATCCATGCCGAATACGACCCTGCCGCGCTCAAACAACACCAGTTACACATCAAGCTCCTGCGCGTTAATCTCGCCGAACTCGACATCGTGAAAAATCAGACCGGCCGGACGAACATCCCTTCCATCGCCGGCATCGCATCGCTGCAAAAGGCCGGCGGCGACCGCCTCACAGCCGGGTTTTTGCGGCAAACCGGCCTTGAATTCATGGGTATCGACGTGCTGAACATCTCCATCGGCACGGTGAAGTTCATTGACCTCGAAGACGAGCAACTCAACCGCACACAAGAAATCGGAATCGAAAACTGCATAATAAAAAACGTAAAATCGCCCGCCGACCTTGCTGGTTTGGCAGTGCTGGTGGCGCTGCGCGGCGGTTACACAATCGGCCTGCCGGTCAACCCGCCAAAGCCCGGCCCGGACACGAACCAATAGTCGCGGGGCAAACCGGGGTTCCCGCCACTGCATTTTTGCATTTTCCGCGCGTGAAATTTTCTCTAACTTTACCGCGTGCATCGTGAATCCATTAAAACCGCCGCCCGCGTCGTCGTGAAACTCGGCACGGGTGTGCTCACCGATAGCCGCAAGCAGCCCGACCTCGCGCAATTGGAGCAACTCGTCGCTCAAGTCGCCGCGCTACGAAAGGCCGGCAGGGAAATCGTGCTCGTCACGTCCGGCGCCGTCGGCGCGGGCATGAGCGCGCTCGGCTGTGAAAAACGCCCCAAAGAACTGCCCTCGCTTTCGGCGTGCGCCGCCGTCGGCCAATCGCGGCTCATGACGATTTACGAAAAACTTTTCGCCACGCACAATTTGCGCGTCGCGCAGGTGCTGCTCACGCACGACGACTTGGAACATCACGAGCGCCATCTCAACGCGCGCGACACGCTCGTCACACTGCTCGACCATGGCGTCGTGCCCATTATCAATGAAAACGACGCCGTGTCGTTCACTGAAATCAAGTTCGGTGACAACGACAAATTGTCCGCGCTGGTTGCGTCGCTCCTGCCCGCCGATTTGCTGGTGATTTTGACGACCGTGGATGGCGTCATCGAAAATTTCGGCAAGGCGAACCCGAAAACCATTTCCGTCATCGAAAAAATCGATTCCGCCCTGGAGAAACTCGCCCACGGAACGGACAATGAACTCGCCATTGGCGGCATGAAATCGAAAATCGAGGCTGCAAAAATCGTCGTCCGCTCCGGCATCCCGCTCGTCATCGCATCGGGCAAAAAGAAAAACGTGCTGGCCAAAATCCTGGCCGGCGAAAATGAGGGGACGATTTTCGTTGCGCAACCGACGAAGCTCGCCGGACGCAAACGCTGGATTGCGTTCTTCCATCATCCAAAAGGCGCGCTGTTCGTGGATGACGGCGCGAAAAAGGCGTTGCGCGAAAGCGGCAAAAGTTTGCTGCCGCCGGGCATTGCGCGTTGCGAAGGCGAATTCGACGCCGGCGACGTCGTGCGGATTTGCGATTTGGACGGAACGGAATTCGCGCGCGGCATCGCAAAGTTCAGCGCCGCCGAAGTGCGCGGCAAAAAGCTCGCGCGCGTCGAAGTGGTGCACCGGGATGATCTAGTGATTCTCTGATTTTTTGAGCCACAGATGGACACAGATGGGAGGGCGAGACTCCTGGCGAGCCAAGTCTTTGGTAGGGTCGTCTCGCCGAGACGACCGCGATGAACGGACGGCTGGGCCAGCCGTCCCTACCACTATGAAAAAAACAAAAACTCCGCGCCTCTGCGCCTCTGCGGTAAATTAAGATGAAACAGAAACCTGCCATTGAAGATTTGTTGAAGGTCATGGCACGGCTGCGTTCGCCGCGCGGTTGTCCGTGGGACCGCCAGCAAAACCACATGACGCTGCGCCGCCACGCCATCGAGGAGGTATATGAATTGATTGACGCGATTGAAGCCGGTGACGATCACGAAATGGCCGAGGAACTCGGCGATTTGCTGCTGCAGATCGTTTTTCATTGCCAGTTGGCGAATGAACGCGGCGCGTTCGATTTCGAAAAAGTCTGCCGGTTGATTGTGGAAAAGCTGGTGCGCCGCCATCCGCACGTTTTCGGCAAAACAAAAGTCAAAAGCGTGGATGAAGTCTGGGCGAACTGGGAAAAAATCAAACACGCCGAAAAGCACGGAACCAAACACGCGCGGCCTTCCGCATTCGACGGCATTCCAAAACATTTGCCCGCGTTGCTCCGCGCTGAAAAACTTGTCAAAAAAGCGCGCAAGGTCTTAGCAGATGGCCACCGCGCAGACAGCCACCGTCCAAAACGGCGACTGACGAAAACAGCCCTGGCCAAGGAACTTTTTGAGTTGGCAGAATTGGCGCAACGCAACGGCTGGTCGGCGGAGGAGCTCCTATGCGCGGAAATCAAGCAGCGCGAGCGAACGTTCCGACGGTTGGAAAAGACTCGATTCGGGGGAATCGGGAAAACCACAAAGACACCAAGAACAAAAAGAGAAAACTAAAACTTAGTGCCCTTAGTACCTTCGTGGTTAAACCGGTTCCGTCGCATTTGACAGGCGCGGCAACTCGCGCGATTTTCCGGTGTTGAACTGAAAGAGGTATTGATTTTATGAAAACTCGAAGCTTTCAAAGTCTGGTTCTGACAATCACCGCCATCGCAGCGGTTTCACTTTTGGCAGGGAACGCCGTGGCGCAGGATTCCTCCACTGCCACAACCGCCAGCCAGGCCGCGCCCGCCGCTGCTCAACCGGCAGCCACCACTCCGGCCGCCCAACCGGCAGTCGCGAATCAGTCCGTGCCGCAATTATCCTACGGCGTGCCGCAGGTTTTGCAACTTTCGCAGGCGAAAGTCGGCGACAGCACCATCATCACTTACATCCGGAATTCAGGAAACAACTACGGTCTGGACACAGCCCAAATCATTTATTTGAAGCAGCAAGGCGTTTCCTCCGACGTCATCAACGCCATGCTCAACCAGCGCGCGCAGACGGCACAGACCACCGCGCAGACTGCGACATCACAGCCGGCCAACACGGACACTTACAGCGCCCAAACTGCAACCGTCGTCACGCAACCCACGGTTTCTTATGTCCAAACGGCTCCGCCTCAGACGGTCTATGTCATTCCCGATACGCAAACGTATGATTACAACGCCTATTACTACCAACCATACTACTATCCTTACTACGGCTACTACGGCTGGCCTTATCCGGCGGTGTCGTTTTCGTTTGGCTGGGGCGGTTATTATGGCGGCGGCTATCGTGGTGGTTGGCATGGCGGTGGTGGCTGGCAGCACGGTGGCGGCGGTCATCATGGTGGCGGCTGGCATCACTGATTGGAGTGTGGGCTGCCAGCCCGCTAATTGATAAAATGTGGACAAGCTGACAATGACGAACGCACCCGATTCGTTGCCGTGCTGGAAATCCCGCCAGTCGTATCAGCCGAAACTGCTGTGCGGGTTCAAATCATCAAGGATGTAAGGAAAAAACAATGACGTTTAAGAGAATCCCAAATCATCCCGATCAAGAATTATTGGATTTATTACGGAAGTGTAGATTGATAGGTATTCACGGCGCAATGGGAAGCGGCAAATCGTCCTTGGCTAAGGATTTAATCTCGTTAATTGGAGGAACGCATATTGAGGTAGATAATCACCTTTCAACTCCCCGAATGGGGAGAACGTATTTGCAGCAAGTGAAATTCGTGGACTTAAAAAGCAGGATTCAAGAATCTATTCCCCCAATTTTCCTCGACTGCTTCATCGTTTTGGACGTTTTGGAAAGAATAAATATACAAGCGGATTTGACTTTATTCTGCGAACGGTCGGTCAATGAGTCCCGTTGGCGCTTTAATCCTGAATCTGAAACCATATTCGAATCCTATCAAACTCGACACCATCCTCGCACCTCAGCCAAAGCTATTTTTACTTTGGTTTATCTAAATTAGGACACTACCTCAAAATGAGGACCCTTGACTTTTCCGGCGACTTGCGTTTGGATTGCTTTTGGTAAATCGGCCATTTTAACGTAAAAAACTAAAAAGCTTTGTCGTATGAAAACGATTCATCCGACCTCACTGGCAAAAGGATTCTTCCCCGCATTTTGTTTGTTGCTGACGCTTGCCTCCGCCGCTTTCGCGCAAACAGCCACCAGTAATGTCATTCCCGTCGTCACCATTCAGGCGACCGATGTCCATGGCACCTGGACTGGCGACCCCGCCGTCTTTACCGTCTTTCGTTCCGGCAATCCCGCACCCGTGCTCAACGTGTATTGCTGCATCAGCGGCACCGCATCCAATGGCGTGGATTACCAGACCATCGGCAACTTTGTTTCGCTCCCCGCCGGCGTCATGTCCAACACCATCGTCATCAACCCTATCAATTTGGGGCAAACGGACATCAGGACAGTCACAGTGGACTTGTGCCCGTCGCCGCTCATGATCCCGGTCAATTATTCCATTGGTTCGCCCAGCAATGCGACCGTTTATATCACGCCGCCTAGTATCAGCAATCTCCAGCCAGTGGTTACCGTGGTTGCGACTGATCCCAATGCATCTGAGCCGGGTGTTTTGACCGTAATTGATCCGGGCATCTTTACAATTTACCGCACGGGCGACACCAACGATGCCTTGCAGGTCTATTATTCCTTAGGTGGCACGGCAAGCAACGGCGTGGATTACACAATGCTGTTAAACACCGTGGTCATCCCTGCGGGCGCTTACTCGGCGGACGTTATCGTCAATCCGCTCTTCGACAACCTCGTTGAGGGAACTGAAACCGTCGTCTTGCGAGTTCTACCACCCATCTGTATTGCCATTTATCCACCTCCGCCCGGTTGTTATCTGGTCGGGTCGCCAAGCGAAGCGATCGTTTATATCGCTGATAACACCCCGCCACCGCCAGGGACCAATCTTCCGCCCGTCGTGCGCATTACCAGTCCGCCCAACGGCTCCGTCTTCCGCGCCCCGGTGAACATTCCCGTTTACGCCTACGCCGCCGATCCCGATGGCTTCGTGACGACCGTTGAATTTTTCGCCGGCAGCACCAGCCTCGGCTTTGGCCACCGGGTGAACGCCGTGCCGCCGCCGCTTCCGCCCGGCCCCGTTCAACCGCCCATCCTGATTGTCGTGCCCACAAACTACTGGGAACTGGTCTGGACCAATCCGCCATTGGGAACCAATATCGCCCTGACCGCCAAGCCCACCGACAACGGCGGCGCATCCACCGTTTCCGCCCCGGTGCTCATCAGCATCCTGCCGTCGCCGCCGCCGTCCACCAACCGGCCGCCCGTTGTCAGCATCGTCACCACCGACCCCATCGCCATTGAAGGCACCAATTGCTGGCCGTGGCTCGGTCTGGTCAATCCCGTGTCAACGTGGAGCAATTGGTTCGCGGCCAACGCCACCTACCGGCCCTACACCAACTGCGGCCCCAAGGACGCCACCTTTACCGTGTTCCGTTGTGGCGCCACCAACGACGACCTCGACGTGGCCTACGCCATCGGCGGCACCGCCACCAACGGCATCGATTACGTCGCGTTGCCGGGCCTCGTGACCATCCCGGCCGGTGAATGCCGCGCGGCCATCACCATCGTGCCGCTCGATGACGGACCGCCGGACATCACCAGCACCGTCATCCTCAAGCTCGCTCCGGGCACCAACTATCTGGTCGGCTTCCCGTCGTCCGCCGCCGCCATCATTCTCGACAGCCAGTCACCGCGGCCCGTCACCGGCCTGATGCCCGGCGCTGCCTTCAACGTCAGCGCCGCCGGCCCGGACGGCGCGTGGTTCCATGTCGAGTATTCTACCGACCTGATTCACTGGACGCCCATCTGCACCAACCAAGTCGTCAACGGCAGCATGGACTTCGTGGACCCGGACGCTGCGACGAACCCGGCTCGCTTCTACCGCACCGTGCCCGAAGCCGGCCCGCCGCCACAGTAAGTCCTTCCCGATTGAAATGACTTGGATTTGAACAACCCAGGCAACCTGAAAACTTTGACACGACTTGGCTCTTGGCGGTAATTCGCTCGAATTTCCATTGAAGACCAGCTAGGGTGATTCCCATGTTTCTGGTCACGTCGAACAAGGCAAAACGGTTGCTGCACTTGAGTTACATCCAGCACATAAAACCGGAGGAGCTTAAGCGCGGCCGGGAGGACATCAAAACGTTGTTGGCGGATTTGCCGCCGGGCTTCCTTGTCCTGGCGGACTTTGGCCGGTTGGAGTCCATGGATCCCGCTTGCACGACGGAGATCGGCCGGATCATGGAATTGATTGACCAAAGCGGTGTGGGCATGATGGTGCGCGTCATTCCCGATCCGAACAAGGACATCGGGCTGAATATCCTGACGCTCTTCCATTACCGGCATCAGCCGCAGGTGGTCACTTGCAAGAACATGGCGGAGGCGGCCAAAAAACTTTCACTCTAAGGCGGGGCAACGGTTGCGAAGAATTTGGAAAATGATTCTCCCTTTGTGCTCTTCGCGTTCCTCGCGCGAAATTCCCATTCATCGGCGAAAATCCGTGAAATAGACTCGCTCGCGCCCCCTCGCTCGGCTCTCGCGGGCCTTTGCCTTCGGCAAATTCCTTTCGCCGCTTCCCAAGCAGCTCAAGTTGCGGATGAAGAAAATGTGTCTTTTGGTAGGGCGCGATCTCCGCATCGCGCCACGGCTCGCTGGGGACAGCGAGCCCTGCCTTTTTTGCGCGGACACGTCCGCACATTCCAAATTTGGTTCCATCGTGCCTCGCGGCACGGAATTCTTTTGCCCACTCCACCAGCCACTGCGTGGCTGGCTAATTTCCATCGCCGCTTCGCGGCTTTGCATCTTCGCGTTCTTCACGCGAAACTCCCATTCATCAGTGGAGCCGATAGGTGATGCGCGCCTTGGTCAGATCGTAAGGCGACATTTCCAATCGCACGCGGTCGCCGATGGTCAGCCGCACGAAATGTTTGCGCATTTTACCGGACATGTGGGCCAGAACTTCGTGCTGGTTGTCCAGCCTGACCCGAAACATGGTTCCGGGCAGAACGGTGTAAACCGTTCCTTCAAGTTCAATCGGCTGTTCGCTGCTCATAAAAAACCAGTGGAAGCGCTGCTCGCCTCCGCCGGCGAAACGAAACATCAAATTATTATCGCGAAAAATCCTGGCGCGGCCCGCCGCCCGAACGGTTGCCACCGCCACTGCGTTCTTCACGCGGACGGGCTTCATTCACCTTAAGGACGCGGCCGTGCAGCTCTTTGTTGACCAAACCTTCAAGAGCGGCTTTCGCGCCTTCTTCCGTCGCCATGGTGACGAAGGCGAACCCGCGCGAACGGCCCGTGGAACGGTCAGTCATCAGATTGACTTCGTTGACCGGGCCGAACCCGGCGAACAAATCCCGAAGATCATTTTCGGCGGTGTCAAAGGAGAGATTCCCGACATATAACTTTGTGTTCATTATGACTTGTCTCTGGACTTATTTGCTCTTCCTGACTGTTCCCGACTGCCGGGTTTCAAATCATCATTGAACCGAGTTCACCTGAAGATTCACCATGTCTTGGAAATAGAACAATCAAATCTAAGAGTGCGAGCGCAGGTTATAATCAGAACCGGGGAACGCAAGAAATTTTTACGGCTTTTTGCCCGGGGCAAATTTCACCACATCATCCGCGTTTGGAGCTGGTGTTCAAACCTGAAAACGCGCCTGCCTTTCCCGTTCAGTGCGTTGGGAGTTTGAGTTCCAGGCCAATTTCCCCAAATCCGGCGTTGACAGACCGGCGCAATCCTGTTTTCATCACGCCCCTTTTGCGGGGAATTTTATGTACGCCGTTTTGGAAACCGGAGGCAAACAGTATCGCGTCGCTGCGGGCGACACGTTGGAAATCGAGCGTCTGGCCGGCGAGTCCGGCAAGCCGGTCACGTTTGACCGCGTGTTGCTGGTCAATCGCGACGGCAAGGTCGCAGTCGGCGCGCCCACGGTCAGCGGCGCGAGCGTCGTGGCCGATGTGGTGGAACACAAGCGTGGTGATAAAAAGCTCACGTTCAAAATGAAACGCCGCAAAGGGTATCACAAAACCATCGGTCATCGTCAGGAATTGACGGTGGTCAAGATCAAGGAAATCAAAGCGTAATTCAAAGGACGCCCTCAACTCTCAACTTTCAACCATCCACTTTTTATGGCACACAAGAAAGGTCAGGGCAGCATCCGCAACGGTCGCGACAGCGTCAGCAAACGGCTCGGCGTGAAGGAATTTGGCGGCGAATTCGTCACCGCCGGCAGCATCATCGTCCGGCAACGCGGCACGAAGTTTGAAGCGGGCCAAAACGTCGGCACCGGCCGCGATTGGACGCTCTTCGCGCTGAAAGACGGCAAAATCGCCTTCGACAAAAATGGACGGCGCGTGAATGTGAAGGCCGAACCCGCCGCGAAGAATTAAGTGGCGTGATTGAATTTCAGGCGGGGCTTTTGCCTCGCCTTTTTTGTTGGTGTGAAGGGAGGGACGGCGTGCTCGCCTCGGCATAGCCTTTGGCGAAGCCCGGGTCGCCGTCCCAAAAAGAAAAAAATGGGCCGGCAAAATGCCAGCCTTCCCAAAATGTTCATAGACGAAATCAAAATTTATGCGCGGGCGGGACACGGCGGCAAAGGCTGTGTCGCGTTTCAGCGCGAAAAGTTTCGTCCCAAAGGCGGGCCGAGCGGCGGCAACGGCGGACATGGCGGCAGCGTGATTTTGCAGGCCGACCACGACCTGAACAATCTCATCGCGCAGTATTATCAGCCGCGACTCATCGCCGAGGTCGGCAAGTCCGGTCTCGGCAAAGGCATGGACGGTCATGCGGGCAAAGACCTCATTGTGAAAGTGCCCTGCGGCACGCTCGTCTGGCGGCTGGCTTCGGCAGCAAAAACGGGGGGAAATTTCGTGGACGAGGATGAAAAACCGGCTTTCAAAACCAGTGCCGGCAAGCGGCCGTTGGTCCGCAGTTCCGGCGGCGCGATGGCGCAGGAAATTGATTTGTCCAGGGAAGACACAGGCGCCAGTTCCGATGCGCACGCCAAAGGCGAACTGATTGCCGATCTCACCGAACACGGACAGCAATTTGTTTTGTGCAAGGGCGGTCGCGGCGGGTTGGGTAACCGCAATTTTGCGACTGCCGCGCGCCAGACGCCGCGTTTCGCGCAGCCGGGCGAGCTGGGCGAGGAGGGCGATTTTCTTTTGGAGTTGCGCATCATGGCCGAAGTCGGGCTGGTCGGCTATCCGAACGCGGGCAAATCCACATTGCTCACGGCAATTTCCAAGGCGCGCCCGAAAATCGCGTCGTATCCGTTCACAACATTGCATCCGCAAATCGGCATCGTGGAATATGCCGACTTCCATCGGCTCACGGTTTGCGACGTGCCGGGGTTGATTGAAGGCGCGTCCCGCAACGTCGGGCTCGGCCACGAATTTCTGCGCCATATCGAGCGCTGCAAAATTCTCGTGTTGCTGCTCGACATGGCCGGCACCGACAACCGCGCGCCATGGGACGATTACAAACAATTGCTCAGCGAACTGAAGCTTTACGACCCGGCGCTGCTCGACAAACCACGCCTGGTCGTGGCGAACAAAATGGACGAACCGGCTGCCGGGAAAAATTTGAAACAGTTCAAAAAGAAAATAAAAAAAGTTTCACCACTGCCCATCTCCGCCGCGTTTGATCAAGGCGTGGACAAGTTCAGAAAAACAATTCGAAAAGCGGTGGAAGAGGCATCTGCTTGATTTCGGACTGCGGTGACGTGTCACCGCTTTCAAAAGCGCCGACACGTCGGCGCACTCCAAACAAAACAAGATGGACGGGGCGCGATACGGAGATCGCGCCCTACCTTATTTCAAAAAACCGCATCACGCTGTCGCCGTGCTTGAGCAATTTCACTTCGCGCCATGGTCCGACAATTTCCAGCGTGTCGCGTTTGGTGTGACCGAGAACAAATCGTCCGCCCGGCGCAAGGAGCTTCGGCAGATTCGTGTCATCGAGCAGTTGCTGCGCAAATGAAGTCGAGCGGCGGCCGATGTTTTTCTCTCCGTAAGGCGGGTCGGCCAGAATCAAATCGAATTGCTGCCCGGTCTGGGCGAGTTGAGCGAGCGCGGTGAAAACGTCCTGCGTTCGCACCTGTAAATTTGCGCCCGGCAATGCCGCCATATTTTGCTGGATGAACGCCACGTGCTTGTGCGATTTCTCGATGCACAGCGATGATGCCGCGCCGCGACTCAGACTTTCGAGGCTCAACGCCCCGGTGCCGGCAAACAGTTCCAGCACGCGCGCGCCGACGACCCGCGCACCGAGACTGTTGAAGACCGCCTGCTTGACGAGATCGGGCGTGGGCCGAACCCCCAAACCTTTCGGCGTTTTCAAAATCCGCCGCGCCGCTTTGCCGCCGGTTATGCGCATGGGGAAAATTTAACCACGGCTTGTCGCGCCGTAAAGAAATGAAGGCGGAATAGACACGAATGCACACGAATTGAATACAGGCACAGGTGAACGCTGCCAACTGCGAGAAATAATTACGTCAACTTTCTTCTGGAACATAGACTAAGTTAGTCGTAAAAGAACAACAATGGAATGTCGAATCCCATTTTCGATGAAAATGACGAAAACCCTTTTAACGATTTTGACCTTAGGCTTTTTGCTTTCAGGTTGTGTGTGGAATCGGAACTTATCACAACGAGAGCTTTTCCGTCCGATTATCGGCCAAAAACTAGTCACGCAACGCGTGACGTATATTTACAGCCACAAAGCGATTGGCCCTTATGAGCTATGGGATTGTCCTCATGAATACGGGCAGGTGAATAGAACTGGTGCAATCACGTGGATACAGGAAAAACCAATCTATGTAATTCCCGTTGGAACCACCTTAACAATCAGTAAAGTTATCAGGGAAAATTCCATCGATAATCCACCAGCCATTCAGGCTCGCGGCATTCTCCGATTTGAGGGCAAAGATATTCCCATCACGTATTTGTGGGGGTTAAATGATCAAATAAAAAAGGCTCCTTGGGAATCGCCAAAGTTTAATGCGCAAGAAACTAGAAGTATTAGAAGTATTAAATGAGCGGATGTGCGTTAAGGCATCCATTCTCGGAGTTTCCAATCTGCGCATTGAATGCGGCACGGCACGGTGATTCTCGCCGGCGTTTCGTCGCGGCTTTCAAGGGGGTGCGTAAAAGCGGATCGTCATCTAGCGTTACTTCGTTGCTTTGTTGTTTTCCCGTTGCCGCAGGAACAGCATCGCCAGCCCTTGCGCGTTTCAACTTTCCGCGCCGCGCCAATCCGCTATATTGTCCGCATGTTTCGGACGCAGGATTTGCACGTCAAGGAAATCGTCCGGCTGCTCACACCGCGCGAGTTAAAGGCGCAGTTGCCGGCGACCGACGCGGCCAATGCCACCGTGGCGCGCAGCCGTGAACGGATCGTCCGCATTCTGCGGCAGGAAGACCCGCGACTGCTCGTTGTCATCGGACCGTGCTCAATCCACGACGAAAAAGGCGCTCTGGATTATGCGACGCGGCTCAACGCGCTGCGCAAGGAATTTGCCAGCCGCATGGAAATCGTCATGCGCGTCTATTTCGAGAAACCGCGCACGACCATCGGCTGGAAAGGCCTGATTAACGACCCGCACCTCGACGGTTCGCAGGACATCGAGACGGGATTGAAAATTGCGCGCCGGTTGCTGCTCGAAATCACCGGCATGGGTCTGCCGGCGGCGACTGAATTTCTCGACCCGATTGTGCCGCAATACATCGCCGACCTCGTGACGTGGGCGGCGATCGGCGCGCGCACGACGGAATCGCAAACGCACCGCGAGATGGCCAGCGGCCTTTCCATGCCGGTCGGCCTGAAGAACAACACCGACGGCAGCCTGCAATCGGCAATTGACGCGATGGGCACCGCCCGGCATCCGCACAGTTTTCTGGGCATCAACGAGGACGGCGTCACAAGCATTGTGCGCACGACGGGTAATCCGCACACGCACATCGTGTTGCGCGGCGGGCGCACGCAGACGAATTACGACGCCAAGAGCATTCGCAAAGCGGAAGAAAAACTGAAATCGGAAAAATTACCGCCGGTGCTGATGGTGGATTGCAGTCACGCAAATTCCGGCAAACAACACGCGAAACAGGAAACTGTGTGGCGCAGTGTGATTCAGCAGCACGCGGGTGGCACGCACTCGCTGATTGGCATGATGGTCGAAAGCAACATCAACGAAGGCAACCAACCGATCCCAAAAAATCCCGCCGACCTGCGCTACGGCGTGTCTCTCACGGATTCATGCATCAACTGGGAAACCACCGAACGGATGCTGCGCTGGGGTTATGAAAAGTTGGCAAAAGTGGTGGCGGTGGTTTGAGAGTCCAATTGCTATGAGAATTCAACCGGAACATCATGCCTCTGGCACGAACTTGGCACGCTTTTAAAGAATGGTTTGTCAACCATTCAAAAATGTCATTTTTCTAGGACTGACCCTTACTTTGTTGTTTCAATTTTTGAAACTGCTTGGGCCATGATAGCGGCGGCGCGTAACAAATCTTGTCTGCTCGCACGAGGGCGCAAACTTTTGGAATGCCGTTCTTGGCGCAAATGTCGGGATTAGTATGACGGCAACCGACTGTCTGCTTTTCCGTGTCCTCCAAGTGCAGTGGAGCATGAAATGCATTCGCATTTTTCATTTTTTGATTGTGCCACTTCGGGTTTTCGATGGCAGAGCGGCCTTACAAATCTTGACGTAGAGAGCGTCCAGTTTTTTGTCAATTTTTCCCATTTCTTCCTTATCAGCATGCTTGAGGTGGGCAAGTTTAGAGAGTTCAGATAGAGCAACATGGTCTGGATTTTTTGGATCATACAACGGAACTCGAACAGGCGGGCGGATTTTGAAAGACCGGCTATCCGATGAGTTCACGAGGAAACGACCCGTTACTGGAGCGTTCAATGCACCGCACAGATAATGTGCTTCATCTCGACTGATGAAACTGCCGTCTTTTCGTTCGCAAATGGAAACAGCGTGATTTTGAAAACAGGGGCGCTTGCGTTCTCCCCATGGTGTGGACATGCTGGAAACTACGGTCGCGAGCCATTTTGTGTTATCACGGAAAGCAACGTAATGGTTAGCAAAACTGTATTTGCCGACCCGCGCCAAGGCATAAAACTCGTTGTAATGCTTCTTGCCGATGATTTTTTCGTTGTAACTCGTTTGGGTTTCAATGACATCCTTAAACCGAGTTAGAAAAGTCGCCAAATTTCGTGATCGGCGAGTTAGGGTTTTTATTCCGATAGGGCTTCTTGGTTTCCGCTTATCATAGGGAAACGGAACGAGAAATTGCGGCGTTGAAAGATGAAAGCGCTCTATGTCCGTGCCCTTCACGAGCGGATGCAAAAAGATTTTCTCAAGCAAGAGCGTCCCCTGAGCTATTTTATATTTTGATTTTCGATTCTGAAAGTTTTTTACAAACACATGCTTTGACCGCTTCTGCATCTGTTCATCAATCTCCAATAAGAAAACTTCTTGGGGGTAGAATTCAATGCCCTCACGCCCCGTATATTCGCATTCGCCAGCAATCGCACGAAAATTCTCTAACTCGGTTGCATCTTTTGCGTAAGTAAAAGCCGTGTTCTCTCTGTTTGCCTGACCTGCCAAATGTTTTTCTTCTCTAAAAACACCGGCCATTTGCGTGAAATCCGACTGATGTGCGTATCTCGAAAGAGCAGGGCCTTTGGTTTTGCAGAAAAAAGTCACCGGAATACCAGCGGCATAATTCTTCGGTGTTGCAGTAATGAAGAAAGTGAGGAATTTGTGCTGCACAGGATGAAACGGGTGGCCCGCCTTAGTCCAATCATATAACTCTTGGAAGAAAAGGCGCTTGTCATTATCTAACGCAAAATTCCTAAAGCCCTCATAGGACTGTTGAAAAATGAGCGATTGCGGCATCAAAAAGCCAAGAATTCCCTGTGGTGCGAGCCAATTCTGTGCAGCAACGTTTGAAATCAACCCGCAGATATTCAGATTTATGCCGCCTGTGATACTGTCGCCCGAAAATAAGCGGCGGTCAATGCAGAGGGATTTAATTCTATCACGATAACCCGCCGGAAGATTTTTCCAGTCGATCCAAGGAGGATTCCCAACAATTAAATCGAATCGGCCCAAATTCGCCGTCGTTAGAAAGTTAGTGATTATCCGTGCCCAGATTCCGTTCCAATCATTTTTCTCCAATTCTACAAACTTTTTGGCAAGAGCTTGAATGCGTTTTTTTATTAAGGGTTTTCTGTCTTCCTTTGCAGTAACCGAGAGAAACTTTTTGCAAATTGCCTGCTCATCCTTGTTCTTAATATCCTGCTCCATCTCCGTCATCACCCTTGAAAAGCCTTCGGGTGATTTTACCACGCTTCTGGGCAATTCAATCTGGATTGAACCTTTTAGCGTTTTGATTTGATAACGGTAACATTCGACTCCAGCAACCGCCACGCGTTCAGGGACGTATGAGGAATCGCCGAGATAAACGGGAATTTCAAATTCGTCGTTTTTACCTATTAGGTGCGCAATGTTGACAAAATAGTTAATGCGCATTGTCAGAACCGCCAGCGGGTTTAAGTCAACGGCTTTGACCCTGAGCAAAACCATTTCAAGCTTTTGCTTCGGAGTCAGGTGTTGCGACTCTAACAATACTTTTTTGATCAGCGCAGTCACAAATGTTCCTGACCCACCGCAGGGATCGAGTGCTCGCCAATCTTTTTTTGAGCAATATTTGAGACAATTTCTTATCAGGTTATCTGCCAACCATGGCGGAGTATAAAACTCGCCCATGCTGTGCCGGACTTTATCTGGAACGATTTCCAAGAATAAATCCTTGAACAAGTCTCGAGCGTCGTTGCCTTTGTCGAATAACGCTTTGTCCTCGTATCGGGACAGGACTGCAAAAACCTCTTTGATAACACACCCAATCTCGTTATTCCATTGGTTCTTTGTGCTATACCAAGCGAAGAAATCACCTTCAAGGAGGTTGCCAATACCCATGCTTCGGAAAATAGCGCCTTCTTCCAATAGATACATCTGGTCACGAAGTGCGTCGGAATCCGCCTCGGCCAGTTTATGAAATTCGATAAGGCTTTGATTGAAGCGAATTTTGCTTACGACTTTGTAGGCAATGATCTTTACTAAAATCGCGAACGCAGTTTGCAGCGAATACAGAATCAAATATTCTGTCTCGTTGTCTTTGAACGAGGTGTCAATGATGGCACTAAGAGCTTTTCGGCGCTCTTCAATTGCCCGTTGCTTTGACTTGTCGTCGTGCGCCAGCCTAAACAACTCTTTCCATTCATTGAAAAGCATCTTCGTCCTACCCGTGGCGTGAGTTCTCAGAGCGTCATAGAGGACGAGTACCAAACGTTTCGCTAGAGAAGTCTCCACTGGTTCGCAGAAATCTTTCACTAGATTGGCAGGCGTCAGTCCGCGTTTTTCCAGCAAGACAATCGTTCTGATAATTTGGTCGAGATGCTGCCAATTCAATGTTTCAAAGGAACTTTCCAAAATCGCTCCCTCGACTTTGCGAACAAATTTGCATACATGACCGTCCGTTATGAATCCGTAATAATCAGACTCGTGTTGTGAATAGAGTCCGTTGAGATACTCGGTAATTTGCACAGTCGCCTTTTGCTTATCAGAGGCAGTGCGCAGAGCGGATTCGTGCTTAAACTCGATGACCAAAGCTCCAATCTTACTGTCGATTTTACCCTTGGAAACGTGTCGGATAGTTTTAACCGCCATTTCTTTGACGGGATAATACGTGAGCCCGAAAACTGTTTTTATTAGCGAGAACAACTCCAGTTCAAAGATTGTAACGACCGAAGCCTCATTATTCGCGCTGCCGCAAGCAGTGACAATGTCATGACAAACGTCCTTGAGGCCTTGGGCGTATTCCGCAGTCTTCAATAGTAGTTCTATTTTTTTCGACTGTAGCCGTGCCTTTGTTTTGTCTTGCATGATGGATTCAAAATTTGGGATTCGCGGAACTTGTCCTTCCGGCGGCTCTGGCCGCAAATTTCCTTGCCATGCAGCGAGTGTGCGCGGGAAATCCGGCAGCGTCAATCTGTGGTTCAATTTGCGCTTTTTGTTTCCGTTTCGACCGGTGGCGGCAAAGCAAAAAACATCGCGGGACTGTGGGCGAAACCATTCGCTCATATCGAAAAACTGCGGGTCTGAGCTAGGAGAAATTGGCGGAGGGCAGCTTCGGCGGCGAAGCTGGAGCGAGCCAACTGCAACGCCGCAGCCAGGGCGGCAAACCAAAATAGACTGGGGCGCATAATCGTTCTGTTAAACCGACATTCCCCACATGACATACGTCCCGCGACTATTGCGGGCCATTCAGTCTCATTGACCAACATCGTATCCGCTCTGGCAGTGCCTTCGAGCCTTTTCCCGGCTCCAAGACCGGATTCCTGACTCCGCGGGAGATGGCTTCTGCCCTCGATCGTGTTCAGCACCGATTTTCGTATGTGGCTGAGCGGCCACGTGCAGGTTCTTGCGCCGGGTTATGAAACCATGTTGACATGGGTTCTTCAGAATACTGGATTAAATCGTCGGCGTTGGACCGAAAGCGGGGAAAAGCTCAAGCACAGAGGCGGGAAAAAATCAAAGCCCGGCCTGTATTGACCTTTTTTACTCGTCACACTGCGCGGGTTTCCTTAACCATGTGTTCAAACCCATGAGCCGAAGATCGAAGAAGAAAGCCAGTCAGGAAAAGGCCGCTGCCGCGCCTTCGAGCGCGCCTGCTTCGCTGAAATCCGAAAGCCGTCCGGCTGGTTTGAATGGCCGCTGGACGGTTAAGGGGGTCTGCATTTTTCTGGCGGTCATTATCTGGGTGGTCTTTGGCCAGACGCTGGGGCACGAGTTTTTCAACTGCGACGACGACGCTTATGTGTATGAGAATCCTGTCGTCCAGAAAGGACTGACGCTCCAAGGGATTATCTGGGCGTTCACCCACGTTTGCGCCTTCAACTGGCATCCGCTGACATGGCTCTTCCACATGCTGGACTGCCAGTTATACGGATTGAACCCCGGCGGACATCATCTCACCAATGTCCTGCTCCACACAGCGGCGGCGATCCTGCTTTTCCTGGTGTTGCGGCGGATGACGGGGTTCCTGTGGCGCAGCGCGTTTGTGGCGGCGGTGTTTGCCATTCATCCGCTGCATGTGGAGTCTGTGGCCTGGGTGGCGGAACGCAAGGATGTCCTCAGCGGAGTGTTCTTCATGCTGACGCTCGGAGCCTATGTCCGCTATGTTGAAAAGTCCAAAGTTCAAAGTCCAAAGTCCAAGGTCTTCTACGGTTTGACGCTGTTGTTTTTCACGCTGGGTCTGATGAGCAAGCCGATGCTGGTGACACTGCCTTTCGTGCTGTTGCTGCTGGACTACTGGCCACTGAACCGGTTTGGACTCTCAACTCTCAACTCTTCCGCCTCCGCTTACAGCTACGGCGCGACCGCGCCGAAACGAAGTGAAGGCGGGCAACTCTCAACCAAACGAGCCCTCCGGCTCATTCTCGAGAAGTTTCCGTTTTTTGTGTTAAGCGCCGCGTCGTGTGTGGTCACAATTTTTGCCCAGACAGAGCTCATCCAGCCGTTCGAGAAATTTTCCCTGCCCTTGCGCGTGGGGAATGCCCTGATCTCCTATGTGGCCTATTTGGGCCAGATGTTCTGGCCGGTGGGTCTGGCGGTTTTATATCCATTTACCGCCAAGGGCGTTGAGGGTTCAGGAGTGGTGCTGTCAGTAGTTGTGTTGGCCGTCATTTCCACGGGTGTCCTTGTCCTGCGCCGTCGTCCCTATCTTTTGACCGGCTGGTTGTGGTATCTCATCATGCTGGTGCCGGTGATTGGGATTGTTCAGGTGGGAGCGCAGGCGCGGGCGGATCGTTACACTTATCTGCCGCAGATCGGTTTGTATCTGTTGTTGACCTGGGGGGCGGCGGATTTGTGCGCCGGCTGGCGTCACCGCCGCGTGGTGCTGGGCGGCTGCTCCACGGTCATTCTGGTTGCTTTGATTTTCTGCGCGCGCACGCAGGCCTCTTATTGGCGCAACAGTGAATCGCTGTTGACGCACACGCTTGCCTGCACGTCTGACAACTCCATTGGCCACTACAACCTCGGCAACGCTCTTTTCCAAAAGGGCGATGTGGACGAAGCAATCACCCAATACCAAAAGGCGCTGCAAATCAATCCCGACTACATGGAAGCCCACTACAACCTCGGCTGCGCTCTGATCCAAAAGGGAAGAATGGACGAAGCAATCATCCAATACCAAAAGGCGCTGCAAATCAATCCCGATAATGCGGAAGTCCACTACAACCTCGGCTGCGCTCTGCTCCAAAAGGGAAGAATGGACGAAGCAATCACCCAATACCAAAAGGTGCTGCAAATCGAACCCGATAATGCGGAAGCCCAGAATAAACTGGCATGGGTGCTTGCAACCTGTCCGCAGGCATCGCTTCGCAACGGTGACAAAGCGGTGGCACTGGCCCAACGGACGAATCAGCTTACAGGTGGTGGAAATCCGGTTGCTCTTGGCACCTTGGCCGCCGCTTACGCCGAGGCCGGGCGATTTCCCGAAGCGGTGGAAACCGCGCAGCGCGCCCTGCAACTGGCCGAGACACAGTCCAACACCGCACTGGCCGATGCCATTCGATCGCAGTTGAAGTCCTATCAAGCAGGCATCCCGTTCCATTTACACTGAACAAAGCGCGCCAGCAACTGTCACCGTTGTCCGGCGTTCCAGTGCTTGCGACCCGATCCAGTTTTTGAAGAATCCAAGCCGCTATGGTTTCACAATCCGACATCGGAACCTAGACGTGGCCCGTCAGATGGATAGGGCCGCTTCGCCTTGCCGCGCCGACTCGCCGCGCCAAAGTGTAACGACGGCGGGAATGGAATGAAGGCGGACGAGGCGACCGGCGGAAGTTCCGCCTCCCATCAAACGCACGGGCCCAAGCTTCGCCGGAGGCTACGTCGAGGCAAGCCGCGCGTCCCTATAGCAGTTTCAGTTAACATTGGCACAGTTTGATATGCCTCCGGGAAAAGCGGCGGAGGGCCGCCGCATTCCAAAGCGGTGTCATGGCCACCGCAGTCCAAGGCGGGAACTACGGCCAGGTCCAGGAGAAGGGGAATTTCAGCCGGTAAAACCCCTGCGGACCAGCGGGCGTGACAAAGACCGGTTGCGTGGTATTGGTGCTGTTGAAGGTTGCATTGGTTGTCCAATTCCCCAGTGCAAAATTCGTGCGGCCAAGGACCAGACCATTCAAACCAACCGGAACGTTGGCCATATCCAGCCGGTTACTGCCGTTAAGCGCTGTGATTTGGCTGATGCGGGGCTGCGAGATGAGTTGTTGAGCGATATCGGCCAGCACCTCATGGAACTTCGCGGTCGGATCCACCTGGTCCCAAAAGATGTAGTTTGTTCCCGGGCCGTTTAGGGACTTATTGTTCAAGGAAGAATCGTCCAGTGCATCAATACTCACTCCGCCGGAAAGGGCATTAGTCAATCCATAGGCGGCCGCGTTCGTCAGAACGTTATCGAGCAGAGAGAAAAAGTCCGGCTCGTAAATTTTAAGGCTGGGGTACGAAACCATTGCGTTACTTAGCATGGTGGAAAAAGCGATGTTGAAATTAATGATCTGTTGACGAATAAAATTCCTGACGGCGGGCGAGGTGATTATCAAACTGTCGTATTTCGGAATCTCGGTAATATCCACAGCATTAGGCATGATCAATGTGCGAGCGCCCTTGGCATAATATAGGTTGGTGATGGCTTTGAAATGGTTGGAGATTGATTGATTGATGGCATTGGTCCAAGTGACGATATTTGTGGAAGGGTAGATAGTCCCCATGTCATTCACAAAATCAGCATCATTGACCCAGACAATGAACAGGGCATTTGACGCATCTGACGGTGCGGTGAAGCTGTTGATATTCGTTAACAGGATTGGACTATAATCCCCATAGAATGACCAATTATTGCTGGAGTAGGACCAATTAGTGCTGGAAGCGGACAGGTTGGTGTAGGACAAGTGGTTTGAGATATTGTTGGAATACCAGTAGTTATTGGTCAGGTTCAGTTGCTGCGCCAGCAGTTCAACCCACACCCGGCCGTTGGAACGGCGCAGACCGTAGTAATATTGCCCGGCAGACGGATTGTTTGTCGTGGTGGAAACACCGTCGCCAAAAATGTAGAGGTTCGAAAAGGCGGCTTGGGCCGGACAAACGGCAAGTCCGAACAACAAGATACACCATGTGAACCGAAAAAAACCTTTCACACGACGCGGAGTCTATCTCCAAGCCGGACCAAAGTAAAGAAAATTGGGAGCACAGGGGGTGGCTGACTTATACAAATCTCCGAATTTCTTGTTTCCGCGCCTATAGCAGTTCCAGGTAACATTGGCACAGTTTAATATGCCGTTGGGAAAAGCGGCGGAGGGCCGCCGCCCGTCCTCCGCAGTAGCTCTGCTACGGAGGGTGGACAGTCCAAGACGCTGTGCGCGATACAGTGATTCATGAAATACGCGAAGCGTTTTGGAGTGCGCCAGTCCTTCCACCTACGCGGCGCGCCATAGCGCCGCTTCGGCGTGACGGCGGCTGGCGCTGTGCAAGAAGACGAAATGTCCGCGAGATTTCCGCATGAGCTTTTGTGTGCCTATGACAGAATGAATTGCTATATCATGGAAATTTGCTGGCGCAACGTAAAGCGGCAGGTAACCTGCTGGCGCAAGCGCACACCCGTGCGCTTCCGCGGTGTTTGTTCAGTTGTTTGAACCGATGAATCGCTGAATATGAACCGGTGCAATACATTGAGGCTGCTGGCGGTAATGATTTCAGGAGTTTCGGTCTTGAAAGCTTCGGCGAATGGCTTTGGGCTTGTGAGCCAGGACGCCTTTGCGAGCGCTCGCGGCGAGGCGTTTGTGGCCACTGCGGACAATCCGTCCGCCATTTACTACAACCCGGCGGGCATCACCCAGCTTGAGGGCAACAATGTTCGAGGCGGCATTTATGGGATTTATCTTGATCCCAGCTACAGTCCTCCAAACAGCGGCAACACTTACCACAGTTCAGATAATCTCGCCGCGGTTCCCCAGCTCTTCTACGCCTACACTCCAGAGAATTTTCCGTTGAGTTTTGGACTGGGCGTTTATGCGCCTTATGGCGGGAGCATGGATTGGTCAGACGATACCGGCTTCCGCTCGGTCGCCACGCAAGGCAAGCTGACTTATTTGACGCTCAATCCGGTCATAGCCTTGAAGCTGCCGGCCGGTTTTTCGATTGGCGGCGGTGCGATGGTGAACTATGTGGATATGGATTTGGAACAAGGTCTTAGTCAGTCTTACTTGCCACCTGCTATTAACTTTTTCCGTTTTAAGGGTGACGGTTGGAGTGTAGGCTATAATCTGGGTCTGCTCTGGCAACCGATTGACCAAATTTCAATCGGCGCCACCTTCCGCAGTTCGGCGACTGTCACTTTGAATGGCCACACAGAATTCGAGCAATTTACAGCCGGCATACCCGATACGTCCCTCCCAGCAAAAATGGATTTCTCGTTTCCCTTGACCGCTGTTTTTGGCATTTCATACCGGCCCACGCCGAAATGGAACCTGGAATTTGACGCGGACTACACGGATTGGAGCAGCTTTGGAAACACAACCATCTATCAACTAGAACCCACCCCGCTAGGCGGACCGCAAAATATTCCCGTGACACTAGATTGGCAGGCAAGCTGGATGTATGAATTCGGCGTGACGCGGTATTTTGACAACGGCTGGCACGCGAGCGCGGGCTTCGTCTATAATGAGAACTCGGTTCCGGATGCCTATTACACTCCGCTGGCGGCGGACCTGGACCGGTATTTTTTCAGCGTCGGAGCCGGGCACAAAGGCAAGCGTTTCGATTTCGACATCGCTTACCAATTTGGATACGGCCCCACACACACGGTCACCGGCAGCACCCCATCGTCCTCACCCGCATTATACGCCAGCCCAAACCCACACCCCGCCGACGGCAATTATGATTTCATCAGTCACGCCGTGCTGGTGACGGTGGGGCTGCATTTTTAATTTGAAGGGGAGCACACCCGCCCCGGGTGTTGCTGGACGCGCCTCGCGTCCAGCTTTGGAACGTCCGAAATTTTCCGCAAAGGCGGCACGGAACTTTGCTCCACCTGAAGTTTTCCGCGAGGCGCGTAAAATTGCACGCGGGGCGCGTGCGCTCCCCCAAGACACCGCTTACTTTGCAATCAGATCGAATTTCCGCAGCATGTCCGTGAGCATGGCGTTGAATTCCACCGGTCGCTCGAGCATGAGCCAGTGGCCCACGCCGTCCATGACGCGGCAATCGGTTTGCGGCGCGAGCGAGCGGACGTGATTCTTGCAATCGGCGTCCCACATCGGGCCTTTGGCGTTGATGACGAGCACGGGCACGTTCGCCTCTTTCAGGTCCCAATCGGGCTGGTCCGGACTGAACATTCCCTCCATTGCGCCGAGCATGACATGCTGCGGCGTGGCGAGCATTTCGGACAAAACCTGGTCGCGCAAGGCTTCGGTGCCGGGAACGGGAAACATTGTGCCGAAAAACTGCCGGGTGTGCTCGCGATAGTCCGGCGTGCGAAACCGCGCGATGAATTTTTCGGCCTGCCCGGGCGCCATCCGGGGCCGGCGCAGGAATCCGTCCACCACCACCAGCGCGGCGACTTTCTCCGGCGCCTGTTCATAGACGCGGTAGATGACGGGCCCGCCCATACTGTGGCCGACGAGCGTGGCCTTGTCCACCCGGGCGTCGCGCATCACCGCGAGGACGGCGCTGGCGAAATAATCCATGCTGTACGGCGCGTGCAGCTTGTCGCTTTGGCCGTGTCCGGGAAGGTCAATGAGCACCAGCCGCGCCTTGTCCGCGAGCGCCGGGACCTGTTCGCGCCAGAAGCCGAGATTGCCCGCCCAGCAATGGACGAAAACAATCGTGTTCTTTCCTCCGCCCACGGTGACGTAGTGGATTTTGTTTGCGCCAAACGAAACGAAATGCGATTTGCCATCGGCCAGCGATCTGGGTTTCAGCGCGGCGGCGCAACCGGTGAAGGAAGGCCGCGCGGCGGCATTGAGGGCAGGATTGATTGTTCTCATTATAACCAAACGTTTCCAATCGCGGCTGACGGGGCAATGCCAGGCACACCCAATAACGTCCGCGCCGGTTGATTGCGCGTTTTTTGGCCGGCGCAAAACGGCTGCAGCGGCTTTTGGCATCCCGCAATGCGGGATGGACTTTTCCATTTCCCAAAATTTGCGGCGCTCTGCTCCGCCTTCGTTTCACTGCGGCGCGACGAGCGGGACGCCGCTACGATAAAAAGTGAGCTTTTCAGAGGTTTCATATTCTAAAAAGAATCACCATTATTTTCAATAACTTTCAATACGACGCCTGTCCCGTAACGAGACAAGCATCCATTTTTGCCGGTTTCGATTCAATCAGCCGCGGCGGATATTGCACCTGCAAGCGGCGTGGGCTGAACAAAGCAATGGTGATGCCAGTTGCAAGCGCAGAGAATCGCTTTGTTTTGGCGCGGAAAATGGTTCATTTTATCCACGAAATGAGCAAGGGTTTCAATGGCAATGGAAATGGGAATGGACATGAGGCGAATGGTCTGTTGGAACACCCAAAAAAAAGGGCCGCGCAGACGTCCGCCGCTGCTTCTTCATCCGATGTCAAGGAAAGCCGGGTGACATTTCAGACGATGGAAGGCGTAGAGTTGCGCGGCGCACCGGTGCGCGTGACACGGCACGGCGTTGTTTTTGAGTTGTACAACCCAGGCATCGCTCCGCGACTTTCCGAGGTGCTCGGCGGGTTCCAAATCATTTTGCAAGGACGACCGATTTATTCCGGGCGTGCTGTTGTCAGCAACGTTGTGGATGCGGGCACGAAAGTCGTATACGAAGCAACGCTCGACGAAGCGCAATGGACGGACTTGAATCAGATTCTGGCGTTGCAAAAAGAAGGCCAGATCGTCAGGGAATTCAAATCCTTCCTCAAGGATTGGCAGAAATTTTACAAAGTGTCGCCGGAATTTAAAATCGTCGTCGCCGACATGTATACTTTTTTGCATGATTTGCAGATGTGGCTGGAGCGGGTGGAGTTGGGAATTCGGGCCCTGGACAGGAACGAGCGGGAAAAATTCGAGCAGAAAACAACCCGGGAAATTGCCCAAGTGGTGATTCCGTTGATTAACGCGCTCTTTGAAAAATTCGAAGCCATCGCCAAAGACATTAGGGAAGAACACGAGGCCGCTCATGCCAGCTACATGCGGCAGCACCTTCATCCTTTGTTTTTGGCCGCGCCCTTCGCGCATCGCACGTTTGAAAAGCCGCTGGGTTACGCCGGGGATTATGGAATGGTGAACATGATCGCCCGCAACAGTTACGAAGGAGACTCCTTGTTCGCCAAGGTCATTCACAACTGGTTTGTCGAGCAGCCGCCCGCGGTGGCGCATCGCAACCGGATAAAAGATCTCACCGAGCGCATGGAACTGGAGACCTGCCGCGTCGCCCGCGCGGGCGGCACGGCACGCATTTTCAACTTCGCCTGCGGCCCGGCGATTGAAGTGCAGAATTTTTTCCGCTCTTCCTTCAGCGAAAAGGTGGAATTGACGCTCGTGGATTTCAACGACGAAACCTTGGAATACGCCCGCCAGACGCTCGGCAGGATTAAAAATCTTCTCCGGTTGCGGACGCCCGTTCATTTTCAGAAAAAGAGTGTTTCCCAACTGATCAGGGAAAACCGCACCCTGGGAGTGGTCGGAAAACCGCAATATGATTTTGTGTATTGCACCGGCCTTTTTGACTATTTGCCGGACTCCATCTGCAGGCAGTTGATGAACGTTTTCTATGAATTCCTCGCGCCGGGCGGGCTGGTGGTGGCGACCAATGTCGAGCCGTCCAATCCGTTGCGCCACGGCATGGAACATTTGCTGGACTGGCACCTGATCTACCGCCAGAAACAGGATTTGCGCGCGCTGTGTCCCGCTGACGCAATCGAAGACTTTGTTTCCGTCCGCACGGACGCGACGGGCGTGAATTTGTTTATCGAAGTTCGCAAACCGGCCCATGACTGACCACCCAACATTTTCCAACCCCGACTTTGCCGACGCTTTTGCCGCCAATGAACGACAGGAACGTCTGCGCACGGGCAAACTCGCGTCGGCGCTGGTGGTGATTTTGATGCCTCTCGGCTCGGTCATGGATTGGCTGGTCTACCACCCGCAGCGTTGGTATTTTTTCGAATTGCGGATCCTCTGTTCCGTTCTGGCGGCCGGCCTCTGGTATTTGCACACCACCGAGTTGGGACAAAAACATTATCGTCGGCTTGGTATTCTCATCGCACTCCTTCCAGCGTTCTTCATGTGCTGGATCATTGCCACAGCGCAAGGACCCTTGACGGGCGCGACTTCGAATTATTATGCGGCGCTTAATTTGATCCTGCTTGCCGTGAGCGTCGTGGTGCGCTGGGATATTTGGGAGTCAACGTTTAGTGTGGCCGCAATCATCCTGATGTATCTGGCCGCCTGCGGTTTCCATTGGCTGAAACCGACTCCCGAAGAATTTTCTAACAATCTTGCCAACAATCTTTATTTCCTGGCACTGACCGGCATCATCGTCATTGTGGGCAACCACTTTTTTTACCGGCTTCGACTCAGCGAATTCACTTTGCGTTATGAACTGGACAAGAACCGCAAGGCGCTGGAATCGAGCCTCCAACAACTCAAGGAAAACGAGATACAGTTGGTGCAAACCGAGAAGCTAGCGTCGCTGGGCCGCATGAGCGCGGGCATCATCCACGAGATCAACAATCCGCTGAACTTCGCTATCACCGGCCTCTTTACCCTGCGCAAAAAAGGTCAAAACCTTGCCCCGGAGCAACAGGAAGATTACGTCGAGGTTTTGAACGATGTCGAAGAAGGCGTCAAACGGGTGAAGACCATCGTCTCGGATTTGCAGATGTTCACGCATCCCGAAACCGAGAGCCGGGATGAGGTGGAGGTGGCGGAGGTGGTCGCTTCGGCGCTGCGGTTTCTGAGCAATGAGTGGAAGGACAAAGTACAGATCGACCAGCAGATTGCCGGGCATCAGACGATCTGGGTGAACAAGAACAAATTGATCCACCTGGTCACGAACCTGCTGCAAAACTCGCTCGATGCGTTGAAAACGAAGCTGTTCCGGGATGAAAAGCCAACCATCCGGATTGAAGGACGGATTGAGAACGGCAGCAGCATTTTGTCGGTTCGCGACAACGGTCCGGGCATCGCCCCGGCCGATGTGGACAAGATTTTCGACCCTTTTTTCACCACGAAAGACGTGGGCGCAGGAATGGGGCTGGGGTTGAGCATCTGCTACCGCATCGTGCAGGAGTCCGGGGGAAGGATTTCGGTGAAAACGGAGCCGGGAAAGTTCTGTGAATTTACGCTGGAATTCCCCGTCAAAGTCGAATCGGCCGCCGAATCGTGAACTCACCATGGAAAATCTCTACGACTATAAAAAATTCGCCATCCTCTACGTGGATGATGAGGAGAAGTCTTTAAAATACTTCACGCGCGTCTTTGAGGATCAGTTTCGGATTTTGACGGCGGCCAATGCCCAGGCCGGCTTCAAACTGCTCGAACAGCACGCCGACGAAATCGGCCTGCTGATGACCGACCAGCGAATGCCCGGCGAAAAGGGTGTCTGGCTTTTGGAGCGGGCGCGGCAGTTTCGTCCGCATATCATCCGCATCCTCGTCACAGCTTATACGGACATAGACGCCGCCATCGCCGCAGTCAACAGCGGCGCGATTTACAAATACGTTTCCAAACCGTGGGACCCGATGCAACTGGAGCAAACCCTGAAGCACAGCCTGGAATTTTTCATCGTGCAATCCGAGCGCGACCAGTTGCTTCGCGAAAAAATGTCCGTGCTGCACAACATGATGATTGCCGATCTCATCGTCAGCCTCGGCTTGCTGGCCGCCGGATTGAGCCATCACATTCGCAATTCGCTCGTGGCGGTGAAAACGTTCCTTGACCTCGCGCCGGAGAAAATGAGCGAGGAGAAAACGGATTTGCGGGGCTTGCGCAATCCCGATTTTTGGAAGGGTTACCACCAAAACGTCCAGTCGCAGATTGCGAAAATCAACGACCTGCTTAAAGACCTTTGGACGGCGTCGGAAAATCCATCGGCGCCGTTCACCGACCAGGTTTTCCTGCATCAAATCGTCGGCGACGCGGTCCAATCGCTCAAAGAGCCATTTGCCGCGCGGCGGATTGAGATTGAAAACCGGATTCCGGATTCGCTTCCCTCTTTGCGCGTGGACAAACCAAAATTTTGCCGGCTGTTTGAATTATTGCTCAAGGAAAAACTGGCCATATTGCCCGCCGGCAGCCGCATCACGTTGTCGGCGGAATTGCAGAATGACCCAAAACAGGAAATTGTCGTTCAAATCAGCGACAACGGGCCGGGATTTCCGGAGGGCGCATTGCGCGCCGTCTTCGACCCGTTTGTTGTGAGCAGTCACGTGCCATCCGAGTATGGCATTTACCTGATGGCCTGTTTTTTCATTGTGCACCATCACGGTGGAAAAATCGAAGCCCGCAGCCAACCCGGCCGCGGCACGACATTCATCCTTCGCCTGCCGCTGCAACCGGAACCTGTCGCGACAACATCCAGCGACACGGATTTTCTCAGAAAAGCGCTGTTCAACGAGAATTTGTGGGAAAAATTGCTTAGTTCCGGCTGATTTTCGCCTTGTAGCGGCGGTCTGTGACCGCCGCCAACAATCACAGCGACGCTCATAGAGCGCCGCTATAGAAAAGAGAATGGCGCAATTACATGCTGAAACTGGTTGTAATGGCGATTGTTTCCTCTTCTCTCATGGGTGTATCCTTTCTTTGGTTCATGGTTCTTTCGCTTAGAATCGGGATACACCCTCTCGCCTTTTTACACACGATTCCTTACATCACCAGGTCCCGCCCGGCAGTGGAATGTGATTGACTTTTAGCAGAACCGGAATGAGCCTGTTCCTAAATAGTTACCATGATAGGGTTAACTCGACATCCAGAGACAAGCATGCATAGGTTGAGGCCCAACAAAAGATTTACCGCAGCATTTAATCTAATTGAACTGGTCGTTGTGGTTCTT
>JBEKRQ010000002.1:0-781816 GCA_049517655.1 Verrucomicrobiota bacterium | reverse complement strand
TTAACCTGCTCCTCAAAAAGTTCCGGAATACACTTCTCCCTTGGATACTCTGTTTCTGTGCTGTTCCACCCCACCACTATCTGCTCCCGTTCCGCCGCACTAAGCAGCGACAGTTCTGACAACCGCTTGTCCGGATTTGCGATCATGGTTTCCAACAACCGCTCCAAATGTCCCGCCATTCGCTCCACGCACCACTCTTCAAATCGTCCGGGGTCATAGATAAACTGCACGATCAATTCCGAACGGAGCGTTACCATCGCTCCCAACGCATAATTGATTTGTTCCTCGGTCTGCACGTTCTCGATCGTAAAGCCCCACTCTTCTTTCGTTTCATCCAATGGATAATTTTCAAAAACCAAAATGCTTTCAAACAACGGTGTCCCCGGCGGCACTTCGCTCCAGCCCCCGATTTGTACCAGCGGAGCATGTTCGTGCTGCCTGGCCGCCATCTGGTCATTCAGTAACCCATTCAGCCAGTCCCGCACTGTTGCGTCAGCATGAGCCTTTACTCGAACCGGAAGGGTGTTGATAAAAACCCCCACCATGGATTCAATCCCTTTCAACTCCGGTGACCGCCCCGACGTCGTCGCCCCAAAAACAATGTCCTCCCGTCCGCTATGCCGGCTTAGCATCAACGCCCATGCCCCTTGCATCACGGTGTTCACAGTCAATTGGTTTCGCTTCGCGAATGATTGCAATGCCTCTATCAATGCAGGCGGGTATCGTCGGGTTTGTTTCTTTAACTTGCCGACTCCGTTGTCGGTGACCGAACCGTCGCCGAGCATTACCGGTTCGTAGAATCCCTTGAGCGCCTCGCGCCAATATCGCTCAGCATCTTTTAAATCGCGTCCTTTCAGCCACTGAATGTAGTCCCGGTACGGGCGCACCGGTTCCAATTCGATTACCTCGCGTCTAGTCAGTCCTTGATAATACGCCAAGAATTCCCTTATCACTAGAGTCGCGGACCATCCGTCCATCAAAGCATGATGATAGCCCCAGACAAATTGATAAATTCCCTTCGCCATCCGCAACAGGGCGAACCGCATCAACGGGGCCTTCCCCAGATCAAAACCCCGTTTTCGATCTTGCGATAGAAAAGTCCTTAGCTGCTCCTCTTGCTCCGCCGCATTTAAGTTCGTCCAGTCCTCTTCCTTCCACTCCAGGCTGACCTGCTGCTGTACGACCTGCAGAGGTTCTGCCTGCCGTTCAAAAACAAATGCGGTCCTCATCACCGCGTGCCGTGCCACCAACCGATCCCACGCGCCCTTGAAAGCGCGCTCCTCCAAGTCACCCCGTATCCGGCAGCTCACTTGCTCAAAATATATTCCGGACTCCGGGTGATAGAGCGTGTCGAACAGCATTCCCGCCTGCATCGGCGATACCGGATAAATGTCTTCAACCTGTCCGCGCCGAGCCGTTATAACATCCAACTCCCGCTGATCCAAACAAGCCAGAGGAAAATCTGAAGGTGTATAACCTCCATTCTCCACCGACCGGCAGTGAACGATCAATCGACGCAACGATTCAACAAAACTGTCCGCCACCGCTTGGATGGTTTCCCGCCGGTACATTTGTTCACTGTATGCCCAGCTTGCCTCCAATTTTCCGGCCGCTACCCGGTTGTTGATCTCCAGTTTGTAACTGCACCCGACTCGTTCGCTTTGCGTTGGACCACTTGATTCTCGCGCCACACCAAACCACCCGTCGGTCTTCAGGACCTGATCAAACTGCCCAAGGTAATTAAACATCATCTCTCCTGTCTTTCTCCGCAACGCTTCCGTCTCTGCCACTCCGGTCGTCAGGTGCTTCAACACGCCGTACCCAATTCCGTTCCGGGGTATGCGCCGCAATTGCTCTTTCACCGATTTTAGGGTTTGACCGGGTTCTTCCGAAATCTCCCTCAGGACCACGGGATAAATCGTGGTAAACCATCCTACCGTCCGCGTTACATCGATCCTCTCGAACAAATCCTCCCGCCCATGGCCTTCCATGTCGACGATGATGCCGCCGGCCCCTCTCCATTGCTGCAGCGCCTGCGCCAATGCCATCAAGAGCGCATCATTGATCTGCGTGCGGTACTTTTGCGGTACCTCCTGCAAAAGGATCTGCGTTTGTTCCTCGTTCAATGCTACCGAAATGACTTTTCGCGACCTTACCGTATTTTCTCCCCTCTCATGGTCCACCGGCAAAGTGCCCCGCGCTTCACCCAAAACCTGTAGCCAATATTTTAATTCCGCTTTCAGCCCTTCTGACTGGGCGTATTCCTTAAGATCGGCGGCCCACTGCTGAAACGACGTCGTTTTTGGCGGCAATTGGATCTCTTTCCCCTGCATTGCCTGCTGGCAGCCACATTGCAAATCCTCGAGCAATATCCGCCACGACACGCCGTCAACTACCAGATGATGAATCACGATGAGCATCCGCGCCGTCCGGGCCGGTCCCAAGTCCAGCCACAATACTCGAATCAATGGCCCGGCTTTCAAGTCCAAGCTGGCCTGTACCTTTGCCGCTTCGGCGGTAATCCTTTGGTTTTGTTCTTCTTCGGGCAGTCCCGACAGATCGATCCGCAGAAAGACCTCACAGGTTTCAGTTCTGACGTTGACTTGCCGCCACTCACCGTTCACCGATTCATACCGCATCCGCAAAGCATCGTGATGCTCCACCAGTCGCCGGATCACCTTTTCAATCACACCGGCGTTCAAGCCGTTTTTTATTTCCAGCAGCACGGCTTGGTTAAAATGATGCGGTGCCTCCAATTTCTTTTCAAAAAACCACTGTTGTATTGGCGTCAACTCCACCGCTCCGCTCACCGGAACTTGCTCGGCAATTTTTGCTCCTGCCACCCCGGCCACTTCCGCCAATCCGGCCACGGTCTGGTGTTGAAACAACTGCCTGGGAGTTAAGTGCAAGCCCTCTTCCCTGGCCCGCGTTATGACCTGAATGCTTAAAATTGAATCCCCTCCCAGCCCAAAGAAATTATCGTGTATGCCGACCTGTTCCAATCTCAATACGTCCGACCAGATCTTCGCCAGCTTTTTCTCCGTGTCCGTGCGCGGAGCGGCAAATTCCTCCAACCATTGCGGCCGGCTTTCTCCGGGGGCCGGCAGTCCTTTCCGGTCCAGCTTTCCATGGGGCGTCAAGGGCAGCTTTTCCATCACCACAAAACTTTGCGGCACCATGTAATCCGGAAGCTTGCCAAGCAAATAGCTTCTCAACTGCGGTACGAGCTGCAGCGTCAATTTGTTATGCAACGGGTTGTTCGCGTATTCCCTCCAAGGCCGGTCCGGGACTTTGTCATCCCAAAACTTTGCTCTCACTTTGCCGCTCAAAGCTAGTTGCGATTTCGCCGGCGCCCGCCAAAACACGGCGTCAAATCTTCCTTCCGCCCCGTGGCGGGCCCAGCTGATCTCCACGTTATACGCCAGCTCCTTGCCCAACTCGTATAGTTCCCATGGGGCCACTCCATCGGCTGGCCGCCGCCTTAACTCTTCCAGCAATTCTCCGACCCGCCGTGTAGCTTCGCTGTTCTGTAGTTGATTCACCAACAGCACCTCCCGCCACAACTGTCTGTTGGCCATTCCCCTTACACCCACTTTATCCGGCTGCTCCGCTTGCAACAGTTGCCGCAACTCTTCCAAGGTCCGTTTCTCCTGCTCCCCATCCAGCCACTGCGCAACCTCCACCAATTCCGGACCGACCCCGACGTGCAAAATCACCTGGTAACGAAATTGTGTTAGTTCATTGCATGCGCGTGTCCCCTTGGGCTTGATCTCCACGTGCCGGATTTTCGGCAGCCGCCGCTGTAGTGCGAAAAAGAATCCGGGATCCACCGCCAACTCGTTCTCCCGCCCGATTTGGGACTGGATCCTCTGTTTCAACTGCTCCGAAGGCAATGTCTCCGCCGCTTTGTATAATTCAACGGCGGTGCGAAAGACCTCCAACAACGCGAGGCTTCGGACATCTCCTAGAAAAACGCATCCCCCCTCTTTCACCACGCTGACCGCTCCTTCAAGCACCCGAAGCAAATATTCGACGTCAGGAAAATATTGCACCACCGAATTAAGAATCACACAGTCGAATTTCTCGTTGTTGATTCCTTCGAAATTATCAGCGTTGCGGTGCAGCAATTGTATCCGCGACTTTTCCAATCCCGCCCGCTCCATTTGCCGCTCGATGTACGCGAGCGCGCCCCGCGAAAAATCGGTGGCCCAATATTCGGCGCACCTGCCCGCCAGCCCAAATAAAATCATTCCAGTTCCACATCCAATCTCCAGCACCCGTATTGGATCCAAACGCCGAATATCGTCCAGCGTCTCGTCCAGCCATTCTCTCATTTCTTCCGCTGGAATTGGTTCGCCAGTGTAACTGCTGTTCCATCCTGCAATGTTAAACATGGAATCGACCGGTTCCGGCGACTGATTGTAAGTGTCATCCCATACCATTTCCCATTCCTCCACCTGCGCACCCTTTAATTCGGCGGAAATCCTCTCGCAGGCTGTGTCCGGATTGGCCACGACATACCCTACCAGCCGCTTGTCACCCGGTTCGTCTTCCCGCACTACCACGACGCTTTGTTGCACCGCCGGATGCTGTTCTAGTGCGGCTTCTATCTCGCCCAACTCGATGCGGAAACCACGAATCTTTACCTGCTCATCTTTCCTCCCCAAAAATGCGATGTTCCCATCCGCCCGATACCTCACGATGTCTCCCGTCCGATACAACCGTTGTCCGCTTTCTCTATCAAACGGATCAGGCACGAACTTCTCCGCCGTCAGTTCTGGCCGATGCAAATATCCCCGCGCCAATCCATCCCCACCGATATATAATTCGCCCACCACCCCCATCGGCACCAATCTCATCTCCCTATCCAAAATATAGAATTCCGTGTTCGCTATCGGTCCTTCTATCATCGGCGTCTGCCCTCTCTCCACCTGGCTCACCGCCGACCAAATCGTCGTCTCTGTCGGCCCATACATATTCCACACCGATCCGCTTCCCTTCCACAACCGCTCAGCCAATTCCTCGGTCCATGATTCTCCACCGCACAGTATCTTCAATCCACGCTTCCCTTTCCACCCCTCCTCCAGCAGCAACCGCCACGTCGCCGGCGTCGCCTGCATTACCGTTACTTCACTCTTCTCCATCAACTGCGCTAACTCCCTCCCATCCACCGCCGCTTCGCTCCCAGCTACCACCACCGTTGCTCCTGTCGTCAGCGGCAACCATAACTCCAATCCCGCTATGTCAAACGACAACGTCGTTACCGCCATCATTCGGTCGGCCGCTTCCATACCAGGCTCTTGCCTCATCCACTCCAAACAATTCGTCAGCGCCTGATGGCTGATCTGCACCCCTTTGGGCTGTCCCGTCGACCCAGACGTGTAAATCACATACGCCACGTTCTCCGCCCACACTCCGCTCTTGAGCTTCTTCACGCCCCTCTTAACGGCTCTCAGCCCGTCCAAACAGACCAATTCCCCCTCCTCTCCACCCGCATCACTCACGACTTGCTTTAATTCCTCCCTCAATCGTTGCTGGGTCAGCAGCACTTTCAACTGTGCTTGCTTCACCATATATGCCAACCGTCCCTTCGGATACCTCGGATCCAGGGGCACATACGCTCCTCCCGCTTTCAAGATCCCCAGCAGCCCAATCACCATCTCCAAACTTCGCTCCACACAGATCCCCACCAGCACCTCCGGCCCCACTCCCAACTTCCTCAAATAATGCGCCAACTGGTTCGATCTCTCGTTGAGCTCCCGGTAGGTCAGTTGCTTATCCTCATATATCACCGACACCGCCTCCGGATTACGTTCCACCTGTTCCTCAAATAACTCATGGATGCACTTGTCCTTCGGGTAATCAGTCCCCGTATCGTTCCACCGATAAAGCAATTGCTGCCGTTCTTCCCCAGTCAGGATGTCCCATTCGGACAAACGCTGGCCGGGACCGGCAACCGCCTTTTCCAAAACCAATTCAAAATGCTTTAACAATCGCTGGACGGTCGAAGCCTGGAATAGATCGGTCGCGTATCTTAACTTCCCCACGACACCTCCATCGACTTCTCTCAACAAAAACTCCAAATCAAATCGGGCGGCTTCATTTTCCAATTCCACCGGACTAAAATGCAATCCTGACACTTCGAGCTTTTCGGCCGGAGTATTCAGCAGGCCAAACACCACCTGCACCAACGGATTCCGATTCAGGTCCCGCTCCACCTGCAATTCCGCCACCAGCTTCTCAAACGGCAAGTCCTGATGCGCATAGGCTTCCAACGCCGTGTCCCGCGTTCGCCTGACCAACTCCAGAAAACTCATCTGCGGCTCCATCTCTGTCCTGAGCACCAAAACGTTGACAAAAAAACCAATCAATCCTTCCACCTCGCGACGGTTTCGGTTCGCAATCGGGCTGCCCAACACTACGTCCGTCTGGCCGCTGTAGCGCTGCAGCACGATTTTCAGTCCGGCCAATAACACCATAAACAAAGTCGCCCCTTCCTGCTGGCCAAGCTTCTTTAACTTCCGGGTAAGCTCGCTTGACAGTACAACGGGAAGCGCCGCGCCGCGCAGGCTGGATACGGCTGGACGGGGAAAATCGAACGGCAGATCACACGACCCGGATACGCCCCCCAATCGCGTCCGCCAATAATTGAGTTGCTTTTCGAGAACCGGGCCCGTGAGCCATTCCCTCTGCCAAACCGCGAAATCCGCATACTGTATCGGCAACTCCGGCAGAGGCGAAGGTTCACCACGCGCGAATGCTTCGTAGATTTTTGACAATTCCTGGATGACCACGGACA
The DNA here is from genome assembly GCA_049517655.1 of Verrucomicrobiota bacterium. GTDB lineage: Bacteria > Verrucomicrobiota > Verrucomicrobiia > Limisphaerales > UBA11358 > UBA11358. Next base: position 775,017 of record JBEKRQ010000002.1, on the reverse strand, counting down.
TCGACCATCCGTCGCTGATGATATGGTGCATCCCGTAGAGCAGCACGTGCTCGGTTTCGCTGAATCGCACCAGCTTGGCTCGAATCAAAGGAGTACCAGTCAGGTCAAAGGATTTTTCCATTTCGCACTCTGCTGTCCGCTGAAGTTCCGCTGCCCGCTGATCAGGTGACAAGTTCTGCAGATCGTATATCGGCAGCTCGAATCTTACCTCCGTGGCGATCACCTGCCGCGGCTCGCCGGCCCGGATGTGAAAGCTGGTCCTTAAAATCTCATGCCGTCTTACAATCTCGTTCAAGCTTCGCTCCAAAACCCCAGCATCCAGCCTTCCCGTGATCCCCAAGCCAACCAACTCTTGGTAGCCAACATTGCCCGGTTGAAGCTGGTCCAAAAACCACAACCGTTCCTGAGCAAAGGAGAGTGGGAAACTGTTTGCCTCGGTTTTGCGGGGAATGGAGGGAATTTTTGTGTTGGGACGGTTAATCTCATCTCTTGCCATCAATCTTGACTCGAGCAATGCGCGCTTCTCCGGCGAAAGTCCGGCTATGATCTGGCTGTAGTCCCGCAAATTTAAGGGAGTTTCACTTTTGGATTGCGTCTGGCCATCGGGCTGGATGGCGGCTTTTGCAGTAAAAGATCCCTGGCCTGATCCTGCACCGCCGTTAAGCAAGGCTTCCACCATGTTACACGCCGCCGATATGGCATCGTGACGATGGCAACGTCCTGCAAACTCCTGACAACGGCTCCTGACTTCTTCGGACGTCAACGCACGTTCCAGCGCTTTAGCCAACAGTTCTGGCTTCCAGTTTTGTCGGGAAAAACACTCTGCGATTCCCAGTTTACTCAGGCGGCTGCCATTGTCCGGACGGTCCGCCCCGAACGGCAATACGATCTGGGGAACAGAAGCGACAATAGCATGCCCCAAGGTTCCCATGCCTCCGTGATGCAAAATGGCTCCGAAACGCGGCATCACACTGGCAAATGGAAGGCTCTGTAACCAAATGACGTTGGACGGCAGGTGGGGAGGAATCGAATCGTGATGTCGGGTAACCAATACGGCAGCCCGTCCAATGCGCCGGCAGGCTTCAACACACACCGCATGAAATTCCGCTCGCAGGAACGGATTGGTGCCCCCAGTTATGAGAACCGGAGGCACATCCATACGTAATATTTTCTCAACATCTTCCGGGACAACTCCGGTTTGCCCCTGATCATCTAAAAGGAACCCAACGGTCTCTACTCCCGCCGGCCAACCTAGCTCCGGCGCACAAAACCAGTCCGGCCAGGCACCGATGCTGTGCTTGGGTGAATGCCACCAGCCACGCCAATCCTCAATGGGAGGCAGCGAGGCCTGCTGTCGAATATTGTTAATGTCGCCAGCCAGAATGGTACTGAACAGTTCGGTCAGAATAGACATGCCGCTGACCATGATCGGTGCAGTGAAAACCGGCACTACCGGAACGCCTGTTTTTTCCGAGGCCATCAAGGAAGCAATGCCCGGAGTAGCTCGAGCGATGATCACTGACTTATTCCCGCGGCATTCACCCGCAATCTTTTCGTACTCCGAGAGCACCTTCGGCAAGAAATGAGTTTTAAAAAGGGTGGGAAGCTCCTGGGGACTGTTCCAAAGTACATCGTCCCGCAAAAACCGTGACGCCTCTTCGGGAGTGTCTATCGAATGGAAACTCAAACCAGCTTCTTTAACCAGCCCTTGGTAACAACAATTCGTCAATACAATGACGTCATGGCCTCGTGCCCTCAACGCGCGTCCAATGGCCAGGAATGGAGCTATGTCTCCCATTGCCCCGACCGAAGTGAGGATTATTTTCCCCATAACTTTGTTCATCTAAGTTTTACGAGGTATCGCCGCTTTGGCCTCCTCATCCGACAGGTTGTTGATCTCATCCAGCAAGACGGCGATGTCTTTGTCATTTACTTTTTCCATCTGATACTGTGTAACAACTTTGGCCAGTTCCTCAATCGTAAATCGGGTGGTAAAAATGATCTGCAGCGGAATTTCGACCTGGAAAACGTCGCGCACGCGCGATATAACCTGCGTCGCCAAAAGCGAATGACCCCCCAAGTCGAAAAAGTTATCGAAAATACCAACCCGCTCGATCCCCAACACCGTGGACCATATTTCCGCCAGGGTTTTCTCTGAAGGAGTGCGAGGCGCGGCATATTCCCCCCGGACAGGCTGAACCCTGGTCTGCCGCCTATACGATTCCAGCGCCTGCTGAATCTGTTTGACCTCTGACAGCTCCAACGCAATTCGTGTCAAGGTGCCAGAACTGGCCTTTTGTGCCATCGCCACCTGACCATCCGCAGCAGATGCGGCATGGACCGCTTTGCGGTCTACAGGAACGTAACGTAGATTTACCAAATCTTTAGCAACCAGCTTGAAAACAAGACAACCAGCCTGCTGTTTCACAGGCGGGCTTCCTAAATTCTTCAAGAAATCCAGCACTGGCTGATTTTTGCCCGTGGGACGATATTCGATCTCCACAAAATTCAACCCTCGTTCGCAAGCAACTTCGCACAATTTGGCCAGCATCCGATGCTCAATTCCCTTGCCCAGAACCCGGCAACTCAGCAGAAAGGTGTCGACGCCAATCACCCCAGGCATGGCTTTAAACAGCATGACGCCGATCAGGCCGTAATCTCCAAAACGATCCCGCGCCTTGACAACCAGGCACTCCAGTTCCCGGGTTCTTAATAACCCTTCGAGCTCGGTTTCGCTCCGGCGGACTGAAGTCGCGTTGAACTGATTGGTACGCTGGGTCAATTGTGCAACGCGGAATAATTGATCAGGTTCCACTTTCGCTATCTCCAAATGTAACTCCAACCCTGCGAGAAACACTTCAAAGCTGGGCGCGTCTTTTCGAAGCCGCTCCCGTTCCGCGTTCTCCCGATAAAGCTGTGTCCGTTTTTTGTCCTCTTCGGTGGTTTCCCGGCGATCAAAAACCCAAAGGTGCCGCAGAAATCCACCGATCGCCTCTGGCTCTCCAGGCAGCTCCAAGACCAATACCTGCGGACAGTTGGCTGCAACCTCGGCACATTCGACCGGATTGTCATCCATGAAAATGAAACTATCCAGCCCAAGCCCCAATTCTTCGGCCAATGATTTCAGGTTCTCCGATTTCGATTCCCAATTAATCCGCCAGGCAACTATATCGTCACGTTTCAAACACATTTCGGGGCGACATCGAAACACTTCGGCCACATCGGTCTCATCGTTTTTACTGCATAAACAAAGCAGCTTGCCGGCATCCTTCTGGTCCAGCATAAACCGTTGTAATGCCTGTCTGGCGGGATCAATCGTAATCCCCATAACCCCATCTTCGGCGCAGATTCCCGTCCAGAGTGTCTGATCGCAATCAAGCACAATAACTTTATAGGGCACGCTAAAAATTCCAAAACACTTTCGCGCCAACATTGTCCCCATCACAGTAAAGAATTCGGAAGTGTATGGGACGTGCCCCAACTCATCTCCATACCGATCATAAAACTCTGTTATTGGATACGCTTGATTCCACTCTGAAGACCGGATCAAACATAAACTTTTGACCCCCTGAATTTCCGAAGCCATCAAAGCTTCCATTTCATGGAAAAATGCCAGCCGTTGCTCCAAGGGAGAGCCAGGGCATATCCCCACGATGTAGGAGCACGGCGAATGACCTGCCGCTGCCTTCACTGCGGCTGCAAACTCCAGCACATGTTTCCGGATCTCTCCCGCTTCGTCCGCCTTGAAGCGCTGAAGATCCTCAATTCGTATCAAGACCACATTGACCCCAAGTCGATTTGTGTTTTGCAGACTGGTCAGGTCCAATAACTGCTGAAGGACCTGATTGTAGGGCGCCCATTTGATCTCTGTTGAAATATCCAGTTCGCTCATCCAGAACTTTAAGGATTCCTCTAACGGATTGGCAGTAAAAGTTGCCGCGAGGACGATGGCAGGCTTCTCCTCATGGGTCCGATGGGTTTTCAGTTTGGCCACCAATCCGGCCGTCAGCTGTAACTGTGAAAGTTTCCGTTCGGCGTCTTCGGCAACTTGTTCCAATATCCCGCGATAGTTCTCTTCCAAAAGCATTATCGTTTGCGCCTCAAACAGCTCCGGGTCGTATTCAAACAAACCAACCAGCCCCTCCTTTGTTTCCGACATGGAAAGATGCAAGTCCAAGTTGGCCGTTTTCCAATCGATCTTTATCGGACTCAAGATAAGGCCGGGCAGCTGCAACTGCGTAACGGGGGTATTATGCAGCACCAACATGACTTGATACAGCGGACTGTGGGTCATACTGCGTTCCGGCTGCAATTCGGCCACTAACTTTTGAAATGGCAAATCCTGATGCGCATAGGCCTCCAACGCTACTGTTCTCACCCGCTTAAGTATTTCTTTAAAGTCAGGATCTCCTGAAAGGTTAGTGTAGAGCATCAAAATATTCACAAAAAAACCGATCAATTGCTCCACCTCACTCCGGTTTCGGTTCGCTACAAAAGTTCCCACTGCGATTTCCTCACGCTGGGCGTACCGGGAAAGTAAAGCGTTAAAGGCCGCTAACAGGGTCATGAACAACGTGACGCCCTCGCGCTGGCTTAGCTGGTTCAATTGCCTGGTAAGCGCCGCGGGGATTATAATCGACTGCGTTGCCAAGCGAGATCGCTGTCCGGTCACTCGCGGCCTGTCTGTCGGCAATTGCAGTTCCGTAGGCCTTTCACCCAACTGTTTTTTCCAATACGACAAATGGTTTGCAAGAACCTCGCCTTGCAGCCATTCCCGTTGCCAGATGGCAAAATCGGCATACTGCACCGGCAACTCTGTCAAGGGTGATGTTTTGTTTTCGAGAAAAGCTTTATACAGTTCAACAAACTCCTCAATAAATATCCTCATCGACCAGCCATCGGAAGCAATATGGTGCAACGTGTACAACATTACATGTCTTGTTTCATTCAGGCGCAACAATTGGAATCTTACCATCAGATCTTCTTTCAGATTGAAAGGCCTTTGCGCTTCCTCCTCGGCCAATCGTAATACCCTGTCGGCTTGGTCCTGCTCCAGCAAGTTTTCGAGATCGATCACAGGCAGTTTAGTTGGATGAACCGGCTGGATGACCTGGATCGGACGACCATCCACGGCTCCAAAAGTAGTTCGTAGCACTTCATGCCGCCGGATAATCTCATTGAGTGCTTGTTCGAATATTTTTACGTGGACCACGCCCCCGATGCGCAGGACCCCAGGAATGGACAAAATAGCGTTATAGGTCGGACTGCCAGGCTCCAGTTGATCCAAAAACCATAGGCGTTCTTGCGCAAATGACAAAGGCAAATCGCTGTTCCGATCGGACGGCATTATCGGCGGCGCCTGTAATCCACTTCCCGTTTGCCGCGCCATTGCCACTCGTTCGCCCAAGCTGGCCACCGTCGGCGCCTCAAACAAATCTTTCAGAGGCAACTCCACCTTAAATACTTTGCGCACTCGAGAAATCAACTGCGTCGCTAATAGCGAATGCCCTCCCAGTTCAAAGAAGTTTTCATTGACTCCAACCCGTTCCACCTTCAACACCTCTTTGTAGATCCCGACCAAAAGTTCTTCGGTCGGTGTCTGCGGCGCCACAAACGTTCCTTCCTCCGGTTTCCGTTCCGGTGCCGGCAATGCCTTCCGATCCACCTTCCCATTGGGCGTCAACGGTATTCTCTCCAGCATCACAAAAACTGACGGCACCATATATTCCGGCAGCTTCTCTCTCACATGCCGCCTTAACTCTTGATCGCCTGGCCCCGCCATTTCCTTACCCACTACGTACCCTGCCAACTGTTTGTCTCCAGCCTTGTCCTCCCACGTAATCACTGCCGCGTCATTCACCCCGGAATGTTGCCGCAGTACACTTTCTATTTCCCCTAATTCAATCCTAAATCCCCGCACTTTCACTTGGTGATCCATGCGGCCCCAGTACTCGATGTTACCATCCGGGAGATAACGTCCCCAATCCCCAGTCTTGTACATCCGATCTTCCTCACCATTCCCAAACCAATTCCTTCGAAACCGTTCTTGTGTCAGGGCCGGGTCGTTCAAATACCCCGATGACAAATAGGGAGTTCGGATCCAGATCTCTCCCAGTTCCCCGACACCGGCCGGTTGCGCTGATCGGTTGAGCACAACCACATCAACTCCTTCGATTCCTGCCCCTATGGGCACTTGTTCCAAATCTTTGGTGAATTCTCTTTCGCCTCCAAGAATACGATAATATGACATCGCTTGCGGGGTTTCAGTGGTGCCATAAAAGTTAACGCATTGCACGGATGGCGCTATTTCCTTCAACTGCTGGATATCGCCGCGCGTCAACAGATCCCCTCCAAAAAATGCGTATCGTAAACTGTCCAATGTGAAAGGCGCTTTGGCATTCTTCACACCGGCACAAATAAACCGGCCCAGAGCCGGCGTCAAATGAGCAACGCTGACCTGCGCTTCCTTCATCCACATTCCGAGATCACCACGTTCCAAGCCTGGCTCATCAGGAATACAAATCCTTGCACCCACGCTTAAAGGGGCAAAAATATCTCGCAAAAGTGGATCGTGAGAGAGTCCCGACAGAAGACTGAACCGGTCGCCTTCCATCAAGCCAAATTGTTCGGCATGCCACGCTATGAAATGAGCCAACGGACTGTGGGTTCCTATGATCCCTTTGGGAACACCAGTGGTGCCGGAAGTGAAAGCCAGGTAACATTCCTGCTCCGGGTCAGTGGCGAGTTCCGGATCCGCTGACGAGCAAGCTCCGAGCACCTGCATCAGGTCCAGACGGGTTGCCGGCAATACCAGCCTAAAACAATCCGCCAATTCGGTCAGGTAGCGGTCAAATGCCGGCTGTCGTGCTCCAGCATCGTCCAACAAAATACAAGCCCGCGGCTGCACCACACGAACGTACTCTTTCAATCTGCTTTCCGGGTAACTTTGGTCCAGAATAACAAATGATCCGGACGCTTTCAGGACCCCGATGAGTGCCAAGATCAATCCTGCACTTCTGCTCCCGTAGATAGCTACCCGATCCCCAAGTTTAAGTCCCCCGATCCGGAGGTAATTGGCCAGTTGATTGGCACACTTGTCCAACTCCGCATAGTTCCAACACTCCGCTTGGTCCATCACTGCCACCGCCTCAGGACACCGCCGGGCCTCACGAGAAAAGAACTCATGGACACCTCCCTTCCAGCGCGACTCCACTTTCGCGCTGAGTTGAGGAAGCGTTTTTCTCATTCTTTCGCTGACCAGCGTAAAATCCGCGATGCGGGTCTGTGGAGCTTCGACCAATTGCGTCAGCAGCAGATGGTACTGGTTCAGGAATTCATCCATCCGCCACTTCGCAAACAGGTCCGTGCTGTAAACCAGCTCCAGTCGCAGCTGTTCCCCAACGTCATTCACATAAAGCGTCAGATCGAATCTTGCCGACGCCGTTTCATTCCTTTGGGTGGACAATTGCAGCCCTTGTATTTCCAGCGTCTCTTCTCCAAGGTTTGCCAGATTGAAGAACACTTGAAACAGCGGATTATAACTGAGGTTCCTTTCCGGCTGCAATTCCTGGACCAGTCGTTCGAAGGGAATATCCTGATGCTCGTACGCGTCCAAGGTAACTTTCCGTTCTCGGTCCAGCAGCTCCAAAAAGGTGGGATTCCCGGACAGATCGGTCCGTATTACCAGTGTGTTCACAAAAAAACCGATCAATGCCTCTATTTCCCTCCGGTTTCGATTCGCAATTGGAGTCCCCACGACCACATCGTCCTGACCGGTGTGGCGATACAGCAACACCTTCCATCCCGCCAATAGCGTCATGAACAACGTCACACCTTGTCGTTGACTCAACTTCTTCAGCTCCAGAGATAGTTCCTTGCTCAACACCATTGCCGTCGCCGATCCATGATGACTCGGCATCGCCGGCCGTGGCCGGTCCGTTGGCAACTCCAAGGCCTCAGGCATGGCTTTCAACTGCTCCCTCCAATACTCCAACTGCTTCTCCAATACTTCACCTTGCAACCAGTTCCGTTGCCACACCGCAAAATCCACATACTGTATCGGCAGCTCCGGCAGAGGCGAAGGTTCACCACGCGCGAATGCTTCGTAGATTTTTGACAATTCCTGAACGACCACGGACATCGACCATCCGTCGCTGATGATATGGTGCATCCCGTAGAGCAGCACGTGCTCGGTTTCGCTGAATCGCACCAGCCCGGCTCGAATCAAAGGAGCACAAGTCAGGTCAAAGGATTTTTCTAATTCGCACTCTGTTGTTCGCTGCAGTTCCGCTGCCCGCTGATCAGGTGATAAGTTCTGCAGATCATGTATCGGCAGCTCGAATTTTACCTCCGCAGTGATCACCTGTCGCGGCTCGCCAGCTTGAATGTGAAAGCTAGTCCTTAAAATTTCATGCCGCCTTACAATCTCGTTCAAGCTTCGCTCCAAAACCCCAGCATCCAGCCTTCCCGTGATGCCCAAGCCAAACAATGCCTGATAGCCAATATTGCCCGGCCGAAGCTGATCCAAAAACCACAACCTTTCCTGAGCATAAGACAGAGGGAAACCTTCGCGCGAAGAGCCACGGCTGAGTCGGGGAATGCTGGGTTGCTCGGATTTCCTCATCGCCCGGATGGCCCGCAATTGGAGAAGTGTTTGTCTCTTCAATGAAAGCGGATGTATTTTGCCGGAGTCTGGTGCGGTCGGATTGCCGGCGGCCTTTACCTCAGCCTTGAACCGGTCTGCCGCAGGCTCTGGAGTCCCTTTCACCTTTTCCAAGCAGCTTAAGAATTGTTCGAACGCTTCCACCCCGGCCTGAGAAACAAAGTCCAGCGCGGCCCGGCGCGATTCTTCGGATACCCTTTGGTACGTTGTTCGATGACTCAGCAACTCCTGCAGGGTCTGCTTCCAAGGACTACTGTTCTGGGGAGGAATAACCGGGACGGGATAATCCCGCTCATCAAATCTCGGCTCGTATTGCTCGATGGGATGCACGGGCAACACGTAATCCACTCCCAGTTTTGCCTCGGGCAATCCACCCGTATTGCTGGCCAGCACCGGGATCCCGCGCAACATCGCTTCCACCGACAGCAGCCCGAACGCTTCCATCCATAACGAAGGCATCAACAAAACGCGCGTCTGGACCAGTATCTCATCGATGTCGTCTGCCGGCGGCAAAAGCGTGATATTGGGAAACCTTCTGAGCGACATATGGTCTCCCGAGGTTGTGCCCCAGGTAGGCACCACGGCAAATGACACGTCCGGCAGGCCTTCCGCCAGGTCCAAAAAGATTGATATGCCCTTGTAAGCGCAAGGATTGATCAAAGTAACAAACCCGCGTTCAAAGCAGCCGAGGTTTCGGAACGGCCCAGGCCCATAAACGGGAAATCGTAGAACCGTGCTATCCAATCCGCTCCAGTGACGGATGTATTCTTTCACGTGATTGCTGATCGTAATAATGCCAGCGGCCCGCCGGATGAGTTCGGTTTGCGCTGTGCTCGGCAGAAAACAAGCGGGGCCAAACGGCATCTGCAATGGAGTCAGGGCGATGTAGACCGTCCGGTCCGGCGCGCACCTCAACGCGCTCTCCAACAGCGTTTGGCCGGGGTCTTCCGCTGTAACCAACACCCAGTCCGGTTGAAATTCTTTTATTCTCTGCTCCGCATACGAATAAATTCCTGCGGCCGAAAAAACCGCGTGCACTTGGACCCCGTGGCACCGGAAGATGCAGATCTCGGGGGTGACCGTCAGGATGTCTATTTCACGAGCCTTCAACGCTTCGAGCAACTGTTCCCGCGTCTGTGGTCCATGACTACCAATCGCGGGCACAATCACCCGGCATTTGTGGCCGCGTTGTGCCAATCCTTCCATCAACAGGCGGTTGCCCTTGTTGGCGCCCCCGAAACTCGGGACATAAATCATCTTTTGTAGAAGAAGGATTTTCATGTCGCATTCCGATCCCGACGATTCACGGTTACCGGGCGACTTGCATCCACTTGTGCCAGTTGCCGCTCTTCCGCTATCAAACGATCCAGTTCTTCCTCCGACAATTCCTGCAGCGCTTCCACCGAAGGATCAGCGCCTTCACCGGCAGACCTCTCGACGATCATTTTGCCTATGACTTCTGCCAATTCCGCGATCGTCGGGGTTTCGAATAGATGATGCAAAGGCAGGTCCAGGTGAAAGGTCTCGCGGACGCGGGAAAGCATAACCGTCCCCATGAGGGAATGTCCTCCCAGCGCGAAGAAATCGTCCTGCACCCCGACTGTCTCGATCCCCAACACCTCCGACCAGATTCCGGCCAGGATTTCTTCGATGGGAGTTTGCGGAGCCTTGAATTCTGCAAGCGCTCGCGGCCTCTGCCGCCGTTTCTTCAAGCTGATGGCGCGATGAAGTTTTTCCCCGCTCGCCAGATCCCCGGCGATTCTTTGCATCCGTTCCAAGCCTGGCGAACTCCGAAAACCATGAATCCGGTCCGCGAGCACAGTGCCCATCACTGCAAAAAAATCGAGCGTGTAGGGAATATGTCCCAGTTCATCTCCATGCCGGTCATAGCAATGGTCTGTTCGGTAAAGAAGCGTCCATTCGCTCTCCTGAACGAAATAAACGCCCTGCACGCCAGAGAGCTGTTCCGTTATTTTATCTTCCGATTGTTGAACGGCCGTCCGGTGCTGGAAGTCCGGGGACGCCGGGCAGAATCCGATAAGATACGGAACTGATGCGCGATCAACTGCCGCTTTCAACGCAACCATAAGCTCGGCAACACGCTTCCTTAGCTCTTCCTCTTCAAGAACCTTATTGCGCCACCAATCCTCCAAACGAAGCAGCACAATATTCGCCCCGGATGTATTGCCCGACAAAACGCTAGCTGGGTCAAGCAATTGCTGGAAGACCTGGTCGTAAGGAGCAAACTTTATTTCGAAAGGAACATCCAATTCTTCCATCCAAAAACCTATCGGCTCTTCCAGCGGTTCCGCGGTAAACGTGGCGGCAATGCAGATTTCCACCTTTTGCCCCACGGTCCAGCCCGATGCTGACGACGCCTTCAGCGCTTCGATCAATGAAAACCGGGAGAGCTTTTGCTCCGGCGCGGAAAGAACCTGCTCGAGGACGGCAACATAACCGTCGAGCAGGTTTCGGATGGTTGCTTCCCGGAACAGACCGGTATTGTACTGCGCCACGCAGGTCAGCGATTGCTCGCGAACGATGATGGACACGTTCAAATCCAGGTCGGCTTCATTTTGTTCCAATGGCATGGACTCCAATGAAAGTTCCGGCCATTTCAGCTCCAGTTTCTGAAACTGCTGCATCATGAAAACCACCTGGACGAGATTGCTCCTCTGCAGGTTGTTTCCTAGGTGCAGCTCGGCGATGAGCTTCTGAAAAGGCAATTCCTGGTGGGCGTAAGCCTGGAGGACTGTTTTTTTCACACGGCCCAGTATCTCAAGGAAGCCCGGATCACCGGACAGGTCCGTTCTCAACACCAGATAATTGACGAAAAATCCAATCAACTCCTCAACCTGATTGGAATTGCGATTCGCCACATATGTCTCGACCATGATGTCCTCTTCCCGGCTGTAGTGATGAAGGAGAACTTTGAAGCCCGCCAGTAGCAGCATGAACAAAGTGACTCCCTGGTCCCGGCTCAGACCCTTCAAACCCCTGATCAACAGTTCGGGAAACGTGATGGAACAAACTCCGTCGGACAAGCTCCGCCTTTCCGAGCATGACCAGTCCGTGGGCAGCCGAAGTCCGGGTGGCTCGCCCCTCAACTGTCCTCGCCAGTACTCCAGCTGCCTGTTCAACTCTTCCCCGCTTAACCATTCCCGCTGCCAGACCGAATAATCTGCATATTGGATCGGAAGTTCTTTCAGCGGTGAGGGATGTCCGGCGATGAATGCCTCATACAATTCTCCAAACTCCCGCGCCAACACTCCCATCGACCAACCGTCCGACACAATGTGATGCATCGTAAAAAGCAAAACGTGCTCCTCACCGCTCGCACGGACCAGTTTGACTCGCAGTAAAGGTCCGCGAGCTAGATCAAATGGCTTTTGCGCCTCCTCACGCACCAGCTGACGGATCGCGGTTTCCCGCTCCCCAGCTTCCTTCTGTTCGAGCCGGACAACTTCGATCTTTACCTCCGGCGCAGGATGAATCACCTGCACTAACCTCTCCTCCTTCATCTCAAAGGTCGTCCGCAACACTTCGTGCCGCTCAATGATTTCCCCAATCGCCCTTTTTAACACTTCGACATCTAATACTCCCTTGATCCTTAACGCCCCAGGCATGTTGTAAGCCACATTCCCAGGCTTCAGCTGATCCAATATCCACAAACGTTCCTGAGCAAATGAGAGTGGAAACACCGAAAGTCCATCAGCACGTGTACGTCTGCGAATAGTCCCCTGCCGATTTTTGACTGCGCTCTCGTGAGATTTCAGCGCGCGCAAAGCCAAAAGCGCTCGTTTTTCTGAAGAGAGCTTACCCAGCCGAAAATTGGAAGCCCTGCTTTTCATAGGTTCATACTCTGATGCGCGGCACAGGATGGAAGTTATGGGCAAAAACAACAAGTCCTTCTAATATAACACTTTATTCGCAAGTGTGAAGAATATTTTAATCAGTGAATTGGTTTTAACCTCAATCCATTGGACAAATGATTATCATTTCTTCTGGCACCAGAGTCTTTCCATTAAAAATTCTTCTCATTTTTTGCTCAAACACAGCTACAAAATTCGCTGAATACCTTAATTATTTAAATAAGATTTTTCAAGCGTAAATGCGCTTTTCAGGAACGACTAGACTAAAAGACGCGTTTTGTGGACACCATATAACCACCTCCAGCCTGGGAATGTTGCCATTCACTTGAGTCGGTTTGCCGGTTGATTCTCAACTTCGCTACCAACCGAATTCGTCTGGAACATGCCGGCTTCGACGGATGTTATGGGTGGTCTTGGGGCGGCTGTCCATGCTTGTCCCGTCCATATCTCGGCCTGCTTGAGGTCGTTTAAACGCGCTGCAATTCCTGCCGACCTTAAAGCCGTCACATAAATCCTTTGGAAGCCGCCTTCACTCGCCATTTTTTGAATCCATATGGTATCCGCATCTTGGTCAGCACCGTAGGATGAATCGATCCCGACGCGCTCAAGCAAATAATCCACGATAATTTTTGCGCCGAGCAACGGGTCATGCTGCTTGCGAATTCTGGGCTGGAAGTATTCCCACAGTTCTTTCCGTGAGTTCCATGCAGGGGCCTGCGAATCAATTTGCGGCGAAAGAATGTATTGCTGAAACATGCCATTCTCCAGGCTGCTGTAAAATTGATGTCGCTGCAGATTTGCAAGTTGCACGTCCTGCAGCAAAATCTTTAACTTTATTTTATCGACCGCTTTTTGTTGGCCAAGAAAGCTGATATCATCCGCGTGGGATTGGAGGAGAAAGGACTTAGCCATTGAAAGCGAGAATTCATTCACGTTTAATTCTGGCACCAGCAAATTCAAGCTTGTCATGCCCAAGGCGGTGATGGTCACGAAACACGTGACCAGCTTTAACAGCACGCATTGCTCTTTTCCTGGCTGGCAGAACCAAAGGCGGACACGGAGGAGTTGACTGCGGTATTTCCATAGTGCCAGTGAAGCGAAAATGAGAAGAGCCAACCCGAATATAATCCTTCGTCGCCAGAGCCGGCTGGGCGCATAACGTTGTTGCAAGTCGGCCATGGGGATGCGGGCGAGCTCAAAATCATTGAGGTGGGCAATGAAACTTATTGCTACAGGGCGCTTGGCTTCGTCTGTTCTGGCTATCGCCCACCATATTTGATTGCGATTCTCGCCTGCTTTCTGGAGGACCGCATTAAACTGCCGGACTTGGGGTGCTAATAAGCGGCAATCAGGAAGTTTTGCGGTGTAGTCAGGTGGTGGGAACTGAGCTGCGGAATATTGCATCAACACCCGCAGACTCCATAGAGAATCCGCCTCCGAGTCGAGGCTTGATTCTGGCAAGATACACAACCTGACCGAAGTTCCGGTGGCGCGAAGCAAGGCAGCGAACCTTTCATGAGAGGCCTGCAGACCTGCGGAATGCTCCGGGCTTTGGACCAGCAAAATAGGGCATTTGATGATGGACAAAGGTTGGTTCGAGAGACCCGGTTGTGTGTTTTCAGACAAACTTCCAAGACGTCTGGACCTCATATTTGCCAATATCTCATACATTTCTGCAGTCCAGGCACCTTCAATGCAGATTAAAAGGTCGGGTTGCAGTTCCGGATGTGACAACGCAAAGTTCAATGCTTTTCGCGCGCCCAGTCCACAAGTCACCCACACGATATTAGTTTGAGTCCCGCTTTGATTTCGCAAATAGTGACAGACAGTTGCGAATTGCTCATCAAAGACCAGTTGGCTCTCCTCGTAATATTCAAAGCTGGCGGCGTTAAAACCGCATTTGGCGATCAGCCGTAATTGATGGCCACTGTCTAGCAGGCTGCTTCCTGCCCCATAAAGATAAACCGCCAGAGGATACTGAGCTGCAGGCTTTGGTGAAACCATGATTCCATTGCATTGCTTTGTTGCTGGGGCGTCCGGGCGAAAACTGACCCGTTGAAACGGATCCCGCTCCTTCGCCCAAATCATCGCGCAGTAAAAGACGACAGTAATCAGCAAAAGCACCCACAACGAAGAATGAAAGTATTTCCCAAATCCGCGCCTAGGCTGATCCTGCGCCTCGGCTGGCATATTTGATCCGTCCCCAATGCGCGCTTGGCTGTTATCGGGGTCTGCAGAGGAAGAGAAGTCCTGACTGGAAAGCTCCAATAAAAACCAGAACAGAATTCCAAAAGGCCACAACAACAGGCCACGGTCGAACCAAAAGCCTGTCAGTAGAACGATAACCCCGGCTCTAGCGGTGATACTTAGGAATGGTGACGTTTCGACTGATTGTCCTAAAAAACCATCACATGCAATCCGTCTGCTTGAGGAACCCACGGCAGACGTATTGTTTTGCTTCCCGTTCAACGTAATCAAAATATATCCGGCGAAGCAAAAAAGAGCAGGCAAACCAAGACTCATGCCCAGGATGAAGTAGTCGTTCAATACTATGGCCAGACCCTCAGTAGGCCGATCGCTCATGTAATATTCGGGATAGACAATTTCGGGCTGACTCCAGCCAATCCCACGCCATGGATGATCTGCCATCATCTGAAGGGACCCGACATAGGCATCCACTCGATTGCGCCAGGAGGGGTCATACGGATTTGTCACTGACAACACCCGGCGAACCCCCCGAATATTTGTTTCGCGAAAGCACCAGAAACTGACTGCCAGGACTGAAACGGCAATGAGAAGAATACTTAACCAGTGCCTGGAAATCATGGCGAAGCAGGCCCAACGCCCGGAGGGCCGTTGGCAGAGCGAGACGTTGGTTGCCTGACCGTGCCCGTTCTGTGTCGCACAAGTCCGCCGCCGTGCCATAACAAGATAAAGCACGCCGAGAAACCCACTGAGCCACGCCCCCCTGCTATAACTCTTATAGAGCCCGAGGAGAAGCACTGTCGAGCCAAGGATTGTGGCCAATGTTACCAGGAAGCATCGCGTTCTCCTGATCTTGCAGACGACCGTTTCCCGTTCAACCCCTCCACTACGAAGTAATGCCATGTTAGGGAATCGCAACCCGCCCAGAATTGGAAAAGCGCTGATTAACACAAAGCCCAAAGCCATCGCCAGTCCGAATTCATTTGGGTTTTTAAAGGGGCCAGTCCATCTAAGTTCGTCTCGATATACGTATAGCTGACTCCAGCGGCTCCAATCTGGATGGAAGATGGCAGCTAAACTGAGAACTGCGATCAAGGCAACAAGTGGCTGCAGGGTAAATGCGTTCCTGTTGCTTTGCACCGTCAAGGATTCCCTACCGACGGCCATGGCCAGCGACAGCGCCATCCCTGCGAGCAACACTATGGTTTCAGGGCCGATGCCGCTCTGTTGCCGAACATTGGCGCGATTCATCATCACCAACACAAAGAACGAAAGCAATAAGAAGGGTTTCAGAAACAGGATGAGTCCCGGGCTGCCTGATATCGGCCCTCGACGAACCCGATAAGCTTTCCATCTCAGGCGAATGAGTAAGATCCAAAATATGCCAAAGGCGACTGCAAGGTACGGCAACCATTTGGCCCAATTCGCCGTTCCGTTGTCTGCTGCCGGATTCAAGTACTCAAATCCGACTAACCATATGAACAAAGGGACGTACAACAAGAATATTAATGCTGAAATCATAATGTTACGATCACATCCATCCGTCTCACAATCGTTATAGGGTTACCGTACCTTTTTCTCAGCTTTTTTAGGGATGATCCGTTGGTTTGAAAAACTCTCAATTAAATGAGCGGATAACACCTGGAGGAGTGCGGCCGGCTGCGTATTGATGAAGAAATGATCTCCAGGTATCATGTGCAAAGAACAAGCATGAGTGGTTTCTTTACACCAAGCCTGTAGTTTATCCTGGGTAATTTCCTCATCTTGCAGTCCTCCAAAGACCGTGATCGGGCAACCCAGCGGAGGACCATTGACATAAACGTATGTCTGTGCAGCCTCGAATTCCGCGCGCAGCACCGGCAGCATCAGTTTCATGAGTTCGGTGTTTCTCAGCACTTCCGGAGGCGTGCCATTCAGCTTCCTCAATTCTTCAAGGAACTGGGGCTCCGGCAGATCATATATCAACGGGTCAGTATTTGGAATTCGAGGAGCCGACGAACCCGATACACACAAATGGAAGGGTTCCAATCCATAGGCTGTTTTGAGAAGACGGGCCACCTCAAAACAAATCTTCGCTCCCAAGCTATGCCCAAAAAACGCGAACGGCTTATTGAGATAGGGTCGCAAATTTACACTGAGAACCTCGGCGGCGGAGCGTATGTTGGAGAAAGGCTGGTCCGCAATTCTGGTTCCTCGTCCGGGTAATTGGACAGCACACACCTCCACGGTTTTCGGAAGCATCTCCGGCCATTTCCTAAAAATCGTTACAGCATCACCCCCGGCGTAGGGAAAACACAATAATCGAAAACGAGCATTGGGCCTGGAACTAAAAGAAGACAGCCATACTAGCTTCGGCGCAACTCTCATGCCGTGACTCATATGCCACCGGTGAATATCAGGGACCCATTCATTGAACCCATCCTAATACAGCACAAATAACAACACACACTGTTCGCTAAGGAACAGCGCCACGACCTGCTTATGCTTTACGTGCTGCTTCTTCCATTTTTTTCCTGAGGCTCAACGGCCTCATATCGGTCCACACTTCCTTGATATGAGCCAGACATTCAGCTTTAGGGCCACTTTTCCCCACATCCTTCCAGCCAAGTGCATTCTGCTTGTGCGCAGGCCAGATTGAATATTGCTCTTCGTGATTGACCACCACTTTGTAGATCGTCTTGTCTTCAGTTTCATCCATGCCGTGCTTTTAAAACACAATCACTCGCGAAATTCAAGCGGAAAATCGGAATCAGGACCGTACAGGGCGCATCCTAGTTTTTAAAGGCCTCGAACTACGTTGGATACATTGGAAATCGCGTTGCGTATAGTGCTTGAAACTAGGCACATAGCACTTAGGCGGCTCTGCCAGAGGCCGCTGACAGTGGTCATTGATTAGATTGATGAATCGGTATGTCGCCCACGGATTCTGCCATCTGTTCCGACGGTCGAAAAGATCTTGGGTATTGGGAAAATCGCTTCATCTCTTTGCAGAGGCTCCAAAGCCGAACACAGCCGACTGAATCTCTTCGCGTTGAAAAAAAGAGTTTGAAGTAAAACTTCAGCACTCCTTCGCCGTCCTCGGTAACTTGGGATCGTGAGTCAACTCGGCTACGTCTCGGTGCAAACTTGGCTTTCGGATAAGGTCATCGAGTGGTATCTTCCGGTGGCTTGCAACATGCCACTGGGGTAGAGACCGCCATCGGTTCGGCCAAAGACCATACCGGCAGGATGATAGTCACGTTGCGCAACTGGTCATGGCAGTACGTGTAGTTGTCGTCCAAGGACTTTCCTGGCATGAACGGAAACTGGTTGGTCCGACATTTGACCCTCGCCACCAACCGGTCTTGTGCGAAGTCGAGTCTGAGCGCCTTCCGCGCGGTTTCGAGATAGGCAGCGGGCAGTTTCAACAAGTAACCGTCTTTCTCCACGGACAACACGCGGATCCATTCCAATTGATCGGGTTTGGTGGTGATGGGCGTATTATAGTAGATGTGCGGTCGGTTGAAGAGATCCAGCTCGAAAAGAAAGCGGACTTCAGGATCTACCCAGCAAGGGAGTGTCCGCATAAACCTTAGCAGGAGGTTATCGAACTCATCGCGCGCGTCGTGCAGCACGACATGGAGAATACCGCCGTAGGAATTGTATCGGTATTGCCTCGAACTATCGATGACATTCTCAATGTAATCGTTATACCGGGTTCTGGTGGTGCGTAGGCAGAAATCGGAAAAGCACGAGATCAAATCGGCGAAGAACATCATGGACTGGGAATCCAAATGCCGGCCCACGTGCCAGAGTCCGCGCATACTGTATAGGCTCATAACATGATACACGAACCTCAACCCCTCCAGGTATTCCATCCGACTAACATCTTTGGTTGCGACCACGATTTCCGCTTCACTGTTCGGATCGGGATCGTTGATAGTGACCAGCCCGAATTCCTCCCGTTGTCGGCCCATTTCGACGTTGTTGATCATTACGAGCGGGTAGATCAAAAATGAATCCGCCCCTTGGCTGCAGAGCTGTCCGAGACCTTTCTTGAAGGAGGCCAGGGTTTCGCCGGGTAGTGGCCAGATGATTTCGAGAAAAGATGAAAGACCTCTCTCATTCAGGGAACGCTGGAGGTCGGTGTAAGTGCTGGTCTTGATGTTGTCGCGCCGGACTTTTTTCAGCACATCCGGATTCATGGTCTGCAGGGAGATCTCTTGGGCGGCGATCAATCCCGCCGTTTTAAAGGCACGGGTAATCTCAATCACCCTTTCGGGCGTGTTTTTCGAAGAGGAGTAACACACCGTTGTCGGGTAGCCGGTTTTCTTGCAGCATTGCGCCAGGTGTTCGGCAATCTTCAGGTCGCGCTTGAGCATCCCAAAATTCGCATCGGCGATGAATACGAAGAGAACTCTGTTTTCGCTCATCCAAGTCAATTCCCGGAGAATTCGGCCCATACTGAATGTATGCACTTTGGCGTTGGTGGCGGCCCCCCAATAGCAGTAGGTGCATGTGAACGGACAGCCGCGATTGGTTTCAATGACCGCCCAACTGTAGCCTCCGGGTTGAAAACAACCGTTCAGGTACGGGGACGGAATCATGTCCAAGTCGTGAGTTCGATCCTGTTTCGGGGTGGTGATGATCGCGGCGTTGCGATAAAAGCTCAAGCCATTGACCTTTGCGAGGTCAGGTTGATCGCCAGTAAGTTGAACCAGCAGATTTATGAAAGTGTGTTCGCCTTCGCCGTTGCACAGCAGCAGATTTTCGTACTGGGAATCGAGGTACCGCTCCGGCTGGTTCATAACCTGCGGTCCGCCCAAGATCACCCAGGGAGAAGGCCGGCGGGCCAGCAGTGATGGGAGCAAGCGCTTCACCAGCCCCGTGTTCCAAACGTAGCACGAAAAGCCGAAGATGTCTGCCTGGATAGCGTTGATCTTTTCGAACGTGCCGCGGCTGCCGATGGGGATGGAATGCTTTTGGAATTCGAACCTGTCTTTTATCTGCGGGTTTTGCCGGGCCGAGGCTTCAAGGTATCCCGACACCAGCGGACAGACTCCCCGAAAAACAGGGAACTCC
The DNA here is from genome assembly GCA_049517655.1 of Verrucomicrobiota bacterium. Classification (GTDB taxonomy): domain Bacteria; phylum Verrucomicrobiota; class Verrucomicrobiia; order Limisphaerales; family UBA11358; genus UBA11358. Next base: position 755,217 of record JBEKRQ010000002.1, on the reverse strand, counting down.
AAAAGCGCGACACGTTGGCGAGGCTTCATTATCAGATTGACAGAGTGTTATACAGACACGTCACTCCGTGCGCCATGCAATCATCGCCCGTACGAGCGGCGTACGGAGGACTGTCCGCTCTGCCGGGGCTTGTTCCGATCATCATTGGGTAACATGCTACTTTATATGTTTTTATAGAACACCCCCTCAAAAAAAAGTAAAGCTCAAACTTCATGGAGAAGCCATACCTTGATCGTTATGATGGGTGCTGGATTTTGCGGGGAGAAGATTTTTAGTGGCAAAAATCTTGGTGCCGAACCTAGGGAAGTACTTGGGAGAGCGTTTTGCAACAGTCCTCCGAGTTTGACTGCATTAAAATCGGGTGGGCGCTCTCTCAAAACATGACACGGGTGGTACCAACAGATTGTCGGTCTTTCGAAGCGATTGAGGGTAATCGCGGGATCTTTAGCCACCGGCAACCATCAGGTACGAGCATCCTGGGCCATGTTCACAATGCCGGGCTCGCTCACGTCCGAGTTTTTACTCAGGATAAATGTTACCGAGGCTGGGCGATGACCAATCACTTCCGCCCCACTATCAAACTGCACAAATGCGACAAACGCGGCAGCAAGACCGTGCCCAAGACCCTTCTGCCAAACGCCAGATGGAAAGTCCGATCATCCGTGAGACTACCAAACAACAGTTGCGGGCTGAACACGCACAGCTCAACTCCATCAAACCAAAGAAACCCTTGAAACCAAACTGCGGAACTTCTTCACTGGCCTCAGTAACATTTATTCGTGAGTCGTCAACTCCCTATTCGAGAAACTGCTTGCGAATCGATGCTCCGAATTGGCAAAGTTGGTCACGGTTGACAAAACACAAGTTAGCCGGACTTTAATCATTAACGGTTTGAGCCCGCCTGATGAGATCAATCCCTGGCCAGCCGCGCCTGCTGAACTGCGCCTGGTCGGACATGAGATCCATGTCTGGGCATCGTCCGGAAGATATTGAATTGACTGTGGAAAAGGCTCATGGCGCCCTTCGGCCGGGTTGTGGCGCGGCCTTTTCCGTTGACATTGAGGAAGAAGAAAGATTGGTGATTGTCCAGGAGGTGAAGCGGCAGTATCGCAAGGCAAATCTGGAAGAAGTGATTTTTGCGATCCGCCAGGCGGTTGCCGAAGAGCATGGATTGCAGGTTCATGCGGTGGTTTTGGTCCGCGCGGGCTCCGTCCCGAAAACTTCGAGCGGAAAAATACAGCGACATGCCTGTCGATCACGATTTCTTGAGAAACGTTTGGATGTATTGAGGGACGAGGCCATTGACGAATCGTCTTCTGAATTCAAGGGCAATCTTCTGTCGCGTGAAACCATTATGGCCTGGGATGCCAGCAGCCGTCAGTCCCAATTGGAATTGTATCTCCTCCAAGAAGCAGCACACGTGTTGAAAGTGCATCCGGGCCGGTTAAATCCCAAACGCTCGCTGAGTTCCCTCGGTATTGATTCCTTAATGGCAGTTCAACTGGCGAGTCAACTTGAGGTAAATCTGCAAGTAACAGTGCCCATGGCCAAGATTCTTGGAGCAGCGACCTTTGCTGAGTTGGCATCATTTGTTTTGAACCAGATAGTCAACGGTGTTGCCGACGACGTAACGGCTGGGAATTCGGGGGGCGACCAGCAGCAGTCCCAAAGCTATCAGGCCAGCAATAGGCTAGTTCCACATCTTGCCAAAACAGGTGCCGACGCGAACATTTTTCCAGTCACATGGCAGCAGGAGTCGCTTTGGTTGCAGCATCAAACCAAGGGAGCAGGCAGCCAGACGCTTAACATCCTCCTGGCCATTCGCCTGAAGGGGTGCCTTCACGTCGGGGCATTGGAACAAAGCCTTAACGCGATCGTGAGCCGTCACGCAATTTTGCGCACAACATATACGCTCTGGTTTTCCAGCTCCGACAAACAATCCATATAGCTAATTATGCTTCGCTGCGGATTTCGAATCCATCTTTTTTAATTCCATGAATTCTCCCTGGCATTGCAGAGCTTGTCGAGCGTTGTAGTAAATATTCATGGGGTATTGCTTGAAACCAGACGCGTAGCATTTGGGCAGCTCTGCCGGAAATCATCGGCAGTGGTCATTGATTAGATGGTGGATGGGTATGCACCCACGGATTCTGCCATCTGTTCCGACGGTCGAAAAGATCTTGGGTATTGGGAAAATCGCTTCATCTCTTTGCAGCGGCGACATATAAAGTCCTTGGGCGCACAAGCGCCTCCGAAGATATGTCTGCGCATGGTTCTGGCACGTTCAGAATTCAATATCTCATCGATTTCCCCGTCTCTGATGTGGCCGAATGTTTCCTTCTGGTAGAAGTCTTCGCAACAAATAAAACAGTTGCCGTCGACCCCGACATTCAACTGAAAAAGTGGCAAATAGCACCCGTGCAAATACGAATTCGTGATGTCTATCATCTGTGCGTACTTGTTTGTCAGAAGCCCAGCGCGATCGGTAGTGGGCCAAGGAGTGATTTCTTGTTTAAATCTCCCGCCAAATCGGTTCCTGATTTGCTCCAAGTTTCTTTCCGATTCCTCATCCCCGGTGGATATGATAGCAAACTGGATGTTGAAGCCCATATTCAGCGCGTCGTCTATGTTCTGCATGCTTTGACGGTAAGTCCGGACGCCGGTAATCTGCTCGAACCGGTTTTCATCCACCGTAGGTATATTGAAAACAATGGTTCTTAAGACTCCCTTGTCATGAAGCATCTGCAGCTTGGTTTTGGTCAAGCCACTCCCATTGGTGTAGAGATCCAGTTTGAGACGTGATTTAGCCAGCAGTTCGATTCGCGTTTCAAAATCCTTGTCCACCGTGGGTTCATTATATGAATGAAAAGTGACGGCTTGTATCGAAGAATGTCGCGCTGCTTTGGCGATGATCATCTCAAAAAGATCCATGGCCATTGATTTTCTGGGTTTTGCGTTCTCCCTGTTTGGGCAAAATTCGCAACTCCAATTGCAGTAAGTGCCGATTTCAATTTCTACCCGCCCAATGGCATGCCAATCCCATATCTGCTCGCACTTTACAATTACCTGCGCGTTGATCAACAGTTCTATCGAATCACTATCGTATTCCTCCCGCAGTTGACTTACACTTCGAGGTGTTTGGCATTTACTCAGCACTTTCATTGCCTCGGCGTTGAATCTGATTGCCGACCCACCACCCATGTTGAAGAGTAGCGAGGCGCCATCCGAGTAGGTTTTGCCAATGACAAAATATGGCGATGCCTGTACGAGTAAGTCCACTTCTACGGATAAGTATACTGGATTCTTTGGCATAAAGTCAAACACAATACAAGCAGCAAGCGGCTCGTGTCTGGTATCCAGTCGTAATCCGGTAATAATTTCACTGGCGGTTTTCTAGCAGGGTGAAACTGCCCCGCGCCACCTTGAATCGAGAAGACCGCCACCAAGGCCAACGGGCCGAGAAGCAGTACGCCCAAGTGCTATTTGAGAAACTGCTTGCGAATCGATGCTCCGAATTGGCAAAGTTGGTCACGGTTGACAAAACACAAGTTAGCCGGACTTTAATCATTAATGGTTTGAGCCTGCCTGATGAGATCAATCCTTGGCCAGCCGCGCCTGCTGAATTGCGCCTGGTCGGACATGAGATCCATGTCTGGGCATCGTCACTGAGTGTTTCTTCCGACGTTTTGACCGGTCTCACAGCTACACTCTCGCCTCTTGAAAAAGAACACGCCGGAAAATTCAAGTTTGATCTCCATCGCAACCGCTTCATCGCCGGACGCGGATTACTGCGGACAATTCTGGGCCGCTATCTGCAAATCAGTCCGTCGAAGCTGGATTTTGCTTATTCGCCGCAAGGCAAGCCGGCGTTGGATCTGAAGTCCGGCGGTGCCGGGCTTCATTTCAATCTGGCTCATACGGAAGATTTGGCGTTGTTTGTGGTGACGCGTGTTGGCCCGGTCGGCGTTGATGTTGAGTCCATCCGCCCGGTCAAAGAGATGAGCGACTTGGTGGCGAGATTTTTTTCGCAACGGGAAAATGAGCTGTTTCAAAAACTTCCAACAAGTACCAAACCGAGGGCCTTTTTTAATCTTTGGATACGCAAGGAAGCTTTGCTTAAGGCAGCGGGCGAAGGCATAATGTGCTCCCTGAACCTTGTTGAAGTCTCTTTCCTGCCCGATGAACCCGCGCGTGTGCTGGCCATTTCGGGAGATTCAGAAAAAGCCGCGTCATGGAGTTTGCACGCGCTGTCACCTGCGCCGGGATTCGTGGGAGCTGTGGCGATTCAAGCCCGAAACACCAGCCTTCGCTGTTGGAACAGCAACGATGTTGGCCGGCTTCCTGTTGGGTAACACATCACACGGCCCGAACAGTGAAGTCACGTCAAATTTATTTTGCGCGATACCTGGTTTTATCTGATATTTAGCTATGGTTCGATCCTTCGCAGGTTGCCCCCCTTTCAGCACGTGGATTGACGTTCTGCGATACCAGTCGTTGAACAAACCCGACAATCTGGCTTATACATTTATTGACGGGCAGGAAGAACGGGAAAACCTGACATTTTCCAGGTTGGACTACCGTGCGAGAGCCGTGGCGGCAAGGCTGCAATCCATGGCAACGGTTGGAGACCGCGCCTTATTACTCTATCCTCCCGGCCTCGAATATATCATTGCTTTTATGGGGTGTATTTATGCAGGTGTCATCCCGGTACCAGCATATCCACCCCAGTCTTCCCAAATGAAGCGGCACTTGCCCAGGCTTCAGTCTGTTTTTGCAGATGCCCAGCCGTGCATTATTTTGACTGTTTCATCACAGCTTGCAAGTTGTGAATTAGTGTTTCCCAAAACCGCCGGCACCGGCCCAAAGCACTGGCTTGTCACTGACACAATAACGGATGATTGCGCAAACAGATGGGTCGAGCCGAAATTGACTCCTGACTCGCTGGCTTTTCTGCAGTACACATCCGGTTCCACCGCCTTCCCAAAAGGCGTGATGATTACGCATCGCAACCTGCTCCACAATGAATCGCTTATCAAAAAAGCATTTGAACATACGGCAGATTCCCTGGTGGTCGGTTGGTTGCCGCTTTATCACGACATGGGGTTGATCGGAAATGTCCTGCAGCCATTGTATCTGGGTATCCGTTGCGTTTTGATGTCACCGATATCGTTTCTGCAAGATCCACTTCAGTGGATGTCAACCATCTCACGGTATAAGGCGGCTACCAGTGGCGGACCTAATTTTGCTTATGAACTGTGTGCTCAAAAAATGCGCAAGGGAGACCGCCTGAACCTTGACTTGAGCAGTTGGAAGGTGGCGTATAGCGGCGCAGAACGGGTCCGGCACGAAACGATAGAACGGTTCACACACGCTTTCGAAGCTTTCGGCTTTCGCCGGGAAGCGTTTTATCCCTGCTATGGTTTAGCCGAAGCAACACTCATCGTTTCTGGGGGGAAAGTGTCCTCACCACCGATCAGCAAATCTTTCAGCAGCATCTCTCTTGAGCGGGATAAACTTGCTAAATTGGCAGCACCAGCAGAGAGAGTTCGTACTCTGATCGGCTGTGGCCAGAGCCTTCAAGAGCCAGGTATCCTCATTGTTGATCCAGAGTCCTTCGTGGAATGTGAACCCGGGAAGATCGGCGAAATTTGGGTTTCAGGAGAGAGTGTCGCCGCAGGCTATTGGCAAAAAAAAGAACAGACTGAAACTGTGTTCCATGCTTTTACCGTTAATCCGAAGAAAGGTCCATTTCTTCGCACCGGGGACTTGGGTTTCATTTTTGAGGGCGAGCTGTTTATTTCCGGCCGGCTCAAAGATTTGATCATCATCGGTGGTTACAATTACCACCCGGAAGACATTGAATTGACTGTGGAAAAGTGCCATTCCGTTCTTCGTCCGGGTTGTGGCGCAGCTTTTTCCATTGACACCGACAAAGAAGAAAAATTGGTGATTGTTCAGGAGGTGAAGCGGCAGCATCGCAAAGCAAATCTGGAAGAAGCAATCTTTGCGATCCGCAAGGCGGTTGCCGAAGAGTATGGATTGCAGGTTCATGCAGTGGTTTTGATTCGAACAGGCTCCATTCCAAAAACCTCGAGTGGAAAAATACAACGGCATGCCTGTCGATCACGATTTCTTGAGAAACGTTTTGATGTATTAAAAGGCGAAGACGTTGATGAATTGTCTGTGGAATTCAACGGCGATGTTCTATCGCGTGAAACCATTATGGCCGGGGATGCCGGCAGCCGTCAGTCTCGATTGGAACTGTATCTTATTCAAGAAGCGGCACGCGTGTTGAAAGTGGACCCAAGCCGGTTAAAGGCCGAACAATCGTTGAGTTCCCTTGGTATTGATTCCTTGATGGCAGTTCAACTGGCGAGTCAACTTGAAGTAAATCTGCAAGTGGCAGTGCCCATGGCCAAAATTCTTGGAGCAGCGACCTTTACCGAATTGGCAGCGTTTGTTTTGAATCAGATGGTCAATGGCACCGACAGCGACGGGCCAGTTTCACACCTTTCTAAAACAGATGTTGGCGTGAACATTTTTCCAGTCACATGGCAGCAGGAGTCGCTTTGGTTGCGGCATCAAACCAAGGGAGCAGGCAGCCAGATGCTTAACATCCTTCTGGCCATTCGCCTGAAAGGGCGCCTTCACATCGGGGCATTGGAACAAAGCCTTAACGCGATTGTGAGCCGTCACGCAATCTTGCGCACAACGTACAGGCTTGTGGATGAAAAGCCGGTTCAGATTATCAGCCCCCCTGTCCCGGTGAGCCTGCCAGTGGATTCACTCCTGATGACGCCCGAAGCCGCGCGGGAGGCAGAAGTTTGTCGCCGTGCCGCAAAGGAGGCTCAATTTTTATTCAACTTGGAAACCGGCCCATTGATCAAGCCTCACTTGCTCAAGGTGGCTCCCGAGGAACATGTCCTGCTCATCGTAACACACCACATTGCTTGTGATGGCTGGTCGATCCAACTTCTCCTCAAGGAGCTGTCGAGGTTTTATCAAATATTCTTCGTGAGCGGAACTCCAGGCACAATCCTTCCCGAACTCCCTTTTCAATATTCAGTCCTTACCCAGAGAGAGCCCACGGGTTCCATGCCGAAGGTTTGGCAAACACAACTGCAATATTGGAAGCGGCAGTTGGGAGGAAATCTGCCTGAACTGATCTTGCCTAGGGACCGGGTGCGAAGCAGGACATTGGGATTTAACAGTGCCCAAGAGCCAATAACCATCCCTGATGCTTTGGCGACAACCTTGAAGTCTTTGAGCAGGAACGAGGAAGTCACCCTTTTTATGGTGATGCTGTCGGCATTCAAGATTTTGCTTTGCCACTGTTCTCAACAGACCGATATCGTTGTTGGATCCAGTGTTGCCAATCGTAATTCAGCGGACGTTCAGGAAATAATCGGTCCTTTTACAAATGCTGTGGCCTTGCGCACGTTTTTTGACGGTGATCCGGACGTCCGGCAAATACTGAACCGGGTGAAGCAGGTAACGTTGGGAGCCTATGCAAATCAAGAAGTATCCTTTGACGCCGTTCTGCGGGAAATTGGCTGGAAAACCGGCCGCCCAGCTCTGTTTAATACCATTTTTTTGTTCCAAAATTTCCTTGTTCCGGGTTGGAACATGGGCGGCGTTGCCGCGCAATTGGAGGAATTTGACACTGGCCTTGGGAATTCCGAGTTGGCTTTGGTCATTTACGAAAAAGCCGGCGTTTTGGTTGGAACATTAAAATTCAATACCGACCTGTACGATCACGAAACAATCCGGGATTTAATTGCATCGTACCTCGCGATTTTGGAGCAGATTGGAAAGGCTCCGAAGACAAGACTCTCGCAATTTGAAATCACCGAAGAATTGGCGCACAAGGCGGCTCGACCTGGCAATCAGCAGCAGGCGATTGCCGTGGCAGCCACCTTCGTGCCGGACTTGGTAAAGTCATCATTGGACTTTTGGATGGAGGAATTAAAGATCCCATACAGGATCGAATTTGCTCCATTTAATCAGGTGTTCCAAGAACTACTGGACACGAAAAGCCTGCTCCGTACCAATCGAAACGGGCTCAATGTCATTCTCATCAGATTCGCAGATTGGTATCGGGATGCGAAAGGGAAGGCGGATAATGGTCTGGTCGAGAGCAAAATAGACGACTTGATTACAGCATTGAAAACCGCGGCAGCCAGTTCCCCAGTTCCGTACCTTGTATGTACCTGCCCCAGTGAATCAGATAGCTCCGCCGTAGGTGATGGCCTTTTTCAAAAGCTGGAACGACGCCTTCGGGCAGAGTTAAAGAATATCCAGAATCTTTATTTCGTCGATACTCCGGAGTTGCTTGCCCTGTATCCCGTTCCCGTCATTTACGATCCTTGCACGGACGAGCTTGGCCATATTCCCTACAGTCCGGCTTTTTTTACTGCGCTCGGAACTATTATTGCCAGGAAAATGCATGCCCTCCGCGCTGCGCCCTGCAAAGTTATTGTTCTCGACTGTGATCAGACCCTCTGGAAGGGAATTTGCGGAGAAGATGGAGTGGATGGAATTGAAATCGACCCGGCACGCCAGGCTTTCCAGGAATTCATGATCGCTCAGCGCGATTCTGGAATGATTCTCTGTTTGGTTAGCAAAAATGAGGAACAGGACGTGTTGGAGGTCTTTCAGCGCCATCCCGACATGCGCTTGAAGCTCGAGCACATTACAGCGAGACAAATTAATTGGAATGCCAAATCGGAGAATCTGAAGTTGTTATCGCAACAGTTGAGCCTTGGCCTAGAGAGCTTTGTATTCATTGATGACAGCCCCATAGAATGCGCCGAAGTCGAAGCTGCATGTCCCGGGGTGTTGGTGTTGCAGTTGCCGGAGAATCCAGAAGACATCTTAAAATTCCCCAATCATGTCTGGGCCTTTGATAAGCTCAGGGTTACAGAGGAGGACAAACGCCGGACTGACTTCTATCAGCAGGATATGCGGCGGGAGCAACTTCGCTCGGAGGTTTTGACCTTGAGTGATTTCATATCCTCGTTGAACTTGGAATGCAAGATTGAGGAGATGAAGCCGGAACAAATCGGGCGTGTTGCTCAACTCACCCAACGCACCAATCAATTTAACACAACGGCGATCCGCCGTTCCGAATCAGAAATCCGGGAATTCTGTAGCCAAGTAAAACATGATTGTTTCGTGGTTGAAGCAAAAGACCGGTTCGGGGACTACGGCCTGGTTGGCGCCATGTTCAGCGAAGAAATGTCAGGCGTTTTGCACGTTGATTCCTTCCTGTTGAGTTGCCGTGCTTTGGGCCGCGGGATTGAGCACCAAATGCTCGCGCACCTGGGCAAACGGGGACTGGAGCGGGGAGTGAAACAGATTCACTTTTCTATTGTGCATACCTCAAGAAACAGACCGGTGATGGAATTCCTCGAAAGTACCGGAGGAGTATTCGTCGAAGAATCTGAAGGCCGATCCTCTTTTCAAATCCCAGTTGGTGAGGCCGCCTCCGCCAAATATGCCCCCTCACAGAAGAAATCTGCTTCTGTGTCTGTACCTGTGCAAAATCATGTCGTCCCAACGTCCTACCGGCTCGACTCAAAGACAGCCATGCGTATCGCCACTCAATTGTGTGATGTGGAACAAATCGACAAGGCAATCGACGATCAGCAACGGCAATTCCCCCCTGAACAAAAAGGTTGTGTCGCCCCTAGGACCCCGATTGAAGAAATGCTGGCGACAATCTGGGTCAACATCCTTCGGTTGGAACGGGTTGGCATCCACGATAATTTCATTGAACTCGGCGGACATTCCCTGCTCGGGACGGTTTTGATCTCTCGTATCAGAAAAGTGTTTGGAGTGGAGTTGCCGTTGAATGTAATCTTGGAAAAACCGACCATAGCACAACTGGCCGGAGTCATCGAGCAGGAGGTTATTGGCAGAATGAACGCTCAAGACATGGACGCCGCGGTCCAAGAGCTTGAAGCCATCTCGGACGATGAGGCCAAACTTTTGTTGAGGGATAAAGCAAATGATTTAGAAATAAATGAGAAAAAATAGAACTGTAACTGACGCAAGCAACATGTCGCGCGCGACGATCGTGGCTTTGCCCGATTCTAAACTTGTAATATGCGGATTTTGCTAAACCGTGTAAATTGATCCAGACTAGACCATGAGTCTGAAGATTGAGGCTTGGCTCAATGCGCAGAGTGATGTCCGATGAGACTTCTTTTGTTGCAAAACATGTTGTATGTCCCGACCTTCGGAGGCGCGAACAAGGCGAATCGATTGCTGTTGGAGGGGCTGGCTCAGCGAGGTCATGAATGTCAGGCAATCGCTCCCGCCATCGGGAGTCATGGTCCACAGTCTTTGGGTGAATTCGCACGTGAATTAGCCGCCCGAAAGATACAGGTGCATTCGCAATCCGCTGAAGCCTATGTGTTTCACTACAAAGGAGTTGAAGTGCATGCAGTTTTTAACTCTGACCGCCTTCACCGCTATGTTCTGAAGCAAGCCAGTCTTTTCAAGCCAGATGAAATCATGGTTTCCTCCCAAGATCCCGGGCAATTGCTCCTGGCAGCTGCGCTGGAATCTGGTCTCGCTCCGGTTATCTATTTAGTCCACTGTGCGCTCGATCTGCCTTTTGGTCCCCACGCCATATTCAAAAGCTCTGCTACCGCCCAGTTGATTGGACAAGTGAATGGAATCATCACCGTCAGCACATTTTTGAAGGACTACATATCTCGATGGGGAGGCTTGGAGTCGTCGGTGTTGCGGTTCCCAGTCTATGGCAGTGCCCCCTTCACCCATTCGACATCGTTTGAACGGGGGTTTGTTACTTTTATCAATCCTTGTGCCTACAAAGGCATATCCATCTTTTTAAAGTTGCTGGAGCTGTTTCCCCACGTTGAGTTTTCTGCGTTACCTGCGTGGGGGACCACCGAAGCGGATCTCGCAAAGTTGAAAGCGTCGTCAAATGTCACAATTCTTGAACCGTCGGATGACATTGGGACAGTCCTGGCCAAGACTCGCGTGCTATTAGTACCGTCCTTGTGGCCGGAGGCGTTTGGAATAATAGTTGTCGAGGCCATGCTTCGCGGCATTCCAGTCATAGCCAGTAATGTGGGCGGGTTGGCGGAAGCGAAGTTGGGTGTTGACTACATCCTGCTGGTGCATCCGATAGACAGCTACGAGAAGGGTTTCGACTCACGCAGTTCGCCGACTCCCATGGTGCCTGAGCAGAATATTGCACCATGGCAAGACGCCCTCCATGTCCTCCTGACCCAGCATCAGCGGTTTAAGACAGTATCGGAAGCTTCGAGGACAGCTGCGTTAAATTTCGTTTCAAAAATCGACATTGCCGACTTTGAGAACTTCTTTCAGAAAATATCCCGGAGTGTTCCACTGGATGGCAAGCCGCGCAATCGCGAAAATCAGCACGTTGACGTCAGAGTTGAAACACAGAATTCCAAACTGGATAATCTTTCCCAGGAAAAACGAACGCTCCTTGCCTTGCGTGCTCTGAAAGCCAGGAAGGCAGACGTTCCGAATTCCCCTGATGGAACACATCCGGCGAGCCATTGAACAACGGGCATTTTTTCAGGTATCGTCCTACATTGTAAACGGCGATTGAAAAGTGCGGCGTTCCTCAACCACGCCGGATCTGGATTGTCAAAAGCTTGGAGCTGCACCCTGCGGTTGCTGCATTTCGTAAATCCAAATTAGCGCTGTGTTCATCATTTGCTCTCCTGCCCCAATAGCAGCCGGAGCGGAAATATTGTCCGTGCCATAACCTCCTTCGGCGGCCGCTTCGATCGTCGGAAAGTATTGATCGTAACCATTACAAAATCCGAAAAAGAGAAGTTTTTTCACGCGTGCTCGTTCCTTCAGCCGAAGCGCGTGGTTGCAGAAAAACTCGCCCGAGACACCAACCAAAGCAATTTCCCCGTTAAGAACTGCCACCGTAAGACGCGGGCGAATACCGTGGGCATACTCATCCACATAATTTGCTACCAATTTGGGGAAAAAGGTCTTGTCCAATTGATTTCGCACCATCGGATCATTTAGATTGACACGCGATTTGAAGGTAAATCTTTCTTCTTTTACTTGAAGAGCCGGATGAATCACTTCCTTTGTCCTCAGAGAAGAATCAAGCTTGACAACTTCTTTCGCCAAATCTTTGCCGAATTTCTCGTAATCTTTGCCATTGGCAGCCAGATCGCCGGTAGCTCCTTGCATAAAAAGAACATCGGCTCCCGTGTCCTTTTCAACGATTTTTTCTACTACTCCTGGGTAATCAGCGGAATATTTCAGCAAGGACTCCGGAACCAAGGTCGGATGCGCCGCAAAATTCACGAGAATGGCGATGGGTTTGCCAGAAAGGTCGTCAAAGCGCAAAACGACGAGATCTGTATCCTGTGGCGCAGGCTGAAATTGCGTATGGCGATTATAGTTGAAGTTGGTTAGTTGAATTCCACCCACCGCCATTTTGGCAGGTTTGAGATTATCAGCTGCCTTGACAACGGCATCGACGATGGAATCCTCCAGTTGACTGTAGTAACGAAGAGCGGAATTGAATCGACCTCTGCCCTTACCGGTTTGATCGGAAAGTTCCAGCACCGGACCATGGTGAGTATGGGTCGCCGCAATAAACGAATATTCAATTCCCGTCTTGCTCTTGATTCGCTTCCGAATATTATTCAGCAAATCCTCCGCGGGAGGTCTGCCAAGATCCAGACTCACGATGGCGAGTTTCTTACCCCCGAGTTGCACGACCAGTGCATTGGCATAAAGCGGGTCCAAAGTCCCTTGGGAAAGGGCGTCGTGATAAGAAGAATATCCCCAAAGGGGCAACGGCTCCTTGGGCGTGATGTCCCGTCTGGCCGTTCCGACGCTTAATGAATCGTCCGCGCTCGAACAAGAAACAATTGTCCAGAGGGACAAAAGTAACAATCCCACACAAGAGCGAACGTTGCGAGTCATGGACGACACTTAGCGAAATACCTGGTGGAAGCAAAGCAAAAACCCCATGCAAACCCGCGCCGGCACCGGCGACCTGCGCGCCAAATCAAAACCGCATGCCCAATCGCCCATGGAAGATCTGAAGCTGGTGTTTATTCCGAACCCGGCACCGTCATGGCGTGCTGCATCAATTCATTCAAGCGTTTCAACATGGGACGGGGATCTTCCAGGGTGCCGGCCGCGATCCTGGCGTTATCCAACAGCTGTTCTGCCACTTTGCCGGCCAAGGTAGGGTTTGTATGACGTATTTTTTCCAGCCCGGATATGATTTCGTGATTTGGATTTATTTCGAGATCGTGCCGGAACGGTGAATTTCCGGGAGTTGTTTTCATTAATCTCAACAGTTGCCGTCTGCCTGAAGCCATAAACTTGTCACTCTCAAAAATAGCCGCGGGGCTTTCAACGAGTCGCTTGGTGACCCGTACTTGCTCAATTCGATTACCCAGCAATTCTTTGAGCCATTTCACGAGCGCTTGAGCCTGCTCAGCCGAAAGCGCTCCCGTCTGCTTGTCCGTATCCGGAAGGCTCACTTCCGCCTTTTCAACCGGCACCAAGGTTTTGTCTTCAAACCCGTACAGGTGTTCCATTGCAAATTCATCAATCGGCTCATACAAAAACAGCACTTCGTACTGGCGCGCCTGAAAAACTTCAAAGTAAGGACTGCTCTCCGCCGCTTCCCGGTGCGGAGCCAGTAAATAATAAATTTCCTTATGGTCGGGCTTCATCCGTTTCACGTAGTCGGCCAGGGAGGTCTTGTTTCCCGGGGCCAGGGTTGATGATTCATAGCGCAGAAGCTTGCCGAGCGCGCCGACGTGAGTGAATTCGGTAATAACGCCTTCCTTGAGGTACCGATTGAAAACGGCATAAAACTTATCATAAGCTTCAGGGTTCTTTTCCGCCTGTTCCTCCAGGAACTTTAAAAAACGGCTCGTGAGAACTTTATTGAGCTTCTGCATGAGGGAAGTATCCTGCAAAGTCTCGCGCGAAATGTTCAACGGCAGATCTTCGCTATCCACCACCCCTTTCAAAAAGCGCAGCCAATCCGGGAAAAGGCCCTTTGCCCGTGCCTGGATTAAAATTTTCCGGCAATAGAGACTCACATCAGATTCGATCCGTGACATTCCCATGAGTTCGGGGTTGCGGCACGGCACAAAGAGCAATGCCTGGATGGTCAATGGCGCATCTGCGGTGAAGTGGAAACGGCACATGGGGCCCTCTTGATCGTGGGCGATGTACCGGTAAAATTCCGCGTATTCCTCGTCTTTAATCTCATTTTTGCTTCGTGACCAGATGGCTTGAACGGTATTGAGCGTTTTGCCATTCAATTGGATTTGAAACTGAACGAAATTGGAATAGCGCTTGATGATTCGCTCAATTTCATGCTCCTTAAGAAATTTTCGCGCCTCTTCTTTAAGATGAAGGATGATTTTCGTGCCACGCGGCAAATCGCTGGCCGGTTCCATCTCATACCCGCCGGCGCCTTCACTGATCCACTTCCATCCTTCCTCTTCAGGAATGTGCGACCGGGTCAGCACCGTGACCTTGTCGGCCACCATAAATGCGGAATAAAATCCCACTCCAAACTGTCCGATCAGATTGGCATCAATCTTCTTGTTCGCGTCCTTCAACGTCTGAAGGAAAGACCGGGTGCCTGAGTGAGCAATGGTTCCTAAATTTTCTACCATGTCCTCACGGGTCATGCCGATGCCGGTGTCCGAAAAAGTCATCGTATTTTCCTTTTCGTCAGTAGTAACTGAAATCGTCGAAGGAATTTCCGGCTGGAAAACCCCTTGGCCTGAAGTTTGGAAGAACCGGAGCTTTTCACACGCGTCGGCAGCATTGGAAATCAACTCACGCACAAAGATCTCCTTATCCGTATAAAGCGAATGGATGACTATATCCAGCAACTGTTGAATTTCGGCCTGAAAGTGGTGTTTCTCTGTGCTGCTCATGATTCTTTTCTAGTGAATCAAGTAGTCGTTGTCAAGTAAGGCGCGGTACCAGGCAGCCAATTAGCAAGCACCTCGCGCGGGTCCTTGTTCGGCAACAGTGTGACGGTCGTGCCGTCCGGAAAAGTCGCCATCCCAAGCACTGGTCGGGCGTCCTTTAGTGGCGCTAATTTTTCGCTTGTGCGGGCGATGCCCGAGAGTTAAACATTAGTTGCTGGTCACTGAATAGAATTTCATTTATCGTTCAACTATGAGTCTTAAAATTAGAAATGGAATTATTATAGCTGTCTTGTCGATTCTCCCTTTGGTGATTTGCTACAGGATCATCTGGATAAAGGCGCACGAGGATAAACGTGATAAACAATTAGCATATTGGCAGGTTAACAACTGGCCGGCAGAAAGGAAGCTGACTGCGGAGAAAGTAAAAGCACGCCAAGCCAAAGATGAGACACATGGCGCTGTGACCATAGATCTCGAGCCTTATATTAATGCCAAATTGACTGAAGCGCCCCTTTGTTGGAAAGGGAACAACGCCGATAACCTTGCTGAACTGCCTGCTGGCAAAAACATTTACGCCGGAGTCCCTTTCGATGTGGAAGGCTCAATACAGCTCATGGGAGGTTGGCTGCAACACTACGGAAAGAGATTCCCGCACAAGGTTGATTCCATCCTCATCCATCGTCAGTGCGTAAAAATTCATTTGTTGCACGGTGACGGCTGCGTGTTGGCATACAAGAGTTTTGGTACTAACGTGGCGAAATTGGTTATCCACTATGAAGATGGATCAACCAGAGAAATTAACATGGTTGCAGGCCAGCAGGTCTTTGATTGGTGGCAGCCGACTTTTACCACTGGAATTCCTGCGTCTTGGCGGACACCGGCCCCGGATACGGAGCTCGCCTGGGTCGGATCTAACCCTTGGATTCGGCAGTGGCAACCTGACTTGTCGCTTTGTCTCTACCGAAGCAGCTTCGAAAATCCTCAACCAGGGGTGGCGATTTCAACCTTGGACTACGTTTCGACTATGACCGTTACGTGTCCCTTTCTGGTCGGGTTGACAGTTGAATAGCCTGCCTAGACTCTGTGCCCAAGTTCGAATGACTTGTGCAAACAATGACCGTAAACCGGGGAGGGACGTCTATATCGACGCCTTGCGTGGCCTTATGCTCGTCACCATGACGATACACCACTTTCCAAGCCTGTTTTGCGATTATACCTTTGAGTCACTGGGTTATGTGAACGCAGTGGAGGGTTTTGTTTTTTTGTCAGGTTTGGTCGCCGGCCGGGTTTATACTCGATATGGTGCGGTCGAGAACGGGGTGCTTCTCTGGAGGCGTGCCTTAGCGCGGACGGGTTTTATCTACTCCTTCCACGTATTGACATTTCTCACCCTTTTTAGCCTTGCGGTCCTGTTTTCTGTCAAGACGTGGGGATTGGAAACTTGGACGCCTCGGTTCTACGAGCACCCAGTTTCAGCGCTCCTCATGGGGATTACCCTGACTTACCAGCCGCAGTTTCTGGATATTCTCCCGATGTATGCGGTGTTCATCCTGACCGTGCCTATCGCCGTTCAGCTTGCAAAAAAAAATCGGTTGGGCCTGCTTTTACTCTCCAGCACGGTAGTTTGGTTGCTTGCCCAGTTCGGACTCGGAGATTATTTGAATGCCGCTCTCTCAAGATTTTGGCCGGTAGATCTTGGGGTGTTTGACATCTTCGGCTGGCAATTCATTTTTGTTCTTGGAGTTTGCATCGGGATTCGCAGCACCACCGATCTTATCCCCCGCCAATTCAGGCGACTCGCACTGATTGTATGTGTCGTGGTGGCTGCCACCCTCTTTTCCATCCGCCATGGTTTCATATTGAGCGACCCTCGATTCAAGATCGAATCACTGTCTTTCATTGGGAGTTTGGGACCGATAAGATTACTGAACTTCACTGTGTTTGCCTTGCTTGTTCAATATGCGCTTTCATGGTTAACGGAGAATCTTGTTGTAAAAGGACTGGCTTTGCTTGGCCGTCATTCGTTGGAGGTGTTCACCTTTCATATTTTTCTCCTTTTCCTCTTCTTTGGAGTGTTCCGTACTTCTCAGCTCAAGGAAGTGTGGGTTCTGCTTTTTGTCAGCAGTTTGTTTCTGCCCGCTTGCCTTTTGGAACGATATCATAATCCTTGGAGGACTTGGTTCTCCTGGTTAGCGACTGGGAATAAACGATTTTGACCTGGCAACACCGGGGTAATCAGTCTTGTCCATAGCGGAAATCCCATGGATCAGAGCGCTTTATTCCAGCTGCATGCGTTGCCGCGCGCCTGGCAAGCAGCGTGCGATCTATTGGTCGTATGCAGCTGATGGAGCACGTCTGGTTTCAGGTGTCGTATCCCCCAGCTAACGACTTCTGACTCGCTCGTCGCGTGCCTACAACCTCCATCGACCGTCAGCAAAAACGTCAGCAAAGGTGCAGTGGAAGTGCTGGTTCTTGTAGTGACAGAGTTGGCTTGATTAGCCTGTGAATTCAGGCATTCTTTGATCTGAAATGACGCTTAAGGCGACCGATTCCGACCTCCGCCTCCATCTCTAACTGCCTGTGCGGTAAAGAATTAGGAGGATGGTCAGCCCCATGGCTAACGATTTGGCTAACAATTTTTGCCATTCCACAGAATTCTTTCATTCTGCCGGAATTATCCGGCGAGAATCGGGTAACCGTTGGAATCAGATTCCAGATATGAGCTGACTTTTGAATCACCAAGTCCAGGCAAGATCTATCTTCAGGGGGCCGCCCCGTGTACATAAGCACCGGTGTGGACGGAGATCGCGCCACGGAGTTCAAGCAGCGATGCCAGCGACTTGGAATCAAAGGCATCACGCTCCACAGCTACCGCTTCTATCGTAATGGACCAAGGTATCAAGGATGCTGAAGAAACGGTAGTGGGTCAGTTTGATTTTTCTGTTGGCAGGGCCGCGACCTTGCCCCGACATCTAATGTCGGGGGTGACCTGCGCGGCCTCGGACCGACCAGCCCCGAAAGCTTTCGGGGCCAGCAGGTCGGCCCCTGCCAGTTAAACTGACCCACCACCGCAAATCGGGCTCGTATTTTTCGCAATAAAAAACGGCGCCGTTTTCCGGCGCCGTTGTTTTGTCAATATACATTATCCCATTATGGCTGCACCACATTCGTCGAGAGTTGGAAGAATGCCTTCGGTCCAGGCACTCCGTACGCTGCTCCATTCACAGTCGGCAGATCGTCTTTGGGCAACAATGTCCAATTGTTCGTGCCATATTTCGTTCGCCCGCCATAGGGAGCAGAAGTATAAGGAGGAGCATCACCATAGCCACTGTAATATGTCGGGTCAATCCACGAGCCCGTTAGCAGATTGGTCTTCGAGCCCAATGGAAGACTTTTGTCGTTCATGCTCCAATACAACCAGTAACCGGGTATATCGTTGGTCGAAACAAGCACCAACTCGTTCGCCAATCCAGCCACAGCTGTGTTCCAATAACCGGAAGCGGTTATGACCCGGCCGGACTCTTTGGTGAAGTCTTCACTTTCTTTTACTCCAGCAACGCCGGCAACCGAGATCGAACCCCAGTCCTCGTATTCTCCCACGCCAGCGGCCGCGTTGGGCTGCAATCCAAAATAAGCGACCAGAGGATTGGTGAAGTCGGTCGCGACGGTCGCATCCGCGATGGTGAAGGGCGCAGCGCTGGCACCCGGCGCGGTCAAGGTGCCCGCATTGGTGCCGGTGAACGTCAGCGTCCAAGTGCCGACGGCAGTTGAGTTGGTGATCCGGAGCGCCGTGTTGCCGCCTGTTGCGTATGCATTGGCATTTGGCAGATTGGTCTTCCAGTAGATGGTGGCGGTGACTTGAGCACCACTGTAAGGGCTGATAACCAACCAAAGCCCGTTGGTCGACGTATAATCAATACCGTTGTAGCTGTACGGGCCGCCGGGCATGGAATTCACCGGTATGAGGAAGATATGGGTTTGGCCGATGTCAGCCGGGTAGTCCAGAAGCCTGAACGAATAGCTTACCGGGTAAGTCCCGCCGATCCAAGACTGGTTTTGATCCACGGTGGCAAGCTCTGCACGATCATTTTGACCAGCCGATCCCGCAAATATCCGCAAGCCAGACACGGCCTTCCCAATGGCCATGGTCGGTGGCGGATATACGGGCGGAGCAGAAGTCTGCGATAAGGTCACATCATCGAAGTAAAATACATCGTGCGTCCCATCGCCGTTGAGACCGAAGATTATTTCGATAAAACCATTGGTGGGTAAGGGGGAAGTAATCAAAGGCAGAACAGATGAATAGTTCAACGTTACTCTTTGCGTTTGCACAGGGCAACCGCCCCAGAAGCCTATCTGGGGCTTCGCGCCATTGCCGCCGCTGCCATTGCCGCTCACTGTTCCATTCGCCCAAGATTGGTCATTCCATCCATAACCCGAGGCATTGATTGTAATATTGTAAATCTCGGTATACCCACTGTCCGTCGGCTTACCGGCCGGGACTCTCCATGTGAATGAAAGCAATTGGTTGGTGAGGAAAGCATCCGTCAACCCGGGTTGGTACTCCAACTTAATGGCAAGGGTCTGTGAAAAACCCCCCGCCTTGTTTGACACGCACAGACTCGAACTGCCGAGTACAGCGCCAAAGCTCGAAAAGCTGTACGCGGAGGTAGTCGATCCGGCATCATTTGTAACCGAGTTGAGGTCATTCCAGTCGATCCAGCCATCGCTGCTGCCGCCTTCCCAATTACCGATTACAGTCTGGGCCTGAGAACTGCCTGCGGTGAGACCGATCGCAGCCAAAGCCAAGCAGGCAATTTTCATCGTGTGAAGAATAGGAATTGTTTTCATAATACGTTTTTTAGTTTTTGAGCTTGTTATTTGCAGACGACCAATACGATGTCCACTGGGTTAAGGATTTCTTTCATTGTTTGCACTACACAAATTTTCCATGCGAATCATAAATTTCCATTTCAACTTGCGCCACCCGGTTATACAGGCAAAAAAACCTCCGCCCAAACTACCGGGCGGGCGGAGGCGTGAAATATTTTGAAACATACCGTTGCCATCCACGGACGGGCGCTCAATGGTTCCACCGGCGACGAACCGCCAGCAAGCCAGCGGCACCAAGGCCAATCAATGCCAAGGTGCAAGGTTCCGGCACGGTGCTCAGTTCCACATCATTGAAGAACATGTTAGAGGGGGCGCCGCCGCCGGGGTTAGTGGCAAAGATAAACTCGATATAACCGCTGGTTGGGCCGTTTCCGTCAGCTATAAGCGTAGGGAGGAGGCCGCCGTAGTTTAATGTTACTCTTTGCGACCGCAAGTCGGCAGGTCCATAGTAATAGTTAGGCATGCCGCTGGAGGAATTGTTATCGGTGCCAATAACATCAGTCGTTGACCATGAATACCCAGTCCCGCCCGACCAACTAAGATCTGTAAATCCGTATCCTTGGGCATTGAGCGCCATATTGTAAATCTGTGAATAGCCAGACGTTGACGTGCTGGCTGGGACAGAGAACGTGAACGACAATTGAGTGTTGTTGAAAAAAGCCGCCATGTCACCGGGACTATATTCCAACTTAAGAGAGAGAGTTTGACTCCACCCTGACTTATTCACTTGGAGACTTTGAGCGTATCCGGGGACGGCGCCACTCACAATGCTGTAAATGTCGGGGGAACTTAAAATAGAATTCTGGGTGCCCCAGTCAATCCATCCGTTATCGTCGCCGACCACATTCTGTTCTGTATCGCTGGCGCCTTGCCAGCTACCAAGTGCATATTGCGCGCGAGAAGTGACTGCGGTGAGACCGATTGCAGCCAAAGCCAGGCAGGCAATTTTCGTTATGTGAAAAATAGGAGTTGTTTTCATGATACGTCTTTACGTCTTTTGGTTTTGAATTTTTGCTACTAACTTCCAATTTTAGTTAACCGTTCCGTCGACATTATCATAATTGTCTATTTTACGGAATGGACAAAACTATGATTATCATGGAGGATTCTCCACTGGCAAAATGGCACTTTCCCCTTATAAACATTGGCAAATTTGGCGGTTGGCTGGTTCATGGCCCGAGTTGGATGCGGTAAAAGCGTGCCGGGTCGGCCGGGTTGGTGTCCACCAATGTCAACGGTGTCACCGGCGAATTTGTCGTGTATAACACCTGCCAGCTGCCTGTCATCAGGTTGGTCGTCGTCAACAACGTGTAATCCGGTCCCTGCGGCCCACTTACCATCAGATTCACCTGCCCGCCCAAAACAGTCACCGAACCCACCACCGGGTTGGTTATCGGATTGACCGTCACCGTAAAACTATTGGTGGCGCTTAAATTCGGCGCCCCGTTTTCCGTCACTTTCACCGCGACCAAGTTGGTCGTGTCAGCCTGGCTCACCAGCGGGCGCCAGGCAAAGACGGCGTTGGTGATGTTGATCTGCGTGAGGGTCGCATTGGTCGGGCCGCTCAACAGGCTGAATGTCAATGTTTGGGCCGGCTGGCTCGTGTCGGTGGCTGCATTGGTGATGACCATGGTGACTCCCGCGTTGATCGTCTGGTTCACAATCGGCGCCAGGGTCAGTGGCGGGTTCGGCGGGTTGGTGCTGCCCGGCCCCACAAAAGTCACCACACTCATGGCCGGTAGCGTATAAGTGAACGATGAACCGCTGACCGCGACGGGCGTTTGATTGGAGAGCGACATTGTGGCGGAAGTAATCCACGGCGTCACGGAACTGACGGTGGGGAAATTGCTGAGATTGAACGTCTGGTTGATGGCCGTGCTGGTGTTGGTGTTGACGGCCACGATGGCAAAGTTGCCGGAGTTGGTATAATTGTAGGCGCTGATCAAGGCGGTGCCGGTGTTGGTCGCGTCAATGCGATAAAAGTTGGGGCGCACAAACCGGCTCCACTGGCCGAGCACATACATGCGTTTGGCGGGATTGCCGGAGGTGTCGGTAAGACCTTCGTTATCCCCATTTTGGGAAATCAACCACCAATAATGCCACGCGTTCACTTGGGCCGCCGTCAAGAAAAGATGAATTCGCCCGGCCCAATACATCGCATTGGCAATGCTTCCATCGTAATTCCCGCCAATTTGGGAAACTTCCGTTTCCCACAATGCCTTCCCGGAAGTGGACAACGCTGCCGGAATTGTGGTATCTCCAACCACGTTATTAGCCACATAATCGTGATTGGCAATAATACTCACATCCGCCGCAGCGGTTGGATTACCCAGTGCCGTCGTATAAAGGGTGGTATTGGCTGACCAGTTCTGGCTCTCGGGGATGATGATTTTGGTGGAACTCACTCCCTTGGCCACCAGCGCGTTGTAAAGGTTGGTGGTGAAATCACGAATTTGTGTGTTGGTCCAGACGCAGGCTTCATAGCTGGTGACATTCGCGTCCGGCTCGTTCTGGACGGAGATGGCGTAAAGGTTGATGCCACTACTCTGCATACTAGCCACATAATTAGCGAGCTGGCTGGCGTAGTTCAAATTGGTGATATTGTTTCCGCTTCCGCGATAGCTGCCACCGTCCTGTCCGTTATTGCTCTTGAACCCGGACGCCGGAGTCCACGGCGCGCTCCAGACCCTGGCCCCGCGGGCTTGGGCCATCACCATGATGTTGGTTTCGGACGTGGTCGGTATCGCGCTCGCCGAAGTCGAACTGGCAGAGGTGATGTGGTTGCGTATCAGAGAAAGGCCGATGCAGATGTTGGTGCCCACATTGTTGGTGGAAAAGAACATGTTGGCCTGGTTGGTGGTCCAAGTGCTCCGCCAAGCTGAGGAAGCGCCAAAGCCGTCTATCCTTTGGTACACGTTGGTCCAGTTCACAGTGCAGGTTTGTGCCCTCCCCGGAATCACCGAGACGATGAACCCCGCGGAAGCCAGTGCGCCAAGGACAACAATTTTAACACCACGTTTCATATTTTCACATTTTTATGATGCGACAGTTTAAAGACTGGTTCCGTCCTTTTAAAAAACGCCCCCGGTTTACTCAACGTCGCGCAACCGGAGGCGTTTCTGAAACCGGATACCGCCACGCCATTGACTCCCAGCCAGCGACTCCCGGCCAGCCTTTGGCACTTCCCTGATTTTGCGCCGAATACGAGTCGGCATGTTCGAGACCCGCCCGGGATTCACGGGGTTGAAAAAAGCGCAGGGTAATCCCGCAGTCCCGGACCGTCTCCTTGGCCCCATTTTTCAGCAACCGATACTCGCTGGGCGCGATGTGATTGACGGATTTGAAAATGCGCGAAAAATAGAAGGGGTCGTCGTAGCCGAGCGTGGCGGCAACTTCCTTCACGCTCATCACTGTCTCGTCCAACAAACGGCGGGCATGCTGCATGCGCAGGTGGATGAAATAGTCAATCGGCGTGCAACCGATCTGGCGTTTGAACAGTGCAAAGAAGTGGGACACGGAAATATTTGCCTGGGCAGCGAGCGTGGCCACCTGCAACGGCTCGTCCAAGTGCCGCAACATGTAGGCGATGCTTTGTTCAATCTTCCGGACCGCTGCCGATTCACAAGATTCCACCCGATGACCAGTATTATTTTGCATGGCCGGCTTCGGCTGTTCGATTTCGGCGGTTTTCATTGGTACTTCAGCGACGAAAACACCTTTAAGATTTCATTGGTCAATGGGATTACGGGTGTGTTAGTGTTAGTTCGTGATTAAATTCGTATGTAGTATTGTGGACTGTATCAATTCTTAGCCACCTGTCAAGGATAAAATTCGAGGCGAGTTGACCGGGGTGGTGTAAGGGAATCGTGTGTAAAAAGGCGAGAGGGTGTATCCCGGTTCTCAGCGAAAGAACCATGAACCAAAGAAAGGATACACCCATGGGGGTGCTGGACTTGCGGGTGCCGCGCCACCCTAAACCGACGCGCCACCGCCCGTTGCGACTGGCCCCGCCGAACCAGCGCCACCATTTCTCGACGCCTTTGCTGCCGGCTTTTTCATGCCTGCGATTTACTAAATCGGACCACTCTCGTCGACTCCCATGCGCTGTCACTTCCCTGACCTTCATCCCCTGTCACCTGGCCAGAATGACTCGTTTAAGGTTTTCCTGATTTAGTCGCTGCTCCCGGCAACCCTCGCAGTAATGGAAAAGGGTCAACGCCTGAGATGTCGTTGACCCCTGAATTCACTTAAGTCCCTGGGGGCCTTGGCCAAGCTTCGAAAGATCGTCGAAGCCTGCCGCCCGCGATTCGCCCATCGCGGTTCACCACGCCTGTTTTGTTATTCCTTGCCGTGTTTGCCGAACTTTTCGCGCCAGTCATTGAGCAAACGCGCCGCAGCATCGCGTCCGCCCAGACCGAAGGCGATGGCCACGGCAACCGCCACCGATCCGATCACCAGACCGAAGGCTATATTTACGATATCGTTGGCCAGTTCCATCTGACGCAGCGCCATTGCACCGGCCAGCAACAGGATCACAATCCGCGCAGCCATGGACAGCAGCGGGGCCTGCGGAGAATCGCTTGAACGCACAACGCTCGCCACCCAGTTCGCGAGCAATAATCCCAAGGCGAAGATGATCAGCCCGAGCAGAACGTGACCGCCCCAGACGACGAGGTCCCGGATCAATCCCGCCAGCGTCGCGAAGCCCAGCAGATTTGCGGCTTCGATGCTTGCAAGCACGAGCACAACGATGAAAGCGAGTTTGCCGGCCATCGCCGACGTCGAGTGATCGCCTTCTTTCGCTTGTTTGGAGAGCCCCAGCTTGACGAGCACGCCGTTGAACCCGGCCCCAGCCAGTACGTTGCTCACAATCCCGGCCACCAGACGGCCCACCACATAGGCGATAAACATCACCAACACCGCGCCGAAAATCGCCGGCAGCATGTCCACAATCCTGGCCAGCATGTCGCTCGCAGGTTTCGTGATCGCATCCAACTGGAGGGCATTCAAGGCGGCAATCACCACGGGCAATAGGATCAGGTAATAGACCACCAGGGCGATCAAGCCTGAGAGCTTGAGTTTGCCCAGGCTTTTTGCAAGCCCCCACCTTTCGCTCGCAGTGTCCGCCCCCGCAGAGACGAGCAGGCTTGCGACAAGCCGTTGCACGATGCGGGCCACAAACCAACCCACCAGCAGGATGACGCCGGCACCGAAGATTTGCGGCAGGTAGGCAAAAAACTTGTCGAACATGACCGTAACCGGGTCGAGGAGGGCCTTGATCTCAAGCGCACCCAGAATCGCCGGAAGGAAGAACAAGAAGGTCAACCAATAAACCGCCTCGGAAAGCGTTTGGCTCAACGAGATTTTTCCTTTCTCTTCACCGCCGACGGCATCGCCCAGCCTTTCGTCCAGCTTGAATCCGCGCATTGCCGTCGCAATCACACGCTTGAAGACGGTTGCCACCAACCAAGCCAGCAGCAGGAGCAGAGCCGCAGCCAGGATGCGCGGCAGGTAAGTGAAAATGTTGCTGACGATGAGGTTCAGTGGATCGGCAAGAACGGGCAGGTTCAGGGTGTAAAAGAACGCCACCAATACGAGCAACATGATGGTGTAGAACACCCCCTTGCCAACCCAGACCTCGACTGGAATATCCGTGGATGTTTCCTTGCCGGTCATCCAATACGCCAGTTTGTTGTCGAGCTTGGCGCGCCGCAAAAGCTGGCGCGTGGCGGCTGCAACAATGAGCGCAATGACCCAGCCGACGACAAAAACCAATAAGGCACCCAACAAGTTGGGGCTGAATTGGCTGATGGATTGTGTAATTTGATCGATGATCGCATTCATAGGGGCAGATTCTTTCCTTTTGGTCTGGCTAGTCAAACCTAAATAAATAATAAATTTATGTCGGTTGCCGTTGTCATAATCCTGCCTGAATGTCTCAGGAATGACCGCAGCGAAGCGTCCCTGCCAAACTTTGCGCTTTGCACTGCGCACGTTGAAACTAGAATGTTCCCATGAATTTGCGCGCCATCGGGCAATTTCCCGCGTATCGTCCGCGCCGCTTGCGGCAATCCGCGGCATTGCGGCGACTCATGGCTGAAACGCGCTTGAGCGTGGAGCAACTGGCGCTGCCATTGTTTGTCCGCGACGGGCGCAAATTGCGCCGTCCCATCGCCGCTATGCCCGGCGTGTTCCAGTTTTCCCCCGACGAACTCCTGCGCGAAGCCGAACGCGCCCATGCGCTCGATGTTCCGGCGGTTTTAATTTTCGGAATTCCCGACCGAAAGGACGCCAAGGCATCCGGCGCTTATGCGACCAACGGCATCGTCCAACAAGCCGTGCGACTGCTGAAAAAGGAATTGCCGCCGCTGCTGGTCATCACCGACGTGTGTCTGTGCGAATACATGGAACACGGCCATTGCGGCGTGGTGCGGCACGGAAAAATTTTGAACGATCCGACGCTGAAACTGCTCGCGCGCGCCGCCGTCAGCCACGCCGAGGCGGGCGCGGACATCGTTGCGCCGAGCGACATGATGGACGGACGTGTTCGCGCCATTCGCGCAGAATTGGACCGCACTGGTTTCGTTGATATGCCGATCATGTCTTACGCGGCGAAATTTGCCTCGGCATTTTACGGGCCATTCCGTGAAGCTGCCGAATCCGCGCCAAAATTCGGCGACCGGCGCAGTTATCAAATGGACGCGGCCAACGCGAATGAGGCGCTGCGCGAAGTGGCGATGGACATTCACGAAGGCGCGGACATCGTCATGGTCAAACCGGCGCTGGCCTGTCTCGACTTGATTTATCGCGTCAAAACCGAATTTGGTTATCCGACCGCCGCTTACGCCGTGAGCGCGGAGCATGCGATGATCAAGGCTGCAGCGGCCAATGGCTGGATTGATGAACGCGCAGTGACGCTCGAATGTTTGCTGGCCATGCGCCGCGCCGGCGCGGACATTTTAATCACTTATGCCGCGGCGAATGTGGCGCGGTGGATTAAAACCGGTTAAAGGGACGCTCTTTTGCGTTTGACCGCGAGTGGCCGGGCTGGTTAGGTTTCATCTTCTTGTTTTTGCATTGCCACTATGATTGGAACAATTCGCAAACATTCGGGGTGGTTGTGGGCGGTCATCATCACCGCCACGGTCATTTCCTTCATCTATTGGGGCGCGGCGCCCTCGACCACGGGCGGCAGGGGCGGTGGCAGCGGTGATTATGGTTCGATTTACGGTCACAAAATCACGATGGAGGAGTTTCGCAACGCGCAGGCTGAAGTTTATCTCGATTACCTTTTCAGGACCGGCGGGTGGCCGAACGAAAATCCGAACGTCTCCGAAAAGGATTTGATGGAGCAAATTTACATTCGCCTGATGCTTGTTCAAAAAACCGGGGATTTGGGCATTTATGTCGGTGATGATGCGGTGGTGACAGCGGCGAATGGCTACCTCCATTTGTTCGATCGCGGCGGGGAACCCATGCGGCTCGACCGATTTGTGAAGCAGATTCTGCAGCGGGAACAGCTGACCACCGAAGATTTCAAAAATTACATCCGGCACAATCTGGCCATCGAACAATTGCGGAAAACGATGGGACTGACCGGCGAACTGGTCACGCCGCAGGAGGCCGCCACCATTTATGAACGCCAGCATCAGGAACTTTCCGCGCAAATTGTCTTCTTTTCCGCGTCGAATTATTTGTCGTCCGTTGCGATGACACCCGCCGCCGTCGGGCAATTTTACACGAATTACCTTGCGGAATACCGCCTGCCCGATCGCGTGCAAGTCAGCTACGTTGTGTTCGAGGTGACGAATTTTCAGGCCGAGGCGGAACAAAAGTTGTCCAAGACCAACTTCAACGACCAGGTGGAAACCGTTTATGCCCAATATGGCGAGCGCATTTTCCCCGAAGCGAAAACGCCCGACGAAAAGAAAGCCAGGATTCGCGAAACATTGATCCAGGAACAAGCATTGGTCGATGCGCAACGGCAAGCCAAAGAATTTGCCAACGCCGTTTTTAACATGGATCCAGCCAAGCCTGAAAACCTCGCCACTGTCGCCAAACAAAAAGGGTTGATTGTGCATGTCACTGCGCCGTTCAGCAGGGAATCCGGCCCGGAAGAACTCACTGTGCCGGAGAGTTTCATCAAAGCCGCGTTTGCCCTCACAACCGACGAGCCACTCGTCGGACCGATCGCCGGGACCAACGCTGTCTTTGTCGTGGCGCTCGACAAACAATTGCCCAGTGAAATTCCACCGCTTGACCAAATCCGAGGCCGGGTCACACGGGACTACCAATTCCACGAAGCCGTATCGCTCGCGCGAAGCGCGGGAACGAATTTTGTTCACACGCTCATGGAGGGTCTAGCCGGCGGGAAAAATTTCGCATCTGTTTGCATCGCCGCCGGTTTGCAGCCGCAGGTGCTGCCGGCGTTTTCGTTGAGCACGCGGGAATTGCCGGAGGCCGGCGACCGCGCCAATTTAAGCGTGCTCAAACAAGCCGCGTTCACCACGCCGGTTGGGAAGACGAGCGATTTTGAGGAGACCGGCAGCGGCGGCTTCATCGTTTATGTCCAGTCACAACTGCCGATTGACCAGTCAAAAATGAATTCCGAACTGCCGCAATACGCCGCTGCTCTCCGCCGCGAGCACCAGAATGAAGCGTTCGGCCAATGGGTCAATCTTGAAGCCAACCGCCAATTGCGCGCCACGCCAGTCTTTCACAGACAAACCGCGCCCGGCACTGCCAGATAAATTTCACCCTTCATCTTGATCGCAACCGTAATCTTAATCTGTCTGTGATTACGATTGGAATTAAGGTCAATAAATTGTGAGCACGGCCATCAAACTCTCCTCACCCACCACGCGCCTTCGCGGCGACGAAGCCGCTACGGCGGCGCAGGCGCGCGGGTTTTGGGAAATTCCGGTTCTCTTCGAGGATGAGCATCTGCTGGCGCTCGACAAACCCGCCGGTTTGCCCGTTTCACCGGACCGCATTGATCCGCATCGGCCGAATTTGATGAAATTGCTCCACGCTGCCATCGCCGGCGGCAAACCGTGGGTGCGTGAACGCGGATTGAATTGTCTGATGAACGCGCACCGGCTCGATTTTGAAACCAGCGGCGTGATTCTGCTTGCTAAAAACAAACCGGTGTTCGTCGCGCTCGCCGATTTTTTCGGCTCCGAAAAGCCGCTCCAAAAATACGTGGCGCTTGTTCGAGGCGCGCCGCGCGAAAACAGTTTCGAAGCGGACGCCAGGCTCGCGCCGCATCCGGTCAAAGCCGGCTTGATGCACGTTGACCCGGCAAACGGCAAGAAATCGAAAACCAGGTTTGAGGTGCTGGAAAAATTCTCCGGCTACACGCTGCTGAAATGCGAGCCGTTAACCAGCCACACCCACCAAATCCGCGTTCATTTGTGCCACGCCGGAATGCCCATCGTCGGCGACAAACTTTACGGCGGCAAACCGCTCTGGCTTTCGCGTTTGAAACCGGATTACCGGCTCAAGCCCGGCCACGAAGAACGCCCGCTCATTGCCCGCGTCGCGCTTCACGCGGAAGAATTGAGCCTCCCGCATCCCGTCACCGGCGCAATCGTGACAATCACCGCGCCATGGCCGAAGGATTTGAAAGTCGCGGTGAAATATCTGCGCCAGTTTGGAAAATAATTTAACCGCAGAGACGCCGAGGTGCAGAGTTTCAATTACTTTTCTCCGCGTCTCCGCGCCTCTGCGGTGAGTCAGGAAACCGCCCAGTTCAAAACCGCCTTCTGCACATGGAGCCGGTTTTCAGCCTGGGTGAAAATCGTATCGGCGTTTGCCTCGAATGTTTCCGCGTCGATTTCCTTGCCGCGATATGCCGGCAGACAATGCATCACCAACGGCGTGGGCCGAGGCCAACGCGAAGGAGAAAGTAACCCGCTCAAGCAACTTCAACAAATCAGCACCCGATCATCTTGGCACCCGCCCTCAACTTCCGGACCGGACCGGTGTCATGAGGTTTGTTTAGGCGCAAATGCCCGAATCAATGCCCTGGCCGCCTGGCGGGTTTTCCAGATAGCGATGTCCAGGCCGCGGTTGCACGCGACGAGCACGGCAAAGTCAATTTCGGGTGCGATGAACGCGGCGCAGAGCCACTGTCCGTTGCTTCCGCCGGTCCAGAAACGGCGGCCGGTGTCTCCAGGCTGGGTGCCTTTTGCCCAACCGGCTGGGCTGATAAACCATCCGGCACAGTAAGTTACGGCGGGTGCGGCATCACCAGTGCACAGGAAGGTTGTCCCGCGCATTACCCACCCCTTAGAAGTTGTGGCGGGTGCGACCGCGTGCAATTCCGCAAATGTATCCAGCTTGAGCAGCGCGGCCTGGCGATGCGGATTGGCCGGATCTCCGCGCAAATGGAGCCCGATAAATTTTGCCCAATCTGTAATTGTCATGTGTGCCATGCCGGCGGGGGCGTAGTACAATGGGAATTGCGCGGCAGGGCTGCCCGGGTCAATCGGTTTGCCAACGACCGAGGAGTGGCCCCAGGGTTGATCGGTTTTACCAGCGGCGCCCGGCGGCCCGAATCCGCCCGTGCTGATGCCCAGTGGCTGAAACAGTCGTTCGCGCATCAGGTCTTCCCACGCACGACCGGTGAGGTGTTCCAGCACTGCCCCCGCGAGAATGTAGCCGACATTGGAATACCAGTATTTGGTGCCCGGAGGGATTTTCGGCGGGCGCGAAAGGGCCTGCCTCGCGATTTCCAGGCGTTGCTGCGGCAAAGTTTCCTCGGAAGAACGCATCGACTCGGGAAGGCTGCGCAAGCTGGCGTAGGGTGCGAGGAACAGGTGGTTAAACACCCAACCTAGACCGTCCGGGTCCAAGGGCAAGCCGGAGCGGTGTGCGAGAACCTGCCGCAATGTCACTTTCTCCCACGCCGGGTGCATGGGCTTCACCGTGTCGGCAAAAACTTCGCCCAATGTGGTGGTCCAATTTAGCTTGCCTTCCTCGACGAGCATCGCGACGAGCGTCGCGGTCATGGCTTTGCCGCAGGAACCAAGGTGAAATCGATCATCGAGCGTGATGCGTTCTGCGGTCCCTCTCTTTCGAACCCCGGCGGCACCTTGGGCGATGATGCGCTCGCCCCGCAGAACGGCGGCGACCATGCCGAAACGTTCGCCTCCCCTGCCGAGTGTCGATTGCAGGATGGCATCAACATTGACCGGGGCGTTGTCCTCATCGGATGAACCCGGAGGTCTCAATAGATCGGATTTTGACGTTTCAATCGTATTTTATCGCGGTCGGATCGGTCTTCGTTTGACTTCGCCCCGACAGGGGCCGTCGTTCCGCGGTTTAACTCACCGCCCAGTTCAAAATCGCCTTCTGCACGTGCAACCGGTTTTCGGCTTCCTCGAAAATCGTGTCCGCGTTGGCTTCGAGCGTCGCGTCGTCGATCTCCTTGCCGCGATATGCAGGCAGACAATGCATCACCAGCGCGTCGGGCTTGGCTAGTTTCACGAGTTTTTGATTAATTTGATAGCCGCTCAAAATTTTCAGGCGCTCGGCGGCCTCGGCTTCCTTGCCCATCGAAACCCAAACGTCGGTGTAAAGCAAATCCGCGCCTTTCGCAACGGCTTGCAAATCATCGGTGCTGATGATTTTTCCGCCCACCCGCTTTAATAAAGCAGCGGATGGTTGAAACTTTTTGGGCGCGGCAATGCGCAATTCAAAACCCAGTTTTGCCGCCGCAAAAATCCATGAGTTCGCCACGTTGCACGCGCCGTCGCCGATGAACGCGACGGTTTTGCCCGCAATCGGTCCCCGCTTTTCCCGGAATGAAAAAATGTCCGCGAGAATCTGGCACGGATGCTCGTCGTCGGTCAGCGCGTTGATGGTCGGAACGCCGGAAAATCGGGCGAATTCCTCGACGTCGCTTTGCTCAAAGGTGCGGATGACCGCGCCGTGAATCATCCGGCCCAGCACGCGCGCGGTGTCCTTGATCGGTTCGCCGCGACCGAGCTGGATGTCATTGGCATTGAGAAACATTGGCCGCCCGCCGAGTTCGTGGATGCCGACTTCAAATGAAACCCGCGTGCGCGTGGACGATTTGGAAAACATCAACGCCCACGTTTGTCCGGCCAGCGGCTGTGTTTTGTGATGACCGCGCTCGTGTTTGAACACAGCGGCGTCGCGCAGAATTTTTTCAAAATCCGCCCGCGGCAATTTTTCCAATGACAACAGATGTTTCATTTCAATTCTCCCGCGAGAAAGAGGGGATTATAACCTCTGGCAAACGAAATTCCAGCGCCAAATCACACAAGCGATTTGATGACTTCCTCGATTTTTGCAACGCCTTCGCCCGCTTCCTGCGGCTTAAGATTCAGCGGCGGCAGCAGCCGCACAATTTGTGCGCCGGCCGGAATCGTGAGCACGCCGATTTCATGCAGGCGATTCACAAATTGCACCGCTGTGGTTTTGTCACTCGATGCGAACGCCGGAATTTTCTCTTTTTCGGCCAATTCCATTCCCAGCATGAAACCAAGCCCGCGCGCCCGTTTGACCGCTTGTGGATAGGTTTTCGCAAGCCGTTCCAATTCCTTTTTCAACCATTCGCCGAGTTTGCGCGCATTATTGTCGAGCCGGTCGCGTTCGATGACTTCGAGCACTTTGAGCGCGACGGCGCAGGCCAGCGGCGTGCCGCCGAACGTTGAGGCGTGCGTGCCTGGTCCCAGCAAATCTGCGAATGGCGCACGCACCCAAAACGCGCCGATGGGAAACCCGCCGCCGAGCGATTTGGCCATTGAAATGCCGTCGGGTAGAAACTTTTCGTCACCGGTAACGTTTTCCAAAATCCGTTGAAAACTTTGAAATTTTCCGGTGCGATAATGCCCGCACTGCACACCGTCCATGAACAGCAGGATTTTCTTCTCGTCGCACAAGGCGCGCAGGCCGAGCAGGTATTCCGGCGTGGCGGGCGTAATGCCTCCCTCACCCTGCACGCCCTCAATCATAATAGCGACAGTCGCAGGCGAAATCGCGTCGCGCGCGGCTGCCAAATCGTTGAACGGCACATGCCGGAAGCCCGGCGTCATCGGCCCGAACCCTTTTTTGACCTTGTCCTGACCGGTCGCGGCAATACCGGCCAGCGTCCGACCGTGAAAGGAATTTGTTGCCGTCAGAATTTCAAATCGGCCTTCGTCGTGGCCGAACTTGCGCGCCAGTTTGAATAGGCCTTCATTGGCTTCTGCGCCGCTGTTGGCAAAAAAACATTTGCCCGGGCCGATGCGTTTGACGAGTTCGGCGGCCAGACGGCCCTGCGGTTCGGTAAAATAAAGGTTCGAGACGTGGATGAGTTTCCGCGATTGCTCGACCAGCGCCTCGGTGATGGCCGGGTGCGCGTGGCCGAGGCAGCACACGGCGATGCCCGCGCCAAGGTCGAGATAGCGTTTGCCCGCGACATCAAACAGATAGCTGCCCGCACCGTGACTGAAGGCAAGGTCGAAGCGCCCGTAGCTCGGCACGACGTTCTTGCTGAACAATTCGCGAATCGTCTCAAATTGATTTTGGACGATGGATGTCGAAACATTTTCTTTCATTGTCGGCGGATATTAACCACAGAAGCGCGGAAACGCGGAGTAAAAAATTCACGAAACAATTTCCGTCCCGACACCTTCATCCGTGAAGATTTCCAGCAACACAGCGTGCGGCACGCGGCCATCCACGAATGAAACTTTTTCCACACCGGATTGGATGGCGGCCACAGCGCCGTCCACCTTTGGAATCATGCCTCTGTCTATCACGCCGGATTTTTTGAGCGCATCCACTTCATCCGTTTTAAGATGTGGAATAACCGAATCCGGCTTGTTCACGTCGTGCAACAAACCGGGCACGTCGCTCATAAAAACGAGCCGCCGAGCCTTGAGTGCGATGGCGGTTTGTGCGGCAGCCACGTCGGCGTTGCAGTTGTAAATCCTGCCATCCTCGCCGCGCGCGGTCGGGCTGATGATCGGCGTGACACCGCGCTTGATGCAATCGAGCAACGGTTTGGCGTTCACGCTCGTGACTTCTCCGACGAAACCGGGGTCAATTTTTGAACCGGGCTTATCCGGGTCTTCGAGCCAAAGTTTCCGGCACTTAAAAATATCCGTGCCGGCAAAACCCTTCGCCTGACCGCCGAGTGAATTGATGGTGGCGACGATTTGGGGATTGATTTCGCGCGATAAAACGTCGTCCACAATTTTTACCGCCGCTTCGTCGGTGACGCGCTGGCCCTGGATGAAATTCGCCTTCAGCCCGGCTTTTTCCATCGCACGCGTGATGGCCTTGCCACCGCCGTGAACGACGACGGGATTGATTTCGACGGCTTCGAGGAAAACGATGTCGCGCGCGACGCTGCTGCGGACGTTGGCGTCGGGCGAATCCATGAAACTGCCGCCGTATTTGATGACGAATGTTGCGCAGCCAAATTTCTGGATATACGGCAGCGCTTCAAGCAGTGTTTCGGCTTTGGCGATTAAATTTTGCACGGGCTTATTCCTAGCAGAAATCCGGCAGTGAATGGAAGCGTGTTTGTTATAACATTTTTACTTTCGCTGGCGCGGGGTTTTCCATAAGTTGGCGCCGTTATGCCTGAAATTGCGAAATTCGTGAACAATGCCGCCGGTAGCATCACGCCGGCCATCGCGCAAAAAGTCCTGCATCAGTTGCCGCAGTGGAAGCTCGAATTCACCCAGATCCACGCGCCGAAATTTCCGCATCTCGTGGATCAACTGGAATTTCTCGCCGATGCCGTTGAGGACGCAGTCGAAGGCGCTTACAAGGATTTGACCTATACCGCGGTCGCGCAGGCGGTGTTCGCGCTGATCTACGCGCATAAAAAAATAGGCATCATCCCGGAAGGCATTCTTGAGCTTGGCCGCGCGGATGATTCGAGTGTGGTGCGCGCCGTACTCATTCAAAACGAAAAGACCTTTGCCATTTACGCCGGAGTGCAGGGCGTCAACTGGCAGAAAATCACAAGCCAGCCGTGAGACGGGTTTTGACCGCAAGACCCCCGCTGAATTTTGGCTTCCGCTCTGTTAAAAATTACGCTGTCTCAACTCAAAGTCCCGGATGGGATTTTTGACTCTTCGCAATTTTCCTTAACGAAACCTCCCTTTAACTTCAAAACTTCCAGGCGCAGTTGTTGCGCGAGTTCTTTGCGGTCGGTTCTGCTGCGCTCGAATCGGGCGAATCGGACAAAAGCCCGCACCGCGCGTTTGCTCAGGAGGTTCAACATGTGCGGGAAAAATGTCATGTCCCGCCAGTAACAAACTTCCTCGCTCACGTCGCCATCCTCCAGCGCATATCCGATGCATCCGACCGTAATCGGATGGGTCTGCCGCACAGCCGGTTCGAGCAAAGACGATTTGAAAGGCAGAACATCCCGGCCACCTGAATTGGTTCCTTCCGGAAACAAAATCACGAGCGTGCCCTGGTTGAGAACGGTTCGAATTTCTTCAGCCAATTGCCTGACGTCAGTCCGCCGTTTGCGGTCAATGAACAACGTTCCCGCCAGCGTTGCGAGCCAGCCGATGACCGGCCAGTATTTGATTTCGCGTTTGGCAACAAACACGGCGGGCGTGATCGACGTGAACACCAATATGTCGAGGTAACTCAGATGATTGGACACGAGCAAACCGCTCGACGGAATCGGACCGGTGACCTGCGGTTCGAGTTTGAAAATTCGCAGGGTGCGGCGGGATGCCCGGTGCAACCATAAAGCACGTTTAGCCAGCCCGGATTTTTTTGAGCGGAATGCACAGTGAAACAAAAAATCAACCACGGCGAGTATAACTTCACCGGCAAACCAAAAGAACCGTCCCGTCACACGGAATGGATGCCGGCACAATCCTTTCATGCGCGAATTTCAAACCTGATTGCCTCAGTGGTCAACCCAGAAAAGCGCGCCAGCCCTCGAACACGGCTTCCACACGGACAGGTTTACTTGCTCCTTGCTTCCTGCTCCTTGCCCCTTACTTTGCCGTCATGCAACGGTTGAAGATTATTTTTTGGACAGTGGCAACGCTGGTGGTTTTCGGTGCGGGCATCTGGCTCGGCTTTACAGTCACACGCTGGATGAAGGCGGGGTCGGGTTTGCATGAGGAAAACACCGCAACAGTTGTCGAGCAGGTGCAGGCTCTCTCCGATCTGGTCACCGTCAAATACGTTTTGGAAAAAGTCGTTATTCTCGAAGACGCCAAATGGTATGGTGAAAACCGCGTGCTGCTGCTCGCGCATGGCGTCGTCAAGGCGGGCGTCGACCTCAAACGGCTTCAGCATGATGAAGTGGCGATTTCCGGCAAAACAATTTCCCTGCGCCTGCCGCCTCCGCAAATCACCGATGCCTACCTTGATGACAAGCAAAGCCAGGTCATTGATCATACGACCGGCCTGTTGCGCGTATTCGACAAAAACCTCGAGCAAACCGCCCGTCAGAACGCGGTGGACGACATTCGCCGCGCCGCGCGCGCAGACGGCATTTTGGATGAGGCGGACAAACGAGCGAGGCTGGAACTGGCTTTATTCCTGCACAAGGCGGGTTTTGAGCAAATCGAGTTCTCGAAATGAACTTGGGATACGAAGCAGTGCCTCAATTTCAGCCAATGTGGGTGATTTTCACCGGCTGGGGAATTTCCCCGCTGCTCTGGTCTTCAATCGTGACGAACAGCCGGTCCTTCGACATGGAAATGCGCATCACACGCGGCTGAAGCCGCATCAAACTAAGCACGGCGCGCCGCGTGGGGCGCCTGAGGTCCGCCACCTCGACGCGCCCCAAAACCTCTTGGGAGAGTTTTAACGCATTCGTTTTCATAACCACGGCATTTGGTGCTGCAATTCATATGCCAGAAAACGAATGTTTGGGTGATGTAGGATTAACGTGCGCTTCACGTTAATCCTACATCACCCAAACATTCCATGATGGCATTATTCCTGCTAGTGGTTGACTGTCGTTTTTTTAACCAGTCTCTTGTTTTATGCGAAGAAAAATACTCGTCGTAGAGGATGATGCAGACCAACTTGAAGTAATCCGTTTGGTTTTGGAAAAGGCAGGTTTTGCAATTGGCACGGCTGCCAATGGCAGTGACGCTCTCGTAAAAACCCGTTCGATATTGCCCGACTTGGTTGTGCTGGATCTGATGTTGCCCGGCTTAAACGGATTCGATATTTGCGAAATATTGCGAAAAAATCCCGCGACGGCTTCCGTGCCGGTTATCATGCTGACAGGCTTGTGCAGTCAGTTTGGCCGGCTGGCTGGGTTGGAATCTGGCGCCAGCGAATTCCTCACAAAACCCTTCAATCCAAAGGAACTTGTCTCAAAAGTGGACAAGTTGCTGCGAGCGCGCGGGTCTTCCAAAGCTAAAGCGCGGAATAAATCAGAGCCGGAACTCAAAGGTTCCTGTCCCAGTTTGGCTGGTCAGCCGGGTTGAAATCCGGTGCCGGCGATTTCCTCACAAAGCCGGTCAATTCAGGGGAGCTTGTCTCAAAAAATTGACGAGTTGCTGCGGGCTTCTGCCGCAAATCCAACTGCACGCCGATGCCGCTGCATTCTTGACTTTGGCGGCCTGATGGGATTTAGCTTGGGCGAAAGCCTTTTGGAACCTGTGATCGAATAAACCGTCTGCAAACCCAGTCAGGACTATAATGAAGACAAAATCATCTCATGCCGTGCGTTGGGGATTGACCGCTCTGCTTGCTTTCTCCACACTTGTTTCCGCGCAGGATCTCAAACCAATTCAGCTTCCGAAACCGCAAATGGACGGCGGCAAACCCCTCATGCAGGCGCTGAAGGAGCGCAAATCTACGCGTTCATTCAGCACCGAAAAGCTGCCGGATCAGGTGCTTGGCAATATGCTTTGGGCGGCGTTCGGAATTAACCGCCCGGAGTCCGGTCATCGAACTGCACCGTCGGCAGTGAACTGGCAGGAAATTGATATTTACGTTGCTACTGCCACTGGACTTTATCTTTATGATGCGAAAGGCCACGCGTTGCAGCCGGTTCTTGCAGAGGACATCCGGGCTTCAACGGGGATGCAGCCGTTCGTGAAGGACGCGCCGGTGAACCTTGTCTATGTGGCGGATTATTCACGGATGGGCAAAGGGATGGACGACCAAAAGAATTTCTACTCCGCGGCGGATGCAGGCTTTATCAGCGAGAATGTCTACCTGTTTTGCGCTTCCGAAGGATTGGCAACGGTCGTGCGGGGAGCGGTTGACAAGGCGGCTTTGGCGAAGGCAATGAAATTACGGCCTGATCAAAAAGTCATCCTCGCTCAGACAGTGGGGTATCCGAAAAAGTAGATGTCATGACAAAGGCAACCCCATCAGGAGCAAAATCTTTGTAGAATTATTTTACCTTCACCCGGAATGTGCTGACGCCGGCAATTTTGCCGGGGTCGCCCCTGTAAAATTCGTCGCGCGGCCCGTTAATTCAAACGCAGACGTAAAAACTTTGCGGCATTGGTCGGGTCCAGACTCACCTGATTCAATCCGTTGGTGACCAGGGGCAGGTCGGCGACATCCGACCATGCGGTCGTGTCGCCCAGGGAATCCGATGCCTGCAGCATGAATCCCGTGGACGGCGCAAACCAGGAAACGTTCATCTGATTTCCATCGGAGCGAGCGGTCAGCTTTTTGATTGAGACTGCGCCGGCGACCAGCACCGGGAATGAACTGACGTAAGGCTGGCCCACCATGTAGAGCGTTTTATATTGCGGACCGCCGAAGCAGAGATTGGCCGTGCGGGTCAGAAGGATTTTGCCGATCAAATGCCCGTCGGGAGCGAAGATTTCCACGCCGTCCCCGGCGCTGGACCAGATGCGCCCGTCCACGTCGCACCGGAATCCATCGGCGATGCCGCTGCTGACGGTGCAGAACGTCGAGCCGCCCGTCAGCGTGTTGCTGCTGGTGACGTTATAGACCTTGATGGTTCCGGAATTGGCATAGGCGCCGTTGTCGGCGACATACAGCTTGGTTTCATCCGGCGAAAAACAGATGCCATTGGGTTTCGCCAGATTCGTGATCACCTGCAAGATGGTGGCGTTTCCGTTGGTCTCATAAAAACGATACACGTAAAGACCAGGTTGAAATCCGGTCGGTACTGGTGGTGGCAGCGGCAGACCGCTGTCATAGCCAGGATCCGTGAACCAGACCGAGCCATCCGATTTCACCGCGAGATCGTTGGGCGAGTAAAATTTCAGACCGTAATAGCTCGTGGCCAGGGGGACCGACACGCCGTTGGTGGTGAGCACCACCTTGAGTCCATTGCTGCCGCATTGGCAGGAGACCAATTGTTCCTGCATATCCAGAATATTGCCGTTGAATTTGGTCTGAGGCGGCGGCGAAAGAAAATCGGAGAGGGTGCCCGGCGGGTCCAGTCGTTTCAGCTTGTTGTTGTCGCGGTCGCTGAACACCAAGTAACCGCCATTCGGAATCCAAACCGGCCCCTCGATCCAGGAATTGAGAGTGACGTTGGTGGTGAGAACTGCATTGGTGTTGATGATCTTGTTGAACTCAACCGCGTCGGAAATCTGGAAGCGAGCCGCGTCGGCTGTTTGAACGGCGAACAGGGTGAATCCAGCGAGTATCAAGCCGGTGAATCCGGCGGAGGACAAAACAGCACGCATAAACGTCTATAGTCAACTAATATGCACCCTAAATGCGCTGGCATCAACGATTTTTTCCAGGTCGCCTTTGTAAAATTCCTCGCGGTATTCGTCGGTCTCGAGCAGGTGCTGGTAAAGTTCCTTTTTGTCGCGCTTGATGATGAATTTGAGTTCATCGAGGTCGCTTGACCAGCGGAAGCCGTTGAAAAATTCCGCGCCGGCGAACTGCGTTTTGTAGAGCGCGTTCTGCGAATAGCACGTGCCGAGGTAAAGCTGCTTGAAGCCGCGTTCGGCAAACAGCGCCACCGCCGAGGTCATCATGAACATGCCGAGGTTGCGGGCGTAGTAATTCAGGTCGTAGAAGGCGTAATAGTAGTAGGCCAGCTCCTTGTCTTCGAGATACAGTGTCGCGACGCCAACTTCGCCGCCATGCCCCGCATCCGTGAACACGAGCAGATGCGAAATAATCGGCGAACCGAACAGCGCGTCGAGCCGCTCGAACGTCATCACGTCCTTGCCGAATTTGATGTCCGCGTAGGTCTTGAAAAACTGGCGGCGTTCGGGCGTGTAATCATATTTCTCGCGCGGCACGAGCTTCACCTCGATGCCCGCGCCCTTGCGCAAAATGCGGCGGTTTTCGGACGACGGCTTGAATTTCGCGAGGTTCACGCGCACCTGCCTGCAGAGATAAAAGCGGTCAAGATTGCGTGACGACGGCAGGAAGCCCGCGTTGAAAATGTCTGCCGGCGTCTCGCCCGCCTCCGGCACCGCCCAAATCGCGTAGGGAAACTGGTAATGCTCGTAATCGGATTTTTGTTCGGAGAAAAGGAGTTTCATGGGTTTGACGCGAATTTCACGAATTTGCACCAATTGATTTTGTGCTGCCTGGATTCGCGTCCATTCGCGAAATTAGTGTCCCGGTTTGCTTCGTGCCGTTCACAGATTTTCTCCGCAAGCGCAACCGCCAGCCCGTCAACACGTCGTAGCTCACCGAGTTTTTCAGCTTCGCCATATCGTGGACGGAGATTTCCTCGTTGCCTTGCCGGCCCATGATGACAGCTTCGTCCCACATCTGCGCTTCGGGAATGTCCGTGATGTCCACCATCAGCGCGTCCATGGCGATGCCGCCGATGAGCGGGGCGCGTTTGCCGTGGATGAGCGCGCCGCCCTGGTTGCGCACGCGCGGAAACCCGTCGCCGTAACCGATCGGCAACACGGCAATCCGCCGTTCCGACGGCGCGGTGTAACGCATTCCATAACCGACCACTTCGCCGGGCTTCAATTTTTGGATCGCTGCGATGCGCGCCTTGACCGACATCACCGGTTCGATGCCCTGAATCCGCCGGCAGACTGACGATGGGAAAACGCCATACATCAAAATGCCGACGCGGACCATGTCGAGGTGTGCGTGCGGCAGATCAAGGAAGCCGCCGCTGTTACACGTGTGCCGATATTTTACCTTGATGCCGCGTTTGGCCATGCTTTGGAGGACTTCGTTGAAACGGGAGAATTGCAAGTTGGCGAAGGTCTTTTCCGTTTCATCTGATTGCGCGAAGTGCGTCATTACGCCTTCGAGTGAGAGTGATTTTTCCGCGCAAATCTGTTCGATGAGCGGCAGCGCCTCGTCCCAGCGCACGCCGAAGCGGCTCATGCCGGTGTGAATTTTCACATGCACCGGCACGCGTTTGTTGGCGGACGCAGCGGCGCGCGCGAGTTTGCGGACGGTATGAGGCTCATTGACACAGACCGTCAGGTCGTGTTCGACGCACCACGGTAATTCGGCTTCCTGTCGTTCGCCGAGCAACAGCAACGGCGCGGTGATGCCCGCATCGCGCAGAGCCATCGCCTCTTCGAGCGTGCTCAAGCCAAACCCCCATGCGCCTTCTTCGAGTGCGATGCGCGCCACGTCGAGCGCGCCGTGACCATAGGCTTCATCCTTCACAACAGCCATTAATTGCACATTGTGCGGCAGATCGCGGCGGATGAGCTGCAAGTTGCGCCGCAGTTTGCCGAGGTCAATCTCGGTCCACGCCGGGCGCAACGGAAAAGTTATCGAATCGAAGTCCATTAAATCGCTGAAAGCTGTTTAACCACGAAACGTGTCAAATGGCACGAAAAATCAGTAGTGGCATAGTTTGCAATCTTGTGAGGCGAGCGTCCTCGCGAGCCGAAAGGTAGTGATATCCCACTGGAATGTCCGTCCCAACAAATGGACGCATGAGGCCCGGGCTTCGCCAAGCTGCGCCGAGGCGAGCCATGCGTCCCGACCAAAGATTCGGCTCGTCAGCAGCCTCGCCCTACCAAACTATACCACACTACCCGCTGTCATTCACTTTGGACTTTGGACATTGGACTCATCAACTTTTTCGCGGCAAATTCATTTTGCAGTTTCATGTTTCGCGGCTAATCTATCGTCATGCGTTTCATAGGCAATGTCATTGAAAAATTACAACGGCACCCGAAACGGGTGGTGTTTCCCGAAGGCGAGGAACCGCGCATTTTGCAGGCAGTGCGGCAATTTCAGGCGCTGCAACTTGGCGCACCCATCGTGCTTGGCGATCAGGCGAAAGTGAAGGAAATCGCCGAAGGCTTGAACATTCCGCTCGACGGCATCCGCGTCATCAATCCCGCTAAAAGTGAAGATTTTGAAAATTTCGCCAAGCGGTTCTTTTCGCTTCGTCGTGAAAAAGGGCTTCGCGTCACCGAAGCGCGCGAGGCGATGATGCAGCCAAACTATTTCGGCACGATGATGCTGGCGATGCGCCAGGCAGACGGAATAGTTTCCGGGGCGTCACATATCATCAGCAGCCTGCTGCGACCTCTGTTTCAAATCATCAAAGTGGTACCGGACATCACCACGGCGTCGAGTTGCATGGTCATGGAAGTTGAGGACACACGCATCGGCGAGGATGGTGTGTTGTTCATGGCCGATTGCGGCGTCGTTCCCGATCCAACCGTGGATCAACTGGCTGACATCGCAGTTTCCACCGCCTGGCTTGCGCGACATTTGCATGGTGTGCGACCGCGCGTGGCGATGCTTTCATTTTCAACCAAAGGCAGCGCGTCGCATCCACTCGTTGGAAAAGTTCAAGCGGCCACTGCCATGGCCAAACGCAAGGCCGAGCAGTTGTTTTTGGAAGCCGATTTCGACGGTGAATTGCAGGTGGACGCCGCGCTCGTCCCTGAAATCGCCGTGCGCAAATTGCAGGAGAGCAGGGTTGCCGGGCGCGCGAACGTGCTGATTTTTCCCGATCTCAACTCCGGCAACATTGCCAGCAAACTGGTGCGGCTCG
Organism: Verrucomicrobiota bacterium; assembly: GCA_049517655.1. Classification (GTDB taxonomy): domain Bacteria; phylum Verrucomicrobiota; class Verrucomicrobiia; order Limisphaerales; family UBA11358; genus UBA11358. Next base: position 712,467 of record JBEKRQ010000002.1, on the reverse strand, counting down.
TCGGCCACGGGAACGCTTACGGCCAGATTTTACTGGGGTTGAACCGGCCCGCTGCGGACGTTTCGCGCGGCTCGAACGCGCACGACATTCTCGGGGTCGCCGCAATCGTTGGCGCGATGGCTGTGAATTATCAAAAGCTCTATCCGGGCGCGGACGCACATTTGCCGGGAGAATAAATGAACACCGTTACGCCGCGCGTTTTTATTGCCGCCACGCGCCAGAACGACGGCAAAACCACCGCAGCCATCGGCCTCATCGCGGCGTTACAACAACATTTTCCGCGCATCGGCTACATCAAACCGGTCGGCCAGCGGTTTGTTGAAATCGAGGAGCAGAAAATTGACGAGGACACCGTGCTCATGGATGCGGTGTATCGAATGAATTGTCCGCTGGTGGACATGAGTCCCATCGCCGTCGAGCCGGCCTTTACCCGCAAATACCTTGAATTGGCGAACAACGAAGCGCTGGTCCAACGCATCCAAAACGCCTTCGACCGCGTGGCGTGGGAAAAGGATTTTGTGTTGTGCGAAGGTTCCGGGCACGCGGGTGTCGGCTCTGTTTTTGACTTGTCCAACGCCCAAGTCGCGAAAACGCTCGGTTGCAAAGTCATCATCGTTACGCAAGGCGGCATCGGCAAACCGATTGACGAAGTCTGCCTCAACCAGGCGCTGTTTGAAAAGGAAGGCGTCGAAATCATCGGCGTCATCATCAACAAGGTGCTCGAAGAAAAAATTCCAGAAATCGCCCGGTTCGTTGGCCGCGGACTCAAACGCAAAGGACTGGAATTGCTTGGCGTTTTGCCGTATGAACAGACTCTCTGCAATCCGTCGGTGGACTTGATTCGCGAGGAACTCCGCGCTGAATTGCTAAACCGGCCGCCAACGCTGGACGTTTCGGTGGACAATGTTGTCGTTGGCGCGATGGGCGCGCATAATGCGATGCAGTTTTTCAAGCGCGGAGTCTTGCTCATCACACCCGGTGACCGCGAAGACATTTTGCTGGCCGCGGGCGCGAGCATGGACCTGCAGGACAGCAAAGGAATGGCGGGCATTGTCTTGACCGGCGGCTTGCGACCATCCGACAACGTTTTGAAAATCATTCAGACCATCCCCATTCCCATGCTGCTGGCAAAGGCGGACAGCTATAAAGTCGCTTCCAAAGTCCATAACATCACCGTCAAAACACGGCCAACCGACGCTGAAAAAATTTCCCTCATCTGCGACATTGTCGCCAAAAATGTGAACGTCAAAAAAATCATTGAATCACTCTGAAATTTTTAATTTTGAATTTTTGACTTTTAGTTGCAGCATCCGGAATTGTTGAAAACGAACCCTTTCATAAAAAATTTGCCAGTCTATCAGCCCGGCCGTCCCATCGAAGAAGTCGCCCGCGAACTCGGCCTGCCTCTCGACGGCATCATCAAACTGGCTTCGAACGAAAATCCGTTTGGTCCATCGCCGCTTGCGCTGGCCGCCATGCAAAAGGCGCTCGCCGGCGTGAATTTGTATCCCGACGGCAACGCGTTTTATCTCAAACAAAAACTCGCGGCCAAACTCGGCGTCGAACCGGAGAACCTCATTCTCGGCAACGGCTCGAACGAAATCATCGAATTTGTCGGGCACGCGCTGCTCGCGCCCGGCGCGGAGGTCGTCGTGTCGCAATATTGCTTCGCAGTTTATCCCATTGTGACTGCCTTGTTTGGAGCGAACCTGATTACCGTTCCGGCCAAAAATTACGGACACGATTTGTCCGCGATGCTCAAAGCCATCACACCGCGCACACGCATTGTTTTCGTGGCGAACCCGAACAACCCGACCGGCACCACCGCTGGCCGCGAGGAACTGGCGCGCTTCGTCAACGCCGTGCCGGCAAACGTCCTGCTGGTGATGGACGAAGCCTATATTGATTTTTTGGACGAACCGCTCGATCTGCTGCCGGAAATCCGGAATGACGCCAAACCAAACCTGCTTTTGATGCGGACGTTCTCAAAAATTTACGGCTTGGCCGGATTGCGAATCGGCTACGGCATCGGGCATCCGGAATTCGTCGCCGCGCTGGAAAAAATCCGCCAGCCATTCAACATCAATCTGCTCGCGCAAACCGCCGCATTGGCCGCGCTGGACGACGCGGAACACGTCCACAAAACGCGGCTGAACAATTTTGCCGGGCTGAAATTTTTCGAGCAGGCATTCCGTAAATTGAAACTCGAATTCATCCCGTCGCAGGCGAATTTCATCCTTGTTCGCGTCGGCGACGGCCAGCGCGTGTTCGGAGAATTGCAGAAGCTGGGCGTGATTGTGCGCCCCATGGGCGGCTATCAATTGCCCGAATGGATCCGCATCTCCATCGGCACACCGAAGGAGAATAAGCGCTGCTTGGAAGCCTTGCGAAAGGTTTTTGGCATGTTGTGAAAGCTCACGGTTGATACACCCGGTAGAACTGCATCATCCCGGTGATGGGGCCGATGTACGGACTGTTTGTGGTGATCGTTGTCCAACTTGGACCGTCCAGCCTCGGCGAAGCCTGCAACCCGCCCCCATTTTCCCAGGTGATCTCCAACAAGCCCGGCGAAATGACACTGATCCCCGTAATCACCGGCGGTGGGATGGTCTCCGGAATGTAAGAAAGCTCTTGCAGGCTGTAGCCGCTCGGGTTGTTGTTCTCGTCCAACAACTGGATGGTGCTGATTGAGGAGTTGTACCCCTCACTGATTGGAGGCGGCACGGAGGAAATCATTGCGCTCAGCTGCACGGGCACGGCGCTGTGCAGGATGTTGGTACCGATCTGGACTTCCAAATAAACGTCGAAGAAACTGTTGGCGTATCCGCTCGGGGCAAAAGGCGGCACGTCAAGGCGGTTGGTCACGGAATTGATCATCTCTTCGATCCGACCCAAAGATGGCTGGTATGGAGACTGGTTCTGATCGCGAATCCGCACGGTCACCGGGCCGAGCGAAGAGGTGCCGGAGAGGGTCAGTTGCACGATTTCCGCGGACACATCGTCAAGACCGTTGGTATCAGTGTCACAGGCCTCGCCGGCAGGGCCGACATCCACCAACCACGTGGAGGATCCGGATAGAGTGACTGATTCCGGTGGCAGGGGTGACCGGCTGAGGGTGATTCCGCCGCAAGAGTAGGAGCAAGAGACGATCAGAGGTGTGGTCAGCGCAAACGCCATGTCCATCGTTTGCCCGGCGAAAGGATGATTCGTCGGATAATGGAGGTTTGTCCAGCCTGACGCCGGCGGGCTGGACTGCGTGGCAAACACGGCGTCGTCCATGTGGTGGTCGTTGGTTATGGTTGTCTTCCAGCCGAATCGGTTGGTCGTGTTGAGCGCCGTGACGGAGAGCCAGTAGATTTGCCCGTTGGTCTGGATAAACTGGTAATTCGTCGGCATGTACAAGCGATATTGATAAAGCCTGCTGTCTTTCGTGGCATTCCCCATGCCTGCCGATTGTGATGGATCCCAGAATGATTCGCAGAGGTTGGAGGCTATCACGGTCGCCGACCAGTAATTGGCGTTTGAAGTCAGCGTCGCCTGCATGGTGTTCGTTGGCGGGACCGTGAAGGTTTTCTCCCATAATTTTGTGCCCGGGTGACTGGGTTGGTTGCCGGACGCGGGGACATCGCTGTAAATGCGCAGGCGGAAGCTGGCGTTTGGATCATACCGGTCGTTGAGCCACGCGCCCCAGATGTAGTAGCATGAGATGCGGTTGGTGGAGTAGGCGGCAAAGTCGTCGGCGACGATCTGCGAGCCACTGCCGTCAGTCGTCAGAACAGCGACCCCGTCGCACGTCCAATCGGGGCGTTGCGACCAGAGGGTATTGAGGATCAGAGCGGATAGTGGTGGAGCGAACGTCAAAAGCTCGAAGGCTTGGTCCAATTCACCGAACAGATTCGTGTTCATCGTCCAACTGAGGTTGGTGGTCAGCGCGCCGGTGACGGAGGCGTCCAGGTTGCTGCAAGGACTGGTGTGCCAGCCCCAGAAATGCTCCGACAGCGTGGACTTGCCCGACGGGTAGTTCGTCCAAACTGCGTTGGTGGTGAAGGTAAAGGTGCGGCCCCGCTCGGCTTCAATTGCGAGCCAGTAAACCGTGTTGCTCATCTCCAGAAAGGCCCACGGCGTGGGCGCGGCGGGGCCATTGGTGATGCTGGAGTAGAGGCACGTGTCGCAGAGGTCAACGCTGTACTCGTAGATGGTTTTTCCGTCAAGTCCCGCCAAAAAGGTATTGGTTACACTGATTTTGTCCAAGGGCGCGATGTAAGTGGCGCAGAGACAGGCCGCCGGCCGGCTGAAGGTGTTGGTGGGGAAATCGGTGTAGAGCGACAGCACGAAGGCGTCCTCGTCTCCCAGATTGTGGCCGTTGAGATAAGATCCCCACCAGCGCACCTTTACAATGGGCCGGCCATCGGCAAGGAAATCATCAGCGATGGCAGGCGAGCCCTGCGGACTTGACCAGTTGAAATCCGAGGCGCGGTCGCCGCCGAACGCGTTCGTGCTGTTCAAGAAAAGGCGGCAGCCCGGCAGTTGGCCATATTCCTCATTCAGCATCCCCGGGCTGGGCATTCCAGCTACCACGACTTTGATGATTGGCCCATTCGGGGCGCCGCTTGGCATGCTTGGGAGATGGTAATACCCACAGCCGTCGGGGCCGGTCACCAAGGTGTAATCAACACTGGTCCCTTTGTTATCGTTGGTATCCACATCAGTTGAACACATATCAGACGCAAACATGATGTAAGGCTGATTCGTCGTATTGAAGCCGGCTGCAACCACATCCCCAGCATGCCCTGTGAAACACCCCGTACCGGGTCCCGGACAGGGTATGCCGGGCATGGCAGGAAAGAAGTCGTAAGCCAATTCCACATCCGCGCCGTTGAGCAGATTGGTTAGAATGAACTCGAACGTTGGCGGCCCCATAAAGGTGGACGTCAGGCCATTGGTCGTGAAGTTCGCCGTCATGTCCAGAGCGAGCGCCTGGTGTTGCACGATCAGGCCACCCAGACCGTTGTGGACCATATACGCGAGTTTGCCCTTCAGGGCGAACTGGTCTATCGTCGGGTTGCCCACGGTGCGGCTTGAGGCATTGCGTTGCATATAGTAATCCAACTGGGCCGGCAATGAGTTCGGAGGAAAGAACTTGTTGCTGGAGACATTGTAGATGCCGGGCACGTCGTCATGCGGAACGACGATGCCATAAAGGTTTTCCAGCCATTGCAGGCTGTTGGCCACGGCGCAGGGCCAGCATTGGTTATTGGCCGCCTGCACATTCGGATGGGAGGGTTGGCATAGAATCGCAATCGTCTTGTTGGGGCCGGAGTAGGTTGCGGTCAAATTGGCAGCGGGCGGAAGAATCGGTCCGCTCGGCGGTTGATCCACCACGCCGCCCGCGTTGTAGGTGCTCTTGCCGACGGGCCAATAATCGAAGGAACCGCCGGTGAAGCTGGTCAACGGCTCGTCGGACAAGAGCACGTACGCGCCCAACATGGTCAGCGGCACGCCCGAGGGCGTGGGGAGCTTGAACGCGGTGCGAATACTGGCGTAGGGAAAGTTCGACACGATCGGCAAGTTGTATGCCACCCAGCCGTCGGAGGTCCCGACGTTAATGTACCCGAATGGCTTGCCGGAATTGGCCACGACGGCGGCCGGGTCCACAATCATCTGGCCCGTGTCCGAGTTGCTGACGACCAGCTCCGTGCCATAGATAAAGTCCACCTGGACAAACTCCACACCTTGGCCGGGATGGATCTGCACGGGCACCCCGGCGTAACTGGAAAAGCTGACGGTCGCCAGAACCAGCGTGGCGAGCAAACTCGTGGCGAGAGCTTGCAGCATGTGACGGAATATTTTGAACGGGTAATTTTTCATAAGCCTAGAATGAGTTATTGGTGTTGGTGAAAGAAATGGAATAGGACCTGTGGATGCGGCCTTCACAGTGAGGTTTCTTCTGAAGGTTGAAGATGTAAAACCTCCCCCTTCGCTTTTGGCAGAACCGCGGTTCTGTCGGTACGAACACGTACAACCTGAAGCTGTTTTAGGGTTATTTTCATGGGCCACTTGGCCCGACGCAAACTGCTTTACGGCTGTTTCAAGCTTTTTTGTGAGACACAATAAAAGCAATCATTTATACACTTCCGACTCTCGGTTATGTCAAGCCTCAAATTGTGTTTAAAATTTGAGTTTCAATCCTGCCGAGAACCGAATACTTATCTCTGTGTTGAAAGCATCATTACGAACCAAAAGTGAAACTGACTGATCTGCGGGGCATCCTGCAATACATTCCGCAATTTCGCGAGAAGACGTTCATCCTGAGCATTGACGGGGCGATCGTCACGGATGAGAACTTCGCGACGCTGCTGCTGGACGTGGCGGTGTTGCGGTCATTGAACATCCGTGTCGTGCTCGTGCATGGCGCGTCGGCGCAAATCAAGGCGCTTGCCAAGGAACAAAACGTCAAAGCCTCCGATCTCGGAGGCTCCGGCATCACGGACGCGGCCACACTCAATCTCGCGCTCACCGCCGCGAACCGGCTCACGCACGAAATCCTCGAAGGCCTTTCAGCCAACGACCTGCGTGCCGCCAGCACGAATGTCGTCATCGCCCACCCGATGGGCATCATTCAGGGCGTGGATCATTTGTTCACCGGCAAGGTCGAGCGCGTGGACGTGCAACTGCTCCAGACGCTGCTCGCGCAGGACGTTATTCCCGTCATTCCACCGCTTGGTTTCGATGGCGACGGCAAAACGTATCGCGTGAATTCCGACGGCGTCGCGGTCGCAGTCGCGGAAGCGTTGAAGGCCATCAAATTGATTTTCATTACGTCGCAGGACGGGCTGATTTACAACGGCAAACTCATCCGCCAGATGCTTGTGGCAGACTTGGAAAAATTGCTGCAACAAGGCAGTCCTGGATTTGCGCCTGAAATGCTGTCGAAAGCACAGCACGCCGCATCGGCGTGCCGCATCGGCGTGCCACGCGTTCACATCATCAACGGCAAAGTGGACGAAGGCCTGCTCGCCGAGGTGTTTTCCAATGACGGCATCGGCACGCTCATCTACGCGAACGAATACCAGCAAATCCGGCCCGCCAAAAAGAAGGACGTGCGGGCGATTCAATTGCTGACCAAGCAGGCGGTCGAGTCGGATGAATTGATCAAACGCAGCTGGGCGAGCATTGAGAAATGCCTGGGCGACTATTACATCTTCGAGATTGATAAGAACCCAGTCGCGTGCGTTGCGCTTCATGTCTATCCCGAGCAGAAGAAAGGTGAACTGGCGTGTCTTTACGTCAATCCGTCGTATGAAAATCAAGGCATCGGGCGCAAGCTCATCCAGTTCGTCGAAAACAAGGCGCGGGAAATGGGTTTGAGCGAACTCATCACGCTCTCAACACAGGCGTTTACCTATTTTCAATCCAAAGGCGGCTTCGCCGAAGGTTCGCCCGACGATTTGCCGCCCGCACGCCGCGAAAAATACGAGCAAAGCGGTCGGAACTCGAAGGTGCTCGTCAAAAAATTGAAGTAGCACAGGCGTCCCGCCTGCAACTTTCTGATGCCGCACCCACTGGAAAAGTTTCTGTTCGCCTGTAAAAAGCACGAAATTGCACCGACACGTTTTGTGCTCATCGTCAGCATCTCGAACCAGACCGTTTCGCTTTTTGAAAAATGTCCCGCGTCTTTGTGTCTTTGTGGTAAAAGATATGTTTTCATAAAAAAATTTCGTTGCTCCACTTCGCGTTTCGGCATCGGGCAGACGGAAGACACGAATTGCACGCCGCTCGGATTGCATCGCATCGTGGAAAAAATCGGGGGCGGCTGGCCGGTCGGGACGGTTTTCAAAGGCCGCCGGGCGATCGGTTACACTTGGAAAGGTTTGCCGTTCGCAAAAATCACCACGCGCATTTTGTGGCTGGAAGGACTCGAACCCGGTTTCAACCGCGGTGGCAACGTGGATTCGCATAGTCGTTACATCTACATTCACGGCACGGGCGACGAACCGTCCCTTGGCCGTCCGGTGTCATACGGCTGCATTCATCTCGCCGCAAATGATTTGATTCCGCTCTTCGACAAACTGCCTGGCGGCACGCTCGTCTGGATTAGTAAGCGTTGAAGCTGTATTCCGCCCGCTCAATTCGCACTTTCAAGTTTCGATGGTTAGGTTAATTTTACGGTATGACATTGAATGAGCAGATGACGCAGTTGGCCAAACAGGCCAAGGCTGCGTCGCGTGAACTCGCCAAATTGACGACGGCGGAGAAGAACGCCTGTCTGCTGGCCATGGCCACCGCCCTGGAACAAAACGCCGCCGCGCTCAAACAGGCCAACACGCTCGACATGGACGCCGCCGCGAAAAGCGGGCTTCCATCCCCCATGCTCGACCGGCTCAAACTGGACGACAAACGCATCGCTGCGATGTCGAAAGGTTTGCGCGAAGTCGTGGCGCTGGCCGATCCAGTCGGAAGAATTTTGGATGAGCGCGTCCGGCCAAACGGATTGAAGCTCCAAAAGATTTCCACGCCCATCGGCGTGGTGGTCATCATTTATGAATCCCGTCCCAACGTGACGGCGGATGCGGCGGGCCTTTGCTTCAAGTCTGGCAACGCGACGATTCTCCGCGGCGGCAAGGAAGCCTTGAATTCCAACCAGCTCATCGCCAGGACGATGATTGAGGCGGGCAAAATCGCGTTCCGGCAATTTCCAGAACACGCCATTCAAGTGGTGCCCGTGGCCGACCGCGAGGCGATTCCCGCGTTGTTGTCGCTCACGCAATACATTGACCTGTGCATGCCACGCGGTGGGGAGGGATTGATTCGCGCCGTGGCGGATTGTTCGAAAGTTCCCGTCATCAAACATTACAAAGGCGTCTGCCACGTCTATGTGGATGCCGACGCTGATTTGAAAATGGCCGGGGAGATCGCGATAAATGCGAAACTTCAGCGGCCCGCCGTTTGCAACGCAATGGAAACGTTGCTGGTGGACGGCAAAATCGCAGCAGAGTTTCTCCCGCAGATTGCGCAGAAACTCGCAGATAAAAAAGTGGAGTTGCGCTGTGATTCAGCAAGCATTGCCGTGTTTTCCCAACTGAAAACTGAAAACTTAAAACTCAAAACTGCAAGAGAACAGGACTGGTTCACCGAATATAACGATTACATCCTGAACGTTCGTGTGGTGGATGGCGTCCAGCAGGCTATTGATCACATCAATTATTACGGCTCGGCGCACTCGGACAGCATCGTCACAAAGAACGAGGCGCACGCGAAACAATTCCTAAACGAGGTGGATTCGGCGGCAGTATATTGGAACGCCTCGACGCGGTTTACCGACGGCGCCGAATTCGGCATGGGCGCGGAAATCGGCGTCAGCACCGACAAAATCGGCGCGCGCGGCCCTATGGGTCTGAACGAACTGACCAGCTACAAATGGATTGGCATTGGAAATGGACAATTGCGGACTTGACGGGTCACGGAAGGACAAGGATTGAACTTGGATTCCTCGACAACTTCACTTGCTGACAGGGCGCGCTTCATTTGGAGCCAAATCCCAGCAGGCGGACTTTTTGCCGGACTCGACTGGCGCATTTCGCCGGCACCGTTTCCGCTCGGCGAAAATTTGGCAAAAGAAATCGAATCGCTGGGCCGCGTCCTGCTGCAGTTTTATCGCGCGGCCAATCTGCTTTATCGCCGCAGTACTGAAGGCAAACAACCGTCGTGGATTGCGGAACTGCTGGATCGCGGCAAACCGCGCGAATTGATTGAACTTCAGCGCGCACCCGCATTCAAAAACGAAGTGCCGCGTGTCATTCGTCCCGATATTTTGCTGACAGAAAACGGCATCAGCATCACGGAACTCGATCCCGTCCCCGGCGGCATCGGGCTGACAGGCTGGTTGAACATAACGTATTCCCAAATTGGGAGGGACGGCATGTTGCCGTCCCAAACTTCAGAAACGTCAACGGATAAATTAGGGACGGCGGCACGCCGTCCCTCCCAGGAGATAATCGGCGGTGCGGACGGAATGATTCGCGGGTTTGAAAGCATTTTTGGTGATGCAAAAACGATTCACATTGTCGTTTCGGAGGAAGCGGCAACGTATCAGCCGGAAATGGAATGGCTGGCGAGCCAGCTTGGAAGTCCAAAGTTCAAAGTCCGAAGTCCAAAGTTCGCGGATTTCGCCGATGGCGATGCGGTTTATCGTTTCTTCGAGTTGTTCGATTTGGCAAACGTGCCGAACGCGAAGAAGATTTTTGAACTGGCCATTGCAAAAAAAATCCGGCTCACACCGCCGCCGAAGCCAATTTTTGAGGAGAAAATGCTTTTTGCGCTTCTGTGGAATCGAAATCTCCAGGGTTTTTGGCGGCAGGAATTGGGCGAAGCGTTCTTCAACCGTTTGCGCAAGCTGGTTCCTTACACCTGGATTGTTGACCCGACACCGCTGCCACCCCACGCCGCGATTCCCGAATTAAACCTGACGGACTGGCGGCAGCTCAAAACGCTTTCACAACGCGAACGCGAACTGATTTTGAAGGTATCGGGTTTTTCCGAACACGCTTGGGGCGCGCGCGGCGTTTATCTCGGCAGCGATTTGTCGCACGAGGATTGGAGCGCAGCGGTGGACAAGGCGACTTCAAGTTTTCAAAATTCGCCGTTCATTCTGCAGCGTTATGAAAAACCCAAGACAGTCGAAACGCAATGGTTTGACTTCGGGAAGAATGCTGTTGTCCCGATGAAAGGCCGGGTTCGCCTGTGCCCGTATTATTTTGTTTCCGGGGAAGCCGACGCAGAGCGCCTGCAACTGGGCGGCGTGCTGGCCACGATTTGCCCGGCGGACAAAAAAATCATTCATGGCATGGCCGATGCGATTCTTGCGCCGTGCGCGGTGTAGCCTGACACGTTGACTTGCCAAACCGTGGCGCACCGCGTAAGAATGACGCTGGCAGCCAGCTTAGCTCAGCGGTAGAGCAACGGTTTTGTAAACCGTGGGTCGTCAGTTCAATCCTGACAGCTGGCTCCATTTCTTTACTGCGGTTGTGGCGGCATGGTTTAACTTCGTTTTTCCCGGTTTTCACGACGGTTTTACCAAGTAAAAAACCAGGCGAGTATCCCTTGACGACAGGTAATACCCGGTTTTGTTGGGTTTTGGGTTCATGTTTTGTAGGTAGTTGATAATCAAATGAGTATGGTTGGAAATAATTCTTGACTAATTTGTCTCACTTTGATAGCATGTGGCTCCCCTCTTTAAATAGAGAAACAATAACCGGTCAATGTGTAACCTAAGACCGAAAAAACCATGAAAACAAACCTCATTAAACTCACCTGTGGTCTGGCCATGCTGGGCGTGGCGACCATGGCACAAGCGCAAATCTACACAACCTTGAATGCCCCGCTCAGCCACGATTGGACCTCCGCCGATGGCATTTCCGGCAACAACATTGTGGGAGGCTACACCGACAGCTCTGGTCATGAGTCTGGTTATCTCTATAATGGCAGCACTTGGATGGTCTTGAATGACCCGCTCGCCGTCTATGGAACCATTGCCTTTGGCATTGACGGTAACAACATCGTGGGAAAGTATAATGACAGCCTTAATAGAACTCATGGTTTTCTCTACAATGGCAGTACTTGGACGACCTTGGATGACCCATTCAGCGTCTATGGAACCTATCCCTATGGCATTAATGGCAACAATATCGTGGGATACTATGAGGACAGCTCTGGTACTGATCATGGTTTTCTCTACAATGGCAGCACTTGGACGACCTTGGATGACCCGCTCGGCGTCCAGACCATTGCCAGTGGCATTGACGGCAACAACATCGTGGGATACTACATCGACAGCTCTGGTAATGGTCATGGTTTTCTCTACAATGGCAGCACTTGGACGGCCTTGGATGACCCGCTCGGCGTCAAGGGAACCATTGCCAGTGGCATTGACGGCAACAACATCGTGGGATTCTATATCGACAGCTCTACTCATCATGGTTTTCTCTACAATGGCAGCACTTGGACGACCTTGGATGACCCGCTCGCCGTCTATGGAACCGATGCCGATGGCATTTCCGGCAACAACATCGTGGGAACCTATTTCGTCAGCTCTGGTGATAGTGGTTTCATCACGTCAGTCCCCGAACCGTCCACGCTGGCGTTGACCGGCTTGAGCGGTCTGGCCGGGTTGCTGTTCCGCCGTCGGAAATAACCCCCACTCCGATTTCACCAGCCCCGCATCGCAAATTGCGGGGTTTTTATTTTCCAAACCTGTAGCGGCCTGATTTGCGTGGCTTCCTTTCCACGGGCAATCCTGACAGCCGGCTCCAGTCTTCCTTAAGCTTGTCGTTGCACTGCTGACATAATTCGGAAACACTTTCGCACACACGGAAAAATTTCATGCCACGCAAAATGTCAACGCGGCAAAGTCCGGCGACAGCCATGATGATTCTCGGCGTTGGCTCGTTTGCGCACAGCATCGGGCGGACGCTGGCGGACGCCGGCGCGAGCGTCTCGACGTATCTTACGCGCAATTACGGCCATTTCCCGCCGTCGCTGGTCGGGCCGACATTTTCGCGCGACGCGTTTCCAAGCCCGGTTCCGCTCATCAAGAAAAACGGCGTGGATGTTGTTATTCCGCAATCCATTGATTGGGCGCTCTCGCCGTGGACGGGGGATTTGTTGCGGTCGGGCGCCGGCATTTTCAGTCCTGCGCGCGAGGCGATGCGCATCGAGCGTGAACGCGATTTTGCCCGCAAATTATGCGCCGATTTCAAAATTCCATTCCCGCAGGCCTACGTCGCGCCGAACCGTCTGGAGGCCGAAAAAATTCTGGCCAAACATCCGCAGCCGTTTGTCATCAAAAATCCGCTCTGCTCGCCGACGAGTCCGATCCACACGATTCTTTGCGAGACGGTCGAGGACACGCGCGCGTGGTTGCGGCACGTCAATTATGCCGAGGGCGTTTTCTTGCAGGAATATCTCGGTCGCGCCGAGGCCGGACACATCGTGCTGGTGAGCGGCGGCGAGATTTATTCGCTCGTAACGAATCAGGAATACAAATACGCCTTCAATGGCAACCAGGGCGTTGTGGCCGGCGCGCCGCTCGGCGGTCTCGTCGAGCGCGATCCCAATGACAAATACGGGTTGGCGCGGCAACTCATTCATCCGTTGTTGCCGTGGTTGCGTGCGACAAAATTCAACGGGCCGCTGCAAGTCACAACGGTTAAACGCAGCGGCAGGTGGCATGTCATCGAATACAACATCCGCATCGGCGTCACATCCGGCCCGATGATTTTGCGGATGCTGAAAAATCCGGCGGAAATCGTCCTGCGGACCGCGCAAAACAAAAAGCTGGATGTGCAGTTCAACGAAAAACTCAATTTCGGCTGTTCGCTCACGCTGGCCGGTTACGGCTATCCCTTCATCCAAGTCCGCAGTCCGCATTTGCCCTTGGAAGTGGACGGGAAATTCGACTGCGACGTGTGGTGGAATGAAGTCGCGCGCGGCACAAACGGGAAGCTCATGTCCACCGGCCACCGCATAGCGGACGTAATCGCGCTCGCGCCAAAACTCGCCGCGGCGATTGCAAAGGCTTACGCAAACATCCGCAAAATCCGCGTCGTAGGCAGCTATTTCCGCACGGACATCGGGCAAAGTTTGTGGCCGCCGGGAAAATAATGAGGCGTCTCTGATTTTTGCCGTGCATTGACTTGAGCGTTCATGGCGGCTATTTTTCAAATTTCATGCTGGAGATGATTGAGAAACTGTTGGTTTTGCAGGATCGCGACCAAAAAATTCACCGCGTTCAACAAGAACTCACTCACATCGGTCCTGAACGCGAAACCCTCCGCGCCAAAGCCACTGCCTCCCAAGCGCAACTCGAAACCGTCAAAACTCGCGCCAAACAAACCGAGTCTGACCGCAAGCGGCTTGAACTCGACGTCGGGGCGAAGAAACAGCAGATCGATAAATACGCCAACCAACAGCTTCAGACGCGCAAGAACGAGGAATACCGCGCGCTCGCCCACGAAATCGAAATGTGCAAGGCGGACATCACGAAGATTGAAGACGGGGAAATCGAGCTGATGGAGCAGACCGAACAGTTGCAAAAGGAAATTGCCCGTCTCACCCGCGAAAACGACGAGGCAAAAAAAACGGTCGAAGGCCAAATCGCGCAGTTCAACCAGTGCGAGGAAAATTTAAAAAAGGAACTGGCCGAATTGGAACGTGGTCGTGCGGAACTGGCCGCGGTGGTGGAAAAATCCGTCCTTAATCGCTACGAACGGCTGTTCAAGAGCAAGGGCGACGGTGTCGTTGTGGGTGTGAATCACGGCGTCTGCGGCGGTTGCCACATGAAATTGCCCCCGCAGGTTCTCGTCGCATGCAAATCGGATCAGAAAATCGTCAATTGCAGCAACTGCGGCCGGATTCTTTACTACACACGCGACATGGCTCCGGCTGCTGTGGAGTAAGCATTTCACCACGAAGACACAAAGTTGTCATTTTAGTGCCTTCGTGCCTTTGTGGTTAAACAATTCCGCCGCTTGTCAATTCAATCCGAAGTTGTATATTTGCAGTGGTTTTGGAAGGGCGGAGAATCGCTTCCGGCGCGAGTCGGGAGAGGAAAGTCCGAACACCGAAGGGCGCGATGCCGCGTAACCCAGCCCTTTCTGAAACTTTGGGTCGTTCTTGACGCCGAGGAAAACATTCCGGCTTGGCGATTAAGATGCATTCAGAGGTTTAGAAAGGGCTGGGATACACGCGGGCGGTGGCGATGCGAGTCGTCCCGACGGATAGTGCCACAGAAAACAGACTGCCCGCCTTCGCTCTCACGAGCTACGGCGCGGTAAAGGTGAAAAGGTGCGGTAAGAGCGCACCGCTCGAAGCGCAAGCGACGAGGCACGGAAAACCCCATCGGGTGCAAGGCCAAATAGGGAACCCCGGAGCGGCCCGCTCCAGGTTTCGCGAAAGCGAGACGGGTTCCGGGTATCGGCTGCAGAGACAAATGATTCTCTCCTGCCGCTCATGTTCACATGAGCGGGGCAGACAGAATTCGGCTTACAGCCCTTCCAAAACTTTTGTCCGCAGATTTCCCAGATAAACGCAGATTAAATTTATTTTTTGTTTGTCTGTGTAATCCGTGCCATCTGCGGATAACGTCTTCTAGTTCGAAATAATCATGCCCTTGCCGATGCGCACCAGCTGGCTTTTCTTGAGCACGGCAGGCTCACTTTCGTTTCCAACTCGATCCACTGCGCTGATTGAAACAACATCCGGCTTGGAATCGAAAAAAGTCCGTGACGTTTGGTCTGCAGGCAAAATTTCCGTCGTCCAAACCTCGTTCGTGCGGAATTGCAAGACCCACAGCCATGTCGGTTCGCCCCCGGAGGATTCCCATTGAAAACGCAGGCCGGCGCGGCTTTCACCGATGGTGAGTTTCGGCTTGTCCGGCGGAATGGAATCCAGCCAGGGCGATGCCGGGATGAGCGCGGGCTGGGAGTAGATGTGGCGCAGGGCATCGGCCAGTACGGGATTTTGGGTGATGCTGCGCAAATGAAAGTGGATTTCGCCACCGGCAGACTGCTCGCGCGCGATTTGAATTTGTCGCGGAATTTCATTGTCGGAAAATTCTTTTCCAGCCGAAACATCATACAATCCCGGCCAAACATGCCGGCCTCTTACATTTTGCGCACGCCACCATTGCAACAGCACCGGAAAACTTTTTTCCTTCTGATCGATCGGCCAGTAAAGTTGTGGCGCGCAGTAATCGAGCCAACCGTTGGCGAGCCAGAGGCGTGAATCGGCATAAATTTTCGCATAGGTGTCCAGGCCCTTGATTTGACTTGGAAAACCGGGACGCCAGATACCGAACGGACTGACGCCGAATTTTACCCACGGTTTCAGCGCCTTGATGGAATGATAGACGCTTTGGATGAATTGGTTGACGTTCGCCCGTCGCCAATCGTCACGGCTCAATCCACTGGATACACCGTATTTTTGCCAGCTGACATCGTCGGGGAAGTTCAGTTCGCGGCCCGACACATTTTTTTCCGGATAAGGATAAAAGTAATCGTCGAATTGAACGCCATCGACGTCGTAACGCCGCACCACGTCCATGACCACGCGCAAAACGTATTCGCGCGCCGCCGGTTCACCGGCATCGAGCACAGATTGCCTGCCATATTGCCGGACGAGTTCGGGATGGGTTTTGGAAATGTGGTTCAGTGCGACGCGCGATTCCGCCAGCGGATGCGTCGCACGAAATGGATTAAACCATGCGTGCAATTCCAGCCCGCGCTTGTGCGCCTCGGCGATGGCGAACGCGAGCGGGTCATAAAACGGCTGTGGCGCCTTGCCCTGTGTGCCGGTGATGCGCTCCGACCACGGCTCGATGGGCGAGGCATACAACGCGTCGCACGCCGGCCGCACTTGGAAAATAATGGCATTGAGATGCAATTGCGCCGCGCGGTCGAGCAGCGCAATCAACTCCGCTTTTTGCTGCGCGACCGGCAGGCCGGGTTTGGACGGCCAATCCTGATTCGTTGCGACTGCTGCAATCCACGCGCCGCGAAATTCACGCGGCGGTTTTGGCGGTGTGACATCTGTCGGCACATACGTCATGCCCGCTGCAAAAAACATCGCGGGCATCAGCCAGAAAAACACGGACAAAATTCGGGTTCGGGCCATAAACGGTTGGGGAATAAGACGCTTTAACGCGCTGATTGGCAAAGTTTTTTTGAGCAAATCAGGCTGGATTTGACAAAGGGCGGCGGACGTGTTTAATTCCTGCCGTTGCAGCCTAAATCCGACTTCCTTCCTGAAACCGGATGCGGGAGACCCAAATTCCTCAAGGCGGCTTGAGGACGGGGCGAACGGCGCGCGGTAACGCGAGCCAAGGCCACTTTCAAGGCCAAGCCCGTCAGCTAATCTCGCAGGCATTTGGAAGGGCGATCCTCTGGGCCGCGAAGTCCGCGGCTTTCAAGTTCACCCAAAAGTAAACTTCGCTTGCGCCGTGCGCAGGCCTGTTTGAAAATGGTGACTATGCTTGACGTTGTTTATGTCGGACTGGCGATTGTATTCTTCGCCGCGTTCGTGCTTTATGCACGCGGCTGTGAGAAGCTCTAGGAGAACTTTATGGAAAACCTCGTTCTGGGAATCATTTCCGTCGCGCTCTGCGTGTATCTCATCGTGGCCATGCTCCGGCCGGAAAAATTTTAATCAACTGCCATGAACGCCCATCAATGGTTGGAACTTGCGCTTTACATCGGCGCGCTCGTGCTCGTCACCAAACCGCTAGGTTTGTATATCAATCGCGTGCTCGACGCCAACGGGCGCACCTGGCTCGACCCGGTGCTGCGGCCGCTGGAACGATTAACTTATTGGGTTTTTCGCGTTGATCCCGCCAAGGAGCACAGCTGGAAACAATACACGTTCGCGATGCTGCTGTTCAGCCTCGTGAGTTGTCTTTTCACCTACGCGATTCTGCGATTGCAGCAATATCTGCCGCTCAATCCGCAAAAGTTCGGCGCACTGTCGCCGCATCTGGCCTTCAACACCGCCGTCAGTTTCACCACCAACACCAACTGGCAGAGTTACGGCGGCGAATCCACGATGTCGTATTTCTCACAGATGATCGCGCTGGCCATCCACAATTTTTTCTCCGCCGCCGTCGGCATTGCCGTCGCCGCGGCGCTGGTGCGCGGCATCGCGCGGCACACGGCGCAAACCATCGGCAATTTCTGGGTGGATGTGACCCGCATCATGTATTACTTGCTGCTGCCCATTTGCTTGATGCTCGCGATCTTTTTTGTGTCACAGGGAATGATTCAAAATTTCAAGCCTTACACGACGGCAAAGCTCATCGAGCCGCAGACCGTTTCCGTCCAGAAAACCGATGCGAATGGCAAACCTGTGGTTGACGCCAAAGGCAACCCGGTGATGGAAAATCGGACGCTTGACACGCAGACCATCGTGCAAGGCCCGATGGCCTCGCAGGTCGCCATTAAGATGCTCGGCACCAATGGCGGCGGTTACACGAATGCCAATTCCGCGCATCCGTTCGAGAATCCCACGCCACTCTCGAACTTTTTCGAGATGCTTGCGCTGTTGTGCATCGGCAGCGCGATGACTTATCACTTGGGCCGCGAAACCAAAAATCAAAAGCACGGCTGGGCGGTCTGGTCGGCGATGTTCGCGATGTTTCTTGCCGGGGTTTTGGTTTGTTCGTGGGCGGAGGCCAAAGGCAATCCGATTCATCAGCAACTTGGCGTCGCCGCCGCCGGCGGCAACATGGAAGGCAAGGAAGTCCGGTTTGGCATTCTTGATTCCGCCTTGTTCGCCACGGTGACGACCGACGCCTCGTGCGGCGCGGTCAATTCTATGCACGACTCGTTCACGCCGCTGGGCGGTCTCGTGCCGCTCTTCAACATCCAGACTGGCGAGGTGATTTTCGGCGGCGTGGGCGCGGGGCTTTATGGCATGTTGATCTTCGTCATTCTCGCCGTGTTCATCGCCGGATTGATGGTTGGGCGCACGCCGGAATATCTCGGCAAAAAAATTGAATCTTACGACGTAAAAATGGTGCTGCTCGCGTTTGTCATTCTCGCGTTCATCATTCTTGGTTTCACGGCCTGGGCGTCGGTGAGCGACTGGGGCAAGGCCGGTTTGAACAATAACGGTCCGCACGGCTTGAGCGAAATTCTTTACGCCTACAGCTCCGGCGCGGGCAACAACGGCAGCGCCTTTGCCGGCCTCAACGCCAACACGCCGTGGTATGACACGACACTCGGCATTGACATGCTGCTCGGGCGTTTCGGCATGATCGTGCCGTTGCTCGCGCTCGCCGGGTCGCTTGCGCGCAAAAAAATCGTTCCCGCCAGCGCCGGCACGTTTCCCGTGACCGGCTTCACGTTTGTCCTGCTGTTGATTGGCACGGTGATTCTTGTCGGCGCGCTGACTTTTCTGCCCGCGCTTGCCCTTGGACCGATCGTCGAACATTTCCTGATGCTCAAAGACAACCTGTTTTAATCCGTATTTTTTATGCAAACGAAATCCGTTTCCATTTTTAACACGAAAATCCTCGTCCCGGCCATCGGTGACGCCTTCAAAAAGCTCAACCCGCGCCTGATGGTGAAAAATCCCGTCATGTTCGTCACGATGGTCGGCGCGGTCATCTGTACTGTGGATATTTTCCGTTCGCCCGGCCAAACCGGATTCGTCGCGCAAATTGCGCTCTGGCTTTGGTTCACCGTGTTCTTCGCAAACTTCGCCGAGGCCGTCGCCGAGGGCCGCGGCAAGGCGCAGGCCAGGGCGCTCCGGCAAACCCGCACGCGCACCAGCGCAAATAAAATTTCCGGCAACGGCAAAATCGAAATCGTGGACGCCGATTCACTCCGCAAAGGTGACATCGTTCTCGTTCGGGCCAATGAAATCATTCCCGCCGACGGCGAAGTCATTCTCGGTGCGGCGACGGTGGACGAATCCGCCATCACCGGCGAATCCGCGCCGGTCATTCGTGAAGCCGGCGGCGACCGCAGCGCCGTCACCGGCGGGACCCGAGTGCTGTCGGATGAAATCAAAATCCGTATCACCGCCAATCCCGGCGAAGGTTTTCTCGACCGGATGATTCAACTGGTCGAGGGTGCAAGCCGCCAGAAAACACCGAACGAAATTGCGCTCACGATTCTGCTCGCCGCACTCACGGTCGTTTTTCTACTCGTAGTCATCACGTTGAAGCCATTCGGCATTTATTCCGGCACAATTTTCCCGAACGTTGTGCTCATTTCGCTTCTGGTCTGTTTGATTCCGACGACCATCGGCGGCCTGTTGAGCGCCATCGGCATCGCGGGCATGGACCGCCTGCTCCAGCGCAACGTCCTGGCGATGAGCGGTCGCGCGGTCGAAGCGGCGGGCGACGTCGATGTGCTGCTGCTCGACAAAACCGGCACGATCACACTGGGCAATCGTCAAGCCGCGGCATTTTTGACCGCGTCCAGCGTGACAGAATCGGAACTGGCAGACGCCGCGCAACTTGCGTCGCTCGCCGATGAAACACCCGAAGGCCGCAGCATAGTTATACTTGCCAAACAATTCGGCATCCGCGCGCGAGAAATCCGCGATTTACCCGGCGCGCGATTCGTGCCCTTCACAGCGCAAACGCGGATGAGCGGCGTGAATTTTGAAGGCAAACAGATCCGCAAAGGCGCGGCGGATGCTGTGCGGCGATTCGCCGGTGGAACCTTGCCACCGGAAGTCGAACGCACTGTTGAAAACATTTCACGTTCCGGTGGAACACCGCTGGTAGTTGCCGCCAGGGAACGCGTGCTTGGCGTGGTTCATCTGAAGGACATCGTAAAGGGCGGACTGGCAGACCGTTTCAAACGCTTTCGCGCGATGGGCATTCGCACCGTCATGATCACCGGCGACAACAAGTTGACTGCTGCTGCCATTGCACAGGAGGCGGGCGTGGACGATTTTCTGGCCGAGGCGAAACCGGAAGACAAGCTCGCGCTCATCCGCAAGGAGCAAACCGGCGGACGAATGGTGGCGATGA
Source organism: Verrucomicrobiota bacterium (assembly GCA_049517655.1). Taxonomy (GTDB): domain Bacteria; phylum Verrucomicrobiota; class Verrucomicrobiia; order Limisphaerales; family UBA11358; genus UBA11358. The sequence continues at coordinate 691,934 of JBEKRQ010000002.1, read as the reverse complement.
TCGGCGACGGGACAAACGACGCGCCCGCGCTCGCGCAGGCTGACGTGGGCGTGGCCATGAACACCGGCACTCAGGCCGCCAAGGAGGCCGGCAACATGGTGGACCTTGATTCGAACCCGACGAAGCTGCTCGAAATCATCGAAATCGGAAAACAACTGCTCATCACGCGCGGCGCGCTCACGACGTTCAGCATCGCCAACGACGTGGCCAAATACTTTGCCATCATTCCGGCGATGCTCATGGTCACGTTTCCCGTCATCGCACCGCTGAACATCATGCGCCTGCACAGCCCAGGCAGCGCCATTTTGAGCGCTGTGATTTTCAACGCGCTCATCATCGTCGCGCTGATTCCGCTTGCGTTGCGCGGGGTGAAATTCCGTCCGCTCGGTGCGGTGCAAATCCTGCGTCTTAACTTGGCGATTTACGGCGTCGGCGGTGTCATCATCCCGTTCGTCGGTATTAAACTCATTGACCTCGCCGTCTGGCATCTGCACTTCGCGTAAATCAACTCACGAAAATCATGAAAACCATTTTTGCTGAATTTGGCCGCTCCATCGTGGCGACAATTTTCTTCGCCGTCATTTTGTGCGGCCTGTATCCGCTCGTCGTTTACGGCGTGGCGCAACTACTGTTACCGCATCAGGCCAATGGCAGTTTGCTCGTGGACAAATCCGGCGCGGTGCGCGGTTCGGCGTTGCTGGCGCAAAATTTCACGGGCGCGAAGTATTTCCATCCGCGCCCGTCGGCAGCGGGCGCCAACGGCTTTGACGCCACCAGTTCCAGCGGCAGCAACCTCGGTCCCACCTCATCCAATCTGGTCGCCAACATCACGCAAAACATCGCCAGTTACCGCGCGGAAAACGGTCTTGCAATGAACGCGCCGGTGCCCGCCGACGCCGTGACCGCTTCCGGCAGCGGCCTCGACCCGGACATCAGCCCGGCGAACGCCGAACTGCAAATCCTGCGCGTGGCCAGGGCGCGCGGCTTTTCCGGAGACCGCGTGCGCGAGTTGGTGAAACAAAACAGCCACGGACGCGACCTCGGCGTTTCCGGCGAGCCGCGCGTGAACTTGATGACGTTGAACTTGGCGCTCGACCAATTGCCGCGGAAATAGTTTCTTTTGAACATGGATTTACCCGCTACTGACCGACCCAATCCGGATGATTTTCTGCGGCTCATCGAAAGAAGCCGTTTGGGAAAGCTGAAGATATATCTCGGCCACGCGGCGGGTGTCGGCAAGACCTACACGATGCTCGAAGAAGCGCATCGCTTGAAAAAGGCGGGTGTGGACGTGGTCATCGGCTGGATTGAGCCGCATGGGCGTAAGGAAACCACCGACCTCATCGGCGATTTGGAAATCATCCCGCGCAAAAAAGTCCCGCATGCGGGCAGCACGGTGGAAATCCTCGACGTTGAAAAAATTTTCGACCGTTATCCAACCGTTTGCGTCGTGGACGAGCTTCCCTTCAGCAACGTCGCCGGTTCGCACAATCCCAAGCGCTACCTTGATGTGCAGGAATTGCTGCAGGCCGGCATCAACGTCATCACGGCGATGAACATCCAGCATCTCGAAAGTCTGCATGACACCGTGCTGCGCGCCACGGGCGTGGACGTGCGCGAGCGCGTGCCCGACCGCTTCGTGCTGGAGGCCGACCAGATCGTGAACATTGACCTGCCGTCCGACGAATTGCGCGAGCGGCTGCAACAGGGGAAAATTTATCCGACGGACCGTGTCACTTCCGCGCTGGGGAATTTTTTCACGGAAAACAATTTAAATGCGTTGCGTGAATTAACCCTGCGCGAAATCGCTGCTGCGCTCGACCAGCGGCCGCGCATTGGCACAACCTCGCCGCCGGATGTCAGCGAAAAAATCGTCGTCTGCTTGAGCACCAATCCCGACACAACGGCGAGGCTGCTGCGTACGACGTCGCGGCTTGCGGGACGTTTGAATCGCGAATGGATGGCCGTCTATGTGCGGCGCAAAAAGGAAGACCCGGTGCGTATCGCGGCGGATTTGCAGCGGAAATTCATGCAGAACGTCCAGCTCGCGACTGAACTGGGCGGCAGCGTCACCGTGCTGGAAAATGAGGATGTCTGCGCGGCGTTGTTGAAGTATTGCCGCGAAAATGACGTTAACCTCGTAGTGCTCGGCACAACGGAACGGCATTGGTGGCAGTTCACGCGCCCGAATGTCATTGAATTTTTCATGCACCACGCACCCGGGATTGACCTGCACATCGTTGACCCGAGCAACTGACCCGGATCAAAAATCGCGCGTCCCGCCCGGATGCAGCAAATGCAGAACCCTGCCGGCAGCCTTGAATTTTTCCTGCGCGGCGGCTTGGTCAATTTTGATTGGCGGAAAGGTGTCGTAATGCACGCCGAGAATTTCATTGCAGCGCACAAATTCGGCGGCTTTCACCGCGTCGTCCACGCCCATCGTAAAATTGTCGCCGATGCACAGCGCGGCAAATTTCAACGGCGTGGTTTCGCCAATGAGTTTCATGTCCAGCGTCAGCGCGGTGTCGCCGGAATAATAAAAATTACCTTCCGCACTCTCGACGACGAAGCCGCCGGGATTTCCGCCGAACGTGCCGTCGGGCATCGTGCTGGAGTGGACGGCATTCACGAATTTGGCACGGCCAAAATCAAATTTACAACTGCCGCCGTGATTCAATGGATGCACGCGCGGGGCGCCTTTCTTGTTGAGCCACGTGGCGACTTCAAAACTGGCAATCACCAGCGCGTTGGTGCGTTTGGCAATTTCAACCGCGTCGGCAAGATGGTCGCCATGCCCGTGCGAAACGAGAATGAAATCCGCCGGCACCTTGTTTGCGTCAATGGCCTTCGCCAGCGGGTTGCCGGAAATGAACGGGTCGAACAGCAGCGTTTTGCCGCAGGCCCCGACTGAAAAACAGGCGTGACCGTAGTAAGTAACCTTCATGCCGTCATGCTCATTTCCGGCTCCGACGTGTCGAGGAAGCCCTGCAAATGCCGGACGCGCGTCGGGTGGCGCAACTTGCGGAGTGCCTTGGCCTCAATCTGGCGGATGCGTTCGCGCGTGACGTTATACATCTTGCCGATTTCCTCGAGTGTGCGTTCGTAGCCGTCGAGCAAACCGAAACGCATTTCGAGAATTTTGCGTTCGCGCTCGGTCAACGTCGTCAGCACGTCGCTCAATTTTTCGCGCAGCAAACTGTAGCTCGTGACTTCAGACGGATTTTCAGCGGTCTTGTCCTCGATGAAATCGCCGACGCTCACGTCGCCGTCGTCGCCGACAGGCGCGTGGAGCGAAACGGGTTGCTGCGCCATTTTGAGCAGCGCGTGGATGCGCGACACAGGCATGTGCATTTCGTCGGCCAGTTCCTCCGGTGTGGGTTCACGGCCCAGCTCCTGTGTGAGCTGCTTTTGCGCGCGCCAGAGTTTGTTCATGATTTCAATCATGTGCACCGGAATGCGGATGGTGCGCGCCTGATCGGCGATACTGCGGGTAATGGCCTGCCGAATCCACCAGATGGCGTAAGTGGAAAATTTGTAGCCGCGGCGATATTCAAACTTCTCAACGCCTTTCATCAAACCGATGTTGCCTTCCTGAATCAAATCGAGGAACGACTGGCCACGATTGGTATATTTTTTGGCGACGGAAACAACGAGGCGCAAATTGGCCTCGGCCATGTGCGTCTTGGCCTTCAGCCCGCGGTCGGCGGCGGCTTTCAGAGCGTTGAACGTCTTGGAAAATTCCTCGTGTGGCATCCGGACGAATTGTTCGAGCGTCTGGATTTTGGCGCGTTCAGCTTCAATCGTCGCGCGGCGCTCGGCGGTCGTGCGCAGCGCCTCGAGTTCCTGGATGTGACGCAGGCTGGCCTGGAATTTTTCGTGGACGTTGCCGGCCACCACGATCATTTCCTCGATGACCTTTTGTTTGTAAAAAAATCTCGTGAAGATTTCCTGCAACTTGAAGCTGAGTTTCTTCAACTCGCGCTGCAATTTTTCCTTGCGGCCTTTTTGCAAGGCTTTCTGCCACATGAAATACCTCGCGTCCACCTTTTGATCAGAGGCGCGGATTTTCTTGATGAGCTTGCGCAATTCGCGCAAATGGCCTTCGCGATTGGCGATTTTTTTGTCCACGATCACACGGTCGAAGCGTTCCTTCGGCGGCTCGGACAATAATTTTTCCGCGATGGCAATGTGTTCCTTCGCGGTGAAACCGAGGCTGTAAACGATGGTTTTCATCGCAACCTCAGCCTCTTCGATGCGCTTGCAAATCTCGACTTCCTGTTCACGCGTGAGCAAAGGCACCTTGCCCATCTGGTTCATGTACATCCGGACCGGGTCGTCAAGAATTTCCAGCCGCGCGTCCTCGTCCTCTTCCGCCGGCTGTGCCGGCTCGGTCGGCTTGGCCGCGCGGTCGGCCTCGGCCTGATCCATGACAATTTCCACGTCGAGACTCCGCAGCTTGGTCAACAGCGCGTCAAGGTCTTCGGGACTGAGATTGTCCGGCAAAACGTCATTGACGTCATCGTAAGTGATGTAGCCGTGTTCCTGCGCGAGATGCAGCAGCGTCTTGACCGTTTCCGTCAGGTCCACCGTGGACTGGGTTGAAGCCGGAGCAGTCGCGCCGCTGTGTTGAAGGCGTTTTTCCGCTTCCGCAATTGAAGTCACCGTATGTGTCCTGCTTTTTCCATTGGATTCCGGCAACTTGGAGATATTCCGTCGCGTGCTGCTGGAAATAACAAAACGCCGGCGCTTCGGAGATGATTTCGCTCCGGCACCTCGTCTTACGTCGCGGCGACGACTACGCGCTGTGCTGTTCGTCGTCCTTGTTTTTCGATTCAGCATAAGTCATTAAGTAATAGGACCCGCATTAACCCGTTTTGGTTCGGAGAAATTTACAGAGTTTCCGTCAAACGAGTTCACATCATCTTTGCACAACTGCCCACTCGCCCATTGAACTTCGGGAGACAGCGAACACCGGAAGACCAACGCGCCGCCATCCTAGCGCCTTTTTCCGGGAAATTCAAGCAGAATCGCAGTGGTACGGAATGAATTCCAAAACGGCCGGAAATTAAACGAATTATCGGGTTGGTTATAATCGCAACACTTTGGAAATAAATATCTTAAACTGATTTAAGACCAGGAAGTCATGACGGCAATGTCGCGGGCAATTTGCTCGCGTAATTCAGCCATGGATGCGAATTTTTTTTCTTCGCGCAACTTCCTGCCGATTTCGACCTCTAATTCTTCGCCGTAAAGTTCGCCGCGGAAATTCAGCAAGTGCGCCTCAACGCGAAGTTGTCGTGCGTCGGACGTTATTGTCGGTCGAAAACCAATGTTGAGGGCGATGCGATACGCTTTTCCCTTTACGTTTGCAAAACCGGCGTAAACGCCGTTTGGTGGAAGTGCCAGTTCAGTCACATCAAGATTTGCCGTTGGAAAACCAAGTTGTTGTCCCAAACGATCGCCTTGAACCACGCGACCCGAAATCATGTAAGGCCGTCCGAGCATCTGGCTGGCCGCGTCAAGATCACCTGTGCGAATGGCTTCGCGAATGCGGGTGCTGCTCACAATCTGGCCGTCCAGCGAGACAGCAGCAAGTCCGTGAACAGTAAAGCCAATTTCACCGCCAAGTTTTTTAAGCGACGACACGTTGCCACTGCGTCTGTGTCCAAAAACAAAATCCGCGCCAACGGAAATGCTGTGAATCGAGTCAAAGTCACGCGCTAAACCGCGAATAAATTCCTCCCCGGATTGCCGGCTGAATTTTTCATCGAAGCGAACCAGCAACAGCGTATCCATGCCGAGCGATTCAATCGCGCGCAATTTTTGCGACAGCGAATAAATCAACGGCGGCACGCGGCCGGGCGCGACGATGGAATTCGGATGCCGGTCGAACGTGAGCACGAGCGCAACGGCATCATGCTGATGCGCATCAGCGATGGTTTGGCGGATGATTTGCTGATGGCCGAGATGCACACCGTCGAAAAAGCCAATGGCCAGACAGACCTTGTGGCCGGCGGGCTTCAATTCATTTGCGGCGTGAATGGTTTTCATCGGTTCAGGGGTTAAACAGGTTAAACAAGTGACTGGTTAAATAAGGTGAGTCTTGGCGACGAAAAGCGCACCAATGATTTAACTCATTTAACCGGTTACTCATTTGACTCATTTAGCCGACCAGTTTCAAAAACGGAATCACTTTTTTCTCCAATTCAGCCATGGTCAATCTTAACACATCGGCCAGTGATGTCGCATCAGCCACATCGAATTTTCCAGACATGATGCGGCGAAGCGTGGCAAGGTGCGCGCCGCAGCCAATTTTTTGGCCAAGCTCGTGCGCGATGCTGCGGACATAAGTGCCTTTCGTGCAGGCGATTCGGAATTCACCGGCCAGCGATTCGTACCTTGTGAAACGGAAATTATAGATATGAACCAGCCGTGGTTCGCGTTCCACCTCGATGCCTTTGCAGGCGAGCTTGTAAAGCGGCACGCCGTTTATTTTGATGGCCGAGACCATCGGTGGCGTTTGCATTTGGTCGCCGATGAAGGCGGCGGCGGCTTCGTTCATTTGTTCGAGCGTCAACGGCGGGACGGCTTTTGTTTCAAGAATTTCGCCATCCGCGTCATAGCTGTTCGTCGTCTCGCCGAATTTAATTTTGCCCTCATAAACCTTGTCACCGCCCATCAATTTTTCGGAGAGCTTGGTGCCGCGACCGAGAACGATGACGAGCAGGCCGGTGGCATTGGGATCGAGCGTGCCGCAGTGGCCGACCTTTTTGATGCCGAACCTGCGGCGGATGGCGTCCACCACGTCGTGCGAAGTCGGACCGGCGGGCTTGTCAACGAGGATAGCGCCGTCGAGCGGGTAAAATTCTTGCATGAAAATTATTTTGCAGAATTCAATGCGCGCTTGATGGCGGCAATGACGCGGCGTTGGACCGAAAGCGGTTTGCCGTGGATGCGCGCGCCTGCTGCCGCCGGATGCCCGCCGCCGCCGAATTGCGCGGCAATTTCATTCACGTTCACTTTGTCACTTTTCGAGCGAAGACTGATGCGCGTGAGTTCCGGTTCGAGTTCTTCAAAAACGCACGCGACAATGACCGGTTCAATGGCGCGGATATGGTCTATGAGTCCCTCTGTGTCCACACTTTCGGCGCCGGTGCGGGCGAAATCGATTTTCTTCAGCCAGAACCATGCGATGCGGTCGTTGTGCGTGAGGCGGAAATGGCTGTAGATATGTTTGAGCAACCGCACGCGTGAAAGCGGGTAGGATTGGTAAACCTCGTCGCAAATTTTGGCGAGGTTCGCGCCGCGCGTGACCAGTTCCGCGGCCACATGGAACGTGCCGGGCCGGGTCGTGGCATATTGGAACGAGCCGGTGTCGGTGGAAATGGCGGTGAACAGGCAATCGGCAATCGGCTTGGTGATCGGCCAGCGCGCAACCTTGAGCAGCCGGAAAATCAATTCGCCGGTCGAAGGCTCGCGCGCGGAAATCCAATTGATGTCGCCATAGCGTGTGTTGCTTTCGTGATGGTCAATGTTGATGAGAATTTTCCGATGGCTGATGCACCGACCGACCCTGCCCAGACGCTCGAAACTCGCGCAGTCGGTGGCGATGACGCAGTCAAATTTCATGCCGCGTTTCGGCTGTTGGAACAATCCATCCTGACTGAGGAATTTGTATTTTTGCGGGATGGGATCTTCATTCCAGCAAAAAACCCTTTTGCCTTCGTTTTGGAGCGCCAGTGTAAGACCGAGTTGCGAGCCGACACAATCCCCATCGGGCCGGATGTGCCCAAAGACGCAAATCGTTTTGCTTTTGCGGATGGCGTCAAGAATCCGGTCTATGATTTTCGGGTATCTTTTCACGGCTCAATCTCCCTCATTTGCCACTTGGGCTTTTTCCAATTCCTCGATGATTTGCAGCACGCGATTGCCGCGCACGATGGAATCGTCAAAAACAAATTTCAACGTCGGCGTGTATTTCAAAACAACGGCGCGCCCGACCAAACCTTGAATACGGATACGACGCTCGGCAAGCAACTGAAGTCCGTGTTTTTGCTGGTCGGGAGTGCCAAGAATGCTGATAAAAACGATCGCGGACTTGAGGTCGCCCTTCACGTCTACATCGTTGACGGTAATCAAACCGGCTTCACTGACAAGAAATTCGCGGCGGATGGCCTCGCCGATTTCGCGCTTGAGCAATTCGCGGACGCGTTGGAGTCGGAGTGAAATCATGGGTTTCGTTAAATTGTTAAATCGTGAACCGTTGCGCCGTTTTGGCGGTGCAACGGTTCAACGGTCATAATTTCGCCGCCACTTTTTCAATGGTGTAACTTTCAATCACATCACCGACTTGGAAATCGTTGTAACCTGCAATGCAGATGCCGCATTCCATGCCCGCACGGACCTCGTTGACTTCATCTTGGAACCGGCGCAGCGATTGCGCGATGCCTTCATAAATGACATCCTTGCGCCGACGCACACGGACTTTGCCTTTGACAATGCGACCATTGGCGACCATGCAACCGGCAACCGACGCGCCTTTGGATAATTCAAAAATCTGCCGGACTTCGGCCGAGCCGATGACATTCTCTTTGACATCCGGTTCAAGCAATCCTGCCATCGCTTCTTTGACCTGATCAATCAATTCGTAAATGATCGCGTAAAGTTTGATCTGCACGCCTTCGTGCTTGGCCTTCTCGGCGGCGGTGCCGTCCACGCGGGCGTGGAAACCGAGGATGACCGCATTGGAAGCGGAGGCCAGCGCAACATCATTTTCCGAAATGGTGCCCACGTCGCTGTGGATGATTTCGAGTGAAACTTTGTCCGATTCAATTTTTTTCAACGCCTCGACAATGGCCTCGACGGAACCTTGCATGTCGGCCTTGACGACAACTTTGAGCGCTTTGCTTTGCGTCGCGGCGAGCGTGGCAAAGAGATTTTCGAGCGTAACCTTGCGGTCTTCCTGACCTTGCGCCCTAGCCTCAAACTGGCGCTGCTCGGCCAGTTCGCGCGCGGCCTTTTCGTCCTCGACAACGCTGAATTCCAACCCCGCCTCCGGCACACCATTCAAGCCCAGCACTTTGACCGCAACGGACGGTCCGGCTTCCTTGAGCCGCTGGCCTTCTTCGTCAATCAAGGCGCGCACTTTGCCGTAAAATTCGCCGCACAAGGTCACATCGCCGATGCGCAACGTGCCTTTGCGCACGAGCACCGTCGCGGTCGGGCCGCCAGGCTCCACGCCGGATTCAATGACGTTGCCCTTGGCCCGGCGATTCGGATTGGCTTTCAACTCCAGCAAATCGGCTTGGAGCAAAATCATTTCCAACAGCTTGTCTATGCCCTGTTTTGTCAGCGCCGAAACATCCACAAAAATGGTTTCACCGCCCCAATCATCCGGCACAAGACCCTTGTCCTGCAATTGCTGCCGCACCTTCATCGAATTCGCGTTCGGAAGGTCGGTTTTATTGACAGCGACCAAAATCGGCACTTTCGCCGCCTTCGCGTGATTGATGGCTTCCAGCGTTTGCGGCATGACACCGTCGTTCGCCGCGACGACGAGCACGACGATATCCGTGACATTCGCGCCGCGCGCGCGCATGGAACTGAACGCCGCGTGGCCGGGCGTGTCGAGGAACGTGATTTGCGCCAGTTCCTTTTTGCGCTCCGGATGCGGCACGGAAATCGTATAAGCGCCGATGTGTTGCGTGATGCCGCCGGCCTCGCCTGCGGCGACATTCGCCTTGCGAATCACGTCGAGCAGCGACGTTTTGCCATGGTCAACGTGACCCATGATGGTGACGACCGGCGCGCGCGGCTTGAGGTCTTTCGGTTTGTCCTCGACATCGAGTTCAACTTTTTTTTCAGTCGCGTGAACCACGCCGCCACCGCGCTCGCGTTTTTCAACTTCAAAACGGAAACCGTATTTCGCGCAAAGCTGCTGCGCAATTTTTTCGTCAATTGCCTGATTCACGTTCGCAAAAACGCCCAGTTCCATCAAATCGGCGATGATTTTGAAGGGCTTTTGTTTCAATTGCGCGGCGAGTTCACGCACGACAATCGGCGGCTTGATGACGATGATTTCGCCGCCTGCGGGCGCGACAAATTTGGGTTGCGGTGCGGGCGCCGGTTTCGGTTGCTCGCGCGATGGCGGCGCGGATTGGCGACTGCCGGACGGCCGTTGAAATTGTTGTCTGGAATCGGTTCGTCGCGACGCGCCTTGACGTGACGGCGGCAGTTTGACTGAACCGGCTTTTTCACCGCCGCGTGGAGGTTGCGAGCGCGCTGGCGGCAATTGAATGAATCCGACTTTTTCGCCGATTTTCGGGCCGGTTGGTTTGGGCGGTGGCGCCGGCTCGATTTTTGCCTCAACGACCGCCGGTTCTTCTTTGACTTCCGGTTTTGGTTCGGGCGGCGGCGCGGTGATTAGAACTATTTTTTCCTCAACCGGCGCGGGTTTTGGTGTTTCGGCAACCGGCGGCGCGACAAATTTTTTTGCGAGGTCGGGATACTCCTTGAAAAGCTCTTCTTCGAGGAACTCCGCGGTGATTTTATCAAGCGAACTGGACGGCACGCGCGCGGCGGCAATGCCCAACGATCTGGCCTTGGCGATGATTTTCTTGTTCTCCAGGCCGAGCTTCTTCGAGATGTCGTAAATCCGAACGGGCATAAATTTTTACCGGCGCCGACCGAAATGTGCGAAAGGCCTTCATGGCTCAAATCGCGCGAACAAACACTGTTCCGATCCGTGTCATAACCAAATCAACTATTCACAGTTGTTTCGCCGACTTTCAATGTGCGGCGTCCAGCTTCAGCGCGCGCGGCTTCCAAAACCGCCGCCGCGCTTTCGCCAATCTGCGGAATATCCGCAATGTCACCGGCTTCCGCCAACAACAAATCTTCAATTCGCGTCAAACCAGCGTGAACAAGCGCGTCGGCCTGTTCGCGCGAAATTCCGGGAATCGCCGCGAGCAATTCAACGGCGTCGGCGACCTTTTCATCGAAACCCTTCGTCACGACGACCTCGGCATCAATGTCCACTTCCCAGCCGGTGAGCTTGGCGGTCAACCGCGCGTTTTGGCCGCGCTTGCCGATGGCCAGCGACAATTGATCTTCGCTCACCAAAACTTTCAGGCGCTTTCCAGCCTCGTCTATTTCAATGCTTTTCAACTTGGCCGGTTCAAGTGCTTTCGTGACAAATGTTTTAATGTCCGGCGACCACGGAATGACATCCACTTTTTCGTTGTTGAGTTCGCGGACGATATTTTTCACGCGCTGGCCGCGCATTCCCACGCACGCACCGACGGGATCCACTTTGCTGTCGCGCGAATAAACGGCCATCTTCGTCCGGAAACCCGGTTCGCGCGCGATGCCCTTGATTTCAATCGTGCCGTCGTTGATTTCCGAGACTTCCAGTTGAAAAAGTTTGATGATGAAACGCGGATCGGCGCGGGACAAAATGATTTCCGGCCCGTTCGGGCCTTGTTCAACGGCCTTGACGTAACAACGGATGCGCTCGCCGACCTGATATTCCTCAATCGAAACGCGCTCGCGGTTCGGCAGCAACGCCTCGTATTTGCCCAGATCCAAAATCACGTCCGAACGCTCGAACCGGCGGACTGTGCCGCTGACGATGTCGCCAACACGGTCCTTGAATTCGGTGAAAATCAGCGCCTTCTCCGCCTGCCGGATTTTTTGCATCAACGCCTGTTTGGCGTATTGCGAGGCGATGCGACCGAAGCCGGTCGGGGTGACTTCCTTTTCAATTTCGTCGCCGACTTGGGCGTCCGGTTTGATGCGACGCGCGTCGAAAACGGAGATTTGGTCGTGCTTGGAAATGACTTTGTCGGAGACGATGAGTTTGGCAAAGGCCTTGATATCGCCGTTTTTTTGGTCGATTTCCACGCGCAATTCGCGCGCCGCGCCGACCGCCTTTTTGGCGGCGGACAGCAACGCTTCCTGCACCGCGCCGACGAGGACATCGCGGTTGATGCCCTTTTCACGCTCCCAAAATTCCAAAACTGCTAAAAAATCTGCATTCATACGCTCAATACGGTGTCCCCATCGGGGGAACAAAAAAGTCGGTAGATATGCATCTTCCGACTTTCACGTGCTGGCTGAACCAGCAAACTTTACCGCTCTTGAACAAGAATTTTAGTTTTTTTCCAAGGAGCCGTCAAGTGCAAACAAACCCGCGTCAATACAGGGCAAAACCGGGTTTTAAGTATGAAAAAGCGGACAAATTGACCGCAAAAAGGCGCAAAGAACACAAAAGGTTCAATGAACTTCGCGGTCTCTGGTCACGGTCGTATTGCCGTGGCCTTCAACCATCTTGAGGCATTTCTTGGGGCAGACTTCCACGCAATAGCCGCAGTTGATGCAGCGCAAGCGGTCAATGACCCATTTCTTTTGCGCGCGATTTACCAGCAACGCGTCGGTGGGGCATTTCTTCGCGCAGATGTTGCAATAAATGCAATTGTCCTTCGTAAAAATCAACTGGCCGCGCGAGCCGGCGATGGCCTTGCGCGGTTCAAACGGGTAGCGGGTAGTGGGCGGCTTTGTCAGCGCCCATTTCATGGCCAGTTTGGACATCCCGAAATAACTCATATCATCTTTCTGTGCAACTGATGCAGGGGTCAATCGTGAGCACAATCATCGGCACGTCGGCCAGGTCGCTCCCGGGCAACACTTTCAACATGGCCGGGAGATTGGCGAACGTCGGTGTGCGGACGCGGAAACGCTGGAGGTTTTTCGTGCCGTTCGCTTTCAGGTGATAAACCACCTCGCCGCGCGGCTGTTCGGTGCGCGTGATGGTCTCGCCGGTCGGATTGCCGGTGACTTTGACGGCGATTTCGCCGGCGGGCATTTTGGCAAAGGCCTGCCGGATGATTTCCACGGATTGAAACAGTTCTTCGCAGCGCACGGCGCAACGAGCGTAACAATCACCTTCGGTGCGCGTGACCGGTTTGACTTGAATGTCCTTGAACGCGGCATAACCGAGTGTGCGCATGTCTTGCACAACACCGCTGCCCCGCAATGTGGGGCCGACGCAGCCGAGATCCCAAGCTTCCTGTTTCGAAAGCACGCCTACGCCGCAGAGCCGGGCTTTCACCGAACGATCGTTGATAAAAACCCTGGTGACATCCCGCAGCTCCTGCTCGATCACGTCCATCTCTTTCAGGATGTTTTTGATGGTATCGGCGTCCATGTCGCGCCGCACGCCGCCGACTTTGCACGAACCGAATATGACGCGCCCGCCGGTGGTGGCTTCAATGATGTTGAGCACCTTTTCACGCACGCGCCACGAGTGCATGAAAAGATTTTCAAAGCCCATGCCGTCGGCCATCAACCCGAGCCAGAGCAAGTGGCTGTGGATTCGGGAAAGTTCGCCCCAGACCGTCCGCAAATACAACGCGCGCGGCGGCACCTGAATGTTCATGATGGTTTCGACGGCCTGGCAATAGGTTTGTCCGTGGATGAAACTGCAGATGCCGCAAATGCGTTCGGCGACATAAACGAAGTCGATGTAATCCTTCTTTTCCGCCAGTTTCTCCAGTCCGCGATGTATGAAACCGATGGAAGGCCGCGCCTCGACGATCTTTTCGTCCTCAACGACGAGGTCGAGATGAATCGGCTCCGGCAAAACCGGGTGTTGCGGGCCGAATGGAATAATGGTGCGTGCCATAAAAATCTATTTGGTTGTTCCCGTGTTTGGGGCGGGGACTGCCACACTGCTGGCGCACGCCGCCACGTTGCTGGCGAACGGGAATTTGATGGCCGTTTTGTAAAATTTGCCGTGAAAGTCCAATGTCAGCCCGTCAAACGTCACACCGAACAGATCGTGGATTTCGTTCTCGTAAAGCACGGCGCAGCCGTAGATGGGACTGATGCTCGGCAAATGAGTGTCAACAGCGGGCGACAACAGGCGCAGGTTGGTGAGCCGGCTGTCGAGATCGAAGCTGTAGGTCACTTCCACTTGGTCAGGCAGCCGCGTGGCGCTCATTTGCACCAACCGGTGGCCTTGCTTGTGTTTGGCCCGGACTTTGTCCAGCAACGTGTCAACCGTGATAATCTCGATTTGTTCTTGGCTCATTTGCGTTCCTTTTGAAGATAGACCCATGTGATGACGGGTGTGAACGGCTCGGTCTTGAATTCCTTGTAGCCCAGCTTGTCGAGCAGACGAAGGCCGCGTTCATTCGGACGGCCGGTAAAGCTTTCGAAACGTTTCGCATTTGGAAACGCCTTTTCAATCTCTTCCACCAGACGGCGGCCGATTTCATGGTGTTGGTAGTATGGATGAACAACTATCCCGCTCACATACGCGGTGTCGCCGCTGGCATGGCCGCGCACCGACCCGATGATTTTGCTGTTGATAACGGCCTTGATGAAAGTCAGCCGGTCGAAGTCGCTTTGGAGTTCCTCGAGCGTCTGTTGCAAGGCCGGCAGATTGTCGTTGTTGTAGATTTCCGCCTCGCACTGGCCGGCGGTCTTTTGCAGGCCGAGGATTTCCGGCGCATCCCTCTTTTCGGCGCGGAGATAAAGGGTTTGGTCGACGTTTTTTGGGGCGGCGGCCATGTCCCTGCGTTTTTGTTCCAACACCCCAAGGGCCCGAACGACGCCGTCAATGATGGCTTCCGGCCGCGCGGCGCAACCCGGCACATACACGTCCACCGGAATGATGCTGTCCACTCCGCCGGAGATGTTGTAGCACTCGCGGAAGATGCCGCCGCTGGTCGCACAAATGCCAATCGCCACCACCGCCTTCGGTTCCGGCATTTGATTGTAAATGTTGCGGATGACGTCCTTGCTTTGTTCATTGACAGCGCCTGTTACCAGGAAAATGTCGGCGTGCTTCGGGTTGCCGGTGTTGACAATGCCCAGCCGTTCCACGTCGAACAGCGGCGTCAGGCACGCGAGCACCTCGATGTCGCAGCCGTTGCAGCTCGAGGCGTCGTAGTGAATTATCCAGGGCGATTTCGAAAAGCTAGACATGATTGGCCTTAATGCAACATGGACAAAACAAGAATGTTTCCGAAACCGAGCACCGCCGCCACAATCCACGCGCTTTTGATGGCGGTCTGCCATTTGAGCCGGGCGAACACGTTGTCAACCAGAATGACGAACACAAACACGAACAGCGCCGCCGCCACGCCCAGCACCGGTATTGAGGCGAAGAACAGATAGACCCAGCCCAGCAAAAACACGGTTTCGTACCAATGCGCGATTTCTATCATCGCCAGCGTGCGCCCGGAAAATTCGGTGGTGATGCCGCGCACGAGTTCCTGATGGACATGTTGCGAACAGGACAGGTCGAAGGGCGATTTGCGGAATTTGATTTCCAGCGTGTAAAGGAACCCGATGAAAATCCCCGGCAACGCCAGGATCAGCAGGCCGGAATGGCCAGCGATGTCATCCACGGCAAAGCTTTTCGTGACCATATACATCCCGATGGCCGCCAGCAGTATCATCGGTTCGTAGGCCATCATCTGGATCAACTCGCGTTCAGCGCCGATAAAGCTGTATGGCGAACTGGCTTTGTAAGCGCCGAGCACGAAGAAAATCGCGGCCAGCGTCAGCGCAAAGATGACCAGCAACAAGTCCGACCCGCCGAAGAAGAGCGCGCCTGTGAAAATCACCAGCAACAGGAAGAACAGGATATAAAGGTTCTGCGAACGGCGGACGGCGATGTTTTGCTTCTGCAACAATTTCTGCACGTCATAAAGCGGCTGAAGGATGGGCGGGCCCCGGCGCGACTGCATCCGCGCCGTGATCCGGCGGTCCCAGCCCGCCAGCAAACAGCCGACGACCGGCGCCGCGACCAGATAAATCAATATTCGGATCCAGGGACTCATACAAATGCCGTTAAAAAGAACATTGCCGCGAGCAACATCGTGCAACTGATTTCGCCCATGCGCGAAAGCCCGGCTTCATTGAAAAAGTTTTTCAGGTAATAATTGCCGATTGAAACGTCCTGCACAGTGCCGGCAATAGTGCGAAAACGCTCGCCGCCTTCGACATTCGCGCCGCCCAAGTAGGCGTCCACCATTTTCACGCCGCGTCCGTGGCCCATCAAACTGAGCGGGAACAGCAGGACCATCGCCATCATGATTATCATGATGATGACGTTGCCTTGGCCGAGGTCGGCGAACCTGCCATAAACATCGAGGATATACGGCTTGATGAAACTGGAGGAAATGAGCGGGAAGAACAGACAGGCCAGAAACGTTGCCGCAGACAAACTGTAAAGCGCGACGGCTTCGCCCAAAGCAAGTTCCTTGGCAATCCGTTCGCGCGGTTCGACGACTTCTATCAGTTTGCCCATCCATTTTACCCAGAAAAACAGCGTTGCGGCGCTGCCGAAGACGATGAAGACCGACAACAACGGGCTGGCGTCCACCACCGCTTTCAGCACCGCCCATTTGCTGATTAACATGCCGAACGGCGCCAGAAACATGCCGGCCATGCCGATCTGCATCATGATTGCCACGCGCGGCATGCGCACGACCAGCCCGGACATGTCCTCGATGTTGCGGCTGTGCAGCTTGTGCTCCACCACGCCCACGCAGAGGAACAACAGGCACTTGGCCACTGCGTGAAATATAATCAAGAGAATGCCCGCCCAGACGGCCTCGTAAGTTCCAATGCCGCCGCAAAGCACAATCAAACCGAGGTTGGCAACCGTGGACCAAGCCAGAACCCTTTTGGCCTCGCTGTTGGTGATGGCGGCCAAAGAGCCGATGACAAAGGTGACTCCGCCGACCAGCGCCACCATCATTCCCACGTTTGTGCTTGCGATTACCGGCGCCATGCGCAGAACGAGGTAAACACCCGCTTTCACCATCGTGCTGGAATGCAACAACGCCGACACCGGCGTGGGCGCCACCATCGCTCCCAGCAGCCAGCTTGAGAAAGGCAGTTGTGCGGATTTTGTGATGCCCGCAAAACACAACAGCGCAGCTGGCATAAGCATCAGTGCCTTGTTGGATTTGATAAGTGTCTGCAGCTCAATACTGCCGGTTTCCCTGTAAAACCACACAATCGCCAGCGCGAATGCCAGTCCACCGGCCAGGTTCATCACCAGTGCCAGCAGCGCATTTCGTTTTGCCTCCTCGGTTTGCGTGTAGCCAATCAGCAGGAACGAGCACAGCGTCGTGATTTCCCAAAAGAGGAACAGCCAAACGAGATTGTTTGCGAAAATGAGGCCGAACATCGCGCCCATGAAGATAAACAGCAACGCGAAGAAAAACGGCCGGCGGTCCGCAACATCGCGATGCGCCGTTTCGTGGTATTCCCGCATATAGCCCAGTGAATAAAGGCAGATGCCGCCGCCGACCAGGCCGTTGATCAAGGCCATGATGACGGAGAGCTTGTCCACGAACAGATTCTGCATCACCTCCACATGGCTGCCGGCTGTGAGTTCAAACCAGACCACCAGTCCCGCCTGTGCCAGCGCGAGCCCAACAATCAGCGGATGTTTCGCGCGCGCACCGACATAAATGATGTAAATGCCCATCGCAATTTCGACGAGCAACATGCCCAGGTTGATCCAATGGTAATTCAGTGAAACTCCCGACAAATCAACCGGAGTTGGCAATGCGGCCAGGGCCACGGAACCGCAGCAGACCGCCAGAGTCACACCTGTCACCAGAATTCCCCGGGAAAGATTCGACCTAAAACACAACAGCCCCAGGCCAGCGGCCAGGGGAAGAAGGATTAGTGTAAGAACAAGCGTCACAATTGTTATTAAGTGTTAAGAATATCTCGCGCGGCCAGCCTGTCGCTTGACGGGCATTTGCCGCGGCCAACATGAACATTTCGCGCGAAAACCTCCATCGAATTCATCATAAAACAAAATTTACCGATACGATTCAAACCGACTCCGCTTGAATTGGCAATTAATAAACATTCCTTGTCAGTGCGCCAAAATTCCGCTGCAAATTGCCGTCGCGGAGCGACGTTGGAAATTAGCCGGGGACAACGTCCCCGGTTCAATTTCCAAAGCGATTTCGTCCCGGACGGGACGGAGGAAACACTCGAAAAAACAGCGGTTCCAGCGTCCTCTCAGGACGCTTGGTTTTAGCGAATGTTTTCCCCGGCACGTTGTGCCGGGCTAATTTCCAGTGTCGCTACGCGACAACCCAGGATTGGGCGAAGAAAATGATACACTTCTTCATCGGAAGCGCCGAAGAAGTCATTTGTCGTTGTGGACTGCGGTGGCTGCGACACCACTTTTGAACCCAAAGGCAACGTAATTCAGACGTTAAGTGGATTCGGATTGAGAGTCTTCAATTTTTTGTGCTGCTGAACTAGAAAATCGCACCAGGCATCCATGCCCTGTCCGGTTTTGGCAGATGTTTCGAACACATGCGCCGTGGGGGCGAGGTGTCGCAAGTTGGCCAAGGCCGCCTGCCGGTCGTAATCACAGGCCGTGGCAAGGTCCATCTTGCTGATGACGGCCACGCCTGCGGATTGGAAAATAGGCGGATATTTCAATGGCTTGTCTTCACCTTCAGTGACGGACAACAGGACGACGCGCAGGTCTTCGCCCAAATCGTATGAGGCGGGACAGACAAGGTTGCCGACATTCTCGATGATAAGAAGATTGAGGCCGGTCAGGTCCAGTTGCTTCAGTGCGCGGGCCACCATTTCCGCCTCGAGATGACAAACCGTGCCCGTGGTAATCTGCACCACCGGCGCGCCCGATTCGCGGAGGCGCTGTGCATCATTGTCGGTGGCCAGATCGCCAACAATGACGCCGGTTTTCAAGCGCTTCCCAAGCGAACGAACGGTCTCACGAATCAATCTGGTTTTGCCCGAACCGGGGGATGAAAGGACGTTGAGAACCAAAAGGCCGCGCGCTTGGAAGAAGCCGCGGTTGCGCTCGGCCAGACGGTCGTTTTTTTCCAGGATCGCCCGGTGCACCTCCAGGATTCGATGCTTACCAACGGCGGTTCCGTGCAGATGATCGTGGTCTGCTTCCTCGTGTGAATGGGTATGGGAGTGTGGGTGGTTGTGGTCGTGATCATGGTGATGGTCATGACCGTGACCATGATCGTGGTCGTGGTGATGAGCATCAATGCCCACCGGATTTTCTCCGGGCAATCCGCATCCGCATTCCTTGCACATCAGTCAACCTCCATGGAAGTCAGTTCCATTTCACGCCCGGCGCGAAGTTCCGCGCTGGGATGGTGGCAATCGGGACATTCAGCAAACATCCGGGTCGCTTTAAATTCGTGGTCGCACATGGCGCACCAGAATTTTGCCGGCACATCTTCGATTACCAGTTTCGCGCCGTGAGCTGGCGTGCCGTCGGCGAGGACTTCAAAGGCGAATTGCAACGCTTCGGGGACCACACCGCTCAAGACTCCAATTCGCAGGCGAATGGCATGCACGCGACCGGCTCCGGCCAGCCGTGCCCGTTCAAGCACCTGGTCTAACGCGCTTTGCATGATGGATAATTCGTGCATGGTCTTTGCTGAAAAAATCAACCAGCCGGACGTTTTTATCCGGGCCGGACTTTACAAACTACATCGCATACACCGATCCGACAAATAAATTCCGGGCATTGGTTCAATTGGGTGGGGCAAGACTTGCGATCGTTGTGGCGCGTGGGAGTCCAAAGTCTGAAGTCCAATGTCCAAAGTTGTCGCGCTTTTAAGAATGGTTTGGCAACCATCTAATTCCGCTTCTCAAGGATATCTGCCCACATGAATAAAAGAGTCACCCCTATAAGATTCAACAACCAAATGACGAGAAAATGCAGGTTAGTTTCTGCTCCCAAGCGTAGGATGTATATGTTAAAGGGAACCATGCCAACCACATAAAGTATGGTGAACGCTAAGATGCATGAGGCGGTAATCCGCAGGTGCTTGGGTTTTATCTTAATCTGTTCCCCAAGGATACTTGCCCATATGAATAAAACGGCTGCCTGTACAAGGCTCAACAATTCAATGACGAGAAAAAGTGAGCTAATCTTGGGTTCCACATTTGCGATAAACATATCATAGCCTGCGAAAAGCATGGCGAATGCGATGATGTATGAGCCGATAACACGCAATAGTTTAGGTTTTGTCATAAGTTGATCCTTAATTTAAGCGTGCACTATTTAAAATTAGGACACTACCCAAATTTCTTTTCAACTTCGGTTTTCTGGTCGGAAACTTTTCCACAGGCTCAATGGCAGCAGGCCAAGAGCGATAAAACCAATCTGGCTCACGACGAATAACACCAGCCATTTGAATGCCGCGTCCATGAAACCGTAACTGTGCAGCCCCACGCCGAGCATGTTCACGCCGAACCATGACCAGCCGGTTACGATGTTGCCGAAGACGGCCATGTTCATCAGGCCGCGCTCGCGGATCATGCCGCCCCAGCGCGCGTGCAAAATGGCCGCGTTCCACAACACGATGAGCAACGCGCCGTTTTCCTTCGGGTCCCAGCCCCAAAACCGGCCCCAGGATTGATCGGCCCAGATGCCGCCGAGCACTGTGCCGGTGAAACTGAACAACGTGGCGAAACAGACGATGCCGTAAACCATTTTCGCCAGTGCCTCACCCAGTTCCATCCGGCCCGACTTGTATTTCAACAGCGGCGTGAACAAGCCGAGCAACACATACGCGATGCCAAGCAATCCCGCCATGAATGTCGAAGCATAGCCGAGCGTGACGACGACAACATGCGTCGCCAGCCAAAAGTTTGTGTTCAATACCGCGAGCAGCATTTCCATCGTGTCGCCGCCCATCGAAAGATTGTGCGCGATGACGAGCGTGACAAAACCGGCGAACGACGCCACCGCGCTGCCCAGACCGACGGCAAAAACGCGTTCCAAAACAATTCCAAAAACGACGCAGCCCCAGCCGATGAAAATGGCCGATGAATATAGATTCGTCACCGGCGGCCGGCCTTCAAGCCACATGCGGAACAACAGGCCGAACGTGTGAATGACACCGCCGAGCACCACCATCCAGAACGCCGAGCGCCGCAACGCCTCGGACAAATTGGGCGCGAGCGCAAACGTCAGGAGGGCGATGATCGCCAGCAAAAACGCTGTCACGTAAATCACGATGGCCTTGTAAAACGGCTGAAATTCGTTGAAGAAAAATTCCTGCGCGCCCTGCCGTGTTTCCGGCACAAACCATTCGCCGAGCCAGTGGCGGTAATTGTAGAGCGCCTGATTGAAGTCGCCGGGCCGGTTTTGCCGGTAGGCCGTGGCCATGGCGGCGTAATCCTTTACTGCCGGTTCAATGTCGCCGCCGTGAACAACGTTCATCAGGCTGGCGCCGATGTTTTGCCAGCCGTCGCGCGACTGAGTTCCGCCCTGCGGGACCGGCGGCACGACAAACAGATAGGCGAATTGTGACAGTTCATTGTAGTTGGAAAGGAAATCGAGCAGCCGGTTGAGCGCCGCTGCGTCGTAACTTTTGCCTGCTTCACGCGCCCGGGCTGCGGCGACCCCGGCGGGGACGGCCTGTTCATACGCCGCCAGTTGCGCCGGGAAATTTTCCGCACCCGGCGGGCACAGGCTCACTTTCAACCGTTGATAAATCTCCAGTGCGTTGTCGAGTTTCAACAACTGGCGCTCGAATACCGTGTGGCCGGCATCTTCGGTGTCGTTGATGCGTTGCGCCTGCCGGGAAATATCGTCGAGATGCAACCGGATTTGGTTGAAGGAATAATACTTCTGCCGCTCCGGCAACTGGAGCATGTTGAGCAACTCCAGATTATCAATGCGGAAAACGTCCAGCTTGTCCGCGGCGTCGGGGTTCATCATCGTTTCCATCAACCAGGCGGTGGCGCTTATCTGCCCGACGCTTTGCCGTTCGCGGATTTGCAGCAGCGAATTGCGCGCCACGGAATCCATGGGCTGGATTCGGCCATTCAGGAGCACCGGCAGCTTGCCGAAATCGCGCGTGTGAAAGCTGGCTTCCGGTTTTTGCCACAGGGACACGATTGTCCACGCGGCAAACACGACGACGAAAATCCATGGAACAAATTTTTTCACGTCGTCCTTCTCCTTCTTAGAAATGGAATCAAGTGCGACAGGAATTGCACGATCAGCCCCATTGTGATCAATCCACATGCCAGATACGGCGTGAGCCAGCCGGGATTTTTCACCACTTGAAGAATTGTGCCCTGATCGTCCGTGTCAAAGCCGGCCTGATAAAGTGTGCGGCCGGCATAGCGCAGCGGATTGTTCATGTAAATCAGCACTTCGCGATGCTCGCCGGTGTCCGGGCGGTCGAGCAGTAAACGGCTGGAATAATTCTTCGGTATGTCCGTGCCTTCATAAACATCATGCCGGAATTGCAGCAGACGCAGGCTGAACGGCAGATAAAACCGCTCCGGACGCAGTTGGGATTCATTCACGCGGTCGGATTCGGAATAATTTTTTGTTTGGCCGACGCGCAGATGCATCCGGCTTTCGACCGCGAATATGTCCGTGAAAAGCTGGCCGGCGAGCAGCAAAATCAGTCCGGCGTGAATCATCCAGATGCCGATTTTTTCACGGCTGAACTTGAACCGGCTGGAATGCGCCGCGACGAGATTGATGAGCAGCAACACGCCAATGAGATAGCCGCCGGGGAGAACGGGGATTTTCCACGCCGAATGTTGAGGATGCCAGTAAATGAAAAAACTGCGGAAAAATTCGCTCTGCGCCCTGTAAAGTCCGAGATGCACCTCGGCGAGCGTGCCGGCGAACACCAGCGCCATGGCCAGTACGAGAGTGACGACAGTCAAGCGTAGCGACGTGAAAATCTTGATAAGCCGCTCAAGGAACATTGGAGGTGTTTTACCGATTTTGAACAGGCACAGCAAGCTGGCGGATTTAATGTGCGGACACGGAGAAAAAAGTGATTGTCCCGCGGGGGCTACATCGTCCACGCTTCTTGCAAGAACCGCGTGAAAGACAATTCAATACAGTATCCGGCGCCTGACCGCCAATCCGCAGCCGGAAAGGTTTTTGTGGAAGCCTTGTTGGTGGTGGTTGCAGGCGTCGCTGTTGCATTTGCCGCCAACCAAATCTCGCCGCGGGGCCTGGCGCTCACGCGAAACTATTTCCCGGCGGAGAACAATCACACGGCGACGGCTGCGGCAAATGCGAATCCCGCCGCGCTTTCGCCCGCGCAACTTCTCGCCGCGCAAATGAGGAAGAATGGATTGCAACTGCTTGACGGCGGCCAGGCGGCAAAACTTTTTCACGACACGCGTTTCAAGCAAAACACCGTCGTGTTCATTGATGCCCGTGACGAATCGCATTACCGGGAGGGACACATCCCCAGTGCCTATGAATTCGATCCCTATCATCCGGACAAATACTTCGCCGCCATTCTTCCGATTTGCCGGGCGGCGGAGCAAATCGTGATCTATTGCAACGGCGGCGATTGCGAAGACAGCGAAACGGCGGCCATTTTGC
The DNA here is from genome assembly GCA_049517655.1 of Verrucomicrobiota bacterium. Classification (GTDB taxonomy): domain Bacteria; phylum Verrucomicrobiota; class Verrucomicrobiia; order Limisphaerales; family UBA11358; genus UBA11358. The sequence goes on along the minus strand of JBEKRQ010000002.1, from coordinate 668,524 downwards.
TCCGGGATGTCGGGATTGCGAACCAAAAGCTCTTTATTTACGGAGGCGGAATCACAGAATGGACGAACAACGGCCTGCTGGTCGAGGTCGGCGCGAGGAACAGCGGGAAACTGCGTGGTGCGAATAAATGAATACCAACCCATCATCCTGGAGACACGCCGCCGTGGACACATTCACTGTTCTGGCGAGATGGCTGTTGGGCGCAACTTTTGTCTATCTGGGATTTCACAAGGCATTGGACCCGGCCGATTTTCTGAAACTGGTGCGGCAATACGACATTGTGCAAAACACCCTGTTTTTGAACTCAATTGCCGCGGCGTTACCTTGGTTTGAAATATTTTGCGGGCTGCTGCTGCTGGGCGGCGTTGCTGTGCGCGGGACGTCTTTGACACTCCTGCTCATGCTGGTGCCATTCACCATTCTCGTGTTCCACCGCGCCTTGATCCTCCAGGCGGCACTGGCCATCCCATTCTGCGCCGTGAAATTCGACTGCGGTTGCGGCACCGGCGCGGAGTTCATTTGCCGCAAATTATTGGAGAACTTCCTTCTTATTCTGCTGTCAATCTGGCTGCTGGCGGGACGTGGACGCCAATTGAGCCTGCGATTCAGTTTGATGAAGTCGCCCTCGCACTAGCGAAACCATCAACTCACAGTCATGCTCAAAAGGAATTCGATGTTGGTCTTGTTTTTCTTGAGTTTGCCCAAAAGCAGTTCCATCGCTTCGACGGGCGGCACGCCGGTGAGCGCGCGGCGCAGCAGGACGATCTTGCCGAGTTCGTCGGGATGGTAGAGCAGTTCCTCTTTGCGCGTGCCGGAGTGTTCGATATTGATCGAAGGGAAAATCCGGCGGTCCACCAGCGCGCGATCTAAGTTCACCTCCATGTTGCCCGTGCCTTTGAACTCTTCAAAAATAACTTCATCCATGCGACTGCCGGTATCCACAAGCGCGGTCGCTATGATGGTGAGCGAGCCGCCTTCCTCGATGTTGCGCGCCGCGCCAAAAAAACGTTTCGGTTTATGCAGCGCGTTGGCGTCCACGCCACCGGACAGAATTTTGCCGGAGTGCGGCTGGATCGTGTTGTAGGCGCGGGCGAGGCGCGTGATGGAATCGAGCAAAATCACCACGTCACGCTTGTGTTCAATCATGCGTCGGGCCTTTTCGATGACCATTTCGGCGACCTGCACGTGGCGTTCCGGCGGTTCGTCAAACGTCGAGCTGATGACTTCCGCGCCTCTGCAGGTGCGCTCCATGTCCGTGACTTCCTCCGGCCGCTCGTCAATGAGCAGGATGAAGAGATAGGTCTCCGGATTGTTTTTGAGAATCGCGTTGGCGATTTTCTGCATCAGCACCGTCTTGCCCGTGCGTGGCGGCGCGACGATGAGGCCGCGCGTGCCTTTGCCGATGGGGCAGACGAGGTCGAGCACACGCGTGCTCAACTCGTCCGCGGCGGTTTCCAGGATGAATCGCTTGTTCGGGAACAGCGGTGTAAGGTTGTCGAAAAGGGTTTTTTCCTTCGCCTTGTCCGGGTCTTCGCCATCCACGCCCTCGACCTTGAGCAGCGCGAAAAATTTTTCCTTTTCCTTTGGCGGACGGATCTGGCCGGCGATGAGATTGCCGGTCTGCAAATCGAACCGGCGGATTTGCGACGGCGAAACGTAGATGTCCTCCGGGCACGGCAGATAATTGAAACTCTGCGACCGCAAAAACCCGAAGCCTTCCGGCAGGATTTCGAGCACGCCTTCCGAAAACAGCACGCCCGCACGCTCGGCGTTTTTCTGGAGAATGTGGAAAATGACCTCGTGCTTGCGCATCGTGCCGAAATTTTCCACGCCGAGTTCCTTGGCCATGTGATTCAACTCGCTCATCTGCATCGCCTGCAGCTTGGCGATGTTCAGCGACGTGGCGATGCGGTCGCGCTGCGGACCGCGGTACTCTTCAGCCTTTGATTCCTCCACTTTTGGCTCTTCGGCCAGTTCGACTGGTGTGGACGGCGGCTGCAAGGCGGCGGAACCGGACGGTTCGGGCGTAACGGCTGTTTCGACCGCGCCATTGTTCAATTCGGGCGATTCCACAGCGGGAGTTTCCGCCGGGGTTTCTGCCGCCAGGTTCGTTTTGGGCTTTTTTGTTGAAGCTCTTGGCATAAATAAAATTAAACTGGTTGGATTGACCGGATTTCAATTGCCGGATTCGCAAGATCGTCACGCATTGAACGGTCTGCAACCGGAAAAGCTCAAAATGGATTTTTATCAACCGAGCGTTCGAGGCAGTGCAACCTCAATACGGCAAGGGAAATTTCGCAGTCAACTCACGCACACGTTGACGCACTTTAGCCGCCGTGTCAAGCGACTTTATGTCTGACAACACTTCTGAAATCATGTCCGCAATGGCCGCCATTTCCGTTTCCTTCATGCCGCGCGTGGTCACCGCGGGCGTGCCCAGCCGGACGCCGCTGGCCAGAAACGGCGAGCGCGTCTCGAAGGGAATCGTGTTTTTGTTCACCGTGATGCCTGCTTCGTCGAGCGCAATTTGACATTCCTTGCCGGTCAAATTCTTCACACCGACGTCCACGAGCATTAAATGATTGTCCGTGCCGCCGCTGACAAGCCGGTAGCCGTTGCGTTTCATGCCGTCGGCCAATGCCTTTGCGTTTTTAACAATTTGCTCCTGATACAACTTGAATGACGGCTGCAAAGCTTCATGGAAACAAACGGCCTTGGCGGCGATGACGTGTTCCAATGGCCCGCCCTGGATGCCGGGGAAAACGGTGGAATCAATTTCCTTCGCAAATTTTTCGCGGCACAAAATCAATCCACCGCGCGGCCCGCGCAAGGTTTTGTGCGTCGTCGTTGTCACAAAATCCGCGTGCGGAATCGGGCTGGGATGGATTCCCACCGCAACCATGCCGGCAATGTGCGCGATGTCCGCGAGCAGATATGCGCCGACTTCGCGGGCGATTTCGCCCATGCGTTTGAAGTCAATGGTGCGTGGATAAGCGCTGGCGCCGACGGTGATCATCTTCGGCTTGTGCTCGCGCGCCATGGCGGCGAGCTGGTCGTAATCAATCCGTTCATCGTCCTTGCGCACGCCGTAGTGGACGATTTCAAAAAATTTGCCGGAAAAATTCGCCTTGTGGCCATGCGTCAAATGCCCGCCGTGGCTCAGATCCATCGTGAGCATCCTGTCGCCGGGCTTCAGCACGGCAAAATAAACCGCCATGTTCGCCTGGCTGCCGGAATGCGGCTGGACGTTGACGTGTTCCGCGCCGAAAAGTTTTTTCGCACGGTCAATCGCAAGCTGCTCGACGGTGTCAATGTTTTCGCAGCCGCCATACCAGCGTTTTTTTGGATAGCCCTCGGCGTATTTGTTCGTCAACACCGAGCCTTGCGCCTCCATGACCGCCGGGCTGGTGAAATTTTCGGACGCGATCAATTCGATGTTTTCCTGCTGGCGCAGGCGCTCGTGTTCGATGGCGTCGGCCACGGCGGAATCCACGTTGCACAAACGCAATTGCGGCGCGGCGAGCCGCACGTCCATTTTTTCAACGCGGCGTTCGTGGCGTCCGCCTTCAAACTTCGCGTTCAAAAACGCGTCGAGGATTTTCCGGCCCAGTTCCGGTGAAGTGTTTTTGCCGCTAAGGCAAAGAATGTTCGCGTCGTTGTGTTGTCGGGCCAGCGCCGCGGTTTGTTCATCGGCAACGAGCGCAGCGCGCACGCCCGGCACTTTGTTGGCGGTCATGCTCATGCCAACGCCGCTGGTGCAGATGAGCAGGCCCAGTTCCGCCCGACCGGTGGCTACGGCCTGTGCCACCGGCTGGGCGAAGTCGGGATAATCATCGGCCGGCTCCTTCGATTTCGCGCCAAAATCCGTGACACTCAGTCCGCGTTGCTGCAAATGTTGTTTCAATGCCTCTTTCAATGTGTAGCCGCCATGGTCCGCGCCGATGGCAAGGTTTGTGACCGCAGCGGTTTTGCCTGCCTGCGGAGCCGACAGCATTTCGTGTTGTTCCATAAATTTCAGCAGCGACGCGATGCCTTGCTCGATTTGTTTGAGGCAACTCACATACATCTCGTAGGAGCCGCCGATTGGATCGTTGATGTCTTTTTCAAATGGTTCGAGCATTTCATCAAATTCGCGCAGCAAAAAGGTTTTATCCGCCGCCTGCGGATACAACAACGCAATCGTGTCCACGTGACTGTGCGTCATGCCAAAAATGTAATCGGCCTCCCGCACCAACCCGGCTGTGAGCGCTTGGCTGCGTTGTTCCGAGATGTCAATGCCCAGTTCGCGCATCGCTTTGACCGAATGCGGCGTTGGCGGCTGGCCGTCCAGCGCGCCGAGCCCGGCCGATAACACGCGGAATTCCCCCAGCCCCTGCGCCGCCCGATGAAACAGCGCCTCAGCCATCGGACTGCGACAAACATTCCCCGTGCAGACAAACAGGATGGTTTTCATGCCGCGAAAAGGCTCAGGTTGAATTGCGAACGATGAATCGTCAACGGCGAAATCAGAGATGAGACTCGCGCGTGACCGCGAGACCTTTGATCAAATCCAGCGCGCGTGCCAAAGCTGGATCGCGAATCACCGGTTTTTGCGGCTCCGCAGCGCGCGCCGGCACAGAACCATCATCGTTGTTGCTATCATCACTGTTTTTATGGATCGGGCTCCGTGCCGGTCCCAATGGCGGGGGCAGGTTGATGAGGTCAATGCGTTTCATGTTTTGCTGCTGTTGCCGCACCAAATCCGCCTCGCTGATGCGATCTATAAATGGCAAAAGACTGTTCGTTGTGGTGTTGAGGTTGTTATCGGCAGCCGGCTTTGACAACGGTGCATAAGCATCGGCGAAAAATGCGCCCTCATCCCCGGGACCAATGGTCACAGTGATGTCCGGTTGCAGACGCGAAATCGTTGAACCGTCGCCCAATCTCACCGGCGTCGTCGCGATGCGCAGTCGTTCACCGTTTTTCAGCGGGAATTCCTTGAACATCTTCGCTTCTCCCGCCGTCGGGCCGCCGATGATTAAAGCTGCTCCTGATTCCCGCAACACCGCCGCCAGCGTTTCCGCCGCGCCGCTTGTCCCGCCATTCACGAGCACGACCAGCGGCCCGGCAATTGGTTCCTTGCCTGGATTTGATTCAACAACGCCATTGCCCCAATCCAACACCGGCGTTTTTTTCGACACGAACAAATCCGCCGCCGCCACTGCCACCGCGTAATCGTCACCGCTGGCAAACCGCAAATCCAGGACCACTCCGACAACTTCGTTCGATACCGCCAATGCGCGATACGCTATGCTCAATTCGTTCGCGAGATTTCCCGCAACGTGACCGGCGCGCAAATACACGACATTGCTTTCGAGGATCGTTGATTTGCTCAAAGCGGTTCCACCTTGCAGAATCGTGGTCCCATTCACCGCGCCGACGAGGGAAACTTTGCCGTGTAACTGCGTCAGCAACCCTTCGACCGCCGTGCGATTCAAAGTTTCATCCGTTGCGCCCGCGAGATTCGTGCGAATCAAATCGTAAACTTCCTTGAAATCTGGCGCGGTATTTGTCGGTTCCGCGCACAACGAGCCGCGCATTACCAGCAACATTGCAATGGCCGGGACGAGAAGACTGAAAAAACGCCGTGTCATGGTCCGCCTAAAATGATTCACAGACAGAGGGAAGTAAAGCGGCAATGAAATCATCACAGCGCCTTCGCCGCGATATCACGGCGGAAATGCGCGCCATCGAAATGAATTTTTTCCACGGCGACATAAGCGGCAGCTTGGGCGGATTTCAAATCCTTTGCCCAAGCGGTAACGCCCAAAACACGTCCGCCATTTGTAACGATTTCATTTCCATTTTTCGCCGTGCCGGCGTGAAAAACTTTTGTGTGCGGCAGCTCCGCAGCTTCGTTCAGGCCGCGAATCGGCTTGCCCTTTGCGTAGCTGCCGGGATAACCACCGCTCGCCATTACCACGCAAACACTCGCCGTCGGGCTCCATTCCAATTCCATCTTGCCGAGCATGCCGCTGACGCTGGCATCGAGCAGTTCAACCAGATCATTTTCAAGCCGTGTCAGGTAGACCTGCGTTTCCGGATCGCCAAAACGCGCGTTGAATTCCAGCACTTTGGGGCCGTTTTTTGTCAGCATCAGGCCCGGATACAAAATTCCGCGAAAATCAATTCCTTCTGCCGCGCAGCCGCGCAGCCACGGCCCTAGGATTTTATTGCCGGCATCGGCCAGTTGCGCGTCGCTCAAAAACGGCGTGGGCGAATACGTGCCCATGCCGCCGGTGTTCAAGCTACGGTCGCCATCAAGCGCGCGCTTGTGGTCTTGTGAGGTCGGAAAAAGTTTGGCCGTTTTGCCATCACACAGCGCATGCAGCGAAATCTCCATGCCTTCAAGAAATTCCTGAATGACGATTCGTTCGCCGGCTTTTCCAAAACGTCCAAGCAGGAGCATGTCGTCAATAGCTTGTTCAGCCCATTTTTTGTTTTCTGGAACAAATGAATCTAGGTTTTTTGGAACGATAACGCCTTTGCCTAAAGCCAGTCCGTCGGCTTTTATTACGCAGTGCCAATTTAATTCTGCCGCAAACGTTTTTGCTTCATTTGGATCAGTAAAAATTCCAGCTCTCGCAGTTGGAATGCCATGCTTCTCCATGAATTTTTGAGAAAAGGATTTAGACCATTCAAACTTCGCCGCTTTTTGATTTGGCCCCCAAATTCGCAAACCTTCTTCCTCAAAAAAATCAACAATGCCGTCAGCCAACGGGTCATCTGGTCCAACAACGGTCAAATCGATTTTGTTACGCTTGGCAAACCAACGAAGCCTCGGCCTGTCAGTCGCTTTTATATCGCGACATTCTACGAGTTTGCCGTTGCGTAGCCGTTCCTGGGCGATGCCGGCATTGCCCGGCGCGCACCATAGTTGTGTGACATGCGGCGACTGCGCCAGTTTCCAGACCAGCGCGTGTTCGCGTCCGCCCGAACCGATGACGAGAAGTTTCATGGAAAAGCCGCCCGCAGATTACGCGGCCCGCCGCGTCGAAGCAATGCGAAGAGGAGATGGCGTGGATTAAAATAAGGTTCAAGACCGGTTAAGAGAATCGTCGTTTGCCCGGCTACTATTTGACGTGCACCCTTCCCAGGCATTCCGGGCAAACACCGTGGGTAAAATTGACGCCCGCGTTTTTATGAAAGTAGGCCTCGACCTGCTCCCAGTACCCTTTGTCATCACGGATGCGCTTGCACCAGGCGCAGATGGGCAGCAACTCCTGCAATATTTTTACATTATCGAGTGCATCCGCCAGGCGCGCCGAAACCCGCCTTAACTCCAGCAAAGCCATGACCTGCCGCTGCAAAGCCTGCATCGCCTTTTCCTGTTCGGCGGAAAGTCGGCGCGGTTGACGGTCAATGGCACAAAGTGTTCCCAAGGCCAGTCCTTCCGGGTTAATCAATGGGAAGCCCGCGTAGAACTGAATGTGAGTTTCACCCTTGACCAGCGGGTTATTTGCAAACCGCTCGTCTTTCGTTGCATCCGTAACGATAAAAGGTTCTTTCTGAAGAATCGCATGCGCGCAAAATGCGATCTCGCGGGGCGTTTGTTCCACATCCAATCCAATTTTCGATTTGAACCATTGCCGATATTCGTCCACCAGTGAAATGATGACAATTGGAACCTCGCAAATATGCGCGGCCAGGGCGGTGATATCATCGTAAGACTGCTCGGCCGCAGTATCGAGAATGCGATACGACTTCAAGGCCGCGAGCCGTTCAGCTTCATTGGTTGGTATCGGGGCTTTCATTTTTTAATGTAGAACAAACAGTAAACAACCTCATTTCACAGTGTAACCTATCACAAATTGTTCGAAATGAAATTTTTTTATCGCCGCCGCGCGATGTCGGCCGCCTCGGGGCGGTTCTGCGCCTGTAATTTGCCGGGGATGCTTTGGGATATTTTTTTATCGGCAATTTTGACGTATTTTGGCATTCCTTCACCCAAAATGGCGAAAATCAAGCAACGGCCTTGTTCTGCTCCGGGAAGGGATTAGTTTGCCAAAAGAAATGTCAGTTCATCCTTTCAACGCTTGTCATTTATGAAAACGCGCCGTGATTTTATCAAAGCCGGGTTCGCCCTCGGCGCAAGCCTGCCCCTTGCCAACCTTGAAAAATTGTTCGCCGCCGATTTGCCGGTGAAAACCGCCGGCGTTTCCACCGCGCCGGTCCAGGCGAAATCCGTCCTCGTGGCGGTGCGCGACGGCGAACGCGCGGCGATGCTCGACAAGGCCATGGCCATGCTCGGCGGCATGGAAGCTTTCGTGAAAAAGGGACAGACCGTTCTCGTGAAGCCCAACATCGGCTGGGATTCACCACCGGAACGCGGCGCGGATTCGCACCCGGAACTGGTGAAACGGGTGGTGGAGATGTGTTTTGCCGCAGGCGCGAAATCCGTGAGCATGTTTGACAACTCCTGCGACCAATGGCAACGCACTTATGCCAACAGCGGCATCGAAAAGGTGGCGAAGGACACCGGCGCGACTCTCGTCAACGGCAAGGACCAAACCCTTTATCGTCAAGTTGAAATTCCGAACGGGAAGAAATTGCGCCAGGCAAAAGTCCATTCGCTGGTTCTCGACAGCGATGTGTTCATCAACGTCCCGGTACTCAAAAAACACATGGCCACGTTGATGACCGGGTGCATGAAAAATTTGATGGGCATTGTTTGGGATCGTGGATTCTATCATCGCACCGACCTGCACCAGTGCATTGCCGATTTGCTGACGTTCAAAAAACCGACACTCAACATCCTCGACGCCTACGCCCCCATGGTTCGCAACGGGCCGCGTGGCACATCTGCGAACGATCTGGTCGTCATGCGCACGCTGCTGGTCTCGACCGACATCGTGGCCACTGACGCCGCCGGCGCGCGACTGCTCAATTACCAGCCGTCCGACATCCGCCACATCGCCATCGCCGCCGGAATGAACCTCGGCACGATGGACTTGGAACAAGTGGACATCCGCCGGCTCAAGCTGGCATGAAGCTGTGCCGCCCAAACTTCTGAAATGGTTACGGGTCGTGGTGGCGGTGGCAGTGTTTGCTGCGCTCACTGCGGCGTTTGTTGATTTTCGGGAACTGGTTCCGTGGAAAATCGGCCACTGGTTGGGCGAAATTCAATTCGTCCCTTCGCTGGTCGCGCTGCTCACCGGTGCGAGTTTATCGCTGGCCTGCATCATCATCGCCATCGTCACGCTGGCTGTAGGGCGTGTTTATTGTTCGGCAATTTGTCCGTTGGGAATTTTGCAGGACGTCATCGATCGCCTGACAAAATGGGTGAAACGAAAATCCAAACCCGCGTCTTATTCACGACCTCACACATGGTTGAGACAAACGTTTTTGTGGGCGACCATCATCGCGGCTGTGGCCGGCTGGGGCGGTTTCGCTCTGGCGTCGATCGACCCTTACAGCAACTTCGGCCGCGTCACATCGGACATTTTCCGGCCAATCGTCGTCCTGGCGAACAATTTTGTCGTCGGTTTGGCGGACGCGATTGGTTGGCACGGACTTTTTCGCGTCCAGCCGCACTGGGCAAGTGCGGGCGCACTTCATGAATCGGTAATTCTCCTTGTCCTGCTCCCTGTGTTGGTTGTGATTGGCGGGCGGCTCTACTGCAACACGCTCTGTCCCCTCGGCACGTTGCTGGGCTGGCTCTCAAAGCGCGCGGCATTCCGATTGCAGATTGAGAAAAGCGCCTGTGCAAAATGCGCCGCGTGCGTGAAAGCCTGCAAGGCACAGTGCATTGATTTGTCTGCCGGTGCGATTGATTTCTCCCGTTGTGTGGCGTGTTACAATTGCATGAATGTCTGCACAGAACATGGCATCGGTTATCACTTTGCCTGGGCTGCAGAGACTTCGATTTCAACTCCCGCTCCTGACATGGTGCGCGATCCACAACGGCGCGCGTTCATCTCAAAAACCATGCTTGGCATTGCCGGAACGGTGGGCATCGGCCGCGTTTTGCTCGCGAGTGAAAAATTAAGTGATGGGAAAACCAAATCTGCCGAAAATTTTTCCCCTGGCATTTGTCCGCCGGGGTCGGCGAGTGTGGAACGGTTTCTTGACCGTTGCATAGCCTGCCATTTGTGCATCAGCGAATGTCCGACCGGTGTGCTGCAACCGGCATTCGGGGAATATGGGTTCCTTGGAATCATGAAGCCGCACATGGATTTCAATGTTGCCTTCTGCAACTTCGACTGCGTGCGATGCGGCGAAGTTTGCCCGGACGGCGCGATTGATCTGCTCGATTTAGCCACAAAACATTTAACCAAAATCGGCGAGGCGAATTTTTACCCGGACCGGTGCGTGGTATTGACAAACGGCACCGACTGCGCCGCCTGTTCCGAACATTGCCCCACAAAAGCCGTGTCCACCGTCCCCTACATCAACAATCTCCGCCTGCCATCATTGAACAAGGATCTGTGCATTGGTTGCGGCGCGTGCGAGTTCGTCTGCCCGGCCCTACCCAACAAAGCAATCAAAGTAGCTGGCTACCGCAAACACAGTCTGGCGAAGAAAATCATCGAACCGAAAGCGGTCTTGCCAAAATCCACCGGTGATTTTCCGTTTTGAAACGAAATTTTTCGACACTTACGAAGCAGTGCCTTCCAGGTTTTAATACTGGATTTGAGTAAAAAATCGGATTTAGATATCTCGAATTGAAAACTGGAAAGCACGTCATCTTCCTTGGAACCGGGGCATGATCTATCTCCTTATTACAAAAAATAGAAATTAATCGAATGAAAAAGAAACTTCTATATTTAGCAGGTGCTATAGTTATAGTTCTTATCGGATGTGCAGCGTTTTTCGTTTTATATGGCCCAAAAGAACGGACTGTTGAAGGCCGCACAATGAACCAATGGTTGAAAGTACTTGGAGCAAATTCGGTTGCCCCCACAAACATTCTAAAGCTTAAGCAGGTGATTACCGGTGAAGAACCGGATATTGCGACCTTTGAAGTGCCAATTTCGTACAACTTACTGCAAGAATTACGAAATAATAATCCTAAACTCGACATACCTTACAGACTGAGCTTATTCGTGGATGATAGTTATGTCTCGACTGTTTGGACTAATAACGCCATCAATGGCAATTGTCTTCTCGTTTGGAACACGATATATAATCCCCCCGGACCACACCAACTCCAGGCGGAATTATTGTTGGGCGGAGCTTCCGGGACGCGCGTGTTACGGGCCAGAGGTCCAATTATGCCGTTCTATTCCAGCAATGTTATGCAATTTGATTCTTTCTATTCCGGATTCACTGGTAACAAGGCCATTCTTTACGCCAGAGTGCCCAAGACGAATGTTTCTTATAGTATCGAATTGCGCACATTTTCTGGAAAACACATAAAAACAATCACGGGCAGCACAACGAATGGCGTGATTGAGGAGCATTGGAATTTGACCGATGAGCGCGGGAATAAATTCACGGATGATTCGGCGGAGGCCGTTTTTCACGTAACACTTTTGGATGGGGGAACAAATACAGTTACGGAAACACATGTGCAAAAAACGGGTTTATTTCGAAATTAACTATAACCAATTCTGTTCATGAATCGGTGTTTCCTTTTTTTGCCGGTTTGTTCTAGCAAACAAAAAGGACGAACGGGCTTCCATTCGCCTTGATTCGTCATTCGAAATTCGGGAATCGTAATTTCAATACCGGTAATGTTCCGGCTTGTAAGGTCCTTCAAGCGGCACGCCGATGTAATCGGCTTGTTTCTTGGTGAGCTTCGTCAGCTTCACGCCGATTTTTTCGAGGTGTAGACGAGCGACTTCCTCATCCAATTTCTTGGACAGACGATAAACGCCGACTTTGTAGGTGTCTTTGTTCTTCCAAAGGTCGAGTTGCGCGAGGATTTGGTTCGTGAACGAGTTCGACATGACGAAACTCGGATGGCCTTCGGCGCAACCGAGATTCACGAGCCGGCCTTCTGCGAGCAGGTAAATGCTGCGGTCGCCGGGCAGATCGTAGCGGTCCACCTGCGGCTTGATGTTGACCTTGTGAATGTCTGGCGCGTTGTTGAGCCGGTCCACCTGGATTTCATTATCAAAATGGCCAATGTTGCAAACAATGGCCTGGTCTTTCATCTTGAGGATGTGCTCCAGCGTGATGACGTCGCAGTTGCCGGTGGCGGTGACGTAAATATCGGCCCGGCCAAGCGTTTCTTCGATGGTCGTGACTTCGAACCCTTCCATCGCGGCCTGCAGCGCGTTGATGGGGTCAATCTCGGTGACAATGACACGACAGCCGAATCCGCGCAGTGAATGCGCGCTGCCTTTGCCAACGTCGCCATAACCGCAAACCACGGCGGTTTTGCCGGCAATCATCACGCCAAGGGCGCGTTTGAGTCCGTCGGCGAGGGATTCGCGGCAGCCGTAGAGGTTGTCGAACTTGGACTTGGTGACGGAGTCGTTGACGTTGATGGCGGGCACGAGGAGTTTGCCGGCTTCGAGCATCTGATAGAGGCGATGCACGCCGGTAGTCGTTTCTTCGGAAACGCCTTTCCAATCCTTCACGACGTTGTGCCAGAAACCGGGACGTTCCTTGAACACACGCTTTAACAAATTTTTGATGACTTGCTCTTCGCGCGAGGCGGCCGGTGTGTTGACCCAATTGTCGCCGTCCTCCAGTTCGTAGCCTTTGTGAATGAGCAGCGTCGCGTCACCACCATCGTCCACGACGAGTTGCGGGCCTTTGTTGCCGGGATGCGTGAGCGCGGCGAGCGTAAATTCCCAATATTCTTCGAGTGACTCACCCTTGAAGGCGAACACTGGGATGCCGGCTTTGGCAATCGCGGCGGCAGCCTGGTCCTGTGTCGAAAAAATATTGCAGCTCGCCCAGCGCACCGAAGCGCCCAACTCGATAAGCGTCTCGATGAGCACCGCGGTTTCGATGGTCATGTGCAGCGAGCCGGAGATGCGCACGTCTTTGAGCGGCTTTTGCGGGCCGTATTTGGCGCGCACGGACATGAGGCCGGGCATTTCCTGTTCGGCGACTTCGATTTCGCGCCGACCGAGGTCGGCGAGGGAGATGTCTTTGACGGAGTAATCGTGCTTGGCAGTCATTGCACGGGTGGGAGAAAGTTTAACGTTGCTCATAGTTTTCAGTTTCAAGTTTTCAGTTTTCAGTCTTTTCGAATGAGCGGATCAAGCCCTGCAACATAGCTGACAATTCCTTTGTCTCTTGGATAAATTCGTCCGCGTCAGTTTTGGCGATTAATTCAAGTTTCTTGGCAATGTAACATTGAGTGCGCAACTCGGCGGCAGAGCCTTTGGCAATCCGCAGAAAGCGGATGAAATCCTGCCGGCTGTCACGTTCCGCGCCTTCGGCAATGTTCGAGGGAATGGAAATCGTCGCCCGTTGCATTTGGTCTCGTAATGCATACTGCTTCGAATCGCGCAATGCGCGACTGACTTCCACGGCGAGTCGGCATGCTCTTTTCCATACGTCCAGTTTCTCAAACGATTGATAGGCCATTTTTAAGTTCCTAGTTTTCAGTGTTCAGTTTTCAGTCTGAAAACTTGAAACTGAAAACTGAAAACTTTCTCATAACGCTTTTTTCAGCGCCTCAACTTTATCTGTGCGTTCCCAGGTAATATCAGGATCGTTCTTGCCGAAGTGGCCATAATTGGTCGTCTTGCGGTAAATCGGGCGGAGCAGGTTGAGTTGTTTGATGATGCTCGCGGGCTTGAAGCTGAACACTTCGCGCACGGCTTTCTCGATCTGCTCGTCCGTGATGCCGTCAACCGCAGTGCCAAAGGTGTTGATGCAAACACTGACGGGGTCGGGATAACCGATGGCGTAGGCAAATTGAATCTCCGCGCTTGTGGCGATGCCCGCCGCAACGATGTTCTTGGCCACGTAACGGCCCATGTAAGCCGCGCTGCGGTCCACCTTGCTCGGGTCTTTGCCGCTGAAGCAGCCGCCGCCGTGGCGGCCCATGCCGCCGTAGCTGTCCACAATGATCTTGCGTCCGGTCAAACCGGTGTCGCCTTGCGGTCCGCCGACGACAAAACGACCGGTCGGATTGACGAGGAAGACGGTATTTTTCGTCAGCAGGCGTTTGGGAAGCGTCTTCTTGATCACTTCCTCGATGCAAAATTCCTTGATGGTCTTGTGCTTCACGTCCGCGCTGTGCTGGGTGGAGATGACAACATTGGTGATCTCGACAGGTTGATCGTTCACATATCGGACGGAGACCTGCGACTTGGCGTCCGGCCGCAACCATTTCACTTTGCCACTCTTGCGGATGACTGTGAGTTTCCAACCGAGTCTATGCGCATACATGATGGGGGCGGGCATGAGTTCCGGCGTCTCGTTTGTGGCGTAACCGAACATCAATCCCTGATCGCCGGCGCCTTGTTCGGCAGTGGCCTTGCCATCGGCGGCACGCGCGTCCACGCCCTGCTTGATGTCCGGTGACTGGGACGTGATGGCGTTCATGATGAGCACCTTGTCTGCGTGAAACACGTCGTCGTCGTGCGTATAACCGATGTCGCGAATGGCCTGGCGCGCGATGGCGTTGAAATCGGGCTTCGCCTTTGTCGTGATTTCGCCGCCGACCACGACGAAGTTGCTCTTGGCATAAGTCTCGCAGGCGACGCGGCTGAACTTGTCCTGCGCGAGACAGGCGTCCAGTACGTAATCGGAAATGGTATCGCAAACCTTGTCCGGATGGCCCTCGCCGACGGACTCGGAGGAGAAGATAAAATTTTTACTCATGGATAATTGGGTTCAAATGTCATATTGACGTATCAAGATAAGATGATATAAGAAAAAGACAGCGCGTCAAACCGTTTCTTAAAATAAATTGGACGCGCAGAACAAACATGTTTTCGACACTGAAATCATTGCGGGCCTTGTCCGATCCCACACGGCTGCGCATTGTCGCGCTGCTGGAGCGGGACGAGATGTCCGTGAACGAGCTGCAGGAGATCACGCGGCTCGGCCAGTCGCGCATCTCCACGCATCTCGGCCTGCTGCAGGATTCGGGGCTGGTGCAATCGCGGCGCGACGGCAAACGGACGTTTTACAAATTAAATCCGCGCACCGACAACGCCACCGGCGAATTCATCCAGCTCGCCATTCGCGGCGCGGGGGAATTACCCGAACACGCCGGCGATGAGATCAATCTCAAGCGCATCCTCGCCCGCCGCCACGAACAGGCGCAGGTTTTTTTCAATCAAATCGCCGGACGCTTCGACCGCGTTTATGGCCCGGGGCGTTCGTGGCAGGCGTTCGGGCATTTGCTGCTGCGGATTCTGCCACCGCTGGTTGTCGCCGACCTCGGCGCGGGTGAAGGCTTGTTGAGTGAACTGCTCGCGCGCCGCTGCAAAAAAGTCATCGCCGTGGATAATTCGGAAAAAATCGTTGCGTTCGGCGTGGCAAAGACAAAAAAGAACGGACTGAAAAATCTGGAATTCCGTCTCGGCAACCTGCAAAACCCGCCGATTGAACCGAACAGCGTTGATCTCGTGATTTTAAGCCAGGCGTTGCATCATGCTGAAGACCCCGCCAAGGCGATTTGCAGCGCGCACAAAATCCTCAAGAGAGGCGGGCAAATCATGATTCTCGATTTGCTCAGGCACAATTTTGAGAAGGCTCGCGAGCTTTACGGCGACCATTGGCTGGGGTTCGCCGAAAGCGATTTGCATCGCTGGCTCGAAAGCGCGCGCTTCAAGAAAATTGAAATCAGCGTCGTCGCCCGCGAAGAATCGCCACCGCATTTTCAGACGATTCTGGCTGGCGGGGAAAAAGGTTGAAACATCAGCCAACTGCAATGTTCACCAGCTTTTTCGGCACGACAATGACTTTCTTGATTGTTTTGCCTTCAAGGAACGGCTTCACTTTTTCGGATGCTTTCGCGGCGGCTTCAAGCGTGGCGTTGTCGGCGTTGGCCGGGACTTTGATCACGTCGCGCAGCCTGCCATTGACCTGCACAGGAATTTCCAGCGTGTCCTCGATGAGCAGAGCGGGGTCAAACTTTGGCCACGGCCGATAAGACAAAGAGTCCATAGTCCCGAGTCCCGAGTCCACAGTTGTTTTATTCGCGGGCGTACCGACTATGGACTGCGGACTGCGGACTGTGGACAGCTTTTCCCACAGCTCTTCCGCCAAGTGCGGTGCAAAGGGCTGGAGCAAAATCAGGAAATCCCGCAGCACGGAAACCGGTTTTGTTTCCCACGTCATCGCGTCGTTCACAAAAACCATCATCGCTGAAATCGCCGTGTTGAAACGCATTCCATCGAGGTCTTCGGTGACTTTCTTGATGCACGCGTGAAGTGTCTTCAACTGCGCCGGTGTCGGTTGCACGTCCTTGATGCTTGAACTCGATTTGATTAAATCCAACAATTCTTTGTGTCTTTGTGCCCTCGCCTCGGCGGAGCCTCTGGCGAAGCCCGGGTTTGTGGTTGTCTCCGCCTGTTCAAATTCCGTTTCGCTTTTTTCATTCACGAACAAACGCCATACGCGGCCCAGAAAACGATACACGCCCTCGACGCCTTTTGTGCTCCATGGCTTGGAATCCCGCAGTGGTCCCATGAACATTTCGTAAAGGCGGAAGGCATCCGCGCCGTATTCCTTGAGAATGTCGTCCGGGTTCACGACGTTGCCGCGCGACTTCGACATCTTCTGGCCGTCTTCGCCGAGAATCAGTCCCTGATTGACGAGCTTGAAAAATGGTTCCGGTGTCGAGACGTAACCAAGGTCGAACAAAACTTTGTGCCAGAATCGGGCGTAGAGCAGATGCAGGACAGCGTGCTCGGTTCCTCCAACGTATAGGTCAACGCCGGGGGTAGGGCCGGCTGTCCCAGCCGGCCGCGGCGCGCTGGGGACAGCGCGCCCTACCGTTCCCATCCAGTATTTCTCAGCTTCCTTGCTGACGAATGCGTTTGGATTTTTCACATCGAGATAACGGAGATAATACCAGCAACTGCCGGCCCATTGTGGCATGGTATTCGTTTCGCGCTGTGCATTTTTGATTTCGTTCACCCAATCCTTCGCGCGTGCCAACGGTGGCTGGCCGTCGGGCGTGGGTTTGTAATCGTCGAGTTTCGGTGGAACCACCGGCAACGCACTTTCAGGCAATGCCTCGTGGTAAAGATTTCCAGCGGCGTCCTTTTTCCAAATAATCGGGAACGGCTCGCCCCAGTAACGTTGACGGCTGAACAGCCAGTCGCGGAGTTTGTAATTAATGGCCTTCTTGCCGAAACCTTTTAACTCAAGCCAAGCGGTGATTTTCTTTTTGGCTTCAGACGTCGGCAGGCCGGTGATGGAAACCTCGGGTCCGGTCGAGTTCACCGATGTGCCGTCATCCACGAAACCGTGCCAATCGGTTTTTGGATCGGGCGGCTGGACAACTTGCACGATGGGCAGATTGAATTTTGTGGCGAACTCAAAGTCGCGGGTGTCGTGTGCTGGCACAGCCATGATGGCGCCCGTGCCGTAGCTCGCCAGAACGTAATCCGCGATCCAAATCGGAATTTTTTCGCCATTGACCGGATTGATAGCAAATCCTCCGGTGAACACGCCTGTTTTCTCTTTCGCCAATTCGGTGCGTTCAAGGTCAGACTTGATAGATGCCGTCCATTGGTACGCAGTGATTGCGTCGTTTGGGTTTTCCGCGTCCCCCGTCCATTCCTTGCGAGTGCCTTCCGGCCAGTTGGTCGGAATAACGCCACTTCTCTTCATTCGATCGATCAACGCGTGCTCGGGAGCAAGTACCATGTAGGTTGCACCGAACAAAGTGTCTGGTCTGGTAGTGAAAACACGAATCGTTTCGGCTGGGGAACCAGGGATTACCGATTTTTCTACTTCAAAGTCCACTTCTGTACCTTTGCTATGGCCAATCCAATTCCGTTGCATTTCCTTGAGTGAATCACTCCAGTCAATTGTATCGAGGTCTTGCAACAGGCGTTCGGCGTATTCAGTGATACGAAGCATCCATTGGCGCATTGGCTTACGAATTACCGGGAAACCACCTACTTCGCTTTTACCGTCCACGACTTCTTCGTTAGCCAACACAGTTCCCAATTGTTCACACCACCAAACGGGCGCTTTAGTCACGTATGCTAAGCGTTTGCAGCTGACCAGGTAGGCACTGTCAAATTTTTCCTTTTCACGGAGTTTTACGGAATTGAGATCGGCTAGATAAATGTTGTCCTGCCATTCACTTTTTCGCCTTGGGTTTTCTGAGAGTGCATCCTCTAGAATTTCAATCGGGGTGGCTTTTCTCCAATAAGGATCAAAGTAACTGTTGTAAAGCTTGAGGAAAATCCATTGCGTCCATTTGAAATAACCCGGGTCGCTAGTGGCGAGTTCACGCGACCAATCGTAGCTGAAACCAAGCGATTGAATCTGCCGCTTGAAAGTGGCGATGTTGGCCTCGGCGGCCTTGCGCGGATGCTGGCCGGTCTTGACGGCGTATTGCTCGGCGGGCAGGCCAAAGGCGTCCCAACCCATCGGATGCAGCACGTTGAAACCGAGCGCGCGTTTGTATCGCGCCAAAATGTCCGTGGCGGTGTAACCTTCAGGATGTCCGACGTGCAAACCCGCGCCGCTCGGATAAGGAAACATGTCGAGGATGTAAAATTTCTTGGGCAGCTTCGTCGCAGCTGCCTTGCCGGAGAGATTGTGGCGTTGCGCAAACGGATGCTTCGCTGGGATTTCATCGCCGGGATTCCACGCACGAAATGTCTGTTGCTTACCCCAAAATTTCCGCCATTTGGGTTCGATCAAATGAAACGGATATTGTCTGCGGCTGCTCGACATAGAGACGGGGATTCTGCGGAAAATAGAGCGGAGGAGCAATCGCGGAATGAAGCATTACAGTTCAAAACCCAAAGTCACGGCTTTCGGACAATGGAATGACTTTAGACATTGAACATGGAACTTTGGACTTTTGCCTGCCAGACAAGACGCAACCCCTCAAGCGTCAGGTTCGGTTCTACGGCGGTAATTTCGGCTAATTTCGCCGCAATCAATCCCGCGCAGCCGCCTGTGGCGACGACCGGTAAATGCTTCGCCTTCAACTCGCGCCTCAACTCGGCAATCAATTCGCGAACGAGCCCGCGATAGCCATGCACTGTGCCGATTAACATTGCCTGTTCGGTGCTTTTACCGATGACGCCGCTCATTTCGCGAATCTTGATGCGCGGCAGCAGTGCCGTTTTCTCGTGCAGATAATCCGTCATGGCCGCGAGGCCGGGCGTGATGATGCCGCCGACATAATTGCCGTGCGCGTTCACAACATCGAATGTCACCGCTGTGCCAAAGTCCACCACCACCACCGGCGCGCCAAAGTGATGCCGCGCGGCGACCGCGTTTGCCAGACGATCCGGGCCGATTGAATTTGGTTTTGGATAATCAATGCCCACACCGCGCACAGTTTTCGGCGTGAGTTCGAGCGCGTCCAAATTCCAAAGTGCGCGCACAATTTTGCGGACAAACGGCGTCGCGCGCGGCACGACGCTGCACAAAATCACGCCTTCGATTTTTTTTGCGCCGACAAGTCTGGCTACGCGCGTTTTGGCGTTGCCACCAAACCATTCGCGTGTGGGAACGTTGATTTGGCGCAGCACGCGGCGGTCATTGGCCAGACCGATGTGCGTGTGCGTATTGCCGATGTCGAATAGCAAAAGCATCTAATGGTTAAATAAGTTAAATGGGTTAAATGAGTCAGTCAGTGTTGCATTCCCGACAACTTATTTAACCTATTTAACTCATTTGACTCCATTCATTTCTCCAACGTCACATCCCCGCCGATGATGGATTCAAGATGTCCATGCTCCGTGCGCAGCAACAGCGCGCCTTCGTCGCTGAGCGATTCGGCCCGGCCGCGAAGGCGGCGTTCGCCGATTTGGATCGTTACATCGCGGCCAATGGTCGTGCAATGCGCCTCCCATTCGTCCGCGATCGCTGCAAATCCGCCGGCGCAAACGCGCGCGTAGTTGCGATCCAGTTCATACAAAATCGCCGTTGCCAGGTCCGCCCGCAAAATGGCTCTGCCTGACTCAATTTTAAGGGACGTTGCGAGCTTGCGCAGTTCCGGCTGAAATTCACCCGCGCTCATATTCATATTTACGCCGATGCCGAGAATGACATGCTGGACCCTGTCCAACTCCGCGCTCATTTCCGTCAGGATGCCCGCGACTTTTTTCCCGTGAACCAAAATATCATTCGGCCATTTGATTTCGGGGTTCAAACCGGTTTCGGAGTGGATGGCGCGGCACAGGGCCGTTGCGGAAGCGACCGTCAACTGTGTCGCTTCCTGCGGACGCAAGTCGGGTCGGAGCAAAAGGGAAAACCAAAGCCCTTTGTGCGCGGGAGAAATCCACTTTCGTCCAAGCCGTCCGCGGCCTTTTGTTTGCGATTCTGCAAAAACGACGACGCCTTCTTTCACGCCGTCGCGTGCGAGCTTTTCAATCACGTCATTT
This sequence comes from Verrucomicrobiota bacterium, assembly GCA_049517655.1. Taxonomy (GTDB): domain Bacteria; phylum Verrucomicrobiota; class Verrucomicrobiia; order Limisphaerales; family UBA11358; genus UBA11358. The sequence continues at coordinate 648,041 of JBEKRQ010000002.1, read as the reverse complement.
GTCGAAGTCGTCTGCTCGAACACGCGGACGTCGCGGCCAATGATTTTCGTTTCGGAGAGGCGCGCGAGCAAATCGTCCGCGTGCAGCACGTCCGGGACGCCAATGAGCCGGTAGCCAAAATGCGGTCCGGCCTCGATGTCGTAGCCGAGGTGGCGTAATTCCTCGATGCGCGCCCAAATCGCCGCCCGGCTGATGCGCAATTTCTCCGCGAGTTCAGTGCCTGACACACCGTCGGGATTAGTGCGCAACGCCGAAAGGATTTTTGCGTCCGTTGTCATTCAAAATGCAGAAGGCAGAATGAAGAATGCAGAAAAGAATCCAGCAATGGGCAATCCAGCAGCCGTTTCTTCATTCCGCCTTCTTCCTTCTTCATTCGTTTGTAAAATCCAGGCCAATGTCCACCGCGCGCGCGGCGTGAGTGAGTGCGCCGACGGAAATAAAATCAACACCCGTTCCGGCAATGGCGCGGACATTTGCAATGTTTATGCCGCCGCTGGCTTCGGTCTTCGCGCGGCCTTTGATTTTTTGCACCGCGAGCCGCAACTGCACCGGATTCATGTTGTCGAGCAAAACGACGTCCGCGCCCGCGTCGGCAGCCTGCTCGACCTGCTCCAGCGTGTCGGTTTCGACCCCGATTTTTAGTTGCGGAAATTTTTCGCGTGCGCGCCGGACGGCAGCGGCGATGGCATTGGGCATGGCGTCCCGTATTTGCGGGACAGCGAGGTGATTGTCCTTGATGAGAACCATATCGTAGAGGCCGATCCGGTGATTTTCCCCGCCACCGCACGTGACGGCGTATTTTTCAAATCGCCGTCCGCCGGGCGTGGTTTTGCGCGTGTCGAGAATCTGTACGCGAGTGCCTTTAACGGCGTCCACGAATTGCGCGGTGAGCGTGGCGATGCCGGAAAGCTGCTGAACAAAATTCAGCGCGACGCGCTCGGCGCTCAAAATCGCGCGCGCCGGGCCGGAAATCTTCAGCAGAATTTCGTCATTGCCTGTGCGCTGGCTGTCTTTTGCCAGGCGTTCAATTTTGACGGCGGTCGAAAGTTCGCGAAACGCGATTTCGGCGAAATCGAGTCCGGCTACGACGAGCGGTTCGCGCGCGCGCATGACGGCTTTGGCCGTTGCGGTTTCGGGCACGGTGGCGAGCGTCGTGGCGTCGCCGCTGCCGATGTCTTCGGCCAAGGCAGCTTGGACGGCGTTGCGGATTTCTGTGGCGGACAACTTCACGCCGTCAGGATGAAGGTGAATGGAAAAATGGAAAAGTAAAAACGGAAGCACAATCTTTCTGCGGTAGGGACGCGCGGCCCGCGCGTCCAGCGGAAATTCCGTTTCCCAACGGACGGCTCGGCCCGTCCTCCGTAGCAGTTACCGCGGAGGGTGGACGAGCCGTCTCTACCATTTCATTTGAACTTCGCGATGACGCGTTCGAAGGCATTGAGGCCGAGTTCCAATTTTTCAATTTCCGGGCCGAAGCTGATGCGGCAGTAATTTTTGTAGCGCGCGGTGGCGCGGCGGTTGCCGGGGTTCACGTCGAAAAACACACCCGGCACGACGATGACTTTCTCCTTCAAGCCTTCCCGGAAAAAATTCATGCCGTCGTCGAGCGGCACGGGCAGGCGCGCGAGGTTCGCCCAAACATAAAACGCGCCAGCGGGCGCGACGTCCACGCCGATGTTCAATGCCTTGAGCCGTTTCAACAGCAGCGCGCGTTTGCGTCTGAAATGTTTTTGGATGGCGAGCGTTTCCTGTTCGGCATTCCTGGGATCGAGCAGCGTCAGCGCGGCGTTTTGGAACGGATGGTTCGCGCCGCCGTCAAGAAACGAACCGGCGCTCGCAATGGCTTCAATCACGGCCTTTGGACCGAGTGTCCAACTAATGCGCCAGCCGGGATAACGCCAGTTTTTCGTCAGGCCGTCCACAACGACAATCGGGTCGCGTTCCACGTCCTCGACGAATTCGGCGGCGGAAACCATTTTCGGTTTCTCCGGATTTGCGCTGGTGTAAATGTAGTGCGAATAAAATTCGTCGAAGATTATCGAGCACTGGCACTCGCGTGCGAGGTCGCACCACACGGCGAGTTCTTTGCCTTCCATGAGCTGGCCGGTGGGATTGCACGGATTGCTGACGAGCAGCGCGCTCAAGCCGCGTCCGAGAATTTCCTCCTTCAAATCGGCAGACGAAATTTTGTAGCTGTCCCCGGCGCGGAGCAGAATCGGGATGGGCGTGAACGCCTTGAACACGCTCAACAATTCTTCATATGCGGTGTAGTCGGGAATGAAATGGCCCATGTTGATGTTGCCGAGCGCGCTGGCGAGACGCGTCAGCGCAAGGCGGCGCGCAAATGCGGTGTCAAAAAGATTGCCGTGGTGCAAAGGTGGATGGCTGGCACTTTAATTGTTCGACTCCGCCGGTGTATTTTGCCAGTTTCATGCCATGGATGCGGATGAGCGTGATATTTTTCGTTTCCTGAAATCATGGAGAGGTCAGTTTGTTGCCATGCGCGAAATTTGCCGTCGCGCTGGGAGCAAGCAGCGGTTCCAGGAAGAACCGGAATGGGCCATGCAGGCTCTCCTTCGCATGGTGGGACGCGGCATTCTCGAATCAGACGCTACCGGACATTTTCGCATCAAACGAGTTTCCAAGAAGGACAGGAACAAGCTCTTGGTTGAGCCGGACATCGCCAAAATTTCCGAGGAAAACGGCGAAATTCCCGAGGAAAGCGGTGTGAAAGCCGAAGACGCCGGTGACATCGCCCCGGACGAGTATTACGATCAACTGTAATCCCACGCGTGTTCCATGCTCGCCGCGCTTTTGACCACGCTGTTGTTTTCCATTTCCGCAATTTGCGGCCATCGCACGTCCACGCAAATCGGCGGCGTGGAAGCCAATTTTTGGCGTGCCTGTCTGGCAACCGGTTTCCTCGCCATTTGGGCGAACACTTTCGGCACCGGTTTTGAAGGTAACGCGTTTCCCATTTTTGTTTTGAGCGGCTTGGCGGGCATCGGCCTGGGCGACAGCGGCTTTTTCCAGGCGTTACCGCGACTCGGCAGCCGCCGGACGGTTTTGCTCACGCAATGCCTCACCGTGCCATTTGCCATGGTCATCGAATTGCTTTGGCTGAAAACCACGTTGACCGGCGCCGAATTGTTTTGCATCGCGGTCATCTTAGTCGGCGTGGCCGTCGCGCTCGCGCCGGGCGATCATTTAAAAATTGCGCCGCGCCGGATGCTCGTTGGAATTTTATACGCCGTCGTTGCGGCGCTTGGCGGCGCGCTGGGTGCGGTGTTGAGCCGCAAAGCCTACGCTGTCGCACACGCGGCGGGACAACATCCCGACCCCGGTACGACTGGTTATCAGCGCGTCGGCGGCGGTGTGATTGCGCTGGGCATTCTTTTATTGATTGTGAAATGGCGCAGCGCTCATGCGCACGGCAGCGTACTTGAATCAAAAAGTTTTCAGATTTCGCTGGAGAAATGGCGTCGCCTTTGGCCATGGGTCGTGGCCAACAGCCTTGCTGGCCAGACGGTCGGCGTGAGTTGCATGCAATGGGCGCTCGAAAACACGCCCACCGGCATTGTCACCGCCATCATCGCCACGACGCCCATTATCATGCTGCCCCTGGCGCGCGTTTTTGAAGGTGAAAAAATCACCACACGTTCGCTTGTCGGCGGTCTCGTCGCCGTCGTTGGCGTGATAGGCCTGACGTTCTCGCGTTGAACCATTTCATAATCTTAATCCGATTTGCCCGACGATTACGGTTAAGAGCAGGATTGGGATTATGAAAAATGAATTGCAATAGGCCGCCGGGTCACCCGGTATTGAAAAAATGTGACGCGAATCATCGCGCCACCAGAATGGGTTTATTTTCCGCTCGACTTCCATTCCCCAAGTGTGCAAAGTCAGACTGGATTTAGAGGAATTATGGCCAGACTTCTCATCAAGACAGAGGATTTGAAAGGCCGGACGTTGGAATTGCGCCTCGGCGTCAATCACGTCGGGCGCGACCCGGACTGCGATTTTCCCATTGAACATTCCACCGTGTCTTTCGCGCACTGCGAGTTGGTGTTGTCAAATGACGGCGTGATGATTCGCGATTGCAATTCGACAAACGGCACATTCGTCAACGGCAAGCCGGTCAAAGAGGCGCGGCTGCTTCCGGGCCAGACGGTGAATCTGGGCGACGTGGAATTGTTTGTTGAAAACACCGATGTCAAGGTTGCGATTCCGAAGTTTGAACGAGAGCGTCCGAAGCCGCCGGTGATGTTGGAAGGCGGCGCGATGCTGTGCCCCCGCCACCCGCGCGTGCAGGTTGCTTATAAATGCACGCACTGCAAAGAAGTCATGTGCGGCAGTTGTGTGCGCGTGCTCCAGCGCAAAGGCGGCCCCCTGCTGTTTCTCTGCCCGCTTTGCGGCCACAAGTGCAAGCGCATCGCCGGCGGTGAAAAACCAAAGAAAAAGGGGTTTTTAAAGTTTCTGCCGGTAACGGTGAAACTGCCGTTTGTCTTTTTCACCAAAGGTTCCAAACCGGAGGAGTGAGCCGCCGTTTCAGGATAAAAATCGCCTGATTATTTTCTCCAGCGCCGCAATCCAGAGCGGATGCCCGTTCAGACACGGAATTTGCGCGAATTCCTTTCCGCCCGCGGACAAAAACGTCTTGCGCCCGCGAATGCCGATTTCTTCCAGTGTTTCCAGACAATCCGAAACGAATGCCGGGCAAATGACCAGCAGTTTTCTGACGCTGCGTTTCGGCAGCGCCGCGAGTTCAAAATCCGTGTAGGGTTTCAGCCACGGGTCGCGGCCAAGACGGGATTGAAACGACACGGAAAATTTTCCGGCGGGCACGCCGGCCTGCTTTACAAATGCGGCGACGGTTTTAAAACACTGCGCGCGATAACACGTGGCGTGCGCCGGACTGGCAACTTCGCAGCAATTTTCCTTCACCAGACAATGACAGCCCGTCGGGTCGGTTTTTTTGATTTGCCGCTCCGGCATGCCGTGAAAACTGAACAGCAAATGGTCATAGCCTTGTCGTAAACCATTTTCCGCGCTCGCCACCAGCGCCGTGATGTAATCCGGTGAATCAAAATACGGCGGCTGCACGACAATTCGCATTTGCGGCGCCAGTTTGACCGCGACTTTCTTTACGCGCTCGACGGCGGATTCGTAGCTCGGCATTGCGTAGTGCGGAAACAGTGGAATTAAAAACAGTTCGTCCACGCCGCGCTCGCGCAATTTCCGAATCGCGTTGGGAATGGACGGATTCTGATACCGCATCGCCAGTTCAACCGGCGCGTTTACATGCTTTTGCAATTCAGCTTGAATGTGTCTGCTTGTGACGATGAGCGGCGAACCTTCGGGCATCCAAATTTTGCGATAAGCCTCGGCGGATTGCTTCGGCCGCCTGATGAGAATCATGCCAACAATGAACGCGCGCAACAGCCACGGCGTGTCCATCACGCGCCTGTCCATCAAAAATTCGCGCAAGTAACGCCGCACGTCGCCGACGGACGCCGAATCCGGCGAACCAAGATTAACCAGCAAAACGCCTTTGCTCATCTGGTTTTCAGAAATTTTTCCACGCGCACTGTAATGTTACAACCGGACATAATCGAATCGCCCAGTGAAACGCCGTCACGATAGTGGCCGGCAAAAAAAAGTCCGGCGGCCTTGTTTTCGATTTCATTCATCCATTCGCGATAGCGACCGTAGCCGACGTTATATTGCGGGATTGCCTTGGGATAAAGCACGGTGAACCGAAACGTCGGCTCGCCATTGACACCGAGCAGCACGCGCAAATCCTCACGCGTCATTGCGACAAGTCTGTCCGGCGGCAACAATGCGAGTTCCGGCTGCCGCTCGCCGCCGATGTAGCTCGTGAGCGTGAGATGTCCGGCAGGCGCGCGGTTTGGAAACAGTGACGATGAAAAAATCGTGCCAAGAATTTTGAAGCCTTCGATTTTTGGAATCAACATGCCGTAACCTTCACATGGATGTTTGACATCCTTGCGCCGGAAACCCAAAACCACGCTCGCCACCGGTGGATAACGGATTTCGGAAAACGCGGCAAAATCAATTTTATCGGTAGGGCGGTGCTGCTGCGCCGCCCCAATTTCTGGGCCGCGCGGCAGCGCGGCCCTACCCAATATCACCTTCAACTCCGCCAATTTGTGGGCCGTGCCCGCATAAATCACCGCACTGTGTTCTCCTTCGCCCGAAGAAGTCGAAACCTGCCATCCACCCTCCATTTGCGTGAGTTTTGTAACCGCCGTGCTCAATTTTACCGCGTCGCCAAGCTGTTCGTGCAACGCGTCGGGCAAAACCTGCAAGCCTTCGTCGAACGAAAATTTCGGCGCTCGGTCTTTGGCAATTTCGCCGCGCCGTTTGCGTTCGCGCGCGCCGAAAATCTGGCCTTTGATGAGCGAACCATAACGCGATTCGAGTTCGGCAAGCCTCGGAAACGCCTGCGGCAGGGACAGTTTGTAAGGATCACCTGCATAAACGCCGGCGACCAGCGCGTCAATGGCGTGATCAAGAAATTCCTGATTCAGACGGCGCACAACAAACTCAGCAACACTTTCTTCTTTTTTGTCCCGGCGACGCGGCACGAACGGTTCGCGCAACACAGCCAGCTTGGCTTTGGCGGTGAAAAGTTCCGTCGTAAAAAAACCGATCGGCGACGGCATCGCGATCGGCTGTTTGTAACGGACAACATAACGCGCTTCGGCCTTGGGGTTAGAATTCACTCGTCGCGATTCCAAACCCGTGTCGCGGATGAATTGAGTGATTTTAGGCGACGTTTCGAGAATCGTGTTCGGCCCGAATTCGGCCAGATAACCATCCTGCCGGACGGATTTAATGACGCCGCCGACTCGTTCGCCGGCTTCGTAAACCGTGACTGGAATGCCTTTGCGTTTCAGGTAAAATGCAGCGGTCAAACCCGTGATGCCGGCCCCGATGATGGCGACGGATTTCATATTGTCCTCGAATGTTTCCGCTCGCCCACCGGCGCGAGGGTGTTGTCAAAGCACATTGCAATATTGCGGATGAACAGGCGGCCGGTGTCAGTGACTTCGAGACCCGAGGACGAACGACGCACCAAACCGTCGGCTTCAAATGGCGCGAGCGCAGCAAGTTCGTTGGCAAAGTGTTGCGCGAAGTTGATGCCGAGCTTCTGCGACATCGCGGCATAATCGAGCGAGAGGTCGCACATCACGCGCATGATGGTTTCGCGGCGGATTTTGTCCTCGTCGGTCATGAAGTATCCACGGGCGAGTGGGTTTTTGCCGGCATCAAGTGCAGCGTAATAATCCGGCAGCTCCTTTTCATTCTGCCAGTAGGCATCGGGAATTTGCGAAATGGCGGACATGCCGAATGCATAAATGTCCGCGCCAGCACGGGTGCTGTAACCCTGAAAATTCCGTTGCAGGGTTTTGGCGCGTTGTGCCGCCACCAACTCATCATCAGGCCGCGCAAAATGGTCCATGCCGATGTAAACGTAGCGATTATTTTCGGTAAGACGCTCGATGGCGTTTTTGAGCAGTTCCAATTTCAGTTCGGGCGTCGGCAGTCCCGCATTGCGGGATTGTTCCAGAATCTTTTGCGCGGGTTTGATCCATGGCACATGCGCGTAGCTGAAAACAGCGAGCCGGTCGGGTTTCATCTCGAGCACGATGTCGAGCGTGCGGTTGAAGGATTCGACAGTTTGATGCGGCAGGCCGTAGATGAGGTCGAAGCTGACGGAACTGAAGCCGAGTTCACGCGTCCAGCCCAGCACTTGTTCGTTCATCTCTCGCGGTTGAATTCGATGAACGGCTTCCTGCACTTTCGGCTCAAAATCCTGCACACCGAGCGATGCGCGGTTAAAGCCGATTTCGCGCAAGGCAACGATGTGTTCGCGCGTCAAACGGCGCGGATCAATTTCCACACCGGCCTCGATGTCATCTGAAAACGTAAAATGCTTGTGGATGATGCCGCCAAGCCGGCGGATTTGGCCGGGCGACAAAAACGTCGGCGAGCCGCCGCCCCAGTGAAGCTGGACGACTTTGCGTCGCGGATTGAGCAGCCTGGCCATCTGCGCGACTTCCTTTTCAAGATAACGGATGTAGGTGTCGCCTTGTTTGTGGTTGAGCGTGATGGCGGTGGTGCAGCCACAAAACCAGCAGAGTGTCTCGCAAAATGGAATGTGGAAATAGAGCGAAAGGTCGCGCCCGGACTGGTTGTTCCTGGAAATTTTTTCGGCCAGTTCCGGCCATGCAACCGTGTTGGTGAACTTCGTGGCGGGCGGGTAGGACGTGTAACGCGGCCCCGCCACGTTGTATTTCTGCACCAAGTCGAGATCAACTTTGAGCGTGCTCATTTAAAACCACGAACAGTTTCAACCAGCACAGTGATATTTCCCAGTTTGGCCCCCGGCGGCACGCCGTGGCCGAGATTGAAAATATAACCTTTGCGACCACGCATGTCTTCAAGCAGCCGCGATGTTTCTGCGGCGACCACTTCCGGCGTGGCGTCGCTCAAAAGCGCCGGCGCAAGGTTTCCCTGGAGCCCGATGTTGCCGGGCAGCAGTTTGCGCGCTTGCGCCAGCGGAAACTGCCAGTCAATACCCAGCACGTTCGCACCGGTGGTGAGGAGGTCGTCCCAGTTGTTGTGTGTGCCGGGCGAAAAAACGATGATCGGAACTTTGTCGTTTGACAGGTAGGGCGCGGTCGGAGACCGCGCCGAAATTTTGCGCGGCGTGCTCGGAGATCCCGCCCTACCTTTTAGTGCCGCTACAATTTCCTTCATCCAACGGCCGGAAGCCTCTTGAAATTCCGCGGGCGCGAGATGCCCGCCGTGGCTGTCAAAAATCTGGAGTGCATCCACGCCGGCGGCGATTTGCATCTGGAGATAGGCGGTAATGGCGACAGTAAGTTTCTTGGCCAGTGCGAAATAAGTTTTTCGGTTTTCACGAAACAGGGTCAACGCGCGGGTGTAACGCTCGGCGCGGCCTCCTTCCATCATGAACGTGGCGAGCGTCCACGGTGAACCGGCGAAACCGATGAGCGCTGTGCGGTCGCCAAGCGCAGTTTTAACGAGCTTTAATGCGCGCGGGACGTATTGCAGGCGTTCGACCAGCGCGGCTGTGTCGAGCCGTGCTATGTCAGCCGTCGAGCGCAAAGCGAAGTCCATTTGGATCCCGTTATTTTCGTCAAAGTGATATTTTTGTCCCAAACCTTCGGCGACAACGAGGATGTCGTTGAACAAAATCGCCGCGTCAAAATCGAACCGGCGGATTGGCTGGAGCGTCACTTCGGCGGCGAGTTCGGGCGTGCGAACCAGTTCGAGAAAGGAATGTTTGGCCTTGAGCTTGCGATATTCCGGCAATGCGCGCCCGGCCTGCCGCATCAGCCAGACCGGCGGGCGGTCAACAGCTTTGCAGCGGCAAGCGTCGAGGAATCGCCGGCGGTTCGTCAATGTGCGCGCGGCGGATTTTGTCTGTTCGGCAGGGCCGGCGGTCATGTGTTTTTTGGTCACGTTGCTGTAACACATTGCGGGGTTTTTGAACAGCGCATTGCCTGCAAATTTTATGCGCAACTATGTTTGAGCAGCGGTTTTTAACTTAAAGACACGATGAAAAATGAGCCGCTCCAGAATCCGTTGCATGAATTGGTCTGGCGACGGAAGCTTACTGACGCCGAACGGGCCGGACTGGGTGCGCAACCGGAAGTGCAGGCGGATTTGGAAATCGAGTCGCGCTTGAGCGAAGCGCTGGCACGTTTGCCTGATGCGCCCATGCCATCCAATTTCACTGCGCGCGTGCTCCAGGCCGTCGAACGCGAAGGCGCGCGTCCGCGCGCAACAAACTGGTCCTGGACCTGGACATGGCGCGTGCTCGTGCCGCGTGCGGCTGTTGCCGCCGTTGTGATTGCGTTTGCCGGTTTGGGGATTCATCGTCACGAACTCAACGCATATCGCGCGACGCTCGCCAGAAACGTTGTGCTTGTGGCTGCAGCGCAACCGTTGCCCAGCGTTGATGCGTTGAAAAATTTCAACGCCATCCAGCGCATGAGCCAGCCGCGCGCGGATGACGAATTGCTGGTGCTTCTGCAATGAACCTTTTGCGGCAGGGGTGTTGGGCATTGGCGTTGTGCGCGGCGGGGCAATGGATGGTTTTCCCATTGTTTGCCGGAACTGTTTCGGACGCTGCGTCGCCCTCGCAGCTGCTTTCGGCGCCGACAAATACCCTCCCAACATCACCGCGTGAAGACTCGCCGGTGAATCTTTTTCGCCAGTTATTGGCCATGAGGCCGGCCGAGCGCGGATTTTTTTTGACCAATCGCCCGCCGGAAATTCGCAGACGCATTCTTGCGAAAGTTGACGAGTATGAAGCACTCGATCCAGACACGCGCGAACTGCGGTTGCGCGCGACGGAACTGCGCTGGTATTTGATGCCGTTGCTTCGCGAGCCGCCGGCCAACCGCGCCGCCCGACTCGCGCAGGTGCCCGATGACATTCGGGAATTGGTTAAAGACCGTCTCAACGAGTGGACTATTTTGCCGCCGCCGTTACAGCAGGAATTTTTAATGAACGAACGCACACTGCGTTACTTCGACAGCGTGGATGTGAGCAACAGCCCGCCTGAAAATGTCGGGCGCGGGCCGGGTGATGTCGGGATGGCACACCGAAACGCGCTTTCAGAAACCCGGCGCCGTCAAACGACAGCGGGGTTCAATCAATTCTTTGAACTCACCCCAGTGGAAAAACAGAAAGTTCTCGGCACGTTGTCTGACGCGGAACGGCTGCAAATGGAACAAACATTGCAGGCTTTTGAAAAATTGCCGCCCGGGCAACGGGAGGAATGTATCCGGGCCTTCGCGAAATTTGCTGGGTTGAACACGGCGGAGCGCGCCGAATTTTTAAAAAATGCCCAACGCTGGTCGCAAATGTCGCCCGCCGAGCGTCAGGCATGGCGCGACCTCGTCGCGAACGTTCCCGAGTGGCCGCCACTGCCACCAGGCTTCATCACGCCTCCACCGCCTCCACCGCTGCCGCCGGGCTTTCATTCAATGGTGGCAACGAATCGGTAGGGCCGCGCTGCTGTGCGGCCTTGGACGACCAGCAGGTCGTCCCTACCAATCAAACCTGCGAATTTCAATTCCCATTTTCGTCGTGGCGCTCTAACTTCCAAGTATGCATCCGATAGCGTTTCAATTGGGTCCGCTCACCATTCATTGGTATGGCGTGATGATTGCGCTGGCGTTTCTGGTCGGGCTTTTGACCGCCGCCCGCCGCGCTCGGCGCGAAAACATCTCAGGTGAAACCATTGCCGATGTCGTGCTCTGGCTCATGGTCGGCGGGATTCTCGGAGCGCGCATCGTTTATGTGACGACATATTGGAAGGACGAATTCGCCGGCCAGTCGTTCTCGGAAATTTTCATGATCCAGCACGGCGGCCTCGTCTATTATGGCGGGCTGATTGGCGCGATGATTGCCGGCTTCATTTACATTCGCTGGAAAAAACTCCCGCTGTGGAAGACCGCCGACGTGCTCGCCCCGAGCATCGCGCTGGGAAATATTATCGGCCGCATCGGTTGTCTGCTCAACGGCTGCTGTTACGGACGGCCAACCGACTTGCCGTGGGGAATCCGTTTTCCGTCTGACCATCCAACCGGCGGTTTGCCGGTGCATCCGACGGAGGTTTACGATGCGCTGAACAATTTCATCCTTTACCTGCTGCTGGCATGGCTGTTCCGGCGCAAAAAATTCGACGGCGAGGTATTCGCCACCTATCTCATCGGTTACGCCATCATCCGCACCGTCATGGAATACTTCCGCGGCGATTATCCGCCCGACCAGATTCACTTCGGCCTCACACCGGGTGAACTGATCAGCATCCCTGTTTTCATCGCCGGCCTTTCGCTTGCGGCAATACTTTCACGCTCGCAAAAGAAGCAAGGATGAAGGAGTAAGGATCAAGATGTCCGCCACGCCGCACCGTTCTCCTTGCTCCTTGCTCCTTGCTCCAATTTCCCTGGCCGGCCCGACAGCCGTCGGCAAATCCGAAATCGCACTGCGCCTCGCGGAACAACTCGGCGGCGAAATCATTTCCGTGGACTCAATGCAGGTATATCGCGGACTCGACATCGGCACGGCCAAACCGTCGCCCGCCGACCGCGCCCGCGTGCCGCATCACCTCATTGACATCTGCGACCTGACTGAATCGTTCGACGCCGCGCAATTCGCCCGGCTCGCGCAATGTGCCGTCGCGGAAATCCAGTCGCGCGGCCACGTGCCAATTCTTTGCGGCGGCACCGGACTTTACTTCAAAGCCTTTCTCGACGGCTTGGCTGAAGCGCCATCCGCTGACGCAAAATTGCGCGCTGAACTCGAAGCCACGCCATTGGGAAAATTACTGGAAGAATTGCAAAAACACGATCCGTTTGCTTATGAAAAAATTGACGAAAAAAACCCACGCCGCGTCATCCGCGCCGTGGAAGTCATTCGATTGACCGGCCAACCTTTTTCCAAGCAACGCGCCGATTGGAATTTGGGAGGGTCGGCATTCTGCCGACCCAAAATTCAGGGACGGCGACACGCCGTCCCTCCCAAAACGAATTTTTATTGTTTCACGCGTTCATCCGATGATTTGCGCCAACGGATTGATGCCCGCGTGGACGCGATGTTCACGCGTGGTTTGGTGGAGGAGACACGTGAATTGCTCAAGCGCGGCCTCGCAGAAAACAAGACGGCCATGCAGGCCATCGGCTACCGGCAGGTGGTGGAACATCTGCGCGGCGGGCGGTCATTGAAGGAAACCATCGAGCTGGTGAAAATTCGCACGCGGCAATTTGCCAAGCGGCAACTGACCTGGTTCCGCGCCCAGAAAGATTTGGAATGGATTGAATTGAAACCGGATGAATCGCTGGAGAAGGTCGCGCAGAAAATTTGTGATGCGATTTAACTTTCCCTCGGCCTTATGACGCTGACTTTGATTTCAGCTTTGTTCTTGGCAATCGTGTTGTCGGGTAAAATGCCGCGCCAGAAGACGTTCGGATAAATCACCGCGCCGCGTCCGACGATGCTGCCGGGGTTCAGCACGGCGTTGCAGCCGATCTCCACGCCGTCGCCGAGCAGCGCGCCAAATTTGCGCAGGCCGGTGTCGAATGGCACGCCGTCCACCACCACCTCGATGTTGCCGGGAAAAAGTTTGAAGTTGGAAATTTTAACGCCTGCGCCGAGGTGCGCCTTGTAACCGAGAATCGAATCGCCGATGTAGTTGAAATGCGGCACAACGGCGGCATTGAACAGCAGCGAATTTTTCAACTCGGACGAATTGCCGACCACGCAGCCGTCGCCGATGATGACGTTTTCGCGAATATAAGCGTTGTGTCGGATCTGGCAATTTTTGCCGATGATGGCCGGGCCTTTGATCATAGCGCCGTATTCGACGACCGTGCCTTCGCCAATAAAAACCTTTTCACCGATGAATGCCCTGCCTTCGGAGCGGTTAAACAACAGCGGTTTAAGGTTCGTGGCGATGTGGCTTTCAATTTTTTTGAGCGCGTCCCAGGCGAATTTGCAGCCGTCGAAAATCGCGGCGTGTTCGGTCTGGTTCAGGTCAAACAGGTCGGCTGGTTCAAACATGACGGCAAGTTAGGCGAAACGCGCCCGCGGCAAAAGCGCGATTTTATTGAGAATTTTATTGGAACGGATGCAGAGGATCGGACCTTGGAGTAATTGGCCGCCGGTTTCCTGTTCGGCGCAATTTATAGTCGCCATTGCCGATGTTTGCCTGCATTCTTAATCACAGATGCAGGCTGCCAAATTGAGGCGAGGCCAAAAGCCACCATTCAAGGAAAGGAATCGTAAAATGAGTGATTCAGTCGTTCTAGGCATCATTGTCGGGAATCGCGGTTTTTTCCCGGCGCACTTGTGCGATTCGGGCCGCAAGGAAATTCTTTCAATTCTTAAAAAGGCCGGCATCGGAACGGTTGTTTTGTCCGAAAGCGCGACCAGGTTTGGCGCGGTGGAAAGCCATGAAGACGCGAAAAAATGCGCCGCGCTTTTCAAGCAAAACGCGGATAAAATTGACGGCATTCTGGTCACGCTGCCGAACTTCGGTGACGAACGCGGCGTTGCCAATGCCATTCGCTGGTCCGGTTTGCGCGTGCCGGTGCTCGTCCACGCCTTCAACGATGACCCGCGCATCATGACAATCAAAAACCGCCGCGACAGCTTTTGCGGCAAGATGTCGGTTTGCAACAATCTCCGGCAATACAATGTTCCATTCACGCTCACACGACTGCACACATGCGATCCCGACAGCAAAAGTTTTCAGCAAGACCTGCAGGATTTCATTGTGACCTGTCGTGTTGTAAAAGCGTTGAAAAATCTGCGCATCGGCGCGCTCGGCGCGCGGCCCACGGCGTTCAACACCGTTCGTTACAGCGAAAAACTGCTGGAACAGTCCGGCATCAGCATCGAGACGCTCGACCTGTTTGAATTGTTCGGCTGGGTCAACAAAATGAAGGACACCGATGCGGCGGTGAGGGCAAAACTGAAGGAAATCCGAAATTATGTCGCGTCCAAATCCATTCCGCCGGCTGCGCTTTTGAAAATGGCGAGGTTCGGAGTTGCGGTGGACAAATGGATGAAAGACACGCATCTCAATGCGACGGCCATCCAGTGCTGGACGGCGATGGAGGAATTTTTCGGCGTCGTGCCTTGCACGCTGATGAGCATGATGAGCAACATGCTGATGAGCAGCGCGTGCGAAGTGGACGTCATGGGCGCGGTCGCGATGTATGCGATGGCGCATGCCAGCGGCAGGCCCAGCGCGATTGTGGATTGGAACAACAATTATAACGAGGACCCGGACAAAGGCGTGGTGTTCCATTGCAGCAATTTGCCGAAGGATATTTTCGTGCAGAAAGGCGAAGGCGCGCCGGTGATGGATTATCAGGAAATCATCGCCGGAACCGTCGGCAAGGAAAATACCTACGGCACGGTCGTGGGCCGCGTGAAGGCCGCGCCGTTCACTTATTTGCGCGTGAGCACGGACGATTTTGCCGGGAAAATCCGCGCTTATGTCGGCGAGGGTGAGTTGACCGACGACCCGCTCAAAACCTTCGGCGGCTACGGCGTGGTCAGAATACCGCATTTTCAGAAGTTGCTCCGCCACATTTGCGAAAACGGTTTCGAACATCACGTCGCCATCAACCCGACACGCATCGGGCTGGGTGTGAGGGAAGCATTGGGCAAATATCTCGGATGGGACATTTATCTGCACGAATAAACCACCTCGCCTTCTTGTGAGCGCAAGATATGCCATTGGACTTGATTACGGAACGAAGTCGGTTCGCGCCCTTGTCGTTGACACTGCCAACGGACGCGAAGTGGGCACGGCCGTCTGGAATTATTCGCACGGCACGGCAGGCGTGATTTTGTCGCGCGATCCGAATCTCGCCCGGCAGCATCCCGCCGATTACGTCAAAGGCGCTGAAGTCACAATCAAAAAAGCCCTCGCCGACGCGAAAAGAAACATGCGTGGTTTCAAGCCAGAACAGGTTGTGGGGATTGGCGTGGACACGACCGGCAGCACGCCGTTGCCCGTCAATCGAAACGGCCAGCCGCTCGCGTTTGACAAAAAATTCGCCAAAAATCCGGCGGCCATGGCGTGGTTGTGGAAAGACCACACCGGCGTTGCTGAAGCGGTGGAAATCACCGGCCTTGCCAGAAAAATCCGCCCGCAATATCTCGCCAAATGCGGCGGAACTTATTCCAGCGAATGGTTTTGGAGCAAAATTCTTCATTGCCAGCGGATTGCGCCGGAAGTTTTCGATGCTGCGCATTCGTGGGTGGAACTGGCCGATTACGTTCCTGCCGCGCTCACGGGCACGGAAGCACCGGACAAACTGACTGTGAGCATTTGCGCCGCCGGCCATAAGGCGATGTTCAACGAAGGTTGGGGCGGCTACCCCGACGTAGAATTTCTTTCGCAACTTGATCCGAAATTGGGCGGACTGCGCGCCCGTCTTTGCCCGCGCGTTCGCACGATTAGTCATGCCGTGGGTGGTCTGACAGCCGGATGGGCGGAGAAAACCGGTTTGCCGGCCGGCATTCCAGTCGCAGTCGGCGCGTTTGACGCTCATCTTGGTGCGATTGGCTGCGGCGTGGCTTCGGGAACGCTGGTAAAAATCATCGGCACAAGCACCTGCGACATCGCGGTCTGGCCGGACACGGAGAAGCTGGCGGACATTCCGGGTTTGTGCGGCATCGTAGACGGCAGCGTGCTGCCGGGATATTTTGGACTTGAAGCCGGTCAATCTGCTGTCGGCGATATTTTCAACTGGTGGGTCAATTACATACGGCCTAGTGGGGAAAAGCCGCTTTCGCACGCCGATTTGGGCAGGGCGGCGGCAAAATTACAACCCGGTGAATCCGGTTTGCTCGCGTTGGACTGGAACAACGGCAATCGCACGATTCTGGTGGATCAGCGTCTCACCGGCCTGCTCGTCGGCCAGACACTTTACACGACGTCGGTGGAAATTTACCGCGCGCTGGTTGAAGCGACGGCGTTTGGCGCGCTGACCATCATCAACCGTTTCGAGGAATACGGCGTGAAGATTGATCAGGTCATCAACTGCGGCGGTATCGCCGAAAAAAGTCCGCTCACGATGCAAATTTACGCGGACGTGACCGGGCGACCGATGAAAGTTTCGCGCTCGGCGCAAACATGCGCCCTCGGCGCGGCCGTTGCGGGCGCGGTCGTGGCGGGCGCTCACAAGAGTTTCGCTTCGGCGCAGAAGGCGATGACGGGTTTGAAACTAAAAATTTACAAGCCGGACCCGAAGGCGCATGAAATTTACCGTGAGTTGTATGCGCTTTACAAAACGTTGCACGATGCATTCGGCACAACCGAATGGAACGGCAATCTTTACGATGTGATGAAAAAGCTGATCGAAATCCGCAATGCAGCGAGGTTAAATTGAAAAACCACATTACAATTGTCACAAGCCGCCCTTCTAACTGGCTGACGAGGCTCGCTGTAATCGCTGCCGCCTTCCTCGCCATTGCCGTCGCTGTGGCAGAAGAACCGACAACCAATTTGCTTGTCATTCATGCCGATCAAGGGAAGGACATCATCAGCCGCAACATTTACGGACAGTTTTCCGAGCACCTCGGCCATTGCATCTACGGTGGCATCTGGGTGGGCGAGGACAGTCAGATACCCAACACGCGCGGCATTCGCGATGACGTCGTTGCCGCCTTGAAAAAAATCGAAGTGCCGGTGGTGCGCTGGCCGGGCGGATGTTTTGCTGACGTGTATCATTGGATGGACGGCATCGGGCCCCGCGACCAGCGGCCGAAAAGAATTAATTCAATTTGGGGCGGGGTGGTGGAAAACAATCAGTTTGGCACGCATGAGTTCATGGATTTTTGCGAACAGATTGGCGCGGCCCCTTACATTTGTGGAAATGTCGGCAGTGGATCGGTCGAAGAAATGGCGGAATGGGTTGAATACATGACGGCCGCCACCAATTCAATCATGAGCGACCTGCGCCGGAAAAACGGGCGTGAAAAACCGTGGAAAGTGCCCTTTTTCGCCGTGGGCAATGAAAGCTGGGGATGCGGCGGCAACATGACCGCGGAGTTTTATGCCGACAATTTCAGCCGCTACAACACCTTCGTGAAAGACTACCCCGGTAACAAGATTTACCGGGTCGCCAGCGGCGGGCTGGAGGCGGATTACCACTGGACCGAGGTGCTGATGAAATGGAGCGCGGAACAGCCAAAGCACGGCGGACAGCCGCTGAACGGTTATTCGTTGCATTATTACACCCTGTCCAACGGCCGTTGGCCGCCCAAGGGCTTGGCCACCGAGTTTACGGAAGCCCAATGGCACGCCACCCTTCGTTACGCCTTGAGGATGGATGAGTTAATCAACAAACATTCCGCCATCATGGACAAATATGATCCCCAAAAACGGGTGGGATTGATCGTTGACGAGTGGGGCACATGGCATGACGTTGAACCCGGCACAAATCCGGGATTTCTTTATCAGCAAAACACGCTGCGTGACGCGCTGGTGGCCGGCGTGACGCTGAATCTGTTCAACCAACATGCCGACCGCGTGAAAATGGCGAACATCGCGCAGATGGTTAACGTGCTGCAGGCAATGGTGCTGACCGACAAGGATAAAATGACCGTCACGCCGAGTTACTGGGTGTTTGAAATGTACACCGTTCATCACGACGCCACGCTGTTGCCGAGCGACTTGCAAAGCGCAGACTATCAGTTTGGTAATCAAAAAATCCCGGCGGTCAGCGCCTCGGCCTCGCGCGACAAGGCGGGAAAAATTCATGTCACGCTTTGTAATCTGAATCCAAACCAGCCCGCTGAAGTCGCCTGCGATTTGCAGGGGGCGAAGGCGCAGAAAATTTCTGGCCGCGTCCTGACCGCACCGGAAATGAACGCCCATAATACCTTTGACCAACCGGACAATGTTAAGCCGGCCGAGTTCAACACATTTAGAGTGACAAACGACGGATTTACCACGACTCTGCCGCCGAAATCAGTTGTGGTGCTTGAATTGAAATAAATTTTCTCCACGAACCCGTCATGCTTGAGAAACTCAAAGTCGCCGTCTGCGAGGCCAACTTGAATTTGGTCAAGGAAGGGCTTGTCATCCAAACTTGGGGTAACGCCAGCGGTATTGACCGTGAGCGCGGTTTGGTTGTCATCAAACCGTCTGGTGTGCCTTATGGCGGCATGAGACCGGAACACATGGTTGTGGTCTCATTGGAAACGGGCAAAGTGGTCGAAGGCAATCTCAAGCCGAGTTCCGACACGCCGACGCATTTGGTTCTCTATCGCGCGTTTCCAAAAATTGGCGGTGTGGTGCATACGCACAGTCTTTATGCAACGGCCTGGGCGCAGGCGCACAGGAGCATCCCTTCCTACGGCACAACGCAGGCGGATTATTGGCATGGCGACGTGCCTTGCACGCGACAGCTTGCGCCGAAGGAAATTAAAACCGATTACGAAGCGAACATCGGCCGGGTCATTGTTGATACTTTCAAGAAGCTCGATCCGATGCAACGTCCCGCCGTGCTCGTTGCGAGCCACGGGCCGTTCACTTGGGGCAAGGACGCGCATGACGCGGTTCACAACGCGAGCGTGCTGGAATTTGTTGCGCGGCTGGCGGGCGAAACACTCCGCATCAATCCAAAAACCAAGCCGATGCAATCCATTTTTCTCGACAAACATTTCCTCCGCAAACACGGGCCAAAGGCGTATTACGGACAGGAATAAAAACTGGAGATCCAAATGAAAAAAACCATGAAACTCGTCATGTTAGCGTCGGCTGGACTGGGCGCCGCCTGTTTTGTAGGCTGCACCTCCATGTCAAACCCGACAAACCAAAGTGGAGCCATCAGCCAGGCTCCCTTCGGCAAAATGCCGGATGGCACACCTGTGGAGATTTACAAGTTGCGCAACAGTAATGGAATGGAAGCGCGCATTATGACTTACGGCGGCATCGTTGTGTCGCTCAAAGTGCCGGACAAGAATGGCCGTTTGGGCGACGTTGTGCTGGGCTATGACAATCTTGATGGCTATCTCAAAAACAGCCCATACTTTGGCGCGCTTATCGGTCGTTACGGCAACCGCATCGGCGGCGCAAAATTCACGCTCGGAGGCAGGACTTATACGCTGGCGGTGAATGACGGACCCAATTCGTTACATGGCGGCAAAAAAGGTTTTGACAAGGTGGTTTGGAAAGTCATGAAGGCGGATGTCGGCCCCATTGGCCCGCGGCTGGAACTCGTCTATTTTAGCAAAGATGGCGAGGGGGGTTATCCGGGCGATCTTACGGTCAAGGCGACTTATACGGTTATGGAAAACAATGCCTTGCGCCTGGATTTCACGGCCACCACGGACAAGGATACGATCGCGAACCTGACGCACCACTCCTATTTCAATCTGGCGGGGCATGGCGACATCCTTGGCCACATGGTTTACATCAATGCGAACAAGTTCACACCGGTTGACAGCGGGTTGATTCCGACTGGCGAATTGCAGCTGGTGGATGGCACGCCCTTCGATTTCCGCACTCCCAAGGCCATTGGCGCGCGGATCAATCAGGACGATAAACAGCTCAAATTCGCCAAGGGCTACGATCACAACTGGGTCATCAACAAACCGATGGGGAAACTGGCTTTGATGGCGCGCGTGACCGAGCCGACGACGGGGCGCGTGCTGGAGGTTTATTCCACCGACCCCGGCTTGCAATTCTACAGCGGAAACTTTCTGGACGGCACAATCACCGGCAAAGGCGGCTGGGTTTACAAACACCGCAACGGCTTCTGCATGGAACCGCAACATTACCCGGATTCACCGAATCATCCGAATTTCCCGTCCGTGGAATTGAAACCGGGGAAGACTTACAAGAACACTATTATTTACAGGTTTTACGCGAAATAAGGCGGCGAACCTGCCGCTGAACCCATGACATTCCCAACCACTCATCCAACCTAAATATGAAAAAAGCCCTGTTCCTCGTTCTGGTCCTGTGCTTGTCCGCGTTGGTTCCCGGTTGCGGCAAAAAGGAAAACCAAACCGCTCCCGCCGCCGGCGGCGTCTCTGCGCCCGCAAAAAAATTAAAACTCGCGTTCGTCAGCAACAACGCCGCAAATTTCTGGACCATCGCCCGCGCTGGTTGCAATGACGCAGCAAAGGAACTGGGCGACGTGGAGGTGGATTTTCGCATTCCTTCCGCCGGCAGCGCCGCGGAGCAGCAGCAGATTTTGAATGATTTGGTCGCGCGCGGCGTGGACAGCATTGCTGTCAGCCCGATTGATCCCAACAACCAGACCGTTTTTTTGGATAAAATCGCGGGCCAGGTGTTGTTGATGACCACGGACAGCGATGCTCCGAACAGCAAGCGCGTTTGCTATCTCGGCACGGACAATTACGCCGCGGGCGAGCAGGCTGGCGAACTCATCAAGCAAGTCATTCCCCAGGGCGGCAAAATCATGCTTTTCGTCGGTTTCAAGGACGCGGAAAACGCCAAGGACCGTATAGGCGGCATACAGCACGCCCTCGAAGGTTCGAACGTTCAAATCATTGACATCCGCACGGACGATGCCGACGCCGTGCGCGCGCAGAAAAATGCCGAGGACACGCTTGTGAAATATCCCGACATCACCTGCCTTGTCGGTTTGTATAATTACAACGGGCCGGCGATTCTCAACGCTGTCCGTTCCGCGAACAAGGCCGGACAGGTGAAAATTGTTTGCTTTGACGAAAACGATGAAACGCTCACGGGCGTGGCGGCCGGTGACATTTACGGCACCGTGGTCCAGCAACCGTATGAATTCGGCAAGCAGACCATCACCCGCATGGACAAATATTTGCACGGCGACAAGACCGCACTGGCCGGCGGCAAAATTTTCATCCCCACGCTGGAAATCAAGAAAGACAACGTTGCCGACTTTCAAGCCCGCTTGAAAACCCTGCTCGGCAAGTGAATCATTGCCGCAATGAGCGTCGCGCCACTGCTCGAAATGCGTGGGATTTCCAAGCGATTTCCCGGCGTGGTTGCCCTTGATTCCGTGGATCTCCAAATCGTGCGCGCCGAAGTCGTCGCGCTCGTCGGCGAAAACGGCGCCGGCAAATCCACGCTCATGAACATTCTCGGCGGCATTTACCAGCCCGACGCCGGCGAAATCAGAATTGACGGCCAGCCGGTCAAAATCCAGAACGTCAACGATGCCCTCTGCCGCGGCATAGCCTTCATCCACCAGGAACTCAACGTCCTCGACAACCTCGATGTCGCCGCCAACGTCTTTCTCGGGCGCGAACCGGTCAATGCGCTCCGGCTGATGAACCGGAATAAAATTCATGCGGACACCGAACCGTTTTTGAAACGGCTCGGCCTGCCCATTTCCACGCGCACACGGCTGGACAAACTTTCCCTCGCGCAACAGCAGATGGTCGAGATCGCCAAGGCGCTCTCGCTCAACGCCCGTCTCATCATTATGGACGAGCCGACTTCGAGTCTCACGCTTTCTGAAACCAAACGCCTGCTCGAACTCGTTCGCGAGTTGAGCGGGCAGGGCGTCGGCATCATCTACATTTCCCACCGCCTTGGTGAAGTTGACCAGTGTGCCGACCGTGTCGTCGTGTTGCGCGACGGCAAAAACGCCGGTGAACTGCCACGCAGTGAGGCCACGCACGACCGGCTCGTCAACCTGATGGTGGGCCGCGAAATCAAAAATTTCTACGTCCAGTCTGATTCCCAAAAGACGGCTGGTTTTTTCAAGGTGCGAAACGTCCGTTCCCGGCTGTATCCGCACCGGCCGGTTTCATTCGACGTGGCGCGCGGGGAAATCCTCGGCTTTGCCGGGCTGGTCGGGGCCGGGCGTTCGGAAATTGCCAAGGCCATTGTCGGCCTCGATGCTTCGCCCGCGAAGGAAATTTTCCTGGACGGCGAAAAAATTCCTATTCACGCACCGCGCGACGCCATTGAGCGCGGCATCTGCCTCGTTCCCGAAAGCCGGCGGACGGAAGGTCTCATCGTTGAAATGTCCGTCTGCGAAAACGTCACTCTGCCGTCCCTGCGCCGTCTTTCGCGCTGCGGATTGATTCAGCGGAAACGCGAGCGCGACGTCGCTGCGCGGCAGGTGGACTCGCTCAAGGTCAAAACGCCCGGCGTTGAAACGCAGGTGATGAACCTCAGCGGCGGCAACCAGCAAAAGGTCGTCCTCGGCAAATGGCTGGCGCGGCAGCCGCGCGTGATGATTCTCGATGAACCAACGCGCGGCATTGACGTCGGGGCGAAGGCGGAGATATACCGTCTCATGCGCGAACTGGCAGGACAGGGAACGGCCATTCTGATGATCAGCAGCGACATGGAGGAGATTTTGAACGTGAGCGACCGGGTGGCGGTGATGCACGAAGGCGAAATCACCGGCGTGCTCGAACGCGCCGATTGCACCGAACAAAACGTCATGCAACTGGCCGTCGGCAAAAAAATCCCCGCCGCCAAACCGGCATTTGAAAATTGAAATCGTCCTCGTCGTCCTCGCTCACGTAATCGAAACCATGAATCAAGGACGAGGGGCGAGAGTGAGAATGGGCAGGATTGAATAAATGAAGAAAGAACTTGGCATTTTTGTTTTGTTGATTGTCCTGTGCGCGGTCACCGCGTTTGAAAACGCGCGGTTTCTCTCGCCGGAGAACATGGTGAACATGGCCAACGTTATCGGGTTGTTTGGGATTTTCAGCCTCGGTGCCGGCCTCGTCATCATCACCAGCGGCATTGATTTGTCCGTCGGCTCGATGATCGCCCTCATCGGGATGTTGCTCGTGATGGCGTTGACCGACTGGCATTGGGCATGGCCGTTGGCGGTGCTGTTTGTGGCTGTCGTGGCGATGATACTGGGCTGTGCGCACGGCATGTTCATCACGCGCTTCAATATGCAGCCGTTCATTGTCACGCTTTGTGGTCTGCTGCTGTATCGTGGCATCGCGCGGTTCATTGCGCAGGACACCACCAAAGGTTTTGGCAGCGCGGCGGGTTTTGAAACGCTCCGCAACCTGGCCAATGGGATCTGGTTTGGACTGCCCATGCCGTTCGTGTTGCTCATCATCATCGCCGTCATCATGTGGGTCGTGCTGCATCGTTCGGTCTATGGCCGGTATCTTTATGCAGTCGGCCGCAACGAGGAAGCGGCGCGCTTTTCCGGCATCAACACCCGTCTCGTCATTGCCAGCAGTTACGTGCTGGCGGCGCTGCTGACCTCCATCTCGGCAATTTTGTTCGCGTTCTACACCAACTCCGTCTCGCCTTCGACCCACGGAAATTTCTACGAACTTTACGGCATCGCGGCGGCGGTCCTCGGTGGCTGCAGCCTGCGCGGCGGCGAAGGTTCAGTCATCGGCATCCTCATCGGCGTGGCGTTGTTGCAGGTGCTGCAAAACCTTGTGAACCTGCTAGGCATTCCCAGCTCGCTCAACTTCGCTGTCATGGGCGCGGTCGTGCTCGTCGGCGTGCTGGCCGACCAGATTTTCAAAAAGCGCGCGGCAAAAAGAGTCGCGCATTGAACCGAATGAAAAAATTACGCTTGCCTGGGTTCTTTTACTCTCGGCGGCAAGTTTGCTGAACGCCCAGGTTCTTTCGCCGAACACCAATCTCACCGCGCGCGAAGAACAAATCATTGCCGCCGCGAGTTGGGGTAAGCTGGAAGTGCCCGCATCCGTTTTCGTTCTGGCCGTCATCATTGCCGGCTACCTCTATTTCAGAGGATGACCGTTCGCTGACAGGTTTTATGGCGCCGGGTGAAAAACATCCGGCGCCTGACCAGCTGCTTGGTAAATTACGCTAAATCGAAGCCCCGAAGAATTGCTGGTTTTCCCGGTGTTTTGTAGATTGTCCTAAAAGTTGTCTTGTTTCTTCAAGTCCAATGTCCAATCCAGCAGAACTCTACTTTTGTCACGTCCATCTTTCGGGGGTCAGGTCACCCGGTTCTGACGGGCCCACCGGATTTGTGTCAATAGCAAGGGCTGACCCGTTTATTTTAATAGTATTTCAGGGATTGTTTATGGATCACCGCACATACCTGCATTGTAAAACATATAAAGGATGGACGCTTCGATTCCAGTGCTATCTATGTTCCAATATAATTCTCGTGGATACCACCCGCAGGTTGTGGCAGCATAATCTTGCAAAATTGTTCTGGCATCGTTTTCAAAATCATTTCCGTTTCCTGTGATGTCCAAAATTGCATTGATTTTAATGTGAACCCCGCGGAAGCCAGTGCGCCAAGGACAACAATTTTGACACCACGTTTCACATTTATATGATGCGACAGTTTGAAGACGGGTTCCGTCCCTTTAAAAAACGCCCCCGGTTGATTTAACGTCACACAACCGGGGGCGCCAGTTCAACATATCCAATTAACTCACGGGCTTGTAATGATATAGAAGTTATTCGCTCCCGTGGCGCCTGTATCCGTGTAGGTGGTCGAAGTCAAACCCGTCTGTATCACCGGCCACGTGGCTCTGGGAGCACTCACAATATTGGTCCTGAGCACGCTATAGGTTCCGGATCCGCCCGGATTCCAACTTAGAACCGTGGAACCGCTACTGTAACTGACGTTCGTAATCGTAACGGTAGCGTAAGGAATAATACATACAGCCATGTCCTGATTGCGGACGCCGCTTGTACCACTGTTATGGCCTGCAAAGTCCTGATAAGCATACGCATAAGTAGCGCTGTCCTGAGACCATGCCATGCCGAACTGATAGAGTGGGTTTGAGCTCTCAACACCGCCGCGACGCCACCAAGTGCCGCTGGCAGAAGAATCCGTCGGGTCAAGTGCTACCGCATACATCTCGTTGGCCTTCAGGTTGACAGTTTCAGTCGGCGTCAACGTGTAAAGGACATCACTCGCCACAGTGGTGTAGGTGAATTGATCGCCTGGGTTAAGCAGATCCACTGCGGAACGCGACGAGGTTGTTGGCACAAAATTAGCCTGCGCGTTGTTGCCATCACTGTTGCTGCTGTTCGGATATGAATTAGTTCCCAGTGCCGCTGACGAGAAATCGGACACAGTCCCCAAATCATAAAGCGAAATGCTGAAGGTCTCCGTACCTCCCGCAAAAACCATTTGAATATTTTTCAATTGGCCGGGTGCGGTGAGATAAAACGTTTCGGCAATAGAGCCGAACCCGTTCACACCACCCGAGAGCGATGCCCACCAATTTTCATTGTCATTGATGGTGCCACCGCTATCGGTTTCCGGAGCTGCTCCTGTCTCGAACGCTGGCGTGCCAACCCAGCTACTGCTTGAAGAGGTTGAGACAGATATGCTTGCTTGAACTGACGTGGCCAATGCCAGTGCTGACAGTACTGCGAGGGTTTTGATACAATTTTTCATATGACTTTTTTGTTACAAACTTCTGGTTTTTTAGGTTAATCGTTGTGACGATATTATCATCATTGTCCATTTTATGGAATGGACAAAACTATGATTGTCACGGAGAATTCCCCACTGGCAAAATGCACTTTCCCCTTGTAAACATTAGCGAATTTGATGATTGATGCCATTCCTCGATAATAATCGGCACATTTCCCGACGGTCGGGCCGCGTTGCTGCGCGGCCATCCACAGGAGAGAGCCACTACTCCCGACCTGATTCCTGTAACTGTTTAGGAATGTGAGAGAAGGATTGGAGCGGGTGAAGGGAATCGAACCCTCATCTCAGGCTTGGGAAGCCCGCATTCTACCACTGAACCACACCCGCCTTCGCTACGCTTCGGCGCGGTAAACCCGCCGACGACTTTAGCAAACTCATTTAATTTCGACCTGTCGGGTTGTAGCCCACAGGGCGCAGACCGAAGCGGCAGGCCCGCCAAGAGCTCCAACGAATTCATTCAACCCGGCTTGCTTCTACCAAACCGGCGCGACGATGACAATGGATTTGCGTACAAATATCATTGTGTGGCAACGAGCCGGCCGATGGCCTGGCGCAGTTTGTTTTCAATGAATTTTTGCCGCTCGGGCGAAATGATTTTGCCGCCATCGAGTTCGCGAACGTAAAAACTGTCAATGGCCGCGCCACATTCGGTCACGATGCGCGCGCTGACGATGTCCAGTGCCAGTTCGGAAAGTGTTTGAGAAATGACATACAGCAGCCCGATGTGATCTTCAGTTTCAATTTCGATGAGCGTGCGCGTTTCGGATTCCTCGTTGTCGAAGCGGATTTCCGTCGCCATGCGCTCGCCGGCATAGGCTTGATGAAGCGGCTGTCGGATGATTTGGCGCGCGATGAGCGCTGACAGGTCGATTTTTTCGCCAGCCAGAACTTTTTCCAGCAAGTCGGCAAACTTATCACGCTGCGGGCGGTTGGCGAGATTGCCGGTGCGCCCGTCATTCACAAAAAAAGTGTCGAGCACAATGCCGTCGTTGCGCGTGAAAATCTGCGCGCCCAGGATGTTCAACCCGGCGGCGCTAAGTGAGCCGGCAATTTTGCTGAACAGTCCGGCGCGGTCCCAGGTGCAGACCTTGATGGCGCTATAGCCGCGGTCGGGTTCATCCCGCCATGCAGTCACCGGCGACAGGGCGCGATTATCTTCGAGAATCAATCGGTGCATGAAGCGATGCGCGAGTTCGAGGTCATCGACAACTTCCTTCGCGGTGCGAATCTGAAAATATCGCAGCGGCAGCTTTGCGAAGTGCGCCTCCACTTCCCCGCCGCTCAACGATTTCGCCGCAAGCTCCCGGACTTCTTTCAACAATAATTCGCGCCGTCCTTCCCCGGCGCGGATGAATTCCGCGCCGCCTGTGAGCAAGTTCATCGTGTGCGAATGCAGTTGCCACAACAACGTGTCTTTGAAGCCGTTCCAGAGTTTGTCACTCGTGCCTTGCGAATCGGCGAACGTCAGCAGTGTGAGCAGATCAAGCACTTCGGGTGTTTCAATTTTCCGGGCGAAATTGCGGATGACCGCGGCATCGTCCAGATCCCGCCGTTGCGACACGCCGGCCATGAGCAAATGATTTTCAATGACGACGCGCAGTGTGCGCGTGGCCGAGGCATTGAGATGCAGTCGCTTTGCCACGCGCATGGCCATTGCCGCGCTGATTTCGGGGTGCCGGCCGCGTTTGTGATGTTCCGCCTTCCCCACGTCGTGCAGCAGGAGCGCGAGATAAAGCAGACCGGGGTGTTCCAGATTTTTAAACAGCGGCGCGTAATGTTTATAAGGTTCGTCCTGGGCCTCCCAGACGCGGTCGAGTTGTTCAAGACAGACCAGTGTATGTTCGTCGGCGGCATATTGATGATAAAATTCATGTTGCACGAGGCAGGTGAGTTTGCCGAATTCGGGAATGTATTTGCCGAGCAAATTCACCTCATGCATCGCCCGAAGAATCGGGGCGACGCTGCCGCGCTGGGCAAGAATTGCGAGAAATGTTTCACACACGTGCCCGTCGTTCAAAAAGTCGCGATCCACGAGCGGGATCTGATTGCGAATGAGTTGCACAAGGTCTGGATGCAACTGCAACCGCCGTTGCTGCGCATAAAGGAAGACGCGCATGAGGCGGAGAGGGTCATCCTGGAAAATGCGGCTGGATGCGGCGCAAATTTCGCCGGCCACAAACAAAAAACCGTCCACTGGCTCCGGTGTCCGGCGTTTGGGCAGCCATGCGCGCAACAAAAGTTTATTCTGCGGCGTCAGCAGCGCCATCCGCCGTTCCAGCGTGCGCGTGATGAGGAAAACGTTGCGCATGTGCGTGTAAAGGTCGCGCATGAATTTTTCGATGCGTTTGCCCGGCGAACGCTCGCTATAACCAAGGCCCAGCGCGACGGCGGGCTGCAAGTTCTTGCCGAGCACATCCACCGCGCGGTTGGTTTGATAATGCAACTCCGTCCGCACGCGCAGCAGGAAATCGTAGGCGGCTTCGAGTTGCCTGCGTTCAGACTGGTTGACGAATTCGCGTTCCTGCAGTTCGCCCAACGAAGGCGCGTGATATTTGAAAAACGCCATCCATAGCAGATTTTGGAAGTCGCGCAAACCGCCGCAGCCGTTTTTGATGTTCGGCGCCTGCATGCAGGCGGAGTTGCCGAATTTATTGCGCCGCGCCGTCTGGTCTTCGAGACGCGCCGCGATGTATCTTTCTTCAAAACCATCGACGCATTTGTTTACAAGCGTTTTTTGAAACTTGTTGAACAGCGCCTCGTCGCCGACGATAAACCGCGACTCGATTAGCGAGGTTTTGGATTGCATGTCCACATTGGCGACCTTGACGCAATCGTTGATGCTCCGGACTGCATGGCCGACTTTCAATCCAATGTCCCAAAGTGGATACAGCACGCCGTCAATCAGTTTGGACAAATACGGCAGCGGCCTGCCCACTGCGACCTGGCCGTCGTGCAAAAACATGAAGTCAATGTCGCTGTGCGGATTCAATTCCCCGCGGCCATAACCGCCGATGGCGATGAGCGCGAGCGGTGGAAATTCCTTCTGCGTCTGCGGGGACAAACTGCCCCGCGCCGATTTCCAGAGATGCCGCAACAATGCGTCGAGCATTGCCGCGCGCGCCTGGCAGATTGTTCGCCCGCCCGCGCCACCGCGATGCAACAGCTTGAGCCGGTGCGTTTCAACCTTGAGAAAGGCCTTGCAACGCGCGAGTCGTTCCGCCGCGTTGCCCGCCGGTTTCAACGCCAAACGCGCTTCGGCATCGTCCTCGATTTTTTTGAGCACATCCTGCACGGCATCAAGGATGTCGCGCAAAGTTCGTGAAGGGAATTAAAATTTAATTTTGCCTTTGCCTGCTTCGCGCCCTTTGCGCGAAATTCTTGCTTCCTTCAGGTTCGCCAGTGAAACCTTTTCGTGCTGCCGGCGTCTGTTACACTCCACGTGCGCAATGCCAATCCCGCTCGATCCTGATGCCGCCCTGATGCTCCGTGTCAAACGGGGCAATCGCGCGGCGTTCGCGGAGTTGGTGGAAAAATACAAGCAGCCGGTGATGAACCTCGTTTATCGCACATTGCGCGATGAGACCGAAGCCGAGGACCTCGCGCAAAATGTTTTTCTCCAGGTTTACAAATCCCGGAACCGCTACAAACGGACGGCAAAATTTTCCACATGGCTGTTCACCATCGCGCGCAACCTTTGCCTGAACGAACTGCGCCGCCGCTCGCGCCATCGCGCCGAATCTCTCGAAGAAACCCACGGTGAATACGAAGGCCAGCCACAGCGGCAGTACGAGGACAAAAAGAATTTCCTGCCTACTGAAACCTTGTTGCACAGCGAGCTGGCGCAAAAAATCGAGGAAGCGCTGGTTGAATTGCCGGAAAACCAGCGCACTGCCATCCTGCTCTGCAGGCAGGAGGATTTGAGCTACGAGGAAATCGCCCGGGTTTTGGGCTGCTCACTTTCCGCCACGAAATCGCTTATCCATCGCGGTCGTGAAGTGCTGAAGCAAAAGCTCAAACCTTATTTGCGCACCGGCGATTGGCAGGGGCCAAAGTAAAAGAACCTGTATGAAACAGGCGTTCACCCTCATTGAACTGCTGGTGGTGATGGCCATCATCGCCATTCTTGCGGCCCTGCTTTTTCCGGTATTGAGTCAGGCCAAGGCGTCCGCGAAACGAATTACCTGCGTCAGCAACACCCGTCAAATCAATCTGGCTGTTCATATGTATGCGGACGAACATGGAGATGCCATCACCTACTACACCAACAGCATTTATCTGGATTACAAGAAAGACATCCTGCCTTACTTGGGACACTCGGATAGTTCGTCATCCAACGACATGATATTTGCCTGTCCCGCTGACGATTTCGATCTGGACGGTCCGATTGGCTCGTGGTTTGGGGGTTGGGACATGCACGGCTGTGGGTTTTGTCACCAGTCACAGACGCAATTTTCCAGTTACTGGTTCAACGGTGTGGCCCGCGGCACCAACAACAATGAATTGGGCATGGCGCAAAAACCGTTCGCCTCGGTCCAGAACCCGGCCAAAACCGAGCTGATTGGGGAAGACTCCGGCGGCATCGGTTTGAGCACCCACAACCGCGTGCAGCAGTTCCAGTTTCCGGACGCCCACAACGTGATGAGTTTTGTGGACGGCCACGTAGACTACATCAAAATCTACTGGAACGGAGTCGAAGGCAGTGACGGTTTTCCCGCCCTTTACGAACCGCCAGACGGATACGAATACAAATGGACGGGAAATTAATCCGGACACGAGATGCTCATTTTCCCTGTTAAATTTTCTTTTTCATCTGCGTTTATCTGTGTTCATCTGTGGCGAAAATGAAAGCCGTCATTCTGGCTGCCGGCAAGGGCACACGCATGGGGGAACTCACCAACGAGTTGCCCAAACCGATGCTCCGCGTCCAGGGCAAGCCGATTCTGGAACACATTGTCACGGGCATCGCCGCGGCGGGCATCCGCGACGTCTTCATTGTTACCGGCTGGCATGCTGAAGTTGTCGAAAACCATTTCGGTGATGGCAAAAAATGGAATGCGCGCATTGCCTTCGGTCGGCAGGCCGCGCAGGACGGCACGGGCAAAGCGCCGGAAGTGGCTAAGGAGTTTATCGGTGACTCGCCGTTTCTGCTGACTTACGGCGACATTTTGGTTCCGCCCGAAACGTATCCGCAAATGCTCCAGCGGTTTGGCGAAGGCGATTTCGCCGGTGTCATCACCGTCACGCGCGGCAAAGACGTGACAAAGGGTGGTCTGAATTTTTTCGACAAACAGTTTTGCATTAAACGGCTTGTGGAAAAACCGTCGCCAGAGCAACTCAACCAATTGCGCCATGACGGCTGGCTCAAACCGGACGAGCCGGTCTGGTATAACGCCGGCATTTATATTTTCCGCCCGTCACTGTTCGACTTCACAGCGCGCCTCAAAAAATCGCCGCGTGGTGAATATGAACTGACCGATGCCATCAGCGCGATGGTCGCCGCCGGACAAAAGTTGGCTGGTCTGGAAATCAAGGGCCGCTGGGTGGACGTGCGTGACCCAGAAACGCTGGCGAGGCTGGAGAAGGAAAATTGAACCGCAGAGGCGCAGAGCGGGAGGGACGGCGTACTGCCGTCCCAGAATTTGGGTCGGCAACATGCCGACCCTCCCATTAAAAAACAAATTTCGGTTCAAACACCGGGCCGAGGCCGTGCTTGCGGAGCAGCTCGCAAAATTTTGCAATGGCGCGCTTTTCATCCGAGCCGAGGTGGAAATGCACGTTCCATTCGAGATAATCCTTGCGGAAATCGTAATCATATTCCGGACGGGTGCGAATGATCATGTCGAGCGTGTCCATTCCGAAATCCTTCGTCTCGCGCAGCAGCCGGCGCAGCGCCGTGTTTTCAACGCCGCGTCGCAACGCCCACACGGCAAACACAAACGGCAGATTCGTCAGTTCAAGCCATGCAAAACCGAGGTCGAAAATTTCGTGCTCATGCGGCGCGCGTTGAAAATCAATCGCCGGATTGCCAATGAGCAGGGCAGCGTCGCATTGCGACGCAGTCGCGTAATCGGGCAGCGGTTTGAATTCCGGTTTCAGCCCGCGCTCGGCCAGCAGGACTTTGAGCAGATTCACGCTTGTCAGTGACGCGGTATCGCAAAAAACCTCCGTGATTTTTTCCAAAGGCACGCGATGCGCGAGAAATACGCTGTAAACTTCGCCGAGCGACGCAATGGCGATGCCGTCGAGGATGTCATAATGGTTATTGAGCAAAACCTCGGTGATGCTGACAAGCGCGGCATCAAGTTCATCACGGCGGAGCATTTCGGCGAGCTTGGCGGGCGTAGTAAAAACAATTTGGCCTTCAATACCGCGCGTCAGCGGCACAGCGTTGAGATATTCCACTGAACCAATGCGGAATTTAGTAGCGTCCTGCATCATGCTGTTGCCAGATTTTCTTCCAAAATTCTTGAACGTGCGGAATTTTCTAATGCCTTGGATTCCGGCGGGTTTTTCAAAATTTTTGTCGGTTCGTAAAACGTGTTGCGTTGAACCGGTATTCTTCCAGCTTCGCGGATAGCTTTTACCATTTGTGCCTCGGTCTGCAATTGCGGCGATTTCGCGCCAGCCATGTGAAAGATGTGCTCCTCGATGATCGTGCCGTGCAAATCATCCGCTCCAAAGCTCAATGCCACTTGCGCCAGCTTCAAACCCATGCCGACCCAATACGCGGTGATGTGGTCGAAGTTGTCGAGGTAAATGCGGCTGACGGCAATCGTGCGCAACGCGTCGAAACCGGTTGGCGGATTCTCCACGGGAATGTCGTTGTTCTCCGGTTGATACGGCAGCGGCACAAAGCCGACGAAGCCGTGCGTTTCGTCCTGCAACGCGCGCAATTGTCGCAGGTGATCCACGCGGTCAGCCAGTGATTCAACATGACCGTAAAGCATCGTGCAGGTGCTGCGGCCGCCCATGCGATGCCACGTGCGATGCACGTCTAGATATTCCTTCGCCGATTCCTTGCCCTTGGCAATGGCTGAACGAACTTCTGGTCGAAAGATTTCCGCGCCGCCGCCGGTGAGCGAATCGAGCCCGGCGGCCTTCAGTTCAACCAAAGTTTGTTCGACCGATTTTTTCGCGAGCCAGGCGAGGTGCAAAATTTCAATCGCGGTGAAACATTTTAATTGCAGCTGCTGGGTAGGGCGCACTGTCCCCAGCGCGCCGCTCGGCGGGCAAGGGACTGCCCGCCCTACCATTTCATCGTTGAGCGCGCGGAGTGCCTTGAGCATGTCCGTATAATAACTGAACGGCAGTGACGGATGCAGTCCGCCGACGATGTGCAGTTCGGTGATGCCGAGCGCGAGCGCCTCGCGCGCCTTTTGCACGATCTGCTCCACGGTCAACTCAAAGCCGTCGGCGTCGCGTTTCTTGCGTGCAAACGAGCAGAACTGGCACGATAGAATACAGTAGTTCGAGTAGTTGATATGGCGGTTGATGATGTAGCTGGCGCGGTTGCCGACTTTTTTCTGGCGCGCGAGATCGGCAATGGCACCGACGGCGTTCAAGTCCTTCGATTCAAACAGCCGCAGCGCATCGGCGTCGGAAATGCGTTCACCGGCTGCGACCTTGTCGTAAAGGTTGCGCAACCCGCTGCGTTGAACGAAGAAATTCACAGGAAACGATTAACAGAAAAAAGGGCTTGGCAAAATGCTTTCGTTCGTTTCGCATCTTTCGTGTTCCGCGCTCGCAATATGTTTGGATTCAGTCATAGTCATGGGGAAAACTTTCGCGGGATGCGGGATGAATTTATGGAAGAACAGATTTTAAGATTACTGGGTCGGCGGGATTATGTGCCGGCCAATGTGCCGGAACTGCTCCGGCATCTCCGGCTGCCGCCCCATCGCCAGCAGGAATTGCAGCGGATCCTGCGCGGACTGGAACAATCCGGCCGGATTACCCGCGCGAAGGGGAACCGCTACATCCAGTCGCGCGAGGCGGACCTCGTCCCGGGCCGGATTCGGATTAATCGCCAGGGGAAAGGTTTTCTGCAGCCGGACGATCCGGAATTGAAGGAGATTATGATTCCGGAGGACGCGACGTCCACCGCCCTGCACGAAGATCGCGTGCTCGTGAGACGCGACGTCAAAGCGAAGGGGTTGCGTCCCGAGCGCCTCGAGCAGGAGACGGGCGCGGTGATTCGAATCCTGGAACGGAAGCGGACGCAAATCGTCGGCACGTTGCAGCGGGGCCGCGAGTTTCTTTACGTGATTCCCGATGACCCGCGCATGCCGCATGACGTTTATGTGCTGCCGCCGCGTGACGTGGGCCGGCCTGCACGCGTCGGCGACAAGGTCGTGGTCGAGCTGCACGAATGGGAATCACGGCATACCAATCCGGAAGGTGAAATTGTCGAAGTGCTCGGTTCACCGGACGAAGAGGGCGTGGACATGTTGTCGGTGTTGCGCCAGTACAGCCTACCGCTGCACTTTCCGAAGAACGTTTTGCAGGAGGCCCGCGCCATCAGGACGAGTATTCAGCCGCACGAACTCGCCGGGCGCGAGGATTGCCGGCGGCACCAGGTCATCACCATTGATCCGGACGACGCGAAGGATTTTGACGATGCGATTTGTTTGCAGCGGGTTTCGCCGGGACAATGGAAACTGTGGGTCCACATCGCGGACGTGTCGCATTATGTGAAACCGGGCACGACCCTAGACAACGAAGCGCGCCGACGGGGTAATTCAACCTATCTGGTGGATCGCGTGATTCCGATGTTGCCGGAGGCATTGAGCAACGAGTTGTGCTCGTTGAAACCGAACGTGGATCGCCTGACCAAATGCGTGGAGTTTCTGGTGTCGGATGAGGGCCGGGTGCTGAAGATGAGGTTTTATCCGGCGGTGATTCGTTCCAAGCGCCGGTTCACTTACAAGGAAGTGCTGGCGATTTTACAGCGGAAGCCGGACGACCGGATTGAGCAGATGTTACATGACGCGAATGCGCTGGCGCAGCGGATCCGGCGGCTCCGCTTCAAGGCCGGTTCGCTCGACTTGGATTTTCCCGAAATGAAAATCCGCCTGGACGAGCACGGTCGCATATTGAGCATCGAGCGGGTGGAGAACGATGTTTCGCACCAGTTGATCGAGGAATTCATGTTGCTGGCCAACGAGGCGGTGGCGGACCGGTTGATGAGCCAGAATGTGAAGGCGATTTACCGGGTGCATGAAGAACCGGACGAACGACGGTTGCAGGAGTATCGCGAGGAGGTGCTCAGCCATCACGTGCCTTGCGGCAATTTGACCAAGTGGCAGGAAGTTCAGAAGCTGCTTCAGAAGCTCGACACGATACCCATCGGCGTGGCGCTCAAGATTGGTTTTCTCCGGTCACTCATGCGCGCCCGCTACGCGGTGGAACCGCTCGGCCATTACGGATTGGCCAAGGCCAAATACACGCACTTCACGTCGCCCATCCGGCGGTATGCCGATTTGGTGGTGCATCGCGCGTTGTTTCAAAAGAGCCACGGCCCGGTCCATTCGCTCAAAGAAACGGCCGATCATATTTCCGACACGGAACGCAATTCCGCTGATGCGGAGCGGGACAGCAAGGATGTAAAGCTGTATGCCTTCCTGAAGGCACAGCTTCAGGCGCCGAAGCCGACGCCCTATCCGGCGCTGGTAATAGACGTGCGCAACTTTGGTTTCTTTGTCGATGTGCCGGGCCTTGCGATGAGCGGGCTGGTGCATCTTTCCAGCCTGGAGGACGATTTTTATGTGTTCGATATGGAACGCAACCAGCTGATTGGCCGGCATGGCAGAAGGGTGATTCGGTTGGGCGATAAAGTGCGGGTGCAAGTGGCCAAAGTGGATAGTTTCAAGAAGCAGGTGGATTTCCGGCTGGTCAGTGAGGGCAGAGGCGGATCGGGACGTTTCACAAAGGGACGCGAATCGGGTCTAAGATGTGGACAGAAGCCCGGTGCGCGGACGCGTCGGAGTTGGCGATAGAACGAAACGCGATATTCACCCTCCCATCTGCGTTCGTCTGCGTTCGAAAAGTTTCAGCGCAATTTAAACCCGCCCTGAAATACCACCTCGGCCACGGTCACAATCAGAAAAACCGCGCTCACGATGGCGTTGAGCCGGAAGAACGCGAGGTTGATCCAGTTCAAACTGCGGCGTCGCGCGATCCAATGTTCCACCACAAGACAGCCGACGATGATCAGCCACCCGAGAAGATATGCGATGCGAAACCGGCAGAGCAGTCCGAACGCCAGCAGCAGCCCGCACATCATCATGTGCGCGAGAAACGCGGCTTGTAGCGCATTTTTCTGCCCCCACGCCACCACGAGTGAGTGCAGGCCGTGCGATTTGTCGAACTCGTAATCCTGTAGCGCATAAATGATGTCGAAACCGACCAGCCACAGCACGACGGCGAGCGCGAGTGTGGTCATCTGCAAAATTTCCAGAACGGAAACATCTGTGCCTTTCACCGCCAGCCAGGCTCCGACGGGCGCGAGCGCCAGTGAAAGGCCGAGGAAAACGTGCGTGTAATCCGTGAACCGTTTCGTCAACGAATAAAAACAAATCACCACGAGCGCGACGGGTGACAAATAAAAACAAAGCAGATTCAGAAGGTAACTGACGGCAAGCAAACCTGAGCCGCTTAACAGGCACAGCGTCCATGCGTTGAACAAAGAAATCCGGCCGGTGGGCAAATGACGGCTGGCCGTGCGCGGATTCAGCGCGTCGAATTCGCGATCGGCGATACGATTAAACGCCATGGCACAAGTGCGCGCGCAAATCATGGCAGCCAGGATCAATCCGAACGTCCGCCAGCCGGGCCAGCCGCGGTTATCGCGTGCGGCCACGGCCATCGCCGCCAAGGCAAACGGCAGCGCAAAAACCGTATGGCTAAACCTGACAAATCCGCCCCATTTTTTGATCAAGGAAAACATTTCAACCACGGATGGACACGAATGGACACGGATAAAGCTGCACAAGGAAAATCAGAAAACGATGGGTTTTCAATCCGTGTTTATCTGTGTTCATCCGTGGTTAGTCTTTTTCTTCCGCCCATCTCGCTACCAGTTTTTGCGGCAGGCCAAGATGATCCAGCACGCGTGCAACCACGGTGTCCACGACCTCTTGGACTGTTTTCGGGCCGGTGTAAAAGTTCGGGTTTGCGGGCAGAATCGTCGCGCCGGCCTGCAACAGCAGTTCCATGTTTTTGACATGCACAAGACTGATCGGCGTTTCGCGCGGGACGAGAATCAATTTTTTTCTTTCTTTCAACACCACGTCCGCGGCGCGGATCAAAACGTCCTCGCTGTAACCGTGCGCGATGCGGCCCATCGTGCCCATCGTGCAGGGGATGACGACCATGGCGTCCGGCGGATTCGAGCCGCTGGCGAACGGCGCGTTCATGTTTTTGACATCGTGCATTTTGGCGCCGGGCGGCAGGCGCAGGCCGCCGGGCAATTCCACGGCGATGACCTGCGACGCGTAATTGCTCAACACGACGTGTATTTCGTGCGTGCGCGGATCGAGGTTGTCGAGCAGGCGCTGCGCGTAAAACGCGCCGCTGGCTCCGGTGATGGCAACGAGAATTTTCAAGCGATTGCGTTGGTTGCAGTCAAAGTATGTCCAAACAAACCGGCGCGGACAACGGCGAAACATCTTGAGTCCGTTTTCGCCATCCGCACAATGGCCGCGTGTTCAAACCGGTGGTAATCATTTTTGGCGCGGCATTTCTTTTGGCGGGTTGCTCGACGGCGCCAAGACAATCCGTCAACGAGTCGTTGAATTGGGCTGAAACCAACACCGTTCAAAGACCATTCACTCCGCGATCACCCGGGCTGGTTGCGCCAGTTGTTCAATTGAGCCGTTCGCCTGCCTCTGCTCAAAGGTGGCCGCCTGCCGTCGCTCTGAAACCTGTGCCTTCGGCATCGGTGACGACATGGATTTCCCTGGACAATTGGGCCGCGCAGCGTGGCATCGGCAGACCGCACTTGCTGTCGGATTTGCCCATCACCACGTATGCGATTGGTTCTTCCAATGGCGTGATGCTCTTGGGAATAGGCAGCCGCGACGCGACTTGGAACGGCGTTCAAATCGATCTCGGCTTCGAACCGCAGATCATTGACGATCAAATTTTCGTGCACGGGCTCGACTTGCAAAAAAGTCTGGAGCCGTTGTTATGCGAACCGCTGTTGGTGCCGCCTCAAAACAACCGTGTTATTGTTATTGACCCAGGCCATGGCGGAATCAACAGCGGCACGCACAGCGTTATCGACGGACGGCTTGAAAAAGAATTCACACTTGATTGGGCCCGGCGGCTTGCGCCGTTGCTTGAACAGGAGGGCTGGCGGGTTTTTCTCACGCGCACCAATGACATGGACGTTTCACTGATTGATCGCGTCATGTTTGCCGAGGCGCATCATGCGGCCTTATTTATCAGCCTGCATTTCAATTCGACCCCCAACCGCGACGAAAAGACCCGCGGCTTGGAAACCTATTGTCTCACGCCGATGGGAATACCTTCAACCTTGACGCGCAATTATCCTGATATTTGGGCGGGAAATTTCCCCAATAACGCTTATGACACTCAAAATTTGAAACTTGCCGTCCGCCTGCACACCGCGTTGCTGCGCGCGACCGGTCTGGAAGATCGCGGCGTGAACCGGGCGCGGTTCATCGGCGTGCTGCACAAGCAACGTTGTCCCGCCGTGCTCATTGAGGCCGGATTCCTCTCGAATCCATCCGATGCGAAGTTGATTGAAACTTTTGCATTCCGGCAAAAACTCGCCGACGCCGTTGCCGCCGCGCTTAAATGAATCACGGCGCAAAATCATCCGGCTGATGGCAGGGTGATACCTTCGAGCGTGAGCAGTTTGAGTTTCCAATTCAATCCGCCGGAGAAGCCGCCCGGTTTTTTGTTCGCCGCGAGCACGCGGTGGCAGGGTGCAAAAATCGGGATCGGATTCGCGCCGCAGGCGCTGCCGACGGCGCGAACGGCCTTCGGTTTGCCGATTTGTCGCGCGATTTCACCATAACTGCGCGTTTTGCCATAGGAAATTTTTCGCAATGCGCGCCAGACGTTTTGTTGAAACGTTGTGCCACCGGACAGATCGAGCGGCGGGACGTTTTTCGGCTCGCACCCGGCGAGAACACTTTTCAGCGCGGTTGTGGTCGTCCGATGCCAGCGGAGAATTTTGGCGGGGATACCGTTTTTTTTGACGGCTCGCGGGGACCGGTCTTCGCAAGGCTTCGCCCGGGCGAGCACTCGCCCCACCGGCGGGAATTTCAGCCCGGCCAACCCTTTTCCCGAATAGCGCGCGATGAATTGTCCGTCGCGCGTGGAAATGGACAGTTCGGCGCGTTGAATTTTCACCAGCGGTTCATTCAGTGGTTCCGGAAATACACCAAAAGGGTGCCGAGCAACAGCAGAAACAAAAAAATGGTGAATACAATGAACCGGTTGCGGGCGACACGCTTTTCGTAGCGCAACGGGCGCAAGCCCTGAACACCCCCGGCGGCGAGATACGTGACGAGCCGGGGGTTCGAAGTTGTCGGGCGGCGGAAGATCTGTTGAATGCGATTGATGAGTCCGGGCAAATCGTATTTGCGCACGCCAAGTTCGTTGAATTGGTCCGGCGTGGCAGTTTCGTCGTCGGTTTGAAGCGATTTTACTTCTTCAAAAACCGGATCGTGCGCGGCTGGAACGGGGGCAGGCGGTTCCAAGGCACGGGCAACCGTCGCGCCGTGCGGCATGGCGGTGGAGCGCAGGCGGGGCGGCGGAGGCGCGCGTTGAATTTGCGCGTCGAGCCTTTTAATTTCGGCTTCGAGCGAGTTGATTTGTTCATTCAACACGCGGGCGCGCTCGGAAATTGGATCCGTTTTTTTAACCTTTTTCTTCCCGGACGTCATACGTCCTTCAACGGCATTAATGCCGTAATAACAAGATGGCCACGAACACGCCGAGGGCAGCCAACGTCACAAGCACCAGCGGCCAGGTCATTGCCAGACCGAATTTGCACAATTGACCGAAACTGGCGTTGGCCAGAGGTGAAATAGCAAGCGGGGAAGCATTTTCGGCCTCCGATATTTCCTTTGATTCACCGGCCAGGACGGAAAGTTTGAGCCGCGCGGCGTTCCATTCCATGCGCGCATTTTCAATGGTGGTGAGCGCACGGGTGAGTTCAATGCCGAAATTGTCTTTTACCCACGTCTCATCGTGGATGGCCTGGATTTTGTCAATCGCGTCGTGGAAATCGTTGATCGTTTTGGCCATCTGCTCGGCGTCGCGGCGGGTGTTGAACTCGGCTTCTTCGAGCAGGCCGAGGCCGCGCGTGAGATCGTGAATCATTTCCTGACGGCCGGTCTGAAATTCCGTCTGGCGGCGGCGTAATTCCTCCAACGCGGCGCGTTCTCGTTCCAACTCGTCCTGCGCGCGTTTCAACTCGGCGAGTTTTTGCTGCGCCTCGACGACCTTCCGGTCCACATCCTCCCGCGTCGGCGCGCGGAGCGGGTCGCCGG
The DNA here is from genome assembly GCA_049517655.1 of Verrucomicrobiota bacterium. Classification (GTDB taxonomy): domain Bacteria; phylum Verrucomicrobiota; class Verrucomicrobiia; order Limisphaerales; family UBA11358; genus UBA11358. Next base: position 607,552 of record JBEKRQ010000002.1, on the reverse strand, counting down.
CGGGCGAGGATGTCCCGGAAGGCGATTTCTGAGCCAGAAGATCGGCGTCTACGAATTCCGTTAGATCGTATTCAGAAGCCATGGTTTGACTCTAATCCTGCGGCGCGAAAGTGTAAAGGGGTTTGCGCTTGTCACTCCCGGACATGAGTCCTAAAGTGCCTTTGTTCGTGAAGTTGCAATTATTGACATGATTGAATTGATTCAGTTTCCGTGGAGTCCGTTCTGCATTGTCCAGCGCCGCATTTTGGAATTTGCCGGAGCCCGTTTCAAAATCACCGACATTCCGAATCAGGACCGCTCACTGGTTTGGAAATTGACGAAGCAACGCTATTACGGCGTACCGATCATCAAGGACGGCAGGAACGTAATTTTTGAGCTCAACGATGATTCGCAAGTCATCGCCAAATACCTCGACGGGGAATTGCATCTCGGGCTTTTCCCTTTGGAACTCGAAGGTGTTCAATCTATTCTCTGGCGCTGCATCGAAAATGAAATTGAAGGCGCGGGCTTTCGGTTGAACGACATCTATTGGAAGGAATTCGTTCCGCAGGTTGAGCAAGTCGCGTTTCTCCGCCACAAGGAGCGCAAGTTCGGCCGCGGCTGCCTTGACCAATGGCGCGCGCAGCAAAAAGACTGGCTGAAAAAGCTTGAGCAAAGTCTGCTTCCGTTTGAGAAAATGTTGATGCACAACTTATTTTTGCTCGGTGAGCGACCCCGTTTCGTGGATTTCGATTTGTTCGGGATGCTTGGAAATTTTCTCTACTCCGACCGCTACGAGCTGCCCGCTGCACTTCCGCAAATCCGGGACTGGCATCGCCGCATTGGCAAGGTAAAAAAACAGAATTTGAAATGGGAAAATCGGCCGCTTCGGCGACCGAACCATCGCCGCGCACATTGAATTGCAAACAAGCGAACGCTCCGAGTTTGCCAAACCGACAGGCGAATATCTTGCGGGATTTTGCCAGTTGACAAATGGCCGTTGCCGCCGAGACTCTTATCAAGCTGGACTGAACGCCAGCGCGGGCGTCTTCAGCGGGAAATTATGATTTCAAACGAACGACCATCGCCTTACGGTCACCGTCCTTACGGCCAGCCTAAACCGCCGGTCAACGAGGACACGTTGAAATCCGAGAAGGTGCAGATTGAGCGCAAAACTTTCATCTTCACCCTCAAGGAAAACCCGCGTGGCCGGTTCCTGCGCATCACCGAAGACGTCGGCGGGCGGCGCGACACCATCATTATTCCGGCGACCGGCCTGGAGGATTTCAAAAAACTCCTCGACGAAATGGTGAAGGCGTCGGACGAAATACAGCAAAAAATGCCTGACCACCAGGACACCGGGACATAAAGATAAAAATCAAATCTTAGTGTCTTTGTGCCTTTGTGGTTGATTTGGAAGATTTGTCTGCGCTTTTTCTCTGTTTTACCCGCGCTGCGTCGCCCCAAAGACCTTCCAAATCATAACGCTCACGCGCGTCCTGCCGCATGACGTGCACAATCACGTCGAAATAATCCAGCACCACCCACGAGCCGTGCACCGTGCCGTCCACCGCGAGCGGCCGCAGGCCGTGATCGTCGCGCAGTTGGTCGGTGATTTCGTCCACGATGGCGCGCAGATGCGGCTCACTTGTCCCGGACGCAATCACAAAATAATCCGTCACCGACGACAATTTGCGCACGTCGAGGATGACGATGTTTTCCGCCTTTTTGTTATCCGCGAATTCGCGGCAAAGCCGGGCGAGTTTTCTGGAATCCATAGTTGCCGGAGGAATCTAACCACGAATGAATACGAATGAACACGAATTTTTGGTTGTCGCGCGAAAAGCGCAAAGAAAATGAAGGCAAAATTCCTCTCTTCGCGTACTTCGCGCGAAAGTTTTTCTATACATAAAGCTGCGCGTTGCGAATCGCCTCGGCCACGGGTAGCGGCACGAGGTGTTCAATTGGCAAACCGGCCTTCACCCGTGCGCGGATTTGTGAAGAGGAAATGTCGAACGGAAAACCCTTCAACATTCGTCCCCGAAACGGTGGCGGGAAATTCAACGGCGCCTGGCCGGGACGCGGAATCGCCACAAACTGCGCCAGCCGCGCCAGTTCATTTGCTTCGCGCCATTCCTGGAGCTTCGCCACACTGTCCGCGCCGATGAGATAAAACAATTCCGCCTTTGGAATGCGCCGCGCGTAATCACGCAAGGTTTCAATCGTGTAGGAAATTCCACCCCGACGGAGCTCTTGTTCATCTATTTCGCAACGACAGAAACCAGCAAGAGCCAGACGGAGCAAACGCATTCGCTCCGTCGGGGCTGTGGGTTTGGTTTCCGGCTTGAACGGCGATTGCGCGGCAGGAATGAAAAACAGCCGGTCCAGCCCCAATTCTTCAATCGCCGCCTGTGCGACGAGCAGGTGTCCGAGATGAACCGGGTCGAACGAACCGCCAAATAAACCAATTTTCATTAATTATGAATTTTGAATTCCTAGTTTTTAGTTTGGAAAGAATGGTATTCCAACTCAAAACTCAAAATTTATTAGCGGCGCGGAATTCTCGTGCCGGAAGGGAAAATCAAAACCATCCTCCGGAAGTTTTTCCAGCCGCAGTCCAGCGGAAACAAGAACTTGTTGAGACAGTTTCGTAAATTCACAACCTGCTCCTTGAAAGTGTTACGGAACGTAGTGTTGTTTGCGGCGAATTTTGCGCCACTGTTTCCAGAGTTTCAACCCGAACTTCAGTCTTCTACGGCGACCGTATTTGCATATCATCCGCCGGTAAAGTTTGTAATCGTTCAAACTTGGATGTGGAATTGTCGAAAATTCCTGAAAAAATAACTCACTGAAACCGCGCGCGTACTCCCTGACCGAAGGAAAGCCGGGGTTAATGTGATGCAGCAGCTTAACAACGGCGAGATCATGCTTAATTTTTTCCACCAAATTCTCCTTCGAACCATACCATTGATTTTGCCCATGCACATGATGGCGCACACATTTTTCAGCGAGATAAAACTTCCGGCCCAATAGTGCCGCCGCCCCATAGAGCAATACGTCATCCGCACGGATGAGCCATTCATTTTCCAAGGCGCACGGCAAAATCCTCGCCAGCAGCGCACGCCGCATGGAAATCGCCGATGTGGGGCCTCCCAGCCATTCTCTTAGAAAAAAGGTACGGCAGAAGGTCAGCCCAAAATCAATGTCGGAGGTGCTGTTTAATTCCCACGGCGGATGACGCACATTTTCCCCGTCAACCAATTCACACCTGCAAAATGTAAGATCCACTTGGGAATGACAGCGGTAGACCTCCTGTAGTCGGGTTATATATCCGAGGTAATACTCATCATCCGCGTCCAGAAAACAGATTATGTCCCCACTGCACCGTTCAAACCCGGCATTAAAGCAGGACAGTTGCCCGCCGTTTTTTTTGGCGATAATTTGAATCCGGCTGTCGCGATCAGCCCAGCTTTTCAAAACCTCCAGCGAATTGTCCGAGCTGCCGTCATCTACGACGATGATTTCATCCACCCTGGCTGTTTGGGCAACGACGCTTTGCACGGCCCGATCCAAAAAATGGCCGTAATTGAAATTGTTTATCAACACCGATATTTTCACATTGTCGAGACAGTATAAGGGAAAACCCGCCCTGCTCCAAGAATACAAAAACTTCAAAGTGATGACTCTGGGTCAAGTCTGATGCTGCCCTGCACAATGGCCGGAATAATCCAGTTGTCAGCCCGTCTTCAGATTGTAGTCTTTGAGTATGCAAATTGATTCTATTTTCATATGAAAGTCAGCGTTCTGGTGCCGGTCTACAACGGAGAGGCGTTTTTGGCCGAATGTTTGGAGTCCATTCTTGCCCAGGATTTTGCGGATATGGAAATCCTGATCGCTGATGACGCTTCGATGGACGGTTCGGTGGCATTGGTGGAGCGTTATGCGGGCCGGGATTCACGCATCCGGTGGTGGAAAAATCCGGCCAATCTGGGCTTGTCGCGGAATTTCAACTATTGTCTGCGGGCGGCGAAGGGTGAATACATTAAATACGTTCTGCAAGATGACAAACTGATTTCGCCGCTGGCGATTCGAAAAATGGTGGAGGTGCTGGACAATCATCCTGAAGTCTCCCTGGTTGGTTCGATGTCGCAGGTTATAGATGAACATTCGCGGGTAATCGAGTTGCGCAAATACTTCGAGCCAGGGGTCATGGAGGGCAAGCAGGTGATAGTGCGGTGTTTGGAACGGCTGTCGGACATGATCGGCGAACCGTCGGTGGTGATGTTTCGGCGGGAGCAGACATCACGAGGTTACAATGAACAATTCCGTCAATGGCTAGATATGGATTTGTGGTTTCACCTGTTGGAGCAAGGAAACTTTTCCTATCTGGCCGAGCCACTGTGTGCCTTTCGGCAGCATGCGGCGCAACAAAGCAAGATCAACTGCCAGAGCGGGGTGGCTTCAGTGGAAAGTCTGGCGCTATTCAAGCATTGGTTTGAACGGCTGGGTCTGCAGGAATCGATGTGGCGACAAGCGCTGTTTGCTCAAATCTACGAGCTGCGGAAGAATTACGGCACGGAAGCTGAAAATTCGATCAAAGGGATGATGCACGCTCTTGGTTGGGACCGGTATGTTCTTCTTTGGTGCAAGCGAAAAATTATCCGCCCATTTCAAAATGTCCACAGGTATCTCTTCAATCGTGTCCGGGTATAATTTACTCGGGTGAATGCGCAGATTTGGGCCGCATGAAGGAACGAACGGTTGGAAAGCGTGTTCTTATCATTGACTTGTGTCCACCGACGCCGCGCAGGATTCCAGTTTGATACGGATGTTCAATTTTCTTCTGATTCTTGGCCAGATGGGGATTAAAGTAACGTTTGTTGCCGACGACCTGCAAAAAACCGCTAACCGGCGACTTTAGAGTCTCTAGGCATAAAGAACCTTTACCATCCACACATAAAAACCTTGCCAGGTTTCTTAGGCGACATTCCAGCACATATGATGTTCCCGATGAAATCTTCCATCTGGCCGGCCCAAGGATTCTCGTTCATGGTTTCGTAGAAAATGTCGGGCCATTTTTCAACGCCTGTAAAATTTCAGTGGTTCCCAGAGGTCGAATTCACCATTTAAGCTCGACAAAAAAATCCACTTTCTCCCATGAATCGGAGCGGTAAGAGTGCAGTCGGCAGTATCATATTACCTGACCGGGGGTGTGGGGGCGGGTGTGGCTGCTGAGCGCAAGGCGGCGAAAGTTGCCTGCAAATATGCATAACCATGGCGGCAGTCAGGTTCCAAGTGACAACCTTCCGCCCACTCGTTCCAAGCGTTGATGAACAATAATTGTCGGTCCCCTGTATTGTGAGTGCGAGTATGTTGAGCCGCTTTTTGCAGCCATTTGTAATAGGCCTTCGGATTCGAATTGATAAAGATTGTGCCTCCTTTCTGCAGGCGCGCTGTGTTGTCCCAAGAAAGCATCACCCCGCGAAAAAGTGTGTAAGGAGGCTGTTTCTTGTGCAGCATTTTGAATTGCGCCTCGTGGTAGTTGAAGATTTGGCCTTGAAAATGGTCAAAGGCTTTAACGGTGTGGTGCTCCAGTAGCATAACTTGCAAATTGTGCGGTGGAAATTCCACCACGGCATCCATTCCCAATGGGCGGGGATCAACGAACCCAAATGTCTGTACCCCAACCAGGAAAATTTCCCCGATACCTTCCTTGCGGCAAACCTTGCGCCAATGTTGAAAGGTCCTCTTCGGTTCCGACAACAGGGGCGGACGATACACAAGGAGCAGTGGGCGTCCGTCAATCTTAATGTAGCGAGGGTCGCGGAATGCTTGTAACACACTCCATATGAAACGATCATCACTGTCTGCCGAATGCTGCTGCGCTATGAGAGTTTCCGACTCCGAACCATCCCAGCGCCGTGTCCAGTTCTCATTGGCCCAGCAAAGGCAAAATGGAAAATCAGGGCGCTTGGTTTGGAGCATGCGCTCCACTGGCATCTCCAGCAGTCGTTTGCCCCCGAACCAGTAGTGATAAAAACAAAATCCGTGGATTCCAAATTTGCGGGCCATCATCGCCTGCCGTTCCAGAACCGAAGCATCTCTCAAATCATAGTAACCGATATCCGGATGGGGAACATGCGGCTGGTAGTGGTCCTGGAATTGTGGTTTGCCTCGGCGCACATTCATCCATTCGGTGAAATCTTTGCCCCACCAGGCATCATTATCCGGGATGGGATGAAACTGCGGCAAATAAAATGCGATGGCGCGCAGGTCGATTGTTTCGGCTCTTGAATCAGTCCCCAGCTCCGTCCCAAAAGAGATGGCTTCTACGGAGGCATCTTCCATGATTAAATTGTAATCGTTCGGCAGCCGCCCCTCATTTACACCGGTGGTAAGAAAATGTGTCAGGGGTTCGATCCCAGCCGCGATGACGCCCGGATTTTTTTGGAGATAAAGACGGATATTGAAATCAGGGCTGGGATCACGACCCTCCGCTGCACCCGACTGAATATAATGTACCAGTGGATTCAACCCCGCATCCACTACATCAGGGTTCTGCTTTAAATACCACAAGTTGTCAAAAAATGGATTAGGATTCCGTCCTGCCCGTGCCCCGTAGAGCAAATAATGAACGACAGGATCCAAATGGCAATCGAACCTGTCTCCATCTTGGGATTGATACCACTGAGGATCAAACAGTCCAGATTGTTGAATTAATCTGGCTTGGTGATAGATCGTGCTTGTGAATTCGGATGGATGAAGGATATCCCACAGCCTGAGGAGCCAATTGTATGAGCCGCTCGTTCCGCTTTGTCGGCCTCCGGCTATTGCCAACTGCCCGTCGGAGCCTGGCGAATGAGCTTTTCCTGTCTGGGCGTTTTCACGAACAGCTGTGTTAACTGCCACCTTTGTTCGCCACCAGAAGATCAGTTGTTTACGCCGTTTGCGCACCGACCGTTCCCACCGTCGCAGCAGCCCCGCCTTGTTTCGCGGTGTCCCAAGCGGGCACCAGCGGTGAAAAGCCCGTTTAAACCGGGATTGCCGTTGCCATTGTTGTGCGGATTCCATCACCTGCGTCAGCCATTCGTTTTGCTGGCGCAGGGACGCCACGGCCTGATTGGCGGTCTCCTCCTTCTGCCGCGCTTCCTTGAGCAATTCCTGCTGCTGTTGTTCGCAGGCGGTGGCATCCGGTTTGCCGAGACGCTCAAGCATCACTTCGCACACCATCGCCTGAAGTATCGCAGGCATGGGCGTAAGGTGCGGAGGCTGGCGGCGCAACGACTGGAATGTCGGGAAAACGTCGCGACCGACGGTGCTCCGGTTGAATCGTTCGGCTGCCCAGGCACGGGCTGCAGCGACCATGTCGACGGCCCGCCGGGAGTCATCCAGCACCATTTCGATCCGGGCCGCCAAGGCCGCTGCGTCACCCGGGGGGTAAGACAAACCGGTCTGCCCGTCAGCCATGGTTTCCAGAAACCCGCCGGCGGCGGCGTAAATGACCGGCTTACCAAGTAACATTGCTTCGACCACTGTCCGCCCGAACGGTTCGTTGCGTGAGCACGCCAGCACAATGTCTGTTTCGCGCATCGCGGAAAATGGATCGGCCAGAAAACCGGGAATCCGGACCCGATCAGCCAATCCATGTGCATCAATCAACACCTGAAGTTCAGCGCGGTAGTCAGGACTGGGCCAGCCCGCGAGCAGCAGTTCCGCGTCGCGGCCACGCTCGACCAGCCGTGCAAGCGCCCGGACTGCATCTTCCTGGCCTTTGTTTTTTTGCAAAGTTCCGAAAACCCCTAGATGAACCGCTCCGTTTCGTGTAAAGCAACCCGAAGTCTTTGCGCTCTGGATGGTATCGGGTAAGTAGATGTGTGGATAAAGTGTGCGTCGCCTTGCCGTTCCCAACTCTGGGAAAAGGGCTGCTCCGACTGTGTCGCTGCACGTGTAGATGAAAGCGGAACTGTTAATGATGTCCTGAAGAATCTTCTCCAATGGAGCAAAAAATTTGAAATATTCACCCGACTCACGAATGGACCAGACATGAGGTTTGTTAAGCAGGGCCGCCGCTACCGCACCCCACGGGATCACCATCGTCTGAGTCTGGATGACATCGGGATTGACGCGGGCCAGTGTGGGTAATGTTTTGCACAGCAAGTTTTCGATATCAGGCCGGAGCCGCTTCAGGGTGTCCGGCGCCAGGATAGCCGATGAAACATAGCACCGCCAATCACACCACCACCCATAGGAGGAAACGAGACAAGCGGCACCTGCCTGCGTCAGGGCTGACACCAATGGTCCATCGGAAGGCACAACGACCGAGCACACTGTCCCTTCATTATGAACAAGGTCGGTGACAAGTTCCAAGAGCGACCTTTCTGCGCCCGCCAATTCTGCGCTGTGGGAAAAAAAACAGACGCTCAATGCCCGGTCATTGCGGACGCAATACAAATTTACACCGCCCTGCGGTGACATGAAGCTTGTCCAGTCCGTGTTCGGCATCAGACGAAATGGCAGTCCCTGGCGGTCGTCCAGCAGGAAGATTACTAAACCAAGCTGGTCAAGTTCCTGGAGCAACTCCTCCGGCTGGCGGCCTGCCGCGCGTTGCATCTTCGGGTTGAATTTGATTAGCAAGCTCAAATCGGGAAACCGTTTCAAGGTGTCTGCCATGCCGGCTAATATGGCCAGTTCATGTCCCTCCGTATCGATTTTTACCACGGTCGGACCGGGCGTTCTGCCGGCGAGAACCGCATCCAGGGTGGTGGTGGGCAGGTTCATTTGGCGCAACGGCGGTGCAGCCGGATGCACGTGGAAACCGCAATTATCCGAAGCCTGCGAAATCCACATGGCTGAGAATCCCTCTGTGGACGAGACTGCCATCTGGCGGACCGTGGTATTCTGTAGATTGTGAAGGGAGACGTTCCGCCGCAAGACTTCAGCGGTTTCTGGGACCGGTTCGAAAGCGAGAATTTCCAACTGCGGATGCCGTGTCGCGGCAAGCAACGTGAAAAAGCCATAATGCGCCCCGACATCCACAAACAGCTTGGCGCGATTCAAAATGCCAGCGAGCAGGTTCGCGCTAAAACGTTCATAAGATTGTCCTTCGTAATGGCTACGATATCGGGGCGTGACGTACATGGAAAAATCCCGGTCGCGCGGGCTGACCAAGATCAGCGAGTCAAGGTCGTATTCGTGTTCAAAATCATTCATCATTGACATCTCCGCGAGTGGCTCCGCCCCGGCTCCCAAAAGGGAGCGGGTGAAGGACATTCAAGCGCGTTATTCGAATTCACTAATTGAATTTTCTGATTATGTCCACGCTAACGATTAGACAAACATCCTCCCAGTCCACGGCAACGGATCCACATTACCTAGTGTTGATAAAATATAAATTACATTGAACCCTGTAAAGAATTCCATTTGTGAAGCGCACAAGGATTTTTTCCACAACGCCTCGCGATGTAAAAAAATCTGGTTTGCCATTCAAGGCGACCCTAACCTGCCGCCGAGTGAAACATTTCGCCTGCCTGTTCAAGCTGCTCAGTTTTGCCCGGCCTTATCGGGGGCGGATGGTTTTGGGCATCATCATCGGTTTTCTGGCCGGGCTCACCAACCCCATTCTCATGGGTAGCGTAAAACTGGTGGTGGATCAGGTGTTCCCCACACCCGGAAAACCCACTCTGTCACAGCAAATCGAAAGAGCCGCCGCGCCGTGTCTCGCGCCCGCCGACATCAAGGATGCCGCCATGCTGATCGGCAAGTTGCAGCAAGGTACCAATGCGATTTCCCGATTCGTCTGGGGCGAACTGACCGTGGAAACACAGCAACGGTTGACTGCCACCGATCTGTCTCTGGCTAACCGCCAAGTCAGTTTGGTCCAATCCTTGAATCAGATTCTGACCAACGGACCCATTTACGAACCGAATCGGTTTTTGGGTCTGTCTCTGCCCAAAGAAGCCCGCCATTTGATTGCGCAGAATCCGCAGGGACCGGATCTGGTTCGACTCAACTGGCTGCTCCTGGCCGCTGCCTATCCATCGGAGATTGCCAAACCCCGGTCGGCAATTACGAACAGTATGATGCGTTGGTTGGCCCGGGTTTTGAACCAGCCCAATCCCAAGTTCTTTGCCCTAGGCAAGGTACTGATCCTTTTCAGCATTCCCATGGCCATGCTGTTGCGGGGATTGCTTAACTACCTCAACGTTTACTTGATGAATTGGGTTTCTATTCGTGCCATCACCGACCTACGCATCAAGCTCTTTTCACATCTGTTGACGTTGGACGCCGGTTTCTTCAACCAGAGCAGCACCGGTGAATTGATGTCACGTTTCACCGAAGTCAACTTTCTACAAGGACTCATCAGCGGTTCCATGGTCACGCTGATCCGCGAGCCAATCACCATCATCAGCCTTTTGGCCTACCTGTTGTTCCAGCAACCCATGTTGACCTGTATTACACTTTCAGTGTTGCCCCTCACAATTTTGCCGTTCCTCTTCTATTCCCAAAAAGTGCGCAGGGCCAGCTACGGGATGTACATGCAAGTGTCGGACATGGGCAAGCTGCTCCACGAAACTTTCACCGGCTATCGCGTGGTCAAGGCCTATAACCTTGAAAACCGCATGGTGGACGAGTTCCGAAAGACCTCTGGTTTCACTGTTAGTTTCTTCATGCGGATGCTCCGTTCCACCGAACTCCCCGGTCCACTGATCGAATTTCTTGGCGCACTGGGCGTTACCGCCTTTTTCATCTATCTGACATATCATGGAGACAAAACCCCCGGTGACCTGCTTATGTTCGTCGGCAGTGTTTTCCTGATGTACGCTCCCATCAAAAACCTGGTCCGCCTCAACACCCAAATCGAGCAGGCCAATGCCGCCAGCCAGTTCATCTTCCATTTGCTGGACGCGCGTTCGAATGTGGCTGAACCTGTTCAACCAAAACCATTGTTGGCGGTTGCGGCACCCATCCAATTTGACAACGTTTCGTTTACCTACGGTGAGAAAAAGGCATTGGAAAACATCCAGTTGACCCTCGCTCCCGGCAAGGTGGTGGCTTTGGTGGGGAGCAGCGGCTCCGGCAAAACCACACTCGCAAATCTCCTGCTCCGGTTCTTTGACCCCCAGCAGGGTGCGGTGCGGATCAATGGCATGGATATCCGTGAGGCAACCACGAGCGACTTGCGCCGGCAGATCGCCGTGGTCACGCAGGAAGTCATGCTGTTCAATGACACCATCCGCAACAACATCCTTATTGGCCGGCCCGGCGCGACCGACGAGGAAATCGTTACCGCTGCCCGCGCCGCCAATGCCCATGAGTTCATCATGGAAAAGCCAGGGGGTTATAACGCCTTTATCGGTGAACGCGGCGTCGCCCTTTCCGGCGGCCAACGCCAGCGCCTTGCCATCGCCCGTGCCATCCTCAAGAACGCTCCCATCCTCATCCTCGACGAAGCCACCAGCGCCTTGGATACCGAGTCTGAACGCGTGGTGCAGGCGGCCTTGGACCGGCTCATGCAAGATCGGACGACCTTGGTAATCGCTCACCGCTTGTCCACTATTCAAAACGCCGATCTGATTGTGGCGTTGGAACAGGGACACATTATGGAAACCGGTACTCATACCGAACTGGTGCACAGTGGTGGGGTTTATCAGAAACTTTATGAACTCCAATTCAAGATGCAAACCGCACCCTGACTGGCCGTGACGATTCACCCGGACCGCTTGTTAATAAGGCCACTTGTTGGCTGTTCAATTTCCCAACTGCCGGTTAACATTGCCCCATGAAAGTGAGCGGGTTCACCTTTTTGCGAAATGGACAGAAGCTCGGCTATCCGTTTGTCGAATCCACCCGTTCAATTTTACCGATTGTGGACGAATTTGTCGTGGCGCTCGGCCCATGTGATGACGATACGGAAAAAGTGCTGCGTGCCATCGGCGATCCCAAAATCCGCATCATCCCCACGCAATGGAACGAACGCATCCGCAGCGATTATTCGGTGAAAGGATTTGTGTTCGGCCAGCAGAAATCCATCGCGCTGTTCAACTGCACAGGCGACTGGGCGTTTTATTTGGAAGCCGACGAGGTGGTTCATGAAAACGATTTGTCCAAAATCCGCGCGGCTATGGAAAAACATCTCAACGACGAGCGCGTTGAGGCGCTGGCATTCGATTATCTGCACTTTTACGGCAACGCGAACACGTATGCTTGGTCGCCGGGCTGGTATCGCAGTGAGGTGCGCATCATCCGCAACACGATTCCCGCGTGGTCGAGCGAGTCACTTTTTTTCAACGTCGTCACCGGCCATAAAAAATCGCGCTATCCCCGTGCGGCGCAGACGTATGCGATGATTTATCATTATGGCTGGATGCGCAGCGAGACGCAGATGAATTTGAAGGCGGGCGCGACCCACAAATACTGGGAGAACCAGCCGGCGGCGAGGGTGGACTATTCAAAAATTGACGCGTCGGTTTTGAAACTTTTTACCGGGTCGCATCCAAAGGTGATTCAGGACTGGCTGCCGAAAGCGGAGGGAATTTTTCAAGCCGACCTGAATTACCGCCTCACGTCGCGTGAAAAAAAGCACCGGCGAATGCTGTGGCTGGAAAAAACCTTCGGACTGAAATTCAACAAAAAGCACTACACGCTGATCCGGTGATTTTTGCGGCTTGAAAACCGTGGTCAGGACTTGGCCGGTTTTTGGTAGAGCTGGGGATTGAGGCTGGCGTCGTTATACATTTTGAACTGGCGATAGAGCTTGCACTGGCGCGCACCGGATTGTAGTTCGGCCACTAGGGATTGAAGACATCTTTTCAAGTCGCCGTGCTGTTCCTCCAGCATCGCACATTTGCTGGAACATTTACGGCGGTGTTCATCGGTCGCCGTTTCACGCGCCGCTTCAATCCGCATGTGATAAAGCTTGAGCGAAAGAATCGAGAGGCGATCAATGATCATGCCGGGCGTTTCGGAATGGAGCGGGGCATTTGAACGGGCGGGCGGAAGCTGGCCCAACAGCCAGACATCAAACTGTTCAATGGCGTCGCTGCGCGACTGGTTGCAGCGGTCAATGGTGCGCTTGGCGTCGCGCACGCTGGCGGGGCCGAGGTCATCGCGCCGCGCCACGTCTTCCGCATGCCACAAATCAAAATTCATGCGGTGGTTCTGCTCGATGACGTTCCAAGGAAGGTTGGTTTCAGGCGGCGTGGAGGTTTCGTGCCAGCGCGCGGTCCATTCGGCATGATGCTGGACGATTTCGCCAGCCGGCAGGGGCAATGGATTCATATCCCGGCAACTTGAAATGGAGTCGTCACGCCGACAAGCGAAAAAAGTGTCAGACGGTACGGCATTCGTCGAAGGCGGCGACGCTGGCTTGCAAAACTTCTTCCAGTTTGATGTGCTCCACGGCAAAACCCGCTGGCGGTTCAACAATCCAATCGGGATGACGAAAGGGGATGGCGGCACCCGGGCCGGCTCTCTGGATAAGCATGACCACGCGCTTTTCCAGCGCGACCGCCAGATGCATGAACCCGGTGTCGCCGCCAACGATCAAGGTTGAAAGTTTCATCAGCCCTGCATCGGTCAGTCTCGGCCGGCTGGAGGGAATGACGAAGCCCAGGCTCTGCGCCCGATCCAGCAGCGGTTTGTCCGTCGGGCCGCCGGCGATGATAACCTGCACGCCGCACGCGCGCCAATGGTTTGCAAGTGCAAGGTAATTTTCAAACGGCCAGTTTTTTTGCGGCGAACTGGTGAATGGCTGGATAAACAAAGTCGGTTTTGCAAGATCCAGCTTGTGTTCGGAAAAGATTTTCTTCGCGGCGGCCAGGGCGTCATCCGGCAGGACAAATTGATTTTTGATGGCGCCAATCTTCAGTCCGCACTCGCGCAGCAGGAAAAGATTCCACTCCGCCGGATGTAAATCTTCCTTTCGCTTCAGGCCACGCGTGTAGGCCCATTTGCGTCCGGTGCTGTAAACGCTGCCCCAGCGTTCGCGCGCGCCGGTGAGCCGGGCAAGCCAGGCGGTTTCACCGTAGCCTTGAAAGTCCACGACGAGCGAAAATTTTCCGGCGCGCAACCGGCGCAGAAGGCTGAAGAATTCCGGCACGACGCGGAACGGATTGCCGCTGCGCAACGCCGCGCGGTCAATCGCGATGACTTCATTCACATCACGAAAACCACGCAGTAATGAGGCATTTTCTTTCGAGACAAGAAAGGTGATTTTGGCGGACGGAAAATTTTCGCGCACGGCGTGGACGGCGGGCAATGTGAACAAGATATCGCCGATGGATTTGAGGCGGATCAGCAAAATGTTTTCGTTCGTGTCCATCCGGATCAAGAAGGCGGCTCATCAAAAACCGCAGATTCCCTTGGCTGGTAATGGCGTTTCATTGGGAGGAGATATCATTCCATCGTTCCTGATGGGTGATTCGGGGCGGTTGGGGGGTGGTGAAAACGCATTAATTCACGAAAGCGATTTGTCGCTTGAACTGATCTGGCCGCATGTCTCCGTGGGGTATCCGGTTTCTGGCAAGGTTATATCGGGTCCGGCGCAGCCCTCGAAGGTCTTCCCCAAAAGCCGTCAACGAGATTAGTTTCGATAGTCGGCCGTAAAGACGCAATTTTTGCGGATGGAAGGGAAGGGACGCCGTTGGCGACTCAAAAAACTGCGACCAGCCGATCGAACCCGAAAACCCGGCCGGGCCAAAATGTGGTGATAACAGCATATCTTCGGCGAACACGCGAGCCGGACCGTCGTAGGAGTGTAAAACATCATGCATGGCAACGATGGCCCTGTCTGCAAGAAATGGACGAAAGAAATCAAAGTCCGCCTTCGCGCCCCCATACGTGTGATCCCCGTCAATCCAGAGAAGCCGGATTTTCCGGGCAGAATCCCATTTCCTGGCGAGATCTGAAGAGCGCTCCAGGTAAAACTCGACCGCATGTTCCAGCCCGACATTTTTTAAGTTTGTCTCGAAATCGGATTGGGCACTCGGTTTGCCGCCCAAGCTGGGATCGGTTTTCGCAGAAGAATTCAGCGGGTCAACCGCAACGATTTTCGATTCGCCGGCCAGCAACGCCGCCTTGGCCAGAACGATGGTCGAACGCCCCTTGAAACTGCCTATTTCCAGAACGACTCCCTTGGCTGATGGAATGGAAGCCAGCAGGACCAGGCAGCGGATTTCCCGGTTTGTCAAGTATCCTTCCACTCCGGAGACGGCTTGAATAACAGCTTCAAGATTCCTCTCAAATTCACGCTTTTGCATAAGTGCAAGGACGGTTTTAATACACTTCACAAGTTACAGTCGCAATTTTCGAGCACAATAAAAAACCACCGCGTCAGTCATGGAACACGCCGGGCCGAAGGGTCGCCACTCGCAGCAACGGTCTTCCGGGCCGTTTGCGTTTCGCGAACTTTGGCGTAGCGGAGAAAGGTTTCGAACGCGACCATGCGCGCAATGACGTAGCCCTGCCAGCCGTCGAGAAAACCAAGCCGCAAAAAATAACCGCGCACAAAACGCCACCACGGACGAAAGCAGAGTTCAAACAAGTTCGCGCGGCGCTGCCGTTCGAGTTCACGATTCAAGAAAAGATTGCTCACGGTGATGGATTTCCGCGTGTGATGATCCAGATTTTCCATGCTGTAATGAAGCAAATCACCGCGCAGTCTGCCGATGGCGCCTTGAACAACAAGTTTTTCGTGGAGGCTGCCGCCGACCCAAAGCGCTTGGCCGCGCCGCCAGAGCCTTATTTTGCGGTCCGGATACCAGTCGCCATGACGAATCCACCGCCCACAATAAAGCGTGCAGCGCGGAAAACTGAACGCGGCGAATCGCGCGAGTTTTTCCGGTTCGGCAAATAATTTTTGAATTTCGGCGCGCAATTTCGGTGAAACGACTTCGTCGGCATCCAGTCCCAGAAGCCAGGGTTGCGCGGCTTTTCCCGAAGCGAAATTTCTGTGCGTCGCGTGGTCTTTCCACGGCTCACGAAAAACTTTTGCGCCGCAAGATTCCGCGATTTGCTCCGTGCCGTCGGTCGTTTTGTCGTCGGTGACGACAATGATTTCGCTCGTCCAGCCGGAAACACTGTCGAGCGCGCGGTGGATGCGTTGCGCCTCGTTGCCGGCGATGAGGCAGACGGAAATGGGCAGCGGTTGTCTTGCGGTCACACGCTGCATTAAGCCGGAGATTGGGAAAATGGACAAGCGCGGTTTTGCGCAGGCATTAAAATTGCAATTGGAAGCTGTCTCATTAAAGATGTCTTGACGATGGCGAATCAAAATACACAGCCGCTGATTACAGTGGCTATTTGCACCCGAAATCGCGCGTCTTTTTTGGAAAAGGCCGTTCGCAGTGTTCTACCGCAAATGAACGAAATGGTGGAGCTTCTGATTGTGGACAATGCTTCAACGGATGACATGGCGGAAGTCGCCACGCGTTTGGCCGCGGCAGATTCACGGGTGAAAATTTGGCGCGAAGACGAATTGGGATTGAGCGCAGCGCGCAACGCGGCATTGAAAAAAGCGCAGGGGCAGTATGTAATTTTTCTGGACGACGATGCGACGGCAGAGCCGGGCTGGCTGGCAGCTTACAGGGATTTTTTGTCCGTCCCGCCTTCGGGAAAAATCGCCGTTGTTGGGGGTCTGGTATATCCCGATTATGAAATTCTGCCGCCGAAATGGATCAACATCCCAGTGATCGGCCACCGGCTTGGCAGTTCGCCAAAACGCATTTTCCACAGGGACGGTCCGTGGGGCTGCAACAGCGCTTATCGCCGCGATTTGGCACTGGCTGCCGGAATGTTTGACACGCGACTGGGACGCAAGGGGAAAAAAATGATGTGTCGCGAAGAAAGCGACCTGAATCTCCGTTTGGAAAACGCCGGGTATGAACTCTGGTGGTTGCCCGCAGCGGCTGTCCGCCATTTCGTGCCATCGAGTCGCCTGACGTTTCGGGCGACCATGCTCGCGTTCTTCAACGAGGGACAATCAGCTGCCATCCAGCGGCTCAAATCGCGTCGCCGAGGTTTGGACCGCGGATTCTACCGGGCGGGGCGCATCGTTGGCGCACCGTTTCATATTTTGGTCCATTTGCTGGTCGCATTAATCAAGCTGCCATTGAGTTATCCAAAGGCTGCCGGACATCTGTTTCAAGCCTGTCGCTATTGCGGTTTTATGTTCGAGCTGGTGCGATAATTGCCACAAAGTGAAGCATCTTATCTCCCAACCCGACTTGCGAAATTCACCTCAAAAAGCTTGAACAAATTGGATTGAATTTCTCCGACGGCTTATGCCCCATAAACCTTTGATTTCAGTCATCGTTTCCGCCTACAACGTCGAGCCATTCCTTGCCGAAACGCTGGCTTCGGTTCAGCGGCAAACGTATCGTGAGTTCGAAGTGATTGTAGTGGACGATGGTTCAACGGATCGCACCAGTGAAATCGCCCGGCAGTTTGTGGAGAAAGACGCGCGTTTCATTTTGTTGCGCCAGAAGAATGCCGGTACGGCCGCCGCGCGCAATGCGGCTTTGAAACAGGCCCGTGGTGAGTGGATCGCTTTTCTTGACGCGGATGATGTCTGGCTGCCGGAAAAGCTCGCCGCACAACTCAATTTGCTCAAGCAGAAACCGCGCGCCAACCTGCTTTTCACTGACTATTTTCTTTGGGATGGCCAGAATGATTTTGGCCGGCGTTACAGCGACCCGGACAAGTTTCCCGACGGTGACGTAGGCCGGCGTTTGATCTTCTTTAACTTGTTCTGCATATCCACCGTGATCATCAAACGGGAAATGCTGGATACAGTCGGCTGGTTCGATGTTGAATTGTTAATGGCGGAGGATTGGGACTTGTGGTTGCGGATCGCCGAACGCGGGCTTTGCGCGAAAGGCGTCCGGCAACCAATGGCTCGCTATCGGATCTGGCCGGGCCAAATCAGCCACAACACAATCCGGATGTGCGAGTGCAACATCCGCGTGTTGGAGAAAGCGCTGGCAAGGCCGCAGCGCACGGCGTGGCGACGCGACTACGAACGCTCCTTGAAAATCGCCCGTGGCAACCTGGAATTGGCCAGGGTCCGTTCGCTGATTGAAACACAGCCCAAGGCCGTGCCTGCGGCGGCGCTGCGCGCCTGGTTGCATTGTCCAACCCGCCTCAAATGGCTACTCTGGTATTTTGCAACGTTATGGCCAAACTCGCCGTGGGCGGGAATTGTTTATCGTAAAATCCAAAGAAAATGGTGACTTCACATCAACACGTTGCTCACTTCACTTTCTGCCGACTGTTGCGGGTGGGCGCGGCATTCCGCTGGCGGCAAATCTTCCGCCGCGCCCCGCACGCGCCGCTCACCTTCTGCATCGCCCATTTCAATTCGCCGGAATTTCTTGACGTCACCCTGCACACCGTCCGCCGTTTCCATCCCGAAGCGCGGGTCATCGTGGCGGATGCGCCCGCAAACACCGGCACATTGAAATTTGACTTAAAATGATTGATGTCTCCGCTAGTTCCTTCAAAGTTTAGGCATAAATCAACCGATAAAATTGGCCGGCGGCAGGATGCGAAATGTGCGTGGCGAGCAATTATTACGGACATTGCATGGTGTGTTGCCGCTGGGACGGCATTATCAGTGGCTTTTGGGAGCGTTGAATTCCGATCAAGGACTTTTGGTGATTCCATTCGAATCCTTTCGTTTCGTCATTCCCGCAACGTGGCGCAAATTGGCGACCAATTTTCTTCTGACCGGTCCAAATCTGATGCCGGAATTTCGCCTGCTCAAACCTATCATCCAAAATCTAAGAACAGGCTGTCTGGTGGACGTGGGCGCGAACATGGGACTTTACACGATGTTCATGCGCTCGAATTCGACGCTGCCGATTGTCGCCTACGAACCGCAGCCTTTTCTTTGCGATTTAGCCCGCCGAAGTGTCGCGCTCAACCACTTTGCTGATATCGAAGTGCGAAACGTTGGTTGCGGCGCGGAACGCGGTGAGCTTCCGTTTCATAACAATCCAAACGGCTCGGTGGCGGTCGGAATTGACGCTTCTTCCGTTGCCGCGTGCCCGCTTTCCGTGCCAATGGATTGGGAAGCACAGGCACACCGGCTCTATTGCAGCGATACGATAACGAAAATACCGATTACGACGCTCGATGAGGATTTGGCGGACAAGCCATCCATCGCCTTGTTGAAAATTGATTGCGAAGGTTTCGAGTATCAAATCCTGCAAGGTGCGCAACAGTTGCTTAAACGCCACCGGCCGCTGCTGTTTGTCGAAGTCCACCCGGAACAGATCGTGCAATTCGGACATTCAACCCGCGAGCTGCTGAAATTGATTTCGCCGGATTACGAACTTGAATTTTGGTATTTCCAAATCGGACGGCACGCCTCGCGTTTCAGGCGGAGCCTGGAAAAGTTCCGCCGGCCCAAGGCGCGGCGTTGCGCCACCGTGGAGGAAATGCTGGCGGCTAGCACGAGTGTTCCCGGTCCGGCGCAGATATATTTCATTGGACGATCGAAAGGAACATCCTGATTTTGGCGGATGGAAAATTTTCACGCACGGCATGGACGGCGGGCAAAGTCAAGACAATGTCGCCGATGGATTTGAGACGGGTGAGCAAGATGTTTTCCATCAGTTCAGTGGTGGCGGCGGGAGACTCTTAACACGTGGATCGAGGCAACCAAGCGGAGCTTGAGTGGAAATTTGCAGCATGAATAGAAATCTGGGTCGTTGATGTTACCAAGTCGGCGGTTGCATGGAATGCCAATGATGCCGCTTTACCAGTTTCCAACGCCCGAAGATGCGCCCAAAGGAAAAGGTTCTTCGTCCGGTTTGTGCCACCGGAGTAATTTTTTGCGAGAAAATCTTTTCAAAAAAGTCGAGCACGCGCTGGCGGTTGAAAAACTGATTTGGCTGGTCGTTGTAAAAATACGGCTGGCGCAGATACTCCATATATTTTACATCATCGTTGTCCAATTCGATGATTTTTTCAATGAGCGCCTCGTCGCTGGGAAAGTCGGCCCGGTTCAGGAAGCTGCGCGGGTTGAACTCCTCGTTGATGTCGGGGTCGCCCCAATAAACCGGCAGACAGCGCGCCACCATCGGCTCGTAGATTTTTTCTGTGGTGTAACCGGGCAGCGACCGGTTTTCAAACGCGATGTTGAATTTGTATTGACGCAGAAACTCAATCTTGCCGCGTGTTCCGCCGGGAATAGGGCCGCCAATGTTGTTGAACCTTCGCCCGCCGGAATCCACCCTCTTATACTTGGAGAGTTTTTGGAAGAAGGCAACCCGATTATGGTTTTTGCGTGGATTGTAACCGCCAATGATGAAGCTGCAGAATTTTTTCTTTGCCGCCAAGATTTTCTCCAGATCGTCGTTTTTCTTGATAATTTCTTCCGGCTCGCCATAAGCAACATAGAATGGCAATTGCAAATGCCGCGGGTCGTCCAGTTTGATAGACGCAATGGAGTAGTCGCACTCGTGGAAATTCGGAAGATCAGACTCGCCCGAATAGAAAATTCTTACACCCGAATGCAGGCAATGCTCGTACCCGTAAGGGGAGTAAATCAGGAAATCCGGCTGGTCGTACAATTCCACGTCAAACCGCTCCGCCAATAGCTTGAACAAATAATTGTCTGTCTTGCTAAAGTTGGAAAAGCAGTTGGAAAAGCAGTCGCAGAAATCTATACGGATTTTTCTCATGCTGAATAAATTATTTGATTCTTTTTCCAGCCAAAGCAGCCTTCAGTTTTCTAAAGGCAGTGCCCAAATACATCTTTCGGGAAATTTTTACCCGTTCCCAGGTTGAAGACAAATCGAAAGGCTGGTTATTGGGAACATACCAGTTATTGCAACCCGTTCGTTTCACCAATTGGTAACCGTTCCTTTTAATGTGCCGGTGAACTTTCAAGCGATTGGGCAGGTTATCCTCGACCAGCAGCAATCGCGGCCGGTGTTTTTGCAGGTCAAATCCTTGCAGCACTTGCAATTCCAGCCCTTCCACGTCAATGGAGAGAAAGTCAATCTGCGGATGCGGGGATTGTTCCAGAATATCATCCAGGGTCATCACCGGCACTTCTTCGTATCCACCGCGCGGCGGTTGGCCCGGGGCGGACGCGGCGAGCTTTGACAACTCGCCGTTTACTTGCAGTAACGCCTTGCCGCACTGTTCCGGGGAGCCGCATGCCACTTGAAAAATTTGTGACCTCGGACGACAGGAGCGAAGACGTTCGCAACAATTTGGCAGTGGCTCGACAAGAATGCCGCGCCAGCCATTGTGTTCCAAAAGGAAAGTTTGCGAGAGATTTTCAGGATCATTGGCACCGACTTCAACAAAGAAACCATCGGTTTTCCCTGCAAAGAATTTCAAAATCAGGGAATCTTCTCCAAATTGGGAAAATGATTGCACTGGCGTGTTGGTTGAGAGATTACCTTTCATTAAAGGTTAACCTTATCAAGTTTCAGGATGACGGACAAGGCAGCAATGCCTGCGTTTTCCCCATTGATCATCGGGATAGTCCTACTTTTGCTGGGCAGCCGCGTAAATGCCGCGCCATGAGCGCGGCGCATGATTATTTTTATTTCATTGGACAACCCAAGGGAAAAAATTAGTCTTCGGGCGCATTATTTCTGACATCAAGGTCAAAAATCGGTGTTCGCAACAAAAAATCAGGAAGAATAGTGAACGCCCCTGAGACTGACAATAAACCGGTTTCCACTTCCCCCATGCCCACTGGGGTGTTAATCACGGTGGCCATTTGCATACGGAACCGCGTGAACTTTTTGCAACGCGCTGTCAAAAGTGATTTGCCACCCGGACAAATTTACTGCATTGGCCAGCCAAAAAACGCATAGTCGCTCCGAGTCGTTGGAATAAAACTCGCAACCGTCGTCCATTGATGGTTCAATTCCGCCGTTGCATGGCTGAATGCAGGCGAACCGGTTCATGTAATTCCAAACGCTCGATGACAACATCCATGGGCCACTTCGGGCCATCACACGGTTGACCAGCCTCGTTCACAAAATGAGGCCGGCTGACAAGCACATCGCAATTTAATCGAGATGCAGTGGCCACCAAATGGTCAATGCCAGCACGGGTTATCGAATCTCCCACCGTGGAAATGTAACAAAACTCGCGGGTGATGTGGCTGATGCCATGATTTCAAGACGCGTACAATCCGGGAAGATGACTCACAAACAGGACATTGGGGTGTTTCAAGTTTGCTTTGAGAAATTCCACTGTTCCATCCGTTGGAAAACTGTCCACCACCACCACTTGCTCCGCCAAGTCAATCCATGTTGCAAAATTTTCCACCTGCCCCGGCAGATACCTCATTGAGTTTTTAGTTAGAATGACAACACCAAATGGGAGCATGAAAAATTCTATACATCGCCCATTTTCTACGGCAACATTTTTCGGATGCGTTCAAAATTAACTCTCGCTTTAAGTCGGCCTTGCCAGAAAAATATACATGATGATTGATTTTCTTCGCAAACTCTGGGGATTCGTCCGGCCTTATCGTGGACGGTTTTTCCTTGGCCTGCTCTGCGGCGTTTTTTACGGGCTGGTCAACGGCCTGCTCATCGGCGCCGTCAAGGTCGTTGTTCAGCTGGTGTTTGAAGGCGAAACCAATTTGCACCAGCAGCTCGAAAGCGCGCCCAGGTGGATTCGTCCGCTCTCACACTGGCTGGCTTCCGTTGTTCCGAACTTTCAACCGCCAACCTCACAGGTTGGCTGGCTGCTGGTCATCAGCGCGATTCCAGCGATCATGTTCCTGCGGAACACGCTCCAATACTTGAGCATTTATCTGACGAACTGGTCGGCCATGCACGCCATCGCCGACATCCGCACGAAACTGTTCAGCCACCTGCAAAATCTTTCGCTTGGATTTTTCAGCCGCGCCAGCACCGGCGACCTCATCGCGCGCATCACCAACGACACGCAGGTCCTCTATGGCATCATCGGCAGTTCATTCGCCTCGATGGTTAAAGACCCGGTCACGATTCTTTGCCTGCTCGGTTATCAGCTAACGACCCAGCCTACTTTAACGCTCATTTCCATCGTAGTGTTTCCCGTGTGCATCGTGCCAATAGTTATTTATGGCCGCAAAGTCCGCAAATCCGCCCGCGCTGTGCAGGAATACAACGCCGAACTCACGAACCTGATGCACGAATCCTTTACCGGCAACCGCGTCATCAAAGCCTACAACCTTGAAGAGACTGTCAGCGCGCAGTTCCGTGCCACCACGAAAAAATACGTCGGCCAGCTGATGCGCGTCGTTCGCGCCAACGAAATTCCCAGCCAGCTCATGGAATTTTTTGGCGCCACTGGCATCGCGCTTGTGTTCCTTTACATCCAGCACAGCATGCAGTTTCTGCCCAAAGACCAGCAGCCGAAATCGTCGGATTTTCTCACCTTTGTTTTGACGATTGTGATGATTTATCCGCCCGTCAAGGCGCTCACGCGGCTCCACAACCAGCTTCACCAGGCCCGCGCCGCCAGCGAACGTGTCTTTGAGCTGCTCGCCACGAAAAATTCCGTTCCGGAACCCACGCAGCCGAAAATGCTCCACGCTGCCAACGCCGAAATCCAGTTTGAAAACATTGATTTCAACTACGGCGAAAAACCTGTCCTGCATAACATTAACCTCACCGTCAAAGCGGGCCAGCTCGTTGCGCTTGTCGGCTCCAGCGGCGCCGGCAAAACGACGCTTGCCAATTTGCTGCTGCGGTTTTATGACCCGACGCGCGGCACGGTCAAAATCGGCGGTGTGGACCTCCGCGACGTTTCCACGCACGACCTCCACAACCAGATCGCCATCGTCACGCAGGAAACCATCTTGTTCAACGACACTATTCGTCGGAACATCGAACTGGGCCGACCAGGCGCGACGAACGACGAAATCATCGCCGCCGCGCGCAGCGCCTACGCCTACGATTTTATCATGGAGAAACCGCTGGGTTTTGACACGGTTATTGGTGAAAAAGGGGTGATGCTTTCCGGCGGCCAGCGCCAGCGCCTTGCCATCGCCCGCGCCGTTTTGAGAAACGCCCCCATTCTTGTCCTCGATGAAGCCACCAGCGCGCTGGACACGGAATCCGAACGCGCGGTGCAGGCCGCGCTTGATGCATTGATGCGCGGACGCACAACGCTTTGTATCGCGCACCGGCTTTCCACCATTCTGCACGCGGACATGATTGTCGTGCTTGATCAAAACCGCATCATCGAAACCGGCAAGCATGATGAATTGATCCGGCGCGGTGGCATTTACCAAAAACTTTACGAACTGCAATTCGCCTCGTGAGCGCCCGGCCCGAAAAAATTCTCGCCATCCAGTTCAAATACTTCGGCGACGCCGTGCTGATGACTCCGGCATTGCGGGCGATTCGCGAACATTTTCCGCAGTGTGAACTGCACGTGCTCGTGCCGGAGGAAGTTGCGCCCATTTTCAATCATCTGCCGTGGCTCGATCGCATCTGGGCCATGCCGCGTCGTCGTGGAAGCGCGAGCCTGCGCGAAACCTGGCCGGTCATTCGCGCATTGCGCCGCGAAAAATTCGACCGCTCGGTGGATTTTGCCGGCAACGACCGCGGCGCAATTGTGAGTTTTTTCGCCGGGGCGTGCCAACGGCTGGGATTGGACGGCCGGGGAGGTTTTCTGGGCCGGCGCTTTTGTTACAACCAGCACGTTCGGGCCGCACCGCCCACACAGCACGAGTCGCTGCGGTTGGCGCACGTTTTGTCTGCTTGGAACATTGCGCCACCATCTTCGCTGGAACTGGAAATTCGGGCTGATCCGGCTCTGGATGCATTGGCGATTGCGCTGCTCCCAGAGCGGGTCATTCTTTGTCATATGGCTTCGAGTCAACCGAACCGGCAATGGCCGGTGGAACATTGGGCGGCGTTTTATCGGTTGGCTGCGACGGTGGGATGGCGACTTGCTTTCACCACCCCCACCGGCGCGCGTGAACAGTCATTGATGGTTGAATTCAAAAAACTCGCGCCCAGCGCGCCGGTCGTGCCGGTCGTGCCCGATCTGTCCCTGTTTCTCGCGGTATTGAAGCGGGCGAAAGTTTTTATTTCCGGCGACACAGGTCCGTTGCATTTCGCCGCCGGTTTGGGCGTGCCGACGCTCGCACTGTTCGGCCCCAGCTCCCCCACGCGGTGGGCGCCAATCGGCGAACGCCACCGGGTGCTGGCGGGAACTTCATGTTCCTGTGGCGCTGGCGCGAGCATTTGTCAAAGCGCCAATTATTGTCTTGCGGCCATTTCGCCCGAGCAGGTCTTTAATTGTTTACAAACCGTTTTGGCGGAGTCCAAACGCACCTGAACGTCACGCAAATCATTTCCGTCCCAATCGTTCTAGCAGTTTTCCGTGAATCCCGCCAAACCCGCCGTTGCTGAACACCACGATGATGTCGCCGCCTTGCGCACTTTTCGCCAGGTGCGCGACAATGGAATCCACATCGGGCAGGTAAGCCGCGTTCTTGCCTGCATTCCTTAAATCCTGCATCAGTTTTTCTGGGTTCAGCCGTTCTTCAGCGGCAATCTGCTCCAGCCGCGCCACTTCAGAAATCACCACCGCGTTGGCATCTACGAACGCGGTTACCAGTTCATTCTGAAAAACCTTGCGGCGTGTTGTGTTCGAGCGCGGTTCGAAAATGGCCCAGATTTTCTCGTGTGGATATCTCAGCCGCAGCGCCTTCAGCGTCTCGTGAATCGCTGTTGGGTGATGCCCGAAATCATCCACCACCGTCACCCCGCCCGCGATGCCGCGCACTTCCATCCGCCGCTTGATGCCTTTGAACGTGTCGAACGCGGATTGAATCTGCTTGTTGGATAGCCCGCAATGTTTGGCGCACGCGATGACTGCCAAAGCGTTGCGCACGTTGAGTTCGCCCACCATGTTCAGGTGAAATTTAAAACTTGGAATTTCAAACTCCGTCGCCGTCGGGCCATAACGGAGGTTAAATGCCTGGATCGCGTTACGTTCGCCGAGACCGAAACGCTTGACCGGACAATGCGTCACATTCAGCAGCGCTGCGAGATTTGGGTCGTCGCCATTGCCAAGCAGCAGGCCGTTGCGCGGGATAAGCCGGATGAAATGCGAGAACGATTTTTTAATCGCATCCAGGTTTTCAAAAATGTCGGCGTGATCAAACTCAAGGTTGTTGATGATGGCGATTTCCGGCATGTAATGGACGAATTTGCTGCGCTTGTCGAAGAACGCGGTGTCGTATTCGTCGCCTTCGATGATGAACCATTGGCTGTCCGTGAACCGCGCGCCCTGGTTCAGATTGTTCGGGATGCCGCCGATGAGATAACTCGGATTCAATCCGTTATGCTCGAATACCCACGTCAGCAGGGAAGTCGTTGTGGTCTTGCCATGCGTGCCGGCGACGACAATCGAGCGTTTGCCGCGGATGAAAAATTCCTTGAGCAACTCCGGCAGCGAGCAATAGCGGAGTTTGTGCTCGAGCACGAACTCCGCTTCCGGATTGCCGCGTGAAATAACATTGCCAATCACCACCAGATCGGGCTTGCGGGCAAGATTCAGCTCCGCGTAACCGTTCATCACCTCGATTTTTTTTCCAGCCAGAAACGCGGACATCGGCGGGTAAACGTTCTGGTCCGAGCCCGTGATCTCGAAACCTTTTTCCTTCATGGCCGCTGCGGCGGACGCCATCGCGGTGCCGCAAATACCAACGAAGTGAACCGAACGAATTGCCGGAAACATATCACCGCGAGGATAAACAAATCGGGAAGCGAGGAAAGCGCAAAGGGATTTTGGTTTAAGGTGAACCGTGATGAAATGATCAGTTCCTCCACGGTTCTCCACTATATGGAGACAGCCAAAAATCCCAATTGCCACGTCAGACCATCTACTGTATCCCTGTCACCTGCTATGTCGCAACAAACCGCCGCCCCAAATGGCCTGCCTCCGCGTCGAGTCTCCGAGGTCGCCCGCGAACTGGGCCTCGACACCGAGACCATTCTACCTCACGGACATTACATAGCCAAAATTCCGATTTCCGAAATCGAGGCCAGGCAACACCGACCTAATGGTCACCTGATCCTGGTCACGGCCATGACCCCCACACCACAGGGTGAGGGCAAGACCACCGCCACCATCGGCCTCGCTGACGCGCTCCGCCGGCTCGGGAGGAAATCCATGTTCTGCGTGCGCGAGCCGTCGCTCGGCCCTTATTTCGGCATCAAAGGCGGCGGCACCGGCGGCGGACGCGCGCAGGTCGTGCCGGCCGAGGACATCAACCTTCACTTCGTCGGTGACATGTATGCGGTCGAGAAAGCCAACAACCTGCTCTGCGCCATGGTGGACAACCATCTCCAGCACGGGAACGAACTCGGCCTCGATCCGCGCCGGATCGTTCTGCGCCGGGTCATCGACCTCAACGAACGCTCCTTGCGCGACATTATCATCGGCTTGGGCGGTCCGTTGCACGGTGTGCCGCGGCGCGACGGATTCAACATCACGCCCGCCTCTGAAGTCATGGCCATTCTTTGCCTCGCCAAGGATTTTGGAGACCTTGGCCGGCGCATGACGAACATGGTTGTCGGCTTTACCTACAAGGGCCAGCCCGTGCGCGCCGAGGCCATGCAGGCCGTGGGTGCGATGCAGTTGCTGCTGCGCGACGCCATTCACCCGAACCTGGTGCAGTCGTTGGAAGGCACGCCAGCCTTCGTCCATGGCGGCCCATTCGCCAACATCGCTCAGGGCACGAACACATGCGTTGCCACGCGGCTCGCGCTCAAGCTCGCGGATTACGTGATCACCGAAGCCGGCTTTGCCACCGATCTCGGCGCAGAAAAGTTCATACACATCAAGTGCCGCACCGCCGGGCTGAAACCTTCGATGGCGGTCATCATCGCCTCCACCAAGGCGATCGCCTATCACGGCGGATTCAACAAGGACACCGGCGGGCTTGGCAACCTCGCCAAGCATATTGAGAACATCCGGCGATTCGGTATTGATCCAGTGGTGTGCCTCAGCCATTTCCCGGATGACAAACCGGCGGACCACGCGCGAATCGTCAAGTTCTGCTCCAAACAAGGCGTCGAAGCTGTGGTGTCGCGGCACTTCGATAAAGGTGGTGCCGGCGCGATGGAACTGGCCTCAGCCGTGCTGCACACCATCGAAAAGAACAAGCGGAAAAAGGTTCGCTTTCTTTATCCACTCGAAGCGCCGATCGAGAAAAAGATCGAGACACTGGCGACGCAACTCTACGGTGCGGACGGCGTGGACTTTGACCGCGTCGCGAAGAACAGCATCGAGTTGTTCAACAAGCATGGATTCGGGAAATTGCCAATCTGCGTGGCCAAGACGGCCATGTCGCTTTCGGACGATCCCGAATTGCGCGGTCGTCCGCGTGGATTCCGGATCAAGGTGAACGAGTTGCGTCTGTCTGCGGGCGCTGGCTTCATTGTGGCTGTCTGTGGCAACATCGTAACGATGCCCGGCTTGCCCAAGGTCCCCGCCGCCGCCCATATCAAAGTGACAAAGTAATCGCTGGCCAAAGTGTCAATAGTGAGGACTGACCCCTTTATGAACAAGCTGATTGTATTACTTATTCCTCTGGCCATGTTGGCTCAAGGGTGTGTTACTTGGGAACGAACGTGGAACTTGGGTGTCTGCCAAGAATCTGTAACGGGATCGTATGGTTGCACGGTGAAAGTCCCAAAAACTCTGGCTGGAGTAGATCTGATTGCGGAAATCAGTTCTGCTGCCGACACTAATACTCTGCTGAATGTTGACTTGAGACTTCGTCTTCAAAACAAAGATTCCCGCTCAATCGAAATCCAGGGACTTCCTGGAGGGAGTGTTTTTTTGAAGCCTGGCGATAGCCTTGAAGTGCAGACAGGGCCTAGCAATGGTGGCCAAAGGGATAGACACGCTTGTTTTCTAAACACTAACGACGGTGCAATTAAACTAGGAATTGATGTTTTAGGTGGTAAGCCGAAAGAGGGGACGATCCGCATTATGGCGCATTCCTCTGATGCCATATAAAACGGCAACCAATGGCATGACTGTGACTAACAGTTACGACGCGTATTTGCGTTGACAGGGTTCGGACTGGGCTTTGACCGAAGGATTATTT
Source organism: Verrucomicrobiota bacterium (assembly GCA_049517655.1). Taxonomy (GTDB): domain Bacteria; phylum Verrucomicrobiota; class Verrucomicrobiia; order Limisphaerales; family UBA11358; genus UBA11358. The sequence goes on along the minus strand of JBEKRQ010000002.1, from coordinate 578,475 downwards.
TTTCAGGAATAAAAATCCTTCACTCTCATAATAACATCGAAGCCATCCAGTTTCAGGACATCCTTCAAACATTGCATGGCCGGATGATTATCCGGCAAAAGCGAATAATTCCGCTTCACAGAGCCAATAATGATATTGAATCCCATCGGCATTGCCATTGTTAGGAAAGCGCTTTCCAGCGCCCCTTTTACAGGCGAACCATCAGCCCGTTTTGACGGCAACATGACAGTAAAATTGCTCAGCCCGACCGACATATTGACGCCCTTGAGATCGGCATCCTGATGAATCAGTTTAACCGCATCTATCACCCGCTTAAAACTGCCTTCAGAATCGGTCCCGATCGGCATGATGCCCGGGTCGAGAATGATCTGATCGTTCGTCACCTTTTTGATGCGTTCACGCGCGATATTGACCATGGCTTTTGCAGAGGCATGCGTTTCTTCGGCGGTTTTATTCATTTTTGCGACGCCATTTTGATCCACCTCTTCCACGACCAGCAGGACAGGAATAAAGGGCTGCTTCGCATAGAGTTCAAACATTTCCAGTCTGGCCTGGGAAATTGAATTCAAAATAGGTTTGCGGTTTCCTGCGCGCACGGGATTGTACACTTCCAATCCCGCAGCGGCGATTTCAGGATCAGGGGTGTCAATCGAAAGCGGAATCGAAATGTGCTGTTGAATTTTTTTTACGACATCCGCCATGAATCCGGGAGAGCGCGAGCCGACATTCACGTCGATGTAAGCAGCGCCGGTTTCCGCCTGGGATTTCGCCAGCCCGATGATGCCCGCCATGTCGTTTTTTTCGAATAAGGCGTGAGTGGATGGCACGGAATCATTTATCGATTCGCCGATGATGGTAAGACCTGCGATGCTCATTGCCATGAATGCTTATTGCTGACAAATGGTTGCCATGGACAAACAGAAAAACAATCAAATTCAATCCTGGACAGGCACTTTTCCGCGCCGCCGATGGCAGGAAAGCGCGCCCGACCAAAAAGTAGTTCCCCTTTGCCCGCGCCGACATTAAGATCAATTTCTTATCGGTGTAAATAAATGCAAACATTGCAGGAAAAATTATTTCAGACTTCCCGGTTTCTTATCGGGACTGAACTGGTTTCCGTGCGCGGTTCGATGGCCGAACGCAGTGCGGTAAAGGCAGGCGCTTTTGCCAAACAACTTGTCGGGTGCCCTGCCATTGATTGGGTTTCGATCACCGATAACGCCGGCGGCAATCCGCAGCTCGCGCCTTCAGCCCTTGGAAAGCCCATCCTTTACGCCGGCAAGGAAGTCGTTATTCATCTTACCTGCAAAGACCTCAACCGAAACGGTCTTGAGAGCGAAGCATGGCTTCTGTACAGCGACGGGTTTCAAAATATTCTGGCGATGACCGGTGATCATCCGGTCGGAGGCATCCAAGGTCTTGCGAAGCCTGTGTTCGACATTGATTCCGTCGGCTTGATTTCGATGTTAAACAAGATGAACCGGGGTTTTGATCCGAAGGACGACAATATCAACAGCAAGGGTCAGCGGCTTGAAAAAACCCGGTTCTGCATCGGAGCGGTCGCGTCGAATTACAAGCTGCGCGAAGGCGAAGTAATGCCGCAATACTTCAAGCTTCAGAAGAAAATCGAAGCCGGCGCGCAATTCATTATCAATCAGGTCGGCTTTGACTCCCGCAAGGACAGCGAGATGCGGTTTTACATGGATCATCACGGGATGAAACCCGTTCCGCTGATCGGCAATGTTTTTCTGTTGAATTCCAGGGTCGCACAAATCTTTCACGAGGGTCGGGTTCCTGGCATCGTCCTCACGAAACCGCTGTTGGATTTGTGCCTGAAACACGGACAATCAGCCGACGGCGGCAAGGTGTTCTTCTGCGAATTCGCCGCCAAACGGATTGCTGTATATCGCGGTCTTGGCTATCGCGGCGTGTATCTGGGCGGCGTGCATCATTTTGCCGCCATCGAAAGAATCCTCGAGATCGAACGCGCGTTCGCTCCTGACGATTGGAAACAGTTCGCGCGGGAAATCAAATTCTCAAGGCCCGGCGAATTTTTCCACTACGCGGAAAACCCGGCGACGGGACTTGCCGATGCTGCCGTGCCGAGTCCTGCCACGAAGATAAAATCAAAACATGTCAGTCCGATTTATCGTCTGGCCAAATTGAGCCACAACCTCATGTTCACTCCGGGCCGCGCGCTGACGAAATGGGGCGCGAAGATTTGCAGGAATTCGGCGGACCCCAAGCAAGGCCCGAAACCGATGCGTGTTCTGGAGCATCTCAGCAAAGCCGTCCTGTTCCAGTGCAAAGACTGCGGCGATTGTTCGCTCGCAGAAATCGCATTTCTATGTCCCGAATCCCAATGCGCGAAGAACCAGCGCAATGGCCCGTGTGGTGGCACGCGCGAAGGCCGCTGCGAAGTGGATGGCATTGGCGATTGCATCTGGCTGCGCGCTTACGAACGCCTGAAACATGAGGGCAGGGAACAGGAATTGTTGCAGCACGCGCCCGTGGTGCAAAACCAGGGACTGCGCGGCACATCGTCCTGGGCCAACTTCTGGCTCGGTCGCGATCACACGGCAAAACAGGAAAACACTGTCCTGATGAAATGATGCGCGGGCGAATTGAAGCACGAAGAAACAAAGTTTTTGCCTTCCTGGTTCCCCGGTTTCTTTGTTGTTAACCCTTGAGTTTCCGTTCCAGAATTTCTCCAACCAGCGCCGGGTTCGCCTTGCCTTTGCTCAATTTCATCACCTGGCCTTTGAGAAAGTTCAACGCAGCGGCCTTGCCGGATTTGAAATCGTTCGCCGGCCCGGGGTTTGCGGCAATCGCTTCGTCGCAGAATTTTTCAATCACACCGGTGTCGCTGACCTGGGCCAAGCCCTTCTTCTCAATTATTTTTTCTGGCGATTCACCAGTTTCGAACATCTCGGCGAAAACTTGTCGGGCGGTTGCAATATTTGCCGTATTGTTTTCCATGAGTCCAATTAGTCTTACAAGACCACCTTGCATAAGACGTGCTTCCTCAATTGTGAAAGGTTTTACGTCATCGCCGATAACGCCAACCGTTACACTAAATCTTTTTTCGTTTTTTTCAGCTACTTTGGCTCGAAAGTCGTTAATGACCCAGTTTGCAATGGATTTTATCCGTTTGGTTCTCTGTTCGCCTTGGATGTCATTAGGAATTTCTTTCACTTCACGCTCAAAATAATTTCCGAGTGGCACGTCATTCTTGAACGTCTCGGCATCGGACACCGGCAAACCGTAATCGCGCATGAATCGCTGCTTGCGCGCCAACGGCAATTCCACCACGCGCTTGCGGACATCCGCCAGCCACGCTTCCGTCGGCTCAAATGGCATCAGGTCCGGGTCCGGCAAGTAGCGGTAATCGTGCGCATACTCCTTCGTGCGCATCTCTTCGGTGACGCCCGTCCCGTCGTCCCAGCGGCGCGTGGATTGGATGAGCTTGCCGCCCTTTTTCAACGCCTCAGTCTGGCGCTGGATTTCGTATTCCAGCGCGCGGCGCACGCCGGAAAAGCTGTTCATGTTTTTGATTTCGATTTTCGCGCCGAGTTCCTTCGAACCTGTGGGCCGCACGCTCACGTTCACATCGCAGCGCACCATGCCCTTTTCCATGTCGCAATTGCTCACGCCGCCATAAACAAGAATGTCCTTGAGCGCGTTGAGATATTCGTAGGCCATGTCCGCGCTGGTGATGTCGGGTTCGGAAACGATTTCCATGAGCGGCACACCGGCGCGGTTGAAGTCCACGCCGCTGTTGCGTTCGAAATGGAAACTCTTGCCGACGTCTTCCTCCAGATGGGCGCGGGTGATGCGCACGCGCGCGGTGCCGCCGTTGAACTCGAACTCAACAAAGCCACCAACCGTGGATGGTTTGTCGTATTGGGTGATCTGGTAATTCTTCGGCATGTCCGGATAGAAATAATTCTTCCGGTCGAACTTGGCATAGCGCGACACGGTGCAGTTAAGCAGAAAACCGGTCAGTGCCGTCAGCCGCAGCGCTTCTTCGTTGGCGACGGGCAGGATGCCAGGCAGGCCAAGGCAAACCGGGCAGACGTTTGTGTTGGGCGGCGCGCCGAACGCGTTGGCGCACCCACACCACATCTTCGATTTCGTTTTGAGCTGGACGTGCGTTTCCAGTCCGATGACCGCTTCGTAGTCCATAATTGCGCGGGAAGTTTAACCACGAATGAACACGAATGAACACGAATTTTTAAATGGAAACAAATCACTCTGGGGTGGCTTGATATTCTCTCAATCGCCAGCGGGGAATTGTTGAGAATTTCCAACCGATTTCCGGAACATCTTTTTCATCTATTTGTTTAATAATCCCCTCAGCTTGCTGATCTGCTACCGTTTTGACTGTGAGAGATTCTACAATATCAGGACTTGTGACTGATAATTCCATGCCTGGAAGCAAGCCCTGCTTTTTGCCTGCATTGATCAAGATGCCGGTTTCTCGTACTTGCCATCCATGACTATTTGTCCAAGATTTCGAAGAAATCACTTTGATAATGTTTGCTTCGATAGGCGCCTTCAATAAATAACCAGTAAATTCAGCAGGAATCGAAGGTTTCCCGGTGACTTTTTTCTTTTCATCTCCCTGTGAAAGTAGAAATCTGCCATGTATTTCATTGCGCGGTTCTTCACGGGAGTTGACTGCATTGCAGAAACCGACCATGTCATTTGCCGGGATCAAATATTTTCGATCTCCCCAATGGACAGGAACAAATTTCTCCGCAATCCCTTCAAATCCTTCATGTTTATTGGTGAATGTAAACGAGAGCTGCAGTTTTCCATTCGTTACCGTCACACTGCCATAATTTCGGTCGTATAAACCCAAGCAACCATGCCACTCGAATACATAACCGTGCTTGGGCGCAATCAAAAGTGAAACATTCTCTCCCGTGCCGTCGCCTTCATAATATTCCCCGGCCCACTCATGGTTCTTAAGCTGGATGATCTCCTGCTGTATTTGTTGGCTCAAGCTTTTTGCCCTGCTTTCGGCTTTGCTGGAAAACTTTGGATCCTCGCGTTCCTGTGCTTGGATGGTGCTCACACATACGACGAGTGCTATTCCAAGAAATAATTGACAGAATTTTGGCCCGCAAAGTATGGTGGTGACATTTAATCACAAACCAATGCGGGTGAACACGAATTTTTAAACCGCCGTCGGATTGATACCCATCTGAACTGCCGTGTGTTTGGCGCGTTTACGTACAGTCCATTGGCGGAACGATTCCAAATAAAGGTAAATCACCGGCGTAATGTAGAGCGTCAGCAGTTGAGACACCATCAGTCCGCCGACAACGGCCAGACCAAGCGCCTTGCGCGCTTCGCCACCGGCACCGAGTCCCAACGCGATGGGCAGCGTGGCCATGAGTGCGGCCATGGTGGTCATCATAATCGGGCGGAAGCGCAGCAGGCAGCCTTCGTAGATCGCCTCTTCCGGTTTTTTTCCGCGTTCACGTTGCGCGGTGATGGCGAAGTCAATCATCAGGATGGCGTTTTTCTTGACGAGGCCGATAAGCATGATGAGGCCGACAAAGCCGTAGATGTTCAGGTCAAGGTGAAAAAGCATCAGCGTAATCAGCGCGCCCAAGCCTGCCGAGGGCAGGCCGGACAAAATGGTGAGCGGATGAATGAAACTTTCGTAAAGCATGCCGAGGATGAGATAGATGATGAGAATGGAAATGCCGAGCAGAGCCAAGAGGCCTTTCTGGGACGATTGGAAAACAGCAGCCGAGCCCTGAAAGCTGGCGCTGGTGGTCGCGGGCATGTGCAAGTCGGCCTGGAGTTTTTGGATCTGCTGGACGGCGGTGCCGAGTGAAATACCTGGCACGAGGTTGAAGGAAATTGTGACGGCTGGCAACTGCCCGATGTGCGAAATGTTCATCGGCCCGATGTCGCGCGTGAGTTTGGCGACGGCGCTCAAGGGAACGAGATTTGGAATGTTGTTAGTCGTGGGGAATGAACTGCTGACGTAAAGCTGCGCCAGCGCGTCAGGATCACGTTGATATTGTGGCTCGACTTCGAAAATAACCCAGTATTCGGCGATGTCACTATAAATGGTTGAGGATTGGCGTTCGCCGTAAGCGTCGTAGAGCGCATTTTCGATTTGCTCCGCTGTGATGCCAAGCGCGGAAGCCTTGTCGCGGTCAATTTCGACGGTGACTTGCGGGTTGGCGATGAGCAGATCGCTGGTCACGTCCTGAAGGATGTTCGTCTGCTCCGCTATCCGGGCCATCAGGATGGGTGCCCAATGGAAAAGCTCCTTCGTGTCGGTGTCCTGCAGGCTGAATTGATAAAGCGCCTTGCTCGACATGCCGCCAATACGAATCAACGGCGGGATTTGTGGGTAAACATTGATGCCCGGTACCTGCGCGAGTTTTGGGCGGAGCTCCTGAATGATCTGGCTTACGTTCAATTTACGCTCGGAGCGTGGTTTCAAGCGCATGAAAAAGCGGCCGCTGTTTGCATTGCCAATCGCGGACATGAAGCCGTCGATGTTCGGGTCGGCAGCGATGATTTTCGCCGCGGCCAGTTGATGCTCCTTCATCGCATCGAAGGAAATGCCCTGCACCGCCTCGGTGATGCCGGAAATCTGGCCGGTGTCTTCATCGGGGAAAAAGCCCTTGGGAATCACGACGAACAGAACCACCGTCGCGACAAAAACTACGAGCGACACAATTATCGTCGCGCGCCGGTGGTGCAGGACGGTTTTCAAAGTGCGGTCGTAAGTTCCGCGTAGGCGGTAAAAAAAGCGCTCGAAAAAGTTGTAAATCCATCCATGTTTGCGTTCGTGCTCCGGATGCACAAACCGGCTGCACATCATCGGTGTCAAGGTCAGCGAGACGAAGCCAGACACCAGCACCGCAACCACAATCGTTACGGCAAATTCGTGCAGCAGGCGCCCGATCAATCCGCTCATGAACAAAACCGGAATGAACACCGCCGTGAGTGACAGTGTCATCGCAATGATCGTGAAGCCGATTTCCTTGGACCCATTGAACGCCGCCTGCATCGGCGGCTCGCCATTTTCCATGTGACGCACGATGTTTTCGAGCATCACGATGGCGTCGTCCACGACAAACCCGACGCACAGTGTCAAGGCCATGAGTGAAAGGTTGTCGAGGCTGTAACTCAGTAGCGCCATCGCGGCGAACGTGCCAATGATGGACATCGGCAGCGCCAGGCTCGGAATGAGCGTCGCCGACAGGTTTCGCAGAAAAATAAAAATGACCATGATGACGAGGCACACAGCCAGAAAGAGCGTGCGTTCAACATCCGCCACCGACGCGCGAATGGACTGCGAACGGTCGAAAAGAATGTCCAGGTTTACCGCCGCCGGAATTTGATTGCGGAACTGCGGCAACAATTTGCGGATGTTGTCCACCACGGCGACGGTGTTTGCGCCCGGCTGGCGTTGAATAGCCAGCACGATGCCGCGTGTGTTGTTATACCACGCCGCGGTCTTGTTGTTTTGCACACTGTCAAGCACGTGCCCCAACTCCTGCAGACGCACGGGATTGCCGTTGTGATAGGCAACGATGAGCGGCCGGAAATCCGCCGCGTTATTGAGCTGGCCGCTGGCCTGGATGGTAAACGCCTGGTGTTTACCGTAAAGAATGCCGAGAGGCTGGTTCACGTTGCCCTGTTCCACCGCCTGCTCAACCTGATCGATGCCGAGGCCGTAGGCTGCGAGTTTGTTCGGGTCCACCTGAATGCGCACGGCGTATTGCTGTGAGCCGTAAACAGAAACCTGCGCGACGCCATTCACCATGGAGATGCGCTGCGCCAGCATGTTTTCGGCGTAATCATCCACCGTCGAAAGCGGCAGCGTGGGCGAGGACATCGCCACGTAAAGAATCGGCGCATCAGCCGGATTGACTTTATAATAAGTCGGCGGCGCCGGCATGTTCGGCGGCAATAGCCGCGCCGCCCGCGTGATCGCCGCCTGCACGTCCTGCGCTGCGGCGTCAATATTCCGGTCGAGCGAAAATTGGATTGTAATTTGCGAACTGCCCTGCGCACTGACCGATGACATCGAATCAACGCCTGCAATCGTGGAGAATTGTTTTTCCAGCGGCGTGGCCACTGCCGAAGCCATGGTTTCCGGACTTGCGCCGGGCAGGCTTGCCGAAACCTGAATCGTCGGATAATCCACACTCGGCAAGTCGCTGACTGGCAGCAGGCTGTAACCGATAATGCCAACCAACAAAATACCCGACATGACCAGCGTGGTCATCACCGGGCGGCGGATGAACAATTCGGGAACGCTCATGGGGTGCTGGTCGGCGTGGGCTGGTCTGGAGATTTGACGTTCACTTTCACACCGGGAGCGAGACGCAACTGACCGTCGGTCACCACCGTCTCACCGGCTTTCAATCCCGTTTGCACCACCGTCTCGCCTTGATACATGATGCCGATGGTCACCTGCCTTTCTTCAACGGTCTGGTCCGCTTTCACCACATAAATGAACACGCCATTTTGCCCCGTTTGCACCGCCTGCGACGGCACGACGACCGCATTGGTCAATTCCGACAGGTTCAATGCTACATGCACAAATTGTCCCGGCCACAACACGTCGTTTTCGTTCGGGAACGTCGCTTTGAGCTGAATTGTTCCAGTCGCTTCATCCACTGTGTTGTTCACGAAAGTCAGTTCGCCCTGCGACGGCGGCACGGTCATGTTTTCGAACGCGACCTGCACCTTGAGCGTCCGGTCGCCCATTTCTTTTTGGATTTCCGGGAGGTATTGCTCCGGTACGGCGAACGCGACGTAAATCGGATGAATCTGGTTGATAGTCAGCAGCGTGTCGTCCGGCGCCTTGACGACGTTGCCCTCGTGAAATTGGAGGCTGCCGGTGATGCCGTCGAACGGCGCGCGGATTTCGGTGAAACTCAAATTTAATTCGTCCGATTGTACGGTTGCCGCGAGCGTATCCCTGCTGGCTTTGCTGACGTCGAATTGATCCTGCGATTCAATTTTTGCTTCAAGGAGTTTTTGATCGCGATTGAACTGCGCTGTCGCATTTTCCAATTGCGCTTTGTCGCGCGCCAAAGCCGCCTGCATCGGTCGCGGATCAATCGTGAATAGTAAATCGCCCGCCTTGACCTCTTGTCCCTCCTTGAAATGCACTTGGTTGATGATGCCCCCGACTTGCGGACGCACTGTCACCGTCGAGTAAGCCATCACATGGCCGACCGGCGGCGGATCAATTTGCACCGGCACGTTGGTTTCGACCGCCACCGCCACAAGCACCGGCGCGCCCGCGCCGCCCGCGCCTTTGTTGGCGCCGCGTGAGCAGCCGTCCACCAGCATCGCTGCACCGAGCACCAATGCTGAGATAAAAGTCAGATTTTTCATATCATATTCAATTTGCAGAACGGTTTTTGATGCGGTGGTTGCCCGTTGGCTGGAATGCCGCGGCAAATTCCCGCAAAAATTCCACGTGCTTCTTCTGAAAATGCGAATCGAAAACCGGCCGGCCCATGATGAGCTTTGTCAATTGCGGAAACGCCATCGGAAACATCGTCAGCGACCGCATGGCCAGCAAAATGTGACGCGGCTCAAATTCACCGGACAAATAGCCGAGCGCCTGCTGTTTGCGGATGCGGCCCAGCGCCCGTGCCCCCAGCGCCCGCCGGCTGCTCTCATCAATCAACTTTTTGTCCGAGCCTTGCAACGCCTCCCATTCCAGCAGGCGAACCCAGTCCACGTCCTTGCACGAGAGCTTGAACCAGAACGGCAGGCTCTCCGCCGGGTCGCCCGACAAGCCCTCAGCCGAGGCTCGCCGCTCGGCGATTTTGCGGCGCAGCACTTCGCGGAATAAATGCTTCTTGTTGCCGAAATAATGGTAGAGCATCCGTTTGTTGATGGCCGCGCGCCGCGCAATCGCGTCCACGCGCGCGCCGGCAAAACCGTTGGCGGCGAATTCCTTGAGCGCGGCGGACAGGATGCGTGCGCGCGTGCGTTCGGGATTGCGCACCGCCGTGCCGTCGTTCAACCGTGCGGATTTTACCATACATTGGATAAGTAACCATTGAGTTACTTAAAAGGCAAGCCCGATTATTTGCGGATTAGAGCGGGGGTTTCTGCTTATGCCAGGGCGTGCTTTGTTCGTAAGCGTGCCCGAGGCGCAAGATGATTTCCTCGCCGAACGGCTTGCCGAGCAACTGCAAACCGATGGGCAGCTTCGGATTTTGGGTGAACCCGCACGGAATGCTGACGCCGCAGATGCCAGTGAGGTTGCACGCCAGAGTGAACACGTCACACAGATACATTTGCAGCGGGTCGTCGAATTTCTCGCCAATCTTGAACGCCGCCGTCGGTGTGGTGGGCGTGACGATGGCGTCCACTTTCCCAAACGCCTTCAGAAAATCGTTGCGGATGAGCGTGCGGACTTTTTGCGCGCGCAGATAATAGGCGTCGTAGTAGCCGCTGCTCAAAACATAGGTGCCCAGGATGATGCGCCGTTTCACCTCCGCGCCGAAACCCGCGCCGCGCGTCCGGCCGTAAAGCTCGATCGGGTCCGCGCCTTCCACCCGTGCGCCATACCGAATGCCGTCGAACCGCGCCAGATTCGCCGACGCCTCGGCAGGCGCAATAATGTAGTATGTAGCCGCTGCGTAATCCGTGTGCGGCAGAGAAATTTCGACAATCTCCGCACCGAGTTTTTCAAACTGCTTCACCGCCGCGTCCACCGCCGCTTTTACCTCCGCATCGAGACCCCCGACCATGTATTCCCTAGGCAAACCGAGTCTGAGGCCCTTGATGTTACCAGTCAGCGCAGCGGCGTAATCCGGCACCGGCTGCGGCACACTGGTCGAGTCGCGCGCGTCGTGCCCGGCAATCACCCCGAGCACCGTCGCCGCGTCGCGCGCGTTTTTTGTGAAGGAACCGATTTGATCGAGCGACGACGCAAAGGCGACGAGACCGTAGCGCGACACGCGGCCGTAGGTTGGTTTCAGACCCACGCAGCCGCAAAGCGCGGCGGGCTGGCGGATGGAGCCACCGGTGTCCGAGCCGAGTGCGGCAATTGTCTCATCCGCCGCGACTGCCGCCGCCGAGCCACCGGACGAGCCGCCTGGAATCCGCGTGGTGTCCCACGGATTGTGCGTAATGCCGAACGCGGAATTTTCCGTCGAGCTGCCCATGGCAAATTCGTCCATGTTCAGCCGCCCGAAAACGATCGCGCCCGCTGCCTTCAGTTTTTCAATGACCGTCGCGTCATAGGGCGAGATGAATTTGCCAAGGACTTTCGAGCCGCAATTGAGCGGCTGGTTTTTAACAGCAAGCACGTCTTTGATGGCTACTGGCACGCCGAGGAGCGGGCGGTTTTTGTCGCCACCACCTTGAGCCAGCAATTTGTCAGCCGCTTCGGCCTGCGCGAGCGCATCGGCATCATTATGGCTGATGAAGGTGTGAATTTTCTCGTCCACGCGGGCGATCCGGTCGAGGCATGACTGCATCGCCTCGCGCGCGGAGACTTCACGTTTGGCGAGCTTGGCGGCGAGTTCGGAAATGGTGAGTTGGTTCAACATGAAAATCCAACCACAGATGGACACGGATAAACACGGATGATGAAAACAACATTCGTGCAAACTTCCTTCAATTTTTTGCCTTTATCCGTGTGCATCTATGTTAATCCGTGGTTTTTATTCCACAATTTTTGGCACGATGAACAGGCCATTGGCCTTGGCGGGCGCATTGCGCATGGCGTCGTCGTGCGGGAGCGACGGGCGGACTTCATCAGGGCGCATGACGTTGACCATTGGCACGGCATGGGCGGTCGGCTCAACGTTGGCAACGTCGAGTTCCTTTAACTTTTCGATGTAGCCAAGGATGTTGCCAAGTTGGTTAGTCAGTTTCTTTTCTTCGTCGGGCGTGAGCGCGAGTCGCGCCAGATGCGCGACATATTTCACATCAATTTCAACGGATGCCATGAGGGCAAGCTAAAGTCCAAAGCCCAAAGTTGAAAGTCCAAAGTCGGCAACCGGGTTACCTGTCATTCCTCGTCAAACTTCCGTTGGACGAGGGCTTCGAGTTCGGTAATAGCGGCTTGGGCGTCCGCGCCACGGGCGTACAGGATCAATTTGCTGCCCGGGCCGGCAGCGAGCATCATCAAGCCCATGATGCTTTTGCCGTTGATTTTTTCGCCGTCCTTTTCGACGAGAATTTCGGCCGCAAACCGGTTGGCGGTCTTCACAAAGACGGCGGCGGGCCTGGCGTGAATGCCCAGCTTGTTGGTAATGACAAGTTCTTTGGTAAGAAACTTTTTATCCGGCAACTTTCTTGCGCTCGTCGGTTTGCTCATTTTTCACCAGGCGATCCCGCCCCAATGACCACTTTTTTTCGCGCCGGCGGGGGCGGTTTATTCGAAGCCATGCGGGCGATGAGGCGGTCATTCAATTCCTGCGCGGCGTTTTGGCCGGACATTTTTAATTTGGTCTGAAACGCGGCAACTTCAATGAGCCGCGCCAAATCGCGTCCGGGCCGCACGGGAATGGTAATGTGTGGAATGTTCACGCCCAGAATTTTCACGAACTCCTGTTCTATGCCGATGCGATCCACGCCCTCAACTTCATTCCACGCTTTGAGCGTGATGACCAGATCGAGATTTTTTTCCTTGCGGACGCTTTTGACGCCGAACATCGTGGCGACATTGATGATGCCGATGCCTCGAATTTCCATGTGATCACGCGTCAATTCTACACTGGTGCACATTACTTCGCGACCGTCGATCAATGCCACTTTCGTCACATCGTCGGCCACAAGGCTGTAACCGCGTTCAATCAGGGCGAGGACGGCCTCGCTTTTGCCAATGCCGCTTTCGCCGCGAATGAGCACGCCCACGCCGAGGATGTCCACTGTGCTGCCCAATTCCGTGCCGCGCGGGGCGAACATCGTTTCCAGCGCGAGGGTGGCGGCGTTGATGAATTTCATCGTCACGAGCGGCGTTTGAAAAATCGGCACACCCACTTTGGCCGCCGCCTCCAGAAGTTCCTTGTCCGGCTTCAGATTGCGACTGAACACGATGCATGGAATTTTGTAGGTGAACACGTCGGCGTAACGCGCCTCGCACTCCGCGCGCGCGAGCGACCTCAAATAATACGACTCGGCGTTTCCGATGACTTGTATGCGTTTGTAGGCAAAGTAACGTGTGAACCCGCTCAACACGAGGCCGGGACGATTGACTGTCGGCTCGCGGATGATGCGTTTTAATCCGCCTTCGCCGGTCAGCAGGCGCATCTGCAACGCCTCGGCATGTTCTTTGTAAAACAGTTCAACAGTGACAGGTTGGCGTGCCATAAATTTACAAATTAAACTCCGGCCCCAAATAAATCTCCCGTGCTTTCGGGTCGTTCGTTAAAAATTCCGAACTGCCCTCCACGAGCACTTGACCCTTGTGAATAATGTAGCCGCGGTCAATCAACTTCAAGGTTTCACGCACATTGTGATCGGTGATCAAAATGCCCAACCCGCGTTCCTTCAAGCGGCGCACAATCTTTTGCACTTCATAAACCGTGATCGGGTCTATGCCGCTGAACGGCTCGTCCAACAGCATCAACTTCGGGCTGGTGACCAGCGCGCGGGTGATTTCCAACCGCCGTTTCTCGCCGCCGCTCAACTGATACGCCATGTTTTTGGCCAACGGCGTCAAATCCAGTTCCTCGAGCAAATACTTGAGCCGCACCGCCCGTTCGTCACCCGACATTTTGCACGTCTCGAGAATCGCCAGAATGTTTTCCTCAACTGTGAGCTTGCGAAAAACCGACGGCTCCTGCGTCAAATAGCCGATGCCAAGCCGCGCGCGCCGGTGCATCGGCAGCCGCGTAATGTCGCGGTTGGCGAATTTCACCGCGCCTTCGTCCGGTTTCACGAGACCGACGACCATGTTGAATATCGTCGTTTTGCCCGCTCCATTCGGGCCGAGCAGCCCGACAATTTCGCCCGCGTTCACGCCTACCGAAACGCCGTCGACCACGCGCCGCCTGCGATACGCCTTCATCAGTTTTTCCGTGGCGAGCAGCAGGCCGTCCGTTGATGTCGCGGTCGTTTCCATTCAAATCATTTTGGCGCAGTCATTTGATTGGTTGCCACCGGCGGCAAATTTGTTTCCACCACCGGCGAATTGGTGCCGGCCATTGCGCCGTTGATGTTTTGGCGGAAAACGATTTTCGGGTTCGTGATGTCCAGATGGTTCCTCGCGCGGTTCCAAACAATCACGTCGCCGGTGGACTTGCCCTGCGAGTTTTCCAATTCAGGATTGCCTGTCAACGTGACCGTTTCATTCGTCACGCCGTTTTGCATGTCGTAAACATACACCGCCTTGTCGCCCGTCGCGTGCATCGTCTGGCCTTTTTCGTCCGTGAAGTCGGCGACCACGTTTGTCTCGGCGACGATGTGATTGATGCGTCCGCCCTCTTGCGGCAAGTCAGCGGTGAGCCATTCGCAATTTAATTTCATTTCCGGGTCCTCCACGCGCACGTGCCCGTGATAAATCGCCCTGTGTGCCGTCAAATCAAAATCCACGCTGTCCGATTCAATCCTCGTCGGCTGGCGCGCCGGTTGCGGTTTGGGAACAGGCGCGTTCGTCGTCACCAATGCCAGAATTTCATCAACGGCGTTCGTGTTTGTCTGGGCGCGTAACGTCCAAACACCAGCCAGGGCGAACAACACAATGAGATAAAAAATTTTCACGATTCAATTTTTCTTTTCCGATGAAACTTCAATCACAGTCCGGACACGGTTCGAGATGGTGAGGAATGAATCGCTTTGCCGCCACAAAAAACCTTCGCCCTCGACACGAAATTTTCCATCGCCCGTCCGCACCTGCAACTGGCCTGGCGAGGTCGCCACGCCTTTTAACGTGTCGTAAACGCATTCCGGCGCGTCCACGACGACCTCCAGTTTGCCGTTCAGGTCAAACGTTTCGACCTTGAGTTGTTTGATGACCAGCAACCCGCCCGGTTGCGGTGACGCTTCCGCGCCCGACAACCGCGATTTGACCTGCTGCTGATGCGGTGGTTCGTAGTATTCGACCGAAGTGAAATCACTGGCGTGACCACTCGCGTTTTGCTGTGCACGGGCCACGGCGACGGCAAATCCTAGCGCCACAAGCATTGGCAAAACCAAAATGGCGCTGTTCAATTTGATTTTCATTTGCGGTAAATGGCGATGACCGGGCCCCATTTCCCCTGCGCTTTCAAAATCATTTCAACCACCTCGCGCACCGCGCCGTAACCGCCCGCCGCGCGCGTGACGAAATGGGCGGCGGTCTTCACTTCGCGCACGGCGTTCGCAACGGCAACGGCAACGCCCGCCCGTTGCAGCGGGCCCAAATCCACGACGTCATCGCCAATAAAACAAACCGCGTCCCACCCCAATTTTGTCCGGCGCAAAAGATTTTCGACCGCGCCAACCTTGCTGAGATGATTTTTTTGTTGGACAAGAAAATCAATTTCGAGTTCGCGTGCGCGCCGTTCTGTCGCGGGTGACGAACGGCTGGAAATCCAGCCGGTTTTGATGCCCGCACGCCGCAGGAACACAAGGCCGAGACCGTCCCGGATGTTGAAACGTTTGACTTCTCGTGCGCCGCCGATGAACACCGAGCCGTCGGTCAATACGCCATCCACGTCGCAGAGAAACAGCCGGACACGGCGAAGGCGGGTGACGCAACGCATCGCACGTCCGCTGGTTTTCATGTCATTTGTCACACGTCACTTGGTCACCTTTTCACCGCCTCGAAAACTTTCAACAGTTTCTGCAACAACGCGGGCATTTCGGCCAGTGGAATCATGTTGGGGCCGTCACTCAACGCGCGATCCGGTCGGGGATGCGTTTCAATGAAAATTCCATTCGCACCGGCGGCAAGCGCCGCGCGCGCGAGCACGGGTGCGAATTCGCGCTGGCCGGATGATTTGTCGCCGCCACTGCCGGGCAACTGCACGGAATGTGTCGCATCGAAAATCACCGGGAACCCGAAACGCTTCATCATTGGAATCGAGCGCATGTCGGCCACGAGATTGTTGTAGCCAAACGTTGTGCCGCGTTCGGTGAGCAGGATTTTTTTTGCGCCGGCGAGCCGGGCTTTTTCGACGGCCTGTCCCATTTCCACCGGTGAAAGGAACTGGCCTTTTTTAAGATTCAGAATCTGGCCGGTGAGCGCGGCGGTTTCAATCAAGTCAGTCTGACGGCAAAGAAACGCCGGAATTTGCAGAATGTCCACGACTTCGCCTGCGACGGCGGCCTGCATTTCGGTGTGAATGTCTGTGAGCACCGGCATGCCGGATTCGCTGCGGACTTTGGCGAGCACGCGCAAACCTTTATCGAGACCCGGCCCGCGAAAGGATTTGGCGGACGTGCGGTTTGCCTTGTCGAAGCTCGCTTTGAAGACGTAAAAAATGCCGAGTCGGGCGCAGGTTTTTTTGAGCGAAGCGGCGATTTGCAGGCACAACTTTTCATTTTCAATCACGCACGGCCCGGCGATGAGCGTCAATCGGCTGGGCGAATTGAGGGCTTTCCAGATGGTGGCGTCGTTGAGCACGCGGGAATTCTAGCAGCGGCGCGGTGAAAAGTAAATGACACCACTTAATTCGATTGCTGCACCGGCGCGGGCTTGCCTTCCTTCAATGCAGGCAGCCAATCATAGTATGCGCGATGAAAGAAAGGTTCCTGCGAGCCATGTTCGTTTT
This sequence comes from Verrucomicrobiota bacterium, assembly GCA_049517655.1. GTDB lineage: Bacteria > Verrucomicrobiota > Verrucomicrobiia > Limisphaerales > UBA11358 > UBA11358. The sequence goes on along the minus strand of JBEKRQ010000002.1, from coordinate 561,754 downwards.
GATGACCGGAGTTTGGGAGAATGATCACTTCCTTCGGCGAGGTGATTTCATTCACGGCGGCCAGAATGCTCGACGGCGGAGCAAGTTGTTCGTCGTGTAATCCCAGCGCGATCAATACGGGGCATTTAATGCGGCTGGCAAAATTCGCTGGATCATAATAACGGCTGGCTTCATGCACTTTTTTCGGGTCTTTGCCCGTGGTGTTGAAATACCAATTCGGAAAACCAGATGCGCGACCGACTTCTGGAGCCAGCATGTCTGAAGCCGCCGGCACAAGTGCCAGTGCTGCCGTGACGTCTTTGGGGCAAAGTCCAGCGAGCATCAAAGTCTGCTGCCCGCCCTGGCTTTGTCCCATCACGACAAATGTTTTGCCGTCCCAATCAGGACGCGATTTCAGATATTTCATGGCCTGAACGCAGGACAAATACATCCGCAAATAATAACTCTTGTTGCGGTCATCGTTGCCGATGTTCCAATAATTTTTTAACGCTCCTGTTGAATATAACTCTGTGTAATATGCAGCGGGCTTGTCAATCGGGATATCGTGAGCCTCGATGTTCAGCGCTAGCCAGCCGTCCTTGGCGCGGTCGGTTACCCAACTTTTTTGCAGTCCATAAACGCCGGCCCATTGTGGAACGAGCAACGCCGGAAATTTTTCGCCAGTCGCCGGCCGCGCAAGCTGGCCTTGGATGTGCGTGCCGTTGATATTGTCCAAAGTGATTTTCCAATAGACCACGCCCGGTCTTCCGATGTCCACTTTTTCGAGTCGCGGATTGGCGGGAATTTTTTCCAGTTCTTCGAGTTTGGCTTTCCAGAACGCGTCGAAGTCATCCGGCGACGGTGTGGCCGGTTTGATTTGATCCGGCGCGGCGACGGCGCCACCCCAAACACGATTGGTTTTATTTTTCTGCTGCCAATCCACTTCGATCAACATCGTGTTCGGCTTGTCGAACTTCGATTCCAGCGTGGCGACATTGTTGCTGAAGCTCAAGTCGCCGTGTCCCACATCTGTCAGTCCACCGCTCTTGAGAGAGTAATACGCGGCTGGCGCACTGCTGTTACCTTTCCATTCGACCGTCCAATGAACGGTGTCGCCGACCTGATAGACGCCGTTTGATTTGTCCGGCGTGACAACCATTTGTTGCGCGCGGCAAAGGTTCGCCGCCATCAAAGCACCAAGTGCAAGAATCAGAATGCAGGAGGATTTGAGGCGCATGATCCAGTCGATAAATTATTGGGTGGAGCTAAGCAACATTTTCTTCACGTCAACCAAGACAACACTTTCCATCTTCCGGTTTTTACCTCGCAAACAGTTTCAAGTCGATTGCATCGGCCATCATCTTGTAACCCGCCTCGTTCGGATGCAGATGATCGCCGCTGTCTGCTGCTCCCAAAAGTTGTGAAGGTTTTTGCGGGTCGCGTGTCACTGCGTCAAAATCAATCACGGAGTCAAACCTGCCACTGGTCCGAATCCAGTTGTTGACGGTCAGGCGCGCGGCTTCATGATTCGGGCTAAAGTAAAACGATTCTCCAAACGGCAGGATCGTTGCTCCGTAAACCCGAATGTTGCGGGCATGCGCCTTGTCGATGAACTGCCCAAACGCGGCGATCAAATTCGTCGCCACCGTCTGATCGCTGCTCCCGCCAATGTCATTGACCCCTTCCAATACGATCAGCCAGTGCACTGAGTCCTGGCCGAGCACGTCACGGTCAAAACGCGACAGCGCCGTCGGCCCCAATCCGCCACGCAACACGGCATTGCCTCCAATCCCTGCATTCAACACCGCGATGTCCGCCGTGCTTTTGTTTGCCTGCAAACGGCGGGCCAGATCATCCGGCCACCTGTCATTTTTGTCCGTTCCCGAACCTCTTCCATCCGTCATCGAGTCACCAAGCGTAACAACCGTTGCGCTGGAATTCCCGGCCAGCACATTAATGCCGGTCAAAATATACCAATGCTGGGTCTTTGCCGCCATTGACATGTCCACCGCTGAAACTGAATTACCGGCCTGCAGATACGACATAGTTCTGGAGCCGGGATGCCCTGTGACATTACTCGACGTGCCACCGAAGTAAATGGTCACCGCAAGATCAGACAAAGGAGCCAGATCAAAGTCGAAGGTATCCGAGAAAACCATCTCACCAGGCGGAATGGTCGCGGATGAGCCGCCGTGAAAAGTCAGCGCCTTGTCACTTTCCGGTTTGATTGCGCTGCCACCCGCCGACAAGGCCACATGGACTGAATTCATCGTTACCGGACTTGTGCCGAAGGCATTGGAGAACCGCACGCGCAGTTGTTTCCCGCCAATGGACACATGCACAATCTGTCGAAGTGTGTTGTTGCTCAAGCTTGGAGCAGGTGGCAGGTTATTCGGCTCCGTCAACTGTGGCGATGATCCCCATGTGCCCACCCAATGTTCGCTCTTATTTGGCGCTATAACTCCTTGTTGAGCGCAGCAAAGGTTCGTTGCAAGAAACAACCCTGCCAATGTTGCAATTGCGCCAAGGAAAATGCTTTTCTTCATAAGAAAATATCAGGTCGCGTTGCCTTCGGGGATTTTGTTCAAATCACCGTTCCGTGCGGGATGACGGCTTTTTTGGGGATGATGACGATGCCGTCGCGGATGTAATAAAGTTCGTGGTCAACTTTGTCCGGCTTGCCGGCGGGCGAGATGACGACGTTGTTTCCGATGCGCGCGTTCTTGTCAATGATGGCGTTCTCAATTTTGCAATGGGTGCCGATGCCAATGCGCGGCTTGCCTTCGCGTTCGAATTTGTCCACCGATTCCTTCGGCTCGTAATAATCGCTGCCGAGAGTGATGACGCGGTTCAACTCGGAGCCGTCGCCGACGATGGTGCGCAGACCCACGATGCTGTTCGTGAGACGCGCGCGGTTGATGATGCAACCGTCGGCGAGGAGGGCGTGGTCGATGATTGCGCCATTGATTTTGGAACTGGGTAAATACCGGGGGCGGCTGAAGATCGGCGCGTTCATATCAAAGAAATTGAACCGCGGCAGTTCGGAAGCCAGATCGAGATTCGCTTCAAAAAACGAACGGATGGTTCCGATGTCCTCCCAATAGCCTTGAAAAATGTAGGAAAAAACGCGGCGCGAATTAATGGCCTCGGGGATGACATTCTTGCCGAAATCAGACAGCGAATTGTTGAGCAGGTCTTGAATCAAACTGCGGTTGAATACGTAAATGCCCATGGAGGCAAGGAATGATTCGCGCCCTTCGGTGACACCGAATTTGGAATGCCACTCCGGTTTCAACCGGAGTGAGTCGAGCGCGGCGGGATCAGTAGGTTTTTCCGCGAAACGATTGATGCGGCCATCTTCCGAGATTTGCATGATGCCGAGCGATTGCGCCTCGCTCCGTCCGACGGGTATCGTGGCCACGGTGATATCCGCGCCGGTCTCGGCGTGCTGTGCGATGACGCGGCGGAAATCCATCCGGTACAACTGGTCGCCGCTCAAAATAAGCAGGTAATCAAAATTATGGTTGAGGAAGTGCGTGAGATTCTTTCGCACGGCGTCAGCGGTGCCTTCATACCACGACGTGTCTGTGAGCGTCTGCTGCGCCGCGAGCATTTCCACAAAGCCGCTCGAAAATAAATCGAATTTATACGTTCCTGTAATATGCCGATGCAACGAGGTGGAATTGAATTGCGTCAGAACGTAAATGCGCCGGAAGCCGGAGTTGATGCAGTTGGAAATGGGGATGTCCACCAGCCGGTATTTGCCCGCCAATGGCACGGCGGGTTTCGCGCGCTCCTTCGTCAACGGGAACAACCGCTTGCCCCGGCCGCCGCCCATGATGACGCAAAGGACATCATTGCCACTGAGAGGTCGGCGGTCGATTTTTGGCATATAATTTTACTGAACTGCACAAATCATATACCGCTTCCAATGGCCAGACAAGCGGCTGTTTATAGTAGTTCATATTGTCATTGGCGCATAAAAGTTCATGGGAAAACCTCGATGACAGTTCGTCTGCTTGCAAAGCGCCAGGGGACTGGCGCACTCCAAAATGCTTCGCGTATTGCGGGAATCATCGTGTCGCGCGTAGCGTCTTGGATTGCGGCGGCCCTCCGCCGCTATTCCTAGGGCCATATCAAACTGTGCCAATTTAACTGGAACTGCTATATTTGTGAGACAGCCTACACGTCGCGCACGATGAACGGCGCGAATTCGTCGTGATACTGCGGCGGAATACGGACTTTGAATCGCGCGGTTTTGCCGCTGTAACGGTGCTCGATGACTTGGCCGACATTGTGCAATCGCGCAATCACCGCCGCCTGCTCGTGCGGCACGCGCAATTCCAAAAATTCGCGCTTCGGTCGCAATTGCGTTCCGATTTCCGCGAGCAATGACGCAATGCCTTCGCCGGTCGTGGCCGAAATTGCCACTGCGTGCGGGTGATGTTCCCGCAACCGGTTCAATGCGCCCATGCCGCCTGCCCCGGTTCCGCCGGGGTTGAGCCGGTCCATTTTGTTAAAAATCATGATCGTCGGCTTTTCGCCCGCGCCAATTTCAGCCAGCACGGCGTTCACGGCCGCGATTTGTTCCCCGGCTTGTGGATGGCTGATGTCCGCAACGTGCAGCAGCAAATCGGCTTGGACAACTTCTTCGAGCGTTGCCTTGAACGCCTCGACGAGTCCGTGCGGCAATTTACGAATGAAGCCGACGGTGTCTGTCAGCAAAACATTCTGGTTCGTCGGCAACCGCAAACGGCGCGTCGTCGGGTCGAGTGTGGCAAACAAAATATCCTTCGCCAGAACGTCCGAGCCGGTGAGCGCGTTGAGCAGCGTGGATTTGCCCGCGTTCGTGTAACCGACGATGGAAGCCAGCGGCCAGTTGTTGCGCTGGCGCACGCTGCGCTGAATGCCGCGCTGTTGCCGGACCAGTTCCAGTTCACGCGAAATTTTGGCGATTCGATCCTGGACTCTGCGCCGGTCGGTTTCCAACTGCGTTTCACCTTCACCGCCACGCATGCCAATGCCGCCTGACTGCCGGGACAAGTGCCCCCAAAACCGCGTCAGGCGCGGCAGCAAATGTTGAAGCTGTGCGAGTTCGATTTGCAGTTTGCCTTCCCGCGTGCGGGCGCGTTGCGCGAAGATGTCGAGAATAAGCGATGTGCGGTCGAGGATTTTGCAGTTGAAAATCTTTTCGAGATTGCGGCTCTGCGCCGGCGAAAGCTCGTCATCGAAAATCACCGTGTCCACGTTTTGACGCTGGCAGAAATCCGAGAATTCACCCGCCTTGCCCTTGCCGATGAACGTGGCGGGATTAAACGCGTCCACTTTTTGCAGGCCGTCTCCGACAACTTCGCCGCCGGCGGTCACCGCGAGTTCGCCGAGTTCGGCGAGCGAGTTGCTCGTATCCACATGATTGCGCGATTTGAGTTCGACGCCGACGAGGAAGACCCGTTCAGGCCGCTTCTTTCTGGTCTCAATGAGGGCTTTCAACTGCTGCGGTGATGAAAATTCTTATGTTCGGCGGTTGGTTTAGAGAACTAAACCTGAAAACTTGGCGTGGTTTTCTTTTTCCTGTCCGACTTGCTCAACACGCGCATGTCGGGGCTGTCGTAAATGACGATCGAGTTCGGCGCAACGCTTTCCATGAGGAACACGTTGCCGCCAATCGTGCTGCCCGCGCCAATGACCGTTTCACCGCCGAGAATCGTCGCGCCGGGATAAATCGTCACGCGATCTTCAATCGTCGGATGCCGTTTCTTGCCACGCAGTTGTTCCACGGCGGAAGTGGATTTCGCGCCGAGCGTAACGCCGTGATACATCTTCACGTGATTGCCGATGGTGGTCGTTTCACCCACGACCGTGCCGGTGCAATGATCCACAAAAAAGTGCGACCCGATTTGCGCGCCCGGATGCAAATCCATGCCCGAACGAAAATGCGCCCACTCCGTCATGATGCGCGGAATCAGCGCGATGTTTTTCAAATACAATTCATGCGCCAGCCGTTGCACGGCAATCGCCTCGACAAACGGATACGACACCAGAACCTCCTCCTTGCTCTTCGCCGCCGGGTCGCCGTCGTAGGCGGCTTCCATGTCCGTTTGCAGCATTTCACGGATGCGCGGCAGACTGCCGAGAAATTCCAATGTCAAACTGTGCGCCGCTTTCGCGATGTCCTTTTTCTGCAAATTGCCCGGCGGGCTGTATTCGAGGCTCTTGCGGATTTCGTCCTCCAATTTGCCCAGCACCGAATCCAGCAACGCCGCCGTCTCCGTTTTGATTTCCGAGGAATGCAAAGGCTTCTCGTCAAAAAATCCCGGGAACAGCAGCCGCAACAAATCCTGCGTGATGGCCGTGATGGCGCGTTTGGACGGCAGGTTTTTCCCGTCCAAATGGTTGATGCCGCCGAGACGCGCATACGACGCGACGAGCTGGTCTGTGAGTTGAGTGACCGTTTCCACGACCACAAAATTACCACGAAGGCATGAAGGCACAAAGTCTAATTAAATCCTGGTAGGGCGTGTTCTCCGAACGCGCCGTCGGCATCGGAGGACGGCGCGCTTGGGAAAGCGCGCCCTACCTTGAATTTAAAATTTCCAAAACGGCTTCCACGACGTGTTCGACGCTGATGCCATTCATACAGCGGAAATCAATCGGGCATTCGCGAAGAAAACATGGCGAGCACGGCACGTCGGATTTGAGCAACCGATGCCGTGGGTTGCCCGGCAGACCCGGCCCGGTCAGTTCCGGTGAGGTGCTGCCAAATGGCGCGACCACCGGCGTGCCCAGCGCGGCGGCGACGTGCATCGGGCCGGAGTCGTTCGTCAAAAGAACACGGCAAATTTTCAGTAGCGACATCAATTCGCGCAAAGAAGTTTGGCCGGCCAGGTTTATGGTTTTGAACTTTGAACTTTGAATTCCGGATTCAATCCGGTTTGCAACAGCGAGGTCGCCTTCGCCGCCGGGGACCAGCCAAACACAATTCGCGCGCTGCCGAATTTCGCGCGCGGCGGCGATGAATCGTTTGACCGGCCAGCATTTGGCCGGGCCGTATTCCGCGCCGGCATTCAGACCGAAAATGGGTTGCGCGATTTTATTCAGTCCAAATTTTTTTCTGACAGCTTCGGTTTCGTCCGGCGCGATGAACAGTTGCGGCAACAACGGCTCGGGGTCCGCGCCGAGTGCGGCGGCGAGATGCAAATACTCGTGGATTTGATGTGACGACTTTGCGAGTTCTGGATTTTGGATTTTGGATTCTGAATTCCCAGCAATTCGTCTTTTTATTTCAGCGACGGAACGCTTGTGCATTTTCACAGCACCGGGCCGCGATGCCACGCGAGTTGTCAAAAACCAATTCCGCCAGGGACGCGCGTAACCAACGCGTTGTGAAATTCCCGCCAGCCAGACTTCAATCGCCGAACGCGGTGAATTGGGCAGCACCAGCGCAAGGTCGAAATTTCCCGCGCGTAATTTGCATCCGACGGAAAACACACTTTCGTCTGGCGCAAATGAAATCGTTTCGTTCACCGCCGGATGATTTGCCCACAAATCCCGCAATTTTTCCGGTGTGAGCAGCGCGATGTGTGCATCGGGAAATCGTTCGCGCAAACGCATCAGTGTGGGCGTGGTCATGACCGCGTCGCCAAGCCAGTTTGTTCCGCGAACTAGAATTCGCGGGGCACCCGCCTTCGCTTCGCTTCGGTGCGGCAAGGACGGCGAATGGCAGATGGCAGATGGTGAATTCACATGACGGGGCCGGCGTTTTTGACTTTGGACTCCGGACTTTGGACTTTGGACTGACCGGGTTTCCACCGTTTGTGGACCCAAAACCAGTTGGCCGGGTCACGGCGGACAGCGGCTTCGTGGGCGCGGAGCACGTCGCGCATGATGTCTTCGACGCTGCGTGGCCGGCCGTTTTCGTGCGTGGGAATCGGATTGCCGGTTTCAATCCGCCACTTCGCCAGTCCGACGCGAAAACAGAGGGCGGTGTAAAGTTCGCAATTGTAGCGGAGCGCAAAAAGTGCTGGTGAGGAATTAGTGGAACAATCGTGGCCGAGAAACGGCAGGCGCAATCCCTTGTCACCGCCGTGCTGGTCAATTTGCAGGCTGAGCATGATCGCGGGCTGGTTCAGGGCGGCGCGCAAGGCCGCGCCGTCGGTGCGCCGCTCAAAAAACAAGCAGCCGGAATGGTTGCGCAATTTTTCCATCAAGCGGTTAAGCGCCGGTTGATTCAGGGCGCGATACGTCGCGGCGCATGGACAGCCGGGCGCCAAATCCTTGACCCGGGTGTAGAGTTCAAAATTTCCGAAATGCCCGCCGGCGTTAATGATGCGGCGCAACGGCAACATGTGCTCCGCTCCGACGAATTCGACGTGCGGACGCAATTCAGCAAAAGTCATCGCTGAGGTTTTGATGGCGCAGACGTAATTTTCGCCGATGCGCCGGAAATTTTCCCTGGCGATGGCGCGGATTTCGACTGGCGATTTTTCATTGCCAAAACACATCGCCAGATTTTTCAACGCCACGCGCCGGTGCCGTGCGTCCAGCCAATACACCAGCCCGCCGCCCGCTCGACCTAGGCGCGCGACGAATGTGAGTGGCAACGCTTGAATCACCGCGATAAGCGCACAGCCAAACCAATAAATCAGCGTGTCCATTTTCAGCGGAAACAGATTTTGCGGACGCAGTCCTGAAAGTCGTTCGCGCCGCTGACGATTTGGATTTCGACGCGCATGAAGTAAATCGGCAGGTCGCGCCGGTCAATTTTCGGAAAACGCACGGCGTCTTTTTGCGTGGTGACAATGGTGTCAGCCTGGCGTTTCTTGCTGCGGTTGATGACATTGAGGATTTCCTGCTGTGTAAAGCGGTGATGATCGACAAAGCGTTTGGAATAAACCAGTTCCGCGCCGAGCCTCACGAGGCTTTGCTCGAAACTTTCCGGCTGCGCGATGCCGCTGAGCGACGCGACTTTGTGTCCGCGCAGAAAATCCAATTCATGCCGCTCGCCGGTGAACACATCTTCGAGATAAAGCGGATGATGCACGCATTCGATGATGGCGGCGTCGGAATTAAATTTTGCGATGCGTTGGCGGAGTTCGGCGGTCTGACCATCACTTTTGGTGATGAAAATGGTTTGGGCGCAAACGAGGTGTGATGGCGGTTCGCGCAACGTGCCGCGCGGGAGCAAATGTTCGTTGCCGAACGGCTGCTGGCGGTCAATCAGCACCACGTCATGACGCCGCCCGCGCAAACCCCAGTATTGAAAACCGTCGTCGAGCAGCAGCGTGTCGCAGCCGAATTTTTCAATGGCGTAACGCCCGCTTTTGACACGGTCCTTGTCCACAAGAACGACCACGTCCTTCAAGTTTGACGCAAGCATATAAGGTTCGTCACCGGCCATTTCGGAATCGAGCAGCAACGATTTGCCGTCGGACACGACACGCGGCGGGGTCTGATCTTCGCGCAGTAAAATTTTATTGAGCAACCACAGGTGAAATGGCGGCGGTTTGGAACGATAACCGCGCGAGAGAATGGCCACGTTGCGTCCGGCATCGCGGAGTTCGCGCGCAAATTTCTCCACGACCGGTGTTTTGCCCGTGCCGCCAACGGTGAGGTTGCCGATGGCGATGACCTGCACGCCGAGCGTCGTGTCGCGAAAGATGCGGACATTGTAAAGCCAGCGGCGCAGTTCAACGCCGGCTTGAAACAATTTCGACCCACCGAATAAAAGCGTGCGCATCAACGCCGCCTTCGTGTCACGGCGTTCGCCGGAAATGACTTCAAGGGCGAGGGTTTCAAGGCTTTCAATCCAGACCCGGAATTGTTCGCGCATTGCACATCAATGTGCCAAGTGGCGAAGCGCGCGGCAAGATGAAGGCGTGGGTAAATTAAAAACCCATCCGCGACATTTCCTTTTCCAGCGCGGCTTGAAATTGCTGCACATCCGCAGCGGACGGTTTATAGCCTTGTTGCTTCGGCACAACACCCAGCCGTCCGGTCTGGTCGAGATACCAATCTGCCTGTTGATTGTCGCTGAATGTGACCTTGCCGCTGACAATCGCGCCAGACCGTGTCAGTTGATCTACAATAACGGAAACCTTGCCGGTCGCGCTCGGCGGCTCGGCAGATAGCGTAGCGTTTTTCGCATCGGCGGCTTTGATTGGAGTCGCCGCCGGTTGCGGATTGGGTGGCGCTGCAACTTTGGGCGGTTCCGGGTCTTTCGGCGTCAATTTCAAATCGTCCACCAGGAAACGCACTTCCATGTAAGTCAGCTTGATTCCAAATTCCGACAGCAGGCGATTTTGGATTTCCGAAAGCTTTGCGCCCTGCAAAATCCATGCGGTGACGCGTTGGCGTTGTTCCTCGGTCAAATTCATTGCTCAAGTATTGACGGTTTCGCCTTTCGTAATCCAGTCGTAGCCTTTGGCTTCAAGTTCGAGCGCGAGTTGTTTGTCGCCGGACTTCACGATGCGGCCATCGTAGAGCACGTGGACAAAATCGGGGATGATAAAATTCAACAACCGCTGATAATGCGTGATGACAAGCTGCGCGCCGTCGGGTCGCTTCAGCTTGTTGACGCCGCCGGCGACAATGTGCAGCGCGTCAATGTCGAGGCCGGAATCGGTTTCATCGAGAATGGCCAGCTTCGGTTCGAGCACCGCCATCTGGAAAATTTCATTGCGTTTCTTTTCGCCGCCGGAAAAACCTTCATTGACCGAACGTCTCAACAAATCCTCATTGAGCTCGAGCAGTTTCATCTTGTCCTTTACGACAGTGAGGAACTCCATCGCGTCCAGTTCCGGCTCGCCTTTTGATTTGCGGATTTCGTTTAGCGCAGCCTTGAGGAAATAGATGCTGTTCACGCCGGGAATTTCGACCGGATACTGAAACGCCAGAAACAGACCTTCGCGCGCACGTTCCTCGGGAGCCAGATCGAACAGGTTCTTACCTTGGTAAATCACCTCGCCTCCGGTAACATTGTAACCGTCGCGACCGGTCAGCACGGCGGCCAGCGTACTTTTGCCGCTGCCGTTCGGTCCCATGATGGCGTGGATCTCGCCGGCATTGATTGTCAGGCTGACCCCTCTCAGGATTTGCTTGTCCTCAACGCCCGCGCTGAGGTTTTTGATTTCGAGAATCGGTTTGCTCATTTTGTAGGGTTTCAATTATCCAACACTGCCTTCCAAACTCACGCCCAAAAGTTTCTGCGCTTCGACGGCAAATTCCATCGGCAGTTCCTTGAACACTTCTTTGCAGAAGCCGTTGACAATCATGTTTACCGCATCCTGCGTCGAAAGTCCGCGCTGGTTGCAGTAAAAAATCTGGTCCTCGCCAATCTTCGACGTCGAGGCCTCATGCTCCACTCGTGAGGAGGTATTTTTCACTTCAATGTATGGGAACGTGTGCGCCCCGCACTTGTTGCCGATGAGCAGCGAGTCGCACTGCGAGAAGTTGCGCGCGTTCGCAGCGCTCTTCAGGACTTTTACGAGGCCGCGATAGCTGTTCTGGCCGTGTCCGGCGGCGATGCCCTTCGATACAATCGTGCTGTGCGTGTTTTTGCCGATGTGAATCATCTTCGTGCCGGTGTCGGCTTGCTGATAATTGTTCGTCACCGCGACGGAATAAAATTCACCGGCGGAATTGTCGCCCTGCAAAATGCAGCCTGGATATTTCCACGTGATGGCCGAGCCGGTCTCGACCTGCGTCCAAGAAATTTTCGAGTTTCTGCCCCTGCACAGGCCGCGCTTGGTCACAAAATTATAGATGCCGCCTTTGCCGTTCTCGTCGCCCGGATACCAATTCTGCACGGTCGAGTATTTGATTTCCGCGTTGTCGAGCACGATCAGCTCGACGACTGCCGCGTGAAGCTGGTTTTCATCCCGCATCGGCGCGGTGCAGCCTTCGAGGTAGCTGACGAACGCGCCTTCGTCGGCAATGATGAGCGTCCGCTCGAACTGGCCGGATTTCGCGGCGTTGATGCGAAAATACGTCGAGAGCTCCATCGGGCAACGCACGCCCTTGGGAATGTAACAGAACGAACCGTCCGTGAAGACGGCGGAGTTCAGCGTGGCAAAGAAATTGTCGGTGTAAGGCACGACCATGCCGAGATATTTGCGGACGAGGTTGGGATGTTCCTGCACCGCGTCGCTGAACGAGCAGAAGATAATGCCTTTTTCGGCGAGCTGCTTTTTGAACGTTGTGCCGACGGAAACGCTGTCAAACACAGCGTCCACGGCCACACCCGCGAGCCGCTCGCGTTCGCGCAGCGGAATGCCGAGTTTCTCGTAGGTCTCCAGCAATTTGGGATCCACTTCCTCAAGGCTTCCCGGTTCGCCGCCCTTTTTCTTCGGCGCGGAGTAATAAACGATGTCTTGATAATTGATTTTTTCGTGATGAACTTTCGCCCAGGTCGGCTCCCGCATTGTTTGCCAGTGCCGAAACGCCTTGAGCCGCCAATCTGTCAGCCACTCCGGCTCGTTTTTCTTCGCCGAGATGAGGCGGATGATGTCCTCGTTCAAGCCCGGAGGCGCCGAGTCGGTTTCCACGTTGGTGTAGAAACCGTATTTATATTCCTGTTTGACCAGGCCTTCGATGGTTTCTGTGGCCGTGCTCATTTTCCAAACCGTTAAATCGCTAAAATCGTTTAATCGTCACAAACCTGCTGGCGTTGCAGCGCGAGCCGAAAACCGGTCATGCCCAGCTGTTCGGTCAAGCGGTCGTTTAATTTTTTCTCGACCATGTTCATGACGCAGTTAGAGTGAATCCGAGACTAAAGTTTATCAAGATTTAGAATAATTCTAAATTAAATGATTAAGACGGTCGTAACGACAAAAGGGATAGATTTTTATACAAATCCGGCATGGCTCGGTGTCTGTTCAGTGAAAACAACGGCGAAAGTAAATCTATGAAAACAACAGTCAGATCCTTGGGATTGGTGATTCTCGGTATTGGATTATTCATCGGCTGTGCCAAAAAACCGCCTGCTTCCTCGTGGTCGCTCGACCAATCGGAAGCTTCCGCGCCATTGAAAGCGTTCATTTCGGAAAAGGAGACCCAAGCAAATGCGGCAGTCAAGGCCGAAGGGCAGGAAATGTTGCCGGAATTCAAATCCTTTTTCGTTGCGGCAGGGAAAGGCGATTGGTTGACGGTCAGCAATATGTTTATGGATTTCCGAAATCGCGCGCCGCAATATGAACACCCCGGTGCATCTGATCCGCGCTTGCGGGGAATACAATGGCAGGCATTGCTGGAAATTTATGGCATGTTTGAAGACTTTGCCAACGGCGACGAAAAATATCCCATTGCCTTTGGACGAGACATCATCCGGTCAATACCGGCCGGGAGTATTTATTTTGGTGGCACGGATCCAGGAAGGTTTTTGGTCACAGCGTTGTGCAAATCGCAGATCAATGCGGATCCCTTTTTTGCGCTCACCCAAAATGCACTCGCAGATATGACGTATTTGGATTATCTGCGGTCCATGTATGGGGACAAAATTTACATTCCAACCAAGGAGGATTCGCAAAAATGTTTTGATGATTTTGTGAAGGATGCCCAGGAACGGATGCAAAATGGCCAGCTCAAGCCCGGCGAGAATTTCACGCGGGATTCAAATGGTAAGATTCAAGTCAGTGGCCAGGTTGCTGTAATGGAACTCAATGCGCTGCTGGTCAAAGTCATTTTTGACAAAAATCCAAGCCGTGAATTTTATATTGAAGAGAGTTTCCCTCTCGACTGGATGTATCCTTATCTCGAGCCGCATGATTTGATCATGAAAATCAACCGGCAGCCTTTGTCGGCATTGTCCGCAGAAACCGTCCGGCATGATCATGATTACTGGTCAAAATATGTCAGCCCGATGATTGGCGATTGGTTGAACGATGATATACCGGTTGAGGACGTGACTGCGTTTGTGGAGAAGGTGTATCTCAAGCAGGACTTCAGCGGCTTCAAAGGCGATCCACATTTCCTCCAAAACATGGACGCGCAAAAATGGTTTTCTAAACTACGCACTTCCATCGCCAGCGTTTACGTGTGGCGCGCGCAACACGCCAGCGATTCTTTGGGAAAAGAACGCATGAATAATGAGGCGGATTTTGCTTTTCGGCAGGCGTTTGCGCTTTGTCCTTACTCGCCTGAAGCCGTGTTCCGATATGTTAATTTCTTACTGGGCCAGCAGCGGAGTTCCGATGCCGTTTTGGTGGCCTCCACCTGTCTGAAGTTGGATCCTGAAAACGCCCAGGTAAAAAATCTCGTCAACCAGTTGAAACGGACCGAAAGCGCGAAATAATATTTACGCGGTTACTTCTGATAAACACTCACACGTGCGGGCGGCAGGTTCAGCCAGATGATGTTGGAAGCCAGCCGATGGAAACGCGTGGCGCTTCTATGCCGTTCGTTGCCGAGATGATAGCTGTATTGAACCCATTTGCCGCCGTGCTGCAAAATCGCGCGGATTTTTTCGGCCAGCGCCTCGGCTTCTTCCGGCGGAAAATTCAGCAATGGCAGGCTGGAGATGACCGCACCGACACTTTCAATTGGTTCGTTGTGTTCGCGCAGCAAAACATCCAGATGCCACGCGTCGCCGTTGATGATGTGGGCGCGGGGAAAACGCTGGCGCAACAAGTGCGCCATCTTGGGATTTTTTTCAATGGCCACGAGCCGCTCCTCGCGCAAGCCGCGTCCGATGAGCGCCTGTGTGACCGCACCGGTGCCGGGGCCGAGCTCGAGCACAAAACTCTCCGGATCGGAGGGCAGCCAGCGCGCCATCGCAGTGGCGAGTTGCCTGGAACTGGGCACAACCGCACCTGTCCGCTGTGGATTGGCGAACCACTCCTGCAGAAACAAAGTCGTGTCAGTTAACGTTGCCAGCAATCGTTTGGCCATGGTGTGTGCAAATTGTCGCGAAACCCGTTTTCAAGTAACAAGCTAATCCACCCCTGATGCCACCGCCACAGAATTTTTTGCCCACTGTTTGAGTGTGAATGAATTTTTCCACGAATCAGCGATTATTTTTCGGAGAATTCAGCGGCTTGGGAATTTCGCTCAACTGCTTTCGAGCGGCGTCGCGCCGCGCCGACCAATCATCCCAGCTTCGTTCCCACGCTTCGCCGACAAAATTTGTTCGCGCGCCCGGCCAAAGCATATCGAGGGCCTCCCATTCACGATTCGCGCTGGTTTGGTCATGCCATTGGAGATAAGACTCGACCAGGTTCAAATGGTTTTCCGGATACTGTGGCGCAAGTTTCGCCGCACGTTCAAGCCATTGGCGCGCTTTGTGGCGGCTGCCAATGCTCACGGGCCAGCCCGGCGCATCGCGATACAGCAATCCGAGAGCTCGCTCCGGCCCGGCGTAATCAAAATGCCCGTCAAGTCCCGCCGCCGTTTTGAATTCATGTTCGATTTCCCTGACAATTTTCAGCGCGCCGAGCGTTTTCGTGCGGGCAAGCTGGCCGAGGTCCATCGCCAGATAATAATGAGCGGGCGCGGATTCCGGCTTGCGCATGATCAGTTGGCGACAGGCGGCGATGCCTTGCCGGGCAATGACGACGCGTTCAGCGTCGTTCGTGGCGAAGTCAGCGAAGTCAAAGCACGCACGGGCAAATTCCCATGCAGTGGCTGAAACGTTTGTGTTCGATTGAAATTCAATTTGCGCGCGGTGGAATTCCGCCTCGGCGCGTGATGCAAAGATTTTATTCAGCGCTTCGCCGGCAAAAGCGGTCCCCATGGCCGCCAAAACAACGATCGTTGCGCCCAGTTTGCACTTTGGCGCATGGGGGGACGCGTAATTAAAAGTTGCCATCGCATCAAGCTGTTTTATACTGGGCAAGTGGGATTAAACCGGAATTTTCTGTGGCTGGCAATGCTGACGGCGGTTGCGCTGTGCGCCGCCGGCTGTGGCGGCATCAACGCCGGTGGCACCGTTTCGCCCGCAATGTTTCTTATGAAAACCGGCGCACCGGCGGTGACCGGCGTTCCCATGCCTGCGCCTGAACCGTCCAAACAATTCGCTCAAGCCCGATAATTTATGCGGTTTCCTTTCGTGCTGTCGGTGAAAATCGCCGGTCATATCATCAAGCATAAACTGCGGCGCACGCCAAAATTTGCAATGGTGCTGCAACTCGAACCGCTCCACACGTGCAACCTGACCTGCACCGGTTGCGGGCGCATCCGCGAATATTCCACCAGCCTCAAGGACATCGTGCCGCTCGAAAAATGCCTGGAAGTGGCGATGGAATGCGACGCCCCGATGGTTTCGATTTGTGGCGGTGAACCGCTGATTTATCCGAAAATCGAGGAACTGGTGAACAGCCTGCTCCGGCAGGGCCGCATCGTCTATATCTGCACGAACGGCCTGTTCATGCGGAAGAAAATGAAGGATTACCTTGCCGCCGAATTGCGGAATGCGGATCGCGGAATGCGGATTAAATTGGAAAACAAGATCGGAAAATTAATTGCGGACAAATTGCTCAACGAGCGGGACGCAGCCACAATCCGCAATCCGAAATCGCCAATCCGCAATTCCACCATCCGTCCGACAAAGTGGATGTATTGGAACATTCACATTGACGGTCTCGAATACACGCACGACCTAACCGTCGAGCGCGAAGGCGTGTTCAAGGAATGCGTCCAAGCGATCAAAATGGCGAAAATTCTTGGCTATCAAGTCGCCACGAACACGACTGTTTACAGGGAGACCGATGTCCAGGAAATCGAAGAGATGTTTAAATTTTTCTCCTGGCTCGGCGTGGACGGCCACACGATTTCGCCCGGCTACGACTATGACGCCGCGAAGGAGGACATGGTCAAGCGCCTCGGCAAAGACCCAAAGCAATTCTTCCTCACGCGTGACATGACGCGCGAGAAATTCGCAAAAGTCAAAGAGTGGGGTGAGAAGTTCACAATTTTCGGCACGCTGGTTTATCAGGAATTCCTCGCCGGCAAACGCGAGCTGACCTGTTCCGCGTGGGCCATTCCCACCTACAACATCCGCGGCTGGAAAGCGCCGTGTTACCTGATGACTGACACCGAAAACACAGCGGGCCATTATGCCGGTTATCAGGAAATGTTGGAAAAGGTGGATTGGGAAAGATATGGTGTTGTGGACGGCAACGTGCGGGATCCGCGCTGCGAAAACTGCATGGTCCATTGCGGTTACGATCCCAGCGGCGCACTTAGTCCAAGTCTGCGCGATGGTTGGAAAAATTTCATTTATAACTTCGCGCCGAGACCCGCGCGTTACAACCGCGGCCACGAAGTGAATGCGTTCAACGGTTCTAGCATCGGCAAAGGCCATCTGGCCGGGACGAAAGCCGCCATTGAACCGGCCCTGGCAGGAAATGGCGATGGCGCGCCGCACGTCGGCACTTTTTGCGGCAGCGAAGGCGACACGAATGACCGCGACGAATTGCTGGCGAAAATTAAAGAGGCAAGGAAGACTGAAATAAAGACGGAATAAACTTATTGGCATGAGTGCGCTTTTTCTTTCACCACCCAGCTTTGACGGATTCGACGGCGGCGCGGGTGCACGCTACCAGGCGCGGCGCGAGGTCACCAGCTATTGGTATCCCACCTGGCTCGCGCAACCCGCCGCGCTCACGCCGAATTCGCGCCTGCTGGACTGCCCGCCGCACAACATCGGCGTCGAGGAATGCCTGCGCATCGCGAAGGATTTCGATCACGTCATCATCAACACCTCCACGCCGTCGTTGAAGAACGATTGCAAGGTGGCCGAGGCCATCAAACGGCAGAAACCGGGTGTCAAAATTGGTTTCGTTGGCGCGCATACGATGGTGTTGCCGACGGAAACCTTGAAGGCGTCCTGGGCGATTGACTGGGTGGGCCGCAAGGAGTTTGACTACACCTGCAGGGAAGTTGCCGAAGGCCGCGACCTCGCGACCATCGCCGGGCTTTCCTACAAGGACAAGGACGGCAAAGTCAAACACAACCCCGAGCGCGAGATGATTCAGGACATGGACACGCTCCCGTGGGTGGCGGACGTTTACAAACGCGACTTGAAGATTGAGAACTATTTCATCGGCTACCTGCTGCATCCTTACATCAGCATGTACACAGGGCGCGGCTGTCCGGCGCAATGCACGTTCTGCCTCTGGCCGCAAACCATCGGCGGACACAAATACCGCGTCCGCTCGCCGCAAAACGTCGCCGATGAAATGACCTACATGAAGAAACTGTTCCCGCAGGTGAAGGAATTTTTCTTCGATGACGACACGTTTACTGCAAACCTGCCGCGCGCGCGTGAAATCGCCAAAAAACTCGGCCCGCTCGGTGTTCATTGGTCGTGCAACAGCCGCGCGAACCTCGATTATGACGCGATAAAATACTTCAAGGACAACGGCCTGCGCCTGTTCCTCGTCGGTTACGAAAGCGGCAACGACGGCATCCTTACGCACATCAAAAAGGGCGTGACCATTGACGAAATGCGCCAGTTCACCAAGGCCTGCCATCGGGCTGGTGTTGTCATTCACGGCACATTCGTTCTGGGTTTGCCGGTGGAGACGAAGGAAACCATCGAGCAAAGCATCCGGTTTGCGCAGGAACTTGATATTTTCAGTTTGCAGGTCAGCCTCGCCGCGCCGTATCCGGGCACGGAACTTTACGAACAGGCCAGACTCAATGGCTGGTTTGTGAAAAGGGACAAGACGGACCTTGTTGAGGATGACGGCTTTCAGCAAAGTGCGCTCGAATATCCCGGTCTCAGCAAGGACGAGATTTTTGAGGAAGTGGATCGTTTCTATCGCGCCTACTATCTGCGTCCGAAACCGATTCTCCGCATCATCAAGACGATGCTGGAAGACAAGGATGTTTGCGTTCGCCGCCTCCGCGAGGGTTACGAATTTTTCAAGAGCTTGCGTCAACGCAAACAGGACCTGGCGGCCGCCCGCGCTGCTGCGTAATGCAAATTTGACGAATCAACAACACAACAACCACGAAAGGAACCAGCCATGGAAACGTCCGAAGATAAAAAATGCTGCGAAACAAAAAAATGCTGCCCGTGCCGTATAATGAGCGGTGTGTTCATTGTTCTGATAGGTGTTGTCATGCTGTTGGGAGCGCTTGGTGTGATAGGCGAGAAAACCGCATGGCTTGCCGCTTCAGTATTTGTGATCCTGATCGGATTGCAAAAAGCGTGCCGCGGTATGTGCAAGTGCTGCGACAAGTCGTAATCACTCAAGCCCACGGCCAGGACTGCAATGGCTTTATTGTGGAGCCGGTCCTTGAGTCACTTCAACGAGGTCATCGGGACGAAGCCATTTGGCAAATGCAGCTCGGACATCGCCGCGGGCGAGCTTGACATAAATGCGCGCCGCGCGGACCGGCTCATCGAGGGGCAAATCCAGGATTGAACGCGAGAGCCAGCCGTGCGCAATGTAGTCCACGCTCGATTCGGCCAGCGGAATGTCGCGGAGCAGGGTCAATCTGGCTTGGTTCAGCTCCCGCGTGCCCACCTTTTTCGTCTGCATGTTTTTTAGGTTAGTCAAAACAATGGCGCGTGCCTTGGCAACGTTCGGCGGGTCACAGCCGTATTCCACCTGGTAAACGCCGCGCGTCAGGCCGACGTTCAATATCGGAAAGACAAAATACACCAGCCCACTCTTCACGCGGAGGTCCTGGTATAAGCGCGTGGCAAGGGAATTCCCGCCCAGCACGTGATTGCCCAGTTGCAGCGCGTAATAGTCCGCATTGGTTCGCGTGAGCGTCAACGTTTCCGCCAAAGTGACCTTGTCCTGCACGCGGCTGGAATCCGGCACATGGGTCACGGAAACTGAATTTGTCGGCGCGGGCGGGAAAAGCGTATTGGGTTTTGGTCCTTCGGCCTTCCAATCGCCGAAATATTTTGAAATGACGGCCACGGCTTTTCCCGGCGTCACGTTGCCGATGACGACGATGGTCGTCATATCGGGCCGGAAAACGTGATGATAATAATCCCACACGTCCTGAATCGTGAGTGATTTGACGCTGTCAGGCGTCGTCTCGCGTTGCGCCGGGTCTCCTTTCGGGAACAGCGCGGCAGTCAACGCGTGACCTGCGATATGGTCGGGGCTTTGCAGTTCGCCGGCGACGGAAGCGGCCAGTTGCGGCTGGATGATTTTGAAATCCTTTTCGGGCAACACCGGGGAAAGTTCGTTGTCTGCGAGCAGTTGCACGCCGCGTTCAAATTGATCGGTCAAAACCTGCAACGAAAAATCCGCGCCCGCCGATTCTATCGCGCCAATGTCATCCAGCGCCTTTTGAAAGGCGAGCCGGTCGAGCGATTTTGTGCCGTAGGAAAAAAGCTGGTCCAACGCCTGGTCCACGCCGTCCTTGCCTACGGCCATTTCGACCTTCGGATTGTTTTTGACGCGGCCATAGACGCTGACGGTATCGCTGACCGATTCCGGCTGCACAACGAGTTTGATTCCATTGGACAGGTTGGTGACGAACGGATTCAGAGTCGAGGCGGGAATCGGAAGTTGTTCGGTGACTTTTTCCGCCCATGACGGCAATTTGACATTGGTGTTTTTTGAGGATGCAAATGATTCCTTGCCGCCAAAGCTTTTCGATGAAATCGGCTTGCCGGAAGGTTGCGGGGTGAGAATGGCCGAGATGGCGTGGTCAAAATCCAGATACTTCTTCGCCGCGCGATTGACATCGGCGACGGTGACCCGGCGAAGGGCGTTGATGTCGTCATCCGGCGAATTTCGCCCTTCGACGGCGAGAGCCTGCGACCATGCTGACGCCAGACCTTCAATGGAATTTTTCTGCAATTCGGCGCTGGCGATTTCCCGCCGTTTCGCCGCCTCCACCAAATCCGCCGTGACGCCATTGGTGATTTCAGCAGCCAGAATATTTCGCACTTGTTCTAGCAGATTCGTCGAGTCCGCGCCCGCCGGAAACCCGGCAAAGGCACAACCCAAACCGGATTTTGGGAAGGTCCAATAATCGAATTCCGCGAGCAGCGCCTTGCCCTGCGGAACAAGGCCATACAACTGCCCGCGCTGGCTGCTCAACACGTCGGTTAAAATCTGCGCGGCGGCAAAGTCAGGATTGTCCGAACCGGGGAGGCGAAAGGTGATGGCGGTCAATCCATACGGCAAATCCGTGTCGAGCTCGATCGTGTCCGGTTTCACCGTCTGGAAATTATATTCCGGACGCGCGGGAAGTTGCGTTGCGGGAATGCCGCCAAATATTTTTTCCACCTGTTCCAACGCCGGCTCCGGCTGCACGTCGCCGACGATGATGAGAATGGCGTTGTTGGGCACATACCACGTGTGATGAAATTTTCGCAGGTCGGCATCGGTCGTTTTGTCGAACGACGGGCGTGTGCCCAAACCGACGTGTTCATAGGGTGAGCCTTTGAACATGGCAGCCATCAGTTGTATGTAAAAAACGTATTCGGGATTCGACAAATCCTGCGCGACTTCCTGCTCGACGGCGCCGCGTTCCTTTTCCCAAAGTTTTTCGTCGGCCAACAGATCGCGCATGCGGGTGGCTTCAATGCGCAAGGCCACATCCAAATATTCTGCGGGCATGGTGAAAAAATACTGCGTGATCGCGTGTTGTGTGTTGGCATTGTCGTCACCGCCCAAGGCAGCGGTGATGCCCGCCAACTGGTCGGCGGACAATCCCGGGCTGCCACGGAACATCATATGCTCCGTGGCATGGGCCGTGCCGGGAAATTCGCTGGAGCATTCGTCTGCGCCGACCCGATAATTGATCATCGTCGTAACCACCGGCGCGAGCGGATTGCGGACGATGATGACTTGCAGGCCATTCGACAGGGTGGCGCGCAACACGCCCTGCACGGCGGAAATTTCATTGGTTGCCGCCCCGCTGGCGGACAACCATGCCAGTGTGAGGGAAAAAACGGAGGCGAGCAAAATGGATCGGGACATTCGATTTTTAGCCGTCATAAATTCGATGTTCAGACAACCATAAACACGCGCTGTTCAAGTGCGAGAAAAAAGTCGGGCGGCGATTGCCAACGGATGCCACCCGCGCCAAAATTGCGGGGTGACCTTGAACTGGAAAAAATTGTGCGCGGTTGCTTCCGGGGAAGTTGAAGGGACACTGGCGTCGCTGCCAAAACCGTTGCGCGAGCGGGCGGAAAAATTGCCCGTGACGTTCGAGCGTCGGCCCAATGCCGGTTTGCAGGCGGACGGGATTGAAGCGGACACACTGGGTTTGTTCACCGGGCCGGAATTTGCCGATGAAGGAAATGTTCCGTTGCCTCTGCAAATCATTCTGTTTCTGGAAAATCTTTGGGACCTGGCGGACGGAGAAGAGAAGATTTTCCGTGAAGAAGTGCAGACGACTTTTCTGCATGAACTCGGCCATTACCTGGGTTTGGACGAGGGCGAATTGACCGAGCGCGGCCTGGAATAACGCGATAAACAGACCGGATAGGACGGAGGCCAAATTGGACCGGCAAAGAATAATGAAAAAACCTCTTGCAGCTTTGGCGGGCACTGGTAGGTTGTTACAAGTCTTCCGCGTGGCGGAAGGAAACTACTGGCGAAAAGCCTGTTGACAATCGGCGCGGGTCTGATAATTTCCGCGCCCTCAAAACTCGAATCTGAGATGCCGGGTTGAAAGTAACGATTCGGCGCTCGGGTTTTTTTGTCGCCTAAATGGGAAGCAAAAACGGGCTGGTTTTGGCAGGATTTTGGGTGTTTCTGTGACACCTGTTGCTCTTTGAAAATTGAATTGTGCGATTAGTGAGAGCCCCTTCAAAGCCGGTCGTTAGTTGGCTGGTTTTGAAGAGTTTAACCAATAATAAGCTGTCTGATTTTACGATCAGACAGGAATCAACTAACGTTTTTTACGGAGAGTTTGATTCTGGCTCAGAACGAACGCTGGCGGCGTGGATAAGACATGCAAGTCGAACGCTGGCTTCAAGGTAGCAATATTTTGAAGTCGGAGTGGCGCAAGGGTGCGTAACACGTGGGCAATCTGCCGTGAAGCCTGGAATAACTCGCTGAAAGGCGAGCTAATACCGGATGTGAAAATTGGAAGGCATCTTTTGATTTTCAAAGTTGGGGACCGCAAGGCCTGACACTTCATGATGAGCCCGCGGCCTATCAGCTAGTTGGTGAGGTAACGGCCCACCAAGGCTAAGACGGGTAGCTGGTCTGAGAGGACGACCAGCCACACTGGAACTGAGACACGGTCCAGACACCTACGGGTGGCAGCAGTCGAGAATTTTTCTCAATGGGCGAAAGCCTGAAGGAGCGACGCCGCGTGGGGGATGAATGGCTTCGGCCCGTAAACCCCTGTCATTCGGGATCAATGCCTGCGGCCTAATACGCTGCAGGTTGATAGTACCGGAAGAGGAAGGGACGGCTAACTCTGTGCCAGCAGCCGCGGTAATACAGAGGTCCCAAGCGTTGTTCGGATTCACTGGGCGTAAAGGGTGCGTAGGCGGTCGGGTAAGTCCGATGTGAAATCCCGCAGCTTAACTGCGGAACTGCA
This sequence comes from Verrucomicrobiota bacterium, assembly GCA_049517655.1. Taxonomy (GTDB): domain Bacteria; phylum Verrucomicrobiota; class Verrucomicrobiia; order Limisphaerales; family UBA11358; genus UBA11358. The sequence goes on along the minus strand of JBEKRQ010000002.1, from coordinate 538,306 downwards.
TTGGATACTATCCGGCTCGAGGAGTGGAGGGGAGACTGGAATTCTCGGTGTAGCAGTGAAATGCGTAGATATCGAGAGGAACACCTGTGGCGAAGGCGAGTCTCTGGACACTTCCTGACGCTGAGGCACGAAAGCCAGGGGAGCAAACGGGATTAGATACCCCGGTAGTCCTGGCCCTAAACGGTGCGCATTTGCTGTGAGCGGAATCGACCCCGCTCGTGGCGAAGCTAACGCGTTAAATGCGCCGCCTGGGAAGTACGGCCGCAAGGTTAAAACTCAAAGAAATTGACGGGGGCCTGCACAAGCGGTGGAGTATGTGGCTCAATTCGATGCAACGCGAAGAACCTTACCTGGCCTTGACATGCAAGTGGTAGAAGCGTGAAAGCGTGACGACCCCGCAAGGGGAGCTTGCACAGGTGCTGCATGGCTGTCGTCAGCTCGTGTCGTGAGATGTTGGGTTAAGTCCCGCAACGAGCGCAACCCCTGTGTCCTGTTGCCACCCGGTCGAAAGACCGGAGCACTCTGGACAGACTGCCTCGCTTCAACGAGGAGGAAGGTGGGGATGACGTCAAGTCAGGATGGCCCTTACGGCCAGGGCTGCACACGTACTACAATGCCCGGTACAAAGGGAAGCAAGACTGTAAAGTGGAGCAAATCCCCCAAAACCGGGCCCAGTTCAGATTGTCGTCTGCAACTCGACGGCATGAAGCTGGAATCGCTAGTAATGGCGCATCAGCTACGGCGCCGTGAATACGTTCCCAGGCCTTGTACACACCGCCCGTCACATCATGAAAGCCGGTTGCACCCGAAGCCGCCCCTTAAAAGGCGTCGAAGGTATGACTGGTGATTGGGATGAAGTCGTAACAAGGTAGCCGTAGGGGAACCTGCGGCTGGATCACCTCCTTTCTAAGGAGAAACCACGGGTCCGAGGTAACAATCGGACTTCGAGGTCGATCTGAAATTTCAAATTTGAAATTTCAGAACCGGCTTAAGCTAGTCGCACAATTCAGTTTTCAAGGGCAATGCTCTTTGAACAAACAAGTGAAAGAGATCGAACTCTGATTTGCATTGCGGATTTCCGATTGCGGATTGCGGATTTGAAAATCCAAAATCGCAAATCGCAAATCGAAAATAGGCAGGGGGCTGTAGCTCAGTTGGTAGAGCGGCAGCTTTGCAAGCTGTAGGTCAGGGGTTCGAATCCCCTCAGCTCCACCAGCCTGCGCTCGCTGGAGCGAGCTACGGCTGGCAAGCCAGCGCCGGGCCTGCCGCGCCGAAGCGCGCAGCGCGAAGGCGGGCGTGTAGCTCAGTTGGTTAGAGCATGCGCTTGATAAGCGCAGGGTCACTGGTTCGAGTCCAGTCACGCCCACCAGCCTACGCTCGCAGCGAAGTAAAGAGCGAGGCTGCCGCGACGAAGCGCGATAGCGCGGAGGCGGGCCGGAGACGCCGGTCGGAAATGCTGCGAGCTACGGCTCGGCAAGCCACTTGATTTGAAAACGATTTACCGAAGCAACTTCTCGGGATTTGTGGTTCCGGTGAAATGGTTCGGCGCGTTCTTTGACAACTACACATAGGTAAAACACTAGGGCAGAATAATACAATTCGCTGAGTGCCCAGCGCTTTCTGAGCGATCAGAAAGATTTCCGCGCTTGCAAGAGGGCGGAAAGAGCTGGGTTCTTTTGTGATCAAGCTACTAAGGGCTTATGGTGAATGCCTTGGTGCCAAGAGGCGATGAAGGACGTAGTAAGTTGCGATAAGCCACGGGGAGCCGCAAGCAGGCTTTGATCCGTGGATCTCCGAATGGGAAAACCCAACCGGTTTTAAAACCGGTTATCCCTGGATGAATTCATAGTCCATGGAAGCGAAACGGGGTGAAGTGAAACATCTCAGTAACCCCAGGAAAATAAAACGAAGCGATTCCGTCAGTAGTGGCGAGCGAAAGCGGAACAGCCTAAACCGGGAGGACTTGTCTTCCCGGGGTTGCGGGACCTCAATGTGATAGGCCGAGAGTTAGCAGAACCTTCTGGAAAGTTAGGCCATAGACCGTGACAGCCGGGTATGCGAAAACTCAAAGCCGTCTAGAGGTATCCCAAGTAGCACGGTGCACGTGAAACTCTGTGCGAATCCGTCCGGACCACCGGATAAGGCTAAATACTCCTTGGCAACCGATAGTGAACTAGTACCGCGAGGGAAAGGTGAAAAGAACCGCTGTTAGCGGAGTGAAATAGAACCTGAAACCATATGCCTACAATGTGTGGGAGCCAGGCCCATTTGGCCGCCGGCCAAATGGGATTTCAAATTTGAAATCTCAAATTGCCCATTTGACGACAGTCAAATGGGCCTGGTGACCGCTTGCCTTTTGCATAATGAGTCTGCGAGTTATTGTCCGTGGCCAGCCTAAGCTGCTTTGCAGTGGAGGCGAAGGGAAACCGAGTGCCAACAGCGCGACCAAGTCGCTGGCAATAGACCCGAAGCGGAGGTGATCTACTCTTGAGCAGGTTGAAGCTGCAGTAAAATGCAGTGAAGGACCGAACTCGTGGATGTTGAAAAATCCTGAGATGACTTGAGAGTAGGAGCGAAAGACTAATCAAACCCCGTGATAGCTGGTTCTCTCCGAAATCGCTTGAGGGCGAGTGTTGAGCAAGTACCCGGAGGAGGTAGAGCACTGAATGGCTTAGAGTCCCCACCAGGATATCAAAACCAATCAAACTCCGAATGCCTCCGGTCTCTTTATCTCAGCAATCAGGCTATGAGTGATAAGATCCATGGCCGAGAGGGCAACAGCCCAGACCATCAGCTAAGGTGCCTAAATGTGATTAAGTGGAAAGGATGTGACGTTGCTTAGACAGTGAGGATGTTGGCTTAGAGGCAGCCATCATTTAAACAGTGCGTAATAGCTGACTCATCGAGCGATGTCGCGCCGAAAATGATTGGCGATTAAATCACATACCGAAGCTATGGATTCAATTCCGGTTCGCCGGAATTGAGTGGTAGGAGAGCGTAATCAGTGCAGTGAAGCCGGACGGAAACGGACGGTGGAGCGCTGATTAGTGAGAATGCAGACACGAGTAGCGATAAACCAGGTAAGAATCCTGGTCGCCGTAAACCCAAGGTTTCCTGGGCCAGGTTCGTCCTCCCAGGGTTAGCCGGGAGCTAAGATGAGGCCGTAAGGCGTAATCGATGCACAGCAGGTTAAATATTCCTGCGCCCGCCGGGATTAAGGCTGCGAATGACGCATGGAGAGACATTGACTAGGCAATCGAATGCTGAGCTTAGGCTTCGGCCGAAGCGCATCAGTGGGTCTCTGTGCCGAGAAAAGTTTGCAGTCGTTTCCCCGACGGCCCGTACCGTAAACCGACACAGGTGGGTGAGTGTAAACGCACTCAGGCGCGCGAGAGAAACCTCTCTAAGGAACTCGGCACATTTGCCTCGTAACTTCGGGAAAAGAGGTGCTTGAAACCGCATCAGCAATGGCGCGGCGTAAAGCCACAGTAAATTGCGTTTAGCGACTGTTTAACAAAAACACAGCTCTCTGCAAAGTCGTGAAGACGACGTATAGGGAGTGACAAGTGACCAATGCGGAAAGATTAAGAGGTCTTGTTAGTTCCGCGCAAGCGGGACGAGGCTCGGCCTTTAAGTCCCCGTGAATGTCGGCCGTAACTATAACGGTCCTAAGGTAGCGAAATTCCTTGTCGGGTAAGTTCCGACCTGCACGAATCTTGTAACGACTGAACGACTGTCTCGGAGAGGATCTCGGCGAAACTGTAACGGCGGTGAAGATGCCGCCTGCCCGCAGTAGGACGGAAAGACCCTATGCACCTTTACTGTAAGCTCGTATTGTGTTCTGGTTCATGATGCTTAGCGTAGGTGGGAGACTTTGAAATCCCGATCTAGGTCGGGACGGAGTCGCAATGTGAAACACCACTCTTTATGAATTAGGATTCTAACCTCATGCTGTAAGCCAGCTGGGGGACAGTGCGTGCGGGTCAGTTTGACTGGGGCGGTTTCCTCCCAAAGAGTAACGGAGGAGCGCGAAGCTTGGCTCAGCATGGTTGGCAACCATGCGTCGAGCGTATGGGTAGAAGCCAGGTTAACTGTGAGACCTACAAGTCGAGCAGGTGCGAAAGCAGGCCCAAATGATCCGACGTTTTAATGTGGAATTGACGTCGCTCAACGGACAAAAGGTACGCTAGGGATAACAGGCTGATCGGGTCCAAGAGTTCATATCGACGACCCGGTTTGGCACCTCGATGTCGGCTCGTCGCATCCCGGGGCTGGAGAAGGTCCCAAGGGTCCGGCTGTTCGCCGGTTAAAGCGGCACGCGAGCTGGGTTCAGAACGTCGTGAGACAGTTCGGTCCTTATCCACTGTGGGCGCAGGAGACTTGAGGGGTTCCAACCTTAGTACGAGAGGACCGGGTTGGACGCACTTCTGGTGTGGCAGTTGTTCCGTCAGGAGCAGCGCTGCGTAGCCATGTGCGGAAGAGATAAGCGCTGAAGGCATCTAAGTGCCAAGCTCCTCCCAAGATAATGTCTCCCGGGGCGCAAGCCCCCTAAAGACCACGGGCAGACCACCCGTTTGATAGGCCAGAGGTGTAAGCGTTGTGAAACGTTGAGCTGACTGGTACTAATCGGTCGTGCGGCTTGATCGCTTTTTCTTTGTCACGCGGACGGGAACGCAAGTTCCTGGCCGATGAACAGAGAAAGCGATTTCAACTCGCGAATTGTGTGTAAGCAATGGTGTCCCTGTGTGTAGTTTTCAGAGAATCGCCGAATCCGCTTCGGCAACGCTCTTTTGAAATTTTTAGTCAGACGAAGTTGGAATCGGTTCTGACTTCTGCCTTCTGACTTCGCTTTTTGGTGGCCATAAAGCTGTGGTCCGACCCGATCCCATTCCGAACTCGGCCGTCAAACGCAGCCTTGCCGATGGTAGTGGTTGTATAGCTTCCGCGAGAGTAGGTTGCCGCCAATCTTTCAACAAAAGCCGGAGAAACGATTCTCCGGCTTTTTGCTTTTTCCTCGTCGCGGCGAATCTCGCAATGCGGGAGAAGACGGAAACCGTAGATGAACGCCAATTCAAACTGCCGCAAAAAGGCGCAAAGAACGCGACGAGAAAATTCTTTACGTCCTTTGTGCCTTGGCGGTGATAATCATTTTGAAACGCAATTCAAGTTTCCAACCCTTTATTTCCCGCTACACTGGCGGCCATGCATTGGTTGCAAACGCTCGACGCGAGCCTGTTCCATTTCATCAATGGCTCGTTGAGCAATCCGCTCTGCGATTGGCTCATGCCGATTTTGAGCGGTGGTGACGGTGTCATGCGCTGGTTCGTTCCGCTTGCCATCGCCATCATCGTCGGCGCGTTGTGTTTCGGAAACGCCCGCGCGCGGTTGTGCGCACTGATGGTTTTTCTCGTCGTCGCGCTCGGTGATCCGCTCGTCGTCAATACCATCAAACATGCCGTCATGCGTCCGCGTCCGTGCATGGCGCTGTCCGATGTTGTTCAACGACTGGGCTGCGCCGGTTCCGGCGGCATGCCATCCGCGCATGCGGCCAATTGGTTCGCGGCGACCATGGTGATGTTTCTTTTTTATCGCCGCAGTCTTTGGTTCATGCTGCCGATGGCATTGGCCGTGTCGTTTTCGCGCATTTACAACGGCGTTCATTATCCGGGCGACGTTTTGGTCGGGGCGATTTTGGGCGCGGGTTACGCCGCCGCCGGAGTGATTGCGCTGCAAACCGCTTGGAATTGGATTGGAAAAAAATGGTTCCCGCTCTGGCACGCGCAAAGGCCAGCGCTTTTGAAGGGAGAAGTAAAAAGGCAGAATGATGAATCTGAAATGGCTACCGGCCTTCAATCTTCAACCTTCAACCTTCAACCTTCAACCTTCGCCTCCCACTGGCTTCGCCTCGGTTACATTTTAATTTTTGTCATGCTGGCTGCGCGCTGGATTTACATCGCCAGTGGCATCATTCAGCTTGGCCAGGACGAAGCGTATCAATGGGTCTGGTCAAAGCATCTCGCGCTCTCTTATTGCAGCAAGCCGCCCGGCATCGCGTTGATTCAGTTCGCTGGCACGTCGCTTTTCGGCGACACGGAATTCGGCGTCCGATTTTTTTCGCCCCTATTCGCGGCGATTTTGAGTGTGATGGTGTTGCGTTTCTTCGCCCGCGAAATCAACGCGCGCGCCGCCTTCTGGCTTTTGCTCATCGTCACCGCCACGCCGCTGCTTGGTGTGGGCGCAATTCTGATGACCATTGATCCGCCACTGGTGTTGTGCTGGACGTGGGCGCTCATTGCCGGCTGGCGCGCGATGCAACCGGATGGACAAATCCGCCACTGGCTCATTGTCGGCCTGGCGATGGGACTCGGTTTTCTCTGCAAATACAGCGCGCTCTATCAAATTGTGTGCTGGGCGGTTTTCTTCGCGCTTTGCCCGGCGGCGCGCGCGCACCTGCGCCGGCCCGGTCCGTGGCTGGCGTTGCTGATTTTTTCGCTCTGCACGCTGCCGGTGGTCATTTGGAACTGGCAACACGGCTGGACAACCGTCCATCAAGTGGCGGGTGACGCCGGCCTTCACTCGCAGTGGAAACCAACGCTGCGCTATTTTTGGGATTTTTCCTATTCCGAACTGGCGTTGTTGAACCCGATTTTCTTCATCGGCGCGCTTTGGGCCATGATTGGCTTTTGGAAATTCCGGCGCGAACGGCCCTTGTGGCTTTTTTTCTTTTGCATGGGCGCGCCGGTGTTGCTCGGCCATCTGGTTTATTCGTTTCATTCGCGCGTGCTGCCGAACTGGATTGCGATCGCCGTCCTGCCGATGTTTTGTCTGATGGTTGCCTACTGGGATGAGCGGCGGCTTGTGGGGTCGCGTCTGGTCAAACCATCTTTGGCGGTCGGTTTCGTTTATGGTTTCTTCGCCGTTGCGATTGTGTATCAGAGCAATCTTGCCGGCAGAATCACCGGACAATTATTGCCCGGTGAAAAAGACCCGTCGCGCCGGGTGCGCGCTTGGAAACAATCCGCCGCGTTCGTCGAAGCGGAACGCGAAAAGCTTCAACAGGAAGGCAGGCTGGCGTTCGTCATTTGCAGCCACTACGGCATCACCGGGCTATATTCATTTTATCTGCCCAAAGCGAAGGCGGCGCTTGAATCGGAACCGCTCGTTTATTCCATGGATTCTGACAAGCCAAAGAATCAATTTTATTTCTGGCCGGAATACAACTATCTCGAACACCGCAAAGGCCAGAACGCTATTTTTGTCAGCGAAGTGGACCCCTATCCGCTGGAGAGCGACTGGTTTTGGAAATGGCTGATGCATCAACCGATTGAATACCATAAAATTCCGCCGCCACTGCCCACGCCGCCGCAACTCCTGCAGCAGTTTGAATCCGTCACCGACCTCGGCGAGCGCGAAAGCAAAATCGGTGACCGTGTGTTTCATCGCGAGCATCTTTGGGCGTGCTACAACTTACACTGACATGGCCGCGACGCATTTCGGGCTGCACGCCGGTTATGCACAGCAGTATCTTTTCCATTACATGCGGACAAAAATGAAATAATACTTCGCGCGAAAGCCGCGAAGTTTGCGAAGAAAAATTACCTTCATTTCCTTCGCGTTCTTCGTGCGACACAAAATGAAAATCGAAGTCATACTAACACCGGCTGAATTGCCCGCGCTCGCCCGCCGCGATTTGCGCGAAACCGTTTGTGTTGTCTTCGACGTGCTGCGCGCCACGAGCACGTTTGTGACCGCGCTGCACAATGGCGCAAAGGCCATTATTCCCGTGAGTGAAATCGCCGAGGCGCTGGCCATTCAAAAAAAACAGCCGGACGTTTTGCTCGGCGGCGAACGAAACAGCATGCGCATCCGCGCCGGACAAAGCGGCGGCATTGATTTCGATTTCGGCAACTCGCCGCGGGAATACACACCGGAAAAAGTGCGCGGCAAAACCATTGTTTCAACGACCACAAACGGCACGCGCGCGTTGCGCGCCTGCGCGGGCGCAAAAATGGTTTTGGCAGCTTCATTTTTGAATCTCACGGCCACCACGCGGTTCATTCAACAACTCCGGCCCGCACAAATCGTGCTCGTATGCGCCGGCACACACGAAAACATGGCTGACGAAGACGTGCTGGCTGCGGGCGCGCTTTGCGAAATGTTGGTAAATGAACGTGTCACCCAAAATCTGAAGGTAGGGCGGGCAGTCCCCTGCCCGCCGCCGGGTGAAGAGAGCGTCCCGGTTCAACAGCAATCGTGTGGCGCGCACGGAGTGACGCGCCCTACCCTTTCAGATTCGGCTGAAATCGCGTGGCGCGCTTATTCACAGGCAAAGTCCGATTTGGCGGGCGCGATTTGCAATTCAGAAAACGCGCGGCATTTGCTGGCGATTCCTGAACTGTGTAATGACGTGGCGTTCTGCCTGCAACACGACGTTTACCCGCTCATCGCCAGGATGGATGCTGACGGCGCGGTTCGCAGGCAATAGAATTTATCAAAACAAAATGATCCGGCCTTGCACAGATTCCGATGTCCCGAGCATTTTCGCCATCGTCAACGATGCCGCCCAAGCTTACAAGGGCGTGATTCCGTCCGATCGCTGGCATGAACCGTACATGCCAATGGAAGAATTGAAGGAAGAAATCGCGCATGGCGTCAAATTCTGGGGCTACGAGGATGGCGGCCAACTCATTGGTGTCATGGGAATGCAGCAGGTCAAGGATGTCGCGTTGATCCGGCACGCTTACGTCAAGACTGAGATGCGTAACCGGGGCATTGGCGGGAAACTGATGGCGTATTTATTGGGACAGACGGATGGGAAAATTCTCGTCGGAACCTGGAAGGCCGCCAGTTGGGCCGTCAAATTTTACCAGAACCACGGATTTCAGTTGGTCAGTGGAGAGGAAAAGGACCGATTGCTCAAAACTTATTGGAACATTCCCGAGCGGCAGATAGAAACCTCCGTGGTTTTGGTTTACAAAGAATTTCCCTCCTGAACGGAAGGAGTCAAATCACAAATTCCAATTCCTGTCATCGCGGAATCAGCCATGCCCGGCATCATCGAGTGCCCGACGGTCAAGGCTGGTTTGAATGAACCTCGATATTGGTTTGATTGGTGTCGTGGAACGGCAAACCTGCCTCGTAAAATCCAGTTTGCGCCTGAAGGTCGTTAATCAAATCACTGTTGGTCTGGGTGGTGGCCAGTTGTAGAGCATGCCGGGCGGTTGTAATCGCTTCGGGAAACCGACCGACTTCCGCATAAGCGGCTGCGAGTGTCTGGAGTATCATTGGATTTTCACCGCCGGAAAGTTGGTTCGCCTGCTGCGCCAATTCAACGGCTTTGCCGCCGTTTCGGAGCGCGGTTTCCGGACAGGTGGCCAATACCCAGGCCAGATTGTTCCGGGCATCCATGTTTTGAGGCTGGAGTTCAAGTGTCTTTTGCCAGTGAATGATTGCCTCCATCACTTGCCCCTTTTTAAAGAGAGCAAAGCCGAGGTTGTTGTGGGCTGTTGCGTAGTTGGGCTGAATTTCCAGGGCCTTTCGGTAATGGACAATCGCCTTGTCTATCCACCCCTTTTTGAAAAGGGCAAGGCCGAGGTTGTTGTGGGCTAATGCAAGATTGGGCTGAATTTCCAAGGCCTTTTGGAAATGGACAATCGCCTTGTCCGTCTGTCCCTTGATGAAATAGGCAACGCCAATGTTGTAATGGATATCCGCGTCGTCAGGCTCGATTTCCAGGCTCTTTTGCCAAAGCGATATCGCCCCGTCCATCTCCCCTCTTTGAGCAGAGACAAGGCCGAGGTTTTTGTAGGCCTCCGCGTTCTCAGGCTCAATTTCCAGTGACTTTTGCCAATAAGAGATCGCCTGATCAAACTTCCCTTCCCGCGCAAGAACAAGGCCGAGGTTGTTGTAGCCCATCCAGCAATCAGGATTTCTGATGAGGGTCGTCCGCCACAGTGTTTCAGCATTGACGTATGTCGCACTTTGCCTCCATGTCAACACGCCAAGGGTCAATAACAACGCTCCGCAAAACACAGGTCGTAAAAACCGGGTCCGCTTCTCAAAATAACCGATCACTTTGACAATCCCAGCCCCCGCCAGCGCAATGGGGCCGATGCTGGCTGTATACTGATAATGGTCGGCCACGAATGAATACCGAAACGTATAAAGCATGATGAAGCCGAGCAACGGACTCAAAGTTGTCACGTAGAACAGTGCCGCCACCTCGACGCTTCGCCCCGTAAATCGTCTGGCAAAATAAATTGCCACGCCCAATCCCACTACCGCAACCAACCAACCGTAGGCAACCGGATCGGCTGGATTGAGGATCCAGCGCGGATAGCTGAACGTGAGATTGACCGGCCAGAGTAGTTTGCCCGCGTAAAACCAAATCGCATGGCCAGCCACAAGAAGGCGTTCCAGCAGGCCAAGCGAAAAAAACTTCCCTTGGGCGCCTTGATGATATCGCTCCCACAATACTGTTACCAACCCCATTCCAGCGCCCATCATGAGAAAGGGAACAATTTGCGCCAGCCGGGACCAGTTAATCGGCCTTCTCTTTAACCACAAAACCAAAAGCAAGGCCGCTGGCAGTGTGCAGGCGGTGGTCTTGCTGAACAGCGCCAGCGCGTAAAAAATCAGCGCCAGCAAATAAAATCGCCAGGTTCGTTTGGGCCGCTCATCAACAAATTCGATCCAAGCCAACAGCGTCAACAAAATGAAAAAGAGGGACAGAATGTTCTTTTGTTCGGTAATCCAAGCGACCGATTCCACCTGGACCGGATGCAAGGCGAAAATCGCCGCCCCCAGCCAGGCGCCCGGCACGCTCAACCGCCTCAACAACCGCCACACCAACAGCACGTTGGCCGCATGCAACAAGATATTGATCCAATGATAGCCCGCGGCATTCAGCCCCCAAAGTGTGCGCTCAATACGAAACGTGGTATAGGTCAGCGGAAAATATTGCGACGGCGAGTCCAGCGAAAACCAAATCCGTCTCAATCCGTCCGGCGCGGTAAGCAACGGATTGCCCGTTACATAAACATCATCATCCCAGATGAAGCCCGCATGCCACACCGGCTGATAGGCAAGCAGCGTGGCCGCAACCAGCAACAGGCAAAAACAGACAGGATTGGACAACGCACGGGTAAATTTGAATCCCAAGCTAGCGTTGAATGGATGCTGAGACAATTTCATCGGGCTCAACCAATCAAACCACAAATTCCAGTTCCTGCCGGTGCGGAATCAGGCCGCGCTCGAACGCCTGGCCGAGAAACCGGCGGATGGATTCGCGTCCGCGTTCGCCGTAATCGAGCGTCCAGTGATTTACATACATCCCGACGAATTTGTCGGCGAGGTTACGCCCCATGTCGCGCGCGAATTGCAGGGCGTATTGAACGGCCTCGGCGCGATGCTCCAAACTGAACCGGATGCTCGCGGTGAGAATATCGGAAATTTCCCGGCGCGCCGCCAAATCGAACTTTTTGTGAATGACATTCCCGCCGAGGGGCAACGGCAGGCCGTCGTTTTGGCGATTCCACCAAACGCCAAGATCTTCGCAAACGACCAACCCTTCATTTTGATACGTCAACTGGCCTTCGTGGATGATAAGCCCCACATCTGCCGCGCCCGAACGAACCGCGTGGAAGATTTGGTCGAAGGGAACCACAACGAAATTGAATTCCGCATTCCGCATTCCGCATTCCGCATTTCCATGGCCGAGCCAGAGTTGTAATGCCAGAAACGCGCTGGTCATGGTTCCCGGCACGGCGATTTTTTTGCGAAGAATTTCTTCGCGGGAAAACTTTTGTTTCGCCACGAGCATCGGGCCATAGCCATCACCCATGCTGGCGCCGCTGGGCAACAACGCGTATTTGTCGCTGACGTAAGCGTAGGCATGGATGCTGATGGCGGTGATGTCGAGTTCACCGCAGGTAGCGCGTTCGTTGAGCGTCTGGATGTCCTGTAAAACGTGCTCGAAGCGGAAGCCGTGCGTGGGAATCAATTCCTTCGCCAGCGCGTAAAACATGAAGGCATCGTCCGGATCGGGCGAATGGCCGAGCGTCAGCGTCGTTTGCCGCATGGATGAAGGCTAAATGACATGGCGCGGCATGTCACGACGGGAAGAAAAATTCCGGCGGGCTTGAGAAACAATGTCCACAAAATTCGCGCTTTCATTTGCCTGAATTCGCGACTAGCGTTTTCAAGCAGGGGCCGGTGTGGCGAAATGGCAGACGCACAGGACTTAAAATCCTGGGACCGTAAAAAGTCGTGCGGGTTCGAGTCCCGCCACCGGCACCAGCCTTCGCTCGCAACAAAAACTGCGAGCTACGGCTGGCAGGCCAGTATTGGGAAAAGTTTATTAATATAATGAACCGGTTGCTGCGAAGGCTGCGCGCCGAAGTCCAAAGGACGAAGGCGGGCTTAAATCAATGACCAATTATCATTACGTTTACACCCTCCAATCCTGTTCTCATTCAAATCGAATTTACACCGGCCAAACGCAAGACTTAAAACAGCGACTGAAAGAACACAACGGAGGAAAGGTGCCTCACACATCTAAGTTTGCACCTTGGTTCATTCGAACTGCTACAGCCTTCCAAAAAAAGGAAAGCGCCATGGCTTTTGAGCGATATCTCAAGAGCGGCTCTGGAAGGGCTTTCTTAAAACGACACCTGTGATTTTTATGCCTTCGCTCGTCAGAACGAGCTACGGTTGGCAAGCCAGTCTTTGCCCTTCGGGCTACGACTCAGTAAATCAGTCTTCGCTTGAAGCGCAGCGAAAGTGAAGACTGCCGCGCCGTAGTCTAGCGAAGGTGGGCCGGAACAAACAAAAGCAGGTGCGCTTCGAGCTTCAACCCGGCCACCTATTATTTGGACTGCTTGGCTTTTCTCCTAGCCCAAATCATTTTCATCCTGGCTGAGAGTTTGGCTTTGGCCGCAGCGCTCATCTTCCTTTTAGCTTTCTTAGCCCGCTTCACCGACAACTTCCGCCCCTTAACCTTTGCCCATCTTGCCTTGGCCGCGGCGAAAATCTTCGCTCTGCCTGCTGCACTCATCTTCCATTTCCTCCTCGGAACTGCACGAGCGACAGGTTTGGTTGAAGAACCCAATAACTGGTTAAGTCCTTTTTCCAGCGATTGGATTTTCTCTTTTAACGCTGCTGCCCTGCGCAATTGTTGAGGTGATAGACTGGTTAGTGAATTCATAGGTGTTCAGTTACGCATCTTAACAGGGAAAGTCAATGGTTATAATGGTGGCGGCCCGACAAGCCACTGAAACTCCTTGTCAGGCTTTGGATCCGAAAGTATTCCAACATCAATTCCGTTAAAACTGAACGCTGAAGCAAAATTTCACACCAATAAATCACGTATGAAACATTTCATCCCGACTTTTTTGATCGTCGGTGCGCTCGCCTCCATGAGGCTGCTCAACAAAGTGTCATCCATGTTGTGAAAACAAGTGTTACCTGGGTGGTGAGAACGTTCACAGCGTGGCCTTACCAATTCATTTCGCCATCACGACGTCGGCATCTTCAGGAACGGTTGTTGGTTCGTTCCCCTTGTGAAATTTCATGCTGACGATTTTGCTAACGCCGTGTTCTTCCATCGTCACGCCGTAGAGTATGTTGGCCATGCTGATGGTGCGTTTGTTGTGCGTGATGATGATAAACTGCGAATGCTCGAGGAACCGTTGTAAAAGGCGGACGAAACGGTTGATGTTCGGTTCGTCCAGCGCCGCGTCCAGTTCGTCCAGCACGCAGAATGGACTCGGCCTGACCTGATAAATCGAAAACAGCAGCGCCACTGCCACCATCGTCTGTTCGCCGCCGGACAGCAGCGAGATGCTTTGCAATTGTTTGCCCGGCGGACGCGCGACGATGTCAATGCCGCTTTCCAAAACATCGCCTGCATCCGACAAAATCAAGTCCGCCTTGCCGCCGCCGAAAACCTCGACGAACATCACGCGGAAATTCCCGCGGATTTTCTCAAACGTCTCCGTGAACATCTGCCGCGTCTGGACATTGATGCGGCTGATGACTTCGAGCAACTGCGCCTTGGCCGAAACCAAATCATCGTGCTGCCTGGTCAGAAATTGATAACGCTGCTCGGTTTCATCGTATTCCTCGATGGCCACGAGGTTCACCGGACCGATTTCGTCGAGCCGTTTTTGCAGCGCCTCAATCTGCTGCGCCACGGCGTTCCAATCCGTGGAAGCGCCTGCTGCGGCCATTTCTTCTGGCGTCATCACGTGCACTTTTGCCGGCCCTTCGTCGGCAAGCGTGATGGTGATGCACTCGCTGCGAACGCCGTCGAGATTGACGCGGTATTTTTGCTGAACGCGCTCGCGGAGGTTTTGAACGGTCATGTTTTTCTGCGCCAATTCAATCTCCACCGCGCCGCGCTGTTCCTGCAATTGCGTCAACTGCCGCCGCTGTTCGCGCAAATGTTCATCGCGCGTCGTGATTTCCGTCTCCTGTGAACTCTTTTGGCCAAGCAACCCGGCAGTCTGTCCGTTGACCTGTTCGCGCTCGTGTTGCAAACGCTCAATTTGTGCGTGAGAATCCCGGATTTCCAACTCCGCCTGTTCCTTGCGTCCAACAAACGAGGAAACTTCATTGCGCCGCTGGTCCGCCGTCTGCGTCAACTCGTGGATGCGCTGTTCCAAGGCCTGCTGTTGCTGGCGGAATGATGCGGTCAATTGCTCTTCCGCTGCGAACGCGACTTTGCTTTCGGTCAACGCGGTGTTCGCGGCGTCGCGCTGCTGGCGCAGGTTCTCCAATTCGGCGGCGAGGGCGGCGACTTTTTCCTGACCGGCGCGTTCGCGCAATTCAAGCTCGTTCAATTGCGCCGCCAGCGCGTTGCGTTTCTGCAAACCTTCCTGTTCGTGCGCGGCGAGGCTTTGAATTTCAAAAACAACCGTCTCGATTTTCTGGCGCAACAGCCGGTTTGAATTCTGCAACGCGTTGAACTCGCCTTCGCGCGTGGCGATGGCGACTTCCTGTTCGCGCAATTCCGTTTGTGCCTGCAGCAAGCCGGCCTGCAATTCCATCTGCTCGTTCAACTGCGCGCTGCGGCGGCGGCTCATTTCAACAACGCGATTTTGAACTTCGGCAACTTCGGCTTGAAGTTCTGTGATTTGATTTTTGCGTCCCAAAATGGACGAAGGCGCCTTGCTGTTGCCGTTGCCGTTCAAATAACCGCCTGTGTAAACGCCGTGCCGGCTCAACAGATCGCCGCTCAACGTCACAAAATCACAACCCGCGTGGCCGTTTTGAATTTGATCCGTGGCGGTGGCGAGGTCGGAGGCGATAAAGGTGCGGCCCAGCAGCGATTTCAGAAGTTTTTCCACGGAGGGTTCGGCCTGAACCACGCTCAAGGCGTGAACGATCTGGCCTTTCTCAAGGGGTTTTTGTGCCGCGCCATTGTTTTTGGGTGGCGCCATGTCGCCGGCGAACGCGAGCTGTTTGTCATCGTGATATTTAATGGAAAGTGCGGCAACGCTGGCACGACCGACTTTGTTTGCGGTCAAATCGGCAAGAATTTCCTGCGCGGATTCAGGTTGCTCGGTCAGGACAAGCTGCAAGTGATGGCCGAGCGCATTTTCAATCGCCACGACATAAGCGTCCGGCACGCGGATGCGGTCGGCAAGCGAACCCACCACCGAGTGGGACCGGCGCAACGCCGCCACGGGGCCAGCGGCAAAACCTTCACGCGAGCCCTCGAGCTGCTCCAATACATTAAGACGCGAACGCTTCTCGGCCTCCTGTTGCAAAAACTGATCCTGTTCGGCGGACGATTGCTGCAACTCCGTTTGCAATTCACTCAACCGATTCTGCCGCTGCCCAACCGAGCCGCGTTTGGTCTGCGCATCCAGCTTTTCCACCCCGACACTTGCCGAGAATTCCTGCAACCGTGCTTCGAGCCGCGTGCGCTCCTCTTCGAGTTGGACTTTTTCCGTGGACAATTTCTCGAGCCGGACGACATTGCCCCGCTTCTGCAGATCGAGCGCGGTGATTTCGTTGCGGATGCGCGTCAAATCCTGCGCGGCAGCGAACGCATCGGCCTGCGATTCGCGCAATGACTCCTGCCGTTTCTTCAAATCCTTCTCGACCTTGGTCAACGCCAATTGTTTCGTCTCCAGCGTCAGGCGGTGTTGTGAAAGCGCGGCTTCGGACTTGGATAAATGCTGCTTCACATTCGCCAGTTCCTCCCCTGCCGCGCGGCAGCGTTCCTCGGCCTGCGTGATGTCCGCTGACGCCTTGGAATTTTGCGACGCGAGTTCGCGCAGACGTTCCTCGTTGAAGTGGATCCGACTTTCGTGCCGGTCCATTTCGCCCTTCAACTCCAGCCCGCGCTGCTGTTTCCCGGCAACCTCGTGTTCCAGCCCCGAAAGCCGTTCGCGGAGTTGCGCGATTTCATTTTCGCATTTCAACACACTCGCGGACGTGGCTTCAATCTCGCCGCGCAATTGGCCGGCAGCAGCCTGTTTCCCGGTGATTTCGGCCTGCGACACGTCGAACTGGTGCCGCGCCAACTGGGTATCGAGATGTTGCAGTTCCGTCTGGATTTGTTTGTAGCGGCGCGCCTTGCCGGCCTGCCGCTGGAGCGAGCCGATCTGCCGTTTCACCTCGCGGATAAGATCGGCGATGCGCAAAAGGTTTTGTTCGGTGTATTCGAGTTTGCGGAGCGATTCCTTTTTCTGGCTCTTGAATTTCGTGATGCCGGCGGCTTCCTCAAAAATAATCCGGCGGTCTTCAGGCCTGCTCGAAAGAATCTGTGTGATGTGACCCTGCGCCAAAATGCTGTAACTCGTCCGCCCGACGCCCGTGCCCATGAAAAGCTGCTGGATGTCCTTGAGCCGGCACGCTGTGCGGTTCAAAAAATACTCGCTGTTGCCATCGTGGAAAATCCGGCGTGTGAGCGTGACTTCGTTGTAAGCGACCTCGACGCCCGCCGCCTGCAGATGTTCCTCATCCACATCGCCGAACGTGAGTGAAACCTCGCCCATGCCCATTCGCTTGCGGCCGTCCGTGCCGCTGAAAATCACATCCGCCATTTCACCGCCGCGTAACGCCTTGGCGGATTGCTCGCCAAGCACCCAGCGGATGGCGTCGGAGACATTGGATTTGCCGCAGCCGTTCGGGCCGACGATGGCAGTGACGCCGGGTTGGAAGTTCAACGCGGTCTTATCCGCGAAGGACTTGAAGCCAAACAGCGTCAAGTTTTTGAGATACATGATCTTGACTGCGTTAATGCAACCAAAATTGCCGGTTCAAGTAAAGTAAAAACCACAATATAGAGCATACACTTGCGCTTGCGGCACAACTAATTGGTGAGGAACCATGATTTGCTTTGTGCCAGCAACCGCTGCTCTAATCTGTCAAATCATCACTTTTATACGGCAATCGGCGGTTTTAGTCAACTGATTTTATGCGCTGTTTTTTGAGAAAACCCGGCCTTCCTCTCAGGATTATTCGCGTGAATTCGTGCAATTCGTGTCTAACCTGATGGCGGTAAACGCAGCTTTGGATTTATTGCTGGTATTTCTTCGTTTGCCTTTTCGAGCAGCGCGTTCGGAAGTGACTTGGCAGCCTTCACGCCGAGCGTTTTCAATTGTTCCGCTTGGCGAACAAGATTGCCCGTGCCGGTGTAAAGCTTGTTGGACGCACCTTCCCACGCTTCACGGGCTGCCTCGAGGGATTCGCCAACGGTTTTGATGTCTTCCACAAATCCGACAAACTTATCGTACAGTTTGCCGCCACGGTCGGCGATTTCGAAGGCGTGCTTTTGCTGATCAGCCAAACGCCAGACATGCGCGACCGTGCGAAGTGTGGCAAGCAACGTCGAGTTGGTAATCAGAACTACGTTATATTCCAGCGCCTCTGCAAAGAGACCCGGTTCACGCGCGACAGCCACAAAGAACGCTGATTCGATGGGTACATACATCAACACGAAATCCGGGGCGTTGATTCCATGAATGTCTTGGTATCGCTTCGCACCCAATTCGCGAAAATGGCTCCGGAGTGCCTCCACGTGCCGATCCAGATGAGTGAGCTTCGCTGCATCGTCAACGACATTAACCGATTCTTCATAAGCCCGGAGCGACACCTTGGAATCGATTATCAAATTACGTTTCTCCGGCAGCTCTACGATAACATCGAGAAAACGCTGATCACCCTCGGCATCCTTCGCCCCACCCTGCCGGCGATAATGAATGTCACGTTGCAATCCCGATTTTTCGAGAATCTGGTCGAGCATATTTTCGCCCCAGTTACCGAGTACCTTGACATCGCCCTTGAGTGCCTTGGAGAGATTGGCCGCTTCCGTGCCGATGCGGCCGATTTGCTCCTTCAACAACGCGCTGTGCGTGGCCGTTTCACTTCGGGTCGTTTCGAGGCTGGTCTTGAATTCTCCAAGCGTTTCCTTCAGAGGCGTGAGCAGTTTCTCCAGACTTTCAGTAGACTGCTGATTAAACCGGCTCGTATTGTCCACAATGAGCTTATTCGAAATGGCTTCGAACTCCTTGCGAAATTTTTCTTGAATAGTTTCGATCTGCTGACGCTCCATCGTCAATCGCTCGTTGAGTGATTTCAACTCCGCACCCAACTCACCATTGCGCTGGTTAAGCGCGAGCAATTGTTCCTGCAATGTCCGCTGCTCCGCTTCACGTTGCGCGAGTCGTTGTTGAAGATCATTCTCCAACCGCGAATCCACCGGTGTAATCTGCCCACGACTGCGACCGAGCAGCCAGCCGATGAGCAGACCCAATCCGCCCCCGACGACCAGACCGATAAATAAATAAGCTCCGTTAGACATGGCTCAGTTTTCGATTTGCGATATTCGATTTACGATTTCAAAGTAGGGCGCGCTCTCCGAGCGCGCCGCGGCGCGATGTGGACATCGCGCCCTACCGTTAAAAATGTGCAATCACCTCAATTTCCACATTTGCGCCTTTTGGCAGCGCGGCGACTTGAATGGTCGAGCGCGCCGGGAAATCGCCTGTGAAATGCTTCGAGTAAATCTCGTTCATACCCGCGAAATCAGCGAGGTTTGTCAAAAACACCGTGCTTTTGACCACGTTTGTGAACGTCAATTTTTGGTCGTCGAGAATGGCTTTGATATTCTGGAGCACACGTGCGGTTTGCGCCTTGATGTCGCCGGAAATCAGATTTCCAGTCGCGGGATCAATGGGGATTTGCCCGGCGCAAAAAAGCAAATCACCAATCCGCACGGCATGATTGTAAGGACCGACCGCGGCCGGTGATTTTGCGGGTTTAATGATGGTTTTCCTTGGCATGGCCGTTAATTCGTTTGCAGTGCAAGGTCTATCGGCTTTGACACAGAAGGTCAAGGAAAGCCATTGAATTGAACGGCGGAAACCAAATTTTACGGGGGAAATGCAGGGTTACGCTGGAATGGATTATGCTGCAATTTAGGGCGAAAAGATAGCAGGATTATATCCCCGCCTTCGCGAGGACAGGCTATGAGAGATTGTTTTTTTTGACATACAGGATAAATTATTTATATACGTTGCATCAGGCGGATTTGGAAGATCCGCCGGGTGTTGTGGGGTGTTGTATGAAGTGCGGGAAGTTTTTAGTCGTATCTGTTGTTTTGTCTGCTTTTTTGCTGTCAGCGGGAAAGTGCTTTTCTGCGGCGGCAGATTCTGCACAAGCCAGGCTTGCAATTATTTCACTTATTGATAACGGCAAATACGCCGAAGCGCAGTCGCAAACGGACAAATTGATCGCTGATTTCGGCAAGAATCCAGATCTGCCGGAGACGCTTTACTGGATTGCGAGGAAATACGGATACGCCGACAGACATGCGGATGGGGAATATATTTATCAGCAGATAATTCAGAATTATCCTGCAAGCGGTTTTGCCGACAGGGCCAGGCTGGGTTTGGCAAGCGCGGGCGTCCAGTCGCTTATTTTGTCCAGAGATTACAATGGTGCCAAAGCGGCTTTGAACAAGTTGACCGCTGATTTTGGCAAAAATCCTGATCTGCCGGAGACACTTTACTGGATTGCGAGGAAATACGGATACGCCGACAGATATGCGGATGTGGAGGGTATTTATCGGCAGATAATCCAGAACTATCCTGAAAGCAGCTTTGCCGACAGGGCCAGGCTGGGTTTGGCAAGCGCGGGCGTCCATTCGCTTATTTTGTCGGGGGATTACAAGGGCGCTGAAACGGCCGTGGACAAATTGATCGCTGATTTTGGCAAAAATCCTGATCTGCCGGAGACGCTTTACTGGATTGAGAGGAAATACGGATACGCCGACAGATATGCGGATGTGGAGGGCATTTATCGGCAAATAATCCAGAACTATCCTGAAAGCAGCCTTGCCGACATGGCCAGGCTGGGTTTGGCGAGCGCGGGTGTCCAGTCGCTTATTTTGTCCGGCGATTACGAAGGCGCCAAAACGGCCGTGGATAAACTGGCCGCTGATTTTGGCAAAAATCCTGACCTGCCGGAGACGCTTTACTGGATTGCGAGGAAATACGGATATGCCGACAGATATGCGGAGGAAAAGGATATTTATCAGCAAATAATCCGGGGCCATCCCGAAGATCGTTTTGCCGACAGGGCCAGATTGGATCTGGCTGGGGTGAATGTTTTTTCTCTTCTTAAAGCCCAGGATTTCGCGGGGGCGAAAGCGGCTTTGAATAAAATGACTGCTGATTTCAGCGCGCATTTTGATTTGCCCGAGACGCTTTACTGGATTGCGCAGAAGTATGGATGGTTGGAAAAACTTGACGAGGAAGAGGCCATTTGCCGGATGATACTACAGAAATATCCCGGCAGTCCCTATGAAGAAAAGGTGAAGCTGGCCCTTGCAAGCGCGAACGTGCAATCGCTTATTTTATCCGGCGATTACAAAGGCGCCAAAACGGCCGTGGATAAACTGACCGCCGACTTTGGCAAAAATCCGGACCTGCCCGAAATGCTTTACTGGATTGGGGAGAGATACGAGTGGTCGGGCAAATATGAAGAGGCCAAAAACATCCATCAGCAGGTGATCAGCAAATTTCCTGAAAGTCCATTTGCCGACAAATCGCGCCTTGGCATTGGGAGAGCGGATGTTCTGTCGCAGATAAACCGAAAGGACGCAGGCAAGGCTGTTGATAAATTCATGAGTGATTTTTCCAAGAATGCCGATTTGCCCAGAGCGGTGTTAATGATGGGCCAGCAAGTTTACGATCAGGGGCTTTTGAGGGAACACCAGGAATCGTGGGGCGAAGCCAGGGAATATTATGAAAAAGCGGTCATGATATGGGGAAAACTCGCGGATAAGATGCCTGCTTCTTCACTGGCGCTGACGGCCTGCTACCGGGCGGGCAATTGTTATTTTCAAATTAACAAATTTGAAGAAGCCAGGCGATGTTTTGAGAAGATTATTGAGAATAATTCTGACAATGAATTCACGTATTCTGCCCAGCTTATGATTGGTCGTTCTTATGAAGGGTTGAAGAATACGGGCGCCATTGACGCTCTTGAGGCTGATGGACAGATAAAGGCGGCCTATGAGCGGGTCATCGCCAGTCATTCAGACAGCCGGGCGGTGGAATATGCAAAGAACTGGCTGGCCGCCAATACAGAAAAGGAGAAATAAAATGAAAACTGAAAACAAAATGAAGAACAGAAACACAGTGAAGAGCGGATTGCTCGTTGCAATAGCAGTGTTGGCTTTTGCTTATCTGGGCCTGCAAATTGTGTTTGGCTGTGTTTATGAGAACTACCCTGTCGTCAATCTTCAAATTACAAATCCGACGAATACACAGTGTTTTTACAAAAGCGCCACTGCACCTGGCATCACTGCCCGTTATATTAACGGCGCGGGCAATCCCGGAGGTGTATACTTGTATGTGGACGGCGTCGGGGTTGGAACTTTTAGTGGGGTTTCCTCGATTGGTTGCACTCAATATTTTTCTATTCAATTTCCTAATTGGAAGTGGACCAATATGGAATATGGCACTCACATATTGAGTGCTGTGAATGAGATTGTTTATGGTAATGGTCTAGGCGTACAATTCTTAGCCTCGTCCGATCCCGTTCAATTTGTCATCTTGGACCCCAACAACACAAATGTCTTCATTACATCTCCTGCGGATGGCAGTGCCTTCAACGAAGGTGACAGCATCACAGTGGCAGCCAGCGCGGTTGACTTTAATAAGGTGGAATTCTACGACGGCAATTCGCTGATTTACACGAGCCTGTCGTCAGCGCCCAGCTTTCAGTGGAAGAATGTGACATGCGGCAGTCACACGTTGAAAGCCAAGGCATACCTGACAAGCGCCGGGACCACTGCGACATCGGCGCCAGTCAACATAACCGTTGATCCGCCGCCCAAGGGGAATTTATATGCGGGCGCATATCCTTTCGCCGTTTACAGATACAATACGGACGGGACGTGGAGCAATGTCTTCCCTCATGCATTTTGTCTGGCAGTCGACGGATGGAACAATTTAGGCCAGATAGGCTGGCGTCAAAATATGGACACCATTGTCTCTCTCTGTGAGTACAATGGTGCCCTGTATGCGGCTGGTCATATAACCACGCCTTGCGTTGGCGGTACTTTTTCAGAGGCCTTTGGGGGTAAGGTATGGAAATATAATGGTGGCACCAATTGGACCCAGATTGGGACGAATTTGCCCGTCGATGAAACATCATCATTGGCTGTTTTTAACGGCCAACTATATGTATCATGTAACGGGCTAGGGGTATATAGATTAGATGGAACCAATTGGACATTAGTAAAGAACGCCCCATATCAGTTTATGGCTAAAACCATATGTTCGTGGAATGATATGATATATGGCGTAATAGGAGACATTAACTATGACTACTTGCAACATTGTGACGGGATAAATGGGGTCTATGGCTATGATATTATATCAGATATTCCGTATTTTTACGAATTATGCGATTTGGACTTTGCAGCATATAACGGCAAACTATACGTTGGCTACGAATATTCGGATGCAAAACAATATGGTGGACATGCTGGAATTCTGTCCTGTGACGGCGAGCCGGATGCCGACGGGAATATGCATTGGGAGGTCGGTACAAACATTCCGACAACTCTCACATGCCCATACAGCGGGTATTACGACTCCGTATACATATCCACATTAGAAGCGTTCAAAGATTCCTTGTATATCGGGGTTGGCCCATGCATTGTGAAATATAATGCGGATTCGAATACTTTGACAAAAGTTTGGAACGAATCTGCCACTGATACTTGTGCGAATTTTGTCACATCCATGTTAACAACTAAAGACGCCTTGTTTTTCGGAACGGGTTGGAATGGTTACGTTCATTTAGAAGGAAATCCGGGACCTTTCAACGCGCAAGGTAAGGTGTGCACTTATGATGGAACCAATGTTGTAACGCTGTTCAGTATACAAACCAACTGGGTCCCCTCCTGGAACGTTGTTGGAGACCCGTTTAAAATATGCGCTGACGACGGGAGTTGTATCAACGCGGTCCTAGCGTATCCAAATACCACCACGCCATGTGACAGTAGTGGATTAAGCGGAATACGGACTTTGATATTGCATAAGCAGCAGCAATAACTCGAATCTCAACAGTGGAAATCAAGCTGTCGCGCTACTTGCGCGGCAGCTTTTTTGCTGTCCCTTGCAACCGCCGCACAAACCGCTTCACCGCGTCGTAGCTGCCGATGTTATTGGCGCTCGGCCACCAAGTCTTGATAGAGGCGCTGGGCCGACAACCCCTCCTGCAAACTGTGCTCGATGAACTCACGCCACGGCTCGCACTGGCTGCGACTACGCACCGCCAACCCGGCGGGCACTTCGGAAGCCACTTTCGCTTCCGGCGAGCCGGCGGGCAGTTTGGCCGGTTTTAACTGCCCGCAACAATTGGTGGATTGATTTTTCCCTCCGTGTCTTTGTTAACAAGAGGGGAATTTGTCCACACCTCACCCCAGCCCTTTCCCCTCCCTGAAGGGAGCGGAGAGGGGGATTATATTTTAGGCGCCTTTTCCCAATGGTAGGGATGCCTTTCCCTGATGGTTGAAGTCATAAGCCGTTTTCCCCAGGACATCGTGCCCTACCAAATAAATCTGTGTTAATCTGTGTTCATCTGTGGCTAGGATTTTCCTGCGATTTGTTTCTTGACGGTTTTGCAAAGTGAACCATCGTAACGCCTGATTCCATTTGTCGGCACGTTTTATGAGAATAAAAAGCGTCATCTTTTTTGTTCTGGTTGCATTGCTGATGTTGTGCGCCGGTTATTGGTTGGGCCGGCGCAGCACTGCACCAGCCAGCCTTGCGTCAGCCAGTTCGAACAAGGTTTCGACCAAGACGGCAAAAAAACAGCCGTCGCCGGCAAAAAAAAATCCGTTGCCCAGCCAGTCTGCAATTTCCAATAGAATTGAAATGAGCAGAAATTTTTTACTCGCTGAAATCGAGGCAAAAATTCTAGAGATGAAAAATGACGATTGGCGCCGCGATGGGGAGTGGCACAGAATTCTTGACGACCTTGCCCCCACCAACATCCCGCCGTTGCTGGCTTTTGTGGATGCAAATCTGCCGGAGTCCTCGCGAGTGGGTGTGCGGAGCGGATTGCTCTCGTGCTGGGTGAAGACCAATCCGCAAGCCGCCATGGCCTACGCAAGCGCGCTGATTAGTCTGGACGAGCGTGAGTCCGCCATCGGCACAGTGGCTGGCAGTTGGGTCGAAACAAAGCCGGAAGCTGCTGTGGCGTGGGCGCAAAATATGCCGGATGGCCGCGCGAAACAAAACGTCATGAACGACATGATTTCGCAGTGGGTGCAAACTGATCCGCGAGGCGCGATGCAGTATGCCCAAGGCCTGCAATCGGGCGGCGCGCAAAATAGTTTTTATACCAGCGCGGCCGGTTTTTGGGCGCAAAATGATCCGAAGGCGGCGATGACATGGTTGCAGTCCATGCCCGAAAGCGCGGCAAAAAACGCTTTCATTTCAGGCTTGGTTTCCAGCATGGTTCAACATTCACCCCAAGATGCTGCGAAATTTGTCGCTTCACTGCCTGCCGGCGACACGCAAAGCAGCGCGGCGATATCAGTCATTTCGGAATGGTTGCAATCAGACCCGCAAGCCGCGGCCAATTGGGCGGCTACGTTTCCAGCAGGCAACACAAGGGATAATGCTTTTCAAAATATCATTTCCAGTTGGGCGCAAAATGACCCTGCTGCTGCCGGTCGGTGGCTGAACTCCTTGCCCAATGACAGTGCCAAACAAAGTGCGGTTCAGTCCTATGTCAATCAAATCGCCTTGCAATATCCTGAAGTAGCTGCTCCATGGGCGGAATCTTTGAACGATCCCGTCCAGCGGAATTCCGCCATCCAAAATGTCGCACGGCAATGGTTGCAAACGGATCCGGTGAACGCGCAAGCGTGGATTTCGAACACAGCATTGCCCGACGATCAGAAACAAATGCTTTTGAATGGCACCAAACAATAGACGACTGGCCGGTCAAAAATCCCGGTCACAGATACATTTTTAAAATCGGTTTCAATTCCTTCTTTGTTTTCGTCGGCCAGAGTTTTTTGTCAGTCAGTATCGCATTTTTCAACGCGGAGTGGCACGGCCAATTCGGCTGGGCGGGAATCTGCAAGATGGCGCGGGCGACGATTTGTTTGGCAATCTCCGCGTTGCAATGGAGATTATGCAAAATCATTTCGAGCGTGACGTGTTCCCCGTTTTCCTTCCAGCAGTCATAATCCGTCACCATTGCCAGCGTGGCGTAGGCAATTTCAGCTTCACGGGCGCATTTGGCTTCGCCGAGATTGGTCATGCCAATCACATCGTAACCAGCGTGGTGATTGGTCAATGACTCGGCTCGTGTGCTGAACGCCGGGCCTTCCATATTCACATAAGTGCCGCCATCGTGGGCTTGGGCTTTGCAATCGCGCGCGGTTTTCAAAAGAATCCGGCGCAATTCCCCGCAAATCGGATGCGCGAACGCGATGTGCGCCACGATGCCGCGACCAAAAAACGTGTGTTCAAAACCGCGCTTGGTGCGGTCAAAAAACTGGTCAATGAGCACAATGTCGCACGGTTTGTATTTCTCCTGTAACGAACCGACCGCGCTGACGCTGATGATCCAGGCAACGCCGAGCTTTTTCATCGCCCAGATGTTGGCTCGATGATTCAGCTCGCCCGGCAAAATGCGGTGGCCGCGGCCATGTCGGGGCAGAAAAACCACATCGCGTCCGGCCAGCCTGCCCGTGAGCAAATCATCCGATGGCGAACCGAATGGTGTTTTGACCTTCACCCATTTCTGGTTTGTGAAGCCTTCGATGTTGTAAAGTCCCGTGCCGCCGATGATTCCAATGCGATGCTTCGACATGCGCAGCTTTATAGCATTGCCGCGGCAAAAAGTCGCCAGTGTTTTTCTTGGGGTAATGTCCTAATTGAAGGAGCGCGGCATTTATGCCGCTTCGTTGTCCCTTGTCATTTGGGCGCCGAAGCGGGCTGAAGCCCGCGCTCCGGAGGCAAATTAGAACACAACCTTTCTTGGCTGGCGTTTGAAAACGAATTTGCTAATCTGTGCGCATGGAAGCTTTTTATCGCATTTTGAAAGCAGCCGTCGATGGCGCGGCCTCGGATGTGCACCTGAAAGACGGCACGCCGGTTATTATTCGCATTAACGGTGAACTCATCGCGGTGGATTCGCCCTTCCCGACGGTGGAATGGATGGCGAAAATCGTCGAAACCATCACGCCACCTCATTTGCGCAAGCGGTTGGAGGAAGAGCGTGAAATTGATTTTTCCTATTTCGTTTCGGGCATCGGCCGGTTTCGCACCAATTTATTTCAGCAGCGCGGCCAATGGTGTTTGTCCATGCGTTTCGTCAAAACGCACGTGCCAAGCTTTGAAGAACTTGGCTTGCTGGAGCAGATTAAAAAAGTCGCGGAATCGCCGCGGGGCATCGTGCTTCTGGCAGGGACGACCGGCTGTGGCAAGTCCACCACGCTTGCGGCGATGATTGAACACATCAACGACAATTTCAAAAAACACATTATCACACTCGAAGACCCGATTGAATATGTTTTTGAAGACAATCAATCGGTGATTGAACAACGCGAGATCGGTCTCGACACACTGTCCTTTCACAACGCGCTCGTCCACATTCTGCGCCAGGACCCTGATGTCATCATGATCGGCGAAATGCGCGACAACATCAGTTTTTTCTCGGCTATGAGCGCGGCGGAGACAGGGCATCTCATCTTGTCCACCCTGCACGTGACCAACGCATCGCAATCCATCAATCGCATTCTTGATTTTTTCAAAGTTGAGGAACGCGAACAAATTCGCCGGCAAATTGCAGGCACGTTGCGGGCTGTGATTTGCCAGCGCATGGTCAACATGGTGAACGGGAAACTTACCCCGGCGCTGGAGATTATGATTAACACGCCGATGGTAAGGAAACTTCTTGAAGAGAACCGCCTCGACAAATTGCCCACTGCCATCGAAACCGGCATGGATGACGGAATGCTCACATTCAACCAATCATTGTTCAATTTGGTTAAAATGGGCCGTGTGACTGAGAAAGAGGCGTTGGCCAAAGCCACCAACCCACAGGCATTGGAGATGAATTTCAAGGGCATTTTCCTCGACGAGGGACACCGGATTATCAGTTAAGCAAAGCCCGTGACGGATGGCTCATGGAAAAGAAGTGTTGACTTAAATCCGACTAGGATTATCGTCTTTTATCATGCGCGTTTCAAAAAAAATAGACTACGCACTGCGCGCTTTGTTCACTCTGGTGGATCATTATGGCGGAGCGCCGATTCCCATTCGCGAATTAGCCCGGCGGAATGATATTCCCAAGCGGTTTCTTGAGCAGATTATGCTCGATCTCAAAACTCAAGGCTGGGTGAACAGCGTGGCGGGAATGCGTGGCGGATACATCCTCTCAAAAAGTCCTGCCAAGATTACGATGGGTGAGGTGGTGCGTCATTTTGACGGCATTTTAGCCCCAATTGGGTGTGTTTCAGTCACGGCCTACAAACGCTGTTCACAGGAACCAGTCTGCCGTTTTCGCCGCGTTTTCCTTGATGCACGAAATTATGTGACCGGCGTAATGGAACGGGCGACGCTGGCTGAAGTGGCCAAAGGTTCTCCAGTCTCAAAACAAGAGGTTTACGCCGTTTTTATTGGCGGAGACGGTATTTAGAAAAAAATCAGAAAAGCAGTTGACAGTCCTGACTTGTGGTATAGAATAACGATATATTTGGTCGTTATTTGATGATGAAAATTAATTGAGAAAGACTTAAAATGAGCGAGAACAAAATCGAATTTATCGAGGGTGCTGGTAAAAAACCGGCTTGGCTGGACATTGTCCTCCGCCAAGTTGGTTCGCTGCGCTACGGCGTGGTGCAAGTGGTTGTCCATGATTCGCAGGTCACGCAGATTGACAAGACCGAGCGGATCCGGCTGGAAAATCTTCACGCAGAAACCATTTAAGGCCGACCAGAAGGCTGGAGGCGTGAAAATAAAACAGAAAGAGCTGCTGACCGGATGACCGGAAGTTTGCTGGTGATTGAAATGTAAACATGAAAAACAGCCAACATATCCGTAGAGGGAAGTATAATAAACGTCATCGAAGCCGTTCCACTGTCTGGCTTGCCGCGCTTTTGGTCGCGGCGGGCTGGGGCGCGAACGCTGATGAAACCCAGACCACCGCGCCGCCGGCGCAACCGGCGCCCGCAGCCAAGCCTGCCGAGAAAGGCGCGCCGTTGCCGTTGCATCAGATCGAAGGCAACGGCGGCATCTTTGCCACGCTGTCGGCCTACATCGTCAATCCGCCGCGCAACGGCGAGCCCATTGGCCGTCCGAGCGTCGGCTTTGCCTACGTCAACCTCGGCCACGCGCAGAATCTCGAAGCATTTACCGTCACCGAATCGCCGTTCAAGCGGCTTGAACTCGGCTATGGCTGGGACCGATTGGGTCTGGGCGATTTGCCGCAGGCGCTCGGCGGCATCCCCACCGACGAAGTGCAATTGCATAACTTCAACGCGCGCTTCCAAATTTTGAAGGAAGGCGAGTTCGACCAGAAATGGATTCCGGCCGTTACCGCCGGCGTGCATTACAAGTATAACGACAGCTTCGACCAGCTGAACCACGATGTGGGTGGCGCGCTGGCCAATGCCGGCATCAAATATCACGACGGCGTGGACTTTACGCTCTACGCCTCGAAACTGTTCACCCAATTGCCGCGGCCGGTATTGCTCGAAGCCGGTGGGCGGGCCACCAAAGGTGTCTGGGAAGGGTTGGGCGGATTCACCGACAGCTACAGCTACCTCTTCGAGGGCAACGTGGTGGTGTTCGTCACCGGTAATTTCGCACTGGCGGCGGAATACAAGCAACAACCAAACGATTACCGCCCCATCGGCAGTCTCGTGCGCGCCGAGGGTGACTGGTGGACGATGGACGCCGCTTATGTCGTCAACAAACACTTGACCTTGGCCGCCGGGTACGGCCATTTCGGCAATGTGCTGAATCACGAAGCCAATGGTGTCTGGGGCATTACAACCAAATGGGAATTCTAACGCACACGATTCAGTTTGGAGGTCTGGCGTCAGCACCCGCTTTCAGGCGATGTGATTTCTACGTATCGCAGGTTCACACGATCCGCAGTTGCCTCCGGCCGATTGCGCAGTATCATTAACCACTAATAACGAACCTATGAGCATTCCAACGAAAAAACTCGACACGCTGGCGCTGCACGCCGGGCAAGTGCCCGATCCAACCACTGGCGCGCGCGCCGTGCCGATTTACCAGACGACATCCTACGTCTTCAAAAGCACCGAGCACGCCGCGAATCTGTTCGCCCTTAAGGAATTCGGGAACATCTACACGCGCCTGATGAATCCGACCACGGACGTTTTCGAGCAACGCGTCGCGGCGATTGAAGGCGGCACCGGCGCGCTGGGTGTGGCCTCGGGGCAATCCGCCATTACCTACTCGTTGCTCGCCATCACGCGGCTGGGCGACGAAATTGTAGCGGGCAATAATCTCTACGGCGGCACCTACCAGCTTTTCCACTACACGTTCCCGAAGCTGGGCCGCACAGTGAAGTTCGTGAACTCGCGCAACCCGGAAGCATTTCGCAAAGCCATCACGCCGAAGACGCGCGCCGTTTATGCCGAGACCATCGGCAACCCGAAGCTCGACGTGCCGGACTTCGAGGCCATTGCAAAGATCGCGCACGAAGCGGGGATTCCACTCGTTGTGGATAATACCGTTGGCATCGGACTGGTGCGGCCGTTTGATTACGGTGCGGACATCCTTGCCACGTCGGCCACGAAATACATCGGCGGCCATGGCACGTCCATTGGCGGGGTCATCGTGGACGCCGGCAAGTTCAAGTGGAACAACGGCAAATTCCCCGAATTTACCGAGCCGGACCCCAGCTACCACGGTTTGGTTTACTGGGACGCCCTGAACAATGTGCCCGGCTTGGGCAACGTGGCCTTCATCCTCAAGATTCGTGTCACGCTGCTGCGCGACATCGGCGCGGCGCTCAGCCCGTTTAACGCGTTCCTTTTTTTGCAGGGTTTGGAAACACTGCCGTTGCGCCAGCAAAAACACTCGGCCAACGCCCTGGAGATCGCGCACTGGCTCAAGAGACATCCGCTTGTGAACTGGGTTGTCTATCCCGGCCTGCCGGACAATCCTGACCACAAAAACGCCGCGAAGTATTTGAAGAACGGCTTCGGCGGCCTCGTCGGATTCGGCATCAAGGGCGGCTTGGAAGCCGGCAAGAAGTTTATCAACTCGGTGAAACTGCTCTCACACCTCGCCAATATCGGCGACGCCAAGAGCCTCGTCATTCATCCGGCCTCGACCACGCATCAACAGTTGACGCCTGCGGAACAGGAGGAAACCGGCGTGACGGCGGATTACATTCGGCTCTCCATCGGTCTCGAAGACGTGGCCGATATCAAGGCTGATATTGACCAAGCGTTGCGGGCAGCAACGCATTGAAGAGGGAACAAAATGACCGTGCAGCAAACCAACACCGCTCAGGGCGATCTTCAGGATCAAAAGATCATAAACTACCAGTCGCCACTGGGGGTGACGCGGACCGAAACGATTAAGTTGCCGGGATTGCAGACCCAGTCGGGATTCACATTCGATCACGTGGACGTGTCGTATCAAACGCTGGGGACGCTTTCCCCGGCGCGTGACAATGCGATTCTGATTTGCCCCGCCCTGTCGGGTGACGCGCACGTGGCAGGCACGCATCCAGACACGGGTCGCCCGGGCTGGTGGGATTATCACGTTGGCCCCGGCAAGGCGATTGATACCGACAAATTCTTCGTCATTTGCGCCAGTGTTTTGGGCGGTTGCGGTGGCACAACCGGCCCGGCCTCGTTGCGTCCCGACGCCGGCAAACCATACGCCATGAGTTTTCCTCCCGTGACCGTCCGGGACATTGTGGCTGTGCAGGCGAAGTTGCTCGACCGTCTGGGAATCCTGCAACTCTTCGCCGTGATCGGCGGTTCGATGGGCGGGATGCAGGCGTTGGTCTGGGCGGTGGAACATCCCGGGCGCGTGCGCGTCTGCGTTCCCATCGCCACATGCTCTTCCCATACTGCGATGCAAATCGCATTCAACGAAATCGGCCGTCATGCCATCCTCAGCGATCCGGACTGGAACGACGGCAATTATTCCGAAGACCGGCGTCCTGTTCACGGCCTGGCGGTGGCGCGAATGGTCGGGCACGTCACCTATCTCAGCGAGTATGGCATGGCCCATAAGTTCGGGCGCAAACGGCAGAAGTCCGGGGATTCGAGCAAAGACGAAACGGCATTATTCTCAGTGGAAAGCTATCTCCAGCACCAAGGTCAGAGTTTTGTCAAACGGTTCGATCCGAATTCCTACCTTTATCTTACGAAAGCGGTTGACCAATTCGACCTTTTTGAGAACGGCCCGGCGGCGGGAGTATTGCGCCGGGTGGACGCGCGTTTCCTGGTCATCTCGTTCGCGTCCGACTGGCTGTATCCGCCGTCGCAATCGCGCGAACTGGTTCGCCTGCTCAAGCGCGCCAATGTCGCGGTGACCTACATCAACCTGGAAACACCTTACGGCCACGACTCGTTCCTGATCGAGAACCCCCCGTTCGCGAACATTGTTCGCCATTACCTCGAAAACGAATATCGCCAGCCGCGAAACTAAACCATGCACCCCGGCATTTACAAAACTGTGTTGGAATGGATTCCCGAAAAATCCCGCGTGTTGGATTTGGGAACCGGCGACGGCGCCTTTCTCGCCCGCCTGGTTCAAACCCGGCTGGTGACCGGCGAAGGCGTGGAAAAAGATTCCGCCCTTGTCGCGCGCTGCGTCGAACGCGGACTGACTGTGCATCAAAGTGACATCGCCGACGGTCTGGATCAGTATGGCGACAGCGCGTTTGATTTTGTGCTGCTGCTCGGCACGTTTCAGGAACTGATTTCGCCGGCGGAAATCATCCGCGAGGCGTTCCGCGTCGGGCGGGAGGTCATCGTTTCCTACGCCAATTTTGCCCACGTCCGCGTCCGCGCGCAAATTTTGTTCCGGGGTCGCACCCCGATTACGAGCTCATTGCCGGCACCATGGTATCGCACCCATAATCTGCACTTTCTGTCCCTTTTGGATTTTCAGGAGTTTTGCCGCGACCTCGGCGTCCGTGAAGCCAAACGCGCCTGCTTCAATGCGCGCGGCGCAGTCCATTTCCTGCCCAACTTCCGCGCGGAAGAGGCGGTAAGTCTGCTTCAGGCAAATTCAATTCCCAGCCACTCCACCACCGTGGAACGCGGGGAGACAAAAAAAGAAACATACCAAATTTGAACCACGGAATCATATGTCACGCATCTACAACGATATTACTGAAACCGTTGGTAATACACCGCTTGTGCGGTTGAACCACACGGCCAAAAAACACGGCGCAGTCGCCGATGTGTTGCTCAAACTCGAATTTTTCAACCCGCTTTCCAGTGTCAAAGATCGCATCGGCGTGGCAATGATTGATGACGCGTTCAAGTCCGGAGCCATCAATCAGGGCACCGTGCTTATCGAGCCAACCAGCGGCAACACCGGCATCGCGCTGGCGTTCGTTGCCGCGGCGCGTGGATTGAAATTGATCCTGACGATGCCCGAAACGATGAGCTTGGAACGCCGCAAACTGCTGAAAATTCTTGGTGCGAAGCTGGTTTTAACCGAAGGCGCCAAAGGCATGAAAGGGGCGATTGCCAAAGCCGAGGAATTGCACAAACAGATTCCGAACAGCGTCGTCCTCCAGCAATTTTCCAATCCGTCAAATCCGGAGATTCATCGCCGCACAACCGCCGAGGAAATCTGGCGCGACACCGACGGCAAGGTGGACATTGTTGTCGCGGGCGTCGGCACCGGCGGCACCATCACCGGCATTGCGGAGGTCATCAAGAAACGCAAGCCCGGTTTCAAGGCGATTGCCGTCGAGCCTGCAAAGTCAGCGGTGATTTCCGGTGGAGCGCCCGGTCCGCACAAATTACAGGGCATCGGCGCGGGTTTCATTCCCGACAACCTGAATATGAAAATCGTGGACGAAGTCATCGAGGTGGATGAAGAAGACTCCGGCCCGATTTCAAAAGAGGTCAATCAACTCGACGGCATCCCCGCCGGCATCTCCAGCGGTGCGGCGATTTGGGCGGCGTTGCAAGTCGCCAAACGCCGCGAAAACAAGGGTAAAATAATCGTCGTCATCGTGCCGTCGTCAACCGAGCGTTATCTCTCGACCTGGTTGTTCGCCGACATCAACACGGATTCAGACGATATCACCGGTTTGATTAACGCCACCTCGTAGAAGGTTTACTTGGAGAGAAAGCCCGCCTTCTCCCGCTTTGCGGGATTCGGCGCGGCAGCCCCGCTCTCTACTGTTGGCTGGCTTGCCGAGTCGAAGCTCGAAGCGCATTGTTGAATGAGAGTTTCTTGCCCGCCTACGTGCTGCGCACTACGGCGCGGCAGTCTTCGCTCTGCGCTTCGAGCGAAGACTGGGGTGGCCGACGGGATTTGAACCCGCAACAACAAGCTCCACAAGCTTGGACTCTACCATTGAGCTACGACCACCAGCCGATTACCAAATTAGTTTTTCAAGCGCGGCGCGTCAAGTTTGCGAATCATAATTTCGGCCATTAAAAGACTCGCCGTTTTCGCCGTTGCGTTTCATTTTGTTCGTGTGCATCTGGCTCATTTGCGACTTCGTGACTTCCGCAATTATGCGCGGTTGGATGCGGACTTCGCGCCCGGCTTCCATCTCCTGCTCGGCGACAACGCGCAGGGCAAGACGAACATCCTTGAAGCCATTTATCTCATGGCCACGCTGCGCTCGTTCCGCGGCGTCGGCGGCGCGCAGATGATCCGCCACGAACAGCGCGGCTATTTTGTCGGCGGAAAAATCATCGGCCAGGGCGAACGCGAAATTAAAATATATTGGTCGGCACGCGAACGGAATCTGTCGCTCGACGGACAGCCCGTTAAAAAACTCACCGATTATCTCGGCGTGCTGCGCACGGTGGTTTTTTGCACGGAGGATTTGCAACTGATCAAGGGCGCCACGCGCGCGCGACGGCGGTTTCTCGATTTGCTGCTCGCGCAAACGCGACCCGATTATCTGCCGCTGCTCCAGCGTTATATGCGCGCCGTTCGCGCCCGCAACGCGTTGCTCAAACAACGTGTCGTGGACGAGGCCACGCTGGACGGTTTTTCGCAGGAACTCGTAAAGCTCGGCGACGAAATCATTCGCGCACGCCGCGAACTCGCGCCGAAATTTTCGCCGTTGGCGCGCCTGGCGTATCGCCGCGTTTCCAACGACGCCGAGGAATTGCGCATCGAATACCGGCCGGGCGTCAAAAAAGATTTTGCCGTCGAACTCGCGCAATCGCGTTCGCGCGAACGGACGTATCGCTCCACACTCATCGGCCCGCATCGCGACGATTTGCAATTACTACTCAACGATAAATCCGCCGCGCAGTTCGGCAGCGAAGGCCAGAAACGCACGCTGGCCATCGCGCTGAAAATGGCGCAGGCGGAATACCTTGCCGGCATTCATGGCAGCGCGCCGGTGTTGTTGATTGACGACGTGATTGGCGAGTTGGACGTGAAACGCCGCAGCGGTTTTCTGCCATTGCTGGAGCAGGCGCGCAAGACGAGCGGCCAGGTGTTCATGACCGCCACCGGGGAAAACTGGCCGAGCGAACTGGGCAAGGATTTGCAGCGGTGGGGAGTGAAGGCGGGATCGTTGCAAAAGATAACATCGAACAACGAACACTGAACGCCGAACATCGAATCAGTCATTCGACAGTAACATTCAGCGTTCGATGTTCGATGTTGGATGTTCGATGTTTTTCCATTAAACTTTCCCCATGCGAATTCTATCAGGCATCCAGCCCAGCGGCGCGCTGCATCTCGGAAATTATTTCGGGATGATGAAACCCGCCATCGAGTTGCAGGAAAAGGGCGAGGCTTTTTATTTCATCGCGAATTATCATTCGATGACCTCGCTGTTCGACCCGGTGGAACGGCGCAAGAACACGCTCGATGTGGCGCTCGACTTTCTCGCCTGCGGCCTCGACCCGAAGAAAACCGTCTTCTTCAAACAATCCGATGTGCCGGAAGTCACCGAACTCACATGGCTGCTTTCCACCGTCACGCCGATGGGATTGCTCGAACGCTGCACCAGTTACAAGGACAAGCTTGCAAAGGGCATCACACCCAATCACGGTCTCTTCGCCTATCCGGTGCTGATGGCGGCGGACATTTTGATTTACGATTCGAACATCGTTCCGGTTGGCCACGACCAGAAACAGCACGTCGAGGTCACACGCGATATCGCCATCAAGTTCAACGAGCAATACGGCCAGACGTTCGTGATTCCCGAACCGCAAATCCGCGACGAGGTCGCCGTGGTGCCCGGCACGGACGGTCAGAAGATGAGCAAGAGTTACAACAACACGATTGAAATTTTCGGCGACGAGAAAACGACACGCAAAAAAATCATGAGCATCGTCATGGACAGCCGCACGCCGCAGGAGCCCAAGCCTGATGCAGACAAAAACCTTGCCATTCAACTGCTCAAGCTCGTTGCGCCAATGGATGTAGCAAAGGATTTTGAGAATCGTCTGCGCGCTGGCGGTCTTGGTTACGGCGATTTGAAAAAGGCGCTGTTCGAGTGTCACTGGAATTATTTCGCCGAAGCGCGGAAGAAACGGGCGGCACTGGCGGCGAACCTGGATTACGTGAACAATGTTCTGGCGGATGGCGCGGCAAAAGCGCGTGCGCTGGCGCAGCAGGTTTTGAGGCGGGCGCGAAAGGCCGGTGGACTGGACAAGTAATGAAAGCATTCGGTGATGTCCTACCGGATTGTTGCTAGCGGGAAGGCGGCGATTGCGAATAATCTGATTAAACTCTTATTCCGGGAACATCTTTGAAGGATGTTGGCATTCTGTGAAAGTTGGCCATAATTTGGTGATGCAACAGTGGATTGCGCTGTCGTAAAAAGGGGTGGATTGTTGCTGGCAGTTTCTACTGTATTATTAAATGCACCATGACTGACGACACTATCCCCTGTAACCAATCTCCTCTTCACATAAGACAGAGACTGGTCGAATAACCATTGCCCGTGAAATAGCAGGAATAATGCCGTCTTACTTCCATAACCGATCAATTTCACAGCATAGTCGTTATTTTCATTTCTTTCGCGACTATTGCCACCAAACCACGCTCTTGAATTTCCATCAAATATAATCGCTTCGCATAAAATCCGGCGGTTCCAGCGTCATCGGCTGGTCGTGATCCAAATAAGTTTCGCAGACGCGGAAGAGATCGGCTTGTGTCGTTACGCGGCGGATTTCGTGCAGGAACTTTTCGCCCACCCCTTCGCCGATGAAGTTCATGAATTTTTTCATGCGCCGCACCTGCGCCGATTTGCGCACACCGGGCCTTCGCCGCGCCGAAGTGTTGCCAGTAAAAATTTGATTTCCTGCTGTCGGCGAATCGGGCGGGAACTTTGGGACACCGGCTTCGGCCACGCAGGCGGGCGCGACTTCGGCGTCCCAAAGCTCGCGGATGTAAGTCAGCACGTCACGCCCGGTCGGCAGCCGGATTTTTTCACCGCGATACCGCCGGCGGATTTGATCGAACAGCCACGGATTGCGGATCGCTCCGCGCCCGATCATCAATCCGCGTGCGCCGGTTTCCGCCAACACCGCCTGCGCCTGCGCCGCGCCATGGATATTGCCGTTGGCGAACACCGGACAGCGCAACTCGCGCGCCGCCCGCGCGATGAGGTCGTAGCGCACACCGGGCCGATACATCTGTGTGACGGTGCGTCCGTGAACAACGAGCAGATCAATCGCATGTTTCGCGAACAGCGGCAACAACGTGTCGAACTCGGCGGGCGACTTGAAACCGATGCGCGTTTTCACAGTGAACGGAATCGTCACCGCGTCGCGCAACGCGCCGAGGATGGCATCGATTTTTTGCGGCTCGCGCAACAGACCGCCGCCCGCGCATTTGCGGTAAACGACCGGCGCAGGACAACCGAGGTTCAGGTCGATGGCCGCGACGGGGAATTGCTGCAACGCCTTCGCCGTGCGGACGAGCGCCGGGATATTGTTGCCAATCATCTGCGCGACCACGGGTTTGCCGGTCGGATTTTCGGTGATGGACTGGAGAATCCACTTGTCCGGGCGCGACTGTCCGTGAACGCGGAAGTATTCCGTCCAATAAACATCCGCGCCGCCATGGTGTGCAATAACCCGCATGAATTCCAGCGTGGTCACGTCCTGCATCGGCGAGAGCGCCAGCACGGGCCTTCGCCACGCCGAAGTGTCGCCAGTTGGAATTTGATTTCCTGCTGTCGGCGGGACCAGCGGGGACTTTTGGCCACCGGCTTCGGCCACGCAGGCAGGCGCCGGGCCGCGGAGCAGATTCAAAAATATTTCAGGCGGAGTCACGCGGGTGTGTTGTGGGTAAAGGTGAAGGCCCCTTTGTCAGGGATAATCTTCGAATTCTAAACCTTCAATATGGCACTCAAAAAAACAGGCAAGGCGTTGCATGACCTCATATAAGTTCCCAATACCCACGTGGTCTAGCGCAGGTAACGTCGGCTTGCGGCCTTTTTTCTTTGTGGTAATTGGATAACGAAAATTCATGCCTTCGGTATCTTTCTGATTGAATTCCTTGATGAGTTTCTCGACGTTGTCCCACGTTGCAACTGGTTCTTCGGGCCAAATCTTTTGCAGAATTTCACGGCAAGGTCTCCATAAAATGACGAGGTCATGTATGTCCTTATAATTAATGGGTTGTTCGAGTAATTTCTGCCCAGCGATAATCAACTGTTTAAGGCGAAGCTCAATGTAGTGACGATAAAGAAAAACAATCGGGTAAATGAGCGTGTCCATGCCCTGATAATTTTCGAGAAACCGCTGCGCGAGAAAGTCTGCTGCCTGTTTGTATCCGCTTGCGTAAGATTCCCACGACTTCCCGCCAAGATTAAGAAAAGCGTTATGCCGCCAATCCGCAGATTCTTGAAACAGTTTATCGGTTGCTATTGGCCAAGAAACAACCGGAAGGTCAAGGTAAAGAAGTTTTGGCTCTGGGGTTTTCATATCTTGCCAATTTTTGGCGCGCAATTTCAACGGCCTCGGCCACATCAAAACCTTGCATATCTATCAGGAAATTAAGATTTATTTCATCTACCTTGTCCGGCTTGAATTCGTTTTGCATCTGTAAAAAATGCTTGAACCAAACCTCTGCTTTCTCAGTGTTGCCAGCCAATTCATAAATCAAAGCCGAATGGAAAAGGTATAGTGGCAAATTGTGCAAACAGTGGGCTTTCAATTGCGCTTTGATTGCTTTATCCAAAATTATCGCAACCTCATCGCTTGAGAGATTAGCGTCCCCGCTCTTGTTCACCAATTGAAAGGCATATTCAAATAAACCTTGAGCCTTCAGTGCATCCAATAGTTTAGGAACAACACAAAATGTTCCACCTTTTTCAGCGGCAAAAGAATTATAGGTTTCCAAGTTTTTGTCTATGGCTTCAATTTCTTCTGCTGTGAATTCGACAGGGATTGAAACTTTTGAGATTTTCCCTTTTTTGCCTCTGGACTTAAATATATCGAATAAACCCATGCGACCACCAAACCACGTTCCTAAATTCCCATCAAGCATTATCGGACGGCTTTCGGTTTAACAACCAGCCAGCGCTGTAGGCGCGACATCTTTGTAGAAATACACCGCCATAATTTTCCAAGCTCCGTAGGAGCGGCATATTCCGCCCCGACGGGGCTTGAGATTTTGTTGATTCGGAATTCTACAAAGATTCCGCTCCTAATGGAGCTTGTTTGTTCGGTTGAACTTGCCCGTTGCATCGGCTATTTTCCACAGCTATGACTTTGACGGAAAAAATTCTCGCCCGCGCCGCCGGAAAACCGAGCGTGCAGGCCGGCAACAACATCTGGGTCAACGCCGACGTGTTGATGACGCATGACGTTTGCGGGCCGGGCACCATCGGCGTGTTTAAACGCGAATTCGGCAAGGATGCAAAAGTCTGGGACAAAAATAAAATCGTCATCATTCCCGATCACTATATTTTCACCACTGACTCGCTCTCGAACCGCAACGTGGACATCCTCCGCGATTTCGTGCGCGAACAGGACATTCCGTATTTCTACGACGTGATTGACGACCCGAACGGCCACTGGGTTTTCGACCCCAAAAAGGGCAATCTCAAGCGCCAATTCGGTTCGCGTTACGCCGGCGTCTGCCACACGGCGCTGCCAGCGAAGGGCCATACGCGTCCCGGCGAGGTGTTGTTCGGCACGGACTCGCACACGTGCATGGCCGGCGCGTTCAATCAATTCGCCACCGGCATCGGCAACACCGATGCAGGCTTCGTCATGGGCACGGGCAAGTTGCTCGCTAAAGTCCCTGAAACGATGCGCTTCCGACTCGAAGGCAAATTGCAGCCGGGCGTGATGGCCAAGGACGTGATTCTGCATTGCATCGGCGAAATCGGTTCCGACGGCGCGACGTATCGCGCCATGCAATTCGACGGCCCGGGCGTTGCATCGCTTTCGATGGATGACCGCATGACGATTGCGAACATGGTAATCGAAGCCGGCGGCAAGAACGGCATTTTCCCGTTCGACGCGCGCACGGCGGAATACGTGGACGCCCGCACCAGGCTCAACGGAACCAAACAGACTTACGAACCGGTCGAAGCGGACAAAAACCAGAAGTTCGTTTACGAACTCGTCGTGAACCTCGACAAGCTTGAACCGACCGTCGCGTGCCATCCCAATCCCGGTCAGCGCAAAAAAGCAAAGGAACTGGGCCACATCAAACTCGATCGCGCCTATGTCGGCTCATGCACTGGCGGCAAGACGAGCGATTTCGTGGAGTTTGCGCGCGTGTTGCGTGGCAAACACGTGAGCATTGACACATTCGGCGTGCCGGCGACGCCGGAAATCGTGCGCGATTTGCAGACGACATATTGGGGCAACCAAACCGTTTGGGACATCCTCGTGAGCGCCGGTGTGCAGATGACCGAAAACGCCGGTTGCGCGGCCTGTCTCGGTGGTCCGGTGGACACGTTTGGCCGCATCAACAAGGCGGGTATCAAGTGCATCAGCGCGACGAACCGCAATTTCCCGGGTCGCATGGGTGACAAGGAATCACAGGTATTCCTTGCCTCACCAATGACCGTGGCGGCCAGCGCGATTGCCGGAAAAATCGTGGACCCGCGCGAGTATCTGGCGGATTAGAATGGGAATTTTGCGGGTTACCACCCGTTTCAAAAAAGTTTCCTGCGCGACACTTTGCGCTCTTCGCGCGACAAAATTATCCCTTCAAATTCGCACCGGGCAGATAAATCGTGAACGTTGTCCCTTCGCCCACGTGCGTATGAATGTGCAGCGCGCCGCCACCTTCCTTGATGAGCCGCTGGACGATGTTGAGGCCGAGGCCGGTTCCCTGTTGCGGCCCTTTGGTGGTAAAGTAGGACTGAAATATTTTAGCCAACACTTCCGGTGGGATGCCAGGGCCATTGTCGCGCACCCAAAGTTTGACCAGCGGTGGGGTATTGTCCGCACTTTCAACGTTGAGCAGCCGATCATTCGGGCCGTCTTTGAATTTTTTGAGATTGAGCGGCGCGCGGAGCACTTCACCGCTGATTTCGACGCGGTGTTTGAGGGGCATGCACTGAAAGGCGTTCACCACCAGGTTGAGCAAAATCTGGATGAGGTCGGTGCCATTGATTTTGACGCTGATGTCCTTGGACAGCGGCGTAATGCCAAACTCATTTTCATGCGCACTGGGATGCACACGCACGAGCTGATCCAAGTCCTTGAGTAATTGATTGACACTGACGCACGAGACGTTTTCGCCCGACTGGCGTTGAAGAAAACTGAGGTAGCGCCTGGAAATTTCGATGCAATTGCTCGTCTGCCGCGCGATGATGCGCAGACGGTTCTTGATGAATTCCAAGTCCTCCGTCTCCAGCCGTGAATGGCGGCTCAGGCGCTGGTTGAGCACTTGCACGAAACCGGAAATGACCGTCAACGGACCGTTGATGTCGTGAATGATGCTGGCGTAAATGTCGCCGCGCGTCTTGGCGAGTTGCTCCTCGATGCGCTGGTTTTGCAACTCGGCAAGCAATTCCCGCACCTTTTCCGCGCTGCTGTTGATTTCACTTTCGATTATGCGGCGCTGCATTGCCTGGCCGACAGCTGCGCGGATTGTCGCGAGGTCGAACGGCTTGTTGATGTAATCGCACGCGCGCAACCGCAGCGCCCGCCGAATCGTGTCGGTCGTCTCAAACGCCGTGATCATGATCGCTTCGATTCTCGGGTTCACGCATTTGAGGTGTTCCAAAACGTCGATGCCCGACATGCCAGCCATGCGAATGTCCAGCACTGCCACGTCAACCGGATGTTTCTGCGCCAGCGCAATTGCCGTCGGCCCGTCATCAGCCATCAGCAAATCATATTCATCCTTGAAAATGACGCGGAGTGATTGTCGCGGCCCGTCCTCGTCATCCACAATCAACAGCGTCCCGCGCCGCTTCGGCAAAGCGGCGGTTGTGCCTTCCGCCTCGGCGGTAAAACGGTCGCGCGCAGCGGTCATCGGGTCAGTCGTCAGAGCCATGTTTGGAAACAAAATTCTTTCTGTTCAACT
The DNA here is from genome assembly GCA_049517655.1 of Verrucomicrobiota bacterium. Taxonomy (GTDB): domain Bacteria; phylum Verrucomicrobiota; class Verrucomicrobiia; order Limisphaerales; family UBA11358; genus UBA11358. Next base: position 496,088 of record JBEKRQ010000002.1, on the reverse strand, counting down.
CCGTGAAGACGTTGAACCCTTTAACTTTACGCAAAAAGCTTTCACTCTCAAGCACAAAGCATTTCACGCTCCGGCCAGCCGCGAATGTAACATCTCTAATGCTTGTTGGGCTGTAACTTCCTTGAACCTCTCACGCTCAAGGGAATTAAATTTACGCTTAACAATCGTTCCAAACGCTCCAATCAGCGCTATGAAAACTGTCCCCGCAGGTTTGTCTTTTGTTCCGCCTCCCGGACCGGCAATGCCCGTAACCCCGATTGCAAAATCCGCGCCGAATCGTTCGCGCGCACCCCCGGCCATTTCGCACGCAACCGCTTCGCTTACCGCCCCGTGAGCCGCGAGTGTTTCAGTGCGAACGCCGAGAAACTTCCTCTTCGCCTCGTTGCTGTAAGCGACCACTCCGCCGAGGAAAACCGCCGACGCGCCGGGCACATTCGTGAGCCGGTGTGCGATGCAACCGCCGGTGCACGATTCGGCCAGCGCGAGAGTTTGTTTCCGTTTGGCTAACAAACAAACAACGACCCTTTCAATTTTTTTACCGCGACGGTTTGGATTTGTGGATTTCGGCATTAAATGCTCCCAGTATGTAACTTTTCATTTCGTCCGGCGTGCAAAGATAAATTTTCACCAGCAACCGGTTCCCGGCCAGCGGCCCGAACTCGATTCGCAGCACGTATCCTTTCGTGATAGTTTGCGTCACAGGCTGGCCTTGTGCGTCCTTCCATTGCAGATTAACCCATGGCGCATTGCTGGAATCGGGTTTGATATTGATCGATTGTCCGGCGAATCTTCGCTCCGGTTTGCATGAGGAAAAACGGAAATGTCGGTTTCCGGTGGATTGTCCGCCGCGCGCAACGTCAAGGTGCCCACATCCAAAATCACCCGCTGGGGAATGAGGGCTTTCCCATGAACATATCCAACCGCCGCCGAATCTGGAATTGTCATCGTGTTGAGATCCATCGTTCAATTCGTATTGTTCGCGGGCCGCGCAACGACGACCGGCTTGGCCGTTTCTGGAATGATCTCAATCCCATTAATCTGGGGATTTTCCATCTTGGAGGTGAAAGAGATATCCAGCTTGCCGTCGGTGACTTCCACACTGACGGTTTCGATGTAGGCACGCAGCGGGCCGCCGGCTTTAACCCAGACATCAAAATCTTTGAACTCTTGTCCTTTGACATTGAACGAAAAAAGACGCTGGCCTGGTCTGGTAATCCCTTCGTAGGTTTCGGCAAAATGAAGCTTTACCGTGTATTTGCCGTTGGGAACCGGATACGAAAACGAAGTCATGCCGTATCGTTCGCTGCGATAAATCGCCGGGTCTTTCGTGTTGGCGATTTGTGCGTCGGGACGTTCAATCGTTTCCCCACCCACAAAACCCTGATCAGGAAGCCAGACGTTACCCTCTGAATCCGTGAACGGAGCGGAAGAGCCGGCTTTGATGCGAACCGGCGGCAGCACCGGCGCGGGCGCGGGAGTCGCAGCCGGAGTTGGTGCAACAACCAGCGCAGGCGCTGCAACGGGTGCGGCAGTCACGACAGGCGCGGACTCGGTTTGGTTGGTTTGCACATTGGTTTGATTACCGGTGGATTTAAAAATTTTTCCCTTAAACACAAACACCATCGCAATCGCTGCGCAAAGCAAAATGACAAAGGCGATTGCCGCCGTCGGAAATTTTTTCTTAGGCGGAGTTGTCGTTCCCAAATTCGTCACCGCCGTCGGCACCCGCTGTTTACGAGCCTTCGAGCCTGTTATAATCAGTGCCACATCGTCGGTCGCAGGGGACTGTGGGACGATGATTTTTTGGAAACACGTCGGACATTCCATCGTCGAGTTGCTCCGCCACGACTCGCACTTGATATGCTGTCCACATACCGGACAGACAAATTTAAACTCGTTCATGCTGTTGAAAATAGGATTCCACATTCGTGTGACTCTAGCAACGGGGTTTTTCCCTGGTTCCAATCTTAATCGTGCCCTGAATTCCAATTGTGGAATGGGAGAAAATGGAATTCCATCAGCTCCACCGCCGTTTTGTCAATGAGAGAACAACAGCCTCCTTCACTTTCCGGTTTCAGCTATCTGGAGTTGAGGATTTGAGCATCGAACGCCCCCTTCAGCCAGCTTTTTGTCCCGTCCGGTGTGCAAAGATAAATTTTCCCTGGCAGCCGGTTGCCAGTGAGTTGCCCAAACTCGATTCGCAATGCGTATCCTTTCGTGATGGTTTGCGCCAAATACTGGCCCCCTTCATCCTTCCATCGCAAATCGATCCACGGCACACCGGCCGAATCGGGCTCAATATTGACCGATTGTCTCGCAAGGTCTTCGCTTCGGTTTGCATGAAGATAAATGGAAACGCCGACCGTCGGTGGATTGTCCGCCGTGCGCAATGTAAACGCGCCCCCCGCCAAAGTCACTTGCTCTGGAATGAAAGCCTTTCCATGAACATATCCCGTTACCGCCGAACTTGGAATCGTCACCGCGTCGAGCTTCAACGTCCAATTCGCATTATTCGTCGTCGTCGTCGGTGGTGGAGCAGAGGTTTGCTGCTTTCTTGGCGTCGTTACGACTTGGTTGGTTTGCCCGCTGGTTTGATTGCCGGTGGATTTAAAAATTTTCCCCTTAAATATAAACGCCATCGCAAGCGCTGCGCAAAGCAAAACGACAAAGGCGATTCCTGGCACCAGAGAATCTTTTGCAGGCGGGGTTGGAACAGGCGGCGTTCCCAAATTCGTCTCCGGTTTTGTCACCACTCGCTTGGCGGCCTTCGAGCCTTTTATGATTAATTCCACATCGTCGGTTGCGGGAGCTTGCGGAACGATGACCCTCTGGAAGCACGATGGGCATTCCATCATCGAGTTGCTCCGCCACGACTCGCACTTGATGTTCTGACCGCAAGCCGGACAGACAAAACTAAACTCGCTCATATTGTTTGAAATAGCATTCCACATCCGCGTGCCGCTGGCAACGGGGTTTTTCAAGGGGTTTTTTCCGCGTCTTTGTGATTGAATTTTGCCGCCGCATCTCGAAACCTGTGTGCATCCGCGTTCATCGGCGGTTTAATTAAAGCGCATGAAAAAAATCTCTCCAGTCTCCCGCAGCGGACGATTCGCGCGCGAAGTCAGCGCGGACGTCGCGCAATTCACCGAATCCATCTCCTTCGACCACCGGCTCTGGCGGCACGACATCCTTGGTTCGCTCGCCCATGCCGCCATGCTCCGCAAAATCGGCGTGCTCACCAAGTCCGAGGAAATCGCCATCGTCCGCGGACTCGACAAGATCGGACGCGAAATCGCCGCGGGCAAATTCAAGTGGAAACCCGAACTTGAAGACGTCCACATGAACATTGAGGCCGAACTGACAAAGCGCGTTCCCGTCGGCGCCAAGCTCCACACCGCCCGCTCGCGCAACGACCAAGTCACCCTCGACATGCGCCTCTGGCTGCGCGATGAAATCGTTTCGTTGCTCGGTGAAATCACCGATTTGCAGCGCGCGCTCGTCTCACTCGGCAAAAAAAATTCCGACGTGCTGATTCCCGGTTACACGCATTTGCAACGCGCACAGCCCGTGTATCTCGCGCATCATCTGCTCGCCTACGTCGAGATGCTGGAGCGCGACTGCGAACGCCTTTGGGACTGCCACTCGCGCGCGAACGTCTGCCCGCTCGGCAGCGGCGCGATTGCCGGTTCCACGCTGCCGCTCGACCGTGTGCTCGTCGCCAAATTGCTCGGCTTCGTGGACGCCAGCGGCAAACCGCAGCTCACACAAAATTCCATGGACGCCGTCAGCGACCGCGATTTCGTCGTCGAATTTTGCGCTGCCGCCGCATTGCTCGCCGTTCATTTGTCACGGCTGGCCGAGGATTTGATTTTCTGGGCCAGCGCGGAATTTGATTTCATCAACATCGCCGACGCCTACACCACCGGCTCGTCGCTCATGCCGCAAAAGAAAAATCCCGACATCGCGGAACTCGCGCGCGGCAAAACCGGCCGCGTCATTGGCAACCTTGTCGCGCTACTCACGCTGCTGAAAGGTTTGCCGATGGCTTACAACCGCGATTTGCAGGAAGACAAGGAACGGCTGTTCGACACCGCCGACACCGTGCGCGCGACCGTGCGCATCATGGCCGCGATGTTGCGAAATACGAAGGTCAACGCGCGTGCCTGCGCCGCTGCCGCGAGCGACCCGGTGTTGCTGGCGACCGACCTCGCAGATTATCTTGTCAAAAAAGGAATGCCATTCCGACAGGCGTACCACGTCGTCGGCAAGATTGTGGCGCTGGCGGAAAAAAGCGGCAAACCGCTCAACCAACTCACGTCCACGGAATTGCAATCCGTGGATAAAATCTTTGGCCATGATGTGCTCGGCGTCTTCAATTTGCAGCGTGCGATGGCCAAACGAAATTTGATTGGCGCGCCCGGAACTAAGGAAGTCGTGAAGCAACTGGTAAGATGGCGCGAACGGCTTTCGTAAAATAATCGCCATGACAAAGCTGCATATTCTTCAAGAAATAAAGCGAACTACCGAAGCAAACGGTGGAGTCCCGTTAGGCTGGCGAAAATTTGAAGATGAGACAGGAATAAAAAAACCGAGTGGTTTGGAAAAATTTGGGCTCGTTGGAACGACGCAGTTCTTGAAGCCGGTTTTGCTCCAAATCAACTCAAAACGGCATTTGATAAAACAGATGTTCTTGCCAAATTTGCAAATCTTGCTCGTGAACTGGGGCGGATTCCAGCGACGGGTGATTTGCGCTTGAAAAAGTGCAGTGACCCAGAATTTCCTAACGAAAAAGTGTTTGATCGGATTGGAGCAAAGCCTGATTTTATCAAAGAGCTTGCTGATTATTGCAGAGGCCAAAGCGAATACAAAAATGTTGTCAACTTTTGTGAAGAATATCTTGCTCATAATTGCGATGCGCCTGAAAAGCCGGGAGCTTTGGAAGAACAAATCGGCTATGTCTATCTCATCAAGTCGGGGCGTTTCTACAAAATTGGAAAAGCCAATTCTGTGGGGCGTCGAGAGTATGAGATTGCTTTACAGCTTCCCGAAAAAGCTTCAACGGTTCATGTTATTCGAACTGATGACCCAAGTGGAATTGAAGCTTATTGGCACAACAGGTTTGCATTAAAACGTAAAAACGGCGAATGGTTTGAACTTTCTGCCGCAGACATCGCGATATTCAAGCGCCGCAAATTTATGTGAGCATCGGTTCGTGCTGAAGGCACAACTGGAAATTAGCCAGCCACGAAGTGGCTGGTAATCGGACGATAAAACCATACGTCCCGAAAGGGACGCCGGAAAGCAAATGCCCGCAACCCATTTAAGCCTGCATTACCACATTGTGTTCAGCACAAAAGACCGGCATCCGTTCATAGTGGATGAATGGCGTGTGCGTTTGCACGAATATCTCGGCGGTCTGATTCGTGCGGCAGACGGCATTCCCGAAGCCATCGGCGGCACGGCGGATCATGTTCATTTGCTTGTTGGTTTACGGGCAACACATCCGCTGGCGTCATTTGTGCAAGACATCAAACAAACTTCGTCCCGGTGGATTCACGAAACCCTTGGCGTGAAAAATTTCGCATGGCAACAGGGCTACGGCGCGTTCACGGTGAGCATTTCAAATCGCGACGCTGTCAAGGAATACATCGCAAATCAAGCCGAACATCATCAGACAAAAACATTTCAGGAGGAATACGTGGCATTCCTTAAAAAACATCACGTTAAATACGATGAAAAATATTTGTGGTAATGTTTCCCAGCGTCCCTTGCGGGACACGATTCGATTTTGGTTGGCTTTCCAGCCACTTCGTGGCTGGCTAATATCCGGTGTCCCTTTGGGACAATAAGATACAATGCCAAAATCGTTGAACGATCTGCTCAAGGCGACGTCGCGCTCGCTTTATCTGACGTTGCGCGTGCTGCCGGCGCGTGTGCGTCCGCAAATCGGCCTCGCGTATCTGCTCGCGCGCACGACCGACACCATTGCCGATACCGAACTGGTCCCGCTGGAACAACGGCTCGACGCGCTGCAAAAGCTGCGCGAACGGATTCTCGGTCAAAATGCCGCACCGCTGAATTTCGGTGAGCTTGCCCAACATCAGGCCCTGCCTGCCGAACGCGCGCTGTTGGAAAAAGTCGAGGACAGCCTCGCGCAGCTGCAAACGCTTTCGCCCGCCGATTTAAAACTCGTCCGCAACGTCCTGACGATCATCACGGGTGGACAGGAATTGGATTTACGCCGGTTCGCCGGCGCGTCCGCCGGGAAAATCGTCGCGCTGGGAACCGAGGCTGAACTGGAAGATTACACCTATCGTGTCGCCGGCTGCGTCGGTGGATTTTGGACAAAAATCTGCCGCGCCCATTTGTTTCCCAAGGCGAAACTGGACGATGAACTTCTACTGGCAAACGGCATTCGGTTCGGCAAAGGTTTGCAGTTCGTGAACATTCTGCGCGATTTGCCGGCGGATTTGCGCAATGGCCGGTGCTATTTGCCGGCGGACAAATTGGTTGAGGCCGGCCTGAAACCCGCCGACTTGTTGTCGCCTGCGAACGAAGCGAAATTCCTGCCGCTGTTCCGCGAATGCCTCAACAAGGCGGAATCGCATCTGGCGGCGGGCTGGGCTTACACAAATTCACTGCCGTTCGGGCAGGTGCGCGTCCGCCTCGCCTGCGCCTGGCCGATTTTGATCGGTGTCAGGACGATTGAACGACTGCGCGCTGCCAACGTTGTTGAATTGCAACGGGGCATCAAGATTCCCCGCAGTGAAGTGCGTCGGATTTTGCTGCTGTCGGCGTTCAGCTATCCGTTCCCAGGCGCGTGGCGGCGGTTATTTTCCACCGCCGGAAAAACAGTTGCTTCCACGCAAGGATTGGTGTAGAAGAAAAACATGCAAATTTTCAAGTGGTTTTCCGCAGTTTGCGCGGTCGCTTTTTGTGTAAGCTTCATCACTGTTCGCGCGGATGACAATCCCGCCCCAGCCGCTGCGCCCGAACAACCAAATCAGCCGACCGTCACTTCGGCAGCCATTCCCGAAACCAACATGGCTCCAATTGTTCCTCCGCCACTGGCGGAAAATCGGCTGGCAACAATAACAACAACAACAACAACAACAACTGAGACCAACGCACCTGCCAAAATGGTTGCGCCAGCATCGGCGGAAAATCGACCGGCAACAACAACAACAACAACAATAACAACAACTGAAATCAACGCACCCGCCGAAACGGTTGCGCCAGCGCCGACAGAAAATCGGCCGGCAACTCCAGCGCCGGCAACTCCCGAGACGACGACCACAACGAACACAGTTGCCCCGACACCTGCGCCGCCGGCTGAAACGCAGCCACCAACAACTGAAACCAACGCACCTGCCGAAACGGTTGCACCAGCGCCGGTGGAAAATCCACAAGCAGTCCCCGAACCCGGCATTGCTCCTGTTCAAACGCCGGGGCCAGCCATGTCCGAGGTTCAGCCCGCTCCCGCCAAACCGGCGAAAAAAGCCAAAGCGCACAAAAAGGCCAAGGTGCCCCAAACAGCCAATGCGCCCCAAACAAATGCAGTGCCTAACATTGTAAAGGAACCGGAGATGCAACCAATTGTGGCGCCACCGCTGCCTATTTCCACCGACAAACAAACCCAACTCAACGCCTTGCTGGAGAAATATGAGGCCAATGCCATCACAGCCGGACAATACCAAACCGAGCGCGCAAAAATTCTGGCTGATCCGTAAAATGGATTTACGCCCTTGCCCGCCGGTTTTTGCCGGCGGGCTTTTTCTTTGCCATGACACGCCACGAATTTTAGACTGCAATCGTCATGCATGACTTTCGTTACATCGGCCGGAATTTGTTTTGCGAAGGTGTCGCCGTCGAGGCGCTCGCCAGAAAATTTGGCACGCCGCTTTATGTTTATTCGCAGCGCACGCTGACCGGCCACTTCCAAAAACTCGATGCTGCGATGTCGCCGGTGGAACACCTCGTTTGTTTCGCCGTCAAATCCAATTCCAATCTGTCCGTGCTGCGCGCGCTCGCGCGGCTCAGCAGCGGATTCGACGTTGTCAGCGGAGGCGAATTGAGGCGCGTCATCGCGGCGGGCGGCGACCCGCGCCAGTGCGTTTTCGCCGGCGTTGGAAAAACGGGGGACGAAATTGAATTTGCGCTGCGGCAGAATGTTTATTCGCTCAACGCTGAAAGCGAACCGGAATTGCAGCGCATCAATCGCATCGCGGCGCGGTTGAAAAAAATCGCACCGGTCGCCATTCGGGTAAATCCGAACGTGGAGGCCAAAACGCACGCGAAAATCACCACCGGCACTTACGAAAACAAATTCGGCATTGCGCTCGAGAAAATCGGCGGTGTTTATGCGCGTGCCGCCAAATTGAAAAATCTCCGGCTGCGCGGATTGCAAATGCACATCGGCTCGCAAATCACGGAAGTCGCGCCGTTTGAAAAGGCCGTGCGCAAAGTGTTGCCGCTCGTTGAAAAACTGAAAGCAAGACATGGATTGGAATTTTTCAGCATCGGCGGCGGGCTGGGCATTATTTACCAATCCGCGCTCGCCAGCGGCCAATTGTCGTGGTGGGATGGACGCGGGGCAAAAGATGTTTTGACTCCGGCCAAATATGCCGCGCGGCTTGTACCGCTGCTCCGACCGCTTGGTTTGCGAATTTTGATTGAGCCGGGACGTTTCATTTCCGGCAACGCGGGCATCTTGGTCACGCGCGTTGAGTTCGTGAAAAAAACCGGCCGGAAAAATTTCACCATCGTGGACGCGGCAATGAACGACCTGATTCGCCCGGCGTTTTACGACGCCTATCACGAAATCATTCCGCTCACGCGCAAAAGTGGCGCGTTGGTGAAATCCGACGTCGTTGGACCGATTTGCGAATCCGGCGACTATTTTTGCAAAGATCGACTGTTGCCGGTGGTCAGCGAGGGCGATTATCTCGCGCTGTTGAGCGCGGGCGCGTATGGTTTTGTCATGGCGTCGAACTACAACACGCGTCCGCTCGCCGCCGAAATTCTGGTGAACGGCAAACGCGCCGCCATCGCGCGCGAACGCCAGCCGGTCAAGGAAATTTGGTCGGGGGAAAAAATTGTGGCATGGTTGAAGTAGTGCCGTGAACAACGAATTTTCCATCGCCGCGCACTGGCCGGGCGGTTTCAATGAAACCGAACTGCGGCAGTGGGCGGAGAATTTGCGCGCGCAACTTCCCGCGGCGCAGGTTTCGCTCGGCCTCATTTTCATGTCGCCGAAATTTTTTCCGCACGCGCGGCAGACGCTGGAAATTTTGCGCGTGCATGCCCGGATTCCGCTGCTCGCGGGCTGTTCCAGCACGGGATTGATTGCCGACTCGCAGGAAATTGAAGGAGCGTCGGGATTTGTGCTCGCGCTTTATTCATTGCCGGGGGCGGAATTGAAAGGCTTCCGTTTCACCCAAAAACAAGTCGAAGAAGCTGACGGCACGGCCTACTGGTATTTGGAAACCAGCGTCGAACCAAAGCGCTCGAACGGCTGGCTTGTGTTCATTGACCCGTTTCATCTCGATGCGGAAAGTTGGCTTCGCTCCTGGAATGAAGCCTACGCACCGTTGCCCGCGCTCGGCGGTCTGGCCGGTGGCGCTTTTTCAGACCAGACGACCCAAGTCTACTTGAACGGCGATGTGTTCGAGGACGGCGGCGTGGCCGTTTCCTTTGGCGGCGACGTGAAATTGGCGAGTGTCATTTCGCAAGGCTGCACGCCCATCGGCGAGACGTGGACGCTCACGCGCGTCGAACACAATTTGATTCGCCAAATCGCCAACCGCCCCGCCTATGCCGTGCTTGCGGAGACGTTCCAAAAACTTCCTCTTGCTGAACAACAAAAGGCACGCGGTAATTTGTTCATTGGCCTTGTTGCCAATGAATATCTCGAAGATTTTCATCGCGGCGATTTTCTCGTGCGCAATCTCATCGGCGGCGACCCAAACTCCGGCGTGCTGGCCGTCGGTGCGATGCCGCGCGCGGGGCAGACCATGCAATTCCAGCGGCGCGACGCGGTGGCGGCGACCGAGGACATGAACGAACTGCTGTCGCGCGCAAAAAAACAACTCGCCGACTCGACGATTTACGGCGGTTGCCTCTGCTGCTGCAATGGTCGCGGCCAAAATCTTTTCGGGCGCCCAAACCACGACGCCGAGTTGGTAAAAAAGCAACTCGGCCCACTCGGACTCGCCGGATTTTTCTGCAACGGCGAAATCGGTCCCGTCGGCCAAAAAAATTTTCTGCACCGCCACACCGCGTCGCTTGCCCTGTTTGTGAAAAAGTGATTCCAATTCGCCATTGCTTTTCTCCGGCGGCGCGTCATGCTCACGCCCGGAAATGCCCTCGCCGGAAAAACAACAAACGGAATCGAATTTTCCAGCGCAGCCGCGGAATTCAGGCGGCGGACAACAGCGGATTCCTCGCGGTGGACGCGGACGCGGCCGGCGTCGGACCGGACAAATTCCCCAGACTTCACCACTGCCGGGCGCGGCTGCTTTGCCGGAACCCAAAAACGCAACTGTTTCTTCCGCCATCAGCCAAGCCGTTGAAGAAGTGACGCAAATTGTCGAGTCACTCAAACAGGTGTTGGAACAAATGGAAGAAGTGCTCGAACTCGTCGAGCTGGCTGAACGCCAGAAATCCGCCGATGAACGCGAAATCGAATCGCTGCGGCGTGCGTTGCGGAAAATTCAGCAGCCGCGCAACAGACAGCAAGAACGGCCGCAGTCTGATGACTGATTTCGTCCGACAGTTACCTCAATAATTCTTTCACATTTTCAGCTTTACCCGCCGGCGGCTGACACGTTTTGCCAGTGCAAAGTGAATCAAGCCAGGACCTAGTTTTGCGTCGTCACTGGCATACGGCTGCGCTAGGCTGGCAGCATGCTATCCGCCAAACCGTGGCGACTGGAAGTTGTAATCTGGTTTTGCGCGGCCCAACTCATCAGTCTTTGTCTTGGAGTGGCAATGGTCGGCCTGCTGCAAAAGGCCGGGTTCGCCGCATTCCAACCGCCGGCCGGTCCCGGCGCGGTGCTGCTCGGCACACTGGCTTTTCAAGGTGCAGCGTGGGTGTTGATTTCGATTTTTCTGCGGCAACATCACGTGAACTGGCGTGATGCGTTTGGTTTTCGCGAGCCGGGATTGAACCACGCCTGGTTCCTGGCGGTGCTGGTTGTGTGCGCGATTCTGCCGGTGGCGTGGCTGTTGCAAAGCGCGTCCGTGCATGCGCTGACAAAAATCGGCTGGCAACCCGAAAATGAAACCGCCGTGATGGTGCTGGCCAACGCAAAAGAGTGGTGGCTGTGTGCCTATCTCGGCGTGTTCACCGTGGTGATCGCGCCGGTGGCCGAGGAATTCATTTTTCGCGGCATGTTGTATCCGTCCGTCAAGCAAAGCGGCTACCCGCGGCTGGCGTGGCTCGGCGTCAGCTTTTTGTTCGCACTGATTCATTGGGACGCGGCGACATTCGTGCCTCTGTTTGCGCTGGCGCTGGCGCTGACATGGCTTTACGAATACACAGATAATCTGTTCGCGCCCATTGCCGCGCACGCGCTGTTCAACGCGGCGAATTTCGTGCTGCTACTCGCGGGAAATTTCCGCATTCACGAATGAATGAATTCGAACTCATTGCACGTCTGACGAAATCGCTGCCGGCGAATCAAAACGTCGTGGTGGGCGCGGGCGACGATTGCGCCGTGCTTGATTTTGGCGTGCCGGACAAATTGTTTTTGTTCAAAACGGACGCAGTCGTTGAAGGAATCCATTTCAGGAAAGATTCACCACCGGAAAAAATCGGGCACAAGGCGCTCGCGCGTTGCTTCAGCGACATCGCGGCAATGGCCGGAACACCGGTCGCCGCATTGGTGACCATTGGATTGCCGGAAAATTTCGAGCCGGAGGCCGTTGGAAAAATTTACGATGGCATGAGCGCGCTGGCCAAAAAACATGGCGTGGCAATTACCGGCGGTGAAACGACGGCCAGTCCCGAACGTATTTTTATTTCCGTTGCGCTGTTGGGAACAATCAAACGTGGAAAACAAATTCTTCGCTCCGGAGCAAAAGTTGGCGACGCGATTTTTGTGACCGGCGAACTTGGCGGTTCGCTTGCGGGCAAACATTTGGAGTTCGAGCCGCGTTTGCAGGAAGCCCGTTGGCTTGCAGAAAATTTCCGTATTCACGCAATGATTGACTTGAGCGACGGGCTGGCGGGCGATTTGCGCCATTTGCTCAAATCCAGCCGTGTTGGCGCGGAATTATTGAAATCGGCTGTTCCCATCAGCCGCGCGGCAAGGGAAACAGCGCGTAAAAAGCCCTTCACGAAACCGCCGTTCGTCGCCGCGCTCACCGATGGCGAGGATTTTGAATTGTTGTTCACGGTTGCGAGCAGTGATGCGGTTAAATTGCTGGATGCATGGAAAAAACAGTTTCCTAAACTGCGCCTGAGATGCATCGGGAAAATCACGGCAGGTGAAGGCGTCACCATTTGCGACAAAGACGCCATACTACCCTTGACTGCGCATGGTTACGTTCATTTCGCACAGCCCCGCCGAGACTGAATCGCTCGGCGAATCGTGGGGGCGCGTGGCACAGCGCGGACGCGTGATCGCGCTGTCCGGCGAACTCGGCGCGGGCAAGACGCAATTGGTTAAAGGCATTGCACGCGGGCTCGGCATCGCGGCGTGCGTGCATTCGCCGACGTTCACGCTGGTGAATGAATACGGCGGCGGACGCTTGCGATTGTTTCATCTGGATTTGTATCGGCTCGAAACGCCGGAGCAAATCGCAGCGGCAGGACTCGAGGAATTTTTACGGTCTGACGGCGTGACAGTCATTGAATGGGCGGAGAAAATGTTGAATGACGAATTCCGAGTGAAAAGTAAAAATTGGCTCCTGGTAAAAATTGAAATTGTCGCCGAAACGGAACGGCGGATTGTTTATGACGATCTTGGCGCTTGAATTTTCCTCGCCGCAACGAAGCGTGGCGGTCGTGCGCACAGGCAACACCGAAGTCGCAGCTGAAGTCGTCGAAACCGGCGCTGGCCTTCGCCCCGGCCAAAACGCCTGGGCTTCGTCCCGGCAAGCGGGTGGGACGCGAGCGCTGGGAATGATTGAGGCTGTGTTGCGCGAAGCGGGGTTGGAGCGCGAACAAATTGACGTCATTGCCATCGGGCTTGGGCCGGGTTCTTACACGGGCATCCGCGTTGCGCTTTCGATTGCACAAGGCTGGCAACTCGCGCGCGGCGTAAAGTTGCTTGGCGCCAGCAGCACGGAGTGTCTTGCGGCACAGGCGCGGTTGGAAAAAATTTTCGGCCGCGTGAACGTGGTGATTGATGCGCAACGAAATGAACTTTACCGGGTGATATATGAAATTTCACAGAGCGCGTGCAGGGAAATCGAGCCGCTGCAAATCATGGGTTTGGCTGAAATTGAATCGCGCGCAAACGCCGGCGATATTTTGATCGGCCCGGAGGCAACCCGATGGTTTCCGTCGGGCCGCATCATTTTTCCACACGCGAGGACATTGGGACGACTCGTCGCCGGGCGAAATGATTTTGTGTCCGGTGACAAGTTGGCGCCGATTTACCTGCGGGCGACCAATTTCATCAAAGCGCCGCCAGTCAACCCGGTCGCGCATTAAAACACAGTGGATTGCGCCATTGAGCTCACAACGGAGCAGCGATGTTGCGGACAGATTTGTCAAATTAGAGGACACCCCCAGCCGTCAGCCCCACCATTGGCCATTCCCCTTCTTGAATGGCGCCAAATAGTGGTATATCCCTTGCTGTAGTCATTGGTTAGTGACAGGCAAGATGGCCCCGTTACCGACATTTGTATGACGGCTCGTTTTGGACAAAACAACAAGCAGAAAGCGGGTGCAGGATTCACTCTGGTGGAGGTGGTAATGTCCATCGCCATTTTGGCAGTGGTGATGGGAGGGATGCTTTGTAGCTACATACAAACCGATCGACGGGCGGAATGGAGTGCGATGTCGCTGGCGGCTCAATCTTTCGCTTCTCAATGGGCTGAACAAACCCGGGCGGCAACAGACAACGAACTTCAAGCACTAGGCAACAACTACACTCGAACAAATTCGATATTCATCCCAGGAACCGGTCAATCGGTGATCGTTACAAATTACGTCAACATCATAAGTGTTCGCCCCAATCCGCAGGTGAGGCAAATTCGCGTTGACTGTGTGTGGCAGTTCCCGATCACGGCGATCTGGACTAATAATGCAGCGGTATTTTCCAACACAGTGATAACATGGCGGGGAGAACGCTAATGAAATTGTTACCTGATAGTTTGTCGCGGAAGACGCCCATCAAAGCGGCTGCCACTCATGCTTTTACCATCGCGGAAATGATGGTCACCATGGCGATTTTTTTGATGGTCGTGCTCGCAATGGTTTCGCTGCAGATTTTCGGGTTTAAGATGAACTCCCTCACTTCAAGCAAGTTGAGGTCCACCGCCTACAGCCTCAAAGTGCTGGATCAACTTCGCAATCAAGTCCGCGGAGCAAACCTTGTGCAAGTCGGAAATGGGGACAAAACCTCGTTCACGACTACAGGCACGAATGGCAATGCGCTGCAAATTTATCCCACAACGAACTTAACGATCAACTACATCCGCTTTTATCTAGCCACAAATACGGCCCATCTTTATAACCTTTATCAGCTTCCCTACGGCGGTGGACCTGTGCTAATTGCTTCCAATGTCATCAACCGGGTGGTGTTCCAAATGGAGGATTATCGGGGCAGCAACATCGTGTCGAGCGGCACAGAACATTACACCATCCAAATGACATTGCAGTTTTCGCAACTGGCCTACTCGGACCCAACTGGTGCTTACGATTACTACACATTACAAACCCTGATGACTCCACGCATGCAAAATTGAAATGCTTTCAAACTATAAACAACGGAGGCAGCCATGAAAAAGACGTTCAAACAATCCAAACAAAGCAACCGAGGCTACGCCCTGTTGATTACGATTATATTTATCGGCATCGCGCTGTTGCTGCTGGGGAGCATGATGGACTGGACCAACAGCAGCGCCAAACAAACGGAGCGGAATAATTTGTTCAGCATGAGCACGGCGGCGGCTGAAGCGGCCACCGAACGTGTCATCGCGCAAATGTCACGCGATTTCTTCAACCAGTCTCTTCAACCCGCAATTTACTACACTCCCTATTATCCTACTCCTGCCGACCAGGCCAACTGGCCGGTCAAATTTTCATTCAGTGACGGTGCGGGTAATGCGAATCTAACCGGTGTGATCACCATCCCTGTTGTTTGGACCACGAATTGGACGCGCATAAATGCAGTGAATTCAGCGTATTCCAATCTTTGGGCCGCTGTGCAGAATTGCACTATCACTTCCACCGCAACTCCCATTAACCAGCCATACAGCGTGCCAGCCACAGTTCGGCAACAATTTCAACTCTGTTCCATTCCCATCTTTCAATTTGCCATTTTTTACAACATGAACATGGAAATCTGTCCTGGCGTCGCCATGGTGGTCAACGGTAAAACACACGTCAACGGCCAGATTTGGGCGGATCCCGGGGTAAGCCTGACCTTCAATGACACGGTGGAAACAACGGCTAGTAACATTATCTATAGTCGCAACACCAATGATGATTCCCAGTCCGTCACAGCGAATCCTAAAGTCATTTACCTAAAACCGGACGGCTCGACCAACTCTCCTTCCCTCGCTGTGGACGCAGTGACCATGCCACTTGGAACCAATCTGGCGAGCCCGTCTGACATTCTTGCTTTGCCGCCGACGGGCGTGGACGCGAATTCCGCCGTGGGCCAGGAATATCTTTACAACCTGGCCGATATCATCGTCTCCAACTCCGCGAGTGGCTCCGTTACCGCCTATTACCAAAATTCCAATAATACCCCTCGGCTCGCTTCACTTCCTTATGATGTAAGCATATCAACCACAAACTTTATAAATAGTTACACCACCAATATAACTTATACTATTACAACAAATTGGAACTACAATCATACTAAAATAAACAGTTATACTACAAACACAATCAAAACCTATACAACAAACACTACTTCCAGCGTCACTACGACAAACTTTTATTCGTTCGTCACCAACACCACTTTTTATGATTATCGTGAGGGGAAAACGGTTCAAGCCGTCGAGCTTAACGTAGGCGCACTGACCAACTGGCTTTATGGCACGAATGGCAGCACTGACAACACACTGACTTATAATGATACCGGGCATTACATTGATTCCGTCTATGTCTATAATAACGCCCCTTCGGACAACTCGCATCTTCCGGCCGTGCGGGTGGCCAATGGCTCTGTTCTGCCGTCAACCAACGGCCTCACGGTTGCCACACCTCAACCGATTTACGTTCTGGGCAATTATAATGCCAGCGGCTCATCGCTCAATAACGGCACCAATGTGGCCAATGCCGCACCGGCCGCCTTTATCGGAGATGCCCTTACAGTTCTTTCCACAAGCTGGAAAGACACTTACACCAGCGGCACGGGTCTGGGCTCGCGACCCGCTGGCAACACCACTATCAATGCTGCAACCTTTGAAGGCATTGTTGTATCCACCAACATCAGTGGCACAAAATATTATAGTGGCGGTGTGGAAAATTTCCTTCGTTTGTTGGAGGACTGGAGTGGTAGTGGCCAAAAAACTCTGACCTATAATGGTTCCATCGTCGTCATGTTCAACAGCCTTTATGCCACAAATTACTGGAAGACTCCTGGCAATTACTATAATGTTCCCACTCGCGCTTGGGGTTTTGATGTGAACTTCTCGCTAGGACAAGGCAACCTTCCACCCATTTCACCGCAGGTCAAAACCTTGGTTCCAACAGGGTGGAGCGTCTATTAATTCAGCCGCCGCGGATAATCAAAAACTTTTCTTCCGCTCCGACCATTCGCGGCCATACACTGTGCCCGTGAAAGCCGCCATTCTTCACGGCAAGGAGAAAATTCAAATCGAAGATATCGCACCGCCTCCGCTAAAACCCGGCGAAGTCCGCATCCGCATCGAAGCCGCGCTCACCTGCGGCACCGACTTGAAGGTTTTCAAACGCGGCTATCACGCAAAAATGATCGTGCCGCCCGCCGCCTTCGGTCACGAACTGGCCGGCGTTATTAGTGAAGTCCGAAGTCCGAAGTCCGACGCCCAAAGTTGGAATTGGAAAATTGGCGACCGCGTCGTCGCAGCCAACTCCGCACCCTGCGGCAAATGTTTTTATTGCCGCTGCGGGCGGGAAAATCTATGTGAAGATCTCCTTTTCCTGAACGGTGCCTACGCCGAGTCCATCGTTGTTCCCGCGCGGCTCGTCCAAAAAAATCTCCTGCGCCTCAAGCCGGAAACTGAGTTCCGCGACGCGGCGCTCGTTGAACCACTCGCGTGTGTTGTGCAGGGTGTCGAAGACGCAAAGCTGCGCGCAGGACAACACGTGCTAATCCTCGGCGCCGGGCCGATTGGACTCATGTTTACCGCGCTTGCTAAAAACCTCGGTTGCGATGTCACCGTCGCCGACCGGCAAGCAGCACGATTGGAAGCCGCCCGACGGCTTGGCGCCAGTCAGGTCATTGACATTGGCGATGGCGGAAATCTTGTCACAACAATTTGTGAGGCCACTAAAATACATTTCGACACCGTCATTGAGGCTGTTGGAAAACCGGAAACGTGGGAAGCTTCTGTTCATCTTGTGCGCAAAGGCGGCATGGTGATTTTTTTCGGCGGCTGTCCGTCCGGCACGACCATCACGCTGGATACCACTCTCATTCACTATTCAAACCTGACGCTACTCGCGAGTTTTCATCACACGCCGCGCACGATCCGCCGGGCGTTGGAGTTCATTGAAGCAGGCGTCATTCGCGCGAAGGATTTTGTGAACGGCGAGTGTCCGTTGACACAGTTGCCGGAGTTGTTCAAATCAATGGTTAGAGACAATCAAACGATCAAAACATTGATTCGCGTCCATGAATGAATTGGGAGGGACGGCGTGTCGCCGTCCCAAAATCAGGGTCGCCGACACGGCGACCCTCCCGGATTATTCCAAGAAATTCTCCAAGTCCCTCTGCATTTTTTTTAAGTCCGGCAGATTGATATACATCATGTGGCCGGCGTCGAACTCGGCATAGGTGATGTTCGTGCGATAGGCGGCGTCGAGTTGCATGTGGCCGAGCGCGTAACGCATTGTGTCAATCGGACAGACCAAATCGCACCGGCCGCCGAGCACGAGTACGCGCATATAGGGGTTTTGATTCATCACGGATGCGAGTCGGTCGCTCGCGTCAGCGTAACTGTTGCTCACGCCGTAACTCCACGGCTGCACGCCGGCGAGAATTTCGTAGGGCAAATCGTTTTCAAACTTCAATTCCCCGCGCACGTAAGCATTCATCGCCGCGGAAAACGGCCCGAGTGTCGCCGCGCAGGACGGATCGAAATCGGGATACGGCGCGGCGGGGTCGTCATCACGCCCGGTGATGCGCGCATCATAAGCGCCGAGAATCAAGCCTTCGTCGTGCAATAATTGTTTGCGGAAAACACCGCTGTCAATCCGCAGATGGTTGTCCTCAATGACCTGCGGCTTCAGGCCTGTAAACCGCGCGAGTCCAGCGACGATTTTCCCGCGTTCGTCGGCGGACAACGTCGCGCCCTGTTGCAATGCCGAAGTGTATTCGCCTTTGGCAAATTCGCGCGACTCAGCGAGCGCCTTGGGCAAATCGGACTGCAAATCGGGCGGCAGTTTTTTATGGAACCACGCCGCCGCCGTGTAAGCGGGCAAATAAAGCGGATGCGGAAGATCGTTGCCCGGATTGTTCCCGATGGTCGCAAAATCCAATACACCGGAAACAAGAATCAGGCCGTTGAGATAAAGCCCATAGCGCGAGCGCAAATAGTCGGCCAGCCCCGCCGCGCGAAAGACGCCATAGCTTTCGCCACAGAGAAATTTCGGCGAGAGCCAGCGTTCGTGCCGTGTCGTCCAGAGCCGGATGAATTCGCCGATGGAATCCAGATCAGCGGACTCACCGAAAAACTGATCGGGCTTTTCGTCCTTCACCGGGCGGCTGAAACCGGTGGCGATTGGATCAACAAAAACCAAATCGCTCGCGTTCAAAATCGAATACCCGTTGTCCACGAGGCTGAACGGCGGCGGCGGTAGGGTGCCATCCTCGTTCATCTTCACACGGCGCGGCCCGAGCGCACCCAAGTGCAACCACACGGACGACGAGCCGGGACCGCCGTTGAAACAAAATGTGACGGGCCGCGCAGCTTCATTTTTTTCGCCCTGCCGCGTGTAAGCGATGTAAAAAACCGATGCGCGCGACGTGCCGTCGGGTTTGAGCAGCGGCAGCATTCCGGTTTCCGCCACGTAAGTCACTCGTTCGCCGGCAATGGTAATGGTGTTCGTCGTGAAAACCGGTTTATGAGTGGCGTCAGGGATCGTCGCGGCGGGATTGTTGGTTTCCTCATTTTTTGCAACGGCCGGCGCGCTGGAGCCGCCGGACGGCAAACTGGTTTTCGGCGCATCCGCTGCACAAAGGCAAATCGCGGACGCCATCAGTAAAATTAAACCGGTTTTTATCATATTGGCTTTTGTCATACTGCGCGTGGAATCCGTTCAATCACAATCGAATTATTCGCCGATGATTTTTACCAGCACGCGCTTGCGGCGACGGCCATCAAATTCGCCGTAGAAAATCTGCTCCCACGGGCCGAGATCGAGTTTGCCCTTCGTGATGGCTACAACCACTTCGCGTCCCATGATCTGGCGTTTCAGGTGCGCGTCGGCGTTGTCCTCACCCGTACGGTTGTGCTGGTATTGCGAAACCGGCTCGTGCGGCGCAAGCTTTTCAAGCCAGACATCATAATCGTGCAGCAAACCGTCCTCGGCATCGTTGATGTAAACGCCCGCGGTGATGTGCATGGCATTGACGAGGCAAAGACCCTCCTGCACGCCACTTTTGTGAACCAGCTTTTCGATGGTGTCAGTAATGTTGATGTAATCGCGGCGATGCGGCGTTTCAAACCAAAGATGTTCGGTCAAACTTTTCATCCACTGTCCTCATCGTCAAACCGCTGCCGCCACCAGATCACCCACCTGCGAAGTGCTGTAGCCCATCTTGCCGGCAGCGAGCGATTTGATTCTGTCCCGCACGATCTTGATCACCGCCGTTTCAATGGCCTGCGCGGCTTTGGGTTCGCCGAGAAAATCCAGCATCATCTGTCCGGCGCAAATTGCCGCCAGCGGATTGATCACGCCTTGGCCGGTGTATTTGGGCGCGCTGCCGCCGATCGGCTCGAACATGCTCGTGCCTTGCGGATTGATGTTGCCGCCGGCGGCAATGCCCATGCCGCCCTGAATCATCGCCCCGAGATCAGTGATGATGTCGCCAAACATGTTGTCGGTGACAATCACATCGAACCATTCCGGGTTTTTCACGAACCACATGCAGGTGGCGTCCACGTGGGCATAATCGCGTTTGATTTCGGGAAACTCCTTTTGGCCGATTTCGTGAAACGCGCGTTCCCACAAGTCGAAGGCGTAAGTCAGGACGTTCGTCTTGCCGCAGAGCATGAGCTTTTTGTCCCGGTCCCGCTTGCGGCAGAACTCGAAGGCAAAGCGCAGACAGCGTTCAACGCCGCGGCGGGTGTTGACGCTTTCCTGCACGGCGATTTCGTTCGGTGTGCCTTTGAAGACAAAACCGCCCGCGCCGGTGTAGAGGCCCTCGTTGTTCTCGCGGACGACGACGAAATCAATGTGCTCAGGTTTCTTGTCCTTCAACGGACAGAAACGTTCGTCGTAAAGTTTTACCGGGCGGAGATTGATGTATTGCTCCAGTTCAAAACGCAACCGGAGCAGGATGCCTTTCTCCAGAATGCCCGGCTTCACGTCCGGGTGGCCGATAGCACCCAGCAGAATGGCGGGAAATTTCCGCAACTCGGCGATTACGCTGTCCGGCAGCACTTCGCCTGTTTTCAAATAGCGTGCGCCGCCAATGTCGTAATGCGTGTAGTTGAGTTTGAGATTGAATTTTTTCGTGGCGGCATCCAGCACCTTGACGGCTTCGCGGATCACTTCCGGGCCGGTGCCATCGCCGCCGATAACCGCGATGTCGTAAGTTTTCATGCGTGATTTTCCTTCGCCTGCAATCGAAACAAGGGTCGCCATGCTAACGGCTTTGACCGGTGTGGCAATGGAATTTTACACGCTCGACATTCGCCAATCGAAATCCAAAATCCTGCGCGATGCCATTGCCTTACAAAGTCGCCACGCTGCTTTACTGTTTCAACGAGCGTGATGAAGTGCTGCTGCTCGAACGCGCGCAGGAACCGAATCGCGGGTTCTGGAGCCCCTGCGGCGGCAAATTGAAAATGGACATCGGCGAATCGCCTTACGCCTGCGCCTGCCGCGAGGCCGGGGAGGAACTCGGCGTTGAAATTCGCGCGGCGGATTTGCATTTGACCGGTCTCGTCAGCGAACACGGTTATCAAGGCCAGACTCATTGGCTGATGTTTTTGTTTGAAATGAAAGTGAGGTTAAAAACGCTGCCGCCGGCGCATGCCGAAGGGCGGTTCCAATTTTTCCAGCGTGAAATGCTGTCATCGTTGAAAATTCCGAAAACGGACGCCGAACAAATCTGGCCGTGGTTCTGGCGGCATCGCGGCGGCTTTTTCGCGGCGCATTGTCATTGCCATCCTGACGGCAAAAACGATTGGACGCTGGAAGAATTCAACAAAGGCAGAATGCAGAATGAAGAATAAAGAAACCATTTTACCGGCAATGGTGAGTTTAAATTTTGCTTCTCCATTCTGTATTTTTCCTTCTTCATTTTCCGATTATGGATGAACCGGTCATTGATCTGCACAACGACGATTTTTTCATGGGCGAGGCGCTACGCCAGGCGGCCATGGCTTATGAAGCCGGCGAGGTGCCGGTGGGCGCGATCATCGTCCGCGAGGGCCGAATCATCGCCCGCGCATTCAATCAGGTGGAACTGCTCAAGGACGCCACGGCGCACGCGGAAATGCTGGCCATCACGCAGGCCGAGGAAGTGGCGGGCGACTGGCGGTTGACCGATTGCACGCTTTACGTGACCAAGGAGCCATGTCCGATGTGTGCCGGCGCAATGGCGCACACGCGGCTGGCGCGTGTGGTTTTTGGCGCGAGCGATCCCAAAGCCGGCGCGGCGGGCGGCGCATTGAATCTGTTGCAATCCCCGACGTCAAACCACCGCTGCCAAATCACCAGCGGCGTGCGGGAGACGGAATGTTGCGCCCTGTTGAAAAACTTTTTCGCGGAGCAAAGAGTTTCAGAAAAACCGGAAAGAAAGAATGGCGGCCACTGTCCCTGAAAATGCTTGAAAGCGGCCCGCATGAAGCGTGGTCGCGCCACAACGTCCTTTTTGCCAAAGCTTATAAAATAAAAACGAGGCATCCTTAAGCGGATGCCTCGTGATGACAATCAAACTCAAATAATACTATTATGGTCCGTTCGGGGTATTATAATAAGGAGATTGAACAAGCGGAACACTATTGGTGGAGTCGAGCACGTACTGCTGCACTTGCATAGTTGTCGCCTGCTGAACACTGCCATCGCCCATTAAAACGTTCCCGTTATTTTGGTGCAGGTCAGATTGATTCCAACCCAACTTAATAAAAGACACACCCTTTAATACAGGGGCAGTGGCGCTACCGCCTCCGCCTCCGAGAGCACCATTACCTGCGCCAGTGAGATCAGCTGGAGTAGTAGCGGTAGTATCTATGATGTTGCGATCAAAAGCCGGCAGCGATTTAGACTGAACATCAGTCGCATCGCCACCGACAACATAGCTCTGAAACTGGTTCCAACTGTTGTCTGGTACAGCAGCGCCGGCGGTGGCGCTGTAAAGTTCCAGAAAATTCGTGGCCGCGCTGCGAAGACTATCCGACGGGCAAAACACCAACTTTGGGTTGGATAATATATTCGACATAACAACGAAGGGCATCTGCGGAGCATATGACGGCGCCGGAGTGGCGCCTCCATTGCCATTGTTATAGATATAGTCCTTGGCACCGCCTTGGGCCGCAAGGACAGCCATGGGATAACTGTCGCTGTTATCATTCGACCAAAGTCGGAGGGAGACACCGATTTGCCTGAGGTTGTTGACGCAGCTAATGCGTTGAGCCTTGCGCTTGGCGGCGGCAAGCGCCGGCAACAACATGGCTGCAAGAATGGCTATGATGGAGATCACAACCAGCAACTCGATCAGTGTAAAAGCTTTTTTGTCTTTCAGAATTCTTTTCATACATTCAAGTTTTTTTTAGTTCACGTGACTGCGCGCGGATTTTACTGGAATCACACATGCTGTCAACATATTTTGCGAAAGAATTTCAGCATCACTGATGCCAGACAAAATCCTGCCCAAAACCCGTGGAAAAATCGAATTCCGGCAAACCCATGCGCCATTTTGCGTAAAATTTTCACGCGTCTTGCGTGAATCTCACGCCGTTCGGGAGCGTGGGGGCAATGTTCCAGTCTTAATCTTTCTCTTAATCATGATCCTCTTTCCCATTGATTAAGATTACGAACTTGGCTTAAGACACAATCGGGTGTGGAGCAGCATTGACACCACCGCAGGCATTACAAACACTGCCAACCCCACTCAATGGCTGAACCAAAAGAAAACGCCGCACCCCGGCCTCCGGCACGGGGCTGATGAAAAAATCGTGTCGCTGTGCAAGCGGCGCGTTGAATTTGTTGTGCAATCTCCAACGTCAAACCATGCTGCCAAATCACCGGCGGCGTGCAGGAGACGGAATGTTGCGCCCTGTCGAAAAACTTTTTCGCGGAACAAGGAGTTTCAGAAAAACCGGAAAGAAAGAATGGCGGCCACTGTCCCTGAAAATGCTTGAAAGCGGCCCGCGTGAAGCGTGGTCGCGCCGCAACGCCCTTTTTGCCAAAGCTTATAAAATAAAAACGAGGCACCCTTTAAGCAGATGCCTCGCGACGCGATAATTAAACTCAAACACGCCAGGGCGCGTTCACATAGCCGCTCATACCAGTCGGGGAATTACCAAGTCAAACCAGTCGGGAAATTATAATAAGGATAATTACCATTCAATGCAGTGCTGTTGATGGAGTCAAGCATGGTCGTATCCAACTGTCGTGTTGTCGCCTGCAGGACACTGCCATCGCCGAACAAGAGGTTTCCAACTCCCTGATGCATATCAGAAATATTCCATATCCAATTTTTAAAAGGAACACTTGCTAAATTGCCGCCGCCGTGGCCATTATCATCAGATGCTAGGGTGCCGTCGGCTGGAGAAGCCGCCGTGCCATCCACGATGTTGCGATCGCCAGCAAAAATCGATTTAGGCTCGCTAACAAGCCCATCGCCACCGATAAAATAGCTCTGATAATTGGTAACTGTGTCATATGGAGCTCCGGTGTTGGTATTAACAAGTACCGACCAATTTGTGGTCGCGCTGCGAGTACTATCCGACGGGCAAAATACCAACTTTGGGGTGGTTAATACATTCGTCATCGTCGCTAATGGCATCTGCGGAGCAAACGTGCCTGGAGTAGCGAATTGAGTACCATAAACATAGAGAGAACCTGGGAAAGGATTGTAGCTGTGGTCATTCGCATAAAGTTGGAAGGCAATGCCGAATTGCTTAAGGTTGCTAACGCAACTGATGCGTTGAGCCCTGCGCTTGGCGGCGGCAAGCGCCGGCAACAACATGGCTGCAAGAATGGCTATGATGGCGATCACAACCAGCAACTCGATCAGTGTAAAAGCTTTTTTGTCTTTCAGAATTCTTTTCATACATTCAAAGGTTTTTAAGTTCACGTGACTGCGCGCGGATTCTACTGGAATCACACACGCTGTCAACGAAAGAATTTCAGCATCACTGATGCCAGACAAAATCCTACCCAAAACCCGTGGAAAAATCGAATTCCGGCAAACCCATGTGCCATTTTGCGTAAAATTTTCACGCGTCTTGCGTGAATCTCACGCCGTTCGGGAGCGCGGGGTAGCGGCATAGTTTTGGTGGAGCAAAGCTGCTGATCCCGCAATGCGGGACGGGGACGCTTGCCCCGCCAGAATTGCAAACTATACCACGACCGGGTGTGGAGCGGCATTGACACCACCGCAGGCATCGCAAACACTGCCAACCTCAATGGCTGAACCAAAAGAAAACTGGACCCCCCCCGCCTCCGGCGCGGGGCTGATGGAAAAAATTGTGTCGCTGTGCAAGCGGCGCGGCTTCATTTACCAATCTTCCGAGATTTACGGCGGCATCAACGGCTTTTGGGATTACGGCCCGCTCGGCGCCGAACTCAAGCGCAACGTCAAGGAACTCTGGTGGAACACCATGACCCGCCGGCGCGACGACGTCGTCGGCCTCGAAGCCACCATCATCATGCATCCGGAAATCTGGAAGGCCAGCGGCCACGTGGACACGTTCAGCGACCCGATGATTGATTGCAAAACATGCAAAGGCCGTTTCCGCGCCGATCAGACCAATGAAATCCCCTGCCCGCAAAAGCCCAGCAAGATGGTTTCTGAATGTCACGGTGAGAAGACCGAACCTCGTCCGTTCAACCTGATGTTCCAAACCTATGTTGGCCCAGTGCAGGATGAATCGGCGATTGCCTACCTTCGGCCCGAAACCGCGCAGGCGATTTTCGCGCAGTTCAAAAACGTTCTGGAAACGTCGCGCCAGAAGGTGCCGTTCGGCATCGCGCAAATCGGCAAGGCGTTCCGCAATGAAGTCACGCCGCGCAACTTCACATTCCGCTCGCGCGAGTTCGAGCAGATGGAACTGGAATTTTTCATCAAACCCGATGAAGTCATCGAGGCTATCAGTGGCAGTATGGCCAAGGTCAGCGACGTTAATCCGCAATCTGCAATCCGCAATCCGCAATCGAATTGGGGTTGGGAAGCGTGGCTTAAATACTGGGTCGAGGAGCGGGTCCAGTTCTATGAATCCGTCGGTCTGCCGCGTGAGTCGCTTGTGGAGTATTGGCAGAAGCCGGAGGAACTGGCGCACTACGCGCGTGCGACCGTTGACATTCTCTACAAATTCCCATTCAGCAAACGCGACGCGCAGGGTGAATTGATGGGAGAGGAACTCGAAGGCGTTTCCGCGCGCAGCGACTTCGATTTGAGCCAGCACGAACGTTTCTCCGGCAAACCGATGGGCGTGTTCGACGAGGAACTCCGCGCGGCGTGGGGCAAATTGCCAAAAGAGAAACAGGACGAACTCTGGCGTCGCTACCACGAGAACCGGAAAAAATATCTCACGAAGACGGTGAAGCCGGATGAAACGCCGGAGCAAATTGAAAAATCGGCGCGTGAAGACGCTGACGGTCTGGCCAGAGGCCAATACATTCCGCATGTGATTGAACCGTCCGCGGGCGTGGATCGTCTAATTCTCGCGCTGATTTGCAATGCCTACCACGAAGACCGGATGCCGGATGAGAAAGGAAAGTTGGAGACGCGCGTGGTGTTGAAATTTCATCCGCGCATCGCGCCCATCAAGGTCGCCGTGCTGCCGTTGCTCAAGAACAAACCTGATCTCGTGAAGAAGGCGCTTGAGATTCGCGACCTGTTGCGCCCGCACATGAACGTGTTTTACGATGACGCGGGCGCGATTGGCCGCCGTTACCGCCGTCAGGACGAAGCGGGCACACCGTTCTGTGTCACGGTGGATTTCGAGACGTTGGAAGGCGCAAAGGAAGGTCGGCTGGTCGGCCAGAAGGACACCGTGACGGTTCGTTACCGCGATGACGGCAGGCAGGAGCGCATTGCCATCGGTGAATTGCTCGATTGGCTGCTGACAAAAATCTGCTAATGGCTCAAAACGCAAAAACTCCCACGGCGCCAAAAAAGCGCGCACCGATGCTTTACCTCATCAGCGGCATCAAAATTTTCAAGGGCCTAGTTTTGTTGCTCGCCGCGCTGGGAATTTTTGCGCTGGCGGGAAAGGATTTGGAGGACTTGTTCGACCAATTCCTGCGGTGGATGCATCTCGACCCTGAAAACAGGTTTTTTGGCAACATCGGCGACTGGCTGGGCACCATCACACCGACCAACCTGCGCATGCTGGCATCAGGCACCTTTCTCTGCGGATTATTTCTGCTCGTCCTGGGCTTGGGACTGGCGTTTCGCGCCAAGTGGGCGATTTGGCTGGCGATTGGCGAATCGGCGTTTTTCATCCCGATTGAAATTTTTGAATTGGTTCGCCGGCCGGAGACACCGCACCATCAATTTCCTATCGGACTTTTGGTCGTGCTCATCATCAACGTGGTCATTGTTTGGTACCTGTTCGAAAACCGGCAACGGCTCTTTAGGCATCACCACTGATTTCATTAAAATATCCCGTTTCCAATTTTGTGCGGAAAAGCCATGCTGCCCTTGTGACAACCGGTGAAGCCATAAAACTTTTGGAGGCGTTCCGCGCCGGGGAAATCCCGCGCGAAAAAGTCATGCGCGCATTTCAATCCGCGCCGGTCGTGAACCTGGGCTTTGCGCAGGTGGACATGCACCGCGCATTGCGCAAGGGTTTTCCTGAAGTGATTTTCGGTTCCGGCAAAACGCCGGGGCAGGTTGTCAAAATTGCGTCCAGACTTTTGGAACGCGAACAGCGCGTGCTCGTGACCCGTGTCACACCCGAACATGCCCGCGCGCTCCGTAAAAAATTCAAACACGCCGTTCATCACCGGCTTGCGCGTTGCGTGACCATCGGGAAAAAGCCTTTGCCAAAAAATGCCGGCTTCATCGCCGTCATTTGCGCCGGCACGAGCGATTTGCCGGTGGCCGAGGAGGCGGCGGTGACGGCGGAAATCATGGGCAATCGAGTCGAGCGTATCCGCGATATCGGCGTTTCCGGTTTGCATCGGCTGTTCCCGCATCTCGAAGCGATTCAAAGCGCGAACGTGTTGGTTGTTGTTGCCGGAATGGAAGGGGCGCTGCCAAGTGTTGTCGCGGGTTTGGTTTCCAAGCCGGTGATTGCCGTGCCGACGAGTGTCGGTTACGGCGCAAGTTTCGGCGGACTGGCCGCGCTGCTTGCCATGTTGAACAGTTGCGGCAGCGGTGTGACGGTTGTGAATATTGACAACGGCTTCGGTGCCGGATATGCCGCAAGTCAAATCAATGCATTGGCATCGCAAACATGAAAACGCTTTATCTTGACATTTTCAGCGGCATCAGCGGCGACATGTTCATCGGCGCGCTGATTGATTTGGGCGTGGACGCGCGAAAATTGGAGCGCGAGTTGAAAAAATTGAGGCTCGGCGGCCATCACTTGCACATCGCGCGCAAACAAAAAACCGGCATCGAAGGGATTAAATTTGACGTGCATCTCGAAGAAGTGCGAAGTGCGAAGTGCGAAGTGCGCGGGCATGGACACGAACATCATTACGGCGGGAACCGGACGTTTGCCGAAATCAAGAAGCTCATTACCAAAAGTAAATTGTCGCCGTGGGTGAAGAAAAAGTCCATTGCCGTCTTCCAACGCATCGCCGGTGCCGAAGGGAAAATTCATGGCTTGCCGCCGGAATACGTGCATTTCCATGAAGTCGGCGCAGTGGATTCGATTCTGGACATCGTCGGCGCTTGCATCGCGCTTGAAATGCTCGGCAGACCGCGTGTGCTTGCCTCGCCGGTCATTGAAGGTACCGGCTGGATTGATTGTGAGCATGGACGCTTTCCTGTTC
The DNA here is from genome assembly GCA_049517655.1 of Verrucomicrobiota bacterium. Classification (GTDB taxonomy): domain Bacteria; phylum Verrucomicrobiota; class Verrucomicrobiia; order Limisphaerales; family UBA11358; genus UBA11358. Next base: position 467,356 of record JBEKRQ010000002.1, on the reverse strand, counting down.
CCGCACCGGCGACATTGGCGATTCTCGGCACGCGCGGCATCGGCGTGACGCAGTGTGACGAACCGCATGAATTGGTCACGCCCACCGGCGCGGCGTTGCTTGCCGAATTTGCTGAGAGCTTTGGGCCGATGCAGAATTTGGTTGCGAAAAAAATCGGCTTTGGCCTCGGTTCGCGCGACAACAAAACCAGGCCGAATGTGTTGCGAGCGGTGCTCGGCACCGAGACCAAAGTCCAAAGCCCAAAGCCCAAAGTCACCGGCGCGTTGGACTGGGAAACGGACCGCATCACGGTGCTTGAAACAAATCTTGACGACATCAACGCGGAAATCCTCGGCCATTTCATGGAGCAGGCCTTTGCCGCCGGCGCGCTGGATGTTTTCCACACGCCGATTCAAATGAAAAAAAACCGGCCCGGCGTGTTGCTCGCAGTCCTGTGCGCAGAGGCCGACGCGGACAAATTCAGTGAAATGATTTTACGCGAGACAAGCGCGTTTGGCGTGCGGCGGACAGTGGCGGAACGGCGCAAACTGCGGCGCGAATTCATAAAAGTCAAAACGCCGTTTGGCACTGTCGCCGTGAAAATTGGCCGGCTCAACGGAAAAGTGGTTCAAACCGCGCCGGAATTTGAATCATGCAAAAAACGGGCGGCGCGGGCAAAAGTTCCAGTGAAGCAAATCCATGAAGCCGCGCTTAAAGCCGTTGAAATCGGACCGTGATTTTTTGAATCTGTCACCAATTATTTGCTTGCATACGCGGCCGGAAACGCTTAAAAGTGCGCAGGATTTGAACTGGCCGTGCCAGTCTGCTTGATGCGAAAATTTACAGTTATGCCACAACCGATGAGGGTGTCTTGAGCCGCCCTTTTTCTCCACGCAGTTTTTCCCCCGTTTCGTTTGTCCGGGTCAACGGCAAAATTCGCGCCCGCGAAGTCCGGGTCATTGGAGTGGACGGCAAACAACTCGGCGTCATTCCACTCAACGAGGCGCTCACCATGGCGCGGCAGCATGGCGTGGATCTTGTTGAAATCGCCGCCACAGCCACGCCGCCGGTTTGCCGGCTGGTGGACTTTGGCAAATTCCGTTACGAACAGGCCAAGAAGGAAAAGGAAACCAAGAAGCATCAGCACGCCTCGACTGTCAAAGAAATCCAACTCAGCCCGCGCATTGACCCGCACGATCTTGGCGTGAAAGTCGGCCACGCGATTGATTTCCTGTGCGAGGACATGAAGGTGAAAGTCGTCCTGAAATTCCGCGGACGCGAAATGGCGCACACGGAATTCGGATTTCAAGTCGTCAACAAATTTCTCGCCGACATTGCGGCTTACGGCCATCCCGATTTTGAGCCGAAACGCATGGGCCGCGGCATCAACGTGATGGTCAGCCCTCTCCCACGCAACAAACGCGCCAAAAATCCACGGCTAATTGAAGGTGGTCACGCGACAATACCGGTAAATAATCACCCGGCTCCAGCACAAGAATTGCCCGGACAAAAATCCGGCGGTTTCGTGAACGATCCGTTCGCAAAACTCGAAATCAAGTAGCCATCCGTCCGTGCCAGCCGCGCACCAATTCCGGGAAACGGCAATTCTCGCACACGGCGTTCGAACACCCGCAGAAATCGCGCACGATTTGCATCAAGCCCTGCTGCGCGGCGGCGCTTTGCAACGCGCAGTGTTTCCCGACTCCGAGCAAACGCTGTCGCGCCAGACGCAAAACCGAATTGTCCCCGGCGGGCGGCCACGTAAAATAACGATGTTCGATGAGGCGCTGAAATTTTCCGTTTTTACCTTCGACCGCCCGCGTCCAAAGCCACGGTAAAATCACGTTGACCGCCAAATCCGTCACGCGCGCATCACCCAGCAGCGGCTGCGGCTTCTTCAAACGGGCCGACCGGAATGTCCAGTGCCACGACCAAAATTCGTCACGCTCCACTTCAAAAATCCCGCGCAGCGAAACCAGCAGGGATTTGTCTGGCACTCCGGCGGCACACCAGCGTTCCAGTTTTTGAACGAGATCACCGGATGCGATCCAATGTGCAACAAGAGCGAGCCGGCGTTGGGGATGATTCGCCGGGCGCAGTCCGTGAAATTTCCAGACCGAGCGCGGCAAAATGCAGTCGCTGAATCCCTCGCGTTCGCGCCACCAGCAATCCCAAAGCTGCCGCACGTAGCCGTCGGCGCTTTTCCCCGCGCGAGTCAATTCCGCCGGCAGCAAGCCACTCATGCCGAGCAAACGCGCCTGCATCATAAACACTGAATTCGCTCCGTTTGCCCAACGCAAACGGGATTCAGCCAGACTTTGCATCGGCCAGACGTTGTGTTTGTAGCCGAGCGCGCGAAACAGTCCTTCCCAAAGCGATTGTTCCCAACCAACATGCCGCGCGCGTGCGGAGAATTGCGCGGCCTTGGCTTGAAGGCGAACGCGTGCGGCTTCGCGCAACAATTCGGTCAGTTGTGATTCGCTCAATTCACACAACGGCGCGCAACATTGGCCGCGCAAATTTTCGGGCAGCGCGCGCGGCGACTCGTTTCCCAGCCACAAGCTGAGTTCGTCCAGGGGCGCATCGAGCGAATTTTTAAGTGACAGGACTGCAGGAGCGCTCGCGGGTTGCCGCGCGTCCTCCCAAACGACGTGAAGCAGGACGTTCTGGAAATTCAGGTTACGGTCGTGACCGTGCGCGCGCCAGCCGCTGGCGCGAAGGTCAATTTCCACGTCGCCGGAACGCGGCGCACCGTCGCCAATTTGAACGACTGCGCCCCGAAAATCCGGCCCGCCTTCGACGCTGGCAAAACCGGGATGCAAAACGCGAACGGTTTTTCCATCCGCAGTTTTGAGCTGGTCGCGGCGCAAGCATTGATGCCGCCAAATGGATTGGAGTAAACGCTCGGGTGGCATATCGTTTGCATCGCGCAAAAGAGCTGCCGCACCGGGAGGCATTCGCCAAACGGCATAAAAATTTTCAAATGGCGGAGGCACCTTGAAATTGCTTTTGCGCGGACAAGGGGGCAAAGTCAAGCCGGCATATGAAATTTTGAACGCATCTTATGCCGGATTTGCCTGTTTATAGAAACACGCAGTTGCTTCGGGGTGGAGTTTTTGTTGGCCGAAATCATGATTTTCAGGCTAAACTCCGTGAGGCTTCGATGAACGATAACGTGATGATTGAAGTGACGAACTTGACGAAACGCTATGCGGGTCGCCCGGCGGTTGCGGACATTTCGTTCACGGTCGCTCGCGGCGAAATCGCCGGTCTGCTTGGCCCAAACGGCGCGGGCAAGAGCACGACGATGCGGATTCTTGCGTGTTACATGCCGGCGACATCCGGCACGGTGCGCGTCGCGGGCTTCGACGTGTTCCACGAATCGGCGGAGGTGCGGCGGCGAATTGGTTACATGCCCGAGAACAATCCGCTTTATCCCGAAATGCGCGTGCGCGAATACTTGAAATTTCGCGCGAGGCTCAAGGGCCTTGGCCAGCGGCGTTTGCGCGAGCGCGTCAACACGGTGATGGAACAATGCGGATTGGCGGATATGGGCCGACGCATCATCGGGCAATTGTCGAAAGGTTATCGGCAGCGCGTGGGAATGGCGGACGTGCTGGTGCACGATCCGGAATTGCTCATCCTTGATGAACCGACCATCGGCCTCGACCCGCATCAGATTCGCACGGTGCGGCAATTGATCAAGAATCTCGCCCAGGCGCACACGGTGCTGATTTCAACACACATTCTTCCCGAAGCGGAAATGATGTGCAACCGGATGCTCATCATGCACAACGGTAAAATTCTCGCCGCCGACACACCGGAAAATTTGCAACGGCTCATGGCGGGGAGCGGTCAAACCATCGTTGAGCTTGCCGCACCGCCCGACGCGCTGCGCGAATGTTTGTCGCAAGTGCCGGAGATCGAACATTTCACCATATCGGCGGGCGAAGATGAATTTCAACACTGCACCCTGACGCCGCGTGATGGATTGGATTTGCGTCCGATCATTTTCACACTGGCGTTGCAACACGGCTGGGTATTGCGCGAATTGACACGCAACCGCCATTCGCTGGAAGACATTTACGTGCAGGTCACGAAGCCGAACGAGGAGGAGGAAGGCGAATGAACCCGTTTCTCAAATTCGATCCGCCTTCGCTTCGCTACGGCGCGACAGGGGAGGAAGGCGAATGAAAATTTTCTGGACGCTCATGCGCCGGGAATTGGCGGCGTTTTTCCTTTCCATCACCGGTTACGTTGTCATCGCGGCGGTCACATTTTTGATCGGCTCAAGTTTTGTGATGTTGATCAGAAACCTTGGCAGCAATCCGTTTTCAATGCCGGTCACGGAATTATTTTTCAACAGCATGTTGTTTTGGGTCGTTGTAATTCTCGTGACGCCGGTGATCACGATGAGGCTGTTCGCCTTGGAAAAAGCCTCCGGCACTTACGAAACGCTGATGACCACACCCGTGCGCGATTTGCAGGTGGTCGCGGCGAAATTCACGGCGGCATTGATTTTTTACATGGTTATGTGGCTGCCAACGCTCGCGTGCCTTTTCATCGTGGCACATTTCACAAATCAAACGAATGCCCTGGACGCGGGCATGGTGGGTGGAATGTATCTGGGAATTTTTTTGAGCGGCTGCCTGTTTCTTGCGATAGGCTGTTTCACGTCTTCGCTGACACGCAGTCAGGTGGTGGCGGCGATGATCAGTCTGGCCGCCGGAGTGTTTTTGCTGATCGTGGCGTATCTGGCACAAGTGATTCCGGCAACGGAACAGTGGCCAGCGCAACTGCTGCTCTATTTTAATTTGTTCAAACAAATGGACGACTTCACGCGCGGCGTGGTGGACACGCGCACGGTGATTTTTTACGTGAGCCTCACACTGTTTTTTTTGTTTTTAACCCTGCGCGTGGTGGAAAGCCGGCGCTGGAAATAAAATGGCGACCCATCCAAAGCCCCAACCCAGTTTTTTGCCAGGCCGCCGATGGAAAATCGGCTTCGACGTGGTTGTGCGAATCGTCCTGGTGCTGGCCGTCATGGTGATGGTGAATTATCTCGGCGGACTTTTCCCCAGACGATTTTATCTCAGTTCGCAGACGCGCGTCGAATTATCCCCGCGCACTGTCAATGTTCTTCATTCGCTGACAAACCACATCACCGTGACATTGTACTACGACAGGCAGGATGATTTCTACCCAACCATTGTCGCGTTGTTGAACGAGTATCGCTCGGTCAACCCGAACATTTCCGTGAGGACCGTGGATTACGTGCGTGACGCCGGCGAAGCGCAAAAAATCAAGGAACAATACAAGCTCAACGCGCCTACAGACAAAAACCTGATCATCTTCGATGCCGGCGACAAGCACGTCAAAGTTGCCAACGGCGACGCGCTGACGCAATTCACGCTCGAACAGATGCCGGCCAAAAATCACGATCAGAGGCAGCTCGAATTCCAGCGCAAACCCGTCGCGTTTCGCGGCGAGATGATGTTCACCTCCATGCTGCTTGCCGTCACAAATCCCAAGCCGTTCAATGCATATTTTCTGCAAGGCCATGGCGAACCGTCGCTCACCGACAACGGCGAAACCGGCTACCTGAAATTCGCCGCCATTTTGGAACAAAACTACATTCAAGCGCAGCCGCTTGAATTGTTTGGCGACAATCCCGTGCCGGCGGATTGCAACCTGCTCATCATCGCGGGGCCAAGAATGATATTTTCAAATCTCGAACTGCAAAAAATGGACCACTATCTCTCGCAAGGCGGACGGCTGCTGGTGCTGCTGGACTATTCTTCCATTCGAGAACCGACCGGCATTGAAGACATCCTCAAGCAATGGGATGTAAACGTCGGCGCCGACGTGGTGCGAGACCCGGAACACACGATTTCCGGCCAGGACGTGGTCGTCCTAAACTTCAGCCAGCATCCCGTTGTCAATCCGCTCACACAACTCGCGTTGCAATTGATTTTGCCGCGGCCCGTCAGCCGCATAAGCCGGCAAAATCCATCCGCCGATGTGCTGAAGGTGGAAGAGCTTGCCTTCTCCGGCCCTAATTCCGTGCTCGTGGGCGAACGAGGCCTGCCACCGAACCGTTACCCCTTGATGGCGGCGGTGGAACAAAATCCGGTCAAGGGCGTCGCCAACCCACGCGGCAGCATGCGCATCGTTGTTGCGGGTGATTCGTTGTTCCTAGACAACCGTCAAATTGAATCCGGCGCAAATCGCGATTTCGTCGGCTACGCGGTCAATTGGTTGCTCGATCGCCCAACCTTGCTCGAAGGCATCGGGCCGCGTCCCGTTGTCGAATTCCGGCTCATGATAACTCGGGTGCAACAGCGCAATGTCCGCTGGCTGTTGCTGGGCGCGTTGCCCGGCGGTGTGCTGGTGCTCGGCGGGTTGGTCTGGCTGCGGCGGAGAAAATAATGAACTCGAAAAACACCTGGATTTGGTTTGTCATCGCCGCGGCATTGTTCGCGTTCATTTTTGTTTTTCAACATTTCCTGCGGCCACCCATTGCGGAATCGTCCTGCATCCTGCCGGGTCTGCGCCCGAATGCCGTCACCAGCGTCCAGGTCATTCCCGCCAACGCGCTTGAGATTCGCGCCGACCGCACGAACGGCGCGTGGCTGCTGACCAAACCCATTTCATACCCCGCGCAGTCCGCCGCCGTCGAAGCTCTGCTCGACACGCTCCAAAAACTTGCACCCGCCACCCGCATCAGCGCCGGCGAGCTTCGCAAACAACGTAATGCTGATGCGGAATACGGTTTCGAGCCGCCACAAATTTCCCTCGTGGTCGAACAAGCCGGCGGCCAACGCTGGCATCTTCAGGTCGGCAATAAAACTTCACCCGGCGACCAGGTTTTTCTGCGCGTTGTCGGCATTGACGGCGCGTTCGTGGCAGACGCGGATTGGCTCAAATTCATTCCGCACTCGGCCAATGATTGGCGTGACACAGCGCTGGTAAATTTCAACGGCAGCACGCCCGATTGGATTGTCCTGACCAACGGCACGAAGGTCATCGAACTCCACTGTGATGCCACGAATCATCTCTGGCGCATGACCCGACCGCTTCTGGCGCGCGCCGACAATAGCCGGATCATTGAGGCGCTCCAACGCTTGCAAACCGCCGGCCTTTCGCAATTCATCAGTGACGACACGAAGGCGGATTTCAGCGCACTCGGACTGCAACCCGCCGACATTGATTTGTGGCTGGGTTGCGGCACGAACTTTACGACCGCCATTCATATCGGCAAAAGTCCCACAAACGACGCATCACAAGTCTATGCCAAACGTGAAGGTTGGAACGCCATTGCGACGACCGCCAAAGAACCTTTGTCGCCGTGGCGTGGCACGGTGAATGATTTTCGCGATCCCTATTTGCTCGAATTGTCCGCTCCCATCGCCGAAATTGAAATGCGAGGCCGGAATAATTTCACCTTGCAGCGGCAAGGCACGAATGACTGGCGCGTGGTTGGAGAAAAATTCCCGGCGGACACCGGGAGCGTGCAACAATTCATCAAAACCCTCGCCGGCCTGCGCGTCGCGGAATTCGTCAAGGACGTTGTGACCGCGCCGGATTTGCCGGCCTATGGACTGGCGACGAACACGTTTCAAATTACCTTGCTTTCGACGGCTGGCGATACCAACGCCGTCATCGCGCAATTATTGTTCGGCGCGACGCAAGATAAGGAGGTTTTTGTGCGGCGCGCGGACGAGGATTTTGTTTACGACGTGACCTTGGAAGATTTCAATCGCCTGCCTGAAGCGGGCTGGGAATTCCGCGAGCGTCGCATTTGGAATTTCACGGAAAACGACGTGGCACAGATTACGTTGCATCAAAACGGCAAGACGCGGCAGTTCGTCCACAACGGGCCGAACAAATGGTCGCTTGCGCCCGGCTCCCAGGGCATCATCAACCCGCCGGCCATCGAGGAAACCATGCACAGGCTGGGCGAACTCACCGCTGCCGGCTGGATCGCTCCAGACGCAACTAACGCCGCGTCATACGGTTTCAAGCCGGATAATTTACAAATCACGGTCGAGCTTAAAAACGGCACAAAGAACACAGTGGATTTTGGCACGGAGATTCCCACTGCCCAAACCGCATTGGCCGCCATGACACTCGACGGCGAGCGGTGGGCCTTCGTGTTTCCGCCGGTGCTTTATCAGTTCGTCTTGAGTTATCTCACCATTCCGGCCAACGTTCCCTGATATGCGCGATCAAACTGGCTTCTGGCGGAAATGCCGGACGCTGTTCCGCCAGCTTCGCCGCGCGATGATTTTTGCGGCGCTCGTTTTGGCCTGCGCCGTCCTATGGCTTGACAAAATCGGCCTGCCGGATTTTCTGAAGCGACCGCTCGTTGAAACGCTCCGCACGCGCGGAGTTGAACTGGAATATGCCCGTTTGCGTTTGAGTTTTACCCGGGGATTGGTGGCGGACAATGTTCACATCGGGCGTGCTCGGATGACCAACAGCCCGGTGTTTTCGCTTCAACAAATTCAATTGCGGTTGAATTATCGCGCGCTGCTGCATCGTCGCTTGCAAATTGACGGACTCGTCTTGCACCAGGGCAAGTTTGTCTGGCCGCTCTCGCCGACGAACGCGCTTGTCCTCGACCACATCCAAACCTACTTGAGATTTCAAGCAAACGACACGTGGTCACTGGATAATTTTCAGGCTGATTTCGCGGGCGCAAAACTCTCGGTGTCCGGCGACATCGCTCATGCTTCAGCGTTGCGTGATTGGAAAATTTTTTATGGCCCAACGACCAACGCCGCCGCGCGGCAGGCGGGCTTGCAAAAATTTGCCGATACACTGCGCCAAATCCACCTTGCCGGCGCGCCGCAATTGAGTTTGGTCGTCAACGGCGATGCGCGCGACCCGCTTTCATTTTTGGTCCGCCTGATGGCCAGCGCCCCCTATGTGGACACGCCATGGGGACTCGCGCAAGGAATTCAATTCGCCGCCAGGTTGAAAGCGCGCGCCGGAACGTCTGCCAATTCCGACCCTTCGTGGGCTTGGTGGACAAACGCACAACCGTATCAACTCGAATGGATCGCGCAGGTCTCGCAATTGAAATCAGAGAAACTGAACGCGCGTTCGGTTTCATGCAGCGGGTTTTGGAGCGCGCCGGAACTGGCTGTCACAAACTTGTCCGCCAAATTGGACGGAGGCCAACTCAATGCCAGCATGCGATTGAACGTCGGCACGCGCGAGTTCACATTCATCAATTCATCATGCTTCGATCCGCGCGCGATTGCCGCGCTGTTGACTGAAAAAACACAGGACTGGCTCGCGCAATTTTCGTGGACACAGCCGCCATCCCTGCAAGCCGGCGGTTCGCTGATTTTGCCGGCGTGGACAGGGCACCAGCCCGACTGGCGCAGTGAAGTGCAACCGACGGTGCGGCTTGCCGGCGAATTCACTGTGACGAATGGCGCGTTTCGCGGCGTCACCGTTGACTCGGCGCGCGGGCATTTTTCCTATTCAAACCTCGTTTGGCGCCTGCCTGATCTCGTCGTGACGCGGCCTGAAGGCGCACTGGCACTCGCCGGCATCGAGAATGACAACTCGAGAAATTATCACTGGCACGTGCGCGGCGTGTTGAACCCGAAAGCCATCCAGCCGCTCCTGACGACGAGCAATGCCGAACGGAGCTTGAAATTTTTTACGTTCACCAAACCGTTGTTTCTGGACGCGGACGTGCGGGGTCGTTTGTATGATTACGACAGTATTGGCGCAGCCGGGCGCATGGCGCTGACGAATTTCACGGTTCGCGGTGAAACTGTGGGCAGCGTTGAAGGCACGTTTCGCTACACGAACCGGTTTCTCGAATTTTTCCAGCCACAGTTGCAAACCGGCGTACAAACGATGACTGCCGACGGCATCGCGGTGGATTTCAATTCGTGGCGGATTTATTTCACAAACGGCTTCAGCACCGCCGATCCGGGGGTGGTGGCGCGCGCCATTGGACCGAAGGCCGGCAAAATAATGGAGCCGTATCGCTTTGGGCGGCCTTGCACGGTGCGCATGAACGGTTACGCGCCATTGCGCGGCGCGGACGACGCGGATTTGCAGTTTGACGTGGACGGTGCGCCTTTCGAATGGCTGAAACTCAAAACGCCACGCATCACTGGAGAAATTCGCTGGCTGGGTCAGACGTTGATTTTGAGCAATTTGACGGCGTCGTTTTACGGTGGGAACGCGAATGGCTCCGCCCATTTTGATTTTCGTCCAAAGGAAGGCGCGGATTTTGGATTTACGGCCAATGTCAGAAACGCGGACTTGCATCTATTGGCAAATGATTTGTCGTCACCCGCAAATCATTTGGAAGGCGTGTTGAGCGGACAGTTCGTCATGACGAGCGCGAACTCGAAAAATTGGCGGACATGGAATGGATACGGTCGGGCCAATCTGCACGACGGATTGATTTGGGATGTCCCGGTTTTCGGCATTTTGTCGCCGGTATTGAACACGGTCACGCCGGGTCTTGGCAGCAGCCGCGCAACGGACGCTGCGGCGCGATTTGCCATGACCAATGGCATGGCATTTTCGGACGACCTGGAAATCCGTTCGACGATGATGCGGTTGCAATATTCGGGCACGGTGGATTTGCAAAGCCGGGTGAACGCACACGTCACCGCCCAATTGCTGCGCGACACGTGGGTGGTTGGACCACTGGTCAGCACGGCGTTGTGGCCGGTAAGCAAATTGTTTGAATACAAAATCACCGGCACGCTTGAAAAGCCGGCGAGCGAACCGGTTTACATTCCCCAATTTCTGCTGATGCCGCTGCACCCGATTCGCAGCTTGCAGGAAATGCTTTCCATCGGCACGGACACCAATGCGCCGCCGGTGAAGTGACACTGATTTCCGGCGATAATCGGCGCAGCGTTGTTGGCTGGGTTACTGCAAAACCGCCCGGTAAAAACGCCAAGAGTAGTTTGTGGCCAGCAGATCGGTAAACTGTATTGTGCCACTTGGGCTTGCCGTGTTGGTGAATAATGGCAGCCAGCTCGAGCTCAACAGATTGGTGGAGACGTCAATCCGCCAGGTAACGTTCGAGAGGGTGTTGAATGTGACTTGGACGCTTCCGTTTATCAGATGCGCGCCGGCGGCAATTGTCAGCGCCGGCGGCAATAATACCTGGACGACGAAACTGTTGGTCTCGCTGAAGGGAGGCACGTTGTTGTCCGTTACCTTGACGGAAATGGTATTCGTGCTTGGCACCTGTGCGATTGTGGGCGTCCATGTCAACACCCCGTTCGTTGTCAGGACAACATTTGTCGGGGCGGAAACGATTCCGAATGTGAATGTGCAATTTGGGAAAATGCTGTTGGTGGCGGAATTAGTGACGGTCAGCGTTTGTCCGCCATAAATCGTCTGCGTTGGCGGAACCGTTAAAACGGGCGGCGACAATAATACCTGGACGACGAAACTGTTGGTCGCGCTGAAGGGAGGCACGTTGTTGTCCGTTACCTTGACGGAAATGGTATTCGTGCTTGGGGTCTGTGCGATTGCAGGCGTCCATGTCAACACGCCGTTCATTGTCAGGACAACATTCGTCGGAGCGGAGACCAGTCCAAATATCGGCGTGCCGGCGGGAAAGAGGGTGGCGTAATTGGTCACCGTCAGTGTTTGCCCGGCATAAATTGTCTGCGTTGGCGGAATGGTCAGAGTTGGTGACGCGATCAGTGAAATGTCATCCACATACCAGCCGACAGCAGTGCCGGTGCCGCCGGACGTAAAATGAAAAGCCGTCTGCACTGTCTGGCCGGCATAGGCACTCAAATTAAGGGAAACGTTGATCCATGCACCACCGGTGTTACCGTTGAGATAAGTCGGTGAAATCTGATTCCAAGTGCTGCCGTCGGTGGTGATTTCAACAAAGCCCAACGCATTGTTGAAATTATACCAGTGCCAGAAGCGCAAGGACGGACTGCTGTTTGTGGGAACGGCAAAGGGTGGACTGATCAACCTTGTATCCACGTTGTTCGCATAGTTGCCCGCCAAAATGGTCGCTGCGCAGTTGGTGCCGGTGTGCGCGGCATTCGGCCCGCTGGTCGGCTTGCCGATTTCCCAAGTTCCAAAATCCACCGACCAATCGCCCAGGCCCGACTCAAAATCTTTCGGGTTGTTGAAAACCGGCGTGTCGGTGACCACGGCAACATCATCCACATACCAGCCTTGGGCGTTGCCGCAGCAGCCGCCGGAGGTAAAATGAAAAGCGATCTGCACACTTCGTCCGGCGAAGGCGCTTAAATCAATGGACGGACGCGACCAGACACCGCCGCTGGTGGTGTCGTTGGGATTAGGAAGATTAGGAGGATATGTTGGTGAAATCTGATTCCAACTGCCGCCGTTATTGGTGCTGATTTCGACATAGCCCAGAGCATTCGCAAAATTAAACCAATGCCAGAAACGCAGCCGGGGAAATTGATTTGTGGGAGGAACCACAAAAGAACTGGCACCGTTGTAATTCGTGCAGATGAGCCGGGTGTCAGAATTGTAGGCATAATTTTGAGTCGAGGCACAGTTGGTGCCGGAATGCGTACGGAAACCGGCGGAATTGGTTCCGGGGCCTGCGGTTGGCGAACCAATGCGCCAGACACTGCTGGTGGTCCAGCGGCTGGGGGTATTGGTCTCAAAATTGTCCGACCAAAAGACGGTCTCCGCGCGGCCCGCACCTGCCGCGAGCAAAAGCAGCGCGCCCAAACAATGGAATATGTTTCCGGAACGGTTCATATTTTAATACTATACACCAACTACACTACCCAATCCAGCGGATGATTACGGATTCGGAAATGTGACGGCGTTGGTATCAATCGCACTATCCGGCGACACGGGGTTGAAATGGTCACCTTGAGACTTGGCGCGTTTTTGCTCGGCTGCAGCGCGTTTCTGTTCCGCCTTGCGCTGGGCTTCAACTAGTTTGTGTTCGTCAGCGGTATCTTCCGCTACGGCAGCGGAAATACCCGGCAGCCGTTCCTGTTCCTTGACGGCCTGTACGGCGGCGAGTTCGGGCGTTTTCAAAACCGTCGGGCGTATCAGCACAATGGTTTCACTGCGATCCTTCGAGTCATTGCGTTGAGAGAACAGGTTGCCGAGCAGGGGAATGTCTTGCAGCCACGGAATTCCACTCTTGGTTTTGCTCTTATCGGAACGGACAAATCCGCCGAGGATGATGGTGTCCTTGTTTTTCACGGCAATTTCAGAGGAAAGCGATCGTTTGATTGTATTAGGCACGTTACCAACGTTGTCAATGTAGGTATAACCATTGAGTTCATCAATTTCCTGGTTGATGTCCATCACGACGAGGCCGTCAGGATTGATGAATGGCGTGACATCGAGTTCGACACCCACTGACAATTGCGAATAGCTGGCGCTGTTACCATACGTGGAGCCATAGGAATTACCGGTGACATACGGCACAGTTTGGCCGACAAAAAACGAAGCCGCCTTCGCCTGCGAAGTCTGGATGCGTGGACGTTGGATGACCGTGGCGCTGCTGTCACTGGCGGCTGCCGCCAGCGCTACGTCCCACGTCGGGCCGATGCTGCCAAAATAGCTGAAGCCACCCGGTAGGTTATTGCCAAAGATCGCATTCGTGCCTCCTGAAGAAGTTATCACAGAACTAATACTACTCCATAACCCATTAGTTTGTAGGCCATTCGTCGTCACCGACTGGAGAAAATGCATAAACGTCTGGCCGTTGTTCATGCCGCCGCCGCCAATGATTTGCTCGCTTGGACTGAGAACTTTTGGATTTTGTGCCGCAGAAACTCCCAGGGCAAATGTATGACCAAGGGTCACATCCACAATGACGGATTCGATGAGCACTTGCGCAAGCAGCACGTCCAGCTTCCCCACAACTTCCTTGATTCTCTCCATGTCCGCCCGCGTGGCGAAAACGAGCAGCGAGTTGCTTCGCTCGTCGGCAATGATTTTTGTCTGGCCAAAAATCTGGATTTGCTCCGGCGTTCCCGCCGAGGCGCGTTGAATGATGGACTGAAGCCGCTGGCTGAAAGTGCCGCCGCCTGTGGACGCGCCGGTTGCCGACGTGCCCGTCGTTCGCGGCTGGTATTGACCCGGTGTAGTAGTCCCTGTCGTTGTGCCGCTGGGGCGCGCCACGCCGCTGATGGGTGTCGTGGCAGTTGAGCCGCCGAAGCTGACCGTGCTCCCGCCGCCGCCACCGAGGCTGTTCAGGGCATTGGCGATGTCGTCGGCCAGCGCGTATTTGATGGGAATGACTTCAGAGATGTATTCCGCCGGCACCGACACGTCTATCTGATCAATCATTTCCAGCATTCGCTTGACGTTTTCGGCGTTGTCGCGAAGCACAAGAATGCCATTGCTGTCAATGGACAGAATGGAATTCTGCAACTTGGCAAACGGCTGAAGAATCGGCGTCATTTCGCTGGGCTTGACGTATTTTAATTGGACGATGTGCGTGACGTATTGGCCCACGTCGGGCAATTGTGCGGCGGTGTCCTTGTTGAACGGCGCAGCTTCCTGATTGGCCTGCGTCGACGGCACGGCCTTCACGAATTTGTCGCCCACGTTGATGAGCGCGACGCCGTTGAGCGCAAGCACCGCCTGCAATGCCTGAATCACCTCACTCCTGGTCAATGATGTTTCCGTGTGAAGAATAATTTTTGCCTGTGGCAAACCCGCCCGCAACAGCGTCCGCCCAACATACCGTGCATAAACATCAAGCACTTGATCGATGTCCACGCCCTGGAAATTGATGTCGCCGGCGGGAACCATTTCCTCTTTCGGCCCAGTCGAAGGTGGCGGCGTGGCAGGTGCGGTCAACTCCTCTTTTGGCCCCGGCGAAGGCAGCGGCGCAGCAGGTACGGTCAACAAGGCCGGCGGCAAAGGTAGCGCCGACGGAACGGCGGCCATGTTGGTCGCGGCGCTGGCGACAGCATTTGTCGCGGGCATGCTGTAACGTTGCGGCACGGGGCGCAGGTTGGGCGGTATTTGCGCCCGGAGGTCAAGGCCGGTTAAAAATGCGAGCAGGATGAGTGCGGTTGTTTTCACGGTTATTTTGATTTTGCGGTTGCGGTCTCTAAATGATTGGTCGTCTCCATTTTTTGATAGCTGGCGACGAGCCGGATGTTGGCACTGAGATGTTGATGCGCCGGGTCGGGTTGCAATTCCAAGTCGCGCACCCGAATCATGGAGGCGCTGGAACCTAGTTTGTAAAGAAAATCAACCAGTTGCTGGTCGGTCGCGATGACGTTGATGTTTTGCGTCAGTTCGACAAAAAACTCGTTCGTGTGGGTCGTTTGCCGCGAAGTACTGACGATGCCCACGCCGCTCTCGGCGGATTGTGACTGAATCGTGCGCAAAAAATTGATGGCTTGGTCTTCCGGCGCTATGAATTCGCCCTGATTCTCCAGGTTTTTTACCTGCGTTTGGCGACTCGCCGCCTCGGCAATCGTCGTTTGATACAGCTCCAGTTTTCGGCGGGAATCTTCCAGGTGACGCTGCAACCTGCCCCAATCTGAAAAATGCGGCCAGACGAACACGAAATTCAGCACAAGAAACAAAACAACCAAAACGCCGACGGCCAGCCGGCGTTCCAGCGGACGCAATTGCGCGAAAAATCTTCTCATGGCACGTCCTTCCCGCGTTGAAGTGGCAGGCCGAAGTTCCAAGTCACCGTGCTGCCGTTCTGATGATAAACAAGCGGCTCGCCGCCCCCGGAGCTGAACACCGGCTGGCCGTTCAGCCTGGCCTTTTGCAATCCACTGTTAAAATCAAAAAGGCCGTTGATTTGTTCCGGCGTGGTTGTGCCGCTGAGGGAAAGCTTTTGACCATCCGAAAAACTAAACCGTTGCAACGAAATACCATCCGGCAATTGTTCCGCGACGATTTTCCAGCAGTCCAGCGCGGCGTATTTCAAATCCTGCCGTTCCTTGAGCACATCAAATCGCGCCTTGAGCTGTATTGCATTGGTGTAGTTGAGACTGATGTCCGCAACATCCCGCTCCGCGCGATGGGTGTGAACGGACAGCACATAAGTCGCGCAAAAATAAATCAGCACGCCCACCGCATACACCACGCCGGCGGCAACCAACCCGCGCAGCCACAAACGGTCAAAGAATTGTTGACGGTAACGCACGGAAAATTCCTGCGGCAGCAATGCAACGTGCGTCCCGCCTTGCGAAATTTCCACAGAACGGCAGGCTGTGCGCGCAGCTAATTCCTCCAACGGCGATGGCGGCACGACATGCACTGGCTCACCCAAACCCGCCCGCAAGGCGTTTTCCCATTCCGTGGCAACGGCGCCTTCGGCGATCAAGTGCCAGGACGGCGGCGCGGCCAGCCAGCCTTCCAATTCGCCAGCCCAAGCCAACTGTGCGAGTTGCTCTTTCAAACCCTTTACGGGGTCGCTGCCAGGCGGCAGCACAATCATGCTCAAATTTCGCAGCGCTCCGCCGCGCCACCAGGCCACGAGCGCGGCATTCTGGCCGTGAAAGGCCGATGGATAAATCCATGCGCCGTCCCCCGCCGCAGGCGTGGCTTCCAATTGATCGAGCATCGGCGCTTCGAGCCGGTCGGCGAGGTAACCCCGGTCTTCGAGCTTGCCCAGAAATTCTTCAACAGCGTGGCGGGCAGCAATCACAACAATGACCGTTTGCAAGTCGTCCGGCCTGGGTTCACCAGAATCCGCCGTGTCTCCCGCTGCCTCGCTTCGACGCGGCAAAATATGAATCGTCCAGACGATTTGCGTGACGGGTATCGGCGAGAGTTTTTCCAACTGCAACTCCACCATCGCCAGCGTTTCCCCGAAACCGCCCTTGGGCAATTCAATGACGCGGAGAAAAACATTCTCGGGCGGCAGCCACGCGACATTTAGTTTTGGCTGCCACAACGAACGCCATGTTTTGGCAATGACGTTGAACGGCAGCGATTCGCCCGGCGCGGCGTGATGCCCGCGGTTGAGCGCAAAACCGCCGCCCTTGGCGTCAAATTGCCAGAGGCGATGCGTGCCGCCGTCGACCTGGAGAATGTTGCAGAATTGCCAGCGAGCCATAATTCAGAAGGCAGAAGGCAGAAGGCAGAAGGCGGAAAGCGAAACATAACAGAAATTCCCGCATTCTTCATTCTGCATTCTGCATTTATTTTTCATTATGCCTTGACCCACATTTCAGTTTTGGTGTCACCGACGAACGCGTCCAAATGCTCCTCGATTTGCGTGACGCGCAGGACTTCCTCGATGGTCGTCTCGCCGGCTTTGACCTTGGTCCAGCCATCGGTGCGGAGCGTGCGCATTCCCTGCTCGATGGCTTTTTGGGCAATCGTCGTGGCCGGCGCACGGTTCAAAATCAGGGGGCGCATTGATTCATTAAGAATGAGCAATTCATAAATGCCCTTGCGGCCCTGATAACCGAGTTGCCGGCAATCTTCACAACCGGCGCCATGCCAGAATTTCGCCGTGCCAATCTCCTCTTCCGGGAAACCAATCTTCAGCAAGTAGTCGCGCTCGACCTTCTGCTCCGTTTTGCAATGCGGACAAATCGTGCGGATGAGGCGTTGCGCCATGACAGCCTCGACCGACGACGCCACAAGAAACGGCTCAATGCCCATGTCAATGAGCCGCGTGAACGCGCTCGGCGCGTCGTTCGTATGCAACGTGCTGAACACCAGGTGGCCGGTAAGCGACGCTCGAATGGCGATTTCGGCGGTCTCCAAGTCGCGGATTTCGCCAACCATGATGATGTTCGGGTCCTGGCGCAAAATGTGGCGCAAACCCATTGCAAACGTCAGACCGATTTCCGGCCGCACCGCGATTTGGTTGATGCCTTTGAGTTCGTATTCGACCGGTTCCTCGATGGTGATGATGCGTTTGTGAACCGAATTGATCGCGCTCAAAAAGGCATAAAGCGATGTGGATTTGCCCGAACCGGTTGGACCGGTGACGAGGAAAATGCCGTGCGGTTTGATGATGATGTCGCGAATCATCGCCTCGTCGTTTGGCGCGAAACCCAATTTGTCGAGGCTCAGGAAAATTTTCCCGCGCGTCAGCAAACGCAGTGAAACACTCTCGCCGTAAACCGTCGGCACGGTTGAAACGCGGATGTCAATTTCCTCACCCTTGATCCGAACGTTGATGCGACCGTCCTGCGGCAGGCGCTTTTCGGAAATGTTCATGCCACTCATCACTTTGATGCGTGAAATGAGCGCGGCCTGAAAGCGCTTGAGCTGCGGCGGCATCGGCGTTTGATGCAAAATGCCGTCAATGCGGTAACGGATGCGCAACTCGTCCTCCGCCGGTTCGAAGTGGATGTCTGTCGCGCGGTCCTTGAACGCCTCCCAAATGATTTGGTTGACGAATTTGATGACGCTGGCTTCCTGATCGTCCTCGGTGATTTCCTTGTCGTTGGCGATTTCCAATTCCATCGGCTCGCCTTCGCCGAGTTCCTCGAGTGTTTCCGCGCCGACGCCGTAGTATTTTTTGAGCGCTTTTTCAATTTCGGTTTTCGGCGCGAGCGCGAACTGGACCGGCATGTGCGCGTCGAACTGCACCGCGTTCATCATCGCCACGTTGAATGGATCGCTGACGACAACCTGCAACGTGCCGTTGTTCACGGCAGCCGGCAGCACGGAGTATTGAAAGGCGACCTTCGTGGAAATTTTGCCGCGTGCCTCTGTTGGAATCGTATATTTGTGCAAATCCACAAACGGCCGGTCGAGCGCCTTCGCCAGCCGCAGAAGAAAAACGTCATCGGCCAGGCCGCGCTCGCGCGCAATGAATGCCAACAACGGCTCTTGCGAACCGTTGTCCACCGCCGCGCGCCACGCCTTGTGCCAGTCGTCGAATTGATCGGGAGCAGCTTCGGCAACCGACGCGACAAGATTTCTTACGGAACTAAAACCCATTTAAGTTGTTCAGGTTTTACCTGACCATTGTAGTAACAACCACAGTGGGAAAAAGTTGCGTTCAGGCGCAAAAAACCTGCAGGGTTTAACATGGTCAAAAATGGGGTAATTTGCCGGCATCGGAGGTGACAGAACCGCCGTCATCGCCCGCGTCACCGCTTTTCCTTTCCAGCAAAAAAACAACATCGAGGCGCTCGAAGAACCAGCCACCCGCAGCCAGCAACTCGAAGCTGACGTGCTCGTCAAAACCGTGAAACTTTACCTCGGAAAAACGGCTCCACGTTTATTGGGGCGTGGTGAAGGAGGAGAGGGGATGGTAAAAATTTTATGCCGTTGGTTCACCGACTGCATCGGTCGCAACTGGTTGTCACGACGGAGCTTGCGCCGTTTATGGGACGGTCACCAATTCCACGCAGCTGGGGCATCAACGAGCAGGGTTTTTTGAGGTTTGCGTTGGCGCTGTTTCAGGCTTAGGATGCGAGTGGCGAAAGCTGACTTTGCGGATATGTATTTCTCGCGGCGGTGATTTTTATCGCAGTGGCATGGTGTGGGCGAAACATTCGCAGGACGGCTGAGCCACCCCGCACACCGTCCGAGTGGAACACGGACTTGTTCAGTTTCGTGGGGGTCAGAGTTTCTCATCATGAGAATGGACAAACAATTAAATGCCCATGATATAATGGGCGCATGGAAAGTGAAGAACTTATGTTAAAGAAAATGAACCTAAAGAGCAGCGGCAATACCCGAAGACAAACCTTCTCGTTCAGCGCGCCGGGCGCGTTAAGTGTGCAGTTGGCGGGCGACTTCACGTGTTGGCAGGAACGCCCCATCAACATGCAAAAGGGCATGGATGGCGTGTGGCGGATAACGGTGGGATTGGAACCGGGCACACACCACTATCGTTTCCTTGTGGACGGTCAGTGGAGCGATGATCCTGAATGTACTCTACGTGCGCCGAATCCCTTCGGCGGCGAAAACATGATGCGGCATGTGAAGTGAGCGCGGTTGCGCCGATCACGGCTTGAGGCGGAAAACCGGGAATCATGTGTACGGTGTTGGAAACACACCGAGGGTATGGGTATCGTCTTTTAACGCCCGTTGATGAGACGATGAAAACCAAACCCAAGGCATCGCAATTCAATTGAGCGTCATGACCAGCCTGATTGCCACTGCCACTGCGGCTTCTCATCCGAAGCCAGTCATTTTGGCGATTTTTGCCGCCACTTACATTGGAATTGCGATGGGGCGTGTGCCGGGCTTGAAACTCAATCGCGTGGGCATCGTTCTGCTTGGCGCAATTGCCATGACGATTTTTGGCGGCATTGGCACAACCGATGCCGTTTCCTACATCAATTGGCCGACCATTTTTTTGCTCTTCGGATTCTTTGTCATTTCAGCCCAACTCCGATTGTCAGGATTTTATAACAAAGTAGCCAATGGCATTTCGGTGCGACTCGGACATCCTGCATGGTTTCTGCTTATCCTGATGGTGGTGACCGGCGGATTGTCCGCTTTTCTCAATCACGACATCGTTTGCTACATTTTTGCTCCGATCGCCGGAGCCGCGCTTTTGCGCAAACAAATCAATCCCGTCCCATTTTTGATTGCGCTGGCAATTTCGAGCAACATCGGCGGGGCGGCAACGCTCATTGGCAATCCGCAGGACATGATGATTGGACAGGTTGCCCGCCTTAGTTTTGGCCGTTATCTGCTTTGGAGCAGTGTCCCGGTCATTTTTGCCATGGCTGCCGCCTACGGAATCATCTGGATGCTCTCGCGCAAAACATTGCAATCTTCTTTGCCCGCCCCGGATGAACTGAAGCATCAAGCCTATCCGTTCAATCAGCCGCACACGATCAAGGGACTGATCATTCTCGCGGTGGTTATTGGCCTGTTTTTCTCCCCGTTGCCCAAGGAAATCATCGCCCTTGCCGCCGCCGGCATTCATTTGGCGAGCACCAAGTTTCGCACCGATGATTTGCTGGGGTTGGTGGATTGGCCGATTCTTGTTTTGTTCATGGGACTGTTCGTCGTCACCGGCGCTTTTCAATCCGCCGGCTACGGCGACCAGACCATGCAATGGTTGGCGCACGGCGGATTCAATCTCA
The DNA here is from genome assembly GCA_049517655.1 of Verrucomicrobiota bacterium. Classification (GTDB taxonomy): domain Bacteria; phylum Verrucomicrobiota; class Verrucomicrobiia; order Limisphaerales; family UBA11358; genus UBA11358. Next base: position 446,369 of record JBEKRQ010000002.1, on the reverse strand, counting down.
ACGCTCCAGTCACTCTGGCTCTGACGACTGCGGGGCTGTCCAACTTGATTAGCAACTCGGCGGCCGTGATGCTGCTGCTCAAAGTCATCAATCTTTCGCAGCCCGCTGCAGCTTACATTCTGGCGCTGGCCAACAGCTTTGGCGGAAGTCTTATCATCATCGGCAGCGTGTCCAACATCATCGTGGTTCAACAGGCGCGCGCATTGGGAATCAAAATTTCCTTCTGGGATTTTGCTCGATTGGGCGTTCCGGTGACGCTGGCCGCGCTTGCCGGACTCATCGTTTGGATTGCCCTGATTGCCTGACTGCAAAATGTCGGCACCCTCGCTTGTTCCTCGACTCATCCTGCCAAAGTGATACGTTGTCAACGTGAACGGGTTTTTAATCGGCCTTTTGGGCGCGCTGGTGGCGACGAATCAGTCGCTGGCGGTCAGTAATGTGATCCAGCAGACCTCCGGCGTCTCGGTTTCGATTCCGAATCCCAATGACCCTGCGGAAAAAGAATTGGATCAATTGATGGCCGGGGATGACGCGGCGCAAGCGGAGGTGAGCAAATGGATTCGGGACAATAATGCGTTCGCGGCGCAAGGCGCGGGCGAGTCGAGGAAGGAATTGAACCGGCGCATCATGGCCCGGCTGAATATCGTTCGCAAAAGCTATGAAGATTTTTTGCGGCGTTATCCGAACTTTGCTGACGGGTATCTCGCTTATGGCAGTTTTTTAAATGACATCGGTGAGGAAGAAGCCGCCATGCGGCAGAATCAAAAGGCTGTTGAGCTTGACCCCAAAGATCCGGCGGCTTGGAACAATCTTGCCAACTATTACACCGAGTATGGCCCGATAACCAATGCCTTTGCGTATCTTGCCAAAGCGATTGAGTTGAATCCGACGGAATCGGTTTATTATGAAAATTTCGCGACGGTGGTTTATCTTTATCGCAAGGATGCAAGGGAGTTTTATCATATCAACGAGCAACAGGTTTTTGACAAGTCACTCGCGCTTTATCGCAAGGCCATGCAACTCGACCCGGACAATTTCCCGCTTGCGACCGATTACGCGCAGAGCTACTACGGCATCCGCCCCCTCCGCACCAATGACGCGCTTGTAGCGTGGACCAACGCGCTTCAAATCGCCCACAACGATGTCGAGCGCGAGGGCGTTTACATTCATCTGTCCCGAACCAAAATGCTTGCCGGACGTTATGCCGAAGCCCGCGCGCAGCTTGCCGCCGTGACCAACACGGCATACGCCAATCTCAAACACGGCCTCGAAGCCGGCATCGCCCTGCGCGAGAACAAAGCGACAAATGCAATGGCCGCAAATGTTTCAACGAATGTTACTGCTCCAACCAATTCGCCGCCAAAGGCGGAATGAAGAAAGCTTTCTGAAGCTTCAGGATTCTTTTGTATTCCGTGTTTTTCAGCTTTGTGGCTTTGCGTCTTTGTGGTGAAATAAATGGCGCATGAGCTTTTACGACAAATTGAAGTTTGATTCGAACGGCCTGATTCCCGCCATCATCCAGGAGCAAGGCACCGGTCGCGTCTTGATGATGGCGTGGATGAACCGCACATCGCTCCAAAAGACCATCGAAACTGGCAAAACACATTTCTGGAGCCGCTCACGCCAGAAATTATGGATGAAGGGTGAAACCAGCGGTCATGTGCAACAAGTCAAAGACATTGCCTTTGACTGTGATGGTGACGTGTTGCTCATTCAAGTGGAACAAACCGGCGCAGCGTGCCATGAAGGTTACAAATCGTGTTTTTTTCGCTCGGTGGAAAAGGACGGCAAATCGTTCAAAATAACGGAGCCGCAACTCAAAACGCCGGGTAGTGTCTCAATTTGAAAATGTCAGGTCATGGTGCGCCGGATTGTTGCTGGCAAAATGGGGCTGAAAAGGTCTCGTTCTCGCAAAGAACGGCACGGAATTGTTTAATCTGAAATCAGATTTTTAAGCTGATTTTATCGATTTAATTTGAGTGGAAGATATACGACTTTGTGTTCCATTGGAAAATATTTCTCATTATCCAACACGATTGGCTTACGCCCCGGAATCCTTCGATAGCCGAATCCTTTATAAAATGGGATTTTTCCCTCAATTGCATTAAGCCTTACACACCGGCAATTGGATTGTCGCGCTAAAGTATCAGCAAACCGCATTAAAATTGCACCATATCCCTTCCCCTTGCGTTGGTTTTTCCCTTTCCGTTTGCTTTGGTATTTTTTACCAACCGCGACTTCTGTGACAAACAAACAGGTGGAGTCTGAAAAATGCACCGACATATAACCGACTATCTTGCTTCCTGTTTGCAAAACGTATGTGCATTCTTTATTTTCACCCGCTTGCATATCAAAGTGTCGGTCTCCCCACGTCACGCGGTCTAAAGAAATTACACCGCATTTCACTTTTGGCTTTTTGAGATGGTCTTCAGACAGGTGTGCAATATGAACGCATGATATTTTTCTGTCTTTTCCAGCCTTGTCTTTTTCTGGGCCTGAATCAAGCCTGTTATTGGGGATTTTATCTAATAGGAAATATATTCGGTCTGTGTCATTAATCATCACGCCCCAAAACGTTGGAATAAAACAGCTTCCCCGCTTAATCACCAATGAATATGTGGCAACATTGGATGCGCCCAGTTTTAAGGCTTCAGCAACACAGCGGCGCATCGTTCCGCCCGTGTGCGTGGATGAGTCAAACAGAAGCACACACTTATTAGCAATGTCGCGCTCTGGGAATTTTGTTTCAAACTTGACAGTCTTATTTTTAATCCCGACTCCGATGGTTGAGACTTTTTTGGCTAGTTCAGGATGATCTTCCTTCATCAAAGGAATCATCTGTTTAAGCAGGTTAGTGCCAGACAATGTCAGGGGACACCATACGGTTGGAATCGGATCAACTCTTTCCAAGCGCACAAGAAAATCACACAAATAGGCGCGCACTTCGTCATTCGAGAGAAAATAAGTAACCATGAGTTAACCCTGGGAGGTTGTTTTTCCCAGCAACTTTAACCAAGAAAGCCTGAATCGGCAATCAAATAGGTTAAAACCTTTTAACCGCGCCGCACTTTTCCAGAGACGATAGGATGCTGTTCAATTCCCTCGCCTATTTGCTCGTAGTAGCAGTCACTGCACGCTTGCCCTTTAGGCACCTTGCGTTTTCCAGTAATTGACTCCCGAAGCACAATGCCACAATAAGCACAATATTCCTGTGCCTGCACCAACTCATCCACTCTTTCTGGATTTTCAATTAGTTCTGTTAGGGGAATTGCCATGCTCATCAGTTTGGTTCACAAGTTTCGTTTTACGGCTATAGACACACTACACCCCCAATGTTCAAAGCAGTTGTTTATAGCCGACAACACTCCTTCAAGTATCACACACCCTCCTCGATAGTCAAGAGCGTCAATAAGATTTTTTTAACTGTTTCTCATTTTTAATCAACAGCTTACAAAGAATTGTTATTGTATTACAAAAAATATGTTGACTTTTGTATGTTGATGTATTACAAATATTACAGACAATAAAAAGAGTCATGGCAAATAACCTACCAACTGAAAAGAAAGTGGTCGTCATTTTCGCCCTTTGTGAATGCGAAAACAGCAGTTCAGGCTGCAATTGTGAACGATTCTAAAAAATGAAAAAAAGAGTTGGCAGGCCCAAAATTCCAAAGCGTAAGGCAAAAGCCCCAGGAATTTCCATTCGCTTGAGTGCCGAAGAGCGAAAAATGATTAATGCCTCCATAACACAATCAGGCTTAACTCAATCCGAATTTGCCAGAAAAGCGTTGCTTTACTGGGCGACAAATTATATTGTTTCTGAAGAGAGTGGACACGGCGAGACTCGAACTCGCAATCCGGGGCTGTAGAAACGCCGGGTTTGCCTGTTAGCTTACGTGCCCATTCTTTTTTGGCCTACGGCCAGCAGGTTCTCTGTCATGAGATTATCACCTGCTGGCCGTGCTTTTTGTGTCATTGCGCTACATGTAGTCGGCCCCTATCACACTGCGCTCTGTTTTTACCATAAAAACAAAAACCCCGCCGAGCCTCGAAAACCCTTACAGGAAGGCGATGCGCCTCGCGGCTGCATCTGTCTCGGCGGGAAATTTTATCTCCGCTTAACTTGTAACGAGTCTTCGGCTCGACAGGTTATCATTATGGAGTTGGGTAAAAAGTTTCTAGGATAACATATTAACTTTTGTTCACGAGTTATTCACATTTTTCAAAAACAGGCCGGTGTTCATTGTATTTCCGCATCGGTGAATGGCTGTGAATAATTGAGTAAGATGCAGCAACTTGGATGACATCAATCGCCTCACGCAAGCCGCACAAATTTCAAAACCAGTGGAAGGGTTAAAAATCATAAAAAACTTCGAATTAAGACACTACCCAAATTTACGGGAAGAAATGACATGGGGAGGGCGGGTCTCCCGACGAGCCTTGACTAACTTTTTTACGGCTCGCATCCTCCCGACCAAATCGTTTAGGCTGTTGGCCGCATGTATTCGCCAACATTGGATGGTTTTTTGAAGCTGGCCGCGCAGGGCAATGTGATTTCCGTCACACGCCGCCTGCTGGCCGACATTGAAACACCGCTCTCGGCTTACCGAAAAATTCGCGGGCAGGGCGAATCATTCCTGTTTGAATCCGTCGAGGGCGGTGAACATCTGGGACGCTACTCGTTTGTCGGTTGCAATCCACGCGCGGTCATCAAACAAACCGGCGACCGCGTTGAAGTCATTGAAAACGGAAAGGTCGTCGAAACCGCTGTTGTCGGCAAGGACGCGAAGGATGGCTTGGTTGTTGTCGAACGCGTGATGAAGAAATATCACGCGGTTTCGTTGCCCGGTTTGCCGCGGTTCACCGGCGGTGCGGTCGGTTTCATCGGCTATGAATTCATTCACGACATCGAGCCGGTTGTGCCGCGTCCGCCAAAGGATGAGTTGGGCACGCCCACGATGGTTTTTCTCATCGCCGATCAATTGCTCATTTTTGATCGTGTGGCGCAGACCATCACCGTCCTGGTCAACGCATTTCTCGACGACGCGACAAGCTCGGTCGAAGCCTACGAGGATGCCGTCAGCGAAGTCGAGCGGCTGGTTTCGCTGCTCGAACAGCCGAGTGAACATCACCCCGTGAGCGTGCCGGACGTAATGCCAGCGGTTGCATTTGAATCAAATGTCACGAAAGAAAAATTCTTTGCCAACGTCCTTAAGGCCAAGGAATACATCACCGCGGGTGACATTATTCAGGTCGTTGGTTCCCATCGCTTTTCAGCAACAACCAAGGCGTCGCCCATTGACGTTTATCGCGCCGCACGCTCCATCAATCCGTCGCCGTATATGTTTTTGCTGGAGCTGGACGGCTTCTCGCTCGTGGGCGCGTCGCCGGAAATTCACGTGCGCTGTGAGGACGGAAAAGTTGAAATCCGGCCCATCGCCGGCACGCGGCAGCGCGGCCAGACGCCAGAGGAAGATTTGGCGCTCGAAAAAGAATTGCTTGCCGACCCCAAGGAATGCGCCGAACACGTAATGCTCGTGGACCTCGCGCGCAACGACATTGGCCGCGTGTGCGATTTCGGCAGTGTGCAGGTGAAGAAACTGATGGCCATCGAGCGTTACAGCCACGTCATGCACATCGTGTCGCAGGTTGAAGGAAAACTTTCCGCCGGCAAATCGCTTTACGATTTAATGCGCGCAACCTTTCCGGCAGGCACCGTCAGCGGCGCACCGAAAATCCGCGCGATGCAGATTATTTCCGAACTCGAACAGACCACGCGCGGGCCGTATGCGGGCTGTGTCGGCTATTTTTCCTTCAACGGCAACCTGGACACCTGCATTACCATCCGCACCGCGTTGCTCAAGGACGGAAAGGCCTACGTGCAAGCCGGTGGCGGCTGGGTGAACGATTCCACGCCCGAAGGCGAATTTCAGGAAACCGTCAACAAATCCATGGCCATGCGCAAGGCCGTGGCCATGGCGGAAAGTTTTGCGCGCTAGTGCAGGACGGGCAGTCGCAGACTATGAACTGTAGTGTCGGCTGTCCCAGCTGATTTCAGTGCGCTGAGGACAGCGCACGCTACAGCAAATAGACCCACCACCGGCTGGCAGCCAGGCGAAATTGTTTGCTGTAGCCGCGCTTTTTGTTAGTGTGGACTTTGACTGGAAAAGTTATGAAGCGTTGGCATTTCATTATCATTACGGGGCTGCTCTTGGGCGCGACGACCCAAGCCGCACAAGTCGGGTTGATTAAAATTGATGGCGCCATCGGTCCGGCCACGGCCAGTTACATTTCCCGCGCGATTGATGTGGTAGCGGCGCAAAACGACGAGTGCCTCATCATTCAACTCGACACACCGGGTGGCCTTCTCGAATCCACCAAACAAATCGTCCAGACTTTTTACGCCTCGAAGGTGCCGACGGTCGTTTATGTCGCCCCGTCCGGCGCATGCGCGGGCAGCGCGGGTGTGTTCATCACCCTGGCCGCCGACGTGGCTGCGATGGCGCCAAACACCAGCATCGGCGCGGCGCATCCAGTTGAAATTGGCGCCAGCGGCAGTGTCGAAAAGACCGACGACGTGATGAAGAAGAAAATGGAGAACTACGCCTCCAGTTTCATCGAAACCATCGCGGACAAACGGAAACGCAACGTCGAATGGGCCAAATCCGCCGTCGTCGAAAGCAAGGCGACAACCGCCGAAAAGGCGCTTGATATCGGCGTCATTGACCTTATCGCGGATAATATGCCGGACCTGCTCAAGCAACTCGACGGACGCGAAATTGGCAACAAGACGCTCCACACCACGAACGCCAGTGTCGTGGAAATTTCCATGAAACCGTGGGAGCGCTTTGCCCAACTATTCTTGCGACCGGAAGTCATGTTCATCCTGATGTTGGTGGTGATTTACGGGTTCATCGGCGAGTTAAGCCATCCGGGTGCAATTCTGCCGGGCGTTGCGGGCGCCATCGCCCTGATCCTCGTGCTTTATATGTCGTCCATCCTGCCTGTCAACGTCACCGGAATCGTATTGATCGGGATGGCAATCGCGTTATTCATCGTGGACATTTTTTCACCGACGCATGGCGTGTTGACTGCGGGTGGCATTGTGTCATTTTTCCTCGGCGCAATGATGTTGTTCAACCACACCGGGCCGGACTTTGGATTATCACTGTCCTGGATTATTTCGGCGACGTTCGTCACGGCGGCTTTTTTCATTTTTGTCGTCGGCGCTGGTTTGCGCGCGCAGTTCAAACCAATTCGCGCCGGCAGGGAGACGATGCTCGGCAAAACTGTGAATGCGCTTTCGCGGATTGACTCACGGAGCGGCAAGGTGTTTATCGAAGGCGAAAACTGGAATGCCGTCAGCGATGTCGTTGTCGAAAAAGATCAACCCGTCGAAGTTGTCGGAATCGAAGGGCTAACGTTGAAAGTAAAACCTAAAAAAACATAACGGAGAAAAATTATGGAACAACTCATCGGTGGTATAATCCGGGTTATCGGGCCGTGGGCCGTGGCGGCCATCATTCTGGCGGTCATCGTGCTGCCGCAGGCGCTGCGCATCTTGCGCGAATACGAGCGCGGCGTCATTTTCCGGCTCGGCAAACTGCTCGGCGCAAAAGGGCCGGGGCTGATTTTCCTTATTCCCGTCGTGGACAAGATGGTGAGGATGGATTTGCGCGTCGTGACCATTGACGTTTCCAAGCAGGAAATCATGACCCGCGACAATGTGCCCGCCACGGTGGACGCGGTGGTTTATTTTCGCGTCGTTGATCCGATGGCGGCGGTGGTGAAGGTGGAGAATTTCTGGAAAGCGACTTCGCTCATCTCGCAAACGACGCTGCGCAGCGTGCTGGGACAGTCGCCGTTGGATGACCTGCTTTCGCAACGCGACATCATTAACCAGAAGTTGCAGGAAATCATTGATCGCCAGACCGAGCCGTGGGGCATCAAGGTCACCGCCGTCGAGGTGAAGGACGTGGCGTTGCCCGACAGCATGAAGCGCGCAATGGCCAAGCAGGCCGAGGCCGAACGCGAACGCCGCGCGAAGATTGTGAACGCGGAAGGCGAATTCCAAGCCGCCGAGAAAATGGTGCAGGCCGCCTCCTTGATCAGTAAGGAACCGATTGCACTGCAATTGCGTTATCTCCAGACCATGCGCGAAATGGCCAGCGAACACAACACGACGACGTTTCTGCCACTGCCGATTGATTTGTTCAGCGCGTTTTTGAAAAAGTAGCGCTGCTTCATGCCCCTTTACGAATACGAGTTGTGTGAAGGCGAGTGCAAGGTTTGCGGCGGGAAATTCACCTTGCGGCGGCCGGTGAGCGCACCGGAATTGACAAAATGTCCGGCGTGTAAAAAACCGGTGCGCAAAATCATTTCCACCTTCAATTCGCCGCACAAACTCAAGCCACTCTCCATCACGGACGCAAAAAAGGCCGGGTTCACCGTGCTCAAGCGCCTCGGCAAGGGTGAATACGAACGGCAGTGAAGTGGGTTGAAAGATGGACTGGGGTGGAATTCATTTTTGACGCAAAGAGCTCATTGCGTTAGTGTATTAACCTGAAGATGTATTCCCATCCGGCAAATTTCAGTCTGCCGTCGCTGGCCGGCGCATGGATGGCGGTGGCGTTGTCCGTTGGAGCCCAACAGCCGGCGACGAATGCCGGACAATCCATCATTTTTTCTTCGCTGGACAATAGCGGGGTCTCATCCAATCCAACGCCGTTTTCAACCAAATCATCGTCGCTGAATTTTCGAGACAGTCTTCAAAGTGCATCGCCTGTTCCCACCTTCAATGACCTGTCCGCTGCGCCGCCGCCGCCGCCGGGTGAAGGACAGCAGCTTCAAAAATTGCTGGATCGGCGCAAGAACTGGGTCTTCATGACACCCGCCGAAATTCTGGGAGTAATGACGCCGGAAAAAATCCTCGGAATCCAGGAACACGATGCGGCCGGCCAACCCAAAAATCCGACGCCGATTGAACGCTACAACGAAAGACAACAAATAAAAACCGCCAGGACGAATGACTGGTCTTTTTCCAAAAACCCGACGCCGTTCCGAAATTCTTCGGGCGACAGAAACGACCGCACGAACACCGTTTTGTTCAATCCCGCCGACGGCGGTCTGGAAAATCCGCGGTCAACAATTTTCGGCCGGTTGAATGCCGCGCCGAACGATGATTTGTTTGCAGGCCAAAATGCGGATTCGGACCGGTCAAAATTGTCCGGTTTTCCGGTTCCCAATCCCGCGCAGCAGGCTGACATGGATCAATTCAGGCAATTGCTTGAGCCGGGTTTTTTGCCCGCCACGGCGGCAATGCCTTCACCGGGCCGCACAGCCTTCTCCCAGCCACAAACATCGCCGGCTTCCGGCACCACTCAACCGCTGGTTAATCCGTTTGGCGCTTCGTTCACGCCACTGAGCAGTGGCATTGGAAAGCCGGCGGGTCTGCAACCGTTGCCCGGCGTTACCAGACAAACGAATACTCAGCCTGCGATTACACCTTCATGGGCGCCGCAGCCGCCGCCGTGGATGTCGCAGACGCCGCAGCCATTTGTCATTCCCCAGCGCAAATTCTAAGCGCAGCGGCGTGAATCAATGCGCCGAGGTCATCACCAGAACTTGTTCCAGCGTGGAAACGCCTTCGCGCGCGCGGTCGAGCGCGACCATGCGCAACGTGCGCATGCCCTGGCTGATGGCCATTTTGCCCAATTCACGCGAGTTGGCGCGGGCGATGATGAGTTTGCGGATTTCATCAGAGATGGTCATGGCCTCGATGATGGCGAGGCGCCCGCTATGACCGGAATTTTTGCAACGCTCACAACCGCGTCCGCGATAAAAATGCACGTCACCGAGCGTGGCCGGATCAATGCCGAGGTCTTCAAATACTTTGGGAGGATACGTCACCGGCTCTTTGCAATGCGGACAGATGCGGCGCAAGAGACGTTGCGCGCACGAAAGAATCACAGACGAAGCAATCAAAAACGGCGCGATGCCCATGTCGTCGAGACGCGTGATGGCGCCGGGCGCGTCGTTGCAGTGCATGGTGCTCAAGACTTGATGTCCGGTGAGCGCGGCTTCAATGGCGATTTCGGCGGTCTCGGTGTCGCGAATTTCACCGATCATGATGATGTCCGGGTCCTGGCGCAGGATGGAGCGCAGCGCATTGGCAAAAGTGAGGCCGATTTCCTTTTTTGTCGGAACCTGGTTGATGCCGGCAATCTGATATTCCACGGGGTCCTCGACAGTAACAATGTTATAAATTGGATTGTTGAGTTCATTCAACGCGGAGTAGAGCGTCGTGGTTTTGCCCGAGCCGGTTGGACCGGTAACCAGAATCAAACCGTGCGGCGCGTCAACGGCGGCCTTGACTTGTTTGAAGGTTTCGGGGTCCAAACCCAGTTTATCAATGCCCGTGGAGAGGGTGGTCTTGTCGAGAACGCGAAGAACGATTTTCTCGCCGTGAATGGTGGGCAGAACGGAAACGCGAAGGTCGTAATCCTTGCCACTGACGCGCACGCGTATACGTCCGTCCTGCGGCAGTCGCCGTTCGGCGATGTCGAGGCTGCTCATGATTTTGAAACGCGAAGCCAAAGCCAGTTGCAATTGCTTGGGCGGCGGGGTGGCGTCTATCAGCACGCCGTCAATGCGGTAACGCAGGCGCATTGTCCTTTCGAACGGCTCCAAATGCACGTCACTGGCACGGTCTTTAATGGCTTGAACGACGATGAGGTTGGCGAGTTTGATGACGGGCGCTTCTTCGCTGGAGGCAGCGAGCTTGTCGAGGTTCACATCCTCGAGGGTTTCCTTGATGGTTTCAATGGAGTCGGCTTCCACGCCAGCTTCAAGTTGCTTTTCGGCATCTTGGATGATGTCTTCTATTGAACTGCTTTTGGCGGAGTCAACCGCGTTGAGCTTGTCGAGAATGGCTTTTTCCGAAGCGATAAGCGGGGCGATTTCGAGATGTGTCAGGCGCTTGACATCGTCGAGGGCGAGGACGTTCAACGGATCAGCCATCGCAAGGAATAATTTGTTTTCCAACTGTGAAACAGGGATGATTTTGTAATTATGCGCGGTGTCGCGCGGCACGAGTTCAGCAATCTCCACCGGGATCTTCAAGCGGGCGAGATTGACTGACGGCACGTTGAGCACGCGCCCCATGGAAACGGTCAGGTCTTGATCGCTCACATAAGCTTTTTCGAGCATCAGCTTGACAAGGCGTGTGCCTCCTTTTTTTTGCTGCTCGAGCAATTCCTCCACCTGTTGCGCGCTCAACAAGCCGTCCTCGACGAGCGCGTCGGCAATCCGTTCTCCGAATGATTTGACTTTGGCCATGGCTTTAATGGAACGCTGCACGGATGTTTTGTATCAACTCGGATGGTGACGCCAGGTACCAAAGCAACCGGTTTGGAGTGGTCCCAGCCAGTTCTTTGGCCGCCTGTTGATTAAATGGATTCGCCGTAGCCACCAAAATGGCTTTGCTCATCCGATCGAAAGGCAACACACACCAGCGACGGCAAATGGCCATCGGGAAACCGCGCGTCAATTCGGTGTCCACTTCATATTTGTCCAGTGGCAAAAAAGCCAGGCGCGTTTTATCGCTCAGGAGCTTGAGCGATTTCTCCGTCTGTAAAACGCCTTTTTCCGAAAGTGTGTGAATGAATGGCACGACCACGTCCGGCGGTGACACCGTTAAATCCGGCGATCGCCAGCACAAATCAAAATCGCCTGCGTTGATGACGCGGTCTTCGACAAAAACTTTATACATCGCCTTGCGGCCGTCATCCACTTCCGTAACAGTCGTGGCGCGCGTTTTTTTCCTGAACCCCGTTGTGGCCAAGGAGGGCGTCAGTGCCGTTGGTCCCACGTCAGCGATTTGCTGAACCGCTGCATTGCTGGCTTTATCTCCGATTTGTTTGAGCGCCGCCTGCACGTCAGCGTCGTTGGGACGGAGTTGCAAAACTGTCTCATATTCCAAAATCGCCGACGAAAGTTGCCCCATTTGCATGTAGGCTTGCGCGATGTGTTTGGACGTGTTGATGACATCCTCCTCGCGCCCAAGCTTGGTGTAGGCTTCCTTGAGAATTTCCAGTGACTGGCAATCGTTTGGCTGCGATTGCACAATAACCTCGAACATCTCAATCGTCTGCCGCAATTGAGCTTCTTCACTTGCATTTAATGCCGTTGTAGCCATGCTTGAAACCCATCGCCGTCATTTTCACCCAACAAATACAACAAAAACAACTTTTAAGCAACTTCCCTGCCAGATTAAACGCCGTTATTTCAAAATCAAACCAAAGGAACCCTTTCCGAAAACCCCGCAAAAGCACTTTTGTGATTTGTGCCTTCACGCTTTCGTGCTAAAAATTTTCAAGTGGAACGGCCAATTCCAACCATGACACCCAAGCCCGGCGAACGCCTCGTATGCTTCGTCGGCGACCGCGTTCGCTTCACGCTGCGGGAGGGTGCCGCGCACAACGGCTGGCGCGCGCTGCTTCGCACCAATCTCGGCCGCGCCGCTGCACTTCGCCGCGAAATCATCGCCGCACACGCCGGCGATCCTGGTCACGCTGGCGCCTCATGGCGTGATTTGCCAATGCAAAAAAATGGCGGCGTTTGGGAAATTGAATTGCCGCTTGTCGAAGTCGGTTTCTTCAAAGCCAAACCTTATTTGCTCGACCCAAAAGGCTGGCAACATTGGCCTGAAGGTCCTGATGTCGGCATCGGCGTGCGTCCAAATTTTTACCGCACTGCCAACACCATTTACTGTGCTTTCACGCGATTGTTTGGCCCGACCCGCACTGCCGCAGTCGCGGTGGACCTAAAACTCAACTTAAAACTCAATCCGCTCGACTCGCTCGGTTACACCGTCATTCCGCCTTCCGGCAAACTCCGTGACCTTGCACGCTTGTTGCCGCACATCGTTCAAACACTCGGTTGTCGCATTCTTCATTTGCTCCCCGTGCATCCGACACCAACGGTCTACGCGCGTTTCGGGCGTTTCGGCAGTCCGTATGCCGCGCTCGATTTGACGGCGATTGACCCGGCGCTTGTCGAATTCGATCAACGCACCACCGGCATTGATCAATTTTGCGAACTCACCTACGCGGCGCATGCGCTTGGCGCGCGTGTATTCCTCGACATCGTCATTAATCACACCGGCTGGGGGGCGGTGTTGCAGGAAAATCATCCCGATTTTTTCCTGCGAAGCCCCGACGGTACCTTCGCCAGCCCCGGCGCATGGGGAATCACGTGGGGTGACCTCGTTGAACTGAAACAGGACAATATCGCGCTTTGGGATAAGATCGCCGACGCGCTTTTGACGTGGTGTGGCCGCGGCGTGGATGGCTTTCGCTGCGACGCCGGCTATAAAATTCCCGTGCCCGCATGGCAATACATCATTGCCCGCGTGCAAGAGGAATTCCCCGAAACCATTTTTTTGCTTGAAGGTCTTGGTGGTTCGTGGGAAGCCACTGAAAATTTGCTCACCGAAGGCGGAATGCAATGGGCCTACTCCGAGCTTTTCCAAAATCATTCCGGCCGGCAAGTCGCCGATTACCTCGACTACGCTCTGCGCCAAAGTTCGCGCGTCGGCACTTACATCCATTACAGCGAAACGCACGACAATGACCGCCTCGCTGCAATTGGCCGTGCGTGGTCGCTGCTGCGAAATCGTCTTTGCGCGCTGACAAGCGCGAATGGTGGCTTTGGTTTTGCTTGTGGCGTCGAATGGCTTGCCACTGAAAAAATCAAAGTCCACGACTGCACAGGCCTCGCATGGGGCAGCAGGGACAACATCGTTTCCGAGCTCGCGCAATTGAATAAATTACTTGCTGACCACCCCTGTTTTTTTGACAACGCAAAACTGACGCGGCTCAGTCCGGGCGATTCGCCGGTTTATGCACTGCTCCGCGAATCTGCCGAAGGCAAAGACACCACGCTCGTGCTCGTAAACACCGATGTCGGAAAGGAAAATTCACTCGTGTTTGATGTCTCCGCTTTCCGCTTTCCGCTTTCCACTTTTCAATTTGATTTGCTCGGTCAGCCATTACCGAAGACCGGCGTCACGAAAGACAAAACCACTTTCACGCTCGGGCCCGGCGCCTGCCATTGCCTTTCTCCGACAGCACCGACGCAAGGTTTAAGCGGCGACGCTTACCGCCGTATCCGCGCACAAGCCGCATGGGCGTTGGAAGCCTTGGGCAAAATTGTGCCGGTTGAAACGCTTGACACTCTCGACTGGCACTGGCTCGCCGGGCAAGTCGAACACGCGCCAGCCAATTTTCTTGCCGCCGCCAGCGAATTCGCCGCGCGCGGCATGAAATCTCCACTGACCGGAATGTTGCGTGATTGTGAAGCCCGAAAAATCTTCCCGCGTGTTGTCACATGGACATTGCTGGACTGCCGCCGGGTCACGCTCGTACCGCCCAATCATTGGCTGCTCATTCAGGACACCGCGCCGTTCCGCGCAACTTTGAAAATTAAAAATGCCCATGTGGTTCACGTTCAATCCATCGCGGTTCGTGATGGCCACGTTGCCTGTTTTCCGCCACAAGAAACTGCCGCGGATGCCGAATTGGTTTTGGAGCGATACGCGGCGATCTCACAACATGTATCCGCCGCAATCCATTTTCTTTCAGCCCATCCTGTAACGCAGAACACTCAACCGCAAATCGCGAACCCGGATAATCTCGTGCTGTTGACGAATGGCATCGGCGGTATGGCGCGCATTTGTGTTGACCTCGGCCGCGTCAATTCCAAGTACGACTGTCTGCTCGGTGCGAATTTGCATCCAAGCGTGCCGGTGGATCGCCATGTCTTCGTCAAACGGATGCGCGTCTGGGCCAGTGCCGACGGTTTTCTCTCACCGCTCGACGCGAAGAACCTTGTGTCATTCGACGCCGGCCCACAGGCGGTCTGGCAATTCGTCGCCAATGCGGGCGATGGCCGCACCGTTGAAATTGAATTGCGCGCCGAAATGCTCCAGGAAAAAAACACGACGGTTTTTAGCTTTAGCCGGCCTGCCGCCAACCGGGCACACGGCAAACAACTCCCGCCAGACGCCGACGTGCGATTGACTGTGCGCTTTGACATTGAAGATCGAAATTTTCATTGGGAAACGAAACGAAACGGCGGCGCGGAATATCATTTTTCGACCCACACACACTCTCTCGACAAGAAAATTGGTTTCGCCTTCTCGCCCGCGCCAGACCGTCAGTTGCGAGCCTTTGCGAGCAGTGGCGAATATCATCCGCAGCCGGAGTGGTGCGAAAACATTCCCCACCCGGCCGATCAAAGCCGCGGGCAAACCGGCAGCGGCGACGCTTACAGTCCGGGCTGGTTTGAATTGCCGCTGCCCAAAGGGGCGAGTGTCACGCTCGTCGCGACCGCAGAGGCTGATTGGTCTTCGTTTGGAGTTCCGGCTTCAGGCGGAAATGACCGGACGAAGCCGGAACACCAAACTTTCGAGGAACAATTAATCCAGGCCGCCCGCGCCTTTGTCGTCCGACGCGACCAGGGCAAGACGGTCATTGCCGGCTATCCGTGGTTTCTCGATTGGGGCCGCGATACCTTCATTGCCGCACGCGGTTTGCTTGCCGCCGGTATGGTTGACGAAGTAAAACAAATTTTGCTCACGTTCGCAAAACTTGAAAAAGACGGCACACTGCCTAATACCATTCACGGCGAAGACGTTTCAAACCGCGACACATCCGACGCGCCGTTGTGGTTCGCCGTCGCGTGCGAGGAACTGGCACAGGCCAAACCGGGCTTTTATTCCGCATTTGTTGATTCAACGAAGCGCACGATTCGTGATGTGCTGCAAAGCATTGCGACGAATTATATCGGCGGCACACCGAACGGAATCCGCATGGACGCGGACTCGGCGCTGATTTGGAGTCCCAGTCATTTCACCTGGATGGACACGAATCATCCAGCCGGTACGCCGCGCGAAGGTTATCCGGTTGAAATCCAGGCGCTCTGGATTCGCCTGCTGCGCCAGTTGGAAAAAATCGGCGAACACGGCGAACAAAAAAAATGGCGTGAACTCGGTGAACGCGCCATGGCTTCACTTGAAAAATTTTTCTGGCTCGAAGAACGCGGCTGCTATGCGGATTTGTTGATTGCAAAAAGCGGCCAATCTCCGGCCGGGTCAAAAGTGGATGACGCGTTTCGCAACAATTATCTGTTCGCCGTCAGCCTCGGTCTCGTGACCGGCGAACGTGCGAAACGCTGCATCGAAGCCGCATTAAAATTTCTGGTTGTGCCGGGTGGGCTGCGGTCGCTTGCGCCATTGCCGGTTTCTGTCCCGCTGCCGATTTATCACGGCGGCCATCTGCTCAACAATCCCGCCGAGCCGTATTGTGGCCGTTATGAAGGCGACGAAGACACGCGCCGCAAACCCGCGTATCACAACGGCACGGCATGGACGTGGACCTTTCCAGTTTTCTGCGAAGCGCTGGCGCGTGCATGGTCCCGCGATGCGGGAGCGCCGGAAGCTGCAGCGGCGGCACGCGCGTATCTCAGCAGCATGGAGCAATTGATGAACGAAGGCTGCCTCGGGCAGGTCCCGGAAATTCTTGATGGCGATGCGCCGCACGTGCAACGCGGTTGCGATGCGCAGGCCTGGGGCGCGACTGAAGCGCTGCGCGTGTGGAAATTGTTGAATTCGCATAACATACAGGCAAAATGACGGCGTGAACTTGCGCAGTAAAATCATTACGTGGGGTAAATTGCCGGCATGGCGCGCGGCGATGCGCGCGAACGGCAAAAAACTGGTCGTGACCAACGGCTGCTTCGACGTTCTGCATTTGGGACACGTGGCATATCTCGAATCCGCGCGCAATCTCGGCGATGCCCTGCTCGTCGGTGTTAATGGAGACAACTCGGCGCGGGAATTGAAAGGCGCCGGGCGTCCGGTGAATTCCGAGAATGACCGCGCCGCTGTGCTCGCCGCGCTGGCAAGCGTGGACGGTGTTTGCATTTTCGCGGACAAAACAGCGACGAAATTCCTTTCGGCGGCCAAGCCTGATATTTATGTCAAAGGCGGCGATTACACCCTGGACACGTTGAACCAGGAAGAACGCCACGTGGTCGAATCGGCAGGTGGGAAAATTGTGATTTTCCCACTTGTGCCCGGCAAATCCACGACGGCATTGCTGGAAAAAATTTCGCGCCTTTGAATAGGAGGGACGGTGAAATGCCGGCCCTCCCAAAAAATGAAGATCCTGGTCATTTCACTTGCGGGCGTTGGTGACACGCTCCTGGCTACGCCGTTGATTCACGAACTGCGCGTGAATTTTCCCGACGCCACGATTGACGCGCTGGTGCGATGGGGCGGCTCGAAAGATTTGCTCGAAAACAACCCGCATTTGAATCGCATTCACCAGAAAAACCTTATTGAAACGGGTAAATTTGAAGCGCTGCGATTTCTCTGGTCGTTACGGCGCGAGCGCTATGATGTCTCAATCAACACGCATCCGCAGAGCCGGATTCATTATCAGATCGCCGCGCGCATTATCGGCGCGCCAATGCGAATCAGCCACGAATATGAATGCTTCAGCCCTCTCGACCGCTGGCTTGTCAACTGCACGTTACCCCAGGATTACACCAAACACTCGATCGAAAATAATTTCGCCGCGTTACGGTTGCTCGGCGCAAAAATAAAACTGCCGTCACATGAAATTGAAATTTTTCTGTCGGGGGCGGAAGAAAATTGGGCTACCGATTTTCTAGTCGCGCACAAATTGACGAATCGGAAATTGCTCGGCGTTCATGTCGGCTCCGGAAACACAAAGAATCTGCCGCTCAAACGGTGGCCGTTGAAAAATTATGTCGGACTGATTCGGCGATTGAATCGCGAGCGGCGCGACATCAGCATTTTGCTTTTCGGCGGTTCCGAAGAAGCCGGGGATCACGAGGTGATTTTGGCGCAGGCCGACTGTGACCGCGCATTTCAAGTTGGGTCGAAAAATCTCCGTCAGGCGGCGGCGCTGATGAAACGTTGTCAGTCCTTTCTGAGCGTGGACACGGCCTTGATGCACTTGGCGGCGGCGATGAAAGTGAAGAAGCAAATTGTCATCGAAGCGCCGACGTTGAACGCGACGAATCTGCCTTATGGAAATTCATTCACGCTCGTGAAAAATCCCGTCGTTGCGGGGCGCAATCTGGATTATTACCGTTACGACGGCGGTGATATCAAGGGCACACGCGAAGAATTGCTGGCGTGCATGGCCTCAGTAACGGTCGAAAACATTTTCGAGACCGTGAACAAGATGATTTGACTACAGCGAAAAACCGGCCGCCTTCGCATCGGCGGCAAATGTTTTCACAGTGTTGAGCGACATCTCCTTCAACCCAATCCCGGCCAGTTTCATCGCCTTGGCCAAAACATCATACGGCACGGTCACGATATCGCAGCCGCACTCCTGCGCCTGAAAAATATTCAGCACCTCGCGCACACTGGCCCAGAGCAATTCTGTCTGCGGCAATCCGGCTAAAAGTTTTTTGTTCGCGCGCATATACGGCATCGGATCCACGCCCGTGTCGGCAATGCGGCCGGCAAACACGGACACGAAGGCGGGCACTTTCGGATCAAGCGCCTGCGCGACTCCAGCAACCTGCTCTTCAGTTAAAATAGCGGTGATATTGAGTTTCACACCTTCGCGTGCAAGCTCGCGCACGAGCGGCAATGAAGATTCGCCGCGTGTATTGGTAATGGGGATTTTGACGTAAACGTTCTTCGCCCAGCCGCTGATTTTAAGCGCCTGTCGCCGCATTTCTAAAAAGTCGTCGGAGAAAACCTCGAATGAAATCGGCTTTCCGGTGATGCTTTTCAAAATGTCGCGCGCGAATGCTTCGAAAGCCGTAACCCCCGCCTTGCGCATGAGCGAAGGGTTGGTGGTCATGCCCTTGATGAGCGGATTCGCATTTAATTGGAGCATTCCCGCTTTGTCCGCGCCGTCAGCGAAAATTTTTATCTTCAAATCCTTGAGTGTGTGCATGATTAAAATTTGTTGAACTCGCGCAGAATAATGTCTGCTGCTTCGGCCAAATTGCCAGCGGAAAAATGCGGTTTTTGTCGAATGTCTTCCGCGTAACCGCGATCAATGAAAATCGTCCGGCAACCGGCGGCATGGCCGCAATCCACGTCGCGCCAGCGGTCACCAACCATCCAGCTTTGTGCGAGATCAATGCCGAGTTCGCGTGCGGCGCGCAACAACATGCCCGGCTTCGGTTTGCGACAATCACAATCAGATGCACCTTTACCGGGATGATAGCAAACTTCCACACGGTCAATCGGAAGCCGGCGACACATTTCCACATGAATCATTTCGACGATTTCCCTTTTGAGCACGCCCCTGCCCACATCCGGTTGATTCGTCGCCACGACGAGTAAATATCCAGCTCGCTTGAGACGATGGCATGCCTTCGGGACTTCAGGAAGAATTTCAAATTCACTCAGGCTGAACGGCGAATGTGGCTGGCCATCGCATTCGAGCGCGCGATTGATAACACCATCACGGTCAAGAAAAACGGCACGTTGCAACCCCACTTTTACTTCGTGCTTTCCCATTTGGCCTGGCCGATTTTGAGTTTGGGATGCGACACAAACAGGTGCCAGATGACGGCCTGAAATGCTTCGCTGTGCGGGGTGACATGCGCTGGATTCACTGTTGGCACGATGACACATGCAGTTGCTTCCTTCGCCGTGCAACCGCCATCGCGACCAACGACGCCAACGATGGAAGCGCCAACTTTTTTGGCAAACTGAATCGCACTGACAAGGTTCGGACTGATATTTTTCTCCAAATTGCCGCCGCCAACAGAGAAAATGAGCAGACCGTCCTTCGCATTGAGCCGGCTGCCCTTGAGCCATTCGGCAAAAATCGTCGCCCAGCCATCATCGTTGGTGCGCGCGGTCAATTCGGAAACGTTGTCGGTTGGCGCGTAGGCTTCGAAGCCGCAGATCTTGCGGAAATCGTTCACCGCATGACCGGCGTTGGCCGCGCCGCCGCCAACACCAAGAATAAACAGCCGACCTCCGCGGTCGCGCACGCGCGCCAGTTCATCCACGCATTTTTCAATCGCGCTGGCGTCCAGTTGCGCAACAACGCTTTGAACCTCTTCAAGAAATTGTCTGGCAAAGCTCATGGTGATTTTGATTTTAGCAGTGTTTCAAGTTCCGCCAAGCCCGCAGGCGAACCGATTTCGTAAAAGCGTTCATGCACTTCGTAGCCGGCGAGTTGCTTTTCACGAACGAGTTTGCCCATGACTTCGGCCAAATCAAACGGCTTGCCGGCGGGAAACAAGCCAAACGCGGTATTTCTGAACAAGCTCAACCCGTAATCAATATGCTGCATTTCCGGTGTGCGATTTTTTTTGTCGTAAACCGTGATCTGGCCATTGCGAAAAATGACATTGCTCGTGTCATGCCGACCTTCATTGCGATAAACCGTCATGCAGCCAAGCTTGCCACTGCGTTGAAAAAATTCAGCGACAGGATGGTATTCTATCGGTAAATAAGAATCGCCATAGAGAATAAAAAATTCTTCACCGAGCAACGGCAAAGCATGTTTGATTGCACCACCGGTGCCCAGCAATTTCGGGCCGTCAAATGAATAATCAAGCCGGACGCCAAATTGTGATCCATCCCCAAAATCGCGTTGAATCATTTCTCCGAGATAACCGACGCACAACACGACATGACGGAGACCGCGCGAGCGAAGCCATTCAAGCTGATGCGCTAAAAATGGTTTCCCTGCAACAGATATGAGTGATTTGGGGATTTTCTCCGTGATCGGGCGCAACCGCGTGGCGCAGCCGCCCGCAAGAATGGCAACAGGAATGTCAAGCGGCGTGGTCACGAGATGACGAGTTTCGTCCCTTCGAAATCGAAGCGGAAACGGACTTCCTTGAGTCCGGCTTGTTGCATCGCGTGGCGCAGCCTTGCCTTATCTTCAGAGTAAAACATCAAAAAGCCGCCGCCGCCCGCGCCGATGAGTTTACCGCCAAGCGCGCCATTGGCCGTTGCCAGGTCATACCACTCGTTGATTTTGGGGTTGCTCATGCCGCCGCTCCGCTGTTTTTTGCGCTGCCACTGAACGTCCATAAGCCGCGCAAATTCCTGCAGGTTGCCGGCCTCAAGCGCCTTCTGACTTTGCCGGCCAAGGTCTTTGACGAAATGCAAGTTCTCGATCATGCCTGCGTCAGACTGTTTCGATTTCTGATCCTGTTCCTTCAAAATCGCCGAAGCTGAACGCGAATAACCGGTAAAAAACAGAAGTAAATTGTCTTCGAGATTGTCTCGTGTCCGGTCGGAAATTTTCAAAGGCCATGCTTTGACTGTGCCATCCGGCAAAAATTCGAAACAGGTAATGCCGCCATAAGCCGCAATGTATTGGTCTTGTTTGCCAATCGGCTCGTGAAGCCGGTTAAGTTCGATGTCGCATGCCTGTGCCGCGAGTTCAGCGGGGTGAACGAGATTTTTTTTGTGAGCGTGCAACGCTTTAAGTAATGCGGTTGTAAAACTGCTGGAAGAACCGAGACCGGTTCCAGCAGGAATATCTGCCATTGAAGTCATCTCCAATGAACGACCGTCAACGCCAACCAGTGCGAATGCTTCACGAATGATGGGATGCTTTAATTTCGCCGCTTCCGGTACGCGTTCCAGCTCGGAGTATTTTACGATGAGGTCGGACACGAACGTTTCGTGCAATGTGATATAGACATATTTGTCAATCGCGGCGGCGATGAGGAAACCGCCGAACTTTTCATAGTAAGACGGCAAATCCGTCCCGCCGCCACCGAGGGTGACTCGCAAAGGTGAACGCGCAATAATCATTTCAAGTCGGGGTCCAAGTTCCTAGCTCTTGGATTTAGAGTTTTAGGGGAACGGAGTCAAAGTCAAATCCGCTTTTCCGATGAATCTGTTCGACGATTTGAAGCGCGGCACGCGCTTCCGCAAGACCGGCGTCCGGTTTGCGCTTCAATTGAACATCCCGCTCAAACTCCGTCATTTCAATGCGCCACGATTCATCCGGGCCGGGAAATTCATACAGCTTCGTGTCTGGCGGCCCCATTTCCGGCTTCATCTGGTAGTGATAAAGTTTCTCGACCCCATAGCTGCCGCCGAGCCCTTCGATGTGCAACTTTGCATGGCGTCCGTATATCTCGAATGAAAAGAGATTTTTCCATTCCGTGCAACTGACATGCAACCACGCCGTCTGGTCTTTGGCCGTCCGCAAACTTAAAAAAGCATTGTCATCCACCGGCATGTTCCAAAAATATGTCGTCGCATGACCGTCCACTTTTGTGAAGCGACCGAGAAACCAGCCCGCCAGATCAATTAAATGGATTCCCTGGTCAATCAATTCACCGCCGCCGGAAAGTTTCGGATTGGCACGCCATTCCTTGTCGTAGCCGACACGACCGCCGTGGCCGTAACGCCCCCGAATGAACATCAATTCGCCCATTACGCCGGACGCCAGAATCTCCCGCGCTTTGATGAACGCCGGATGATAGCGGTGATTAAAACCCACACGCACACAAACACTGTGCTGTTTTGCAAGCGCGATTAATTCATCAATCTGCTTCACGGAAACGCCCGCTGGTTTTTCCACAAGCACGGGTTTGCCGGCGCAAATGGCGGCGGCGGAAACTTCGGCGAGCATGGAGTTGAAGGTCGCTGCAATCACTGCATCCACTTCCGGACTGGCAATGGCTTGTTTGAAATCGGCAACGGCACGGCCGGTATTCGCCAATTTCACGAGTTCGGCGGCGCGGGCCGGATTTGTGTCGCACGCCACGGCAAGCTTTGAACCGGCGGGCAAACCTGCCAGCCGTTTTTTCCCAATCAATCCGCACCCGATGATGGCGTAATTCATTTGTCACCCCAGGTTTTGCCGCGGTCTTTCGGCACAATACGGCGCAGTGTGTAAATGTCACCATCCAAGTCATTTTTGAATTCGTGGAGTTTTTCCCAAGGATCCCACTGTGCGCTAATGAGCTTGCCGGTGATGCCGTCGCTTTGCGAACTGGCGAGATAAACCGCGAGGTTCGCGCCGAGTTCAAGCGGCGTCGCGCCTTTATCTTTCCATTGCTTGTTCTTCTCGTAAAACGCCTTTCCAACCTTTTCCGGACCGGCGGCCAAAACTTCGTCCACCAATCGCGTCGCCAAAGCTCCGGGTGCAATCGCATTCACGTCCACCCGGAAATTTTTCAGCTCTTCCGCCAGCGTTTCCATGAGCCGCACGACGGCGGCCTTCGACGCGGCATAGGCGCTGATGTTCGGCAGCGGATTGGTCGCCCCACCACCGCTGAGAACAATGATTTTGCCACGGCCATTTTTTTTGAAATGCGGAATGACCGCGCGGCACGGCAGCAGGACGCCGTAAAGATTGATGTCCATCGTGCGCCGCCACTCGTCGAGCGAAACGGACTCCGTCGCGCCCATCGGGCCATAAATACCTGCGTTCAACACAAGCGCATGAAGCGAGCCGAGTTCACGCAACACAAATGCGACGAGTTCGTTTACCTGGGTTTCGCTGGAAACGTCACAGGCCTTTGCCAGAATTTTTCGCGAGGGAAACTGCTTCGCCAGCTCATCACGAGTGGCGAGTAAATCCTTTTCACTACGGGCGCAAATCGCCACGTTCGCGCCGGCGCGCAGGAAATGTTCGGCGATGGCTTTGCCGAGTCCCTGGCTGCCGCCGGTGATGAGCGCATGGATGCCTTTGAGTTTCATATTCAGGCGCGACCCACGGAAAGATGTTCGACACCAGCGACAGTTTTCAATTCCTTTTCCAAAAAACGGTTGGCATCCACAAAAATGCGCTGGCGCATGGCCGGGGTAATTTTCGCCCAATTCACCCCACGAAATTCCGGCCATTCGGTGCAAACAACAGCGGCGTCCGCGCCGCTCAGCGCCCCGGTAATTTGGGAAGAGAGCCGCACCTTGGCGAGTTCAGCGGGCAATTGTTTCACCGCCGGGTCATAAGCATGAACATTCGCCCCCTCTTCCAGAAGATTCCGGCACAATTCCACCGCTGCGCTGCGGCGGAGCGTGTCGGTGTTGGTGGTGTAAGTCAGGCCAAGCACGGCGACAGTTTTACCGTGCAAGTCGCCGAGACGCGATTGCAATCGTCGCAGCGCCCAGCCGCGATGCAAATCGTTACTTTGTTTGATGGCCGGAATGACGGAAATCTTTTCACTTTTCGCCTCGGCAAGTTTCGTGAGCGTAACGACATCGCGGGCAAGTGTGCCGCCGGCAAACGGCCCCCCGGGACCGAGATAAGCCTTTGGCCCGATGCGCGGTTCGCTTTTGAGTCCGGCGGAAACCTCCTTTGCATCCGCGCCAGTGAGTTCACACAGTCGTGCAATTTCGTTGATGTAAGTAATCGAAAGTGCAAGAAACGCATTAAGCGCGTGTTTGACCATTTCCGCCGACTCGGTGCGCATGAAAAGGACCTGCGGTGTGAAGGGAGCAAACAGTTTTTCGAGCAGTGGTTTTGGGGATTCGTCGCGGATGCCGACGACGACACGCTCCGCTTTCTCAAACGAGTCAATGGCTCTGCCGAGACGAAGATTCTCCGGTGAACAGGCGAAGTGGAATTGTGGGAACTCGGCCTCCAGCTTCCGGCAGGTGCCAACGGGCAGTTGAGCGGAAATCAATACCAGTGCGCCTTTGGGCAAATGCAACAGCGCACGACGAAGATTAACGAGCACGAAGTTCACGTCGGACTCATCGTTGTCGTTGACGGGCGTGTCGTAGCAAAGCCAGAGCACATCGGCGCGGGCGCACGCGATTTTTGGATCGGTTGCGAACGAAAGTTTTTTTGCGGCGAGGCCGGCACCGATGAGTTCGTTGAGTCCCGGCTCGAAAAGCGGGGCCTGGCCGGAATTCAGTTTGGCGATGTTCGCCGCGTCAAAGTCGAGTCCGACAACCTGGAAATGCCGCGCGCAGCACGCCGCAGTGACGCTGCCGAGATGCCAGAGGCCGAGGACGGTGATATTCATCGGCGTTGGAGCACCCATTGGTTATGCTGGAGCCACTCAAGCGTCCGCACGATGCTTTGCTCTATGGTGAGCGTGGTTTTCCAGCCGGTGGCGCGGATTTTTTTGGTATCGAGAAAAATGAATGGGTTGTCGCCGACCCAACCCTTGTTGCCGCCGGAATATTCCAGTTTGGGCTTGAGGTCCAGCGCACCGCAAATGAAATGAATGGAGTCGTTCACCCGAATGTATTCGTCGGTGCCGAGGTTGTAAGTTTCAACGCCGTGTCTGGCCTGTTTGGCTGTGGCGCGATTGACAACATGCAGCATCGCATCCAGGCAATCACCAATGTAAAGATAGGATTTTTGCTGTTTGCCGTCACCGAGGACGTTCAAGTGGCCGGGGTGGACGAGTAGTTGCTTGTAGAAATCCAACACGTGGCCGTGCGTGTAGCGTTCGCCGAGAATTGAGACAAACCGGAAAATGTAACCTTCAAACCCGTAACCCTCGCAGTAGGCGTGAATGAATCCTTCACCGGCGAGTTTCGACGCGGCATAGAGGGAAGTTTGAATGGGGAAAGGATGATTTTCTGGCGTTGGGAAGACTTCCGCCTCGCCATAAACCGAGCCGGTGGAGCTGAAGGCGATGCCTTTGATACCATTGGCGCGCATCGCTTCCAGGACGTTGAAGGTGGCAACGGCGTTCTGCTGAAAATCCTTGCCGGGATGTTCGAGGCCAAAACGTACGTCAGCGTTGGCCGAAAGGTGGAAAACAAAATCACATCCCTTCATTGCGCGGGTCAATGCCGGCAGATCAAGGCAATCGCCTTTGACGAGTTTGAATTTGGAATTTGCCTGCGCTGGTTTAATAAACTCGCGCTGGCCGGTGGAAAAATTGTCCCAGCCGATGACGGATTTGCCATCGGTGAGCAGGCGGTCAACGAGATTACTGCCGATAAAACCGGCGGCACCGGTGACAAAGACTTTTTCCATGATCGGGCGCGGAGTTTAGAGCAAAACGGCCGAAGTCGCCAGTATTTTTGGAATGGTTTGGAATGGAAAGCTTTATGGACCCTTTAAAATCCGAGCGGTCGCCGGCACGCCAATGGATACAAGCTGTTCCCTACTTCGGCGTCAAAAGAGTGTGCATGGGGTCGAGGGTCTTGATATGCCAGCGATCCAGGGCGGTTGGGACTTCGCGATGCCATTCCACGATAAGGGTAAGACCGGTCAACAACGGGGATTGGATGACTTCGTATTCGCCACCTTCGATGTCGAGCTTGATGACGCCGGGGCGTCCGAATTTTTTCAGCGCCTCGTCAACCGACAACGTAGCCGCCAGCGGCCCCTGGTTGGGCAGCGAAAAGTTGGGATCCAGCGAACACTGCATGGGCCGGCCGTCCAGCGTGAGCGCACAAGGCACAACGGTGACGCCGGGACAATCCTTGAGCTTGTAGCCCAAGTAGTAGAGCAGATTCAGATTCGGTTCGAAGACAAAGACCTTGTGGCGTTGGGCGACTTCATAGGCAATGTTGCCGACATTCGAACCAACGTCCCAAACCGGCCCGTTCCAATCAGTCTCGACCAAACATCGGGTGACGACCGGCTCAAAACCGTGCGGATGGATAAGTTTGGCCACGCGCGGGTGATGAATCAACCGGCTGAACCGGCAGCGTTTGACCTCAAACGTGGCAAAGGCGAGTAAGTTCCCGAGCATAAATGAAGCACAGATTACTAACGTCCCGCCCACGGGCTGGCAAGCGCTGATTTTGAGTTGTTTCGCCGGACATCCGGCAAGCGGGTGATTTTGGCTTGCGGTTGCAATGACGTTCAACCAAACATCTCATAAAATGTATCAAGTCATCAATGCCTGCCGGATTTGTGATTCGCGCGAACTGGATTCCATCCTTCATCTGGGGAACCAATGTTTCACCGGCATTTTTCCAAAAGCTCCGAACGAGCCACTGGCCAGCGCGCCGCTCGAAATCGTGAAGTGCGCCCGCTGCGGGCTGGTGCAACTACACCACAATTTCGAGCCGTCCATGCTTTACGGGCCGACCTACGGCTACCGCTCCGGCCTGAATAAATCCATGGTGGAACATTTGCGAGTGAAGGCCGCGCACCTGCAAAAACTCCGCCCGTTGCAATCCGGCGACACGGTCCTGGACATCGGCAGCAACGATGGCACGTCGCTGGGTTTTTATCCGGCGAACGTAACACGCGTCGGCTTTGATCCGTCGGCGGAAAAATTCAAGAAATTTTACCAGCCCGGCGTGCGACTGGTCGTGGATTTCTTTTCCGCAAAAACTTTTCAACAACAACCCGGCGCGCGGAAGGCAAAAATCATCAGTTCCATCGCGATGTTTTACGATCTGCCGTCGCCGCCTGCGTTTGTCGAGCAGGTTCGCGACGTGCTCGCGCCCGACGGCATCTGGCATCTGGAGCAGAGCTATTTGCCGCTCATGCTCAAAGTCAACGCCTACGACACCATCTGCCACGAGCATCTGGAATACTACGCGCTCAAACAAATCAAATGGCTGACCGACCAGTTCGGGTTGAAGATTATTGACGTGCAGCTCAACGACAGCAATGGCGGCAGTTTCGCCGTGACGGTCGCGCATAAAAATTCCTCCTTCCCCGAAGCGACGGTGGTGATTGAAAAATTCCTGCGCGAGGAAAAAGAACTGGGCCTTGACAGCAGCGCAGGCTTTGAACTATTCAAACAGCGCGTGAACCGGCACCGCGAGGAACTTCCCGCCCGGCTCGCGGAAATCCAGCGCGGCGGAAAACTCGCGCTGGGTTACGGCGCGTCCACCAAGGGCAATGTCATCCTGCAATTCTGCGGCATCACGCCCCAATTGCTTCCGGCCATCCTTGAAGTGAACCCGGACAAATTCGGCTGCCATACGCCCGGCACCAAAATCCCCATCATTTCCGAAACCGAAGGCCACGCGCGCAACCCGGATTTTCTCATGGTCATGCCGTGGCATTTCAAGGCGAACGTGATACAGCGCGAGGCAGCCTATCTCAAGCGCGGTGGAAAACTATTGTTCCCGCTGCCGGAAATCCACACTGTCTGACGTGAAAACTTCCCTGGTGATCGGCGCAAGCGGACAGGACGGAACTTTCCTGACCGAATTGCTCGTGCGTCGCGGCGACAAGGTCGTTTGCGTGAGCCGCCATAAAACCTGGAGCACGCCCGGCGAAAATTGGGACGCGGTGGACATCCTCAACCAAGAACAGGTTTTGTCGCTGATTCAAAAAACGCGGCCCGCCGAATGTTATTATCTGCCGGCGTTTCACCATTCGGCGGAAGATGCCAGCTTGCGGTCGGACGATCCGTCCTTGTTTGAGCGCAGTCATGCCGTTCACGTTCGCGGTTTGATTTATTTTCTGCACGCCATCGCGCAAGCCTCGCCGCCGACGCGGTTGTTTTACGCCGCGTCGTCGCACGTCTTCGGTTCGCCGCCGGCTCAACCGCAGGATGAATCCACGCCGCTGAACCCGGAAAATGTCTATGGCATCACCAAGACGATGGGCCTCCATTGTTGCCGCCATTTCCGCAATGAACTCGGCGTGTTTGCAGCCACGGGAATTCTTTTCAACCACGAATCGCACTTGCGCCCGGTGAAATTTCTCTCGCAGAAAATCGTGCGCGGCGTGCTGGCCTTCCAGCAGGACAAAACAAAAAAACTGGTGCTGGGCGATTTGACCGCGATCGTGGACTGGGGCTACGCGGGCGATTACGTGGAGGCCATGACGCGCATTCTTGGCCACGCGACGCCGGAGGATTTTGTCGTGGCCACTGGCGAGCCACACACAGTTGGGGAATTTTTGCAGACCGCCTGCGAAATTGCCGGCGTGGACTGGCACGAGTGCGCCGTGACCGATGCCGGTTTGCTGAAACCTTCCGCCGCTCTGCTCATTGGCGACAGCGCCAAGTTACGGCGGTTGACGGGCTGGCAGCCGCGCGTTTCGTTCCAGGAAATGATTGAATTGATGATGACAGCGGCACGTCTCGGTGCTGATTCCAACTCCCATTAAATCTGAATTTCAAATGAGTCCGCAAATCAAACTGGCTGATTGCCTCTGGCTGCAAGGCGAACTTGCGTGCCAGCGATTGTTCCGTCCCATCGCAAAAGCTCTTGGAATGCGCGGTGTCCAACGGCGCATTCTGCCAGCCAAATCGGACGCTGGCGGCTGGCGCGCACTCAAGGAACAGCTTTGGAAAACCGACCGGCACGTCGTGTTGCAAGGTTTGCGCGCCAATGAATTGAAGCATCTTTACGGTTTGTTTAAGGACCGGAAAAACTTTTCCATGTTGCTGGTGGATTGGTGGAACAGTCCGTTTTGGTTCACGCAAAACGCAGAATATGTTCTCTTTAATCTTTATGGCGGCATCGCGGCGCGCACACGATCAGCACGCTTTGCGAACGATTGGCAGCCTCCACTGCTGTCCAGCCCGGACAGATGGGTTCCTTACGCCATTGCGTGTGCAGCACTCCGTCCCGCAGCCGTGGTTGCGCAACCGTTTTTAAGTTATCGCGACCGACGACGACGCGCAGCGGACGTGATACGTCCCGAACGGCTGATTTATTTTCCCATTCCTGTCAGCGCGGAGGATATGCCGTTTCAGGAGGAAAAACCGGAATACGATTTCTGCAACACCGGCTCAATGGGTGGTTTTTGGGTGATTCGCGATCCGTATGCGGCGGTGAAATATAATTTTGCGAATCTTTATTCCGACCGGAAACGGCTGTTTGATCTCATTCTGGAACTTGAAGGCCGGCCCTACAAAATTTTTGACCGCCGACGTTTTCGCGATTGGCTTCCGTGGGAAACTTATTGCGGGTCAATCCGGCGAAGCCGTTTTGTCATCAGCACAGGTGGGATTCACCAAGCGTCCGTGCCAAAGTATGTGGAATACGCCTGCTTCGGCACGCCGATGATCGGCACGACACTGCCTTATGAATTTCCGTGGCTGGACAAGTGTCTGTTTCCGATTGACGGCTTGAGCGTCACGCCAGACGAGCTCAAGGAAAAATTAAAGGAAGCCCTTGAATTGCAGCCGAAGCTGCGGCAGAACTGCCTGGAATTGCGCGACACGCTGCTGCGCCTATATGACCCCGTGCGCGTGTTCGACATGGCGCAGGAGCAGATTGACGGCAAGCCGATTCCACCGGGCTATTTGCGGGATGTCTAGCCTTTCTGGAATTGCCTGGCGTGCAATTCGCGCTGGGCAAGGTCAAGGTCGTGCTCAGTCATGATCTTGACCATTTCCTGAAATGAAATCTTCGGGCACCAGCCCAATTTTTTGCGCGCCTTGGTCGCATCGCCTTTAAGAAAATCCACCTCGCTCGGGCGCATATAAAATGCATCCGTCTTCACATAATCCTGCCAGTGGAGTCCGAGCAGACCAAAGCTCGCGTCCAAAAATTCCCGAACACTACGCGATTCACCGGTAGCCACGACGTAATCATCCGGTTGATCCTGTTGCAACATCAACCACATCGCTTCGACGTAATCTTTGGCGTGACCCCAATCACGTTTGGCGTCGAGGTTGCCCAGATACAATTCCTTTTGCAGGCCAACTTTGATTCTTCCTGCCGCCAGAGTAATTTTGCGCGTAACGAAACTTTCTCCACGCCGCTCGCTTTCGTGGTTGAACAAAATGCCGTTGCTGCAATGCAAGCCGTAGGCCTCCCGATAATTCACCGTGTGCCAGTAGCCCGCGACTTTGGCGATGGCGTAAGGGCTGCGCGGATGAAACGGCGTGGTTTCATTTTGTGGCGGCGGCGTGGAGCCGAACATTTCCGACGAGGATGCCTGATAATAACGCACTGACCTGCCTGTCTGCTTTTGGTGGTCGCGCAACGCTTCGAGCAGCCGCAACGAGCCGACATCGGCCACGTCCACAGTGTATTCCGGCGTGTCGAAGGAAACACGGACATGGGATTGTGCGGCGAGATTATACACTTCATCCGGCTCGACGCGCGTGAGAATGGTGCGCAACGACGAACCGTCTGTCATATCGCCGTATTCGAGGTAAAGTTTTTCGCGTTCGAAATGTCGCGCGCGGTAAATGTGCTCCAGCCGCGTGCGCGCCATCGAACTGGAACGACGCACGATGCCATAGACGACATAGCTCTTCGCCAGAAGAAGTTCTGTCAAATAAGAACCGTCCTGTCCCGTGATACCTGTGATCAATGCTCGTTTCATGTCGTTGGCGGTTACCTCCGTATTTGCTACCAGATTCACGCCCTGCATCAAGCCCCATCTTCTATTTACGGCATTGCCCCGGCAGACTTCGCTGGTAACACTGCCTTGTCAAACCTCTCAACCCGTCATTCGGGCTTGTAATTCAACTTACGTATTTTAGCTTTACACAAAGAAATGCAAGCCCTGCGCAAATTCCTTTTTAAGCTCATGGTTGAGCGGTTCCCGTTTGTTTTCAACGTCTATCGCCGCCTCCAAAACTGGTGCTGGTTTTTTAAGAAGCCCAGAAAGAACCGCCACGGATTCTTGTTTGTCGGCAGGAAGGACATGGAAACGGGCGAATACGAATCAGCAGAAGTTGGGGTGCTTTCGGATTGTTTACGGGAGGAGATAACTCATGTCGTAAATGTCGGTGCAAATAGTGGTTACTATTCCTGTCTGGCACGTTCTCTTGGAAAGCATGTCATCGCCATAGAACCGCTGCCTTTGAACTTTCGCCTGTTGCTTCGCAATTTAGTCATTAACGGCTGGAATGACGTTGAGGCTTATCCGGTGGGAATTTCCAACAACCCCGGAATTGCCAAACTTTTCGGCGCGAGCACTCAAGCATCGCTTATTCCCGGTTGGTCAAGCGATAATTCCAGTCATTACAGTTTGATTCCTGTGACCACCTTGGATCTTTTGTTGGGGGATCGCTTGAGTGGAAAGAAGACGATTTTTATCATCGATGTCGAGGGTGCAGAATACAACCTGCTCAAAGGTGCAATCCGCCAACTGAAAATCCAGCCGAGACCCATCTGGTTTATGGAAATTTGTGCCGGTGACTTCCAGCCAAAGGGAACTTTAATAAATCCATCTCTACTGCCCACTTTTGAAATATTTTGGCAGTATGGATACACTTGTCACATGTTGGCTGAAAAACGTGTGCCCATTGAACGCAGCCAAGTTATCGAATGGAGCCAAGGGAAAAACCTTCCGCAGTTTTACAACTTTATTTTTCAGTAAGCGAAAAACATTGCAATCAGAACGTTTCTGATTTGATTGACCCAGCCTAACCATCGAGTTCGTTCTTGTTTTTCCGGCAAGCCTCGCTTGACACGCTGGCGGTAAAAACCCATAAAACCACCCGCGCGTGAATAAACATAAACTTTTGCAGAGCGGCATCATTTTTACGGCGATCAGTTTTCTGACGCTCCTGATTCATTGGTTTTTTCAAATTATCGTCAGCCCGCAACTGGGCGGCGCAAGCGGTGAATACGGCCTCATGCTTGCCACCATCACGTTCATCGGGTTTCTCGGCCTGCCGGTGGCCATCGCCACACAAGCGGTCACGCATTATATCGCGCGTTTTCACTTCAGTGGCGATGACGCCCGGCTTCATGGCCTGCTCGCCGGCTGCCGCAAATTTCTTTTTCACATCACAATCGCCGGCTCGGTCGTCGCCATCGTTCTTGTCAAGCCGTTGGGCGATTTTTTCAATATTCCGCGCACGAGCCTCACGCTCGTCGCGCTCATTTGTGTGCTCGGCGGCCTTTGGGGTTCCTACTTCACGGCGCTTTGCCAGGGACTCGGCTGGTTCAAGCGGCTCGCTCTCATCGGGCTGCTGATGGCGGTTCTGCGGGTTCTGTTTGGCTGGCAGACAACCAGAATCTGGCCGGTCGCCGAATGTGCCGTCGCCGCATCAGGCGTGATGCTGCTGGCGAATTTCGTTTTGCTTTTTTGGAGAAAGGAGTTTCCCCGTCGAACGGATATTGTTATTTCGCCGTGGACTCGCGAATTTGTGCAATTTCTCATCGTAAGCGCCGCCTACGTCATTGGCTCAAATGTGTTCATCCAGGGTGATTTGCTCGTGGCAAATAAATTTTTCACCAAAAGTGAAATAGACGCTTACGGCTCCGCCGGAGTGCTCGCGCGCGCGCTGGCGATTGCCGTCGGCCCGCTGCTGACCGTTATGTTCACGCACCGTTCCAGGCGCCGCCATCACCACGCCGACGACTCGCGGGAACAGTTGAAATTGCTTGGCCTTTACGCTTTCGGCCTCATCTCCGGCGCAATCTGCCTTTACTATTTGCGCGGATTTTGTCTGCAACTTCTGCACCGAAACACGCCGGAAGCCGCCGACATGATCGGCCGGTTTGCCGTCACGATGGTCTTCGTCGGATTGTTGCAGGCGCTGGCGATGTGGGCGCTGGCCAGCCGTTGGCTCAAGATCGCGCTGCTCTACGGCGGATTGGGGCTGGCCTATTGGCTGTTGCTTCTTTGCCTCGGCAAATCGCCAGCAGATTTGCTGCGACTGATGCCGACAGCCGCGGGCATTGCCTTCGGCATTTTGTTTGTTTTCTGGATGATTGCGATGCGCACCGGCAAAACAAACCCTTCCGCGCAAAGCTGATTTGAATTTGCCGCCGTTTTCGGCCACACTCACACCATGCAATCCGGTCCGGAAAATCTGCCACGCGTCAGCTTCGTCATGCCCACACTCAACGTGGAGGCGTTGCTGGATACTGTCCTCTCTTCCATCACGCGCCAGACGTATCCACGCGACCGCTATGAAATCCTGCTGGCCGATGCGCACTCGACCGACCGCACGCGCGAAATCGCAAAAAAATACGGCGCCACCGTCATTGACGACGACGGCAAGAACATGGAAGAAGGCAAACGCCTTGCGCTTCAGCACGCGACTGGCGAATACATCGTCTTTGTGGACGCCGACAATGAAATCACCCATCCCGATTACATCGAACTGGCTGTGAAAGCGCTCGGCGCAAATCCGCAGGCGCTTGGTGTTGAGAGTTATTATTTGCCGTCGCCAAAAATGAGTTCGTTCTGTGTTTATATTACCCACTTACTCCACATCAGCGACCCGATTTGCTGGCTGATGAGCGTGAATCCCAAACTCATTGCCTGCGACGGTGAAGTTGAACGCTGGACGCTGCCCGGCGATTCGCTCTCGTATCCGCTTGGCGCGAACGGTTTTGTCTTTCGCCGCGCCGGTCTGGAATCGGTGAAAGCCGATGAACATTTTCAAGACACGCACGCGGCGTTGCATCTCATGCGGGCGGGGAAACGCGAATGGCTGCGCATTTGCGGACGCGGCGTTCATCATTACTACGTTCAAACGCTTTGGGGCTTCATTCAAAAACGCCGGCGGGCGACGGTGCATTTTTTACGCGTGCAAGAGGAGACCGGAACGAACTGGATGAAAGAAAAACCGCCTGTGCCGCTTTGGCTGGCAACGATTTATTGCGTCACGTTCATTGGCCCAATGTGGCATGTGTTGCGAGGCTTGGTTCGCGACCGCGACGCGCGCTGGCTCTGGCATTTGCCGGCGTGCCTTGGCAGCGTGCTTGGCAATGCGTGGGGCGTGTGGACCTACAAACGGCGCGGCAAGGAAAAGAAACTGATCGCGGAACTTCAAGTGAAACAGACCTTGGAATAATCATGCGGCGTAGAACCGGGTGAATTCGTCCCACGCTTTTGACTCATTCCAGCCCGGCACAAGTTTCGCAGCAGGTTCGGTGTTGGTGCGGTTTAACGGTTCGCTGAAATCCTCCTGCTTCGCCAGTTTCAATTCGCAGGCCCAGCCGAGCCGTGTTTGCACCTCGCGCGCGACGCGCCGGGCGAAAACGCCCTGTTTTTCGGTGTAACCACAGGGATTGATTTTGACGCAACCCGATTTCATTGTACCCACGCGGCTGACGAATTGGCCGTAGGTCGCTGCGAGCAAATCTACATGAATGTTGTCGCGGATGTAATCAGGAGTTTTGACCTCGATGGGTTTACCTGCTTTCCAACTTCGCATGAGATGCGCGGTGAAACGTGGTTCCTCAAACGGCCCGAACGGATTGGGAATGACAAATT
The DNA here is from genome assembly GCA_049517655.1 of Verrucomicrobiota bacterium. Taxonomy (GTDB): domain Bacteria; phylum Verrucomicrobiota; class Verrucomicrobiia; order Limisphaerales; family UBA11358; genus UBA11358. Next base: position 411,301 of record JBEKRQ010000002.1, on the reverse strand, counting down.
TGCCGAGCGGCAGCTTTGTCTCGCCGCAATAGTAGCGAAAAACCTGGAAGGTCAACCCTTTTGACAAACCGTAGGGTGAAAAGGCGCGGAGCGGTTCGTCACCCGCGCCTTCATCCGGCTCGAACAAGCTGCCGGTAAGGACGATGGCTTTCAGTCCACGCTCTTTGGCCGCGGCGAGAACGGCGCGCAAATTCAACGTGTTGTTTTGGAGCGCGCGCAAGGCATTGAACTCGAGGCTTTTGTAATTCGCCACCTCGGCAGCGTGGTGACAAAGCAGGTCGAAATTGTTTTCCCGGATGAGGCTCAAAAAATTTTCCGAGCCGAACGGTGCGTGGGGGATAAAACGGCAGAGCAGCTTCAGTTTCTCGACGCGTTGCCGGCGAACATTGGTGTAATGCTCCAAATCGCCGGTAACCGGACAGGCGATTTCGTAGCCGGCAGTGGCGAGGGTTTTGGCAAACCAAAATCCCGTGAACGAACTTGCACCGGTGAAAAGAATTTTCATGGCTTTGGCCGTGCTATTTAAGATGGATTGCCGGATTAAAATCCGGCTGGTTTCGGTCTTTGTCCGAGATCACCACCGGTTCCATCGGCCAGTGGATGCCAAACCGCGGGTCGTTGTAGCGGATGCCACGTTCGTGTTCTGGTGAATAAAATTCCGTGACCAAATAGAACATCTCCGTGTTTTCCTCCAGCGTAATAAAGCCATGGGCAAAACCCTTGGGTACGTAGAGCATGGTGCGGTTTTCGGCGGTCAGTTCGATGGTGAAATGTTTCAGGAACGTTGGCGACTGCGGGCGCAAATCGATGATGGCGTCGAACAACGCGCCGCGCAGGCACCGAATGACCTTATCCTCAGCCCGCGGCGCGAGTTGGTAGTGCATCCCGCGCAACGTGCCTTTGAAGCGGCTGAGGGAATTGTTGATCTGAACGATGTGGCGGTTCAGGCCGTGTTGCTGGTACTCGCGCTCGCAAAAAAAGCGGGCGAAGAAGCCACGGTCGTCACTGCGCTTTTCCAACTCAATGACAAAAGCGCCCTTCAGCAGGGTTTCGGTGAATTTCATAAAATCATTTTGCTGCTGCCAGCTTCTTTTTAAGCGTCCGCAGTCGGACGAATTGGTCGCCCTCGAAATCCCTCAGGTTAAATTGATGTTCCCTGAATTTGGCCAGCAATTCCTCGAGGCCGGTCTGCAAATTGTATTCCAGACGGAAATCCGGGAACAGTTTCCGGAGCTTGTCGAACTTGACCCGGTAATTGCGCGGGTCGGGGCCAACTTCGCCGGTGTAAACGATTTTCGCGTCCGGCACGAGCCTCTGCACGGCATTGCCAACGTCGCGGACCGAGAAGTTTTGATTGTTTGCGCCGATGTTGACGGCTTGGTTGTGAATTTTCTCGCGGGGGGCTTCGGTAAAAAGAACGAATGCGCGGGCGATATCCTTGCAATGTATCAGCGGTCGCCACGGTGAACCGTCGCTCATAATGCGGATGTCACCGTGCGCCACGGCGCAGGCGAGCAGGTTGTTGGCAACGAGATCGATGCGGAGGTTCGGCGAATGGCCGTAGGCAGTGGAGTTGCGCAAAAAGGCCGGCGAAAAATTCCTGTCCGCCAGCGGTGCCACTTGGTGTTCGGTTTCCACCTTGGAAACAGCGTAGGCAGAAATGGGGTTAAACCTGGCGTTTTCATCCAAATCCAGTGTTTCTCCCCTGCCATAGATAGAGCAACTGCCGGAGAAAAGATAGCGCGGTACGCCAGCGCGTTTGGCGCGGCGGGCGAGTTCGATGGAACCGTCCCGGTTGGTGTCGTAGGTAAGTTTTTCACTGAGATCGCCCATCGGGTCGTTGGAAATCGCGGCTAAGTGGCAGATGCAATTAAACCCTTCCAAGTCGCGCTCGGTCAACGTACGGAAATCGGCGTTGACCTCGCAGTCGGCGGCAGGCAGGGGCTCCCAGTTGCAGGAGTCGAAATAGCCGATGTCCACACCGGTCACGTGATGTCCGGCCTCCTTCAACAGCTTGACTAGGTGCGGGCCGATGTAACCGTGATGGCCGGTGACAAGAATTTTCATTCCTTCTGTTTGCCGGACTATTTCAACCGGGTCAAAACTTTTCCGACGATATGCCGACCGATGGCGAGCGCAGCGGTCGCGGCGGGCGATGGCGCGTTGACGACGTGCAGGATGCCGGGTGCCTCCTCAAAATGAAAATCTTCAACCAGTTTGCCGTCAGGCGTCATCGCCTGTGCGCGTACGCCGGAGTCGCCGGTTTCCAGATCGTCCGCGCGGATTTCCGGCACCAGTTTTTGGAGTGATCGGCAGAATTCGCGCCGGGAAAACGACCGGCGGATTTCATAGCCGCAGATGCCCGGATGGGTGGCTAGGAATTTCCACAAACCGGGGAAGCAAAGTGATTCGGCCAAATCGCGCAGGTTGATGTTTGACCAGTGGTAGCCTTCGCGAGCGAAGGCGAGGACAGCATTAGGCCCGGCTTCGATGCCGCCATGAATCAGCCGCGTGAAGTGGACGCCGAGGAATGGAAATTTCGGATCGGGCACCGGGTAAATCAAATGACGGACGAGGAACTGCCGTTCCTTCTTGATTTGGTAATATTCGCCACGGAACGGGATAATTTTGACCGACGGCTTTTGGCCGGCCGCGCGCACCAGCCGATCAGAATGAAGCCCACCGCAAGTGGTGACAAATTTTGTCTGGAAATCTCCGGCAGAAGTTTTCACTGTCCAACCATCAGAACCGGAAATCATTTTCCCGACCCGTGCCCCGAGCCGGATTTCGCCGCCCGCCTGGCGGATGAATTCGCCGAGTTTTTCGCAGACGGCCGGATAGTCCACGATGCCTTCCTGCGGGACGTGAATGGCGGCAATGCCGGCGGCATATGGTTCGATCTCACGGATTTGTTCCGGTATCAGCCTGCGCAGGCCTTGGAGCCCGTTGGCATGGCCGCGTTGCCAGAGACTTTCCAGCCGGGGTAATTCGTCCTCGGAAACGGCAACGACAATCTTGCCGCATTGTTCATGCGCAATGCCGTGGGTGCGGCAGAACCCGACCATTTGTTGCAGGCCTTGGATCGCCAACAGCGCCTTGGCCGAACCGGGCTTGTAGTAGAGCCCGGAATGCAACACACCGCTGTTATGGCCCGTCTGATGCGCGACCAGTCTGGCCTCCTTTTCCAGCAGGAGCAGCTTGAGCGATGGCCGCGCCTCGAGAAACCGGTAGGCAGTGGCGAGCCCAACAATGCCACCGCCCACAATCGTCACGTCGTAGGTCCATTTCATTTCAGCCAAGGGGGGGCGCCGGATTCGACCAGTTTGGTCAGTTGCTCGCGGTCGCGCTGGGTGTCCATGCATGCCCAGAAGCCGCGATGCTTGTGGACGTTCAACTGGCCGTCGCGTGCCAATTTGACGAGCGGCTCGCACTCCAGCACGCAGTTTTCGTCCTCGGAAAGATAATTGAGAAAATCGCGGTGGAAGAAAAAGTAACCACCGTTGATCCAATGGCTTCCGAGGTCGGGCTTCTCGGTAAATTCCACGACGCAGTTGCCTTTCACGCGAATCTCGCCGAAACGGGAAGGTGGATTGACACCGAGGACGGTGCCGAGTTTTTTTCCAGCGAGGTGATGTTGAAATTCCTCTGTGAGATCGGCGTCGGTCAGACCGTCGCCATAGGTCACGGCAATATGTTTTGCCGCACCGAGATATTTCCGCGCGGCCTGGGCGACGCGGCTGCCGGTCATGTTTTTTTCACCGGTGTAAGCGAGTGTTACCTCCCAGTTGAGATCCACGCGGGCTTCATGGACGGTGACCTTGTTGGATTTAAGGGCGATGGTACAGTCGTTGTTGTGCAGGTGAAAATTGCTGAAGTAATCCTTCACCACGTCAGCCTTAAAGCCGAGGCACAGCACGAATCGACGGAAACCGTGCCGCGCATAGACCTTCATGACGTGCCACAGGATCGGATGCTCACCGATGGGCACCATCGGTTTGGGGCGAAACTCGGTTTCTTCCTTGAGGCGCGTGCCGAGGCCGCCGCACAAGATGAAGACGGGGATATCGCTTGTTTTTGGTTTCCAACTCATGTTCATGCTTGCGGCCATCGATAGGATAGTCCTACAAAACCGGTCGTGTTGAAAATCAAAATTTGCGCAACCGGATGCGAATCAGTGTGAAGTTGATTTGATTTTTTGCGCCAGTTATACTTATAAGACGCAACTGTTGCCATGCGGTGTGGCGGATGTAAAAACTTTCGCGCAGAACCTGAAATGATGGTGGAACCAACAATTGAGCGGTTTGGGTGCACGGACTTCCAGCCTGTGGCGAGTGTTGTAGTATTGAACCGCAATGGCGCCGGCTGGCTCCCGAAATGTTTCGAGTCCATCAAGAGGCAGACCATGTGTGACCAGATCGAGGTGATCATGGTGGATAATGATTCTTCAGACAACTCGGTGGCGGTCGCGCGGGAATGGCTCGGAAAATTTCCGTCCGCCGCTCTCGTACGCAACCCCGTCGGCCTTGGCTACTGCGGTGGCAACAACAACGGCACGCTGGCCGTGCACGGGAAATACACATTGTATCTGAACAACGACACGTGGCTGGAACCGGATTGTCTGGAAAAACTTGTGGCGGAAACCGGCCGGGCCGGTGCGGCGGCGGCTTCACCCTGGATTTTGAATTACGCGGACAACACACATCAAGATCTTGGATTTTTCGGTTTCGATATTTTCAGCCTGTCCAGCCCCTCCCGGCCTTTGCGCGAAACGCGGGAAGTTTTTGTTGCCTCTGGATGCGCCTACTTCATTGACACGGAAGCGTTCAAGCAAGTCGGGATGTTGGATCACGAATTTTTCATGTATTCGGACGAGGTGGATCTGTCCTGGCGCGTGTGGATCGCCGGCCACAAGATTGTGGGTGTGCCCGCCGCGCGAGTCCATCACCGCGGCGCGGCGGGCGTGAACCCTGCTGGCGGGACACGGGCAGTTGAATTCCGCACTACTGACGAAAAGCGTTTTCTGACGAACAGGAATTGCATTTTGATACTGCTTAAAAATGGCCAGCATATTATTGTGCTTTTTGTCATTCCATTGATTGTATTATTGTTCCTGGAAGCCTTTGCAGGGTGTTTAATGTTGAGACGGGCGTCTTTTTTTAAGGTTGCCTTTTTGAATCCAGTGCAAGATTGCTGGCGCCTACGCAAACACATTTCCCAGCAACGGCGGTTTATCGCCACATTTCGCAAGCGGTCGGATTTCTGGATGTTGCGTTTTTTCCGCCTGCCACTGAATCGCTGGTTTGAAATCAAGCGCCTTTTTCAATTTGGCTTGCCGCGCGTGGATGCCCGCTGACGCCAATGACCACAACCCTCACATCGTCCGCCGACAGCCGCGCTGATTTCGATTTAGCTGTGTGCTATCGCATTTACCCCGGCGTTTCACGCAACCCAATCTTCGGATTCAAGGAAAAGCTGCCGCTCGTCCAGCTCAATCTCGAAACCTTCCGCGAAGCTCTCGGTAATTTGAATATTAAACTCTGGGTTTTGCTGGACAATTGTCCGCCGACTTATCAAGCGCTCGTTGAATCTTTGCTACCAAAGATTCAAATTGAATTTATTCCTTTGAAAGGCGAGGGCAACGAGGCAACTTTTGTGAGACAGGTGAATTTGCTGGCCAGTCAACAGATGTCCGACTTGGTTTATTTTGCCGAAGACGATTATTTATACTTGCCCGGTTCGTTGGAGCGCGCCGTTAATTTTCTTCGCCGCAATACTGAAGTGGATTTTCTCACACTCTATGACCACGTTGATTTCCACACAAAATACATTCATCGAATCCGTTCACGCCAGTATGCGGATGGGGACCGAAAGTGGCGTGGTGTAACATCCACATGTTTAACCTTCATGGCACGACGGCAGGCACTGGTTGAAACAGCTGATGTTTTTAAAAGCTATGCACGACGCAATTCCGATTTGGGACTTTGGATGGCGCTGACAAAATACAGAGTGTTGAATCCGTGGTCGTTTGTACACAGCTTGGCTGATGGATTATTTGTTTCGGCGTCATACGCACTGGCATGGCGACACACATGGCGGCAAATTCTTTTCGGCAAACGCCGGCTGCTTGTGGCACCAACACCGGCTTTGGCGACCCACATGGAGACAAGCGTCTTGGCACCTGGTGTGGACTGGGAAAAAATTTGGGCGCGCGGGGGCTCTACTCTGCAATAATATGGCTACGATTGCCAATGATGCACACTAACGCTAGGCTTATGAAACATCGTCCAATTGGAAATTGAGCCGTGTTTTGGTTTGAAATTTTACCATTATGAAATCGGCTGTCTTGACTCCAAAACCAAAATCTTACGCATTTTGGGGGTTAGTGCTGCTGGCGGTTGTTTTAGGATTGCTCTTCTGGAAAAGTTTTTTGCCGGGTTATGTGCTCTTTTCCAACGACGGCCCACTGGGACAACAAATGACCGTTTGGTCACGCTTGCCGCAGGCCTTCCTTGGTTCGTGGGGCGATTTAAACGCCATTGGCGGCAACGCAGGTGCTCTTCCGCCAGATTTAACCACACTGCTCCGCTGGGTTTTGGGACCAGTCTATTACGCAAAATTCTCAGCACCCATCGCGCTATTCATTTTAGGACTTGGTGCATGGACTGGTGCATGGACTTTTTTTAGGCAATTAAAGCTCACACCGCTGGCAGCAACCTTGGGAGCTCTCGCTGCCGCACTCACATCCACTTTTTTCTCCGACGCCTGTTGGGGCACGGCCTCACATCAAATCGCCTTCGGCATGGACTTTTTTGCGCTGGCCTTGATTGTTTCCAACTCACCAGCGACACCGTGGTTCGTTCGCTGGACGCAGCTGGCCTTGGCCGGGCTGTTAGTGGGCATGAATGTGATGGAAGCTTTTGACATTGGCGCCATTTTCAGTCTCTTCGTTGCGGCTTTTACACTGTTTCATTCGCTTGTGGAAGGCGGTCCGTGTCCGGTGGTGAAAAAAATCGGGCGTGGTATCGGACGAACCGCGGTCATTGCGATATTCGCGGGATTCATTGCCACGCAAACCATCGTGACCCTGGTTGGCTTTTCAATCACCGGAATTACCGGCACTGCTCAAGATGAAAAGACCAAATCCGCGCATTGGGACTTTGCCACGCAATGGAGTCTCCCAAAAACCGAAACACTTGGGCTCATCGTGCCCGGCTTATTTGGCTATCGGATGGACACTACTGCTGGCGGTAATTATTGGGGAGCGGTCGGGCGCGATCCGGCATTGGACCGATTTTTTGAAAGCGGCCAGAAGGGCACGCCTCCGCAAGAATTGATGCGATTTAGCGGCACCGGCAACTATGCTGGCGTGCTGGTCATTTTGCTGGCCGTGTGGGCTGTTGCGCAATCACTGCGCCGGAAAAATTCCGTATTTTCTGAAACGCATCGGCGGTTTATTTGGTTTTGGACGGCGGTGCTGATTGTTTCACTGCTGCTCGCATTTGGTCGGTTTGCGCCTTTTAATGCTTATGCACTGCCTTACAAACTGCCTTACTTTTCAACAATCCGAAACCCGGTCAAGTTTCTCTTTGTGCTTTCATGGGCGCTTGTCACCGTTTTTGCCTATGGCGTCCACGGATTGAGCCGGCGTTATCTGGAAACTCCGTCAACCAACGCGAACTCGACAACCGCACAACTGAAAGCATGGTGGACAAAAGTTCGCGGTTTCGACCGAAATTGGACTTCAACCTGCGTCCTGGCTCTGGTTGGCAGTTTGCTCGCATGGCTGATCTACGCGATGCAAAAGCCGAATCTTATCAGCTATTTGAAAACGGTGGGCTTCCCCGATGAAAACATGGCGGGACAAATTGCCGCGTTCAGCATCAGTCAAGTCGGCTGGTTCATTTTATTCCTCGCGCTGGCAGCAGGATTGTTCACGCTCATTTTAAGCGGCGCGTTTGCGGGTCGCCGTGCCAAGTGGGGCGGAATTTTACTTGGCGCACTGCTCATCCTGGATTTGGGGCGCGCGGATTTGCCGTGGATTATTCACTGGGATTACAAACAAAAATACGAGGTTGGTTCTCTCAACCCCATTGTGAATTTCTTGCGCGACAAATCTTACGAACACCGCGTCGCCGTTTTGCCGTTTCACCTCCCGCAACAATTTGAATCGTTTAACGAACTCTATCAGATTGAATGGATCCAGCAATTGTTCCCCTATTACAACATCCAGTCGCTGGACATCGTTCAAATGCCGCGTATATCCGAGGACTTGGCCGCTTACGACAACGCTCTGGCATTTCGCAATGTGCCTGAAACGGTGTATCTCATACCTCGCCGTTGGGAGTTGACCAACACCCGCTACCTCTTGGGCCCGGCAGGCTTTCTTGACGTGCTGAACGAGCAACTCGATCCGGCACAGCGTCGCTTTCGCATCGTCCAGCGTTTTTCCGTTGTGCTCAAACCCGGGGTCGAGGAATTTCATCAACGTCCTGAAGAGTTGACCGCCGTTCCGAATGACAACGGCGACTATGCGCTCTTCGAATTCACCGGCGCGCTGCCCCGAGCCAAATTGTATTCCAACTGGCAAGTCAACACCAACGACACCGCCACGCTCAAAACGCTGGCGAGCACAAATTTCAATGCGTGGCAGACCGTTTTGGTTTCCACGCCTTTGCCAACAACGCCGACGGTGAATGCAACCAACGGGAATTCCGGCACCGTCGAATTCAGAAGCTACGCGCCAAAAGACATTGTGTTCAGCACACGCGCCGACACACCCACGGTGCTGCTGCTTAACGACAGGTTCGATCCGCACTGGCGCGTGCTCGTGGATGGCAGGCCCGCGCCATTGCTCCGCTGCAACTTCATCATGCGCGGCGTTTATCTGACGCCCGGCGCGCACATGGTCGAATTTCAATTTAAACTTCCGAACGGCCCGCTTTACGTGAGTCTGACGGCCATCGGCGTCGGAATTCTTTTGGCTGGCTGGCTGTTTCTCTCAACGCGGCGAAATACGAATTTAAATCGGGAGGGATGACGTGCCACCGTCCCAAATTGAAAACGGGTCGGCAATATACCGACCCTCCCGCAAAAATTACAAACCGGTCGGATAATCAATGAATGTCCACGGTAATTTGAATCTCTTGGAAAGGTGCAACGCGAGCGCTTTTACGCCGAATATCTCCGTCGCGTAATGGCCGCCGTAAAAAATGTTCAAGCCGAGTTCTTCGGCAACCGCATAAGTCCAATGCGGGCCTTCACCGGTGATGAACGTGTCCACGCCCTCATCCACCGCCTGTTTCAAATCGCCGCCCGCGCCACCGGTAACGACGCCGATTTTCTTGCAGATGCTTTTGCCGCCCGGAATGATGCGCGGTTTTACGCCAGTGGCGCGGACAAGCCGCGCGGCAAGTGCCGTGCGGGAAATTTTTGCCTGCGCTTTGAAACCGATGGTCTGGCCGTGAGTCAGAAAAAATGGTTTCAGATTTTTTAATCCGAGCGCGGTGCAAAGCTGCGCGTTGTTGCCAAGTTTGGGATGCACGTCGAGCGGCAGATGTGAGCTGTAAACGGCCAGATTGTTCTCAACCAACAATCGGAGCAGCTCATATTTTTTGCCCGTCCACGGGCGCGGCGGCGACCAAAACAACCCGTGATGCACTATCATCAAATCCGCTTTCGACTTGATGGCGAGTTTAACTGTGGCAAGGCTCGCATCCACGGCCGCAGCAATGCAGCCGACCGTGCCGCGATTTCCCACCTGCAATCCATTGGCCGCGTCGTCGTAATCGCCGATTTCATCTGTCCGGAGAATTCTGTCACAGTGAGCGACTATTGTCGCGAGCAAAACCTTTGACATGGAGCAATGGAAACAAATTTTCTCCGGGCTGCAAAGCCTGAAGCAGGTTGAAAAAAAATCATTCCGCTTGTTGATTTCTTTGCAGGGAATTTTATAGTTCGTTCGGTTTGAGTTTACCGAGATGAGCAATCCAAATGATGCGGCGCAGCCGTGGGACATCGAAGCGGCGCGCGCGCTATACAACATCCACCGCTGGGGCGCGAAGTATTACGACATCAACGAGACCGGCCACGTTGTCGCGCGACCGCTGCAGGACGCGGGCGCGACGGTGGACCTTACGGACGTGATTGAGGAAGCTAGGGGTCGCGGGCTGAAGTTCCCGCTGCTCATCCGGTTTCAGGACATTTTGCGGCACCGCGTCGAAGCGTTGAATCTGGCATTTCGCAATTCCATCGCCGAGTTCAGTTATCACGGAAAATACCGCGGCGTGTTTCCCATCAAGGTGAATCAGCTTCGCGAGGTCGTGGAGGAGATCCTTGACGCGGGCAAACCGTATGATTTCGGCCTCGAAATCGGCAGCAAGCCGGAATTATTTGCCGGACTGGCACTGCAAAATCAAATCGGCAGCCTCATTATTTGCAATGGGTACAAGGACGTGGAATTCATCAAGATGGCCATGCTCGGCATCAAGCTGGGCAAGACAGTCATCATGGTCGTTGAAAAGTTGGAGGAGCTGCGGCAAATCATTTCCATTTCGAAGCAACTGGGCGTCGAACCGCTGATTGGCATTCGCATGCGGTTGTTGAGCAAAGGCGCCGGACGCTGGGCGGACAGCGGCGGCGAAAATGCCAAGTTCGGTTTGACCACCGCGGAATTGCTGGCGGCGACGGAAATGTTGAAGGCCGAAAATCTCGGCCACTGCTTCAAGCTGCTCCATTTTCACATCGGCTCGCAGGTGCCGGACATTCTCACCGTCAAAAAGGCGGTGCAGGAAGCCGCGCGGTTTTACGCCAAGCTGCACAAAATGGGCCTCCCCATTTCGTATCTCGATGTCGGCGGCGGCTTGGGCGTGGATTACGACGGCAGCCGGTCGGCGTTCGACAGCTCGACTAATTACACGCTGCAGGAATACACGAATGACGTGGTGTTTTACATCGCCGACGTGTGCAACGCCGAAAATGTGCCGCACCCGGACATCATCAGCGAAAGTGGCCGCGCCATCGTCGCGCATCACAGCGTGCTGATTGTCGAAGTGTTCGGCGCGATTGAAAAAACAAGGCCCGGCGACTTTCTGAAATTCGGTGAGAAAGAGCATCCCCTCGTGAAGGAATTGCTGGAAATCAAACAGAACCTGCCAAAGCACAACAAGCTCGAAGCCTATCACGATGCGCTCGAACGCCGCGAAGACGCGCAGCATATGTTCACGCTTGGCGTCATGGATTTGTCCGACAAGGCGAAGATTGAAGACCTTTACTGGCAAATCAGCCGCGCCGTCGTTGAAAGCTACAAGGCAAAGCCTTACGCACCGGAGGAAATCCGCCAGCTTGAAGACAGTCTCAGCGATCAATACCTCTGCAATTTTTCTGTTTTCCAATCACTGCTCGACCATTGGGCACTTGACCAGCTCTTTCCCATCATGCCGATCACGCGTCTGAACGAGCGGCCGACGCATGAGGGCACACTCGCGGACATCACATGCGATTCCGACGGGCAGGTGAAAAAATTTATCGATTTTCGCGATGTGCGCGAAACCTTGCCGTTGCATAAACTGAATTCCAATGGCAACGGTCTGCCTGAACCGTATTACGTCGGCTTCTTCCTCATGGGCGCATATCAGGACATCATGGGCGACCTGCACAATCTATTTGGCCGCGTCAACGAGGTGCATGTCTTTCTCGAACCCGATGAACCCGCCGGCTATTACATCGAGGAAATCATCGAAGGCTCAACCATTGTCCAGACGCTCGCATCGGTGCAATACGATGAAAACGAACTCAAGCGGCAGGTGAAAGCGCAGTTTGACGAAGCCATTAAATCCGACCGCATGAAACCGTCCGAAGCCATGCGCATGCTCGATGATTATGAGCGCGGTTTGAAGGCATACACCTATTTGAGTTTTTAAGGCAGAAGGATGAAGTCAAAATGAAGAAAATTTTCTGCGCGATGTGCGCCAATTTTGTTTCTTCATTCTGCATTCTTCATTCATAATTATTCAATGCCTGACTCGTCGCTTAACTCCGAATTGCTCCGCTCACTCGGACATCTCGCCCGCGGTTTATCCGCACTGTTTTGGGGATTGCCCGTGTCCCTCGTCATCTGCGTGGAAACGGCGAAGGCCGACTGGCTCAAGCCGCTGGGCATTATTCCCGCACTCGTCACCACGGGTTCGCTGCTCTACGGCCTTTGGCAGATGAGCGATTTTCAAAAACAGGAACGTCCCTGGCGCAATGCGCTCGACCGCGCAAAACTGCTCGGCCTGGTCAACTTCGGTCTTTGCCCGTTTCTTTACTGGCACAACAAAATACCGCAGGAATTTTTTTTTGAGGCTGTGATTTTTGTGCTCGTGCTGTCGGGGGTGCTTTTTTTGTTCAACTTGAATGTCGTTCTCAAACAACTCGCCGCAATGTTGCCGGCGGAAACGCTCCGGCATGAAATGCGCCTGTTCACCGCACTCAACTGCTGGCTGATTGTCGGTTTTTTGTTTCTCTGCATTGCGTATACAGTTTTGCTTCACGTTTCACAGTTGCCATTGGAACCCGGCATGCTTCTTGTCTGGCTCAACCGGCTCGGTTTGTGGACGTTTATTTTTTTCGCCCTGCTGCCATTGGCCATGACGATGGCCTTGATCTGGAAAACCAAGGAAACCATTCTCGACAGCGTCTTCGGCACACGACAGTGATTCAAAATTTCAACAACAAAGAAACCAAGCGACCGGGCAAAAAGGCTTCATTTTCAACCGAACTTTGTTCCTTTGTTGTTCAATCTTGTGGTTCTGTTTATCATTACTGTCCTTTTCACATGAAATCGCACTTGTCAAAGTTAGGCCAACGCACTGTCGAGCCGCCCATCTCGTGGCTTATGCACGCCGCACTGTCGCGGCCCAAATTGATTTCGCTCGCCGCCGGCTTCACCGACAACCCGTCGCTGCCCGTCGCTGAAACGCGCGCGTTGCTGAATGAAATCCTGCGTTCGCCCAAAACCGGCCAGCCTGCGCTGCAATACGGCATCACCGCCGGCGAAACCAATCTGCGCCGGCTCACCGCGCGCCATTTGCAAAAGCTCGACGCCGACGGCGCGACCGGCAAAAGCCACTCATGGGAACGCGTGATGATCACGGGCGGTTCGCAGCAACTGCTTTACATGACGCTCGAAGCGCTCTGCGACGAAGGCGACATCATCCTTGTAGAAGACCCGACGTATTTCGTGTTTCTGAGCATCCTCCAAAGCCGCGGCATCCGCGCGCGCGGCGTCCGGCTCGAACGCGACGGCCTTGACCTCACACACCTTGAAACCGTTTTGCAACGGCTGAAAAAATCCGGCGAATTGCGCCGCGTTAAAATGCTTTACCTCGTCAGCTATTTCCAAAACCCGACCGGTGCTACGACGAGCTTCAAGAAAAAACGCGGCATTTTGAAGCTGCTGAAAAAATTTGAACGCGCGGCGGGACATCCGATTTACCTGCTCGAAGATGCCGCGTATCGCGAATTGCGATTCAAAGGCCCCGACATCAAGTCCGCGCTCACAGTGCGTGGAGCGGCGGAACGGGTGATTTACACCGGCACTTACAGCAAACCCTACGCGCCCGGCGCGCGCATCGGCTTCGGCCTTTTGCCCGAACCGCTCTTCACGAGCGTCCAGCGCATCAAGGGCAACCATGATTTCGGCACGGCGAACCTGTTGCAACAACTCCTCGCCGGCGCGCTGGCAACGGGACTCTACGACAGGCACGTTGCCAAAATTGAAAAACGCTACGGCCAAAAGGCGCGCGTGATGAAACAGGCGCTCGCGGAACATTTTCCGCCGAACGTGGAAATCTGGGAATCCGGCGGCGGACTTTATTTCTGGGCACGATTGCCGAAAAACGTTTCATCGGGTGCGAAGTCCAAAGTTTTCCAAACTGCGCTGAAGAACAACGTGCTCTATGTGCCGGGCGAGCTTTGCTACGCGGACGATCCGGCGCGGCGCAAACCGGACAATGAAATGCGCATCAGCTTCGGCAGCGCGAGCGAGGAAAATATCCGCGAAGGAATCAAGCGTCTCGGCAAGGTGTTGAGAAGGTTTGTTTGAGGTCGAGTCGCGAAGCGACGACGGGAAATTAGCCAGCCACGAAGTGGCTGGAAAACGTGAAAGATAATTGTGTCCCGCAAGGGACGCCGGAAAACAAATGCCAGCAACGCATTTAAGCCTTCATTATCACATCGTCTTCAGCACGAAAGACCGGCGTCCGTTCATTGCTGATGAGTGGCGAAACCGTTTACACGAATATCTCGGCGGCCTCGTTCGCACAACTGAAGGTTTCCCTGAAGCCATCGGAGGCACAAACGACCACGTTCATTTGCTTGCGGGTTTGCGTGCCACAATTGCGCTTGCATCATTCGTTCAGGACATCAAACAAACCTCGTCGCGCTGGATTCACGAAACCATCGGCGTGAAAAATTTTGCGTGGCAGCAAGGTTACGGTGCGTTCACGGTGAATGTTTCAAATTGCGACGCGGTCAGGGAATACATTGCCAATCAGGCAGAACACCACCGAACAAAATCATTTCAAGAAGAATATGTAACGTTTCTCCAAAAACACGGCGTAAAATACGATGAAAAATATTTGTGGTGAGATTTTCCAGCGTTCCTTCAGGACGCGTGTTTTTATTTGCCTGTTCCCCAGCCACCTTGTGGCTGGCTAATTTCCGATGTCCCTGCGGGACTTTTCCACAGTGCGAGTGAAGAAAACATCCGTGAAGGCATCAAGCAGCTTGGTAAGGTGTTGCAGAAAATTCTCTAACAAAAAGACTGAGCGTCAAAGCCGCTCTATTATTGTTTCGCAAAGCCATGAAGAAAGGCGTCTATCTCTTTTTGCCTTGCAATCCAGAACTGGTCTAACTTATTGGTAGAATTAGTAATAGGTCTTGGAAATTGCTCGCGATAACGAGCAACTTTAGCTAAGCCCTTATCAATATCTTTCAGATCCTCACTTTGGAGTAACGGATGACGACATTTAGCGTCATAAACCGCAGCATCCAAAAAGGCTTCCAAATGAGGGATTGCTTCCTTTGAATGTCTATTCTGAAGCATTATTAAAATGCTTTCATAATTTACTAATGGCAATCCATAGGTCGGCCACGCACGATTAAATGAAGTAGGAATTCCACCCACCGAATAAGTGATGACGCCGTGCGAACCAGACAATCTTCCAAGCCAGAATGACACGGAGCATAAAATAATCACCACGCTAATTCCAATTATCGTTTTTGTTTTCATAGAAAGTGCGGTTGATCTCACTTCACGATTTTGACTTTGCGCTCGGAGAATTTTTGTGTCCAGAGAAATTCTGGAATGGGTAGGGCGCGTTCTCCGAACGCGCCGAACGGCGGCGCGCTGTGGAAAGCGCGCCCTACCTAAATTCACCCCGGTGGCCAATTCATTTTCCGTCCGCCTAGAATGTGAATGTGCAGATGCGGCACGGCTTCGCCGGCGTCAGGCCCGTTGTTGAAAACCAGCCGGTAACCGCCTTTCTTCAAGCCAAGTTTGTCGGCAACCTCGGCAGCTTTGAGCAAAAGGTGGCCGAGGACTTTATGGTCTTCCGGTCCGGCCTCGGCAATGCGCGGAATCACCTTTTTTGGGAAAATCAAAACGTGCGTCGGCGCCTGCGGATTAATGTCGCGGATGGCGAGCACCAAATCGTCTTCGTAAACAATCGCCGCTGGAATTTCGCGGGCGATGATTTTTTCAAAAAGTGTCTTGCTCATAACTGTTTTTTACGCGAATTCCGCTAATTAACGCAAATGAGAACCTGTGGAATGTGTATATTCTCGAATCAGAAATCAATTAGCGATAATTCGCGCAATTCGCGTCAAAGTTTTATTCCACCACCAGCGCACAATCATTCTGCTCCGGTTCGGCAGTAAGGCATTGACGCAGATACTCGACGATCTGGTCCCGCAATTTTTCACAACGGCCGCTCCATCGCCGCGCACCGGCGAGTTGTTTGACACAACCGCGCAATCCGCGAAAGCGCAGCACGCGCGGCGATTGACGGAGTTGCGCGCGCAGTTCGTCGCGCAGGCGCGGGAAGAAAAAGAGCTCGAAGCTGTCGCCGGATTCACGTGCGATGAGGCAAAGATCGGATTCAAGAATTTCCTGCGAACACGATTCGAGCGCGCCGGCGCGAATGGTGAAACCGAGATTGCGCAACACTTTTTCCAAAGTGCCGGCGAACTCGCCCACCGTGACTGTTTCGCGGCACAGTTCATTCTTGAAATAGTGAAAGACGGATGCAGCAGCGTGACGCAGCACTTCGGTGTCGAGCAAGCCATCGACACCGCCGACGATTTCGACGGAAATCATTTCCGCCGAGCAGGGCACACTTTCGCCGTTCGTTAGTTGAAAAAGCAGGCAGTCGGATTGCAGCGCAATCATTTGGCGGCCTCCAGTTTTCTGACTTCGTGCACGAAGTCGGTCGCTTCCTGAAACCGGCGGTAAACGCTGGCAAATCGGACGTAGGCGACTCCGTCAATGCCGCGCAGGCCCTCCATGACCATTTTGCCGATGAATTCGGCGGGAACCTCGTTTTCGTATTTGTCAGTCACAGTGGCGACGATGTGGTCCACCAAACTTTCCATTACCTGTGGACTGACGGGGCGTTTTTGGCAGGCTTTCCTGATGCCGGACAAAAGTTTTTCGCGGGAAAATTCTTCGTGCCGGCCGTCGCGTTTGAGCACCATCAAACCTTCATGTTCGAATTCCTCGTAAGTGGTGAAGCGATGACCACACTTGGTGCATTCGCGGCGGCGGCGAATAGTGGCCCCCTCGCGCGATGCGCGCGAATCAATGACTTTGTCTTCCTGACAGCTGCATTTGGGGCAGCGCATAAAGCCACAGCTAATTGTGGTTAGTTCTTTGTATCACACAAAGCTTTGTAGTGTCAAGGAAAGGTCGTCTGTTAAATGCCGCTTGTGAATAACTTTTTCGGGGGAAAAACCGCGCTTGTGTTGGCGTCAATTTGGGTTATTTTCGGCGACTCCCGTTTCGGGAAAACAATGCAACAATTGGTTTTTTAACTTATGGCAACAGCAAACGATCTTCGCCGTGGCATGGCAGTCAATTATAACGGCGACATTTGCGTGGTGCTCGACATGCAACACCGCACACCGGGCAACCTGCGCGCATTCGTGCAGGCGACGCTTCGCAGCATCCGCACCGGAAAATCGTCCGACGTGCGGTTCAGCTCGACCGAAAAAATCGAGCCGGTGCCGATGATCACCAAAAAAATGGAATACAGCTACAAGGACGGCGCGGACTATGTTTTCACCGACTCGGAAACCTATGAAACCGTCACACTCGCAGCGGAATTGGTTGGTGACTCGAAAAATTTTCTTGTGGAGAATGGCGCAGTAACGGTGACATTCGTCGAGGAAAAAGCGGTGTCCATCGAATTACCGCCGAGCGTGGCGCTGACAGTGTCCGACGCGCCGGAAGGCATTCGCGGCGACTCGTCGAGTAATGTGCAAAAGCCGGTGACGCTCGAAACGGGCATCACGGTGCAAGTGCCGTTGTTCATCAAAACCGGCGAGAAAATCAAGGTGGATACGCGCACCGGCAAATACATGGAACGCGCCTGATGGAAATTTTGAATTCAGAATTTCGAATGCAGAATAAAAGCCTGCCTACGCGGACCTTTTTATTTTGCGACGGTAATCTCTTTACCAAAGCGCCGGTGTTTGGATAGCTTTTCAGGCATGGCCGGGCAGCAACAAAAAGGCGAGAAGGAGTATCACGGCATCGCCGTCTCCGACGGTGTTTGTCGCGGGAAGATTCTCGTGCTTCATCGCGCCCGCCACGTCATCGCCAAGCGCGAAATTTCAGCCGACGAAGTGGCCGGGGAAACCGGCCGTTTTGAAAAGTCGCTCGTCCAAACCCGCCAGCAAATTCTGGAGGTGCAGCGCAAGGTCGTCGAAAATCTGGGCGCGAAGGAAGCGGACATTTTTGAAGCGCATTTGCTGATGCTCGAGGACCTTGCCCTAGTGGGCGAAGCCATCCGTCGGATTAAAGAGGAGCATGTCAACGCCGAGTACGCCTTTCACAGCGTCGCCGAGCGTTACACCGAGGCGCTCCTCGCCGCAAACGACGAATATCTTCGCGAACGCGCCAGCGACATGCGCGATTTGGCGTCGCGGGTGTTGGATAATTTGCTGGAAGTCAAAGACGAATTCGATCTGCATCACATCGCCGAGCCGTGCATTTTGGTCAGCCACGACCTCAGCCCGTCCATGACCGCGCAATTGGATAAAAAATTCGTGCTCGGTTTCGCCACCGACATTGGCGGTCAGACATCGCACACGGCAATCATGGCCCGGTCGTTGGGCATTCCGGCGGTAGTGGGATTGCAAATTGCCAGTCAGGAATTGGAAAGCGGCGATTATGCGTTGCTCGACGGTTACAACGGCACGATTGTCCTCAATCCGACCGATCAAACGCTGTTTGCATACGGCCGGCTCTTGCAACGCAAGGCCTCGCTTGAAGAAAAGCTGCGCGAAATTCAGCGGCAGCCTGCCGTCACACTGGACGGCAAATTCATTCATCTGTCCGCAAACATTGAAGACCCGACAGACACCGAGGCTGTTCTCAAGCACGGCGCGGAAGGCGTCGGATTGTTTCGCACGGAATATCTTTTCATCAACCGCGAAAGCCTGCCGACAGAGGAGGAGCAATATCAATCTTACCGCAAAGTCGCCACGGCGTTGAAACCCAATCCGGTCATCATCCGCACGCTCGATTTGGGCGGTGACAAGTTCGCCTCGCATTTGCAACTGGCGCAGGAGATGAATCCGTTTCTCGGCTGGCGGGCAATCCGGTTTTGCCTTGCGCAGCCGGAATTGTTCCGCGCACAACTTCGCGCCATTCTCCGCGCCAGCGCCGAGGGCAACGTGAAGATGATGTATCCGATGATTTCCGGTCTGGACGAATTGAACCAGGCCAATGCTATCGTCGAAAAATGCAAAGCCGAATTGCGCGCGGAAAAGGTGCCTTTTGACGAGAAAATTGACATCGGCGTGATGATCGAGATTCCGTCGGCTGCGCTCATCGCCGACACGCTCGCCGCGCAATCGAAATTTTTCAGCATCGGCAGCAACGACCTCATTCAATACACGCTCGCCGCCGATCGCACGAATGAGAGGGTTTCGCACCTCTACGAGCCGACGCACCCGGCGATTATTCACCTGATCAAAATGACCATTGACGCGGCGCACCGGCACGGTATTTGGATAGGCGTGTGTGGTGAAGTTGCCGGAGATCCTGTCCTCGCGCCGTTGCTGATCGGCCTTAACGTGGATGAATTGAGTGCTGCGCCGCCGGTCGTTGCGCAGGTAAAATACATGATTCGCAGAATTAAATTGAATGAAGCCCAGGCGCTCGCCGACTTCGCGCTGCAATGCGAATCGCCACCGGAAATCTTTGCGCGCTGTCAGGAATTGGCGCACGCTTCCGCCCCGGAACTTTTTGAAAATAAAACGTGAATTCAACCACGAATGGACACAAAAAACCATTGACCGCATTACGGATGTGGAGTGCGGCCAAATGTTGAATTATCTGCGGATCACGAAGCTGCGCGTCGGAGTCATTCTGAATTTCAAGCATCCCGAGCCGGAGTGGGAAAGGATTGTTCTTTAATTCGTGTCCATTCGCGTTTATTCGTGGTTTCACAAATGAAAGTCATCATCCTCGCCGCCGGATACGCTACGAGGTTGTATCCGCTGACCCTGACACAACCTAAACCGTTGCTGGCCGTCGCAGGCAAACCGATAATTGAGCATGTGCTCGACAATCTTACGCCTATTGGTGGTATTGATCGGATTTACATCGCGACGAATGAGAAATTTGCCGTTTATTTCCAAAAATGGTCGGACCGTTATCGCGCGACCAAGGCCAAACTGAATTTCACCGTCGTCAACGATGGCTCGACCGACGATTCCAACAAACTTGGCGCCATCGGCGACATCCATTACGTCCTCAAAACGCAAAACGTGGACGACGATTTGATCGTGGTGGCCGGCGACAATTTGTTCAGCGAAAAGTTGAGCGATTTCGGTAGATTCTGCCGCGAGAAAAAAGCTCCGGTGCTTGCGCTTTACGACGTGGGTGATCTAGAGCAGATTACAAAATACAATTCCATTTCCACCGACACGAATGGTCGCATCACCTTTTTCGAGGAAAAGCCGAAGAACCCGACGAGCACGCTCACCGGCATCGCGCTTTATTATTATCCCAAGTCCACCATCCCGCTCATCAAGCAATACATTGCCGAGGGCAACAATCCCGATCAACCGGGCCGGCTCATCCAATGGCTTTACTCGCGGACGCCGGTCTATACCTGGCGCGTGCCGGGCATCTGGTTCGATATCGGCTCGAAGGAAACTTTGGAGGAAGTGAACCGCATCTTCGCGAAGTTTTCCAGCGGAGTAAAATAGCTGGCGAAATTACTTCGCCGTCACGACGACATAGTTTTTTTTGCCTTTGCGCAACAACAGATGTTTGCCAAAAAGCAAATCGTTTGAAGTCACGGCACGTTGAACGTTTGATTCGCGGACGTTGTTGATGTTCACGCCGCCGCCTTCGACATCCTTCCGCGCTTGGCCTTTGGACGGACACAAACCAGCGTGAACCAAAAGTTCCAAGAGTGGAATTCCCGCGCCATCCAATTTTGCTTTCTCAATTTCCTTCGTCGGAACTTCGCCGACGATTTCATTAAAAATATCTTCCGAAAGGTCACTTAATCTTTCGAGCGTTGGAGGCGGAGGAGTTGTTGTCGTTGTTGTAGTAGTCGTAGTCGAGAAAAGTAGTTGGCTTGCATGAATCGCTTCCTGCGTCGCACTCTTGCCATGAATCAACTCCGTCATTTCTCCAGCTAAAGCTCGATGTGCTTCTCTTGCGCTAGGATTCTGTTCGTGCTTTCTTGCAAGCTCATCAATTTGCTCTTTCGAACGTTTCATTGAAAAATATTTCAAATAACGAATGACATCGCGGTCATCGGTGTTGATCCAAAATTGATAAAAGCAATAAACACTCGTGCGCTTTGGGTCGAGCCAGACGGCACCGGCCTCGGTCTTGCCGAATTTCGTGCCGTCGGCGTTCGTGATAAGCGGAAGCGTGAGGCCGAAAGCCGTTTTGCCCAGTTTTTTGCGGATGAGGTCAATGCCGGCGGTGATATTGCCCCATTGATCACTGCCGCCGATTTGCAGTTCGCATCCGTATTTTTCGCAAAGCACCAGGAAGTCAAACGCCTGGAGGAGCATGTAGCTGAATTCGGCGTAGCTGATGCCAACCTCGCGGTCTTCCATGCGTGCGCGGACGCTTTCCTTGGCGACCATCTGATTGACGGAAAAATGCTTGCCCACGTCGCGCAGGAAATCGAGATACGAAACGTTCGCCGTCCATGAAGCATTGTCCACAAGTCGCGCGGGATTCTTCTTCGTGTCGAAATCGAGCAGCCGTTCAAGCTGTTCCTTGACACGGGAAATGTTGTGCGCGAGAACCTTCGGCGTGAGCAATTGCCGTTCCTGCGTCTTGCCGCTGGGATCGCCGATCATGCCGGTGGCGCCACCGGCAACGGCTATTGGATGATGGCCGAGCAATTGAAACCGCCGCAGCGCCAGCAGCGGCACGAGATTGCCCACGTGCAAACTATCCGCCGTCGGATCGAAACCGCAGTAGAGCGTGATGGGTGCGGAAATTTTTTTGGCCAGCTCCGCCGCATCGGTGCAATCGGCGATTAGGCCGCGCCAGTTCAGTTCTTCTAAGATGCTCACACATCCGAGATTAAATTGATGATGGCCAGCTCCGCAAGCGCGAGCACGCGAAAAAAATCGGTGTTGCCAATCGTCAATTGGACTCGGCACGCGCACATTTTGGACTTTAGACTTTGGACTCCGGACTTTAGCCTTCGCTGGATGTCGCAAATGCTCAAGTCGTCCGGCGCGATGGCCGCCGCCACGCTGACCAGCCGCCTGCTCGGCATGGTGCGCGAGATGGTCTACGCGCGGTTCATGGGCGACGGCTGGGTGGCCGGCGCATTCCAGCTTGCGTTCACAATTCCCAATCTTTTCCGGCGGCTCCTCGGCGAAGGCGCGCTGACGGCGGCATTCATTCCTGTTTTCAAGGAAAAGGAAAAAACAGCCGGCGAAAAGGAAATGTGGCGCGCGGCCAATGCGGTGATTTCCGGATTGATTATCGCCGCAAGCGTTATCGTTGCGCTCGCGCTGCTCGGCATTTCCGTAGCGCTTGCAGTGCATTCGTTCGATGCAAAAACGGAACTCATGCTGCGGCTGCTGCGCGTGATGTTTCCCTACATGCTGCTGGTATGCCTCGCCGCGGCGTTCATGGGCATGCTCAATGCGCGTGGACATTTCTTCATCCCGGCCATGGGCGCAACGATGCTCAACCTGGTGATGATTGCATCCGTGCTCTGGCTCGCGCCGCACATGGGGCGCGAATTGGATGAGAAAATTTTCGCGCTGGCCATCGGCGTGCTGGCGGCGGGCGCTGCACAGGCGGCGTTTCAACTGCCCACGCTCTGGCACGACGGTTTCCGCTATCAGTGGATCACGCCGTGGCGCAATGAAACGGTGCGCCGCGTGATTTATAAAATGATTCCGGCCACGATTGGCGTGGCGGCGTTTCAAATCAATGTGACGCTGGTTCTCGCCATCGCGTTTTGGGTCAACCCGCAAATCGTCGCCTCGTTCAATTATGCCGTGCGCCTGATGGAACTGCCGCAGGGCATGTTCGGCATTTCACTGGCGACGTATTTGCTGACGGCGCTTTCGGGTCTGGCGGCGGAAAAAAATTACACTGAATTTCGCGCCACGCTGCGGCATGGCATTGGCACGCTGATTTTTCTGAATTTGATTGCAGCCATTCTGCTCATTGTGCTGGCTGAACCAATTGTGCGGCTGCTGTTCGAACGCGGCGCATTCACCGCCGCTTCCACAGACCGCGCGACATTTGCGCTCATATGCCTCGCGCCGGGGCTGGTGGCATTTTCGACAGTCAACATTCTGGCGCGGGCGTTTTATGCGGTTGGGGACACGCAAACGCCGATGAAAATCAGCATTGTGTGCCTCCTGCTGAATCTCATTCTGGCCGTCGCGCTGGTCGTGCCGCTACAGCAGGGCGGCCTTGGCATTGCGAACACTGCGACTTCAATCTGCAACGCAAGTTTGCTGATTTATGCCCTGCGCAAAAAACTCGGCAAGTTGGAGATGGAATCGTTGCGCGCCACATTTTTGCCGCTGGCATTGGCCGGGATGCTGGCTGGATTGGCCGCGTGGTTCGGCTGGCGGTTTTGGGAAAACTCGCTCGGCCATGAAACACTTTTGCTCAAAACCGGCGAGGTGTTTATTCCGGCGGGAATCGCCGGTTCGGTTTACTGGCTGGTCGCACTCGGATTCAAAATTCCGGCGGCGAAGGAAATTGCGGAGTTCGCGCTCGCAAGATTCAAAAAATCAAGATAGGGACAGCCCGCCGAGGCGACCTGCCGAAGTTCTGCCTCCCAAACGGACGGTCCCTACCTCAGACAGGAACGACCGCCGTCCAACAATTTTGTCCTAACTTCGATTTGAATTTTTCCATGAGTAATTCGGCCGCGCCGACATTTTCCGCAATGGCAAACGTTGTTGAACCGCTCCCGGACATAAGCGCGGCAAGCGCGCCATTCGTGCGGAGAAATTCCTGGAACAGCGCGAGCACCGGAAATTTCCCGAACGCTGGCACTTCAAGCGAATTGTAAAACCCGCTGCCGGCAGCGCGTAAATCACCGGTTTGAAGCGCTGAAATCAGTTTTTGCGCGCGACCGCGCAGGCCATTCAATGCAACTGGGAATCGCGCAAGCGCCTGATAAGCCCACGTGGTCGAAATGCCGAAACCGGGATGAATCAGCAAAAACACCCTGCCGCGCAACGCCGGAAAATCTTCGAGCGGCTGGATTTTTTCGCCGCGACCGGTGGCGAGTGCGGGCCTGTTTTGCAGAAAAAATGGAACATCTGACCCGAGCGCCGTGGCAAGTTTATGTAATTTTCCCGGGGCCAGTGGCCGGTCGAAGAGTTTATTGAGCGCAAGCAGCGTTGTGGCGGCATTGCCGCTGCCACCGCCAAGGCCGGCGGCCAGCGGAATCTTTTTCTCCAGATGAATACGGACACCGTCGGTGATTTTGGCCGCTTGCAAAAACGCGGTCGTTGCGCGGTGAACGAGATTTTGTTCGTCCGTCGGCAATGCCGCGTCGTTGCACGTGAGTTTGACGCCGTGCGCATCGCGCTCGAAAGTCAGCCGGTCGCAGACATTGACCGGATGCAGGATGGTTTCCAGTTCATGAAAACCATCGGGGCGCCTGCCGAGGATGTTCAGGAGCAGATTAACTTTGCACGGCGAATTTTTTTCGAGGCGCATGGTGTTTTACAAAAACAAAACGCGCCAACGGGAATCTGTTGGCGCGTTGAGCAAAATGGATTGGGTCACATTTAATCACCGAACACGCTGAACCGGCTGTTAGGGACGAACGGCGCAACATTACCGCCGTTAAAACCGACGTAAGTGTCGGTGTCGAACATGGGGTCGGATATCAAGCCGGGCGTGTAGTTATCGGGAAAAACGGGTTCAGGCGCGAAGTATTTGGTGCAAACAGGATGATACGGCGGCAGCGGAAAAGTAACGATTTCATAGAGGCCGATGCCCGTGCGCGCCAGCGAGCGGTCGATGCCGCGAACAAGACCCGCAGTGTAGCCGGCGCCGGGCGAATCCAGCACGGCGGTTTGCTCAACGGAACGGCGCAGTTCGCCCATACGGACGATTTCAAAAGTGTTTCCCATGCCGCGGCCGAGTTTTTGCTCCGGCCCGGCGCAACCGGCGGTGAACAATGCGACAAGAGAAACCACTCCGAGGAAAGAAAGTGTATTATGCATAAATTCTAAAGTTGATACGCGTATTTTACGGCAAATCCAGTGGATGTAAAGCGCGTTTTACGATTCATGCATGGCGCGTTTCCTGTCCCGCCGATCCCAATACCATGCAATCCAGACGGTGATTTCATAAAGCAATTGCAGCGGCACAAACATGACGATTTGCGTGATGACTTCCGGCGTCGTGAGCACCGCGCCGAGAATCAGGTTGATCACGATCATGTAACGGCGCGCTTTCGACAATGTGCGATAATCCAACACACCGATTTTGACGAGCGTGAGAATGACGACGGGCAACTCAAATCCCAGCCCCATGCCGAGCATGAACTTGCAGACGAAACTGATGTAATCCTCCGCGCGCCATTGAAACGCGCCGAAGCCGAGCCATTGCGAATACATTTGAGACGCGGCCAGCGCGACCGGCATCAGCGCGAAATAACAAAAGGCCACACCCGCGAGAAACAATCCGACGCCAATGGCTAGGCCGCGATACACATATTTCCGCTCGCGCATTTTCAGCGCCGGAAAAACAAACGCAGCGACGAAGTAAAAAATGAACGGCGAAGCCAGCACCAGACCGCCATACAACGCGACTTGAAATGCAATGATGAATCCGCCCGCCGGACTGAGATTGATCAAATCAACTTTCACCCGCTGCGAGTCGGCAATTGCGGCTGAATCTTCACCGACTCGCCAGCCCAGCACCTGATTCGTGCCGAGCGTGAGCGGCTCGACTTCAACGGCAACAAAGCGATTCGTGCCAAGATGCAATGATTTTTGTTGCTCCGACGTTAGTCGAAAATGGCCGAGACGGTTGGTGCCGAAGCTGACAACGACCACTTGATTCGTTCCGGCGTAATGGATTTTGGCGTGGGTCAGAGGCCATCGGATGACCTGGACGACGTCACTGGCCGCGACCAGGCACACCAGCATTGCCACCACGAGCGCGACGATGCTCTTGATGAGCACCCAGCGGAAATCTTCGAGGTGTTCGAGAAAGGTTTTGACCGGGCCGCCTTCAGTCTCGTCGGGGTGTTCCGTTTCGTGGTCGCCGGCCATGCCAAAAACATCCCTCCGTCAGGCTTTAGGCGGATTGGAAGACTGTGAAGCGGTTTGATTGGGCTGCGACTGGCCGTTCGTCACGGACTTGTTTTGTTGCGCGGGTTTTTCTTCCGCCGCGTTTTGAATTTCATCCGTCACTTCACGCGTCGCCTTCTTGAATTCCTTGATGCTATGTCCCAAACCACGAGCCAACTCAGGCAATTTTTTGCCGCCAAACAGGATTAAAGCAATCAACAGGATTAAAACGACTTCCCAGCCACCCAATGCCCATGCGAAAATGATATTCATAAAATTTTTCGAGCTTCGTAAACCCTACGCCCGTGCCCGGCATTAGTAAAGCACCAAAAAACAAGGGCCGCGACGCACGCGGCCCTTGGACAACTTCAAATTTTCCCGCCAATCAGACTCCGGTTTTGGGATGCAGCAGGACGAAGTCATCCCGGCGATTTTTCGCCCACGCGGCTTCGTCGTGGCCCGACTCCACCGGCTTGTCTTTGCCATAGCTGATGGTGCGGATATGGGATGGATCAACGCCCAGCTTGGCCAGCGCTTCGCGGGCCGCCAGCGCGCGGCGCTCGCCCAGCGCGCGGTTGTATTCCTCCGTGCCGCGCTCGTCGCAGTTGCCTTCGACGAGCAGCTTCGTGCCTGGACTGGTGTTCAACGCGGCGGCAACGGCTTGAAGGCTCGACTGCTCGCCGTGTCTGATGACAGCGCTGTCGAAGGCAAAATGAATCGTGTAGGCCGCCAAGGCATCGCGGTCCATCGCCATGCCTTCAAATTCTCCCAAGCTCGCCGTCGGCCCGCCGCCAGTTGGCCCGCTCAAAGTGGCACCGGGTCCCGGCTCGCCGACCATGCCTCCCGGCCCCGGCGGAATTGGCGTGACCCCGACGGGTTTGTGGTTTTTGCAACCCGTGGCGGCCAGTGTAATGGCCAGCGCGAATGCCAGAGAGCAAGTCAGTTTCATTATTTTCATATTTTTTCCTTTGGTTAAAAGTTTGTTAAAATAAAAAGTCATCTAGCCCAAGCCGGTTCGGAATTATTGCCCGGAATTTGCTGGATATCTTTGGCTTGTTTTGTGAACACGTCAAGCAAAGACAGCACATATCGGTAGGATGATGTGCGCCGCACAAAAACCAGCGTGCGCGAATTTGCCGACCATGACGGGTCTTCGCCCGCCACGAGCACCGTAGGCGGTGCGCTGCCGTCCGCCGGCATGACACAAATGCCAAACTCACCCATTTGCGAAGTGAATGCAATCCACTTGCCATCCGGTGACCATTCCGGCTCGGTCGGATTGGCGATGCCCGGAGTCGGAATCCGCTGCATCGCACCGCCGCCCCCCGGCACTTTCGCCAACATACGCCGCTCGTGAATTTTCGTCGCGAAACAAATCCATTGTCCATCCGGCGACCAGCACGGCGATGATTCATCTTCGGGCGTGGCGGTCAACTGCTTCAAATTCGAGCCGTCGGCATCGCAAACCCAAACGTCCGGGCTGCCACCCTTGCTCAAAATCATTGCCACTTTTGCACCGTCCGGCGACACCGCCGCACTCGTGTTCAAACCGGAATGACCCGCAATGACGCGGCGCTGGCCAGTGGCAAGATTGTGATAAAAAATGTCCGGGTTGCCGAGCTTGTAAGATGTGTAATAAAGCGCGAGTTGTCCAGGCACCCACGCGGGCGCGGCGACAATCGTATTGTCGTGCGTGATGGCCTGCGCGTTGTGGCCGTCAAAATCGGCGGCGTAAATTTCCCCGTTGCCGCCGGTAGACTTGACCTTGAATGCGATTTTTGTCTGCGCGATGCCCTTTTTGCCGGTGATGGCTTGCACAATATCATCGGCAAACGCATGCGCCTGACGCCGCAACGTCGCGCCGGTGTAACTGCGGGAAAGCAGCGCGTTTTTGCTGAAACGATCCACGACACGCCCCTGAACATTGCCCCCGCTGCTGCCGCTGATTTGATATTGCGCCGCGTCCGGACTGACAAACGTGAATCCTTGAACGTAAAGGTCGAATTTCAAAACGTCTGCGACTTCGCCGCTGAAACCATCGAGCGAAACAGGAATCGGTTTGGACTGACCCAGAACGTTGATTTCTTGTTGAATGTTAATCTCATTTTGGCCGCGGGCAAAATGGACCGTGAGCACCGCGAGCAAAATCGGCAGACAAGGTTTTATCAAAGGAAGGCAATTATTTTTCATCCAAGCAATCGTTTGGCTTTGAGGTTGAAGTTAATGATGTAAGTCCGTTCTTTTTCCGGAGCGCCCTTCGGAAACGGCGCGATAAATGTGACGCGCTCAAGCGTGCGTTGGATGGAAGCGTCCACGTTTGCGTCGCCCGACGGTGTGATGATGCGCGCGTTGAGCACCGTGCCGTCGCTGGCAATGGTGACGCTGACTTTTGTGTTCGCGTCGTCGCTGGCCGTGTCTGCCGGCAGCGTCCATGCCTGTTCGTAGATGCTTTTGACAACGTCGGCATAGTTCGCGTAAGCCACGGTGCTGTTGCCGGGCACGTCAACCGTCGTGCCTGACGTCAAATTACTTTTCAAATTCCGGAGGGCGTTTTTTATGGCCCGCGCGTTTTGTCGCGAATTATCGGCGGTTGGAGGATTTTTCGGCACGGTGCGGGTCACAAGTTGTGTGTTGATTTGAATTTTGGGCGGTTGAGTCGTGTTTGGCGTCAACTTGACCGGTTCAGGTTTAAAAATTTTCTCCAGCGTCTGCGCAAGCGTGGGTGGCGTCACGACTGGTTTAGGCGCAGGCGGAGTAGGTTGCGGTTGCGGTGGTGTCACCACGGGAGCAGGCGGGGGCGGCTGGGCATTGCGAACACCACTGTTGAACGCCGCGTCAATCAAGTTGGCCGGGATGACATCGAGCACCGGCAAATTGTCGGCCTTTTGCTTCGGTGCAAAGAAGCCGGGACCAACGAGCAAAATGACCACCAGCAGCAGGTGAACGCCCACCGTCGCCATGAAACATTTTTTTTGCAGGCGATTCATTTGGTCGGTTCGGTTCGCAGCGAATAGCGTGTGATGCCGTTGCGCTGGCAACCATTAATCACGTCGGCGACATACTTGTAGGGATCATCCTGATCCGCGCGAATATAAACAATGATGTTTGGATTGACGCGGAAGTCAGCAGCGAGGCGTGCAATCAATTGCTCAAAGCCCATTCGCTGTCTGTCGAGCGCATAAACGCCGGTCGTGCTGACTTCGACGGTGCGAATGTCGCGTTTGTTCACAAATTTGTCCGGCTGGCCGCCGCGCGGAAGTTTCAGGTTGATGCTTTGTTCCAGCAGCGGCGTGGTGATGACAAAAATGATGAGCAGCACGAACGCGAGATCGAGCAGCGGCGTGATGTTGATTTCGCTCAACGTCACGAGATAACTGCGCTGGGAAAAGCGTCTCATGGCTGCAAATCATTCCTCCGCCAGATACTCCGTCTCCATTTTGGAAACGAGTTCCTGCGCAAAATTGTCGAGGCCAACGGTGAACACGCGCAAATTATGCACGAGCCAGTTGTAGCCAAACATTGAGGGAATGGCCACCAGCAGGCCGGCAACCGTTGTGATGAGCGCCGCCGAAACGCCCGGAGCCATCACCGCCAGCGTCGCCGTGCCTTGTTGCGCGATGCCGGCAAACGTGCTCATCACACCCCAAACCGTGCCGAGCAGACCGAGAAACGGCGCGCCACTCACGGCAATAGCCAGCCAAATCAACCCGGATTCCAGTTTCAACGATTCCTGCGCAACGACGTTCTCGAGCGCGCGTTTGACGTGCTCCATGTTTTTGAGCGTGACGCGTTGCTTGCGCCGGTCGCCGCCGGGACCGCGCAACCGCGCGTCGAGTTGCGCGCAGCCAGATTGATAAACCACAAAAAGCGGGCAACCCCCGATTTGCAATTTGCGGTCAAAAATATCGAGCACGGATTTTTGCGAATGAAATTCCTCGTTAAAATAATAATTCAGGCGGCGCGCCCGGCGCATTTGCAGGGCTTTGGAGGTCATCACCGACCACGCGATGATGGAAAAGACAAAGAGACAGGCGATGACCGCCTTGCCTTCCGGCGTCGCCTGTTTCCAAATGTAGATGAGTTCCGCTTGATTAGAAGCAGCCCCCACGACAACACACAAATATCCATTCATACCGATAATTCACCCGGTCGTGAGGAACCGATGTAGCGGCCAAACGGCAAGAGGTCGAGCAATTTCTCCTGCCTGATGACAAATTTCTATCCGTTGCCGTGGAAAGATGCAACGATATTTTACTGGAAAAATAAATGGTTGCCTCCACGCTGGCTGTGCGAAAAAATCTCATACAAAAGAACCCGATGTCTCGCCCGCGTCTCATTGGTCTGTTGCTCGCACTCGTCACTTTGGTGGCGTATCTGCCGGTGGTGCGCGACAGCTTTTCGAATTTCGACGACGGCAATTACGTTACAAACAATCGCACCGTCCAAAACGGTTTGACGTGGGCTGGGATTCAATGGGCATTTACAACATGGGACGCGTCTAACTGGCACCCGCTTACATGGCTGTCGCACATGCTGGATTGCGAACTATTCGGTCTGAACGCCGGGGCGCAGCATTACGTCAATGTCCTGTTTCACACGGCCAATGCGGTTTTACTGCTACTGTTGTTATTTCGCCTGACCTCCGCTTTATGGCCGAGTGCGTTCGTAGCCGCGCTGTTTGCGTGGCATCCACTACACATCGAATCCGTCGCATGGATTTCCGAAAGAAAAGACGTGTTGAGTATGTTCTTCGCGTTGCTGACGCTGTTGGCCTACACACGCTATGTCCAGAATTCAGAATCCAGAAGTCAGAAGTTGGAAACTGAAGGGAACCGGCTTCCGACCTCTGTCCTCGGACTTCCGGCGTCCGGCTTTTACTGGCTGGCTCTGTCTTTCTTCGCGCTGGGTCTGATGGCCAAACCGATGCTGGTGACGCTGCCGTTTGTGATGTTGCTGCTGGATTATTGGCCGTTGCGGAGAATTCCAAACTTTGAATTCCGAATTTCGAACGCTTTGCGTCTCATATTTGAGAAATGGCCGTTTTTTTTGCTCGCGGCGGCCTCGTGCGTCGTCACTTTTTTGGCGCAACGCAATGGAGGAATGGTCACGCCGCTTCAACAATTTCCACTGGATTTGCGGCTGGGCAATGCGCTCCTGTCCTACGCGTTGTATCTTGGAAAAGCAGTCTGGCCGGCCAAGCTTGCCGTCGTTTATCCATTGCAAAGCCAATTACCATGGGCTGGAGTAGCAGCAGTAACCGTTTTTTTGATGGCTATCACGTGGCTTGCCTGGCGCACACGGCAGCGGTGTCCGTATTTGCTCGTGGGCTGGCTTTGGTTTTTGGGAACGCTCGTGCCGGTGATTGGCCTCGTGCAAGTCGGCGGTCAAGTGTTGGCGGATCACTACACCTATGTGCCACTAATTGGCATTTTCATCGCCATCGCATTTGGAATCAAGGATTTGATCGCGCGTTTTCAAATTGGAGTTGTTCCCACCACCGCAGCAGCCGGTTTGGTTCTGGCAAGCTGTCTGGTTCTAACCGAACGCCAATTGAGCTATTGGCGCAACGACGAAACGCTTTTCAGTCATGCCATCGCGATCACAAACAACAACGGCGGCGCCCACAACAACCTCGCCGTCGCACTCGAGCAGCAGGGCCGATACGCTGAGGCACTGGCCGAATACCGCGTTGCGGAAAGCCTTGATTCCGGCTCCTATAAAATCCATTACAATCTCGGCAACCTGTTCAATAAAATGGGCGAATTCGACGAGGCATTGGCGCAATATCGGGAAGCGCTGGAGTTGAACCCCAAAGCACCGCCCGCGCATGACAACTTGGGCATGTTGCTTGTAAAACTGGGCCGTTTCGATGAGGCGATGAGCCAATATGAACAAGCCGCGCGGCTCGACCCTGATGATCCGCGTCCGTATTATTTGATGGGTAAGGTGTTGCTCAAGCAAGGCCGCGACGCCGAAGCACTTGATAAATTTCGCGAAGCACTGCAGCTCGGGCCGGATGATTTCCAAATCCTCGCCTATACCGCCTACGTGCTGGCCGCCGATAAAAACCCGGAAGTCCGCGACGGGAAAACCGCGCTTGAGCTCGCGGCCAAGGCCAACGCACTGACCGGCGGTGCACAGCCGGGTGTGCTGGATGCACTTAGCATGGCCTGTGCGGAGACCGGACGTTTCAAAAACGCGCAACAAATCGAGCAACGCGCCATTCGACTCGCCCAAGCCGCAGGTTTGGAGACAAACGATATGAACCTGCGTTTGGAACTTTACAAATCCGGCAGGCCCTATCGCGAAACATTCACCAATTCGCCACCACGGAACCTCCCCCAAAATTGAATCACTCTTGCGCGAGCGCACGCAAAGTTTGTTCCACACGGGGATTTTTCAAAGCGCGAACCGCGTTGAAATTTCCGCCCAGCCATGGCAGCGAAAATACCTTTTTTGCATCAAAAAATTCCGCGAGCAAACCCGCGTTCGTGCCCGTCGAAGAATCCAGCCCTGATGGCGACATCAAAACGACGCGCGCTTTGGCCATTGCGCTGCATGGCAGCGCTTCGAGGGTAAGCAACATTTGATTCACCGCGCCGAGCCGGTTCGGACAGACAACAATCGGCGTTGCGCGCAAGGCCACAATCAAATCGCGCGAATTGAAACTCCCGCCAAGTGGACTCAACAAACCGCCCGCGCCTTCAATCAGCACAACGTTAAAACGTTTTTGCATCGTGCGGACGTGCGCGACCACATCAGCCAGCGCGACACGTTTTTTCTCGCGGCGCGCAGCGAGCAATGGCGCGATGGGCGCGCGGAAATGCCACGGGTTGATTTCATCGAGTGACAGAACTCCACTCAACACAGCGCAAAGCGCGCGGGCGTCGTCGCGGACGCCGGAACAAATCGGCTTGAGCGCCGCCGCGCGGACGCCACGTCTGCGCAAATAACGCGCAAGCAGCACGGTCAGCACCGTTTTGCCGACGCTGGTGTCAGTCCCCGTGATGAAGAACATGGTTTGCTTCATTTCCCAGACATCAAAGCCGAAATACTGGGTCGTGTCTGTCAAATTGTTTCTGAAAGTCTTTTAACAAGTTCCTCGATTGTCCAATTATGGTCTGTGAGTCTTGCACCTAATGCTGGCGTGCAACCGAGCGTGGAATGGAGCTTGCAGAAGTTGTGCGCCACAACGAACAGGGCAACGCTATAACGATGATTGGACAGCTTACGTGACCAGCCAAGACAAAGGCGCGTAAAGCGTCTGTTGAACGTCCTGACGCTCAAATTGAGCCGTTCGATGTGGCTGGTGCAAATCTTGTCCACGTCAGGCTCGCCAGCAATGGTTTTCAGTTTGATGCCGGTGCATCGTGGCGGGCTGTAACGGCGGATTCTGTCGTCCCATTCTTCTTTGCTTTCCGGTTTGCCATAAATCTTTTGCATCACGGCCAGATTGAGGCGACCAAGCAAGTGTTCGCGGAGTGTGGGAACGTAAGGCGTAAAACCATCACAAGTGATTTGAACGATGCCAGTCACACGGGAAGCCAAGTCCGCAACAAAATCGTTTGCGTTCCCATAATCTCGCTTGTCTGTCAGATGCGAGATAATCAGTTTTGTCCGGCGGTCAATCGCAAGAAACGTGTAGAAGTCGCCGCGCTCGGTGTCCCATTCGGTTGTGCGGCTCTGGCGTATGCCCACACGCGCCCAAAGCTCGTCAAGCTGAATGGACTCGGTGTTAATGTAGCGGACAGTCGTATCGTGAAATCGCTCGCACTTCTCGCCAATGACGCGCAGCACTTCAAGCACAGTGTTACGATTGCAGCCCGTCAACCGTGCAGTTGCCCTCACGCCGCAGCCTTCCGTCAAGCAACGGACAATTTGAACGATTTTGGCTTCGTCCAGACACAAGCCGATGAACCGGCGTTGCTCATTGAATGTTCTTCCGCAACTTGAATTGAGGCAACGGAAGCGTTGCACAGAACCGGAGCGGGTTTTGAAACTGCCGAATTTCTTGACTTTACTACCACAGCATAAACACGCATTCACTTGACCTTTCGCGGCCAAAGACTTAACGTATGCGTGAATCCGAAAGATTCGCAGCCGTTAGGTCATTGGCCTATTGGTTGCGCTCCGTGAGTGCTAACACACTTGCGGAGCATTGATTTTTGTTAATCGGGCGTGGTGTCTTACGCTAATGAGACGCAATTCACTGTTTGACCGGCCTGCCAGCCGCCACGCCCAAAATCTTCATTTCGGTTTGTAAATCTTTCTGCCCGGCATCCCTGTAAATCCCCGCGGAAACTCACCTGCCGTGCGACATGAAATGACTTTGCCGCTCTCGCATAGTCTGCCAAGCACGATATAAACCGAGGTGTCAAAATTTCCGCCGTGTTTGAACCCGTGCGCTATCAAATGGTTTTTTATTTCGGTTGGGGTGGCTCCAACTTTTCTTGCCGCCCATAAGACTTTAATCGCGTCAAACACGGCCTCGGTGTATCCCATATTAGCGTATTTGTCCGGCTCGGATGCTGGATTCGCCACCTTTTCCGATTCCTGCCACAACGCAACAAGGCTGTCCCGCTTCGCCTTTAGCACGCGCAACCTTTCTTCCGTCTCTTGGATTTCCTGCTCGCACTTGGCTTTCAGAATTTCCAGCCGGTCGTTTTGATTTTTACTGTTCACACCTTTGAATTTACTATGTAAGGGTAACAATGCAAGCTTTTTTTGAATTTTATTTAACATTTGTTTTCTACTCAATTTTAAGCGGTTTTTTGATGTTTTCGTGTGGGTTGACGGTTGAGTTTGAATTGGCTTCAATCAGGCATGATTGAAAAATCCATGATTGGCGGAATCTCCGTAACGGAAGAGATCTATGAGTATCATCAACGCGAGATTTCCAAACTGGTTAAGGAGCGGGACAAGGCGGAACAGCAAAGGGATGTTTGGCGCGGACTTTCCATTTGCCTTATCGGTTTGTTTGTTCTTGTGGTGGTGCTTCAATGGTATGAAAAATAAAAAATGAACATTCATCGAGTTAAACACCGCACAATTCCAGTTTCGGCTTTCAAGCCCGACAAAACGAACGGGCATCGTTCTAAAGTTTTGCGCTGGTTTGAAAATGAACATCTTAAACACCCTCACGATTGTTTGTTGAGGGTTGAGAATGAGCGCGGGGAGGATTTTGAATTGTGGGCAGACTTCGTTTCAGTCCCCTTAAACGCGCTAAAAGGTGAGGTAATACCAATAATAACGGGAAGCGAATCACTGGCTCAATCCATCGTAGCTGAAATCGAAGTCTCGACAAACACTGCTCTAGCGCGGGACTGCGATTTTGTAATTTTTCAAAATTCGCCAGTATGCCGGGCAGAGTGCCTACATCAAGGTCAATGAAATATCCCCAACCGAGCTTGATTCGGTGGTCGCCGTAAGCTTCCCCCTGCGTGTATCGGAAAAGGCGATACCAGACTTGTTGACTGACTATTCGATTTTGATTTTGCGCTGAGTTAATTTGTCAGAGGACTTGCGCCAAGCTAATTCTCGGCAACAATCTGTGAGCCACTATCAAATACTGCCGGCAATCCATCAAAACCATTGACGAAATCGGCGCGACTCATTTATTCTGCGCGGCTCGCCGACCAGCGGGAATTATTGTGAATATTACCGTCGAAAATCTGGCTCCGTGCAGAAAATTGCTGCGGGTGGAAGTGGACGCGAAGGCGGTGGACGAAGCCTTCGACTCCACCACGAAGGATTTCCAAAAACAGGCCGCGTTGCCCGGCTTTCGTCCGGGCAAGGCGCCGCGCGCGCTCGTGCTCAAAAAATACGAGGCGGACATCAAAAACGAGGTCAAACGCAAGCTCATTGGCGATTCGTATCGCAAAGCGCTGGACGAGAAAAAAATCGCCGTCCTCGGCTACCCGGACATCGAGGAAATCCAATTCGGTCGCGGGCAAAATTTACAGTTCGCTGCGACGATCGAAACCGCGCCGGAATTTCAATTGCCCGAATACAAGGGTTTGCCGGTTAAACGCGAAAATAAATCCGTCACGGACGCGGATGTGGAGCGCGCGTTGAAAATATTGGCCCAACAGCACGTGAAATTTGAGACGGTCGCGCGCGATCTGCGCCTGGGCGACATCGCCATGGTGAATTACACCGGCGCCTGCGACGGCAAGCCGATGACCGACACCGCGCCGACGGCGAAGGGTTTGACGGAGCAAAAAAAATTCTGGGTGGACACCACGCCGGGCGGTTTCATTCCCGGTTTTGCAGATCAGCTCATCGGCGCGAAGGCGGGCGACAAACGCACGGTCAACGTGGATTTCCCCGCCGATTTCGTAACGAAGGAACTTGCGGGCAAAAAAGGCGTTTTCGAGGTTGAGATCGTCGAGGTGAAGGAAAAAGTTTTGCCGCCGGTTGACGACGCGTTCGCCAAAAAATACGACGCGGAAAATCTGGACAAGCTGCGCGCCGGCGTCCGCCGCGATTTGGAGAATGAGTTGAAATACTCGCAGGAAAAGGCGGTCCGCGGGCAGATTGTCCGCGGATTGCTTGACCGGGTGAATTTCGATTTGCCTGAAGTCGCCGTCGCGCATGAAACACGCAACGTGGTCTATGACATCGTGCGCGAAAATTCGAAGCGCGGCGTGACGCGGGATTTGATTGAAAAACAGAAGGATGAAATCTACTCCGCCGCAACGCGCAGCGCGAAGGAGCGTGTGAAGCTGGCGTTTTTGATCCAGCACATCGCGGAAAAGGAAAACATCAGGGTTTCGCAGGAGGAAGTGCTGCAACACGCGCAGGCATTGGCGGCAATGTATCAAATTCCGCCGGAAAAATTCCTCAAGGACCTGCAGAAGCGCAATGGTGTGACGGAGCTTTACGATCAGATTGCGCATGAAAAAGTGCTCGCGTTTCTTGAACAGAACGCGAAAATCGAGGAAACGCCTGCAGCAGCCGCGGGCCCGAGTTA
This sequence comes from Verrucomicrobiota bacterium, assembly GCA_049517655.1. Lineage (GTDB taxonomy): Bacteria > Verrucomicrobiota > Verrucomicrobiia > Limisphaerales > UBA11358 > UBA11358. Next base: position 374,292 of record JBEKRQ010000002.1, on the reverse strand, counting down.
ACCAAATGGTTACCTCGGGGATTGCCAGCGCGTCTTAAACCCGGCAAGTTTGGACGAAGGCGCAACTTTGGTTGTGGGACGGGGTTTATTTGAACGAGCGCGCTCAAGCGCGCTCTTTTGCAAGATGAAAAGTTTTAACGTTGTTTTGTTTTTTTTCTCCACGGTTTTTGTGGCTGCCGCGCAAACAGGCACAAACGCCGTTGCGCCGCGCGAAATGGCGTTGCAGGATTGCATTCAAGAAGCGCTTCAACACAACCTCGACGTGCAAATCGAGCGCTACAACCCGCAAATTTCCCTCTACAATCTGCGCGCGGCCTACGGCGGTTATGATCCGCTGCTCAACATTTCCGGCAAGCACAGCTACAGTGTGTCCCCGAGCACCTTGAATCCGTATTCCACCAATACAATTCCGGCCTCCGTGTTCAAGTCGGACAGTTTCAAATCCGATATCGGCAGCACACTGCCTTGGGGGCTGCAATATGATTTTAGCGGTAACATTGCCGATAGTATCACGACCTATCCGCCACTTCCGGGTTATGAGAATACCGCCGGCTCGATCGGAGTAACTCTGACACAGCCGCTGTTGAAAAATTTCTGGATTGATAACACGCGATTGACGATCAAGGTCGCCAAAAACCGGCTGAAATACTCCGAACAGGGTTTGCGCCAACAAGTCATCACCAGTGTTACCGCCGTTGAGAATGCCTACTACGAACTCATTTACGCGCAGGAAAACGTGAAGGTGCAGCAAAAGGCACTCGAACTCGCCCAGACGCAGCTCGACCAGGACAACCAGCGCGTGCAAATCGGCACGCTTGCCATCTTGAGCGTGCAGCAGGACGAGGCACAGGTTGCCACCAGCCGCGCAAATCTGATTGCGGCACAAAGCACGCTCAATACGGATCAAAACACCCTGAAAAACCTGCTCACTGATGAGTATTCGCGCTGGCACGACATGGACATCCAGCCCACCGCAACGCTGGAGGCCCCCCTGCAACTGTTCGATTTGCAGGACAGTTGGAGCAAAGGCATGACCGAGCGGCCCGATTTGTTGCAAGCGCAGCTAAACGTGAAACAGCAGGGAATCCAATTGAAGTATTATCGTAATCAACTTTTTCCCGAACTCGACTTGATCGGCACCTACGGTTTCAATGGTGCCGGCAGGGAATTCAGCGGCGCGTTTGGACAATTCAACGAGGGCAACGCTCCATTTTACAGCTACGGTGCGCAACTTTCCGTTCCCCTCAGCAATGTCGGCCCGCGCAACCAATACAAATCCAACAAGGCGACGCTGCAACAAATTGTGCTGCAACTGAAGCAACTCGAACAAAACGTTTTAGTGGAAATTGACAACGCGGTGAAGCAGGCCCAATCCAATTACCAAAGCGTGGACGCCACGCGACAGGCGCGCATTTACGCCGAGGCCGCGCTTGATGCCGAACAGAAAACCTACACCGTCGGCAAGGCAACTACGTTTGAAGTGCTGCAATATCAAAACAACCTGACCGCCGCGCGTTCACAGGAAATTCGTGCGCTCGCCAATTACAACGAAGCACTCGCCAATCTTGCCGCGCAGGAAGGCAGCACGCTCGAACGTCACGGCATCAAACTCGAAGTGAAGTAGCCTGCAGCGGTAGTTTGGGACTGTCGCCGAAACAGGTGAAAATTTTTATCGGTCCAGGCTCAGAACTTTTGTTCCCGTCCCGCTTTTCAGCGTAACTTTGTCTTTCGAGATTGCCGTCACCCGAAACTCGCCCACGCGGCCGCCAATGAAAACCGTGGCCCCATCCACAATGGCGCATGGTCGCGTCGGATCAAACAAAATGCCCTGGAGTTTTGGCTCCGGCGGCGGCGGCGGCGGAACGGCGGCAACCTCATTTGAAACTGATGTTGTGTTGGTAGCAGCCAGTGTGGAATTGGAAACGGATTCGACCTGCTGGGTCGGTGAAAGTTGCGGTGCGGTTGCCGGCACGGTTGCCAGCGGCGGTGGTGGCGGCGTGTGCTTGGACAGTGATAGTCCGATGAAAAATCCGGCAACGGCCAGAAGCAGAACGATCGCCATTAGCAGAAACCAACTCATGGCGCCGCGTGAAACGGATTCGACCGGCGGCAAAGGCGGCTGGCCGCTCGGCGGATTGTTTTGTTGTGACCGTCTGGCTTGTTTGAGGGCGTCGTTGATCAGGCTCATAAGTGTATGTTTCCCTCGAGTTCATGGACGGCGCGGCGAACCATCCGATAGTTGATTCTTTCGGATTGCTCGACAAAACCGGCAAGCAACGCCTTGTCACAAACGGCGTTGACCAGTCGCGGAATGCCGCGGCTGTAACCGAAGATGCGCCAGAGGGCTGGCCGTGTGAAATAGGGTGCGCCCCTGGCGCCGGCCAGTTCCAGCCGGTGCTGAACATATTGGGCGACCTCGGCGCGCGTGAGTGGCGCGAGATGATATCGCACCGTGATGCGCTGGCGAAGCTGGCGCAGGCGTGGATGATTCAGGCGGTCGCGCAATTCCGGCTGGCCCAGCAAAACGATTTGCAGGAGTTTCCGATTGTCCAATTCAATGTTTGAAAGCAGTCGCACCTGTTCCAGCAAGTTGTCAGTCAGATCCTGTGCCTCATCAATAATGAGCACGGATTCCTTGCCGCACTCGACTTGCTTGATCAGAAAATCATTGATCGCCGCGACAATCTCCAACCGATTGCGCCGCTTGACGACGAGGCCGAATTCCATGCCAATGGCCTTCATCAACTCCACCACGTTCATCACCGGGTTGAGAATGAGGGCGGTGGAATAATGCGAATCCAGTTGCTCCAGCAACGCGCGGGAGAGCGTCGTTTTGCCCGCGCCGACCTCGCCGGTAAGCTGCACGAAGCCCTTGCGTTCGCGGATGCCATAGAGCAGGTGATTGATCGCTTCACGGTGCTTCGCGCTGTGAAATAGAAAGCGCGGGTCCGGCGTGAGGTCGAACGGTGGCAGCGTCAATCCGTAAAATTTCAAATACACGCCGTTTTTTTAGCAGAAACCGGGCGGACTGGAAGCAAAAGGTTTTCATTGGGAGGGCGAATCTCCTGACGAGCCCTGACTTCTATATGATAGGCTTAACAGCCCGTTGAAAATCTCTTTCTTTGTAGGAGACGAGGTGACGAGTCTCAAATTCCTCCAATTTCTGGAGGACAAGTTAGAGACTCCTTACGTCGTCTCCTACTTCTTTAACAGGTCGTTAACCCGGCAAAATCTTCCGCGCCGCTTTCACCAACGCTTGCGCCTCTGCAGGATTGCCAATCGTGATGCGCAGATACTTTTTTACCTCGGGAAAATTAAACCACCGGACGAGAACCTTGCATTTGCGCAATTCGTGCTGCCACTCGTGCGCGGCCAATCGTGGCGGCTGCGCCAGAATGAAATTCGTCTGGCTCGGAAAAACGCGGAAACCGAGTTTCGTCAATTCCCGGCTCAACCACTCGCGCGTGACAATGATTTTCCGAAAAGTCGCGCGGTAATACGGCAAATCGTCCAGCGTCGCTTCAGCGGCGACCTGGCCGAGGCCGTTGACATTGTAACTGTCGCGGATTTTATGCAACGCCGCGATGAGTTCGGGATGGCCGACAAAATAACCGACACGCTGGAAACAGAGCGAATACGATTTCGAGAATGTCCGTGCCACGAGGACATGCGGATATTTCATCGCCAGTTTCATCGCATTTTCCTCCGCGAAATCCACATAAGTCTCGTCCAGCACCACGACACCTTTCTGCGCCCGGCAAAGTTTTTCCAGTTCCGACGTTTTGTAACCGCGACCGCTGGGTGCATTGGGCGTCGTGACATAAGTCAGCGCAGCATCAAATCGCCAAACCCCGCCGCGTTTCAATTCCGCCACACTCGGCAAACCAAAATCCGGCTTGAGCGCCACGGGATTTTTTGTCGCGCCATGAATGTCCGCCAGCACCGGATACAGCGAATAACTCGGGTTGAAGTATTGGATGATTTGGTAGGGACGCCCCGCCGGGGCGTCCGCGGACACGCGAGGCCGCGTGTCCCTACCTAAAACCGGCTCCACAAAGCACCGCGTCGCCATTGCCAGCAATTCGTCCGAGCCGTTGCCGACGATGATGTTGTCCGCATGGCAACGATGCAGCTTCGCCAGCTTTTCGCGCAACGCCTGTGCTGTCGGACTCGGATACTTACGCAGCCGCCCATCCACCGCCGCTTTGACTGCCGCCAATACCTTCGGCGACGGCGGATACGGATTTTCGTTCGTGTTGAGCTTGATCAACCCTTTGATCTTTGGCTGCTCGCCATAGACGTAAGGGTGCAACTCGCGCACAAGCGGGCGGATTAAAAGTTTCGGACTTTTCATTTTGCAGAACGAATTTCGGCAGAACGTCCATGCGCTCCCAAGCCTTCGAGTTCCGCAAACTTTTTTACGGCAGGCAGTGCTTTTTTGAGTGAGGCGCGGGTGTATTCCACCACGCTGGTTCGACGTTGGAACTGGTCCACGGTCAGGCCGGCAAATGATGCACCCGCGCCGCCGGTCGGCAGCGTGTGGCTCGGCCCGGCCACGTAATCGCCCAGCACCGTCGGCGACCATGGCCCGAGGAAAATCGCACCCGCAGTCAAAATGCCCATGGAAACCCTGCGCGGGTTGCATGTCATCACCTCGCAGTGCTCCGGCGCGAGCCGGTTTGCCAGCGCCACACCATCGTCGAGCGTTTTCACCTGAATCAGCCAGCCGTTGGCGTCGAGCACGCGCCGGACGAATTCACGGCGTGCGAGTTTCGGTAGTTGTTTTGCAATTTCCTTTTCGACGGCTTTTAAAATTTTTTCTGAAGTCGTCACGAGCCAGACGCGTTCGTGACCGGAGCCGTGTTCGGCCTGCGACAACAAGTCGGCGGCGATGAATTTTGGGGTTGCCGTTTCGTCCGCCAGCACGAGCAGTTCGCTCGGGCCAGGCAACAGATCAATCGCGACATACCCGACGAGCAGGCGCTTGGCGGTGACAACGTAGGCGTTGCCCGGACCGAAAATCTTCTGCACGCGGCGGATTGTGTTCGTGCCGCAAGCTATCGCCGCAATCGCCTGCGCTCCGCCCACGCGGTAAATCTCCGTTGCGCCTGCTGCGCGAGCCGCGAACAACAACGCGGGATTGATGGAGCCGTCCCTGCCGCATGGCGTGCAAACGACGATTTCCGGGCAGCCCGCAACGCGTGCCAGTGTGATGGTCATCAGCGCAGTTGAGACGAGCGGCGCCGTCCCTCCGGGGATGTAAACGCCCACACGCTGGAATGGATCGAATTTCTCGCCCACTTTCGCTCCGTGCGAATTTTTCGTCTGCCAGTTTTTGCGCAACGATTTTCTGGCGAAGTTCGCGATGTTTTTATCCGCCCCGGCAATGGCGTTACGCAAGGATTCATCGGCTGTCAATGAAGCGTTGAACAGTTCCGCCTGCGAGACGGCCAGCCTGTCGGCGGTGAGTTTTGCGCCGTCGAATTTTTCCGTGAATTCCAACAATGCGTCGTCGCCGCGAATTTGCACCGCACCAAGAATGGCGCGGACGCGCTGCTCGATGACAGGATCGAACAAGCTCGACGGCACAGTCAGCTCCCGGAGTTTTTGGGAAAAATTCGCGTCGCTGTGGCGGATGACTTTCATGCGAACAGGCTAAGATAAAATGAAGGAAGAAGGAAGAATTTTCCCACGAATGACGCGAATTTGCCAAAAGAAAATCAGGACAATCCCATTCGCGGTCATTGGCGAAATTCGCGGATAATCTTTTCTTCTGTTCTCATTTGTGTTTACCTGTGTCCATCTGTGGCTGACAACCGCAATCCAATCATTGTCTCGCTCGACGTGCCAACCGGCGAGGCCGCGCTGGAGTTGGTCAAAAAAATCGCGCCAGTGGTCGGCGCGTTCAAGATTGGCAGCGAATTGTTTACGAGCGCCGGGCCGGATATTGTCCGGCGGATTCGTGCGACCGGAGCTGCAGTTTTTCTCGATTTAAAATTTCACGACATCCCAAACACCGTCGCCGGAGCCGTCGCCTCGGCCACACGGTTGGGTGTGCAAATGCTCACCGTGCATGCCAGCGGCGGAGTGGACATGCTCAAAGCCGCAGAGCAAGCAGCCCAGGAAACCGCGAAACAGACCGGTCACAATGCGCCGCTGGTGCTCGGCGTGACCGTGCTCACAAGCCTTTCCAGCCAGTCGTTAAGCGAAATCGGCATTGATTCGAACGTCGCCCGCCAAGTGCGCCGGCTCGCGAACATGGCCACCAAAGCCGGTCTGCGCGGCCTCGTTTGTTCGCCGTTGGAAGTGGCCGAGCTGCGGCAAATGCTGACTGCCGACACTCAACTCGTCACGCCCGGCGTTCGCACTGGCGCGGAAAAAGCCGACGACCAGAAACGCACGCTGACGCCGCGGGAAGCCATTGCCGCAGGAGCAAACTGGTTGGTGATTGGCCGTCCAATCTACGCGGCGGAAAATCCGCGGAAAGCAGCGGAGAGGATTCTGGAATCATTCAGGTAGAACAGGCATCTTGCCTGTCCCTGACTTTTTCCCACTTTGAGATGGAGACAGGCTGGAAGCCTGTCCCACTTTGAACAAGTGTCAGCCGACAAACTTCTTTGCCGCGATGCTCGCGTTGTGGCCGCCGAAACCGAAGGAATTATTGATGACAGCGTTCACCTTCAGCTTGCGTGCGGTGTTGGGAACATAATCCAAATCACATTCGGGATCAGGCACCTGATAATTGATGGTTGGCGGGACGATGCCATGTTTGATGGCAAGGACGCAGACGCTCATTTCCACCGCGCCTGCTGCGCCGAGCATGTGGCCGGTCGCGCCTTTGGTGGAACTGACGGCGATTTTTTTTGCGAGGCTGCCGAAAACGGTCTTGATGGCCTGCGTTTCGCAAAGGTCGCCTTGCGGTGTGGATGTGCCGTGGGCATTGATGTAGGAAACGTCTTCCAAGTTCAACCCGCCGTTCCGCAAAGCCATTCTCATGCAACGCACCGCGCCTTCGCCGCCGGGCGACGGTGCGGTCAAATGGTAGGCGTCGGCTGTGTTGCCGTAGCCGACGATTTCGCAATAAATTTTCGCGCCGCGTTTTTTTGCGTGCCCCAATTCTTCGAGCACAATCATGCCAGCGCCCTCGCCCATGACGAAACCGTCGCGTTCCTTGTCGAATGGCCGCGAGGCGTGTTTGGGATCGTCGTTGCGCGTGCTCAAGGCTTTCATGGCGCAAAAACCGCCAATGCCAACGGGCACGACCGTCGCTTCTGCGCCGCCCGCGAACATCACCTGCGCGTCGCCCATCTTGATGGCGCGCCAAGCTTCGCCGATGGCGTGGTTGGACGTTGCGCAAGCCGAACAGGTGGCAAAATTCGGGCCGCGCAAATTGTAAAACATCGAAAACAGGCCCGAAGCCATGTTGCTGATAAGCATCGGAATCATGAACGGCGACAGCCGCCCCGGCCCGCGGTCGAGCAAAATTTTATGTTGTTCGGCGGTCGTTTGCAGTCCGCCGATGCCCGAACCGATGATGACGCCGATTTCGTCGCGGTTTTCCTTTTCGAGGTCGAGGCCGGAATCCAGCAAGGCCTGATACCCGGCATAGACGCCAAATTGCGAATAACGATCCGTGCGACGGATTTCCTTCGGCGACGGGAACGCGGGCGTGGGATCAAAATCTTTCACCTCGCCGGCGATTTGCGAGTCGAACGGTGTCGCGTCAAAGGAACTGATCCGGTCAATGCCGCATTTGCCGGCGACAAGGTTGTTCCAGAAAATGTCGACTTGATGTCCCAGCGGCGTCACCACACCGAGGCCGGTGACGACAACACGGAGTTCTGTTAAATGGTTTGCCATAAAAATCAAATGGGGCAGTTCAAGCCGAATCCAGCTGAAACTGCCCCGAAGCACTCAAGGTCGCAACTATTTTTGCTGATGTTCCTCGATATATTTGACCACGTCGCCGACCGTCAGAAGTTTTTCGGCCTGTTCATCCGGCACCTCGATGCCGAATTCCTCCTCCAGCGCCATGATCAACTCGACTGTGTCGAGCGAATCCGCGCCGAGGTCTTCGATGAATTTCGCCTCCGGCGTCACTTGATCCGGCTTCACGCCGAGCTGTTCAACGATGATGTCCTTTACCCGTTGTTCAATAGGTTTGTCAGCCATAAGTTAGTTTTGACCCGTCTCTATGCCATGAACGCCAAAATCGTCAAGCCCTGAATCTTACTTTTTTCTTAATCCCGATCCCCCAATCCAAATCCCCAATCGAGATTAAGAACAGGATTAGGGTTGCGATTGCTGATTACATCACCATTCCGCCGTCCACTGCCAAAACCTGCCCGGTGACGTAACGCGCCGCAGGGCTGGCGAAAAATAGTGCCACCTCCGCCACGTCCTCCGGCTGGCCCAGACTGGCCAGCGGAATCTGTTTGAGCAGGGCGACACGCGCCTCCGGGCTGAGCGCCTCGGTCATCTTGGTTTCGATGAACCCGGGAGCGATGGCGTTTGCGGTGATGCCACGCGATGCCAGTTCCCGCGCGACGGACTTTGTGAAACCGATGACGCCGGCCTTGCTCGCCGCGTAATTGCACTGGCCGGCATTGCCGATCAGGCCAATCACGGAGGCGATGTTGACGATGCGGCCAGATCTCTGTTTCAGGAATGCGCGGCTGAATGCCTTGGTGAACAGGAACGTCCCCTTGAGATTGATGTCCAGCACGGCATCCCAATCCGCCTCGCTCATGCGCATGAGCAGACCGTCCTTGGTGATGCCGGCGTTGTTCACGAGGATGTCCACCTTCCCAACTGCAGCCAGGATTTGTTCCACCGCCGAGTTCACGCTGGCGGCCTCGGACACGTTGGCGGCCACCGCCCAAGCCTTGCGCCCGAGCTTGCGCACCTCATCCACCGTTTCCTGCACAAAGTCGGTTTTCAGGTCCACCGCTGCGATGTCGGCCCCGTGGGCGGCGAATTTCAACGCGATGGCGCGGCCAATACCCCGGCCCGCGCCGGTGACAACGGCGACTTGATTCTCAAGTTGTTTCATAACGGCGATTGTTTAACCACGAATGCGCACGAATGCACTCGAAAAATTTTGGCACAGTGCGAAAGCTGTTGGTAGGATCCGCCTCTGGCGGGTCAGTTCAGGCGTCCCGCCTGAACCTTTGTGGACAACTTGCGCCGGGCGGGACACCCAACGCCACCCACGGGACGCGGATGCTACACCACAGCGTTTTTACCGTTGCTTCCAAGCTCGCCACGTCCGCGACGTTGAGCATCTGCGCATTCTTATCAATGCGCTTCTTGAACCCACTCAACGCCTTGCCGGGGCCAAGCTCGATGAACCGGGTGAAACCTTGCGCGAGCAGGTAACGCATGGATTTTTCCCACAACACCGATGAGGTCACCTGTTCGACAAGCCGCGTGGAAATTTCCGCCGCGCCACCGTGTGGTTGCCCAGTGACGTTTGAAATCACAGGCACGACCGGCGACGACAATTTTACCTTGGCCAATTCAGCTTGAAGTTTCGGCTGGGCGCTGGCCATGAGCGGTGAGTGATATGCGCCGGCGACTGACAGCGAAATCGCGTGTTTTGCACCTTTGGCTTTGGCGAGTTTGACGGCCCTGGCGATCTTGTCCGTCTCGCCAGAAATCACAAGCTGGCCGGGACAATTCAGGTTCGCCAGCACCACATCCGCTTCGGCGCAGATTTCGCGGGCAGGCGTTTCGTCGAAGCCGATGATCGCCGCCATGCCGCCATGTGTGGCTTCACAAGCCTCCTGCATGAATTTGCCGCGCTGATGCACGACGCGGAGGCCGTCCTCAAAACTCATCGCGCCCGCCGCCGTCAACGCCGTGAATTCACCAAGGGATAAACCCGCTATGGCCTCAAACTTGAGCAAAGGTGCGCGTTCCTTGAGCAACTGAAACGCGACCCAGCTCACGAGAAAAATTCCCGATTGCGCGTTTTCGGTTTTGGTCAGTTCGGCTTCCGGGCCGTAAAAACAAACCGAAGCGAGGTCGTAACCGAGCGCGGCATTGGCGCGGTCGAACCACGCTTTGGCCGACGGAAATTTCTCGGCGAGGTCTTTGCCCATGCCAACGGCTTGCGCGCCCTGTCCGGCAAACAATAATGCGGTTTTACTCATAAGCGGTGCATACTAAACACGAATTTGCGCTTCAGAGAAAGAATGAAAAAATGACCACGTGTCATTTCCGCTGATACGTCCCCATCAACTGCCCTTCGGCGAGAACGTGGTTTTGCATCACTTTTAGCACGTCGCTCTTTATCGCGCCCGGCTTGAGATCGAGCAGCGCGTCGAGTGCGTAGAGTTTGAAGAAGTAGCGATGCGGTTTGCCGCGCGGCGGACACGGCCCGTCGTAACCCAGGTGCGGCCAACTGTTCAACCCTTGTTTCGCGCCGCCGCGCAGTTGTTGCGACTTGGGAGTGTTCTCGGCGAGTTCGGTTGAGGTCGCCGGCAAATCGTAAAGAACCCAATGCACCCACGTGCCGGCCGGCGCATCCGGGTCGTCGGCGATAAGCACGAAGCTCTTCGTGTTCGCGGGCGCGTTTGACCATTTCAACGGCGGCGACACGTTCTGTCCGTCACAAGTGTATTTTGCCGGAATCGGCTGGCCGTCGGCAAAGGCGGTGCTGGTAATTTGAATATTCATGGTTTTACCTCCGGTGGATTTTGGGTTGTCTGCGCCGCAGGCTGTGCCGAAAATGGCAAGCCAAAGCGCAACAGGGAACATTTTGATCCGCACAGTCACGGCTTGATTTTGGCAGTCACGCGCCGCTTGTTCAAGCATATCGCTCCGGTTTAAGTTGTCCGCATGACGGTTCTTGAAGCCATTCAGAAGAGCGCGGATTTTCTGGCCCAAAAAGGCGTCGAATCGCCGCGCCTGCAAACCGAACTGCTTCTCGCGCATTTGCTCAAAATGCCGCGAATGAAATTGTATCTGAATTTCGAGCGCGTGCTCACGCCGATGGAAGTGGACGTATTGCGCAAGATGATTCGCAGGCGGGGTCAACGCGAACCGCTTCAGCACATCGTCGGCTCAACTTTATTCTGCGGACTTGAGATCGCTGTAAACCCTCACGCACTTGTGCCACGACCGGAAACCGAATTGCTAGCCGAATCCGGCTGGCAGTTTCTTCAGGGTAGGGCGGGCTCTCCGCAGCCCGCCGCGGCGCGTTCGGAGAACGCGCCCTACCAAGATTTGCCTGTTTTGGACTTCGGCACCGGCAGCGGGTGCATCGCCATCGCGCTGGCGGTGAAATGTCCGAACGCGAAAATCATCGCGACGGACATCTCGGCGGACGCACTGGCGCTGGCCAAACAAAACGCCGTCCGGCACAATGTCACCGAGCGAATCCAATTTCAGCAAAGTGACGGCTTTGCCGCATTGTCCGGTGACGCGCGCTTCGACCTCATCATCAGCAATCCGCCTTACATTCCGTCCTCCGAAATTATCACTCTTCAGCCAGAAGTCCGCGATTTTGACCCGCGCGTTGCGCTCGACGGCGGCACGGACGGCCTGGATTTTTACCGTTTGATTGCGACGCAGGCGGCGGCGTTTTTGAAATCGGACGGGAAAATCATGCTTGAATTCGGCGATGGCCAGGCTGACGCCATCCGGGAAATCTTTGAAGCGGAAAAGTGGATTGTCGAAGCGGTGAAGGAGGACTACTCTCACCGCGCAAGAATTTTGATTGCGTCCAAATTGCAGCGGCGCTCTGTGAGCGCCGAAAAAATGCGACGGTCATAGACCGCCGCTACAGCACGTTTCGGAAAATTCATGGAAAGTTTTTTGATCAAAGGCGGCGTGCCATTGCACGGCGAGGTGACGATTAGCGGCAGCAAAAACGCCGCGTTGCCAATCATGGCAGCTGCGTTGCTGACCGACGAAACGTGCGTCATCCGTGGTGTGCCAGACCTCAGCGACACACGATTCATGACACAGATTCTTGAATCGCTCGGCGCCAGTATGAAATTTGAAAACGGCACGGCAACCGTTCGCGCACAAAAAATTCACGGCTACGGCGACTACGAACTCGTTCGCAAAATGCGCGGTTCGGTTTGCATCATGGGGCCGCTGTTGGGGCGGCTGAAAAAGGCGCGCGTGGCGCTGCCCGGCGGTTGTATTATCGGCGCGCGGCCCATCAATCTTCATTTGAAAGGCTTTGAAGCGCTCGGCGCGAAAATTGAAATCGAAGGCGGTTACGTCAGCGCGGCGGCAAAACAACTCACCGGTTCGCCGATGTTCCTCGGCGGACGCGCAGGTTCAACCACTCTTGGCACGGCAAACGTGATGATGGCGGCGACGCTGGCCGAAGGCGTGACGGTCATTGAAAGCGCGGCGTGCGAGCCGGAACTCGTGGACCTGGCAAAGTTCCTGAACGCGATGGGCGCGAAAATTTCCGGCGCAGGCAGTCCGACGATTACGATTACGGGCGTCAAAAAACTACACGGCGCGGAGCATGAAGTGATTCCCGACCGGATTGAGGCGGCGACTTATGCGATTGCCGCCGCCGCGACGAACGGTGAGGTGACGCTTAAAGGCGCACGCGCCGATCACATGGGCGCGGTGATTGACAAATTGAATGAGGCCGGCGTTGCCGTTGAAAAACGCGGCGCAAATTTATTGGTTCATCGAAGTGGAAAACTTTCGCCGGCGGACGTGACAACGCTGCCATATCCAGGGTTTCCAACGGACGCGCAGGCGCAGATGATGTCGCTGCTCGCGCTCGCGCCGGGCATCAGCATCATCACAGAACGGATTTTTGAATCGCGTTTCATGCACGTGAGCGAACTGGCGCGGCTCGGCGCGGACATCGAGATCGAAGGGCCGAGTGCGATTGTCAAGGGCGGGCGGCCGTTGAGCGGTGCACCGGTGATGGCGAGCGATTTGCGCGCGTCGGCAGCGCTGGTGATTGCCGGTCTGGCCGCCAAGGGCGCAACGCGGGTGAATCGCGTTTATCACATTGACCGCGGCTACGAAAATATTGACCGCAAGCTGCGACGACTCGGCGCGCGGATTCGGCGCGTTGAGGAAAATTCGTAGGAGCACGAACGGTTTTGCGTCAGGTCAAAGCCTGAACTCCAACGCGGACAAGCTGTCCGTGCTCCGAACCATTCCCCACAAAGCAAAAAGAGCGCGGCGAGAGGCCGTTGGCGCGGGCGTGATCCTGCAATGCGGGACGCCCGCGTAAACGGCTCCCCATCTCCGTACTTCGTGGTTCGACGCGGCAGGTCCGCGTCCCCATTTTAAGCTGGCGCGGTTTCATACGGCGGGGGAGTTCGCGTCCGTTCTCAAAATGCGCGCCTGGCGCTCGGCATGGCGAACGGCAGTCGCAGTTTTTTCCTCAAACAGCACCGGAAACACCAGCAATGGGTATAGCGCCGCCCATGCCAGCGCCGCCGCTTCGTTGGCTGCGTGCCGCAATGGAGCGTTCAATTCCGGCGCCGGTATTTCGGCCAATCGTTGCGCAAGCAACCGGCTTTTTAGCTGTTCGAATTCATTTTCCTGTGTGGCTCGAAACGACGCCGGCGGTCCCGTTCGTAGCTCGAACCGTGTTTCGGGGACGAACTTTGTCGGCGCCCGTGTTTGATTTGTGCTCATGTTTTTCCTTTCGTTTTCGGTTTTGGGTTAAAAAACAGGAAACCCGCGATCGTTTGGCAATCGCGGGTTTCCTGAAAAATCTGCTATTTTCTTTAGAATTTTGTTCCCACGATGCCAAAACCAAAGCCATTGCGCTGCCAAATAGACATGCATCCATCGGCTTGCACATGCTTCAGAGTTGGAACAACCATGATTTTCATTTTTAAACAGCGGGAGGAGACATCATTCCAAAACGTTTGTCAAACAAGTTTATAAGGAAAAAATAAGATTTCTCAGGCTTGTCGCGCAGCAGGGCGGTGGTAGATTGATCTCAAAGTATGAGCGATCAATTACGGATGGTCACGTGCGGGTGGTGCGAGACAAAAGTCTTCGTTTCCAGCGATTTCGCGCCGCTGTCCACCGTGCCGTGCAACAAGTGCGGGCATCCGATTTTGGTGCCAATGCAGCTGCGGCAATTTGAACTGCGCACCATCATCGGCTCCGGAGGCATGGGCAACGTGTATCGCGGTTGGGACGTTATGCTAGAACGGCTCGTGGCGGTGAAATTGATGAAAAAAGAGTTGTCCAAAGACCTGAAGGCGATGGAAGGTTTTTATCGCGAAGCCCGCGCCTGTGCCCGGCTCAACCACACGAATATCATCCACATTTACACCTTCGACGAATATGAGGGACAACAGTATCTCGTGATGGAATTAGCCGACCGCGGCAGTCTGGATGCGCGCATCGAAAAATTGCGCATGCTGCCGGAACTGGATGTGCTCGACATCGGGATCAAAATTGCCTCCGCCCTCGACATGGCACTCAAATACGATTTGCTTCATCGCGACATCAAGCCCGGCAACATTTTGTTCAACGCGGATCATGAACCGAAGCTGGTGGATTTTGGCCTTGCGCAAGCAACTGGCGCGGAACAGGAAAGGGAGAATGTGACCTGGGGCACGCCGTATTATGTTGCACCGGAAAAAATCAAACGCGATCCGGAAACATTTCTCTCAGACATGTATAGCCTCGGTGCGACTCTTTATCATGCGATGACCGGTCACACACCCTTTGAAGCGCCGACGGTCGAGGATCTCATCGCCGCCCAGGTGCAAACGCCGTTAACGCCGCCGAACCTCGTCGTGCCTGGTATCACACAACTCACCAGCGACGCGTTGGTGCAGGCAATGGCGAAAAATCCGGCAGACCGTTTTCTGAGTTACGACGAATTTATCATGGCGTTGACAGCGGCGCGCAGCCAGTTGCTCGTCAAGCAATCCCAAACGCCGCAGCCAAAGACCAAGAGTCTTACCGGTTGGTGGAAGCGGTAATAAAAAAGGCGGGCGTTGCCGCCCGCCCTGAATTCAGGGAAACTTCGGAGGATTAATTGTTCGAGCTTTCCTTCTTTTGTTTCTCCCCACTCTTGACACCGAAATGCACAGTGACAGCATTATTGAGTTTGCCGTCATCGGTCTTCTTGTAAGAGCCGGAAACGGGCTGACCGACCACACCATCCGACAGGGTCGCCGGCTGGCCATCCTTGGTAATCTTGGTGTCGGGCGTGATTTGCAGCGTGAGTGTGCCCACCGTCAGCGTCTTCGCGTTCGTGTCCACTGCGCTCAGCTTGCCGCGGAAGGGCAGGTTACTGTGTTTCTTGGGCTTGGCAGGCGCCGTTTGATTGGGTGACGCCGGCGCGTTAGTGTCTTGCGCGCGCGACAGCACGGGCATCGCAACGAGCGCGGCAGCGAAAAGACTTAGGGTTGTGATTTTGGCAATTTTCTCTGTCATAATGGTTGATGGTTTGTTGTTTGGTTATTCGTCACAAAAGACGATAGCAGAGTAAGAATTGGTTTCAACCATTTTAATAATTTTTACCAAGTTCCTTCCGTCAGCAGTTCTGCAACATTACGCGCCAAATCTTCCGCGAGCATGGGGAGGGATTGACGCTCCGTGTCCGTCAAATCCCCGCCGACTTGGATGAGCGCATAACCGTTCACATCTTTGTCGAGTAACACCCTGCCTGTGTCGCGTTCGCAGGCAGTGACATGCGCGGTGATGTCAACGCGGTAATCCCGCGGCGTGGCAACGTCCGAATTCAAAAAACTCAAGCCTTTGCGGCTGTAACGTGTGATGACGCCGGTGACGACAATGTCGCCAGGGCCGCGTGTGACGAGGTGATACGTGCCGTCGGTTTGCAACCGTTCGCGTAACGCCTGCATTACCGAGTCGCCCAGGCGCGGTTGAAGCGTCTGATTGTTGAAAGGCAAAATTTCAATGGACTTTTCGCCCGCGACCGCGCCGTTGACCGGCCCGAGATGATAACCTGCACAACCGGTCAGCAACAAAGTCATCGTGGAAACAGCGAGGAATTGGAACAGGCGCATTTCAGTTGGCCGGCGCTTCAAGGCGCGGCTTGAGGGCTTGGATACGCTCGCGCGCCCGCGCGGCGTAGGAGGAATTAGGATCGAGCTGCAACACTTCGTTGTAATAAACCAGCGCGCCGTTCCATTTTTTGCTTTTTTCGTAAAATCGCGCGATTTCATAATTACCACGCACCTGTTCCGCTTTAAGCATGGTGATGGCCTTTCGCGCCTGCGGAACGCGCTTATCGTCCGGATAAAGCGTGATGAAATCGGTGAAAGCTGCGATCGCCTGAACGGCGGCGCTTTGATCGTATTCGGCGGTCTCCGCCTGTTTCTGATGCGAAACACCTTCGCTGAACAACGCGTCGGAGGCAATCACCGGCTGGCCGTGATAGCGGTCAGCGGCAATCTCGTAAGCTTTCACCGCGGCGGGAAAATCCTTCTGTTTTTCGCGCGCCGCGCCAATGCGCAATTGCGCGCGCGGCGCCACATCGCTGTAAGGACCATTCTGAACGATTTTGTCAAACATGCCCGCTGTTTTATCCATCGAATGGTAAAGCGGGATATAACCCCAGAGTTTGAACCATTCACCGCCGAGGAAACGGTTGGCGATTTGGTATTGGCGCCACAGCACGTCTTCGTATTCAGCACTCTTCGGGTATTTTTCAACGATGACCTGATAAGCGTTGAAAGCCTCTTCGTCCTTGCCCATCGTTTCGAGACAACGACCGACGAGATATTGCGCGTGCGGAGCGTAATCAGAAAGCGGCCATACGCGGACGATGCGGTGTGCAGCCCGGAGCGTGAGGCCGTAATCATGACTATCAAACGCCTGCTGCGCCACATCCAATTGATCCTTGGCGCGGGCACGCTGCCACTTGGTGCTTTCCCCGTAAGATTCGTAATACCACCCTTCCCCTGGTGTATAAGTCAACGGCGCGGGCGCGCGAAATGGGAACAATACCACACACGCGATAATCACGAACAAAAAAACAAACCGATGATGCATGCCGCGACAGTAATAACCCGCAACCGGCGAGTCAAGGCAGGTGCAGACCAAATTATCCCCGATAAACAACCACCAAGCCGAAATCCGTCATTATTTTTTGCGTGCTAACGTCGAGAAACGCATAGTTGACCACATGAACGCCAATGAGATTGGCTTCGCCAATTTCATTCAAAAATTCTGTGGCCTTTTCATCAAATTTGTCATGACCGAATTCAACACTGCCTGCATGACGAATTGTGTGAACACACACCTTTTTACCGGTGCCTTTGGTTATGATTGCCTGCGGCTGCACTTTTTTCACCAGCAACTCGCTCGGCTTGTCACGCAACGGCACTTTGAGATGTTTTTCTATTTTCGCGGCCGCGGACGAGGTAATGGGATTGGAGGGCTGGCCGGTGATAATGGTTCCCCCCGAAGCCGGCTTTGTGGATTCCTGCGGAATCGTAATTGTCTCGCTGCACGACGGGCACTCGATTTCCGTGCCGGCACCGGCACCGTCCACCGCCAGTTCCTGTCCACATTTGGGGCAATCAAAAATAATGTCCATAAACTGTTCTGGTCTGACTGTGTACCGAGTTTAACTCCGCGTTATGACGAAAACCAGCAAAAAATTGCATGTTGAAGAAAATCACTCCCACTCAATAGTCCCCGGCGGTTTGCTGGTGATATCGAACACACAGCGGTTCACTCCTTTGACTTCGTTGATGATGCGGCTGGCGAGTTTCTCCAAAAGTTCATACGGTAGCTTCACCCAGTCCGCCGTCATGCCATCCAGCGATTCCACCGCGCGGATGGCGATGGTGTAATCGTAAGTCCGCTCGTCACCCATCACGCCGACGCTGCGCACGGGCAGTAAAACCGCAAAACTCTGCCAGATTCTGTAATACCACCCGCTGCTCTTCATTTCTTCCACGACAATGCTGTCGGCGTTGCGGAGAATTTCCAGACGCGACGGCGTGACTTCGCCGAGGATGCGCACGGCCAGGCCCGGGCCGGGGAACGGCTGGCGCAAAACAATTTCGTGCGGCAGGCCGAGTTCGAGTCCAAGCTTGCGCACTTCGTCCTTGAACAGGCATTTCAACGGCTCAATCAGCGCGAACTTCATCTTCTTCGGCAACCCGCCGACGTTGTGATGACTCTTGATGAGCGCGGCCGGGTTGCCGGCGATCGGCACCGATTCAATCACATCCGGGTAAAGCGTCCCTTGCGCGAGAAACTTTTTTGCCTTGCCGGCGTCCCGCGACTGCGGGATCGCCGCCTGAAAAACCTCGATGAATGTCTTGCCGATGATTTTGCGTTTGCGTTCGGGATCGGTCACACCTTTGAGCCGTTTCAAAAACAGTTTCGCGGCGTCTTCGTATTGCAATTTGATTTTGAAATGACGCCCGAAAACTTCCTGCACAACCTCCGCCTCTCGTGCGCGGAGCAGGCCGTTATTGACAAAAATACAGGTGAGTTGGTCGCCGATGGCCTTGTGAATCAGCGCCGCCGCAACGCTCGAATCCACGCCGCCGCTCAAACCGAGAATCACTTTTTCGCCGCCGACTTGCGCGCGAATTTCCTCGACGGCCCGCATGATGTAACCGCGCATCGTCCAGTTTTTGCCGCAACCGCAAATGTTGTGGACAAAATTGGCGAGGACCTCCCTGCCGCGCGGCGTGTGGACGACTTCGGGATGAAATTGCAGGCCGAAAAATTTTCGCGCGCGGTTTTCAATCGCCGCGTATTCGGAATTTTCCGTGACGGCGACCGGTTTGAAACCGCGCGGCAGTTTCGTGAGCTTGTCGCCGTGCGAGTTCCAGACTTGCAGGATTTCCGGCAGATTTGCAAACAGCGGGCAAAATTTGTCCGTCACGCGCAACGTGCCTTTGCCGTATTCGCGTTTGAGGCCTTTCTCAACCCTGCCACCAAGGAATTGCGCGAACAATTGCACGCCGTAGCAGATGCCAAGCATGGGAACGCCAAGTTCAAAAATTCTCCGGTCAGGCAGTGGCGCGTTTTTCGCATACACGCTGGCCGGACCGCCGGACAAAATGATTCCACGCGGCTTGAGCCTGGCGATTTCGCGCGCGGGTGTGTCGCAGCGCAGGATTACGGAATACACACTGTGCTCGCGGACGCGGCGTGCGATGACCTGCGTGTATTGCGATCCAAAATCCAAAATGACTATTTGTTCACACATCGTTCAACCGGGACAAGACTCATGCCCCTGAACGGGAGGTTTTACGAGAAAAAAGTGGCGAGACGCCGCCATGCCCCAATCCCGCCTTGCCAATCCGTTGAGCAAAATGTATTAATTAAAACCGCTGCTTGAACAACGAATAAGTCAACTCAGTTCAACCGGCTCATCACATGCAAGACCTCAAGCCGCTTTACGACGCCGTCTTGAACGGCGACGCAAAATCCGCCAAAACCGTTACTGAACAAGCTCTCAGCGCCGGTATTGACCCAATGAAGCTCGTCCAGGATTACATGATGCCCGCGATGGGTGAAGTCGGGCGGCGTTTCGAGTGCAATGAATACTTCGTGCCCGAACTGTTGCTGTCCGCTCGCGCGATGAAAGCCGCGTTGGAACCGCTGCGTCCACTGTTGGAGGCCCGCAGTCTGCAGCCCGCCGGACGCGTGGTGATCGGCACCGTCAAGGGCGACTTGCATGATATTGGCAAAAATCTCGTGGCGGCAATGCTCGAGGGCGGTGGTTTCGAGGTGATTGATCTGGGGGTAAGTGTCACGCCCGATCAATTTGTTGCCGCGGTGAAAAAGCAGAACCCCCAGATTCTGGCCTTGTCCGCTTTGTTGACCACAACAATGCCTTCAATGAAGGAGACCGTTGACGCACTCAAACAGGCCGGCATTCGCGAGCAGGTAAAGGTGCTGGTGGGCGGAGCGCCTATTACGCAAAGGTATGCTGATGAAATTGGAGCTGACGGTTACGGTGAAAGTGCCAGCAGCGCCACAGGTCTGGCAAAGCGGGTTCTGGCTTAAGCGAGTATGCCGGGGTGGCATTCCAATCATCCATTTACTTATTCCGGGTGATAAAAACCAACAGCAACCGAAAGGGATCAAGATGACCGACCAACAATGGCAGACCTTACTCGCGGTGATTCGGGGAGAGCAACAACGTCCCATGCCCACGGGTTTCATCATTGACAGCCCATGGCTGCCGAACTGGGCTGGGCATACCATCCTGGACTATCTTGCCAGCGACCGCATTTGGTTTGAGGCCAATATGAAGGCGCTCAACACCTTTCCGAAAACCACTTTCCTGCCGGGGTTCTGGTCCGAGTTTGGCATGTGCACCGAACCCTCCGCCTTCGGAACCGTCAGCACCTTTGAAGAAAATGCGTTCCCGTTCGCAAAGAAGCTTCTGCGCACAATCGAAGCAGCGGATGACTTGGAAAAACCCAACCCGCGCACCGACGGCCTGTTGCCCCTGGTCGTTAAACGCCTTCAGCATTGGCAGCCGGAAATCGAAAAAGCCGGACACCGGATTCGCTTTGCGGTTGCCCGCGGCCCATTGAATGTCGCCACCTTTCTCATGGGCACCACGGAGTTCTTGATGGCACTGAAGACAGATGCCGAGCGCACTCACCGGCTCCTCGCGCTCACCACCGATTACCTGGTGGAATGGATTGCCTACCAGCGCGAGTGTTTCCCGACCATTGACGGTATTCTGGTCCTGGACGACATCGTGGGATTCGTGGGTGAGAAGGATTTTCTGGAATTCGGACTCCCCTATCTGAAGCGCGTATTCGCGGCGGATGTCGCGGTGAAATTTTTCCACAACGATGCGCCGTGCAAAATTTGCGCCCCCCACTTGCCGAAAGCCGGCATCAACCTGCTCAATTTCGGGATTCAGCACACCCTCAACGACATGAAAACATGGACCGGGAACAAGATCGCCCTGTTGGGCAACATCCCGCCTCGTGATGTCCTGGCCCAGGGAACGCCCGACCAGGTTCGTGACGCGGTCACGACATTGCTGAACGGCCTGAATGACCGCTCGCGCCTGATTCTTTCCTGCGGCGGTGGCATACCGCCCGGCGTATCGACTCAGAACATCGAAACATTCATTGCCACGGTGGAAAAACTAACCGCGTAGCCCCACGCGAGGCACAGTCACTTCGCGGCAAACGGCGAGGCTGGCTTCGCTGCCGTGAAGAAGGTGTCCAAATTGGTGAGAGGCGTGCCGGGAGGAAGATCGCACCTGGATAACAGGATATAATATGGTTTGCATGTGTAGCGTAGGTTTGACGAGCGAAAAATTTTGCACCACTGTCAAACCCGGTTATAAAATCCGCACATGGTTATTCCGACGCCACGCTCGGTCGAAAATTGGTTGAACAAGACCTGCCGTTGGTTTTTGCTGCATCCTTATTTGACGCTGACACTGGTGGTGCTCGCGATGCTCGGGCCGTTTCTGACCAAACCCTTCAACGTTGACGACCCGCTCTTTATTTGGGCCGCTCACCAAATCCAAGCGCATCCCGGCAATCCCTACGGCTTCAATGTGAACTGGTATGGAACCATGCAACCCATGTGGGATGTAACAAAGAATCCACCCCTAGCCTGTTATTATTTGGCGCTGGCAGCGGGGATTTTTGGCTGGGGTGAAATCGCGCTGCATTTTGCGTTTTTGCTGCCGGCGGTGGCAGCGATTATAGGGGCATATCAGTTGGCACGCCGCTTTTGCGATCATCCCATGCTTGCGGCGCTCGTGACTTTGTTTACGCCGGTCTTCTTGATTTCGGGCACGACAGTAATGTGCGATGTGCCAATGTTGGCGTTCTGGATTTGGGCCGTTGTGTTGTGGATCGATGGCACGAAACAAAACGACTTTGGACGGCTGGCGGGCGCGGGATTGTTAATCACGCTGGCAATGTTGACCAAATACTTCGGCTTGTGCCTCGTTCCACTGCTGGCTGCTTACAGCCTGATGAACCAACGCCGGCTGGGACGATGGACCGTGTGTCTGCTGATTCCGTTGGCGGCACTCGGCGTTTATCAATTGGCCACGTGGATGTTTTACGGACATGGGCTCATCTCCTTGGCGGCCGGCAAGCCAGTTCCGGGAGCTTACCGGTTCTCAAGCATAACGACAGGTTTGACGGCGTTGACCTTCATGGGCGGATGTCTGGCTGGCGTGTTCTTTTTTGCGCCATTGTTCTGGCGGAGACGAATGTGGGCTGTGTGTCTCGCTGGAGCAACCTTGCTCGCCTGGGCGTGTTTTTGGCACGGAGCCTGGTTGAAAACATATGTTTTGATTCCAGGCCCGTCTTGGGCGTTCGTGGAAATCCAAATGGTTTTCTGGGCCATTGGCGGCATTGGTGTGCTGGCGCTGGCCGTTGCGGACGTCTGGCGCTGGCGTGACGCGCACGCATGGCTGTTGGCATTGTGGGTATTCGGAACTTTTTTGTTCGCGGCGTTTTTCAACTGGACCATCAATGGGCGTTCCCTTCTGCCGATGGCTCCGGCAGTGGGAATATTGCTGGCGCGACACTTGGAACAAAAAGTTTTGGCGGGGCGAAAAGCATGGACGCGCGGTATGGTGATTTGTTTCATCGCCGGCGCCGCGTTTGCTTTGTTGGCAACGCGCGCGGATTTCCTTCTCGCCACCGCCGTCCGCCGGAGCGCGCAGCAGGTTTGCGCCAAATACGGACACGAATCGCGGATGCTATGGTTTCAAGGACATTGGGGATTTCAGTATTATATGAACGCCCTTGGCGCGTCGGCACTGGATTTGGAGCACTCTGAAATTAATGCTGGCGACTATATGGCCTCCCCCATGAACAACGTATTTGTCCTTCCACCTGATCCTCAAAAAGTGAAAGCGACAATACTGGATGTTTTCACCATTCCCGGACCGCACTTGCTTGCGACACTGAACGAAACCATCGGTGCGGGTTTTTATGGGTCAATTTTGGGCCCGTTGCCGTTTGCTTTTGGTCGTGTGCCACCTGAAAGAGTGTTCGTAGTTGCGCTGGAGCCCATTGACCCTTAACGAAATGCCCCGGTCAGGTTGATCTTTTGTCTCACTGCTTCACCACTTTGACCGTTCCGGTGGCGGCGTCATAAACAAGCTTTGTTCCGTAAGGCGGCTTTGGCAGTTTGCCCACATAATTCGGCACAAGTTCATTGAGGTCTTTTGGCAAACGACCTTCCTGCGCGTTGAACAGCTGGATGGCTTGGTTGATATATGATACGTCAATCGTCTTGACCGCGTATTTTTGCGCCTGTGCCACCGCACCCAGATAATCCACCGGCGCCGTGATGGGATTGCCCGTATTGTAATTCACGGTGGCATTAGTGGGAGTGGCTGTTGAATTGGTGGTTTTGGCCTGTTTGCCGGAATTACCATTACCGCAACCGGCCAGAAACAATCCGGCGGCGATCAAAACCAAGAAAGACATTTTCATACCGGCAATTTAAGCCAACCCACCGAAAAATCCAAGCGTGACCCGGCTAAACTATTTTCGCCGCCAACTCCCGCGCCTGCCGGATCAAATCCAAATCGCCGACGAGATCGCCAAATCGAAACTGCGGCATGCCGCTTTGCCTTTGGCCGAGCAATTCGCCCGGCCCGCGCAATTTCAAGTCCGCCTCCGCAATGCGAAACCCGTCCGTCGTCTCTTCCAAAACTTTCAATCGTTGCTCTGCGTCCTTGTTCCTTGCGTCGGAAATCAAAATGCACTGCGATTCATGCGCGTCGCGCCCGATGCGCCCGCGCAATTGATGCAACTGCGCCAAGCCAAACCGCTCCGCATTTTCAACCAGCATGACCGTAGCGTTCGGCACATCCAAACCCACTTCAACCAACGTTGTCGCGACGAGCGCCTGGATTTGGTTCGCGCGAAACCCTGTCATTACTTCGTCCTTCTCCCGGCTCTTTAACCGGCCGTGCAGCAACCCGACACGGAATGGCACGAGCAGCTTTTTCAAATTTTCGAATTCCTTCTTCACCGCTTTCAATCCGCTCGCGCCCGAATCTTCCACACGCGGATAAACAATATACGCCTGCCGTCCGGCAGCCAGTTTTTGGAGAATGAACTTCCAAACTTCCGGCAATTTTTCGGTCGTGCGCAGAAAAGTTTTGATCCGGCCGCGTCCACCGGGCATCCGGTCAATCACAGAAACGTCAAGGTCGCTGTAAAACGTAAGGCCGAGCGTGCGCGGAATCGGCGTCGCCGTCATCACGAGTAAATGCGGATAGCGGCCTTTACGCACGAGCTGCTCGCGCTGTGTCACGCCGAACTTGTGCTGCTCGTCAATGATGACCAAGCCAAGATTGGGAATATCAAAGCCGGACGTGAGCAGGGCGTGAGTTCCAATCGTCAAGGAGCAAGGATTAAGGAGCAAGGAGTTTGCCGGGTGCTTCTTGCTTCTTGCTTCTTGCTCCCTGCTTCTGTGCGAACCGGTTTGCAGCCCTACTTTGACGCCGAGCGGTTCAAACCAGCGCGAAAAATTGTTGAAATGCTGTTTTGCAAGGATTTCCGTCGGCGACATGAGCGCAACATTAAATCCGCTTTCTAAAGCCATGAGCGCCGCACAGGCGGCAACCACCGTCTTGCCTGAACCGACGTCGCCTTGCAGCAACCGCCGCATCGGATGCGCGCCGCTCATGTCCGCCCGGATTTCGCGGAGGACTTTCGTCTGCGCATCGGTGAGCTTGAAACCGAGCCGCGCGAGAAACGGCTTCATCAAACGATTGTCACCGCCGCACGGCAATGCGCGCGATTTGGCCTCGAAATTTTTCCGGCGACGCTGCATTTCGCGCTGCAACTCAATGAACTCATCCAGCGCCAGCCGTCGCCGTGCGATTTCCACGTCGGCCAGTTCTTCGGGGAAATGCGTCATGTGAATGGCGTTGGCGCGCGTCGGAAAGGGGTGGGGCACGTACTCCTCTGCGATCCGCATGCCTGGGTTGCCGGACGGCGCGGTAGGGACACCGCGCCCTACCTGTTTCGGCCACGGCTCGGTGATTTGTGTCTCGAATTTTCCCAGCGTGCGCCAGATCAGCCCGCGCAACCAGCGTTGCGGCAGTCCTTCGGTGAGCGGATAAACCGGCGCGATACGGTTGATGTGGATGAAGTTCTCCTCGCCGCCTTCAATGACTTCGGTTTCGGGATGAGTCATCACACGCGGTTTGGTTTCGCTCAATTTGCCGTAAACGAAAACCTCGTCGCCAACCTCAAAATAATTCTGCATGAACGGCAGATTCCACCAGCGGCAATGCAATCGCGCCGACCCGTCGTCGAGAATGATTTCAAAAACGGATTTGTTGCCGCCGCGAAAACGTCTGAGGCCGAGCGCGACAATCGTGCCGCGCGTGGTCGCCGCTTCATTGGGAGTCAATTCGGCGATCGTGCAAAAATGACGGCGATCTTCATAACGCCGCGGCCGGTGCAACAACAAATCCTCGACGGTGCGAATGTCGAGGCGCGCGAGTTGCGCCGCGCGTTCCGCGCCGACACCCCACAATGTTGTTAT
This sequence comes from Verrucomicrobiota bacterium, assembly GCA_049517655.1. GTDB lineage: Bacteria > Verrucomicrobiota > Verrucomicrobiia > Limisphaerales > UBA11358 > UBA11358. Next base: position 348,822 of record JBEKRQ010000002.1, on the reverse strand, counting down.
GGGAACAGCCAGCGGATTATCTTGGATTTGCGGACGCATGGAAGGTAGGGTGCGATGTCCTCATCGCGCCGTTGGCGGCGGGCTGGGGACAGCCCGCCCTACCAAAAAAAGGATGGTTTCCGGCGATGACATTGGCCGCACAATACAAACCGTTCACCGCCGCTTCAACGGGAAAGCGGTATGGTTGAAAATCACGCCTGAACAATTTTCTCCAGCGTCACGAACAATGCCGGCGCATTCTGCATGTGCGCCGCCTTGTTGTTGCTCAACAACACGCCAAACCCTTCGCCATAAGCCGGGCCGTTGACAACGCAGGCGTCGGTCTGGCATTCGGTAATCTGCCGTTTGGCGGCGTTCAGAGCGTCCGTGCGTGCCCCGTCGGCCTCGAATTTCCAGCCCACGATTCGCGTCCGCGGAAACCAGCCGCGCAATTCGGCGACGATTTTTGGCGTCGCCACCAGCTCGACGAGCAATTTACCCTCCCGCGTGGAAATTTTTTTGCCGGACTTGAATTCAGTGAGTTCGCCCGACGGCGCGCGCAGCCAGATTTTGCCGAACGCAAAGTCGTTGACTGCTGCTGCGTGAAAAATCGCGTTCACGCGCCTGGTTGCCAGCGACTTCAGCTTGGCGCGCAAATCGGCTGTGGTTGAGAAAAATTTCACATGCTCCACGCGGCGCTCGCCGGAATGCGTGGCCAGCTCGCCGACAAGCAACGTCACCTTATGGCCGCGCGCGGCCAGAAAATTGGCCAGTTCCGTGCCGAGCCGGCCCGTGGAAAAATTCGTTAGCCGCCGCACGTCATCAAGCGGTTCATAAGTCGGGCCAGCGGTGACAATGCAATTCACAAAAATAAATTAGCCGCAAAAAGGCGCAAAATGCACAACAAAATTTGCGAATTTCACGCCTTCGTAGGCCATCCTTTTGTCGCCGGTTCGCGGCAGGATTCATTACTGGAACAACCACGCCAGCAGTGGCGCGATGGCGAGGGCCGGCAGAAAATTTGCCAGTTCCACCCTGCGGACTTCAAAAATCATCAACGCAATGGCGCACGCGATAAGGCCACCGGCGGCATTAACCGGATCAACCAGACCGTGCGTTTCGAGAAACGGCCTCACCCAAAGCTGGCAGGCGAGCGTGATTCCGCCGAGAAAGGCGAAAACGGGAAATGCCGACAGTGCGGACGGCCAGCCGAATATTTTCACGAAGCCCGTCATGGCCAAACCGTCCATCACGGCTTTGATCGCCAGCAGCCAGAAGTATCCGGACTGGCCGCCCTGGGGCGGCAGCCCATCCGTCACTGCGCCGACCAATCCCAGCGGCGCGGCGCAAAAAAGCACGGCGCACGCGCTGAAGCCGTCGCCGGCTTTATGCGGCGCGTTCGATTGCGCTGACGCGATCAAGCCACTCGCGAACCGACCGAGGCGATTCGATAATTTTTGCAAATGGAGCAGTTTTCCAACCCAAAAACCCAGAGCCACGGCGAGCGCAGCGGTGAAAATTTGCCTCAACACCGGCAAAAAAGTTCCGCCGACGCTCAACCAAACGAGCTGCAAACTGAAGAAAACGGTGAAAGCGCCGAGCGCCGCCCGAAAAAAAATTTGCGCGCTGAAAGACAACGGCTTGCGCAGGGCGAGTCCTAAAAATCCACCGATTAAAATGCCCAATGCGTTGAGAAATGCGCCGGTCACGCGCTGACTGAACCATTGCGCACTCCAAGTGCCAAGCCAGAAATTTTTTGCGCGCACGGCCCCGGCCTGTTTTACTCATGCCCGGATGGCCGACGCAAAAACCAGTTCCCGCAACCCATGGTTTTGGGTTCCGACGCTCTACGCGGCGGAAGGACTGCCGTATGCACTGGCGATGTCGGTGTCACTCGTGCTTTACAAAAATCTCGGCGTGTCGAACACGGACATCGCGTTCTACACGAGCTGGCTTTATTTGCCATGGGTTATCAAGCCGTTGTGGAGCCCATTTGTGGATTTGCTCAAAACGCGGCGGCTGTGGATTTGGACGATGCAATTGCTCCTCGGCGTGGGACTGGCGGGCGTGGCGTTGACAATCCCCGCGCCGCATTTTTTCCAGCTTACGCTCGCGTTTTTCTGGCTGCTGGCGTTCAGTTCCGCGACCCACGACATTGCGGCGGACGGCTTTTACATGCTCGCGACGACCGAACGCGAGCAGGCATTTTTTTCCGGTGTCCGTAACACGTTTTATCGCGTGGCAATGATTTGTGCGCAAGGCGGCCTCGTGATTCTTACCGGTAAAATTCATGGCCGCACCGGTGATTATGCGTTCGCCTGGTCAATGGCGCTTGCCCTGACGGCGGGAATTTTTTTGTGCCTGGGTGTTTATCATTATTCTATTCTGCCCAAACCGGCGATGGATCAACCCAAGAGCATTGGATCGCGCGGGAATTTCTTCGTGGAATTTCTCAAGACTTTCGGAACATTTTTTCAGAAACCCAAAATCATCGTGCTGCTGCTTTTTTTGCTGCTATACCGGCTCGGCGAAGCGCAGCTCGTGAAAATGGTTCAGCCGTTTTTGCTCGATGGGCGCGAACAGGGCGGTCTGGGGTTGACAAACGAACAACTCGGCGTGGTTTATGGCACAGCCGGCATCATTGCGTTGATGCTCGGCGGTTTGCTCGGCGGCTTCGTCGTGTCGCGGCACGGACTGAAATTCTGGCTGTGGCCGATGTTGCTGGCGATTCATTTGCCGGATGCGGTGTTCATCTGGCTGGCCCATGCGCAGCCGGAAAATCTGTTTGCCATCGGCGCGGGCGTCGCGGTCGAGCAATTCGGCTACGGCTTCGGGTTCACGGCGTTCATGCTTTACATGATTTACATCGCGCGCGGCGAACATCGCACGGCGCATTACGCCATCTGCACCGGTTTCATGGCGCTGGGGATGATGCTGCCAGGCATGTGGAGCGGCTGGTTGCAGGAGCGCATCGGCTATCCGCATTTCTTCGTCTGGGTGCTGCTGGCCACGATCCCAAGCTTCATTGTCGCGATGCGAATTCCGTTGGAAGCGGAGTTTGGGAAAAGGAATTAACAACAAAGAAACCGGGCAACGACGGTGGCACAAATCCATTCCCAAAAAAACTTTGTTCCTTTGTTTCTTGGTTGTTCACAAATGCCTTGCCGAAAAGAATTGCTTTGAACGCATTGGATTTCCCAGAATCCAACCTCACATGACATCCATTTATTTCAACCGGTTTTGCCGTGCTTTGTTCGCCGCGGCAGCCATTGGCTTTTTGCCGGATGCGCAGGCGCAATTTGTTTTCACCAACAGTTCGCCAAAACCCATGCCGCGCCGGCCCAGCATTATTTTGATTGTCGCCGACGGCCTCGGTTATGGCGATTTGAGTTGCTACGGCCAGACGAAGTTTCAAACACCAAATCTCGACCGGCTCGCCGCTGATGGCATCCGGTTCACGGGCTATTACGCGGGCGACGCGGCGAGTTCTCCAGCGCGCGCCGCTTTGATGCTCGGCAAAGATTCAGCGCACTTGAAACAGCGCGCGGACGTGGATGTGCCGCTGGCGGCGGACGATGTCACGGTCGCGCAAGTGCTCAAGCAATCCGGCTATCACACCGGCTTGATTGGCGAATGGGAGCTGGGGGGCGACGGCACGGGTGGCGCGCCGTGGAACAAGGGTTTCGATGAATTCACCGGCTATTTTGATGCCGGCGAGGCGGGGAATTACTATGCCGATTACATGTGGCGGCATGATTCGGCAACCCATCTTCAAGGCAAGGCACCGGTATACGGAAACGTTGACGGCAAAAAGGGCCAATATATTCCCGACCGTTTTACGACCATGGCGAAGAATTTCATCAGACTCAATCAGCCCGACCGATTCAATCATTACCAGCCGCTTTTCCTGCTGCTGAGTTACACGATCCCGCGCGCGAACGCCGCCGAAATGGCGCGTACCGGCAACGGGATGCAAGTGCCCACCGACGCTCCTTATTCAGGGGAACCGTGGACGCAGGCGGAAAAGAACAGGGCCGCCATGATCGCGCGGTTCGACGGATGCATCGGGCAACTGCTGGAACAAATGCAAGAGATGAACCAAATCAGCAATACGGTGATTTTCTTTTCCAGCGACACCGGGCCGGCAAAGGACGGGGGTGTTGACCCGAAATTTTTCGAGAGTGCCGGGCCGTTTCACGGCATCCGCGGCGAGCTTTACGAAGGCGCTCTGCGCGTGCCGATGATTGTCTGCTGGCCCGGGAAAATCCCCGCCGGACAAGTCAGCGATTTCGCATGGGCGGCGTGGGATTTTTTGCCGACCGCGTCCGGGATTGCGCTTACCAAGCCGCCGGAAAACATTGACGGCATTTCCGTTTTGCCGGCGTTGTTCAGCCAAACACAAACCAACCGGCACGACTTTTTCCATTGGGAAATGAAAAATGGGAACGGCACCGCCCAGGCGGCGCGCATGAACGATTGGAAGATCGTGCGTTCGGAAGACAACAAGCCGTGGGAACTTTACAATCTCAAAACCGATCGGGGCGAAACACAAAATGTCGCGGACAAAAATCCGGACGTGATTGCCAGGTTTGAAAAACTCCTGAACAGGTAGGGGCGCATCGCCTTGCCGCGCCGACTCGCCGCGCCAAAATGCAACGACGGCGGGAATGGAATGAAGGTGGGAGAGGCGACCGGCGGAAGTTCCACCTCCCAACGGACGGCTGGGCCAGCCATCCCTACCACGAAAACTCGACCAACGCGGAATTTTCACTAAATTCACCCCCGCCTATTCATGCACGAAACCGAGTCACCGGAAAATTTGTCAATGCCGCCGGCGGCCAAAACCGCAGGCGGGCATCCGTATGCCATTTTCCGGAACCGGGATTTCACGATTTACCTCATGGGTCGTCTCATAGCGGTGTTCGGCCAGCAGATGTTCGTGCTGACGGTGGGCTGGGAACTTTATGAACGCACCGGTTCCGCGCTGGCGCTGGGCCTGGTGGGGCTGACGCAAATGATCCCGATATTTCTGTTCACGCTGCCTGCGGGACACGTGGCGGACAATTACAATCGCAAGCGGGTGGTGATGTTGATGACAACCGTCATCACGGCTGCGAGTCTGGGCATGGCTGCCGTTTCGGCGTCTCACGCGCCGGTGCCCTGGATTTATCTTTGTCTGTTCATCGGCGCCACCGCCCGCACGTTCATGTGGGCAGCCAACGCGGCGTTTCTGCCATATCTGGTGGACCGCAAGGATTTCCCGCGCGCGGTGAACTGGAATGCCAGTGCGTTTTATCTGTCATCCATCATCGGCCCGCTGGCGGCGGGCGCAATCATCGCCGGTATGGTTAAACATCATTCAACCTCTCCCGCTGCGCTGGTTTATGTGCTCAATGCGCTGGCGTCGCTGGTTTTTTGCGTCTTCATCGGCATGGTCAGACAGCAACACACCGTTGCCGTCAAGGAACCCATGACACTCCAGACGCTGCTGACGGGTTTCAAGTTCGTCTATGCGAGCAAGATGATTCTGGGGATCATCACGCTCGACATGTTCGCGGTGCTCCTGGGCGGCGCGACTGCGTTGCTGCCGATATATGCGAAGGACATTTTGGGCAGCGGACCAGGCGGATTGGGATTGTTGCGCGCGGCGCTGCCGATGGGATCCTTGCTCTGCGTGTTTATTTTAAATCACCGGCCGCCGCTGCAAAAAGCCGGTCGCGCGATGCTTTGGGCAGTGGCGGCGTTTGGCGTGGCGACGATTGCGTTCGGGTTTTCGACGTGGTTTTGGTTTTCGGTTCTCATGCTGTTCATGTGCGGCACGGTGGACAATGTCAGCGTCGTGGTGCGGCATACGCTGGTGCAGATGCTCACGCCGGACGACAAACGCGGGCGCGTCTCCGCCGTCAACAATCTCTTCATCGGCACCTCCAACGAACTGGGCGGGTTCGAGTCCGGCTTCGTGGCGCAAATCTTCGGGCCGACGATGGGCAACACGATTGTCACCGGCGCGGTGATTTCCGTCGTGTCCGGCGGCGTCGGAACATTGCTGGTCGTGCTGGCAGTGGCGTGGATTTGGCCGGAGATCCGGCGTTACGGAAAACTGGCGTGACGCGAAGAAAAAGCATCCGCAGATTACGCGGATTTTCGCAGATGAATTGAAATTAAAATCTGCGGAAAAATTGTCGCGAAGCGACGCGGGAAATTAGCCAGCTACGAAGTGGCTGGTGTTAGTCCAAAAAAATAAATTCCGTCCCGAAAGGGACGGCGGAAGAGCAACATTTCCAGCATCCTTTCAGGACGCGATGCCGTTGAACGTGTGTTCCAGCCACTTCGTGGCTGGCTAATTTCCATTGCTCCTTCGGAGCAAAGAACGCTCGACAAAGTATTTTCCCGGGAATAAGGTTCAAAATATGAAACAGGATAGGCTGCAAATCGCGTCGTCCATTACTTGTTGGGCATCGTGACCGCGTGTATATCCATATCTATGTTTGGCCCCATTGCCACGTTGATAGTCGGTTTAGGTCTTATTTTCATAGCATGGCAGCAATGGAAAATTGCTAGTGACAAATTGAGGCTCGATTTATTTGACCGACGCTACAAAGTTTACGATGCCACCAGAACATTTATAGGAGTAGCATTGCGAAATACGAATTTTAACGATTCAGATTTAATTGAGTTTTACCGCGGAACGTCGGACGCGGAATTTTTGTTTGAAGCAGACGTGGTGGATTATCTTACCCAAATAAGGACGCAAGCGAATGAAATGCGGCTCCACCACGAACTTTATCATCCTGCGCCCGCTAGTGAAGCGGAGCGAATCAAGCACATCGAAGCAGTGCATGAAAGAAAGACGTGGTTGATTGAGCAAACTACCGCGATGTCCAAAGTTTTCGTTCCTTATCTTGGCTTTTCGCACATAAAATAACACTGTGATTGAGGGGGACTGGATACGATGCCTAACCTTTAGATAGGCTGCAAATTTTCTTCGCGTCCTTCGCGCGACATTTGCACTTCAACTTGACGCAGCCGCGCAGCGGTTTATTTTCGGCGCATGAAAAGGATTTTGGTTTGGTTTTTGATTTTAGGTGTTTCTGTTGTGGCGGCGCGGGCGCAAGACACCGCGACCCAACAGCAAATTGACAAACTTAGCGGCCAGGTTCAGGACCTGCTCGACGCCCAGACCACGCAAAACAAACGCATCGAGGCGCTGGAGAAGGAAATTGCCGGATTGGGCGACCGGGCGAATCAGGATGATTTGAAAAAACTCGCTGCGCAGGTGCAGGAAATTGACAAAAAACGGCAGGAGGACAACGAGCGGATTTTGAAGGAACTGGAACGCCTTGGGAAATCGTTGGGCGCGCCGCAGCCTAGCCGCAAGACAACACCGAATGTCCCAGCCACGACACCGGCGGGCAATCCGGGTCCGGCCGCGGGCAGCCCGCAAAAAGGCTATGATTACAACGTTCGCAGCGGAGATACACTCTCGGCGATTGCGAAGGCATATCGCGATCAGGGAATCAAAGTAACGACGGACCAGATTTTGAAGGCGAATCCCGGGCTAAATCCAGGCGACATGAAGATCGGGCAGAAAATTTTTATTCCCGCGCCGGCAAATTAACTCTTCGGAGGGACGAGTTATACGAGTCCCTATTCAACGTACGAAAAAGATAAACACCGCGATCGCCAGCGCGATGCGATACCAGCCGAATGCCGTGAACGTGTGCGTTTGGATGTAGTGCAGCAACCATTTCACGGCAATGAAGGAGACAGCGGCGGCGACCAGAAAACCCAGCAGCACCATGCCCCAATGCTCGGGCGGCGCGCCAGCAACCGGATGACGCAACTGCTTGAAAATTTCAAAACCGCCCGCCGCGAGCATGGTCGGAATCCCGACGAGGAATGAAAACTCCGTTGCCGCCGGACGATTCAAGCCAAACAACAGGCACAGTAAAATCGTCGAGCCGGAACGCGACGTGCCGGGAAAAACCGCCGCAATTAATTGACCAAGGCCGACGGCGATGGCAATGGACCAGGTGACTTCGTTGCTCAATTTGCGTCCCTGCAAAAACCACTCGACGACGACAAAACCAATGCCGCCAACGAGCAAAGCCCAGGCAATGGGCGCGAGTTGTTCCGGCAGTTTGAAGCCTTCTTTTTCGAGGACCAAGCCGCCGACGCCGGTGATGAAGAAGGCGGCGAAAATTTTCAGCAGATAATCCTGCGTTTCCTTCTGTCGCCATTCGAAGACGAATTTGTAGAGCCGGTTCGGAAAGAGCGGCAGCACGGCGATGACCGCGCCGCATTGGATGACGATGTTGAATAGGTCGGTCTGGCGCGGCAACCAGTGCTCCGCGATGAGCAAATGGCCGGTGGAGGAGACAGGAATGAATTCCGTGATCCCTTCAATAAGCCCCAAAATGACGACGACAATCCAGTCAGGCATGGGTTGTTTAGACGCGAAATGAGCGCGTAGGGCAAGTTGGAAATGACACGCTGGATACCTTTCGCAATAAGAAGCGGGCGTGAAAAGTATTCCAATTCGGCAAAAACGCAAATCGTCGGCTTGTCCTTTGGAGTGCGGTGACGTGTCACCGCTTACAAAGCGCGGACATGTCCGCGCACTCCAAACCCGGCTCGCCTCGCACTTCTCACTTCTCACTTCCATTTTCCGGGCTTAACTTCTACCAGCAATTATGCCCATCACCTATCGCCAGTGGGGCACGGACCTGGATGCCAATGCTCTCCAGCAGATGGAGAACGCCTGCCGGCTGCCTGTCTCCGTCGCCGCCGCGCTCATGCCGGACGCCCATGTCGGCTACGGCCTGCCCATCGGCGGCGTGCTCGCCACCGACAACGCCGTCATTCCCTACGCCGTCGGTGTGGACATCGCCTGCCGCGTCAAACTCACCGTGCTCGATTTGCCGCTCGACTGGCTGCGTCGCCACGAAACCGACCTCATCCGCGCCATCGAGGCCGAGACGCGCTTCGGCATCGGCGTGGAATTTAAACATCGCCGCACGCATCCGGTCATGGACGAGGACTGGTCCGTCAGCCCCGTCACGCAACGCTTTCGCGACAAGGCGGCAGCGCAACTCGGCACCAGCGGCAGCGGCAATCATTTCGTCGAGTTCGGCGAATTCACCGTTGAGCACAAACAACTCGGCCTCGAACCGGGCACGTATCTCGCCTTGTTGAGCCATAGCGGCAGTCGCGGCACCGGCGCGCAGGTCTGCGACCATTACAGTCGCCTCGCGCGCCAGAAACACAAGGATTTGCCGAAGGAATTGAATTTTCTCGCGTGGCTCGACCTTGATTCCGCCGACGGCCGGGAATACTGGGCGGCGATGGAATTGATGGGCAAATACGCCTCTGCGAATCATTACCTCATCCATAAACACATCGCGCGGCATCTCGGCGCGGGCGTATTGCTGGACATCGAAAACCACCACAACTTCGCGTGGAAGGAACGCCACGGCGGACGCGACCTCATCGTCCACCGCAAAGGCGCGACACCGGCAGGCGTGGGCGTGCTGGGTGTGATACCCGGTTCGATGGCCAGCCCGACGTTTGTGGCACGCGGCAAGGGCAATGCAGAATCGCTGAATTCCGCCTCACACGGCGCAGGCCGCGTGATGAGCCGTCATCAAGCGAAAAAAAGTTTCAATTGGGAGATGGTGCAACCCTATCTCGACGAACGCGGTGTGAAATTGATTTCCGCCGGTCTGGACGAAGTGCCGATGGTCTATAAAAACATCGAAGAAGTCATGGCCGCGCAAACCGACCTCGTCGAACCGCTGGCGAAATTTTTCCCGCGTCTCGTTAAAATGGCCCCGGCTGGTGAACGAGCGGAGGATTGAACCGGCGCACTCCGACAATAGCCCAGCCTTTCAAGGCTGGGTAAAGCGTCGCACGAAAATGAAAAGTCCCGGAGGGACGGCAGAATGGCTCTTTCGTCCCTACGGGACTTTGTTGTTTTGCTGGACGAAACCCACGGCTGAAGCCGTGGGCTATTTTCAAAGAAACCAGGTAGCGACAAAGATTTCGCTCGTTATGGCAGCGGGCCGAGTGGAGTCATTGTAACCGCATTTGTTCCAGCGGTGTTTGTCCAAGAACCATCGTCACTCAAATTTCCAAAATTATAGACGATATTAACATGACCAGGAGACGCAGGCGGCATTTGGCGAATTCCGTCCATCGGACGCATGGCTTCCGCTTTCATCTTCCTTTGTAAGTTTTTCATCAGCGTCGCATAACCAGGGTGAGACATATAACTTTGCTGGTCGTAATACGAACCGGAATCATTAAAAAAGAAATCTTCACGCGAGAATTTTTTCATATCACTCTCGCGGTAGTAAGTAATTTCAACGACGGTTACAACCGGAGGAGATGTTCCTAGGATTGGCCTAATTATTTTTGGTCCCACCTCAAGGTCAGCTTGAATGAATGTGGCATCGCTTAGGTCTTCTGGAATACTCATACTTGCGATTACTTTTAGCGTGGTGAGATCAACAATAAAGCTCTTGTAAGCCACGGAAACGGAGACTGCTTTGATTGGCCCGTTGTTCCAGACAACCAATTCGGTTGCTAACGGATTATCTTTGTCTTCAGGCCGAGAACTGTGTCGAACGACACACTGAATGTCAGGACGCACATACGGGCGGAAGATTTTCCTCGCTTGCACAGTTTGGTAACATGAATTTGCAAACGAAGCGCATGAAATTACAACCGCCGCAATCGGCAGAAAGACAGTAAGCCAGCGAGAAGGAGATTTCGTTTCTAGCGCAGCCGGTTTTTCAGTTGTCGGCGTTTCGACAGTTGGCGTCTGGCTGGTTGGTTTTAAGCTTTCCGCCTTTTTCTTTGCCACTCTGTTGCGCCGACTCATGGCTTATTTCTTCCTCTGCACCTTCGCCGCGACTTTCATTGTGGCGATCATAGTGCTACTGACGCGCAATTCACGCCTTTTTCTTTGCTTTGCTTTCAGACTTCTCTTCCGGTTCGACATGAAAACCAATCCGCCGCCTCGGCGGTTCCGGCGGCAGCGGCGGCGGGTCGAGAATTTCCATGACGCGCCGCAGCACGTCCACAATCACACTCTCATGCACATTGAGACGGGCGGTCAGTTTCTTTTCCAAGTCGGCCAGTTGGCGCGCCAGTTCCTTCGTGCCGCCCAGCAGATCGCGCATCTGCACGAACGCGCGCACCACGAACACGCTCATGCGCACGGCTTCCGGGCTGTTGAGGACGTTGGCGGCCATGATCGCGCCATTTTCGGTGAAGGCGTAGGGCAAAGTCCGCCTTCCGCCACGACCGACTTTTGACATCGCAATTTGCGATGTCAAAGCTTTTTGTTCCTCCCGCGTCAGTTGGAACAGAAAATCGTCCGGGAAGCGTTCGCGATTCCGTTTGATTGCTTCATTGAATCGAAACGTCGGCACCCCGAAAATCCGGGCTAAGTCTGTGTCCAAAATGACCTTTTGTCCGCGTATCGTCCGAATCAACGAGCCAATTTGGTCGACCTGCAACGGCATTTCGTTGCTCATATGTTCCCTTTCTGAACCGGTCGCAATTTGCGACCGCATACCCAACTCGTTCAAGGTCACAAATTGTGACCTTAAAAGATTTTTACTTCTAACTTGAGGTGCCAAATTGGCATCTCAAGTATCTGATTCACCCCCACCGTCGTCTCGCACGATTGAGCCACAGGCTCAACTCTACAACTATTTCTTCCTCTGCACCTTCGCCGCGACTTTCAGGCGGAGGGCGTTGAGCCGGATGAAACCGGTGGCGTCGTCCTGGTTGTAAGCCTTTGTCAGGTCGGCCTCCATTGTCGCAATGTGCGGATTGTAAAGGCTCACCGGTGATTTCCGGCCGGCAACCATGATGTTGCCTTTGTAAAGTTTCACCCGGACGGTGCCGGTCACGTTCTTCTGGCTCTCGGTCACAAGCGCCTGCAACGCCAGCCGTTCCGGGGCAAACCAGTAGCCGTAATACACCAACTCCGCGTACCGCGGAATCAGCGAATCCCGCAGATGCATGACTTCCCTGTCCATGGTGAGGCTTTCCATCTGCCTGTGCGCAAAGTGCAGAATCGCGCCGCCGGGTGTTTCGTATACGCCCCGCGATTTCATGCCCACATACCGGTTCTCAACCATGTCCACCCGCCCGACACCGTGTTTGCCGCCGATACGATTTAATGTTTTCATCACGGCGAGCGGGGAAAGTTTTTTGCCGTTCACCGCTACGCAGTTGCCCTTCACGAAATCGAGCAGGACGTATTCCGGTTTGTTCGGTGCGTCTTCGGGAAACACGGAAAGCGTGGTGAATGAGCCGCGAAACTTCTTGTCGCTCGCGTCCATCCACGGGTCTTCGAGAATGCCCGCCTCGTAGGAGATGTGCAGCAGGTTCCTGTCGCTTGAGAACGGTTTCTTCGCGCTGGCTTGGACGGGAATTTTTCTCCGCTTGCAATAGGCAATCATTTCCTGCCGGCCGGGAAATTCGTTCCGAAACCGCGCGTCCCGCCACGGCGCGATGACCTGCAAGTCCGGCGCGAGCGAAGCGGCGGTCAATTCGAACCGCACCTGGTCGTTGCCTTTGCCGGTGGCGCCGTGGGCGATGGCGTCGGCCTTTTCCCTGCGGGCGACTTCAATCATTTCCTTGGCGATGAGTGGACGGGCGATGCTGGTGCCGAGGAAATACTGACCTTCATAAATCGCGCCGGCTTGAATCATCGGATAGATGAAGTCGCGCGCGAATTCATCCTGCAAATCGCCGATGTAAATTTTCGACGCGCCGGTTTTCTTGGCCTTGGCCGCGAGGCCGCGCAATTCCTCTTCCTGCCCGATGTTGGCGCAGAAGGCGATCATTTCGGCGTCGTAGGTTTCTTTGAGCCACGAAAGCAGCACCGAGGTGTCGAGGCCGCCGGAATAGGCTAAAACAATTTTCATGTCCCTTGATTATCCCGCCAAGACGCGTGCGCGCCAAGAGGGAAATGAATTCAGATTTTGGGACTGTGTTTTCGCGGTTCAACGTGAACCAACACGTCGCAAACGGCGGGGAGGACGCCGCGGATTTTGTTTTTCACGTCATGGGCGATTTCATGCGAGCGGAGCACGGTCATTTGCGGGTCCACCTCCACGTGCATGTCCACGAAATACTGATAACCCACCTTGCGAACGATGCATTTTTCCACGCCATCCACGCCGGGTGTGCTTGTCGCGATCTGCCGGATTTGGTCAATCACTTCGCGGCTGGGCGCGGTATCCATGAGTTCGTTGAGTGCCGGACGGAGCAAACGCCAGCCGTTCCACGCGATGACCCCTGCCGCCGCAATCGCCGCCACGTCGTCGGCGGCTTCGAACCCCTTGCCACCAATGAGAGCCACACTGATGCCGATGCCGGCGGCCACGGACGTGATGGCGTCGCTGCGATGATGCCAAGCATCCGCGCGCACGGCGGAGCTGTCCACCGCCTTGCCTTCGCGCGAGACGAACCGGAACAAACTTTCTTTCACAATCACCACCACAATCAGCACGATGAGCGTGTATGGCGCCGGCGACGGATGCGGTTCCGTGATTTCGCCGAACGCCGTGAGCGCGATCCACAGGGCCGCCCCCAACAACATGGTGGCGACGATGGCGGAGGCAATCGGCTCGGCCTTGCCGTGGCCGTAGGGATGGTCTTCGTCCGCCGGCACCGCCGCAATGACGACACCGCGCCAGACGATGAGCGAACTGAAAATGTCGGCAAAGGATTCAACGGCATCGGCGACGAGCGCATGCGAATGGCCGGCAATGCCCGCAGCGAGCTTCGTGCCTGACAACACAACGTTGGTCGCCATCCCCCAAAAGGTGGCGCGCAGACTGCGTTGGAGGCGATTCAGTGGCACAGCCAAATGTTGAATTTTGAATGCCGGGTGTCGAATGCAAAATTCCCGTGATGGGAGGGACGGCATGTTGCCGTCCCTAAATTTGGGTCGGCGGCATGCCGACCCTCCCAACTAAATCATGTGGCAAAACATTCCGTCACGGAGCTTCGGCTCGAACCATGTGCTTTTCGGCGGCATGATTCCGCCTGCATCCACAATCGCCATCAGATCTTCGACGCTCGTCGGGAACATCGAAAACGCACAGGCGTATTCACCGCTGTTCACCAACTTTTCCAGTTCCGCCGCGCCGCGAATGCCGCCGACGCAGTTGATGCGCCCATTCGTGCGAGGGTCATCAATGCCGAACACGGGCGCGAGCACGTGCTTTTGTAAAAGGGTCACGTCGAGCCTGTCAATCAGGGTGCCAGCGGCAATGAGCTTGTTGCGGAAGGTCAGGGTGTGCCATTTGCCGCGCAGGTAAAGGCCGAGTTCATGTTTTTGTTTCGGCATCGCGTTTCCGGTTTCGATCGTGAAAACCGTTTCCAATTTTTTCAGCAATTGTTCCGGCAAATTCCCGTTCAAATCCTTCAACGCGCGGTTGTAGGGCAGAATTTGCAGTTGGTTGTGCGGAAAAATCACGACCAGAAATTGTCCGCTGTGTCCCGCGCCATTGCGCTTTTGAAAAACGCGCGCCGCCGCCGCACTGCGATGATGCCCATCCCCGATGTAAAGGCTTGAAATTTTTGCGAATTGCGCTTCGATAAGCCGAATTTCCGCCGCATCGTCGATCGTCCATGACGCATGCCGCACGCCGTCTTTGGCTGTGAAATCCACGCCGGGTTTCCCCGCAATTTTCCTCGTAATGAACTCGTCAAGCGCTGAATTGGCGCGATAAGTCAGAAACGCCGGACCGGTTTGGGAATTGAGCGTTTCAATGTGGCGCGCCCGGTCGTCTTCCTTGTCGGGATGGGTCAGTTCATGCTTTTTGATAATACCGCGCAAGTATTCCTCGCAACTCGCCGTCGCGACAAGGCCGGTTTGCGAATGACCGCCCATGATTTGCCGGTACAGATAAAAACACGGCTGCAAATCCTGTTTGAGCGCGCCGTCATGGATGAGCTTCTGAAAATTCTCCCTGCCTTTCACATAAACTTCCGGTGCATAAAGGTTCGTGCCCGGCGGCAAATCAATCTCCGGTTTGCTGACATGCAGAAAGCTCAACGGATTGCCGGCAGCAATTTGGCGCGCCTCCTCCGACGACATCACGTCGTAAGGCAATTCGCAGATTTGCGCGGCCAGTTCCGGCTTGGGTCGCAGTGCGGCGAAAGGTTTGATCGTGGCCATAAACCGGCAGAGTTTAGTATGCCGGCGATTTATTTGGAAGAGCCGGCGTTCCAAACAGTCATGGTATCGGGCGAGCCTTGACTGCGGATACCGTTGTCGGTGAGGATGCCGTCGGTGGCGGCGAGCATTTCAGCCCGCGGAAACACCATCGTCTCGCCATCGCGATCGGCAAAGGCAATGGTGATGAATTTGTCCCTGGTATCGCGCAAGACCTCCACCAGATGGCCAAGGTTTTTGATGGGGATGCCGTTGACGCTTTTGATCACCTGGGACAAAGGATCGGAATAACCCTCGGCCAGTTTATGCGGAAAGAAGGGAGACGGAACCACCACAAGTTCCTCACCCTTGAAAGCCGGCTTGTCGCTGATGCGCGTTATCAGCGGACTGCCCCGGTAACTCAGCCAGCTCATCCAGCGTGCGCCCCGGCTGCCGCTGGTGAGCTCATGGACGAATTGTTGCGAGGCGCTGGAAAACACCAACGGCCCATAAATGAAATACGACGGGTAGGCATTTCCCAAGTCCGGCAAGAGCATCGGATGCTTCGGCGACACGGGCAGTTCAATATGGATTTCTTTCCCGCCGCGCACCACTGTCAACGGCAACTTTCCGTTTTTGGCCGTTTTCTGAACCAGATATTGGAAACGGATGCGCAGGTTGTTCCCTTGTTTGACCATGCCTTGGTCGTCCACCGGTGTGTCGCCAATTTTGGTAATGACATCCCATTCCTTCAGCGGGTAGGCCGGATCGTCGCTGTCCGGCTTGTGCACGATCATTCCTTCCACCGGCTTGTCGAGTTTGAGAAATGGGCGCAAAGCGGGATTTTCGAGCGTTTGCAACTCATCAAACATGGCGGGCTTGCCGTCATAATGGCCGTCCGCGACGTCTTGGAGAAACAGTTCAATTTCTTCGCACGGGATGATATAACCGATGTTTTCCGCCCGGTTGAGATGGCTGAAGGCAAGCCCAATCATCTTGTCGCCCACCACAGCCGGCCCACCGCTGTTGCCGGGATTGACGGCCGCGTCAATTTGAATTCGCAGACCGGAAACGGGAAAATTATAGCTGGTGAATTCGATGCGGGACACGATGCCTTTGGTGATGGAAAGGCTCGTACCGCCTTCCGGATAACCATAGACCATGACCGCATCTTTGACCTCCGGGAGCAGCTTCGCGCGCGGCAATGCCGGATGCGAGTCGAAGAATGTTTCATCATCCAGCTTGAGCACGGCGAGATCAATTCCCGGCGCGATGCACTCGACCGTGGCGGAAATTTTATCGCCGGCTTGATTGGCTTGCACCTGCACCTGGCTGGCGTAAAGCGCCACATGGGCGCACGTGAGAATCCGTTTGCCTTCGATGATGACGCCGCTGCCGGTGACTTCACTCGGTGATTCCTTGGCCCATGGCCGGTAAAAATCAGGGTAACGCACTGTGGAAAACACTTTCACGACCGAATTCGCGACAGCGTCGGCGTTGGTTCCCACAGACGCCGGCGGAATGGCCGCCGCTCCAGGTTGGACGGTGTTGGTTTCCGCGGCGACAGTGCGGACTGCAATAAGCGGCGCAACGCAGTTGATAATCAAAAGTAGAGCTGTGGCCGGATGGCGGCAAAGAGAGTTCAAGTTCATGTAAATCAAAGACAACGGCAATCAGACGGGAAAGCCAAGTTCATTTTTCAAACTTCGAGTGAGGGTCTGAAGTAAAATCCCCCGGAAATTGTGCTTGCAACAGGGCGATTGGCTGCTACCTTCCCGCGCTCCTTGATTTTTACGAAATTGTTATGGCACGAATTTGTGAACTGACCGGCAAACGCCCGATGAAGGGCAGTATCATCTGGCGCAGTGGCAAGCCCAAGAAACAGGGCGGTATCGGCACACACATCACGGCCATCACCAAGCGCCGTTTCCTGCCGAATTTGCAGCGCGCAAAGGCCATTTTCCCCAGCGGCGAAGTGCGTTACATCCGCGTCGCGGCCAGCGCCATCAAAAAAGGACTCGTCACCAAGGCGCCAAAACGCACTTGGAAGAAGCCCGAAACGGCCAAAGCTTGAAGCTAGTTGAATTTCGAACGGAAGCGAGGCCATTCAGCCTCGCTTTTTATTTCCCTTTGAGCCTTTTCATCGTCGCGTGTTTCAATTCGCGTTCCGACTCGCGCCGTTTCAAATCTTCGCGCCTGTCGAACTGCTGTTTGCCTTTGCCGACGGCGAGCGCGACCTTCACCTTTCCATTCTTCCAGTAAAACGCCAGCGGCACGAGCGCGTTGCCCTTCACCGCCGCCAGACCAAACAACTTCTGGATTTCCGATTTGTGCAGGAGCAATTTGCGCGGGGCCTTGGGCTGATGGTTCTGAAGATTGCCGTGCGAGTATTCGTCAATGTGCGCGTTGTAGAGCCAGACCTCGTCCTTTTCCACGCGTGCGAAGGCGTCGGCGATCTGCCCCTTGCCCGCGCGCAACGATTTGACCTCCGTGCCGTGCAACACGATGCCCGCCTCGAACGTTTCGAGGATGTGGTAATCGCGCCGGGCTTTGCGATTGGTCACGATGTCGGCCATGAAATTAATGTAGAATGAAAAGGGAAGAATGCAGAAACAAAACCGTCACTTCAAATGCAGAATGAAGAGGGAAGAAATCAACAACTCCGTGCAGAATGAATCATTTCTTCATTCTTCATTCTGCCTTCATCATTTGGAACTTCAGCGTTTCCGGCGTTTCTTGGCCTGCGGACGGACCAATTCGACCGGCTCCGGCACTTCCCATCCCATTTTGTCCTCAAGAATTTCCCGCAGCGCGATGTCCGCCACGCCGAGATTTGTTATGTCGCCCACCAGCGGACGGCTCAAGCCGCCGCCGCCGGAATTGAGCTGGCGCACACGGCGCGAAATGAGGTTCACCAGCACGTTTGGGTTGCCGACTTTCTCGGCGGCTCTTTTGCAAAGTTCAGCGTTCACAATTTGTTTTGATAAGCGGAACTGGAAATTTTAATCAAGTTGAGAGTGAATGCAATAAGAAAAATCCCCTTAAAACTTGCGCCGGCTGGGGGCGTTTTCTAAAACAAACCGTCATGTCCGCCAAAAACCCGTTCAATTTGCAGCAATTTCTGGCCACGCGCACCCAAGCCGTCAACACCGCGCTCGACCAATTTCTGCCGTCCGAAAAAACCCGGCCCGCCACCATTCACAAGGCGATGCGTTATTCGCTCTTTGCCGGCGGCAAACGGATGCGCCCCGCGCTCTGCCTTGCCGCCGTCGAAGCTTGTGGCGGCAGCGACGCTGCCGCCCTGCCGCTCGCGTGCGCCGTTGAGTGCATCCACACCTATTCGCTCATCCACGACGATTTGCCGGCGATGGACAACGACGATTTCCGCCGCGGCAAGCCGACCAACCACAAGGTCTTTGGCGACGGCATCGCCGTGCTTGCGGGCGATGCGTTGTTGACACAGGCGTTTGAAATCGCCGCGCAAGCCAAAGGCTGGCCGCGCTATCCGCACCAGAAAATTATTCTGGAAATTGCGAAAGCTTCCGGCTCGCTCCAACTCGTCGCCGGACAGGTCGCGGATTTGGAAAGCGAAGGCAGAAAAATTTCCGCCAACGAACTGCGCTACATCCACGAGCGCAAGACCTCCGCGTTGCTGTGCTGTTCCGTGCGGCTGGGCGGCATGAGCGCCAACTGCACGTCCGCGCAACTCAAGGCGCTCACGGATTTCGGTTATCACGTCGGCCTCGCGTTTCAGGTGATTGACGACATTCTGGACGTGACGCAGACCAGCGAGCAGCTCGGCAAAACCGCTGGCAAGGACAACAAGGCCCAAAAAGCAACCTACCCGGCGATCGTCGGTCTGGAAAAATCGCGGAAGATTGCCGAGCAACTGACGGCCAAAGCCTTTGCCGCGCTAAAAACTTTTAATGGCAAAGCCGTCGCCCTTGAAGCCTTGGCTGAATTCCTTTTGAAGCGGGACCGGTAAATTTCGGAGGGGCGAGTTCCATGAGCCCCATACTTCAGGAAAAAATCAGGGCGTCGCGAAGCGACACCGGAAATTAGCCAGCTACGAAGTGGCTGGATCATTCACGCAAAAAATAATTGCGTCCTGAAGGGACGCCGGAAGCCGTCATCGCATTTTCCACCGTCCCTTCAGGACAGATTTTGTTTCCGGGCGACTAACCCGGCACGTTGTGCCGGGCTAATTTCCGATGTCCCTGCGGGACGGAACAATCGTCGAAAACGAGTAGCCTAAAACCTTGTCAGCTTTTCCAATTCCTTTACGCGCTGGTCAATGTGAGCGCGTTTGGTTTTCGTGGTGCGCGTCAGGCCAAAACCTTCACAGCAAAACGACGCCACGACGCTGCCGTGAATCATCGCGCGCCGGAAATGATCGTCAATCGAACCCTTCGCCATCGCCAGATAACCCATCATGCCGCCCACGAACGAATCGCCCGCGCCGGTCGGGTCCACGACCTTGTGCAGCGGATACGCCGGGCAGATGAAATAACCGCGCGGCCCGGACAAAATCGAGCCGTGCGAACCTTTTTTGATGATGACGTATTTCGGTCCCAGCTTGTGGATTTTTTTGAGCGCGGCGAACACGTTGTCCTCCTTCGTCAACTGGTGCGCCTCGCTGTCGTTGAGCACAAAGCCGTCAATACGCTTGAGCAGCTTCAGCAAATCCGGCAGCGCGATGTTCAGCCACAAATCCATCGTATCGGCCACGACGAATTTGGGCCGCCGCATCTGGTTGAGCACGTGATGTTGGAGCGCCGGCGCGATGTTGGCCAGCAGGACGAATTGGGTGTTTTGATGCGACTTCGGCAGCGTGGGTGTGAACGTCTCGAACACGCCCAACTCGGTCAGCAGCGTGCGGCGATTGTTCATGTTCGCCTCGTATTCGCCCGACCAGTGAAATGTTTTGCCGGGCAAAATCTGCAGGCCTTCGAGATCAATTTTGTGCCGGCGATAAAGCTGGATGTATTTTTTTGGAAAATCGGCGCCAACAACGCCAACCAATTTCACCGGGCTGAAAAAACTCGCGGCGACGGCGGCGTGGCTGGCCGAGCCGCCCAGCAGGCGCGGGTTTTTCGCTGTCGGAGTCTTGATGGAATCCAACGCCGTCGAACCGACAATGAGAATGCTCATGACAAAAAGTTGGTAGGGCGCGCTGTCCCCAGCGCGCCGCTGAGGCTCGCTCGGAGAGCGAGCCCTACCTGACAGCAGCAATTGTAATTCACAGTTGAAATAATTTGGGGTCGCACAGCATTTTAGTAGCCGCCTTTGCCCTTTTGGATCAATTCGATTTCATAACCTTCCGGCGCGTCAATGAAGGCGAAGACTGTGCCGGTGGACGTTTTGGTCGGGCCATCGGAGTATTTCAGGCCGTGTTTGGCAAGGTGCCTGCCGAATTCCTCGAGACTGTCCACTTCAAAAGCGAGATGGGTGAGGTCAGGTTGCACCTTGACCGCGCCGCCGGCTGGAAAGCTGCAAATCTCGATTTGCTCGTCGCTTTCCGGCGCCTTGAGAAAAACAAGTTCCGAGCCGCGCGGCGATTTGTGCCGTTGGATTTCCTCGAGGCCGAGGACATCGCGATAAAATTTCACGGTGCGTTCCAAGTCATTCACACGATAGCGCGTGTGCAAGAGTTTTCGGACTTTGCTCATGCGCGAAGTTTTAACAAGTCCAATGTTCGATGTCCACCCCGACACGACATGTCAGGGTTCATGTCCAAAGTTGCGTCGCATTGTTTGACTTTGGACTTTAGACTTTGGGCTTTGGACTTTAGAATATGATTCATGGGCAAGCGACGTGAAGCGCGCGAACGCGCCGTGCAGTTTTTGTTTCAGTACGATTTGAATCCGCCGGAGGATTTGGATCGCGCGCTGGAGGAGTTTTGGCGGACGCAGCGCGCCGCGGCCATCGCCGGGGAAAAAGGTCCGGCGACCTGGGGCCAGCCGGTCGAGTTGCCGCCGCCAACCGCCGGGGAAGCCGAGACGCGGCTCTTCGCCGACCCGCTGATTCGCGGCGTCATTGAGCACCGCGACGCGATTGACGAACAAATCAAAAGCCATGCGAAAAACTGGGAACTGCACCGCATCGCCACCGTTGACCGCAACATCATGCGGCTGGCAATTTACGAAATGCTGTTCCGCGAGGACATTCCGCCCGTTGTCAGCATCAACGAAGCGGTGGACATCGCCAAAAAATTCTCAACGCAGGACAGCGGCAAGTTCGTGAACGGCATTCTCGACAAAATTAAAAGCGAGTTAATGCGACCGGCAAGAATCGTTAAATGAAATTCGCGGATTTGCATCTGCATTCGCATTTCTCCGACGGCACATTTTCGCCGGAGGAACTGGCCGGACACGGCGTGCGCCTCGGTTTCGCCGCGCTCGCGCTGACCGACCACGATTCGGTCGAGGGCTGCGCGCGCATGACCGAATTGTGCAAAGCGGCGGGCATTGTCTTTATTCCCGGCACCGAACTTACCGCCGAACACAACGACATCGAGGTCCATCTCCTCGGCTACTTCGTGGACATGCAGAACCAAAAATTGCTGACCGAAATCGCCAAGTTCCAGGTTGTCCGGCAAAACCGCATTCGCGAAATGGTCGCGCGACTCAATGAATTGAATATACCGTTGAAGGCCGAAGCTGTTTTTGCGCTGGCCAATTGCAAGTCGCCCGGCCGACCGCACGTCGCGCGCGCACTGGTGAAAGCCGGACTTGTCGCAAATTCGGACGAGGCTTTCAGGCGTTTTCTCAAAAAAAATCGCCCGGCCTGGGTGCCCAAAGCCAAAATATCGGCGCTCGAAGCCATTGAACTCGTCCATCAGGCCGGCGGCCTTGCGATCATGGCACATCCGGGATTGAATCGTACCGACGACATGATTCCGGCCCTGGTTGACGCCGGGCTGGACGGCATAGAATGTTTTCACACGAGGCATTCGACGGCGACGTCGGAACGCTATTTGGAAATCGCGGACAAATTTCATTTGCTCGTGACCGGCGGCTCCGATTGCCACGGTTTCAGCAAGGGCAAACCGCTCATCGGCAGGATTAAACTGCCCTACGAACACGTCGAAAAACTCTTTGCGGCGAAAAAATCGCGGGAAACAAGGGGTGAAACCACCAATAAACACGAATGAACACCAATCAATAACAGGGGCGCGGATTCAAAATCTATTCGTGTTGATTCGTGTCCATTCGTGGTGAAAAAATCATGGGACTATTTCAGAAATTCAAAGCCGGTCTGCAAAAAACCCATGGCAAGCTGGCGCACGAAATCAAACGCATCGTCACGCGCTCGCCCAAGCTCGACGCGACCGCGCTCGAAGAACTCGAAACCGCGCTCATCGCCGCCGATTTGGGAATGGCGATGACTTCGCAAATTGTCGCCGCCGTCAAACACACTTACGAAACGCAGGGCGGTGCCGGCTTGGACATTTTTGCCGTCGCACGAGACGAAGTTGAAAAAAGTTTTGCTTCAAATAAAACCGAACTTCACAAATCACTGCACGGTCCGACCGTCGTTTCCATTATTGGTGTCAATGGCACGGGCAAGACGACCACGGCGGCCAAGCTTGCCCATGCCGTTCAATCGCGCGGTCAAACCGCGTTGCTCGCCGCGTGCGACACGTTCCGCGCCGCCGCCATCGAGCAAATCAAACTTTGGGGACAGCGGTTGAAGGTCGAAGTCATTGCCGGCGCTTACGGCGCGGACGCGGCATCCGTGGCGCACGATGCCATCACTGCCGCGCAGGCGCGCAAGGCGGATTACCTGTTCATTGACACGGCGGGGCGCCTGCACACGAAACACAATCTGATGCAGGAATTACAGAAACTGCATCGTGTCATCGGCAAACAACTGCCCAGCGCGCCGCACGAAGTCCTGCTCGTGCTCGATGCAACGACCGGCATGAACGCGCTCAACCAAGCGCGCGAGTTCAACAAGGCCGTGCCCCTCACCGGCCTCGTCGTGACGAAGCTCGACGGCACGAGCAAAGGCGGCATGGTCGTCGCCATCCAGAAGGAGCTCGGTCTGCCGATTAAATTTGTCGGCCTAGGCGAGCAACCGGATGATTTACAGCCGTTCGATGCAAAACAATTCGCGGAGGCGTTGTTTGAAGAATGATTTGAAACTTATGCGCCTGGCTTTGAGTTTGGCGCATCGCGGTTACGGCACGACATCGCCAAATCCGATGGTGGGCGCGGTGCTGGTAAAGGGCGGCAAAATCATCGGACGCGGCTGGCATCGGCGCGTGGGCGAACCGCACGCGGAAATAGAAGCGCTCCGTGATGCGCAGAAGCGTGGTCACTCGCCGCGTGGCGCGACGCTTTACGTGACGCTCGAACCGTGCAGTACACACGGCCGCACGCCGCCGTGCACAGAAGCCATCATCGCGGCGGGAATCAAGCGCGTTGTTATCGGCGCGACAGACCCGAACCCGAAACATTCGGGGCGCGCTTTCAAAATTTTGCAGCGCGCGGGAGTGGAAGTTTTTGGACTGCGCCGACATGTCGGCGCTTTAAAAAGCGGTGACACGTCACCGCACTCCAAATCCGGCTCGCGAGGACGCTCTTCCCACCAAACGCTGGCCGAAGATTGCGCACAGCTCAATGAACCATTCAATCACTGGATTGTCCATCGCACGCCATTCGTCACCGTGAAGGCGGCGATGACGCTCGACGGCAAAATCGCGACAGCGAGTGGCGAATCCGAATGGATTACCGGCAAGCAGGCTCGGGCACACGGCATGAAATTGCGGCAGGGAGCGGATGCAATCCTTGTGGGGATCAATACGATTCTCACGGACAACCCAAGACTGACGGCTCGGTTGGTCCAAAGTCCAAAGTCCACCCGCTTTCGCTACGCTACAGCGCGGCAAGCAGTCCAAAGCCGGCGACTCCGCCGGATTATTTTGGATTCGATGGCAAGAACGCCGTTGAAGGCAAAAGTTGTCAGCGACAAAAATGCGGCGTTGACGACGATTGTCGTGAGCAAGGCCGCGCCGAAAAGGCGTGTGGCGGCGTTGGCCAAGCACGTGAATGTCATCGTCGCACCAATCCAAAAGGCAGGGCGCGCTGTCCCCAGCGCGCCGCGGCGCGGTGCGGAGACCGCGCCCTACCAAATTGACCTGCGCTGGTTGCTCCGAAAACTCGGCGGTGAAAATGTCACAAGCCTGTTGGTCGAAGGTGGCGGTGAGGTGAACGCGTCGTTTTTACTCGGCGGTTTCGCACATCGCATCGCGTTTTTTTATGCGCCAAAAATTTTGGGCGGACGCAAGGCACGCAAAGCGGTCGCCGGCGAGGGCGTGAAATCCCTGGCGGATGCCCTCCGGCTTCGGGATGTTGAATGGAAACGGATTGGCCCGGATTTGCTGCTGACGGCGCGCGTTGATTAAACACGGCTCGACGGAGTCTCTCCCCACCGTTAAATTAGAAAAAATGTTCACCGGCATTGTTGAAGAAACAGGAATCGTCGAGCGGATCAAACCGACGGCGAAATCCATCGAATTGACCGTGCGCACCGGTGTCACCGGACGCGGTTTGAAATGTGGCGGCAGCCTGGCCGTCAACGGTTGCTGTCTGACGGCGGTGAAAGTTTCCTTACGCGGAAAAAACAAACTGGTTCGGTTTGATTTGTTGCGGGAGACATGGAAACGGACGAATCTGCAATTTGCCAAACCCGGTTCACTCGTGAATCTGGAACGCCCACTGCGCGCGAGCGGGGAGTTCGGCGGCCATTTTGTGACCGGCCACATTGACGGTGTCGGCAAAATCATCCGCTGGGAACGCGCGGGGCAGGATCACGTGCTGGACATCAGCGCGCCGCCGGAGGTGATGCGTTACATCGTATTCAAAGGATCGGTTGCTGTGGATGGCATCAGTCTCACCGTGGCCGGTGTGCAGAAAAAAAGTTTCCGCATCTGGATCATCCCGCACACCTACGAAATCACGGCGTTGTGTGAACGCAAGGTCGGTGATGCGGTAAATTTGGAGGCGGATTTGCTCGGCAAATACGCCGAGAAATTCTTCGCGGCGCGCAATCTGCGTGTGCGACGGTAATTGCCGCCGGCCGATCTTCCGTTCGCAGAAAACTCATTCTCCCAAGACCGTCACCACGATGACGCGGCGGCGCGGTTTGATGTCGCATTCCAGATGGAAGATTTGTTGCCAGGTGCCCAGCACCGGTTTGCGGTCGGCCACCGGCATGGTCAATGACGGCCCGAGCAGTGTTGCCTGCAAATGCGAATGGCCATTGCCGTCATGCCAGGCCTGTTCGTGTCCGTAGTTGCGGCCCGGTGGAATGAGTTTATCGAGGAGGTTTGGCAGGTCTTCGAGCAATCCGGGTTCGTATTCGATGGCGCCCAGCGCGCCGGTGCTGCCGACGTTGAACACGTGCGCCGTGCCCGTGCGCACGCCGGATTCATGGACAATCCGCGCCACGTCCGCCGTCAGGTCGTGCATGTGCCGGTGTCCCCGGGTCTCCAGCAGGATTTGTTTTTGGTAAACCATGTTTGTTCTTCTGTATGCAGTGAAAACGGCGCGATTTCCAGCTACTTCTTGTTCATCCTGGAGGAGAAGTCCCGATATGGCTGGCGCCGTGTAACAGGAGAAAAGATTGGCTTGCCTGGTCGTAGCCCGCCGCTTGCGGCGAGGCGAAATCATCAAAGGCTGGCTTGCCGAGTCGAAGCTCGGAGCCTTTTCCGCCTAAGAATATCATAAGCCCGCCTTCGCTATGCTACGGCGAGACAGTCTTCGCTCTCCGCGTTGCTCCGAGCGAAGACTGGTGCGCATAGCAGGACTTGAACCTGCACGGGTTGCCCCACTACCACCTCAAAGTAGCGTGTCTGCCAATTCCACCATATGCGCGCCCGCTCTTATAATGAACCAAGCGACGGCGATTGGCGCAAGCTGAATCGAATCACATCCCGGCTCACCCCAGGTACCAAGCGCGGAAAAAAATGAATTTGAAAACGGCTTCTGTGACTTTCAATCGCCGAAAATCCGCTGCCATCCGCGCCACTGCGATGGTTGCATGGAATTAAAGCTCCGACTGGGTCTGGCACCGAGATCGAATTGCACGAGCAAACCGATGCTGTTTGCGCCGCGCCCATGCGAACGAATGGCGTCAATGCCGTAAGCGTAATCGAGCATGATTTTCCAGCGGTCGGACGGCGAATGATACAAAATGCCGCCGCCCACGCTGTTGAGCCAGTTGCCGGGCTGCGATTCACCGGGCAGATAATCCACGAACGCGCTGGATGCGTTCACGTCAATGTTCCAGCGTTTTTCCCCGTCGAGCGGCAAAAGGTAATTCGCATTGAGCAGTGCAAATTGTCGCGCGCTGATTTCCTGAAAATAGTAGCCGGGCAGCGACAGCGGAAATTCCGCGATGAGCGGCAGAAATCCGCCGAGGCGATACGCGCTGAAACGGTCGGCGTCCACGCTCGTGCCGGCGGTCAGGCGGACGTAAAAACTTTGCTGGCTTTTGGGCAGCGTGTAAGCCAGCGCCGCTTCCGCCCAAAACAGATGCGATTGCTCCTTGAGTTCGCGGTCGCCCGAGGAACGAACGCTGGTATCGCCATACGTGCCGGAATCGCTGCGCAGATGGCCTTCATACCAGACGGATAATTCCATCGCGATTGGCGGAAACAGAGTCGGCTCGACGCCGCCCCAGCGCAAGCCGGTGCGGATGCTGAAATCAGCGTGATCATTTGGCGGTTGAAACGCCGGTGACGTGTCTCCGTCACGGTTGTAAAAAGAATAATGCGCCGTGCCACGCAAAATAAAGTTCAGCGGAATTTCGTCGCCGGGATTGAACAGATGATAAACGCTCGCGGAAATTTCCCCGCCATTGCCGTCAAAAGATTCGCTGGGGTAGTACATGCCGCCGCGAATCTCCGAATAACTGTCCGCAAAACCGCCGCCAGCCACGCCGATGGCGAAATCCGTGTTCGGTCCCAGTCCGCCAACGAAGCCCAGCTCCGAATCGAGATAAACCGGCGCGACCGCCAGCCGTAGCGTCAGGTTCGTGCGCACAAAATCCGGTTGGTTGTGATAATAAAAGGCGTAACCGGCAAATGGCGCGTGGCCTTCGAGCGCTTGACTGTAGCCAAACTGAATCAAATCGCGTTTGACGGAATCGATTTGCGCGAACCCGGAAACCGGGGCAAATAACGTCAGCCACAGCAGCGCACGCCCGATTTGTTTCATCCGCCGTTTCGTAACGTAAAGTTGCGCGACCGGCAAGCGGATTTGAACACAAAAGCAGAATGAAAAATGAAGAATTAAGAAACAGGTTCCCTTCAATCCGTTGAACACCGATTTTCTCCATTCTTCATTCTGCCTTCTGCATTCCAAACTGGACACGACAGATGCCTTGCGGCTTACTGTTCACGCTGATGCCGCCATTCAATTCTGAACTGTTAGCCAAAGCGAAAAGCCTCGGATTTTCCGACCGGCAGATCGCCCATTTGACCGGCCAGACCGAGGACGAAGTCCGCGCGTTGCGCAAAAAACTCGGCCTGGTGCCCAGCTACAGGCTCGTGGACACCTGCGCCGCGGAATTCGAGGCATACACACCGTATTATTATTCAACCTACGACCGTGGCGACGACGAAGTCAAACGAACGGCAAAGAAAAAAGTGATGATTCTCGGCGGCGGACCGAATCGCATCGGGCAGGGAATCGAATTTGATTACTGCTGTGTGCACGCCGCATTCGCGCTCAAGAAGGACGGTTTTGAAACCATCATGGTCAACTCGAATCCCGAAACCGTTTCGACCGATTACGACACGAGCGACAAACTTTTCTTCGAGCCGCTTACGCTCGAAGACGTGCTGCACATTTACGAACGCGAAGACTGCTGGGGCGCCATCGCGCAATTCGGCGGCCAGACGCCGCTGAACCTGGCGCTCGGCTTGCAAAAGAACGGCGTCAACATCATCGGCACTTCGCCGCAGAACATCGAAATCGCCGAAGACCGCAAATTCTTCGCCGCGATGCTCGACAAACTGAAAATTCCGCAGCCGCCCAACGGTGTTGCCACGAACGAAACGGAGGCGCTCAAAGTTGCCCAAAAGCTTGGCTACCCGATTTTGGTCCGGCCGAGTTTCGTGCTAGGCGGTCGCGCGATGCAAATCGTTTATTCCGACGCCGAATTACAGCATTACATGCGTTTTGCGGTTGAGGCATCGCCCGAACGTCCGGTGCTTGTGGACCAGTTTTTGGAGGACGCGACCGAAGTGGACGTGGATTGCATCGCCGACGTCGGCCATTTTAATGGTAGGGCGCGCTGTCCCCAGCGCGCCGCTCATGCGGACACCAAAGACGGCGCGCACGGAGTGACGCGCCCTACCGAAGACGATGGCACAATTGTCATCGGAGGGATATTGGAGCACATCGAATTCGCCGGCATTCACTCGGGCGACGCAGCGATGGTTTTGCCGCCGCACACGCTTTCCAAAAAAGTCATCGAGACGATTCGCGATTACACTTACGCCATGGCGCGTGAATTGGAAGTCATCGGCCTGATGAATGTTCAATACGCGGTGAAGGACGAAAAGGTTTTCGTGCTCGAAGTCAACCCGCGGGCGTCGCGCACCGTGCCGTTTGTGAGCAAGGCGATTGGCGTGCCGCTGGCCAAGCTCGCCGCGAAAGTCATGGCCGGAAAAACGCTGAAAGAACTCGGTTTCACCAGGGAAATCAAACCGAAGTATTGGGCGGTGAAGGAATCCGTCTTCCCATTCAACCGTTTTCATGGGCAGGACATTTTACTCTCGCCGGAAATGCGCTCGACCGGCGAAGTCATGGGTCTGGATGTTGATCTGGGCATCGCCTATGCCAAATCGCAAATGGCGGCGGGCGCATCGCTGCCGTTGGGCGGAAAAGTTTTCATCAGCGTGAGTGACGCGCACAAAAAACACGTTGCGGCGGTGGCAAAACAATTTGCCGATTTGGGATTTGAAATTGTCGCGACAGTCGGCACGGCCGGTGTGCTGGAAAAAGCGGGCTTGAAAGTCGAGCGCATTGTTAAATTGTTGGAAGGCCGGCCGAACGCGATTGATTTGCTCAAGAACAAGGAAATCCAGCTCGTCATCAACACCCCCGCCGGCGAGTCGCCGCGCGCCGACGAAGTCAAAATCCGCACGACAGCGATTTACACCGGCACGCCCATCATGACGACGCTAAGTGGCGCAAAGGCCGCCGCCCTTGGCATCGCCGCACTCAAAAAATCCGGCTACGGCGTCAAGACGTTGCAGGAATATCATTAGCGCATTTCAACTTCGCCACCTCGATGTCCGCCTGCCGCGTCGGTTCGGGGATGCGATAACGCGTGCAACAAGCCAACACGAGTTTGACGGCGGATGCCAAATCCACACGATGACCCACGCTCACAAAAACCGGGCGAATCCCTTTTTGTGTCCGCAACATGACGCCGATTTGTTCGTCGTCATCCATCAAGGGCGTTGCCGCACCGGCCCTCGGCGAAAGTTTTCCAAACGTTCCGATCAATCGGCTCTTGGCAATGCCAATGCCGGGTTTATCCAGTTCAATCGCCAGATGCGACGCGATGCCGCAGCGGCGCGGATGCGCAAAACCCTGGCCATCAAAAAGGATTGCGCCAAACTTGTGTTTCAATGTCCGAATCGCCTGTTTGATGGCCGGGCCTTCGCGAAAGCTTAAAAAAGTCGGGATGTAGGGAAATTCCGCAGGCCGCACGGCATGGGCGGTTTCGATGATGCGCTGCGTTTCACGGTCATAAACCACAGCGGCGGCAAAGATGGTTTGTTTGTCACTTGAAAATGCGCAATCCACCCCGGCAACAAATCTCGGCAGCGGTTCGAGCGGCGTGATAATCATTCGCTCCCGCAGCCGCATCTGCGTCACTTTCCATTTTTCGACCAGCGCCGACCAGCCTGGATCGGATTTGCCGCGAAGTGTCATAAAAAGATTTGGCGTTCAACTTCAGATGCGCACTAGGACCTTGAATTGCAAAGTGTAGCCACCAGCGCGCCAGCGTTTTGGACTGCGGTGTCCCTCCACCGCTTTGCCAACGGACGGCGCTTCGTCCAAAGCGCCAGAGGTCTGGCGCAGTCCAAGACCTTGCGGCAGTTCGGATAGTTCATAAAAAAATTTCCTTCGGCGCCGCGCGCAGCACACGATAACGGTGCGTCCACGGATCAATCCGGCAAATAGCGTGGTAATCGCAAAATTCGCACGGCGTTTCGCCGCCTTTGCGATACGGATCAACCTTTGCCTCGCCCGAAAAGATTGCACGGCCCATCTCGCGCAACTGCATTTCGACGCGGTCAAGCAACGCTTCAAATTCCACATGCGGCAGCGCTTCCGTCGAACCTTTGCGCAGCGAGCCGTCGTTGTTGCGGTTATAATTAAATTGGTCGCCGCACCGCACATTCGGGCGGTTGTCAAACTTATCCAAAAAACCCGCGTCAAATCTTCCGATGTGACGATACGCCACGCGCCGCGATTCATCCGCGTCGGCCAGCGCTTCGGCGCGCGTGCCGCCGCTTTCGTATTGGCCGCGCAGATTCACGTGGAAAACACCCGCTGGAATCAACCGGGCCGCTCTCAACAGCGCTTGAGGATTTGGCCAATGCCGTAGCGCGTTCAAATACGCGGGCAATTGCAACTGCACACCGTGCTCAATCAAAATTGCATCAAGCTTTTTGCCGCCGGATTTGTAATCCATCACCACGCATAACGCGCTGCCGTCCGTTTCACGGCACAAATCAACCCGGTCAATCCGCCCGCGCAACGCGAGCTTATGCCTGTCATCGAGACTGATTTCCCACGCGGGCGCGCCGCCGGCGCCGAAACCGAATTCGAGTTCAGCCACCGCCGGGTCAAATTGGTACTGCCCGCGCATCCACGCGACGAGCACCTCGACAAAATCCTGTAGTGACTCCGTCAGCACGTGTGCAGTGAACCGACTTTGATCATCCGCCCGGAACAAGCCACCGTGATAATCCGGCGCGAGGCCGGCGGCGATTTTACCAACGCGTTCGCGAGCTTCTGCAGGTGTAAGGTCGCGCCAGCGTTTGCCTTCTTGCATCAAATCGTCGTGGAATTTTTTTAAAACTTCGTGCTGAAAACTGCCGCGTTCGCGCGCATCCAGCTCAAAAACCTTTCGTTCCTCGGCACGCAAACCCGAATGAACGAAAAATCGAAACGGACACTGGGCAAATTCCTCGAGCCGGCTGACCGACGTTTGCAATGTTGCGCCGTAAATTTTTTCCGCGAGTGCGGGTGAAAGACTTTCGGCGGGATCCGGTTCGCGCAACTGGCGCAGATTTTCGAGCAATGTTGCGAGCGCTGGAATTTTCAGCAACTCCGCCCAATTCTGCATTTTGCATTCTGCATTCTGCATTGCCACGAGCGGCGCGACCAATTCATTCACATGCTCCACCCCGTCCAAACTGGTATTCACGTGAAATTCTTCCACTTTGAGTTCAGGGAATATCTGCCGTAGATGCGCGACGAGCGACGACGGGTTCAGTGTTTTGCCATCGGCATCGTTGCGCGCGAAGGTCACGGCGAGTTTTTCCCGCGCGCGGGTGCAGGCGATGTAGCCATAATAACGCTCGCGCGCCAGCCTCTCGCGCAAATCCGGGCCAAGCGCGACCGCGTGACCCAATTCATCGCGGTCGGCGTCGGTCAAAACCGTTGAGGCGGCGGGCGCGGCGGGAAAAACGGATTCGTTCACGCCGAGCACGAGCGCCAGCTTCAAATCGGGGTTGCGCGCGCGGTCAACCGCGCCGACAAGCACTTCGTCGAGAACGGGCGGAATCACCCCGACGGTCAGATTTGCAAGTCCCGCCTCCAAAATCGGCAGCCAGTCGCGCAGCGGCAATGGTTCGCGTGAAAATGCAAGCGCCAGATTTTCCAGCCACAAGTTCATTTGCTCCCAAACAGTCAAGTGAACTGCGGATTGCGGACCCTGGCTTCGCCGAGGCGAGTTGCGGATTGCGGATTGTTCAGAGTCCGACAAGCTCCATCGTTCCAAAGTTTTTTCCACGCCGAGTTCGTCCCAAAGTCCGCGCAATGCCGCGGCCAATTGCTCACCGGTGGGTTCATTTTTCAACCGCACAAGCTGTTCGGCAAAACGTTCAAACGGCGGCAGGATTTCTTTGCGTAACCGTTCGAGTGATTTTCCCCATTGGGGATTGTCGGTGATTTGAATGGGTTCGCGCCATTTCGCGCCGTGCCAGCCGCGCGCCAGCGCTTCGTTTTCCAGCCGGTCGATTTCCGTCTCATCCACCGGCGAAAACCCTGCTTTCAGCGCGGCGAACCAATCCTCCTGCTGCCAGTCAAAAGCAGCGGTGCGGACCGCACTGCGGGTCAGCTCGCCGAGCGGGTGATGTGAAACGGATTCGCGCCGGTCCAGAAAAAACGAGATGCCGTAACGGCGAAACGCGCGCTCCAGCGGCTTGTGATAAGCGTCCAGACTGCGAACAAGCACGGCGCAGTCGCGGAAGCGATTGCCGCAGCGGACGAATTCCAAAATTTCGCGCGCGGCAAAAACAGCCTCGGCTTCGGCATTTGGACAAGAGACGATTCGGAGTTCATTGCTTGATATGGGACAGGCATCTTGCCTGTCTGAGTCAGGCTGGAAGCCTGACTCACCCTGCCAACGTATTTCCAGTTGTTGCAGTGCCGGACTGATGAAACGGCTTTTGCCCGGGTCGCGCTTGAGCGTCTCAACGCTGATTTTGCAATCAGGCAGATTTTCGATCCGCTGCCGGCATTGTTGACAGGTTTTGCCAACAGCTGACCAAAGTGAGAGCCATGAACTTCCGGCTTTCCGCGCGCCGGATTCGTCGAGGCAGAACGCGAGCGTTGCGCGTTCACAAAACGGCAGAATGGCGGCGAGCAAATCGAGTTCCTGCGGCGTCATCTCGGCGAAGCCGTCCAACCACAAATTTTGAATTTTGAGTTTTGAATTTTGAGTTGCGACAGACTGACGCAACGCTTCGGTCGCCGCATCGAGCAAACAATCTGCATCTTGCAATTCGTGTTCGACGAGCCAGTTCATGTAGGCGTCATTCAGCAGTGCGAGGTCTTGCAGCTTGCCCCCCAGTTCGGGGCGCAAGTCCGGGCGTTGGGCAAGGGCGCGGAGTTTGAGCGGTGTCAATTGATGCTGTCGAAATTCGTTGAATAATCCGCTAAGCTCCTGCGCGAAGCCGGGGCGGCGCGCGCTCCCGCGAAAAAGTTTCAGTTTATGTTCGTGCCGCATCAACAGCGCGCGCAACACCATCACACGGCCCTCGCCGCTCAATTGTTCGGGCGGCACGATGTTTGATTTTTCAAAAACAAATCGTGCCAGCCGATCGAAGGAGAAAATATGGAGACGGGTGTAGCCCTGGAGTTGGTGTCCCAGCGAGCCGGGTTTTGGGTAGGGACGCCCCGCCGGAGCGTCCGTAATGTAAAGCGGAACTGTCGACGGTCGCCTCGGCGAGGCGACCCTACCTTCTGGACGCTCGCCCCACCGTTCGGAGTCAAGCAACTGGCGTTCGAGTTGAAATGTAGTCTGTTTGGGCGCGAGCAGAATCAGCGGCGGACCCTCCGCGCCTTCCCGCAGGGCGGCACGGATTTCGGCAAGGCAGCGGAACGTCTTGCCGCTGCCGGCGGGGCCGAGGAGAAATCGCGCCTGCACACCGCATTTTTCGCGCAAAGACGCGACGGCGCAAAGGAATTTATTTGGAGACGTGGAGCTGTATTTTTTGTTTCCTTTTAAGAAGACCTGGTTATCATTTTCGCCACTGCACATTTAACATCTAAACTTATGCCATTAACACATACGCGGGAACTTTTTGCGAAAGCGTTGAAGGGCAAATACGCCATCGGCGCGTTCAACGTCAATAACATGGAACTCATCCAGGCCATCGTCGAGGCTTGCGAAGAGGAAAAAGCGCCGCTGATCCTCCAGATTTCCAAGGGCGCCCGGCAATATGCAAATCCCGTTTATCTCAAAAAACTCATCGAGGCGGCCATCAGCCTCTCAACCATTCCCATGGCCGTGCATCTCGATCATGGCGACACGTTTGAATTGTGCAAGAACTGCATTGACGAAGGGTTCACCAGCGTGATGATTGACGCCAGCCACGAACCGTTTGAGAAGAACGTCGAAATCACACGCAAGGTCGTGGAATACGCGCACAAACATAATTGTGTCGTGGAGGCCGAACTAGGCCATTTGGTGGGCGCGCAATTCGATGAAGGCGAAGCCGGCGGCGGCTATTCCAAAAGCGGCCATTATACCAATCCGGATGAAGCGGTGAAATTTGTGAAGGAATCCGGCTGTGATTCGCTCGCCGTCGCCATCGGCAATTCACACGGCGCCTACAAGTTCAAGGGCGAGCAACATCTCGATCTCGAACGTCTCAAGGCCATCAAAAAGGCGCTCATGGACGCTGGGCTGGGTGATTATCCGCTCGTGCTGCACGGCGCTTCGAGTGTGCCAAAGGAACTCGTCGAGGAAATCAACAAATACGGCGGCAAGATGCCCGACGCCCAGGGTGTGCCGGAAGCTGATATTGAAGTCGCCCGACGCGTCGGTTGCACGAAAGTGAACATTGACACCGACCTGCGCCTCGCCATGACAGCAGCCATCCGTAAGGTGGTTATGGAAAATCCGAAGGAATTTGATCCGCGCAAATACCTCGGCCCGGCTCGTGCGAAAGTGAAGGAACTCGTCCAGCATAAAATCAAGGACGTCCTTTGCTGCGCCGGTCACGCCTTCGACTAATTCGAGGCACGAACCCGTTTCGTCAAACAACATGGCCATGAGCAAGGCCGTGTTGTTTTGTTTTTAGTCCGGGAGATCAACCCGCCCGGCGAGCCTTGATTCGGACAATCCGCACCGGCGTGGTCAAAATTTTCACCTCCATTTTCGCCTGGTGCCTCCTTCAAACGGCTTTACATCCGGCTGGATAGTTCGAAGAATAAAACATGCCCAAGAATCGCCGGACGTTCCAATTCGCATGGCTGATGCTCTGCGTTTGTTTCTCCATCCTTCCGGCGGTTGCGGACACAGTTGATCTGTCCGACTCGCCTTTCATTGTGGATTCCTGGAACACCGAACAGGGGCTTCCGCAAAGCTCGGCCATTTCAGTGATTCAAACCCGGGACGGTTACCTTTGGCTCGGAACGCTCAACGGCCTGGTGCGTTTTGACGGAATTCACTTCACTGTTTTTGATGAAGAAAACACACCTGGCTTGAGCAGCGACCGGATTGTTTATCTGTTTCAAGACAGCCACACGAATCTTTGGATTGGAATGGACACAGGTGATGTGGCGTTGGCGAAGGATGGCAAAATCCAAAACATCAACCTCGGACGCGGTGGCCATGAAGGGCGGCTGGTGTCAGCCTGTGAAGATTCGAGTGGTACGGTGTGGCTTTACACGGCGGATGCTCATCTGGGACGCTATCAAAATGGGAAAATGACCGTCTGGAATTTTAGTTTCAATCCCCGCGCGGTTTGCCGGATGGTTGTCGCTGAAAAGTCCGGCGCGCTCTGGATTGGGGAGGATTGGATGCTGTTTTCGTTTCGTCCGGCTAATTTTCAACCGCCGGCCTTTCTCATCGAGCAACAGATTCACGCACAGAAACTGGATTACATTTCAGCCAGCCAACACGGAGGAACATGGCGATTGATCAACGGCCGGGTCGAAAAATGGGGTCTCTCCCAACTCGAAAAGGATTTTGGGCCGTATCCATGGGGCAATTCAACCGTCACCTCCGCTTGTGAAGACAAGGATGGCAATCTGATTGTGGGCACGCTGGGCGCGGGTGTTTTTTGGTATGACGCGGATGGAAAATATCAGCACATCTCAACTGATCATGGATTATCGTCCGCCTTTGTGCTTTCGCTGTGCATGGATGAGCAGGGAAATCTTTGGGTGGGGACCGACGGTGCAGGGTTGGACCGGATTAAAAGAAAAGTTTTCGATACCCTGACTGAACATCATTCGTGGGTTGTCCAATCGATATCCGGGGACGCATCCGGTGGTTTATGGACGGCTTTCAACGCGCACGGTGTGTCTTATTGGATCACAAACTCCATGCAGGATTTTGGCGTCAGCCGGTATCAAAGTACCTGGACGGTGCTGGTAGATCACCGGCAACAAGTCTGGGTCGGAACCCGGGACGAGGGGCTGTTTCAATTTCAAACCAATCAGTTTCAACCTGCTCCCGGCGCGGAAATTCTCGGCCCGCAAATCCTTGCCCTGTTCGAAGATCACCGTGGCCAATTGTGGGCGGGCACTCAAAACGGCCTGGCGCGCTGGAACGGACAGGATTGGAAAATGTATACGACACGGGACGGCTTGTCGGGAAATACCGTCCGCGCCCTTGCAGAAGACGCGGCGGGAAACCTTTGGGTGGGGACGGAGAACCGCGGTCTGGACTCTTTCAAAGACGGGAAATTTATTCCCCATCAATCAGAAACGAATGGATTGCCCGGCAATGACATCTCTTGTCTTTACGAGGACAAAGACGGCTCTTTGTGGATTGGCACATCCGGCCATGGTCTGGCTCGATTTCACAACGGAAAGTGGACCCGCTATTCCACGCGCGACGGTCTTGCCAGCGACAGCATTGGCTATATCGTCGAAGATGATGAAGGTTATTTATGGGTTGGCTCCAACGCGGGGTTGATGCGAATCCTGAAGAAGTCGCTGGACGATTTTGCAAACAAAAAGGCGGGTTCCATTGCGTGCCGGATTTATGGAAAGGCCGATGGACTGCCGACGCGTGAATGTTCGGGCGGCTCCCAACCTGCTGCATGCCTCACTCGCGACGGCAGACTATGGCTTCCCACCACCAAAGGCGCGGCGTCGGTGAATCCCAAAGAGCTTAAACCGAATCTGCAACCGCCATTGGTCGTGATCGAATCCGTGCTGGTGGATGGTCGGGAACAAAAAACCAATCGCATCCGTTCAGCGTGGCGGCAATCCATCATTGTTCCGCCCGGCCATGACCGTTTTGAAATCCACTACACCGGATTGAATTTCGCCGCGCCAAAAGAAGTGCGATTTAAGTATCGTTTGGAGGGCCGCGACAACGCCTGGACTGAAGCCGGTGACACGCGGATTGCCTATTACAACGAAGTGCCGCCCGGCCATTATCAGTTCCATGTCACCGCCTGCAATGAAGATGGCGTGTGGAATGATGCCGGCTGCACCCTTGAAATAACGGTGCAACCTCAATTTTGGCAGACCGGAGGGTTTCGCGCCGTTGTGATTCTGTGTTTTTTGGGAATCGTTGTCGCCGTGGTGCGATATGTTTCCACGCAAAAACTGCAACGCCAGCTGGCGTTGGAAAAGGAACGCTCCCGCATTGCCCGCGACCTTCACGACCAACTCGGCGCAAATCTAACGCAAGTGGCCCTGTTGGGTGAAATGGCAGAAGCAGACACAAGTTCTCCCGAAGAAATCCAGGCGCATGCGCAACAAATCTCCCAAACGGCGCGCGAAACAACCCGTTCACTCGACGAAATCGTCTGGGCGGTCAATCCCGCCAATGACACGTTGGATGGCTTGATTAATTATGCCTGTAAATATGCACAGGAATACCTCACGCTGGCCGGATTGCGTTATCGCGCGGATGTGCCAACCCAATTGCCTGCGATTGCTTTCCCGCCGGATGTCCGCCACAACATTTTTCTCGCCTTCAAAGAGGCCGTCAACAATGTGGTCAAACATGCCCAAGCATCCGAGGTCTGGATCCGATTGCGATTGCAGCCGCACCATTTCACTTTGGAAATTGAGGATGACGGGCGCGGACCCGGTGATCTGAACATGAATGCGGCGCAATCGCGGGACGGACTTCGCAACATGCGCCAGCGGATGGAAGACATCCACGGCAAATTTTCGATCGGCTCGGGAACAAAAGGCGGGACGCTGGTGCGCCTGACAGTGCCGATCAAAATGAAATGAAGAAGGCAGAATGAAGAATGTAGAAAATTTTCAAGCCTGTTCAATTCTTGTTTCTTCATTCCACATTCCGCATTCTGCAATCCGCAATTGAGTTATGCCCATTTCCGTTTCCATTGTTGAAGACAACGACAAGCTGCGCGGCACGCTGGCGCGGGTGCTCAATCGTGCCGACGGTTTCCGTTGCGTGAGCCAGCATGCCAATGCCGAGGATGCCCTGAAGGATTTGCCACAAGCGCGCCCGGACGTCGTGCTGATGGACATCAATCTGCCCGGCATGAACGGCGTCGAATGCGTGCGCCAATTGAAACAACTCATTCCACAAACCCAGGTGTTGATGCTCACGGTTTACGAGGACACGGAAAATATCTTCAACGCGCTTGCGGCGGGAGCCGGAGGTTACCTGCTCAAACGCACGCCCAGCAAGGAATTGCTCGAAGCCATTCAGGAAATGCACCGGGGCGGTTCGCCGATGACGATGCACATCGCGCGCAAGGTCGTGCAATCTTTTCAACAAACGGCGGCCACGACGCAATCCACTGAAAATCTTTCCCCACGCGAGCAGGAGGTACTCGATTTTCTAAGCCATGGATTTCTTTACAAGGAAATCGCGGACAAAATGGGCGTCAGCTACGAAACTGTTCACACCTACGTCCGCCGCATTTACGAAAAGCTGCAAGTCCGCACCCGGACCGAGGCCGTGGCCAAATTCCTCCGAAAGTAATTCCGAAGTTTATCGCTCCGCCTTTATTTCCCGCGCGGACAGAATTTTTTGCGACGGTGTGTAATTGGCGATGAACTCGCGGTAAAAGTCCGCGAATGTTCCCGACGCAATCGCCGCACGCGCATCGGCCATCAATTTCAGAAACAAATGCGAGTTGTGAACGCTCACCATGCGCAGGCCGAGAATTTCATTCACGTTCAATAAATGCCGCAAATAGGCGCGCGTAAAATTCCGGCAGGCGAAACATTCGCAGCCTTCTTCAATCGGCCGGAAATCCGCCTTGTAAGCGCTGCCCTTGAGGCCGAAGGCACCGCGGCGCGTAAACGCCGTGCCGTTGCGCGCCATCCGCGTCGGCAGGACACAGTCGAACATGTCCATACCGCGTGCAATCAGCTCAATCATCTGCGCGGGAGTGCCGAGGCCCATCGCGTAGCGCGCCTTGTGCGCAGGCAAAAACGGCTCGGTCAACTCAATCGCCTTCAACATTTCCGGTTCGGGTTCGCCCACGCTCACACCGCCGATGGCGTAGCCGTCAAATTCCATCGCCACC
Organism: Verrucomicrobiota bacterium; assembly: GCA_049517655.1. Taxonomy (GTDB): domain Bacteria; phylum Verrucomicrobiota; class Verrucomicrobiia; order Limisphaerales; family UBA11358; genus UBA11358. The sequence goes on along the minus strand of JBEKRQ010000002.1, from coordinate 309,418 downwards.
AGTGCTTTGGCGCATTCCTCGCGCAACGCCGGATTGCTGCCGCCCTGCACAATGCCAAAAACCAATTGTCCCTCGGTGCGCGGCTGCTCGCGGCATTCCTGCGCCCAACGGATTGTGCGTTCGACGGCAAGCTTTTGTTCCTTTACCGGCGCGTCGTGCGGCGGACATTCATCGAACACCATTGCGATGTCCGAGTTGAGCACACGCTGGATCTCCATCGCTTCCTTCGGCCCGAGAAACAGCGGCGCGCCGTCCACGTGCGAATTGAATTCGACGCCGTGGGCCTTGACCTTGCGGATTTTGGCGAGGCTGAAAACCTGGTAACCACCGCTGTCGGTGAGAATCGGCAGGTGCCAATTCATGAACTGATGCAGCCCGCCCGCGGCGCGGATAGTTTCCAGTCCGGGCCGGATATTGAGGTGATAAGTATTGGCGAGTATGATTTGCGTGCCCATCTCGCGGAGTTCGCGCGGATCAAGCGCCTTCACGCTGGCCTGTGTGCCGACGGGCATGAACACCGGCGTGTCCACAATGCCGTGCGCGGTGGTCAATTTCCCCAAGCGCGCTTTGGTGCGCGCATCCGTTTTGAGCAATTCAAACATTGCGTAAAGATTTAATTAAAACGGTGCGGTTGAACACGAAATTTTGAAGTTCGGCTTGCGTCCACTTATGAATTGCCAGCCAGAATAAGCAAATGTCTGGCTTCAAACAGAAGAGTCCACCACCAGATCAGAATTACCCCACCACGAAGATAGAACCAAACCGCCAGAAATCCCGTGATGATTCTGCCAGCCAGAAGCGCGGCAAACAGTGGCAGCGGAATCGGCGTTGGGGAAGACTGGATTTTGATCACCAACAGAACAGCTCCAAACAAAACGGTCAGGCAGGTTGCCACCCAGCGGTTATGAAACAACCGCATGAGCCAAGCGAAAGGGGCAAAGAGAAGGAACAACTGGCTTAAGAAGAGGGAAAACAGCACCAGTGCAAACCAATGTTCCAAGTCAACCGGATATTCCTCCGGCACTTTGAGTCGGAGCGATGGGTCAAGAAACAGATGAAACACCATCGCAGCGATAATTCCAACCAGGGTCACTGCGATGAACGGTCCGGATTCCTGCTTGAGAATCCAGACCGGCCGCTGGGTGTATAGCGTGTGCCACGCAAAGACGAAACTCCAAAGGACCATGCTGCAAAAGAAGATCATGGTTTCCAGATACCAGATTGGAGCAGACCAGTTCGGCCAAAGCGACAGGCGGGGATAACATGCGAGTGCAGTGGCTAGCGATGCGATGACTGCCAATTTCAAGACCCTAGGTTGGGCGAGATGGCGCATGTTTTGCCTGCTGGACGTTGGTTCTCAAGATAAGCACACCGGCGGGCACGACCAAGATTCTTCTTGCTGACCGCTGTGCGCATCTGTTTTGAGCAATTCAAACATTGACTTGTGAAGCGCCGCTGCAAAATCACATTTGTTCCAAAACCTCAATCCCGAGGATTTCGAGGCCTTGTTTCAAAACGCGCGCCGTCAAATCGCAGAGCGCCAAACGGGAGTCCCGCACTGCGGGATCAGCCTTGAGCACCGGACAATTTTCATAAAACGCGGTGAACCTGCCTGCCAGTTCAAAAAGATAATTGCAGAGAAAATTCGGGCGATATTCCCCCGCCACGGCCTCGAGCGTGAGGCCGAAATTTAAAAGATGCTTCGCCAGTGCAATTTCTTCTGGAGTAGACAGTTTTTCAATTCGGAGGGACGAGATCTGCGAGTCCCCAACTTTCACATTTTGGGACTCGTGTAACTCGCCCCTCCGAAAGATGCTTTTGATTCGGGTATAGGCGTATTGCAAATACGGCGCGGTATTGCCGTTGAGCGCGAGCATTTTGTCCCAACTGAACACGTAATCGCTCTGGCGGTTCGGCAGCAGGTCGGCGTATTTCACCGCGCCGATGCCGACGACGCGAGCGATCTCGCGCCTCGTGGCTTCGGAAAGTTCGGGGCTCTTTTCGGAAACAATTTTAAAGGCCCGCTCCTCCGCTTCGTCGAGCAAATCGGCGAGCTTCACCGTGTCGCCACTGCGCGTTTTGAACGGTTTGCCGTCCTCGCCCAGAATCGAGCCGAACCAGACGTGGGCCAACTTCGGTGTAGCGTCGCGTGTCCTCACGCGATTTTGCGCTGAGACAGCGCACTCTACAGCCATCCATTTTTGGAACGCGGCGAAGACCTGCTGGAAATGCAACTGCTGGCGGCCATCGGTGACATAAATGATTTCGTTCGGCTTCCAGGTTTCAATACGATACGCCAGTGTGGCCAGATCGGTCGTTGTGTAATTAAATCCGCCGTCGCTTTTGCGGATAAGCGCGGGATGTTCTTTGAGTTGTCCCGCACTTGTGGAATCCTCGAAGAAAATTGCAAGTGCGCCTTCGCTCTCGCGGGCGATGCCTTTGGAAAGCAATTCTTCAACGAGCGGTTTGAGGCGTAGGTTGTAAAAACTCTCGCCGAATGTGTGATCAAACTTCACACCAAGCCGCGAATAAATTTCATCGAATTGCTTTTGCGACAGCGCAATCATCTCGCGCCAGATTTTTAGATTTTCCTCGTTGCCGCTTTGGAGTTTCACCAGTTCTTGCCGCGCTTCCTCCAAAATTTTCTCATCCGTTTCGCTTGCGGCATTCACGAGTTTGTAAAGCCGTTCCATTTCGGCGAGCGCATCGGCCTTGAGCGCGGCGGCGTTCAGATGTTTTTTCCAGCCCACGAGCAGTTTGCCAAATTGCGTGCCCCAGTCGCCGATGTGATTGTCGGTGATAACGCGGTGGCCGAGCAGCCGCAACGTGCGCGCGAGACAATCGCCGAGAATGGTCGAACGGATGTGACCGACGTGCATCGGCTTGGCCACGTTCGGCGCGCTGAAATCAATAACAACGGTGCGAACGGTAGGGCCGACCTGCTGGTCGGCTTGGACGCGCGGCAGCGCGTCCCTACCCATTTTTTCAAAAAATAAATGTTCACCGCGCGCCGCGGATTGCAGTGTTTGGACAATCGTGGAATTTTTCAGCCGGAAATTCAAAAAACCCGCGCCGACGACTTCAGGTTTTTCGCAAAACTCCGCCACATCGAGTTTCGCCAGCACGTCGCCAGCAAACTGGCGTGGATTCAATTGGCGCGACTTGGCGAGCGACATCAGCGCGTTGGTCTGGTAATCGCCAAATTTCGGATCGGGACACGGACGAACCAGAACGGTCGAAACATCCGCCCCCGGCAAAACAGTCCGGACAGCCTGCTGCAATTTCAGCTCAATTTGTTTGTGCGGCAGCACGGCGGGAATTTAACCACGGATGGACACGGCTTGCCACGACGAAGTGAAACGCAGGCGGGATGGACACGGATAAAATTTCAGAGGGGCGATCTTCAAGGTAGGGACGCCGCGCTGCGGCGTCCGGTCATCGCAGCGCGATGACCCTACCATTATTTTTTCCCGTATTCCCTGATGATATTGAGCATCGCCTCGGCATCCGGTGCCTGTTCGAGCGCCTGGCGGAAATCGGCCTTGTGCAGGAGTTTGGCGATGTTGGCCAACGTGTGAAGGTGCTTTTGAAACTGGCCCTGCGGCACGAGGAACAGCATGACGAGTTTCACCGGCTGATTGTCGAGCGCGTCAAAGCTCACACCCGCCTTTGAACGGCCAAGCACGCCAACAACTTCGAGAATCAAATCGGTCGAGGCGTGCGGAATGCCGATGCCGAACCCGATGCCGGTGCTCATGGAAGTCTCGCGCTTTTTGACGGCGGCGGTCACGGCGTCGCAGTCGCCGGGTTGTATTTTGCCCGTGGCGACAAGATTGCCAATCAATTCATCAATCGCTTCCCAGCGATCCTTCGCGTGCAAATCCGGGATGATTTGCGCCTTGCTTAAAATATCACCTAAATCCATACGGTGCTTCTTTAAGATTTGAACCTATCCGCGTTTTATTTCAAGACAGAATTATTGATAAATTTCGGCATCAATTCCAATGCCACTGCGCCAGCCAGTTAAAAATTTGTCCCGTGCTTTCCAGCCACCAGCCCAGCGCATTGAACAAACTGACCTTTGCGGTCAATAACGGCAAGCCAAACAGCAACACACCGACGTTGCCAAGAAAAATAATCACCACCGAGAACAAATAACCCTGCGACGTGATGTCGGACTGCCGCGTTTTCAACACATGCCAGGTCAATGTTACGTGAAACGCATACGCTGCGCCGACAATCAGGTGAAACCAAATCAAATCATTCTTCCACCCCAAAATCAAATGGCCGATGGCAAACACCGCCACAACCAAAGCCGCGTAGAGTGGGAAAAAATACGGAGCGAGGACGATGACGAAATTGGTTTTGCTCGCAACCACGTGTCCCCCGTCGGAGGCGGCTTTGAATTTTTTGACACGCCCGCCGAACAGCCACGTCCAAATCATATGCGTCAATTCATGGCCGAACACGTAAATCCACATTGGCCTCGGCAGCAGCGCGTAAATCACGACCCAGCAAACCGCGCCGGCAAGCAATGGCACCCAAACCGTGTCTGCGCCATAACTGGCGCGCAGCACAAGCCACAACGCCCGCGCCGCCCCGGCGCAGACCGGCAGCAATAAAATGGCAATGATGAATTTGATCCACTTCGGCACGAAGCCAGAATTCAGAATTCAGAAGCCAGAAGCCAGAAGAAACGGGAGGGCGAGGCTCCTGACGAGCCCCATTTTAAAAATTAGGGCTCGCGCGGACGCTCGCCCTCCCAAACTTTGGACTTTGAACTTTTGGCTTTGGACTTAAAATCCGCGCGATGACGCAAAACGAAGTCCTCCAGATATTCCGCGACACCGGCGCGCTGCTCGAAGGCCATTTCGTTCTCCGCAGCGGCTTGCACAGCCGCCAATACTTCCAATGCGCGCTCGCGCTTCAGCAAATGCCGACCGTTAAGAAGCTTGGCGGCGCGCTGGCCGGCAAAGTCCGCAAATACGGCGCTGTCACCGTCATCGCGCCCGCGCTCGGCGGACTCGTCATCGGACAGGAAGTCGCGCGGCAGCTCAGTGTGCGGTTTATCTTCACGGAAAAGGAGGATGGCAAACTGGCGTTGCGGCGTGGATTCAAAATTGCGCCCGGTGAAAAAATCCTCGTCGTCGAGGATGTGGTGACCAGGGGCGGTCGCGTGCAGGAAACCATTGACATCGTCCGCATGCACGGCGGAAACGTCATTGGCATCGCCGCGATTGTGGATCGTTCCAACGGCGCGGTGAACTTCGGGGTGTCATTCCAAAGTCTGATTTCACTCCGCGTCGAGACGTTCGAGCCGGACAAATTGCCGCCTGACCTGGCCAAAATTCCCGTCGTCAAACCGGGAAGCAAATAAGCTGAAAAGGTAGGGCGCGATGTCCCTATCGCGCCGCGGCAGGCTGGGGATTGACAATCAAAAATAGGTAGGGCGCGTTCTTCGAACGCGCCGACTCAGAAAATTTTTGGGTTGTCCGGCTAAACGACAAACTGCAACTTTTCAAAGATGAATCTTCCCGACCGCACCCGCCTCGGCCATGAAATTCCATCCTGGGTTTCGGATGGCTCGTTCTTTTTCATCACCATTAACTGCGAACCTCGGATGGAAAACCAGCTTTGTCGCAAAGACACAGGCCAAGCAGTGCTGGCCGCTGCCGCGCACAATCACAAAGCATTGATTTGGCATTGTCGGCTCATGCTGTTGATGCCAGGCCATTTCCATGCCATAATTGCATTTCCGCGCGAGGCAGGAATGAAAACGGCAGTGACAAATTGGAAACGATTTCTGGCTCGGAATGAGAAAATCGTCTGGCAACGGGATTTTTTCGATCATCGTTTGCGCGACCATCACGAGGAGGCTGAAAAGATCAGTTACATCCTGATGAATCCAGTGAGACGGGGATTGTGCAAACGGGTCGAAGACTGGTCGTGGATTTATCGCCCCAACGACCGAATACCGTCTTCACTTGCGGCGCGATAGGGACATCGCGCCCTACCAATCAACTGTGCCAAACGGCACTCTGACTGTGCCATAATGACTCTTTTGGCACTGTTTTTCAGCCAACCTGAAAACAGGTTAAGTTGAATTCCGTCCTTTGTTTGCAAGGCTTCCGTGTCATTTTTGGAATTGCGGCATTGTAATTGCATTGGAATAAGGAGCAGATAACTAATTTTTATTTATTTTATGGCAAAAGTATTAGGTATTGATTTGGGAACCACGAACTCCTGCATGGCGGTTATGGAAGGCGGCGAGCCGTTGGTTTTGGAAAATTCCGAAGGCAAACGCACCACGCCATCCGTCGTCGCGTTCACCAAGAGCGGCGAGCGGCTGGTCGGCGAGGCGGCCAAACGCCAGGCCGTCACCAACTCGCGCAACACCGTCTATTCCATCAAACGTTTCATGGGCCGTAAATTCGATGAAGTCAGCGAGGAAATCAAACGCGTGCCCTATAAAGTTGTGAAGACGTCCAACGGCGACGCCGCCGTCGAAGTGGAAGTGGACGGCAAACCGAAGCAATTTTCGCCGCCGGAAATTTCCGCGATGATCCTTTCCAAGATGAAGGCCGACGCCGAAATGCGTCTTGGCGAGAAAATCACGCAGGCCGTCATCACCGTTCCCGCCTATTTTAACGATTCGCAGCGCCAAGCCACGAAAGACGCCGGCCGCATCGCCGGTCTCGAAGTGCTCCGCATCATCAACGAGCCGACCGCTGCGTCGCTCGCTTACGGTCTCGACAAGAAAAAGGACGAAAAAATCGCCGTGTATGACCTGGGTGGCGGCACATTCGACATTTCAGTGCTCGAAATCGGCGACGGCGTGTTCGAAGTGAAGGCCACCAACGGTGACACACACCTCGGCGGTGACGACTGGGACGGCCTCATCATGGACTGGATTCTCAACGAATTCAAAAAGGAATACGGCATGGATTTGCGCAAGCAACCCGACGCGCTTCAGCGCATCAAGGAAGAGGCTGAAAAGGCCAAAATCGCCCTCTCGAGCGCGCAGCAATACGAAATCAATCTGCCGTTTATCACCGCCGACGCCAGCGGGCCCAAGCACATTCAAAAAACGCTCACACGCGCAAAAATGGAACAGCTTTGCGACAAACTGTTCGAGCGCACCATCGCGCCGGTGAAGGCTTGTTTGAAGGACGCCGACCTCGACGCGGCCAAAATTGACGAACTCGTGCTCGTCGGCGGCATGACCCGCATGCCGAAAGTCGTCGAGACCGCGCATTCACTCGTCAATAAACCGCCGCATCAGGGCGTAAACCCGGACGAAGTCGTCGCCGTGGGCGCCGGCATCCAGGGCGGCGTGCTCAAGGGCGACGTCAAGGACGTGCTCCTGCTGGACGTGACGCCATTGTCACTCGGCATCGAAACGCTGGGCGGCGTGTTCACGCGGCTCATCGAGCGCAATACCACCATTCCCACGCGCAAATCGGAAATTTTCTCCACCGCGTCGGACAACCAGCCCGGCGTGGAAATCCACGTCCTGCAAGGCGAACGCCAATTTTCAAAAGACAACCGGACCATCGGCAAGTTTCATCTTACCGATATCCCGCCCGCACCGCGCGGCGTGCCGCAAATCGAGGTGACGTTCGACATTGATGCCAACGGCATTTTGCACGTGGGCGCCAAGGACCTCGGCACGGGCAAGGAACAGAAAATCACCATCACCGCCAGCAGCGGTCTCTCGAAGGACGAAGTCGAGAAGATGCGCAAAGACGCCGAGGCACACGCCGACGAGGACAAGAAGCAGCGCGAGGAAGTCGAGACGCGCAACGAAGCCGACAGCGCGGTCTATCGCTCCGAGAAAATGCTCAAGGAAACCGGCGACAAGATCTCCGGCGACGACAAGGCCAAGATTGAAAGCGCGGTCAACGCCGTGAAGGAAGCGTTGAAAGGCAGCGACGCTGCGGCCATCAAATCCGCGGCTGAAAAGCTGAACGAAGCGTGGCAGGCCGTAAGCACCGAACTTTACAAAGCCGCCGCCGCGAAGGCACAGGCTGAAAAGGCGCAGGGCGCCGGCCCATCAGGCGAAGCCCAGTCCGAGGAGAAAAAGGGCAAAAAGGACGACGGCACGGTGATTGACGCCGAAGTCGTGGACGAGAAGAAGTAATGAAAAGTTTCCAACAAATCGCGCCGACAATTTATTCTTGGCTAAGATTTAAGCGTTTTCGACGGATTCGTCGTGGCTGGTTGCGTTTATTGATTGTCGTTTATGCGATTGCGTTGTTGGGGTTCTTTATAGCGTCAGGCAATTGTGCGCCTAGCTATAGCGAAGAACTTGAAAATATTGGTGCGGCAATTTTTTTGCTGTATTGGCCAGTGGTCCGAATCTGGCTTTGGATTTATGACGGTTTTCAAAAAGAAAAAAAGATCGGCGTAGTAAAATTTGATGCGAGTGGAGATAACAAAAATAACTAAAGTGGAACTAAAAGACTTCATTTCAGAAACGCTCAAACAAATTATTGAGGGCGTTGCAATCGCTCAAGAATTTGGCGCGACACGTGGAGCTTTAGTTAATCCAAAAGGTCTTGAATCGACTAAAGCAGAATATTGGGATGAAGCAACAGGCGAAGCCGCCTCGCTTGTCGCATTTGACGTGGCGGTAACAGCAGTCGAGGGCAAAGGCACAAAGGGAGGCATTGGCGTTTTTACTGTCCCATTTGCTCTAGGTTCTCAAGGCCAATCTGAATCGTCTACATCGATAGTAAGTCGTGTGAAGTTTTCAGTTCCAGTGCATCTTCCGAAATCTAAAGCTTTGAAAAAACCTAAATCTAGGCAGGCAATAATGGTAAGCGTATAGCAACAAACAATTTTCCCATCGCGGGTGCGGCGGGATTTGATTACAATTAACAACTCGAAACCAAACAACAAAAACGAAAGAACCTATGGCACTGAACATTAAACCGATCGGCGACCGTATCCTGGTCGAGCCGGTTGAAGAAAAGGAAGTCAAGAAGGGCGGCATCATCATTCCCGATACCGCCAAGGAAAAGCCGCAGGAGGGCATCATCATCGCCCTCGGCACCGGCAAAACCAACGACGACGGAAAAAAAATTCCGTTTGAAGTCAAAAAGGGCGACCGCGTGCTCGTCAGCAAATACGGCGGCACGGAAATCAAGATTGACGGCAAGGAATACAAGATTTTGTCGTCGGACGACATCCTGGCCGTGCTTGTTTAACACTCAACATTCAACATTCAACTAAGAACCAAAAATTATGGCAGCAAAACAATTATTGTTTGATGAGGCCGCGCGGCAGGCGATTTTGCGCGGCGTCCAGAAGCTTTCCAGAGCGGTGACAGCAACGCTCGGGCCCAAGGGCCGCAACGTGGTCATTGACAAAAAATACGGTTCACCAACCGTCACCAAGGACGGCGTGACGGTGGCGAAGGAAATCGAACTGGAAGACCCCTACGAAAACATGGGTGCCCAGATGGTCCGTGAAGTGGCCAGCCGCACGAGCGACGACGCGGGCGACGGCACCACCACCGCCACCGTGCTCGCGGAATCCATTTATCGCGAGGGACTCAAGTTTGTCACGTCCGGCGCGAATCCCATCGGCATCCAGCGCGGCATTGGTAAGGCCGTGGAAGCCGCCGTCGCGCACCTCGACAAGATCTCCAAGAAGGTGAAGGACAAGGACGAGATCAAGCAGGTTGCGACCGTCTCCGCCAACTGGGACACCACCATCGGCGAGATCATCGCCGATGCGATGGACAAGGTCGGCAAGGACGGCACCATCACCGTCGAGGAAGCCAAGTCCATTGAGACGACGCTCGAAGTCGTCGAAGGCATGCAGTTCGACAAGGGCTATCTCTCGCCTTATTTCATCACGAACGCCGAAACGATGGAGGTGAAGCTCGAAGACGCTTACATCCTCAATTACGAAAAGAAAATCAGCAGTCTGAAGGACCTGTTGCCGTTGCTCGAAAAGGCCGCGCGCTCAGGCAAGCCGTTGCTCGTCATCGCCGAGGATGTTGAAGGCGAAGCGCTCGCGACCCTGGTCGTGAACAAATTGCGCGGCACGCTGAATGTGTGCGCCGTGAAGGCGCCGGGCTTCGGCGACCGCCGCAAGGCCATGCTCGAAGACCTCGCCGTTCTCACCGGCGGCAAGTTCATCAGCGAAGACCTCGGCATCAAGCTTGAGAGCATTGAACTGACTGACCTCGGCCGAGCCAAGAGCATCGTGATTGACAAGGAAAACACCACCATCGTCGAAGGTGGCGGCAAATCATCCGACATCCAGGGCCGCGTGAATCAAATCCGCCGCGAGATCGAAGAGACGACGAGCGATTACGACCGCGAGAAATTGCAGGAACGCCTGGCGAAACTCGCCGGCGGCGTGGCCGTCATCAACGTCGGCGCCGCGACCGAAACTGAAATGAAGGAGAAAAAGGCGCGCGTCGAGGACGCGTTGCACGCGACCCGCGCGGCGGTCGAGGAAGGCATTGTCGCCGGCGGCGGTGTGGCGTTGCTGCGCTGTCTGCCCGCCATTGAAGCGGTCAAGGGCGCGAACGAAGACGAGAAAATCGGCGTGGACATCGTCAAGCGCGCCATTGAATCGCCGACCCGCGAACTGGCGAACAACGCCGGCGTGGAAGGCTCGGTGGTCGTCGAGGAAGTCAAGAAGCGCAAAGGCAACGAGGGTTACAACGTGGCCACCGGCGAATACGAAGACCTTGTGAAGGCCGGCGTCGTTGATCCGAAGAAGGTCACGCGCACCGCGCTGCAAAACGCGTCGTCCATTGCCGGTCTGTTGCTCACGACCGAATGTCTGATTGCCGACATTCCTGAAAAGGAAAAACCGGCTCCGATGCCAGGTGGCGGCGGCATGGGCGGAATGGATTACTAAAATTATAGCGGCGGTCTATGACCGCCGGCAAAAATCACGAGCGGGGCTGAGAGCAATTTCAGCCCCGTTTTTTTGTTCAAAAATAAATGTAAAGAATGCTTGATATCGTGTAAAGGATGCTTTACAGTGGTTTTGTCATGAAAAACAACTTTGTGAACAGAATTAAATTCGTCGCTCTATTAGCCGCTGCCCTGACATGGCAGGTTTTCACCGCCGGTGCGGACACTGTTTCAGACCGCATCACCGTCACCGTTCGCGGACACGGCCCGGACGTGCTGCTCATTCCCGGACTCGCCAGTTCGAGTGAGGTGTGGGACGCGACTGCCAGCCGTCTCGAAAATCGTTTCCGCCTGCACCTCATCCAAGTGGCGGGATTTGCCGGTTCGCCTTCACGCGCAAACGCGCAAGGTCCGGTGATTCAGCCGACGGTGGATGCCATTGACGTTTACATCAAGACAAACAAGTTGCAGGCGCCAAAGGTGATTGGACATTCGCTCGGCGGATTCATGGCCGAAATGCTCGCGGCTCAACATCCCGAAGACGTGGGCGGCCTGATGATTGTGGATGCACTGCCATTTTACGGTGCTTTGTTCGGTGCGAAAGACACGTCAGCCATCGCGCCACAAGCTGCGGCGATGCGTGACAGCGTCCTCGCCCAGACGCAGGACGACTACGCAAAAAGCGAAACAGCTTTTATCCACGCGCTCGTCAAATCCCCGGACGGATACAAGCAGGCAGTCAAATGGGCAATTGCATCCGACAAATCAGTCGTTGCCCGAGCGACGTATGAGGACATGACTACGGACATCCGCCCGCAGCTGCAAAAAATAAAAGCGCCGGTGACAATACTTCATGCATGGGATTCGCTGGCCGGAATTCCACCAGCGGCTTCCGACCGGCTTTATGAGGAAAGCTACGCTGCTTTGCCAAACAAAAAAATTGTCCGCATCGATGACTCATTCCACTTTATCATGCTCGACCAGCCTGACAAGTTCGCAGCTGAAGTGGACACATTCCTCAAATGAAATTTATGAAACCGCACATAAAAAAATACTTTTGGTCGGCGGTTGCCGGCATGGTTACGTATGTATTGGGCTTTGCCGTGATGAATCATGAATTACACCCTGCAACTGCCAAAGGAATACTGGCCGTGATTTCGTTGCCGCTTTGGCCGGCAATTATCGTTTCCGCTGCCATCAATATGAAACCGAGGAAGCCGCACATAAAAAAATACTACCTGCGGATGACTGGCGGCTCCGTCACGTATGCGTTGGGGATTTTCGCGCTGAATTACTTTTACGACAAACAATCGCCGTATCGGTATTGGCTGGTTCTATTGCCGGTTCTACCGTTGATTTATGTTTCCTTCGCCGCCATCCGTTTCATTTCGGACACAGACGAAATGTGGCGAAAAGTTTACACGGAAGCGATGGCTTTTTCAGGACTAGCCACGGGATTCACCTGTTTCAGCTATTTGTTCCTCCGCGGCATGGGCGCACCGGAATTTCATGGGGAGTGGGCCCTTTACATCATGGGGGCTTACTTCTTGATTGGATTATTTTTTTCTTGGCGGAGGTATAAATGAAAAACCGTCTGCGCGAATTGCGCGCGGCGAAAAGATGGTCGCAATCCGATCTCGCCGACAAGCTCGATGTTTCGCGCCAGACCGTCAACGCCATCGAAACGGAGAAATACGATCCGAGCCTGCCGCTGGCGTTTAAGGCTGCGCGACTTTTCAAGCTGCGCATCGAAGAAATTTTTGACGATGGTGGAAAACCATGATTCGCCGCGATTACCTTTTGCGCCAGATCGAGCAGTTCGTTGCGATGATGGCGAAGCTTGCCGGGCTGGCGAAAGCCGAACAGTGGCAGGAGGCTTCGGCTGTGACCGCCGGGGAATTTCAACGGTTGACGGGCATGGATGCGTGGGAAGTGGTCCGCTTGTCCGAGACGGAGTTGCTGGCCCGGTTGATTCAGGGCGAACCAACCCATGTTGTCGAATCCAAGGCCTTCATGCTGGCGACCCTGCTTAAAACGAATGGCGACCTCATCGCCGGCCAGGGCCGGTTGGAAGAGAGCCGCCAGTATTACCTGAAAGGGCTGCACTTGCTGCTCGATACTTTCGGGCGCAGTGAAATCACAGAACGCCCTGACTTCGTGCCTGCCGTCGAAGCATTCCTGACCGGCTTGCGCGACGCACCGCTGCCGGTAAAGACCAACACGATGCTCATGCGCCATTACGAGCGAACCGGAGAATTCGCCAAAGCCGAGGATGCGTTGTTCGGCATGGTGGACGCCGAGCCGGACAGCATTGAACTTTTGGACTTGGGCCGGTTGTTTTACCAGCGGTTGCTGGGATTGGGTGACGACGCGTTGACGGCGGGAAATCTGCCGCGAGCGGAAGTGAAGGCTGGGCTTGCCGAATTGGACAAGCACAAAACCCGGCTCCGCCGAACAGCGGAGTGATGCGCCTGTTGGTTCTTAACAATTGGGCTCACCGCGTCGCTTGACCCTGGGCGAAAATCGCGCGATGATGGTGTAGTTCCGTTTTGGGGGCGCACTGGTTTCGACCTGGGAAATGCGCCAGAGGCGGCATGCCGAGGACGATGCGTTGGCCTCGTTAATCATCGCATCAAACAAAACAGCTAACCAAGAATTAGCTCTCGCGGCCTAAGCGCTGCGACGTTCGCTGGCGGACACCTGCTACGCCGGATGAACGCCATGGCAGGCATGGCGAAACGTGGAGACCGCGCACGTGTCGCCGAGAAAATTCCATGCGGACTAGGCAGTGCGATTCGAGTCCGGACGCCATCGCACAGCAGAAAAAATTTTCCGGACTAAGCATGTAGTCGCGGCTGGTTTGTTTGCCGGGGACGCGGGTTCAATTCCCGCCGCCTCCAGTCTTCACTCGGAGCAATGCGGGGAGCGAAGACTGCCACGCCGAAGTGCGGCAGCATGAAGGCGGGCATGTTACTTTGCCTGGATCCCCCGAGCTACGACCCGGCAAGCCAGTTGGAAAATCGTGAAGTCACCCCTCGAATTGCACCAGCATTTCTTCGGACTGATTGTTCTTTGGAAAGGTTTTGCCCAAAGACATCGTCCATTCAATGCCACCGAAATGCCGAGGTCGCTCCCCGCGAAGACCGCTGATGATCTTCGGTCATGTGCTGCGCCATCGTGGCAGCAAGTGAAAACAAGAGCGGTGCGGACAATTCCGGGGTTTCCTTGATGAGCTTTTGGAAGGTATTCGACGAAATTCGCAACAATCGCGCCTTGGTATCGGCCACCACATCCGCCATCCGCGTGCTCTGGAGTAACATGCCGACTTCGCCGAAAAATTCGCCGCCGGAAATCCGGCGAAGGGTGGTTTCATTTTTAACGCCAACGAGCAATCGAACGCGCAACGCGCCGGACAAGACGAAGTAAATCGCGTCACAAGGTTCCCCCTGTTTGACGACCAGTTTCCCGGGCGCGACTTCAAAGGAATAGCCCAAAGCTGCAAGCTGTTGCAGCTGTTTGTACGACAAATTGGAAAAAATCGGGAACTGGCGGAGTTCTTCGGGGCTGATGTCAACGGTTTGATCGAGGTGAGCGGCTCTCGACGCCGTATTTTGCAGGGATGAAAAGTATTTTTGCAACGGCGCGTAATCCTGGGCCTGATGCCAGCAGCTTTCGGATTCGACATGGATTAATGTCTCCGGCAGCACCCGCTTTTCTTGAACCCATTGAATCAAGGCGCTTAAACCGACAGGGCCATACACCATGTTGTCGCTGTCCTGGACTCGAAACCATTCCTGTCCACCTGAACTCACAATCCCACTTTGCAAAAGCCATTGAAGGAAGTCAAGAATAATCGGTTCGCCTCTCAACAAGGCTTGCCCCATTCGTGCCACGCTGTTTACCTTGTATCAAGATGCGGTTGCTCGACCGATATTTGATGCGCGAATTGCTCACGCCGCTGGCGTATTGCCTCGGCGGCTTCCTGATTTTCTGGATTTCCTATGACTTGTTCACCGAACTGAACGAAATGCAGGAGCGTAAATTGCATTTGCCCGATGTCATCGGGTATTCCATCGCCATGACACCGGAATTTTTGGTGATGGTGCTGCCCATCGCGCTGCTGCTCGCGTTGCTTTACACGCTCACGAACCACGCGCGGCACAACGAAATCACCGCCATGCGCGCGGCGGGCGTGAGTCTGTGGCGATTATGCGTGCCATATTTTGTCGTGGGATTCATTACCAGTCTCGTCCTGTTTGCACTGAATGAATTTTGTGTGCCGTACAGCACGGGGTGGGCGGAATGCATCAAGAATCGCTATGTGCAAAATTCAAATGACCCCGACGCGCGAAATCAATTCCGCAATTTCGGTTTCACTAATGCGCGCGAACATCACACTCGCACGTGGCTTATCGGCGAATATCGCCCGGAAACCGCCGAAATGCTGAAGCCGCAGGTGAACTGGACGTTGCCCGACGGTTCGAGCCACCGCTTGTATGCCGATCGCGCGGTTCGCATGAATGGCGTTTGGACGTTTTTTAACGTGAAGGAATACGCGCAAGTGGACACGACCGCGCCGCTGTTGCCGTCCTTTCATACGAATGTGCTGGCGATGCCGGCATTTGATGAAACGCCCAGGGAAATTGAGAGGGAAATCGAAATCAACAAATATGAGAGCCTTCAGTCGCGTAAATTAAACATCCCACTGGCGGTCCTTTGGGAGGATTTGCAGCTGCATCCCAATCTGGTGCGCCCGAATCATTTTTGGCTGTTTTCCAATCACCCTAACCCAGAGTTTAAGCACGGTTTTTGGCTGTTCACGGAATTGTATGGACGGCTGGCCATGCCATGGACCTGCCTGGTCGTGGTGCTGATTGCGATTCCATTTGGTGCGGCGTCCGGCCGGCGAAATCTTTTTGTCGGTGTGGCAGGCAGCGTTTTCATTTGTTTCACTTTCTTCGTGCTCCAACAAGTCGGGCTGGCGCTGGGCACGGGTGGTTTTTTGCCCGCGTGGCTGGGGGCGTGGCTGCCGAATCTGGCGTTCGGCGCGACGGGATTGTTGCTGACCACGCGCGTGCGGTGAATTGGAATTTCAAGAATGCAGTGAATGACGAGCTTTCAAAACTGGCTTTGCGTTACGAGCATCTGAACCTGCTCTATCAAGTGAGCAATGTCATTCACTCGACACTCGAACCACAGGAGGCCTTACAACTCATTGTCAGCGAATCGGTTAGGATTACGCGGGCGTCCAGCGGTTCCGTTGTTTTAATCAATCCCACTTCGGGTTTTCTGGAAATCCACGCGTCGCAGGGATTGCCGCCCAGTGCTTCGCGATTGCAATTGCGGATTGGCGAAGGCATCACCGGCCAGGTTGCGCGCACGGGCAAATCCGCGCGCGTCGGCGACGTGATACAGGACGCACATTACGTCGCGGCGCGGCGCGGCGTGCGGTCGGAACTGGCTGTGCCGCTGGAAGTGAATGGTGAAACGCGCGGCGTGCTCAACGTGGATTCGGATCGCGTGGACGCCTTCAGCGCGGATGATCAGGGATTGCTTCAGGAATTGGCGGTGCAGGCGGCCAAAGTGATTCACAACACCTGGCTTTACGAACAATTGCGATTGAAAGCGCGCCTTTTTGAATCGCTGGCCAGCGTAAGCCGCACAATCAATTCGACTTTGAACCTAGATGAAACACTGCGCGTCATCACGCGCGAAGCCTGCGTGTTGATGCGTGCGCGAATGTGTTCACTGATGATGCTCGACGAAAGCCGTGAGTGGCTCGATTTGCGCGCAAGTCATGGCGCGGGCGAAGTGTATCTTAAAAAGCCGCGATTAAGCGTCGAAGACGGTGTTCTCGGCGTCGTTGTGCGCCGCAAAAAACCGTTGCAAGTGGGAAATGTTCAAACGTCCGGCCGTTATCAAAACGTCGAAATGGCGCGGCGCGAAGGGTTGATTTCACTATTGAGCGTCCCACTGTTGTTCGCCGGTCAGGCGACCGGCACGTTAAGCGTCTATACCGGCCGGCCTTACAATTTTTCAAACGAGGAGATTCGCATTTTGAGCGCACTGGCTGAATTATCGGCCATTGCGATTGAAAAGGCGCGGCTCTACGAACGCATCGTGGACGTGGAAGAACAATTGCGGCAAAACGAAAAGCTTTCCGCGCTGGGTCTGCTCGCCGCCGAAGTCGCGCACGAAATCCGCAATCCGCTCACGGTAATGAAGCTGTTGTATCACTCGCTGAATTTGAAATTTCCCGATGGCGACCCGCGCGCGAAAGACGCCCGGCTCATTGACGCAAAAATTGAGCACTTGAACAAGATCGTGGAACAAATTCTCGCCTTCGCACGCACGACCGAGCCGCAACTGGCGCCGGTGAATTTAAATGAATTGATCGACGAACTCGGATTGCTTGTGCGTCACAAGCTGGCGAATCAGAACATTAAATTGATTCGCAAATTGCAGCCGGATTTGCCTGCTGCGATGGGCGACACGACGCAGCTTGAGCAGATGTTTTTAAATCTGATTCTCAACGCCGCCGAGGCGATGCCGGGTGGCGGCACACTCACGATTAAATCCTGCGCCGTTCATCTGCCGCGCGCGAGTGAAAAACCAACACACGTCTTGGTGGAATTCAAGGACACCGGTAAGGGCATGAGCAGGGAACTGCAACAGCGCGCCTTCACGGCGGTGTTGGGCACGACGAAAGCCAAAGGCACCGGCCTCGGCCTAGCCATCGTCGGCCGCATCATCGAAACGCATCGCGGCGACATCCGAATCAAATCCCGCCTCGATCACGGCACAAGCATTATCGTCACGCTACCGGTCAAGTAAGCGGGTCGCGTGGGTCATTTGCAGCGTTTGAAGGATTTTCCCCTCAGTCCGGCCTTTGCATCTCTGCGGCAAAGTTCGTTGTGCAATTTTCTTGCCAGAGACCGTTATCAATTTTATTCAACTACGCCCTGACAAATCTTATGAACAACTTAAAGTTGCAATGGTGGGAGCGGTTCCAAAAGTATTACACCGAATTTCCTGAAGTCGGTCTGGCTGTGGATTTAAGCCGGATGAATGTAACCGACAAATTTTTTGCCGGCATGGAATCGCACGCGCAAAAAGCGCTGGCCGACATGGCGGCATTGGAAAAAGGCGCGATCGCCAATCCCGATGAAAATCGGATGGTTGGGCACTATTGGCTGCGGAATCCCGCGCTCGCGCCAACACCGGAAATTCGCAAGAAAATCGAAGAAACTGTCAAACGGATCAAAGACTTCGCCGCTAAAATTCACACTGGAGAAATCCGCGGCAAAGGCGGTGCGTTTAAGAATTATCTGCTGATTGGTATTGGCGGTTCCGCGCTTGGTCCGCAATTTGTCGCCCATGCTCTGGGCGATCCGCATACGGACAAGCTCAATCCACATTTTTTCGACAATACGGACCCGGACGGCATGAATCGGGTTTTAGCGACAATTGGCGGTGATTTGAATCGAACGCTGTGCATCGTCATTTCAAAATCCGGCGGCACAAGGGAAACGCGCAACGGAATGCTGGTTGCAAAAGCCGCATATGAACAAGTATCCCTTGATTTTGGTTCACACGCCGTAGCCATAACCATGAAAGGAAGTGATCTTGATAAATTTGCGATTCAAAATAAATGGCTGACACGATTCCCGATGTGGGATTGGGTCGGAGGACGAACGAGCGAGTTGTCTGCTGTTGGATTACTTCCAGCGGCTTTGCAGGGATTTGACATAACTGATTTATTGTCTGGAGCTTGTGATGTTGACAAACTGACCGTGAATAAAAGTGTTAAAGCTAATCCAGCATTACAATTGGCTTTGGCTTGGTTTGAATCCGGTAACGGTAAAGGAACCAAAAATATGGTCATTTTGCCGTATAAAGACCGTTTAGAGCTGTTTTCAAGATACCTTCAGCAACTCGTTATGGAGTCGCTGGGCAAGGAACTGGATTTGAATCGAAATGTTGTTAATCAAGGAATGACCGTCTTCGGCAATAAAGGTTCCACGGACCAACATTCTTACATTCAGCAACTGAGGGATGGATTGGACGATTTTTTTGTCACTTTTATCGAAGTGTTGGGCGACGGTCATAACTCGAGTTTGATGGTCGAGGACAAAGTAACGGCTGGAGATTTTCTAAATGGGTTTTACTTGGGCACCCGGCAAGCTCTTGCGGAAAATGACCGGGAATCCCTGACAATCACCGTGAGGGATGTTTCTGCACGAACTGTGGGAGGGTTGATAGCACTGTTCGAGCGCACCGTTGGATTTTATGCGTCGTTGATCAACATCAACGCTTATCATCAGCCAGGTGTTGAAGCCGGCAAGAAAGCGGCCAGCCAAGTCATCGAGATCCAAAGAAAAATTTTGACCCACCTCTCCAAGAAACCGAAAGAGTTATTTACAGTGTCAGAAATTTCAAAAGCTATTGGAGCAGAAGAGGATATCGAAGTTGTATTTAAAGTTATTGAGCATTTGGCGGCAAGCCGGAATCATAGGATTTCAAAAACTCCAGATCGTTCCTTGTTCAATTGCAGATATAGTCTAGTTTGATTTCTTCATGTTCGTTTATCCAAAGCAATACGACGTCATCGTGGTTGGCGCCGGTCACGCCGGAGTTGAGGCGGCACTAGCCGCAGCTCGAATGGGTTGCCAAACACTCCTTTTGACCATGAATGTTGACACGATTGGCCAGATGTCTTGTAACCCGGCAATTGGCGGATTGGCAAAAGGACACCTGGCTCGCGAAATTGATGCGCTTGGTGGAGAGATGGGAAAAACAACCGACATGACCGGACTTCAATTTCGGATGTTAAACACGAAAAAAGGTCCTGCCGTTTGGGCACCACGTGCTCAATGCGATAAGAAAGCCTACCAATTCAGACTTAAATGGGTTTGTGAGACGGAGCCAAATCTTGACGTTAAACAAGGCCAAGCATCAAAAATTCTGCATAAGGATGGCGAGGCGCTTGGAGTGGAAACAACACTTCAAGTCCAATTCCACGGAAAGACTGTCGTCGTCACAACAGGGACTTTTTTGATGGGCTTGATGCACATCGGATCGAATCAACAAACCGGGGGGCGTGCAGGTGATGTTGCTGCGACAAGCCTTTCATCATCGCTTCAGGAGGTTGGCTTGGAAATTGGCCGTTTTAAGACGGGCACTCCACCGCGTTTGCTACGCCGTTCAATTGATTTTTCAAAGACCGAAACACAACTTGGTGATGAACCGGTCCCATACTTTACTTACTGGAAGGATGATTTGTTCCACATGGAACAAAATCGCTTAAGACCACCGATGAATAGCTTGTCGGAGGGGAAATATCCACCGGGATCAATTCTCGACAAACTTAACGGTCAAATGCCCTGCCACATCACCTACACGACCCAGGAAACGGCTAAATTGATTCGGAAAAACCTTCACAAATCGCCGTTGTATTCTGGTGTCATTGAAGGTGTTGGGCCGAGATACTGCCCATCAATAGAAGATAAAATAGTGCGGTTCAGCAACAAAGAGCGGCATCAGATTTTCTTGGAACCTGAAGGAATCAAAACCGAGGAAATATATGTGAACGGCTTTTCAACCAGCCTTCCTTTTGAAGTGCAGGTTGAGTTGGTTCGGACAATCATAGGGTGCGAGAATGCCGAAATCATTCGTCCGGCCTATGCTGTAGAGTACGATCTCGTTTATCCAACGCAATTGCTGCCGACGTTGGAAACAAAAGTTTGCCACAACTTATTCCTAGCCGGGCAGATTAATGGCACTTCTGGATACGAAGAGGCTGGTGCTCAAGGACTTATATCTGGAATTAATGCGGCGAGACGAGTCAAAGGGTTTAATCCAGTCATCTTGCGGCGTGATCAGGCATACATCGGTGTTTTGATTGATGACTTGGTCACAAAGGGAACAACCGAGCCTTACCGGATGTTCACTTCTCGTGCGGAGTTTCGTCTGCTGCTCCGTCAGGATAACGCCGACCTGCGTCTCTCCGAGGTCGGTCATGAGATTGGCCTTTTACCGGATCGTAATTACAAAAAATTCCACGTCAAGCAGCAAGCTATTGCCAGTGAACTCAATCGAATGTATACAACACGTTCTGGTTCAGAGACTTTGGCAAAGTTATTAAGTCGGCCCAAGGTATCTTACGGGGATTTACCTAGCAGAAATGAAACTTTGTCCGGTGAAATAATTCACCAAGTCGAAATTGCAATCAAATATGCCGGATATATTGAACGTCAGGGAATTGAGGTCAAAAAATTCAAAAGCTTAGAAGACAAGATTATTCCCGACACGTTCGATTATTCCACAGTGCCAAGTCTTCGCCCTGAAGCCTACCAAAAGCTCACTAAAATTCGGCCCGCAACCATCGGCCAAGCCGCCCGCATTTCCGGTGTATCACCCGCCGACATCGGAATTTTGGCGGTTTGGTTGAAGCGCAATTCTGTCGCCAACGGAAAAAACGGTTCTCTGATGGACTTGTGCGTCAACAACCCTTGTGAAGCCGAACCTGAAAAGTAGTTCGCCGCACAAAAACTGGCTGTCCGACATGGATTCGAACCATGAATAACGCCTCCAAAGGGCGCTGTGTTACCATTACACCATCGGACAAATACAACAATGCCAGGCGCGATAATACTAAGCTTTCCGCATGTTTCACGCAAAGTCAAAATCATCAACAAACGGCTTTTACGAACGAAAGAGAGTTTGCCCGCAACACCTCCAGGGGACACAATACTGGGGTTTGCCATGAGTAATGCGCCCATTACGACAAGTCCACGTATTGCCAAAGCCGCTCTGACGGCTGCGGTATTGCCGACCTTTTCCAAACCAGTCGTGCGCCTCAAGAAAAGTACGCTCAAACTCATCGGTGAAGTGCTCGATCATGGCGGGCCGGGGTACCTGCAATTTGCCATAACGAACATTTGCAATGCGGACTGCGATTTCTGCGGCTTTGCGCGTTCGAAATCCAGTCCGAAGGCAGGACGCAGCGTGACGCTTCAGGAAGCGCGTGACGTGATTGATATTTGTTTCAAGAACCACATTGGTTATCTGCTTTTCGTCGGCGGCGAACCGATGGTGCATCGCGATTTGCGGGCGATGACGCGCTACGCGGCGGAGCGCGGCATTCACCCGATGATCTGCACGAACGGAGGTTTGTGGACCGAAGAGAACATGCGCGGCTTCGCCAGCGACGGCCTCAGCAGCGTCATCATGTCCGTTGATGCGCACAACGCCGTCAAGCATGAGAAAAACCGCGGCCTGCCGGATGTGTGCAAAAAAATCAAACGCGCCAATGAATTCTTCCACTCGGTCGGCATTCAGACCACCGCCAGTGTTACGGCGAGCCGGTTGATTGATGATTACGACAAACTGCCCGCGTTTCTCGAAACACTCGGTTTCAAGAGCTGCACGTTCAGTTATCCGCTGACTTCGCTGGCCAGCAGCTACTTGAGTTTCAGCAACAGCAGCCTGGTGAGTTACACAAAAGACGAGTTAATCGAGCTGTTCGAGAAAATCAAACGGATAAAACGGCGTAGTGGTTTTCCTGTCATCAATCCAATGGAGTCTCTGAATGAAATGCAGCGGCATTTGCGTGGCGAACGTGAAAAATTTGGCTGCCTGGCCGGTCACAAATATTTTTACCTCGACTGGAATCTCGATCTTTACCGCTGCCATTTTTGGGAAAAGCCGATGTGCAACATTTACGAGTTCGACCCGTCGAAACTCATCCGTGACGGTTGCACGCGTTGCATGATTGACTGCTATCGCGACCCTAGCGTTCTCCAATTTGCCGCCATCAACGCCAGTAACGCCTTCAACAATTTGAAAAAGGGCAAATTGCTTTCCGCCGCGAAGAATATTCTCGATTCACGCAATCTGACGTCCATCAAAGCCGTTTGGGAAGATCGCAAGTGGATCAGTGACGTGTAAAAATCCCTCTTGTCATCCGGCGCTCTCGTGGTAGCTTTTGCGCTCCCTTTTATGAAGACGGACATTCATCCGAAATATGTGGATGCGGAAATCCGTTGTGCCTGCGGCAACGTGATCAAAACCCGCTCCACCAAGCCTGTGATTATCGTCGGCATCTGCAACATGTGCCACCCGTTCTACACCGGCCAGCAAAAGTTCGTGGACACCGCCGGGCGCGTGGATAAATTCCAGCAACGCCTGGTGAAAACCAAGGCCGCCCAAGCCGCCGCCGCAACCCGCAAGAAAAAGAAGTAGCTTTTCGCAAAACTACGCCCGCCGTCCCGTTTTGGGATTGCGGGTGATCTTTTTTTGCAAATGGCAAATGTTTGGAACCCGAAATTGAAAAATGGATTTCCGTCCGCACATTGAAAAATTCCGCAAGCGTTACGCTGAACTCGAAGCCGCGTTGAGCGACCCGAAGGTCTTCGACAACCCGCAACGCGCGCAGGAACTCTCGCGCGAATATGCGCGCCTGAAGGAACTCGTCGCCATTGGCGCGGCTTACACGAAAACGCTGGGCGATCTCGAAGAAAATCGCACGCTGCTTAAAGCCGAAGCGCCCGATTCGGAAATGGGACGGATGGCGAAGGAGGAAATTTCCCGGCTCGAAACGACCGGGAAAAAACTTTCGCTGGAATTACAACGCGGTTTGCTGCCATCGAACCCGACCGATTCGCGCAACACCATCATTGAAATCCGCGCCGGCGCCGGCGGTTCGGAATCCGCGCTGTTCGCCGCCGATCTTTACCGGATGTATTGCCGCTACGCCGAGGCGCGCGGCTGGAAGGTTGAAACGATGGATTCCAATCCGTCCGACCTTGGTGGTTTCAAGGAAATCATTTTTTTAGTCACCGGCACGGACGTTTTCAAACGGCTCAAATACGAAAGCGGCGTGCATCGCGTCCAGCGCGTGCCTGCGACCGAGGCACAAGGCCGGATTCACACCAGCACCGCGACCGTCGCCGTGCTGCCCGAAGCCGGGGAAGTGGATGTGGAAATCAAGCCCGACGAAATTGAGATCAACGTCTGCCGCGCTTCCGGCAAAGGCGGCCAGGGCGTCAACACAACGGATTCCGCCGTGCAAATCATCCACAAGCCCACTGGTTTGATTGTGCGGTGCGCTGATGAACGTTCGCAGCAGAAAAACAAGGTGAAAGCGCTAAAAGTCCTCCGCTCGCGTTTATTCGAAAGAAAAGTCGCCGAGGAAAACGCGAAATACGCCGCGCAACGAAAGGACCAGGTCGGCACCGGTGAACGCAGTGAAAAAATCCGCACCTACAATTTCCCACAAAACCGTGTTTCCGACCATCGTATTGAGCTGACGCTTTACAATCTGGCGAATTTCATTGAAGGCGAACTCGACCCGTTGCTCGAACCGCTCATGGCGCATGATTTGGAGGAAAAATTGAGGGGGTTGAAAATTTGATTTCGCGCGAAGGTCGCGAAGAGAAAAAGTAATTGCTTCATTTCCTTCGCGTTCTTCGCGCGACACAAAATGAAAACAATCAAAGGTCTGATTTTCGATTGTGACGGCACACTGGCCGACACCATGCCGCTGCATTGGCGCGCGTGGCAGATTGTCACGCAGCGGTACCATCTTCATTTTCCCAAAGATCGTTTTTACGCCTCTGGCGGCATGCCGTCGCGCGACATTTTAAGATCGCTTGCCAAAGAACAGGGCCGTTCGCTCGACCACATCGCCGTCGCGCACGAAAAAGAGGAGGCGTATCTGCCGATGATGGCGCAGATTGAACCCATCCATGCCGTCGTGGAAATCGCCCGGGCAAATCACGGTAAAATTCCGATGGCCGTCGCGTCCGGCGGCTCACAAAAAATCATCGGCATGGTGCTCGACCATCTGAAAATCCGGCATCTTTTCGATGCCATTGTGACGAACGAAATGGTGAAGAACCAAAAGCCGGCGCCGGACATTTTTCTGGAAGCCGCGCGCCGGATAGGCGTGGAACCGAAATTTTGCCGTGCCTACGAAGACACTGACCTCGGCTTGCAAGCCATTCGCGCGGCAGGAATGGAAGCGGTGGATGTGCGGGAACTGATCGCCATGCATTGAAGCCTGTTCAGTTTGCGGCCTATCTCCGGATTAGGCGGCTTCGCATCATCCTCTCCTGTTTGATTACCATCCACCAAACCAGTTTTTTATTAGATAGCCGCCGACAAAATACGGTTGTGCATCACATGGGAAAAAGATGGCAAGTATAAGAATGGTGATGAGTGATCCCACAGCGAAAATGATGAGGTGCTGGCGAAATCCGATGGTCACTGATTTGCGATTTAGAAACCACCTCGCAAGTATAACATAGGGAATGCTTAAGATGAAAACACAAGGCGTAACGATAATAAATAATAGGACGACTACCAGCGATTCAATCGGCACTTGAAACCAGTTTACATAAACTAAATTGAGTAGAAAACACGCCACGCCGGCAACAACAGTCAGCATTACAGCGCTGGTCAAAGTTGAGCAAAGCTTCGTTAGCCAAGGTGATATCTTAATGCGCTTGGTTAAAATCGGGTGCATACGCGTTGCCGCCTAACAGTTAATGGACAGCTTGTTTTGCAGCCCATCCTGTTTCATGAATCCGACATTATTCTGGGTTCGAATAATTGTCCAGTAGCAGCAATTGTGGGAAAAGGAAGGTTCATGGGCTCATTTGTGGTCAGGGTTTCAAATTTGAAATTTCAGATTTCAGATTCTCCGCGTTCCCGTTTTTCCGCCGCGCGGCGCAATGGATGGTTGGCGGGCAGGTTTTCCAGCAACTTTTTCTGAAACATGGCGGTGCGCTGTTTTTGATCCTGTTCCTTGCGGACCCGCTCATTGAGATGGCGCTGGCCCTTGATCCCGGAATTTTGGAGCGAATCCGCCCAGCCGCGCAATTGGCGCGAACAGCTTTCGGCGGCGGATTTTAGATTTGAAATTTCAGATTTCAAATGTTTCGCCCAATCGCGGCGCAGAAGCAGGCAGAGCATGGAACGCACTTCGCCCGCCGAACCACGCGCGATGTAAATGAATTGGAGCAGTTCGTTTGTCGTGCCGCGCTCAAAGCCTTCGGCGATGTTGTTGGAAACAGACAACACCGCCCGTTCGAGCTGATCGCGGAAGGACGCTCTCATGCGTGGCGGAGCATTTTCCAAAAAATCATCTGCCTGTTCGTAGAGCCGGGCCGCTTCCTGCCACACAGGCAAATCCTCAAAGCGCTGGTATGTCATAATGTTCTTCCCCCTATTATACGTTCTTGGTTTCTTGATTATGGCGGCAAAAGGCACCGTGTCTCGGCTGGCTGAATTTCAAATTTGAAATTTCAGATTTGAAATAAAATCATTAAGCCTGCCCCAATTTTTTGGATTTCTCCGTCGCGGCGCGGACGGCATTCATCACAATGTCGCGCAACTGGCCTTTTTCCAGCTCGTGCAAACCTTCAATCGTCGTGCCACCGGGACTGGTGACCTGATCTCTTAGCGCGCCGGGATGTTGGCCGGTTTCCAAAACCATTTTGGCCGCGCCCAAAACGGTTTGCGCGGCAAGTTTCAGTGCCATGTCGCGCGGCAAACCCGCCGCCACGCCACCGTCGTTTAACGCTTCGATGAACGAATAAACATAAGCGGGTCCGCTGCCGCTCAATCCGGTCACGGCATCGAGCAGCGATTCATTCACTTGAAACGCGACGCCGACGGCGGAAAGGAGCTTTTCTGCCAGATCGCCGTCAGCAGTGGTCGCGTTTTTGCCAAGCGCAAACGCCGAGGCCCCTGCACCGACAAGTGCCGGCGTGTTGGGCATGACACGAACGACGCGCGCGCCGGCAGGCAACGCGCCTTCAAGTTTTGCGATGGTCACACCCGCGGCTATGGAAATGAGCAAATGGTCACTTGTAAATTCACCGCGCAGTTCAGCCAGAACGCCCGCAACGTGGCCTGGTTTCACGGCGAGAATTACGACATTTGCAAATTTCAAAACGTCCGCGTTGGTTTTCGTCGCTTTCGCGCCGGTTTCTCCGATAAACTTTCCCCGCGCGGCGTCAAGCGGGTCACCGGCGATGACGTCTTTTGGGCCAACGAGTCCGGTGTGAATGAAGCCGTGGGCGAGCGCAGCGGCCATTTTGCCTGCGCCGAGGAAGCCGATGGTTAATTGGGTCGCCATGAACGCTTTTTATCAGGCCGATTCGCGCAGCGGAAGATAAAATACACTGTTGAATTCGCAGCTTGAATTTGCGCAGTGGCGATTTATGATATGTGCAGTAAGGAAAAGTCCTTAGTTTTTTCTTTTTACGATGTCAAGCAACCGCCAGACATGGGAGTCGTTTGAGACGATGCGGCAGGCCGCACATGATGGGGATCCGCAGGCGCAATGCTATCTCGGTGTCTGCTTTCAAACCGGCCAAGGCGTGACGCAGGATTATCCGGAGGCAGTGAAATGGTTTCGGAGCGCGGCGGAACAAGATGACCCGGTCGCGCAATGTTATCTTGGCGTGTGCTATTTGAACGGCACGGGTGTGCCGCAGGAATTCGGCGAAGCGGCCAAGTGGTTGCGCGAAGCGGCCGAGCATGGCGACCCTGCGGCACAATTCAACCTTGGCATGCTTTACGAGACCGGCCAGGGCGTTCTGCAAAATTACGCCGAAGCGGTAAAATGGTATCGCAAAGCAGCACAGAGCGGTTATCCGGCGGCACAGTTTAATCTCGGCGTCTTTTACGAGACAGGGCAGGTCGTGCCGCAAAATTTCGAGGAGGCGGTTAAGTGGTACCGCGCCGCCGCCAGACAGGAATGCGCGCCTGCCCAATGCAATCTCGGCTTGTGCTACCAGACCGGGCGCGGCGTGGCGCAAAACCAGGAGAAAGCCATAAAATGGTTCATCCGCGCCGCGCGGCAGGGCGACAAAACTGCGCAACACAATCTTGGTTTGCACTACGCCTCGTTTGAAAGCAGCGAAGCCGAAGCCGTTGAAGGCGAAACCGCCGAACCCGAATCTCCGTAAATTCAGCGCGCGAGTTCTGAGAGCTTTTCATTTCCACGCCCGCTGTCAACAGTTTCGACGGCCAGATCCCAACCATCCGCGATCGACTTCGTTTTGCCCGCAACGAACAACGCGGCGGCGGCGTTGAGCAAAACGGCGTCGCGCTTGGGACCACGCTCGTCGCCGCGCAAAATGCGGCGGATAATTTCGGCATTGGCCTGGCGGTCGCCGCCGACCAAATCCGCCAGTGTTGCCCGCTGTAACGAAAATGTTTCCGGCATACTCGTTGAAACAGCAAAGCCGCGTTTCTGATAAAATTCAGCAATCGTGTTTTCGCCGAGGGTGGAAAGTTCGTCCAAATAACTAACAGCCGGAACTTTTCCACACACGACCATCGCACGCCGGACACCAAGCGATTGAAGCACGCGGGCGATCGGCTCGCAAAGTTCAGGCCGCGGGACGCCGGTCAGGATTGCCGAAGGTCGCGCCGGATTCAGCAACGGGCCGAGCAAATTGAAAATCGTCCGCTGACCGCGCTCGGCGCAAAGTTTCCGCGCCGGCGCAATGTGTTTGAAAGCCGGGTGATAAGCCGGCGCGAAGAAAAAGGCAAAGTTGCGTTCGCGCAATGAACGCGCGGCCTCCGCAGGAGTCAAATCAATCCGCACACCCAACGCTTCGAGCACATCGGCGCTGCCGGCCTGGGAAGTAACCGCCCGGTTACCATGCTTGGCAACGGCCACGCCGGCGGCGGCGCAAATCAACGCAGCAGCAGTGGAAATGTTGAACGTGCCGAGGCGGTCGCCGCCGGTGCCGACGACATCGAGGATTTCGCGGGCGTCCCGCCATGCGGGATCGAGCGGTGGTATGATGGATTTGTCGCGCAGGGCGCGGGCGAATGCGGCGATTTCATCCGGTGTTTCGCCCTTTTGGGCGAGCGCGGTCAGAAAATCGGCCTTCACAACCGCCGAAATTTTTTCATCGGCGAGCTGTTCCACTGCCTGGCGGACCTCCTTGTCATCAAGCGGTCGCGCTGCGCCAAGCTGTTGAATGAGTTTTTCGAGCACGGAACGATTCTAAGGTTCTGGGCGACCAGCTCAAACCGAAAGTGCGCGCGGATGAAAGCGTGGACAGGCGCACAAAATCGAGTAACTTGTCGGGCGCTGACGCCGTCTCAACTATAAGCGGTGAATGAATCAAATTTATGGCAGACAAACCAAACCGAGGTTGGATTAAGTGGGCGGTCATTGCTTTGGTAGTCGTCGTGGTCGTTGTTGCCGGCGTTTCGTATTTTAACAGCGATCACTCCAGCACTCCACAGTATCAAACCGTATTAGTCACGCGCGGCGATTTGATACAATCGGTGACCGCGACCGGACAGTTGAATCCCGTGACCAACGTCCAGGTGGGTTGCCAGGTTTCCGGCACCATCCAAACACTTTTCGTTGACTATAACTCGGTGGTGAAAGCGGGGCAGATCATCGCCCAGATCGATCCCCGGCTGTATCAGGCCCAGGTCGGACAAGCCGAGGCCGATCTGGCCAACGCGAACGCCAATCTGGAGTTGCAGCAGGTGGAGGCAAGCCGGGCGAGCGACCTGTTCACGAACAAGTTGATTTCCGGTTCGGATCACGACACAGCCATCGCCAACCTGCACGAAGCCGAGGCGATGGTAAAAATCAAACAGGCCTCGCTCGACAATGCGAAGGCGAACCTGGGTTACACCAAGATTTATTCGCCAGTGGACGGCGTGGTCATATCGCGCTCGGTAGATGTGGGACAGACGGTCGCTTCCAGTTTTAATACGCCGACGTTGTTTCAAATCGCCAACGACCTGACGAAAATGCAGATTGACGCCAATGTCTCCGAGGCCGACATCGGCACGGTCGAGGAAAATCAAAAAGTCAATTTCACCGTGGACGCTTTTCCGAGCCGCACCTTCACCGGTCGTGTTGTGCAAATCCGCAATTCGCCCATCACCGTGCAAAACGTCATCACCTACGACACTGTCATTGCCGTCAGCAATCCCGATTTGAAACTCAGGCCTGGCATGACGGCAAACGCCACCATCATCACCGCCCAGCGTTCCGGTGTGTTGAAAATCCCCAACGCCGCCCTTCGTTTCCGTCCGCTGGAGCCTTCCACCAATCGGATGTTCGTCGCGCAATTACTGGCGAAAATTGGTTTGGGCGGGCAAACAAAATCCGCCGCCACCAATGCCGTCCCAACTGCGAAAGCTGGCAATACGAACCAGACCGGGGTCGCTGCTAACAGTGAGGCACCGCTCACGGGCAATGAACCGCCACAGGAGTTGTTCCGGCGCGCCCGCGAAATGCGCGAGCGCGGCGAGGAAGTGCCTTCGGAAATCCGTGCCAAAATCCGCGAATTATTTCAAAACGGCTCGTTGCAAATGCCCGGCGGCGGGCCGGGTGGAGGCGGCAATGCTGGCTTCCGGGCAAACACCGGTTCGCAACTCGTGATGCGCACCGTTTACCTGCTCGTGGCCGGGGCGTCCTCCGGCACCGAACCCGCACTGCAGCCCGTGCGCGTCAAAACCGGCGTCAACGACGGCACCTACACTGAAGTCATCGAAGGCCTGAAAGAAGGCGACGCGGTCATCACTGGCATGAACCTGCAATCCCAGAACTCCGGCCCGGCTACCAGCGGGGCGAACCCTTTCGGCGGTGGCGGGCGGCGGTTCTAACTGGGGAAAAGTTCACATGAAGCCCATTATCAAGCTGGAGGACATTCACAAAACCTACCAGACCGGTGAGGTCGAGGTGAAGGCCGTACGCGGCGTGTCGCTGGAAATTCATCTAGGGGAGTTCGTCGCGCTGATGGGTGCCAGCGGTTCCGGTAAATCCACCATGATGAACATCATCGGCTGTCTCGACCGTCCGACGGGCGGGCATTATTGGCTCGACGGCATCGACGTTTCCACGCTCGATCGCGACGAGCTGGCGGACATCCGCAACCAAAAAATCGGCTTTGTCTTTCAAGGGTTCAACCTGCTCTCGCGCACGTCCGCGCTGGAAAATGTTGAACTCCCGATGCTTTATACGCGCCAGCGTTTAAATGGTGAAAGTCTGCGGGACCGGGCGATACAGGCACTGGAAACCGTCGGCCTTGGGGATCGCGCCGACCATTCGCCCAACCAGCTTTCCGGTGGCCAGCAGCAGCGCGTGGCCATTGCCCGCGCCCTCGCCAACCACCCGGCCCTCCTGCTCGCCGACGAACCCACGGGCAACCTCGATACGCGCACCAGCGCTGAAATCATGGGCGTGTTTCAAAAGTTGAACGAACAGGGCATCACCATTGTCATGGTCACTCATGAGCTGGATGTGGCACAATATACAAAGCGAATGATCGTCATGCGCGATGGCCGGGTGGTGGGTGACACGCCGGTGACCAAGCGTTTGAATGCGGAGGACGAATTGCGCAAGGTGCACCAGGAACAGCAGGCAGCCCAGTTGGCAGGTTGAATTATGAGATATTGGGCCATTATCAAAATCGCCTTTCGCGCATTGCGTCGGAATAAAATGCGCACGATTCTGACCATGCTAGGCATCATCATCGGCGTGGGCGCGGTCATCGCCATGGTGGCTCTCGGCCGGGCTGCTAAGGCGCAAATCGCGGCGCGCATCGCCGCCCTCGGCCAAAATGTCGTCGTGGTTTTCTCCGGCAGTATCAATCGCAATGGCGTCTTCTCCGGTTTCGGTGGTGCGGGCACACTGACTGTCGAAGACGCGCTGGCGATTCAAAATGAGGTCCCCAACATTGCCGCGGTCAGCCCGGAGGTCCGCAGCAGCGCGCAAATCATGGCGGGTGAAAACAACTGGGGCACCTCGGTCATGGGTGAAAGCGTTGATTATCTTCCCGTTATTCGTCAATGGGACTTCGCGGAAGGCGATACATTCACCGAAGCGGACGTTCGGGCCGCCGCCAAGGTCTGCGTGCTAGGCAAAACCACGGCCGACAAATTGTTTCCGGACGGCGGCGCGGTGGGCCAAGTCATTCGCATCAAAAATGTTCCCATCAAGGTCCTCGGCGTGCTCACGCCCAAGGGCGTTTCCATGGTTGGCCAGGATCAGGATGACACGGTGATCGTGCCCTATACCACCGGCATGAAACGTTTTGCCGGGGTCACCATGCTTCGCACGATCAATGTGTCGGCGACCAGTTCCGACCGCGTTGCGGATGTCATTGATGGCATGACCCAGTTGCTTCGCCAACGGCACCGCATCCAGCTTGGTCGCGACGATGATTTCATCATCCGAAACCCGCAGGAATTTTTTGCGGCGCAAAACGCCACCACCGATACCATGACCGCGCTGCTGGCCGGCGTGGCCACCATTTCGCTGATCGTCGGCGGCATCGGCATCATGAACATCATGCTGGTCAGCGTCACCGAGCGGACGCGAGAGATCGGTATCCGCATGGCCGTCGGCGCGCGTGGTCACGACATCCTCCTGCAATTTCTCATCGAAGCCGTCACATTGAGTTCCATTGGCGGCATCCTCGGCATCTTGTTCGGCATCGGCAGCGCAAAAATGCTGACCCTCATCAAACACTGGCCCACGCTGGTTTCCGCTAATTCCATCATCCTCGCCTTTGTTTTCAGCGCGGCAGTGGGGATTTTCTTCGGCTTTTACCCCGCCCGCAAAGCTTCACAACTCGACCCCATCGAGGCGTTGCGCTATGAATAGGGCGTGACCGCCGAGATTCTGTCCACGCACACGCCTGCGCTTTTCGCCGCCGCCGTGAAACGCGCGGTAAAATTGCTTCGCGCCGGCGAAGTCGTTGCGTTGCCGACAGAAACTGTTTATGGCCTCGCTGCCAATGCGCTCGATGCAAAAGCGGTTGAAAAAATTTTCAAAATCAAGGGCCGTCCCGCGAATAATCCAATCATCGTCCACATCGACGGCGTTGAAATGGCGAAGCGTTGCGTGACCAAGTGGCCGACAACTGCGGATAAATTGGCAAAAGCATTTTGGCCCGGCCCGTTGACGCTCGTGTTGCCGCGCGCGACGGTAATTTCCGACATCGTCACAGCAGGCGGGCCAACCGTCGGCGTGCGCTGGCCGAGTCATCCGTTCATTCAAGCCGTGATTCGCGAGTGCGGCTTCCCGCTCGCCGTGCCAAGCGCAAATTTGTCGGGTTGTGTTTCGCCAACGAATGCCAGGCATGTTCGTAAACAACTCGGCGGGAAAATTGATTTGATTGTGGACGGTGGACAATCGCAAGTTGGTATCGAATCCACCGTGCTCGATTTGATGGTTTCGCCGCCGCAAATTTTGCGTCCGGGCATGATCCACGCGGAGTCGCTGGCGGCCGTTGTTGGCAAAGTTCACAGCCTAAAGTCCAAGGTCCAAAGTCCAAAATCTGCGTTACGCGGCCCGGGCTTGTTGAAAAAACATTATGCGCCGAAGGCAAAGCTGCTGGTTCTAAACTGGCGCAATGATGCTGACCTGCGAAAACAAATTGAAAACCGGCAATTTGAAATTGGAAATTGTTGCGTCATCGCGCATACACGGGTTCCAGCGGCGGCGAATTTTGCGTGTGTCAGCGTGATTCCACATGACGCAGGGGCGTTTGCGCAGGCGATTTACGCGGAGTTTCACCGCTGTGATGAAATGGGCGTGAAATTAGTCGTCATCGAAGCGCCTCCCGCGGCGCCGGAATGGTCGGGTATTACCGACCGTTTGCGGCGGGCCGCGGCGTAAAATTCCCAGCGGCGCAATACCCTATTTTTGATTTGTTTTCCAGCGTTCCCAATCGGTCAGGAAAAGCCCTGATGCAATGGCAGCCGAACCTGATGGCACATAACGCAGCGGAAAATTCCCGGGGATTTGCCTTTGAACCATGGCATTCGCGACAAAACTGCCCCAACTGTTCTCCATCCCAAGCCCCATGTCTGACAGCAGCTTGCCGTCCATCGTCTTGGGTGTGAGATAAAGCGCTTGCACGGGTTTCATATCGTTGATGGCGTGGAAATCATCCTGCGCATTCATTGTCAGCCACACGCACTGGCGCTGGCCGTACCACGCAACCGCCCAAGGCACGTCGCTCATCATCAGTTCATTTTCCTTCATCCAACCGGCGGTTTGCCGAATCTCCGGCGGATAATACGGCGGATAAACCACCGGCTCGGTTTTGGGCGGCAGAAGCGCGAAAATCATCGGCGCGCAACATAATCCCACAAATACGATCTTCACCAAATAATACAATTCCCGCATAGGCAACGCCATTTGGTCGAGCAACGTGAAGAACAGGCTCACGCCATAAATGAACACGAGCGGCACCAATAGCACCAAAAGATTCTCGGAATTCACTTCAGGCGATTCCTCGGAAAGTTGCGTTTGCCCCAAGGCCTGCACCACGACGAAGACGGCCAGACACATCAATAAAAAATAGCGCATTCGACGCACCGCCGCGCTCCGGAAATTCAGCAGCAAACCTGCCAAGAACAACAGGCTCGCCCAACTGCCGCCCAATCTGGGCAGGGCATCCTGCAGGATTGTGTGTGCGTTCTGCAAAAGCTTGAGCGCATACGGCGTCAGCCACAAAGCGGACGTGAGATCGGGATGCAGGGAACGTTCCAATTGAAATCCGGGAAACACCGTTGTTCCTTCGACAATTGCAAAACCCGCCGTGCCAAAGGGCGTGCCACTGACTGCAAAATTACGAACAACCCACGGCGTCAGCACCAGCGCGAATGCACTCAACGCCACCAAGGCGTGCAACATCCGTCGTTGTCCGCCAAAGAAAATCAGAAACAACCCCACCGGAATAATGATCCATCCAAACGCATACCGCGTGAGCGCACCCACGCCAGCCAGCAGACCCGCGGTGATTGCCAGACCGAGAAACCGCCCGGGCCGGGGTTGTGGGGCGCTCGCTACCTGCTCGATTCGCAAGACGCACCACGTCAGCCCGAAAAAAATAATCATGAGCAGCATCGTGGACAAACCCGACACGCTGAACCGCCAGAGCAATCCGCAACCCAACACGAGAACGGCGGAAAACCGTGCCACGCCCGCGTCGAACAATTTCCGCCCGAGAAAAAACGTCAGCACAACCACAACCAGCAAAAGAACTTCATTGAACACCGCGATCAGAAAATCCGGCTCATAACGCTGAAAATTCCCGTTGTTGCTCCAAAAAGTGCTTTTAAGGTCCAACGGATAGTGAAATGGCAGCACTTTCATCAACCCGGCGAGCACAAGCGGGTATACCGGCGGATTGGCAAGGTCTGGGTGCGCGATTTTGATTTGCGCGAAGTCCGTGCCGGCACTTGCCAGCGGATCCGCGGACTTGGCCTGGTTATGACTTTGTACAAGGTAAAGACTGAACGGGCGGATAAACAGCGTGGTGTAACCCCTGCCCTCCGCGATGTTACGCGCCAACTGCGCTGCATCCATGGCTTCCGGCGTGGCGAAATTTCGATACGCGCGCAAATCGTACACCACCATTAATGTCAGAATCGCAAGGCAGAAAGCGGTGACTTTCAAATATCCCCCCCTTGTGCCTTTCTCGAGCTTGTGAATCCAATCCTGTGGAAAGGGCATGGTCAAAATCCTTCCAAATGATACGCGTGCAACTTGCGGTGGAATGTCCGCCGGCTCATGCCAATTTTTTTGGCGGCCAGCGTGCGATTGCCATCCGTTTCTTTCAATGCGCGAACGATCAGTTGTTTCTCCGCTTCCTTCACTGTCAGATCATTTCGTGCCAGCGATGGCACCAGATTGCCGGTTTGCCCACCCGCACGCACCCCGACGGCAATCTGTCGGGGCAAATCGCGTGCTCCAATTTTTTCACCGCGGCAAAGCACCACCGCGTGTTCGATGGCTGTGCGCAACTCGCGCACATTGCCCGGCCATGAATAATTCATCAACAGTTCCAACGCATCGCTCGTAAAACTGTTTACGGCTTTGCCGTTCTCGCGCGCAAATTCGCGTAAAAAACTCTGCGCCAGCAACGGAATATCACCTGCCCGCGCCCGCAACGGCGGTAGCGTGATTTCCACCACGCGCAATCGGAAAAACAAGTCCTCGCGGAAACTTCCAGCTTTGACAAGTTCCTCAAGATTCTTATTCGTCGCTGTAATCAAACGAACGTCCGCAGTTAGCGTTTTATTCGAGCCGACCCGCTCAAACGTCCGCTCGCCCAAAAAACGCAGCAGTTTGATCTGAATCGCCGCGTCAATTTCGCTGATTTCATCGAGGAAAAGTGTTCCGCCCTGTGCCTGCTCGAAACGACCGATGCGCCGCTCATGCGCGCCGGTGAACGCGCCCTTTTCGTGGCCGAACAATTCGCTTTCGAGCAACGTCGGCGCGAGCGCGGCGCATTGAACCGTCACAAGCGACTGTTTTGCGCGGGGGCTGAGTTGGTGAATCGCCTTCGCAATCAATTCCTTGCCCGTGCCGCTTTCGCCCGCGAGCAATACCGTCGCCCGTGTCGGCGCAACTTGTTGGACGATTTCAAAAATCTCCTTCATCACCGCCGACTCGCCAATGATGTTTTCGAGGCCGAACTTCGAATCAAGTTGCTGGCGCAACGAAACGTTTTCCGTTTCGAGGTTTTGCTGCCGCAACGCGCGGGCGATGCGCATCTCCAACTCGTCAATTTGCAGCCGGCCTTTGGCAATGTAATCGTCCGCACCGCGTTTCATCGCGTCCACCGCCAGTTCCTCCGAACCGTAAGCCGTCATCAAAATGCAAACTGGCGGACGGGTGAGCGACTTGGCGCGCGCGATGAGTTTCAAACCATCCTCGTTCGGCAGGCGAAAATCCGTGAGCAACACGTCGAAATTTTCGCGCTCGAGCAATTCCATCGCGGCCTTTGCATCTTCGGCCACATAAGTGTCGTAACGATCCTCAAGCGCCGCGCGCAACCCGTCACGCGTCGGCTTCTCGTCGTCCACAATCAGCAATGTCGGTTTTTCAGTCACAGGTCTTCAATATTGTGTAAAATTCATCCGCGTCCAGTGGCGGTTTCAATCTTTTCTTCCAGCAAACGTGGCCTGCGTTCATGCAACGGCAGCCAGATACGGAATGTCGTGCCGCGTCCAACGCGGCTTTCGAGCTCAATGCGGCCTCCGTGCGCGCGCACGATGCGTTGCACAATCATCAGACCGAGACCGGTGCCCCTTTTCTTCGTCGTAAAAAACGGCTCAAAAATGCGGCTGATTTGTTCCTGCGGAATGCCGCCGCCGGTGTCAGTCACGCTGACCCAAACGTCATCCGCGCCCTCGCCGGTTTGCAACGTCAGCGTGCCGCCTTTCGTCATCGCATGCATCGCGTTTTTGACGAGGTTCACCAAAACCTGCTGCAGTTGCGCCGGGTCGAGCGGTGCCGCCGGCAACCCGGCCGCCAGCTTGGTTTTCACATTCAGGCCGCGATTGTCCAGTTCCGGCCGCAGCAATTCCAGGGTTTTTTCAACGATGTCGTTGAGGGAAACGAGTTTCAATTGCGGTGACACGGGACGAATCGCCTCCAAAAACTGGGTGATGATGTAATCCAGCCGGACAATTTCGCCCTTGGCCACGTCAAGATACTGCGACAGCCTGTGTGAAATTTCCACCGTGTCGGCCCCGGCGGCAAGTGTTTGTGAATGGGGTCCCGAAATTAAATTTGCCGCACCCGCGTTGAGTTTTTTTAATTCGCGCTCCATGAGTTGCAAATGAATGTGCAGTGCGTTAAGTGGGTTGCCGATTTCGTGCGCGACGCTGGCGGCGAGCAGTGTGAGCGCCTGGACGCGTTCGCTTTCGATGGCCTCGAACGTTTTCTGCCGCGCCTCGGTCGCGTCGTGCAAAATCAATGCCACGCCGGAACTGCCCGCCGTTTCGCCGCCGAGCGGCGCGGCATAAAGCAGCAGGAAGCGCGGACGCGGATATTGCACTTCAAACTCATGCCGTGCGACATGCGCACTGCTTTCAGTGTCAAAACGCGAAATGGTTTCCCAATCGAGTTCCGGCAGGAAACGCGTGATGTGCTGGCCTTCGGCGCCGGATTGCAAACCAATAAGCCGGGTGACGGCCTGGTTGAAGTAAAGAATGCGGCCCTGCTCGTCCACCACGAGCACACCGTCCTCAATCGTGTTGAATAGTGTTTCGAGAAAACTGCGCTCGCGCGCGAGCCGCTGAACAACTGTCTGCAAACCCTCCGCGTCCAGCCGCCCGATGCGGCCAAGCACTTTGTCGAGAAAACTGGATTTTGGCGCTGCCATTAAAGCAAATTCCCAATGAATTAAGAGTGACAGTTTGGCACAATTATGAAATCGGTCAACAAGTTAAATGGAAACTTTGTGGCACAGTAAAAGTGCATGAATTGATGCTGATTTGGGCTGTTCCCCGTCTTTTGCCGATGCCGGAAAAGTATCTTCGAGCGGGCCGGGCGTACTGTTTACGGCGGTGGAATGTTCAAAACCTGACCGACGTGAATCCGGCTGGGATTCATGTCCGGGTTCGCCGCCTGCAGCGCACTCAATTTCACGCCGAATTTGCGCGCGATGCCCACCGCCGTCTCACCGGCGGCAACCGTATGTGTGCGTGGTCTGGCAGTGGTCGCGGTATTGCCGGAACGGCCTGCATTCGCACCGGTCTGCCTAGTTGGCGTTGGCTGCGCAACGGCATTGTTCGGCGGCGGCGGCGAATTGGTCTTGGCCGCCGCCAACTGGCTCGCGTAATACGCGCGCCACCTGTTCACCTCGTCCTGCAATTGCCGGTTCTGGTCGGCCAATTGATCAAGCTGCTTTTGCGCGGCAGGCGCGCTGGACAATGGCGTCACATCGGCGGCCAATTGTTGTTTGCAACTGTAAATACGCTGCTTGATGACCTCCGCGTTGTCGGCGCCCGGGCACAGTTTCAAATATTGCTGGTAATGATAAATCGCCGCCACGGGGTCGGGCTCCTTTTCATCGTAAAGCCAGCCGAGTTCAAAATGCGCCGACGCTGAATGCGGATTCACCTCCAACGATTCCTCGAACGCCTCAATCGCTCCCCGAAAATCCATCGCGTTGACGCGGCTTTTGCCGAGAATATAATGCGGCTCTTTTTCCTCGTCCGACTGACTCTGTCCCGACGGCGCGCAACCGCTCAACACGACGCCGAACCACACGGCGCACGCGCTGAACAAAAGCCGGTTCCCAAATGACATGGCATGAATTTAAACGAACTTTTCGGCGGCTGCAATGGCGCGTTGGTTCAATGCGAATGGCAAAAGCGGGCTTGAGATTCCGCCGGTTGTGGCGCAACTTGGTATTGATTGCGCGCGTGGCGGAATGGCAGACGCGCCGGACTTAGGATCCGGTCCAGAAATGGGTGGAGGTTCAAATCCTCTCGCGCGCACCAGCGGCTTTTTCAACTGTTCATTCTTCGGGTATTGGGCGGTTTTCAATTGTTATTCCGTGGCAAGCTGCTAAATTGGGAGCGTTCCATAAGAATCCATGATCGCTGTGGAAAAACAGTCTGAGGAAAGACTGAAGAGTTTTCGTGCGTCCGCGCCGGAAATTGTGGAGCAACTCATCCGTCAAGCCGAGCACGCAGCAGCCAGCGATATTCACTTGCAAATGGATGGCAACGGTGCGGCCGTTTCGTTCCGTTTGGACGGATTAATGACGCCTGTGACGCAATTCCCAACTGATATCGCCGACCGTGTTTTGGGACGCATCAAGTTTCTCGCACGGCTGAAAACCTACCAGGAATCGCTGCCGCAAGATGGCCGAATCGATAAAAACACCGTGCATTCCGCCAGTGACATCCGCGTGGCAACGTATCCCACGGTAACTGGTGAAAAAATCGTTCTCCGGCTTTTCAACGCCAGCTCCGCCAGGGGATTGTCCGAACTCGCCTTTCCCGACGAAGCCGGCGCGGAGTTGAAAAGCTTCCTTCGCCAAAGTTCGGGTTTGCTTTTGCTCACCGGTCCGGCGGGCAGCGGCAAAACGACGACGATCTATGCCTGCCTGCGCCACTTGGCCGAATCGGGCGGGCGGCACATCATCACGGTGGAAGACCCGGTGGAACAAATCGTTCCCGGCGTGATGCAAACGGAAGTGAGCGAAGCGCGCGGACTGGATTTTGCGAAGGCCGCGCGGCATTTGCTGCGGCAGGACCCGCAAGTGCTGGTGATTGGCGAAATCCGCGATGAGGAAACCGCCAACATCGCCGTGCGCGCCGCGTTGACCGGGCATCTGGTGATTTCAACGTTGCATGCCGGTTCATGCCGGGGAGTATTCGAGCGATTGCTGGTGTTGTGTGCCGACCGTTCGGCCATTGCGGCATCGGTGGAACTGGTTTTGAACCAGCGTCTGATCCGCGCGCTCTGCCGCAATTGCAACGGCGCGGGTTGCGCAGCCTGCCTGCAAACCGGTTATCAAGGTCGCGTGCCGCTCGTGGAATGGTTGAGGGTGGATGAATCATTGCGTGCGCAGATTCGTTCGCAAGCGTTGCAAACCGTGACGCTGCAACACACGCTGGAGGAATCAGCACGCGACCTTCTGCAAAAACGCATCACCAACGAACCTGAATACCATCGGGTCTTCGGCCTATGAAATACGACGAATTTGCCTTTTTTAACCAACAGTTGGCGGCGATGCTGCGCGATGGCATCCCGCTCGAAGGTGCGTTACGCCGGCTGTGCGCCGACATGCGGCACAGCACCTTGAAATCGGAGCTACAATTGCTCGAAGCGGATTTGGCCAAAGGCGTGCCGTTGCGTGAGGCGGCGCGTGCCCGTCAACTGCCGGAGTTGTATCGGCAGATGCTTGAGGTCGGCGCGCAAAGCAATAACCTGCCCGCCATGTTGACGCTGTTGGCGGATCACTACCAGCGTCGGCACATGATTTGGACGCGGCTGAAAGGTTTGATGGTTTATCCGGCGATTGTGCTGGTTGGCGCATTTCTGTTGTCGTGTTTTCTGTCCTTCCTTTTGCACGCGGCCATTCAATCCGACACGACCGCGCTGTTCGGCAACTGGATTCAAACGCCGCGTATTTTAATTGGTATTTGGGCCTCGCCTTTCCTTTTGGGTCTCGCAGTCCTGGCGGTGCTGATTGCGCTCGCCACGCCGCCGTTGCGCCGCGCTTTGCGCTGGCGGCTGCCGGCTTTTAAAGAAGCCAGCCTCGCGCAAGTCGCATCAGCGATGGCGTTGATGCTGAAAAACGGCGTGCCGCTCGACAAGGCGCTGGGGTTGGTGGAGCAATTGGAAAAGGGAACTCCAGCCGAAACTGAACTAACCCAATGGCGGCAACGATTGGCCGCGGGTCATGGACAATTTGTGGAAATGGCGAAGGCTGGTCGGGTGTTTCCACCGCTCTTTCTCTGGATGGTTGCACATGCCGGTGAAGATTTGGCTACCGGTTTTGAGCGTGCGGCAGGTATTTACCAAGCCCGCGCCAACTATCGCACTGAAATGCTGCTCTATTCGGCGCTGCCTTGTTCGGTCCTGGGCTTGGGGCTTATGATTGTGACTCAAATTCAACCGGTTGTCTCCGTATTCGTCTCGTTTATGAGAGCGCTCTCGGGTTCTGATTGACAATAGGATAACAATGGAAATTGAATGATTTTTAACTTGTGAATTTCGATCCCGACATCTTGATCAGATTCATGGTAACGCTGTTTTTGCTCGTCATTTGGATCGCCAGCGTCTTCAGCTTTCTTTTTCTGATTCATTATCTGCTGACGCTACCGATGCGGCGCGCGGAACGGGCGCGACTGTTTCTGGACCTGGTCGAAACTGCCATCAAACACGGCCAGCCAGTTGAAGAATCCCTCATTTCCATTTCGCAAAGCCACGACCGGATTTTAGGAAAAAAAATCGACCGGCTGGCGGCTTGGCTGGCAAAGGGTTTGCGCCTCGGTGACTCACTGGCGAAAGTGCCGCAACTATTGCCGCCGCAAGTCAGCGCGATGTTGAGAGTGGGCGAACGCTTGGGTGACCTTCAAAAAGTGCTGCCTGCCTGCCGACAACTACTCACAGACGCCGTCTCCCAAACCCGTGGAGCTATCAATTATCTTGTTGTCTTGACATTCGTCATCACGCCAACCGGTTTTTTTGTGTTTTGTATCATCACAACGTTCGTGATACCGAGGTTTTTGTTAATTGCCGCCGATATGGGCAGCGGACAGGCAAATGCGGTCCGGTTTCTCTTTGATCATCGTGCAGTGATTATGGCCGTCCAAACCGTTTTGCTGCTTTTATTATGGCTGGCGGCGTTTATTTACATCGGCGGGCCGCGCGTCGTTTCGTGGTTCCCAGTTTTGGAGCGGGTTCATTATCGGCTGTCGTGGCGGCGAAAGCGGATGCAACGCGATTTCTCCACCATGCTCGCCATTCTTCTTGATTCCGGCGTGCCCGAATCCGAAGCGGTGACGCTCGCTGCTGAATGCACCGCCAACAAAATTTTCCGCCGCCGCGCCGCGCACACCGTGGATGGTTTGAAGCAGGGCATGAAGTTGACGGAAGCCGTCCAGGCAATGGATGATGCAGGCGAATTTCGCTGGCGGCTCACGAACGCGTTTCACGCACACTCTGGTTTCCTTCAGGCGCTTGCTGGCTGGCACGAAGCGCTCGATGCGAAAGCGTTTCAGCGGGAACAGGCCGCTGCGCACGGAATTACCACCGCCTTGGTTTTATGGAGCGGATTTTTCGTTGGCACAGTCGTTGTTTCTGTTTTCATGTTTCTGGTTTCCATCATCAACGCCGGGGTTTTATGGTGAACCAGATCCCACAGCGTCTGCGCGAACGTGGCATGTTGATGGCCGAACTGGCCGTCGCGATGGCTATCATTTTGGTTGCGGTGCTGCCGCTCGCGTTCTCCATCGGCCGTGAGCAAAAACTTCTTCGCGCTTATTACAACAAGGCGGTTGCCATGGAAATTGTGGACGGTGAAATGGAAGTGCTGGTTGCGGGTGAATGGCGCGCATTTCAGGAAGGCACACA
This sequence comes from Verrucomicrobiota bacterium, assembly GCA_049517655.1. Lineage (GTDB taxonomy): Bacteria > Verrucomicrobiota > Verrucomicrobiia > Limisphaerales > UBA11358 > UBA11358. The sequence goes on along the minus strand of JBEKRQ010000002.1, from coordinate 266,644 downwards.
ACTATATTCGGTCAGTGCCGAAGCGGCCAAGAACCTGCCGCCGGGCGCATTTAAGCTTACCATCACCGGCAAACATTTGCGTTTGGAATGGCTGCCACAGAAAAAATACCAAGGCGGCAAAATTGTCCGGGAGGTGACGGTGAAATGAAAACCCGTGAGCTAACTTCCATGCGCCAATTGCACGGTATCGCACTCATTGAGTGTCTCGTCTACATGGCGGTTTTTGCGACGTTGATGGGTGTCAGCATAATGGCTTTCTGCAAATGTTTCGATAACATGAAAGCGTTGCGCCGCAACGCCGACGACATCGTACGCGTCTTGCACGCCGGCGAGCTGTGGCGGGACGACGTTCGCAATGCCACCGGCCCGATTCAAATTGAGGGATCCACCCAAATTGTCCGCATCCCGCATCGCCAAGGTGATGTCTACTACAAATTTGCAGAAGCGGAGGCTTTCCGAAAAGTCGGCTCTGACGCATCGTGGGTCGTCCTGTTGCCGAAAGTTAAACGTTCACAAATGGCAGCTGATGTGCGCAAGCACGTTGTCGCCTGGCGTTGGGAATTGGAATTGCAACCCTCGTCGAACAGAACCATACACGTCCAGCCTGTGTTCAGTTTTTTCGCTGCGCCCCATACGGCGAATCAGCCATGAAAATCTTTCCGAGTAAAATCACCAGAACCGCCATGCGCCACGGCGAACGCGGTTTCATGACAATAGCTTTGTTGGTTATTCTTTCGCTCCTATTGATCTACGCGACCGCCAACATCCAAACTTTGAATACCCTCAAGCAGGAAATCAAAATCGTTGAGAAGAAACAGATTCAGCGACTGGAACGGGACGGAGCGCAACCGATTCTTATTCCACCGACAAAACAAAATCCCGCCCGTACCAACTCCGTAACCGCGACTTTTACGTGCTGGGAATCGCAGGTTTAACTTGCGGTTATGGTTTTCCCTGCCGCACCTGCTCCTTTTCCCCTTCCAACCCGGCTTGAAGGGATTTCCGTTCCTTGACCAACTGTTGTTGGAGCGCCTCAACCTTTTCCGCGTCACCCGCCGCAGCGGCCTTCGTGATTTCATCCTTCAACGAGATTTCGCGCCCGGCAATCTTCGCGGCGTATTTCGAATCCAATGCCGCAAGTTGCCCCTTTTGCGCGTCGGTGAGTTTGACAGCCGGCCTGGCTTTGTTAAGCCGTTCCATCGCGAGTTCATAGGCGGTTTTCATTCGATTCCCGATTTTAGACCATTAATTGCGGATTTCAAACGCTGGTTGTTGCTCCGCTCCCCCGCATTTTGTGGCTGAATCTCCAAAATTTCTTCGTATTTTTGAGTCTTCGTGGTTTATTTTTCGCGTCGCCTATGCCCATTTACGAATTTGCCTGTCCGAAGTGCCGGAAGATTTTCAGCTTCCTTTCGAAGCGGACGAACCCCGGCCGCCAGCCGGTCTGCCCCAAATGCGGCAATTAAAAAATGTCCAGGCGAATCAGCCGCTTCGCCACGACGCGCGGCCTGAAAGAACCGGCGGCCAAAATCGAAGCTGCGGGCGATGAACCGCCGATGCCCGATTTCGACGATCCGCGCGTCGGGCGCGCCATGATGGAAATGGAACGTGACATGGAGCATCTGGACGAAAACAATCCGCGGCACATGGCGCACATGATGCGGAAAATGAAAGATCTTATGCCCCCCGGCTCGGTTCCGAGGGAACTCGACACGGCCATCAAACGCCTCGAAGCCGGTGAAGACCCGGAAAAAATCGAGGCCGACATGGGCGACGTGCTTGGCGATTTCATGGGTGGCGAAAGCGGCGGCAGTGGCAGCCATGGCTACACAAGGGACAGCGGACTCTATGACTATTAAAAAGGGGCTCGGCTTCAAGACCGCCTGTTACACGATCGAGGGAATGGGTTCCTTCGCCACGGTGCTCTTTTTCAACTACCTCTACTTTTTCATGCAGGCGCAGCACGGCTTCACTGACAAGGACAACCTCGCCCTTGCCGCGCTGCTCGGATTGGTTTACACGTTCGCTTCCTGGCAGGCCGGGCGGTTCGCGCGGCGCTACGGTTATTTTACCGCGCTCAAACTCGGGTTCAGCATCATGCTCGTCGCGCTGGTCGTCGGTTCACAACTCAATTCCGTGCCGGGCCAAATCCTCACCGCAATCGTCGTCACCCTCGGCATGTGTCTCATCTGGCCGACGATTGAAGCCCTCGTCAGCGAAGGCGAAACGCCCGAAGGCGTGCCGCGCGCCGTCGGCCTGTACAACATCACCTGGGCGGTGACCAATGCGCTGGCGTATTTCATCGGCGGCATGTTCATTGAAAAGTTTGGCTTCAGAAGCATCTACTACTTGCCAATCGGGATTATGCTCATCCAGCTTGCCCTGACCTTCTGGCTGCAAAATTACGCAGCCGAACAGGCCCTTCTGGCCGTCAACAAACCGCCCGTTGCGCCCCCACCGCCCGACCCCTACCGGCCATCGCCGGCAAAGGCGAAGGCCTTTCTGCGCATGGCGTGGCTCGCCAACCCGTTCGCCTACGTCGCCATCAATACACTTCTTGCTGTCATTCCCGGCCTCGCCTTGCGGTTGCATCTCTCGCCGATGCTGGCGGGATTCACCTGCTCGCTCTGGTGCTTTGCGCGGCTCGGCATATTTCTCGTGCTGTGGTCCTGGCCCGGCTGGCATTACCGCTTTCACTGGCTCGTGACGGCGTTCGGCCTCCTTGTCGTTTCGTTCGCGGCGATTCTCATCGTGCCGAGTCTTGCCGTGCTGCTCGTGGCGCAAATCTTTTTCGGCGTGGCAATCGGGCTGATTTATTACTCGTCGTTGTTTTACTCGATGGACGCGAGCGAAACCAAAAGTGAACTCGGCGGCATTCACGAAGCCGCCATCGGCGTGGGCAACTTTGTCGGGCCAGCGGTCGGCGCGGCATCGCTGCAATGGGTGCCGCAATACGCCAACAGCGGCGCGGTGGCCGTGAGCGCGTTGCTACTCTGCGGCTTCGGCGCACTGCTCACCATCTGGAAAACCGCCCGGTGAAGCTTTGAACAACCAAGGAACAAGGGTTTTGGTAGGGTCGGTTCTCCGAGCCGACCGAAGCGGCGCACTGCGGAGAGTGCGTTCTACCTCAAAATTCTTCTTCGTGTCTTCGTGTCTTCGTGGTTAATCTATTTTCATGGAAAGCAAGCCGCCTGATGACCGCGCGAAAATGACCGAGCTGGAGCGCATCCGGCATTCCTGCGCCCACGTCATGGCCACCGCCATCCTGCGCCTGTGGCCCGACGCCCAGTTCGCCTCCGGCCCGGCGGTCGAAAACGGCTTCTACTACGACATCGAACTCTCGCACCGCATTTCGCCCGAAGATTTTCCGGCCATCGAGGCCGAGATGAAAAAGGAAATCAAGGCCAACCATACGTTCGAGAAAGTCGTCGTGACGCGCGAGCAAGCGATGAAGGACGCGCAAAGCGGACGCCTCGGCGGATTGACCGAACGTCCGGGCAATCCGAGTAAATTCAAGATCGGCAATCTCAAGGACATTCCCGAAGGTGAACGAATCACCTACTGCAAAAACGGCGACTTCATTGACCTTTGCGAATGGAGCCCGCAGCACGTGATGCGCACCGGCAACATCGGCGCGTTCAAGCTCACGCATGTGGCCAGCGCTTATTACAAGGGCGATGAAAAGAACCCGCAGCTTCAACGTATCTACGGCACCGCGTTCAAGAACAAGACCCAGTTGGATGAGTATTTCAAAATGCTCGATGAGGCCAAGCGCCGCGACCACCGCAAGATTGGACAGGAAATGGGACTGTTCGCGATTGACACCGAATACGTCGGGCCCGGCCTGCCGCTCTGGCTGCCCAAAGGTGCGGCGATTGCCGAAGAACTGGAAAAGCTCGCGAAGGAAACCGAATTCGCCGCCGGTTACGTGCTGGTGAAGACGCCGCACATCGCCAAGGAGAAAATGTATAAAACCTCTGGGCATTTGCCTTATTACGCGGAGTCGATGTTTCCGCCGATGGAGCTGCGGGCAGAGGGCGAAACGCAAGCTCTGATGGCAGAAGCACAGAAGGAAACAGAAAGGATAACGCGGGAAATCGCCACTGAACTTGGGCTCGACACAAAGGAGTTGGCAAAACAATTTCATGCTTTGCCGATTGAGAAATCGCTCGAATTCATGGAGGCCCGGCTTGCGCAGCAAAAACCCGAAAAGCGTCAAAACATTGAGCGATTAGCCAGGTTCAAATTCTGGACGGACATCGCGATGGCTGGGATGGGCGAGGTAAACCGCTACTACCTCAAGGCCATGAACTGCCCGCATCATCACCGCATTTTTGCGGCGGAACCGCGCAGTTATCGCGATTTGCCGTTGCGTCTGGCGGAATATGGCACCAACTACCGCTACGAACAGTCCGGCGAGCTGTTTGGCCTGATGCGCGTGCGGTCGCTGAACATGAACGACGCCCACATCTATTGCACACCGGAGCAGTTCGCGTCCGAGTTCAACGCGGTCAACGAAATGTATCTGAAATATTTCAAAATCTTCGGCATCGAGAAATATGTCATGCGTTTCAGCACGTCCGCGCCGGAGGGCATGGACAAGAAATACGTCAATGAACCCGCGCTTTGGAAGCAGACCGAGGACATGGTGCGCGACGTCCTGAAGAAATCCGGCATCAATTACGTCGAGGCGGCCAACGAGGCGGCGTTTTACGGGCCGAAGATTGACGTGCAGGTCTGGAGCGTCATCGGCCGTGAATTCACGCTGGCGACCAATCAGGTGGACTTCGCTGTGCCTAAACGTTTCGGTCTCGTCTATCGCGACAAGGATAACAAGGACAAGACGCCGCTGTGCATCCATCGCGCGCCGCTGGGCACGCATGAACGGTTCATCGGCTTTTTGATCGAGCACTACGCCGGCAATTTCCCTCTCTGGCTAGCGCCCGAACAGGTCCGCGTCCTGACCATCGGCGAAGAAGCTCCGTTGGTGGATTACGCGAAGAAAATTACGGCTGAGTTGCGTGCGAACATGGTCCGCGCCGAAGGCGATTACGGCACCGACAAAATCAACGGTAAAATCCAGCGCGCCGAAGAAGCGAAAGTGCACACGATGCTGGTCATTGGCCCGCGCGACATGGAAGCCGGCGCAGTTTCAGTTCGCCTTCACGGCAAAGGCAATCTCGGCGCGAAGCCGAAGGGTGAAGTGGTTGCGGATATTATCGCAGCGATTAAAGAGCGGCGGGCGTAATTCTTTCCCCTGTTTTGCGTCAGAGTTTCAACTCAACCGCATCGGCATGACGACATAGAGGAACGGGCCGTTGATTTTAAGGACTCCCGGGCTTAGCTCATCAATCAATTCAAAGAAGACTTCGTCTTCCGTCAGCGCGTTGAGCGGTTCGATGAGATATTTGGCGTTGAAGGCAATGGCGATTTCCTTGCCTTTGTAGTTCACCGCCAGGCTTTCGCGGGCTTCCCCGACCTCCGGGGAGTTTGCGGTGATGGCAAGGTTGTTTTTGCTGAAGGTCAACCTGACGGAATTGGCCTTCTCGCTGGTCATGATTTCTGCGCGGCGCAGGGCATGCAGGAATTCCTCCCGCGCGAGTGGCACTCGCTCTTTGGTTTCGGCGGGAATGACTTGGCGGTAATTCGGATAATTGCCTTCAATCAACTTGGTGATGATGAGGATGGAGAATCCCTTGTCATCCTTCAGCTTAAACGCAGCCTGATTCTCGCTGAATTTGATCTCCAAGTCCCCTTTCTCCTGCAGGAGACGGTTCAATTCATTCACCGCCTTGGCCGGCACGATAAATTCTCCCTGGCTTTTTTCCGAGATGTCCACTTCTTCATCCACAAGTGCCAAGCGGCGTCCGTCCGTTGCGACCACTGTCATCTTATGGTCTTTCAGGCTGACATATACTCCATTGAGCACATAACGCGATTCGTCGGTGGAAATGGCAAATGATGTTTTTTTCAACATCGCCTTGACGGTTTCCTGCAGCATCGAGATTTTTTTGTCTTCTTTGAACTTTGGTAGCGGAGGAAATTCATCTGCGCCCAGCCCGTGGATTTTGTAAAGCGACGCTCCACAGTGAATGATGCATGTGTTTTTCTCGTCCACCTCGATTTCGATTTCACTGCCATTCAGCTCCCGAACAATCCCAAAGAGTTTTTTTACAGGAACCGTAGACGCCCCCGTCTTTTTTACTTTCGCCTCTACAGAGCAGGCTATGGTTACATCCAAGTCTGTAGCGGTAAATTCAACCCGGTCCCCCTCGGCGCGCATCAACACATTTGAAAGAATGGGAAGTGTCGTCCGTGAGCTGACCACGTTTTGAACCGCCTGCAGCCCGTTGATAATTTGGTCCTTCGAGATGGTTAGGTTCATGGGCAACTAATAGTATTCTTCTTTATAAAAAGATATCAGTATTAAGGATTGTGAATAAAGCAAACAAATGCATGTGTCAAGGCTGCCTCAAAGGAAAGTGATGGGAAAGGAAATTGATTTGGGAAGAGAGCGAGGGAGAAAGTCCAAAAACCGGGAGATCTTCACAAAATTCACAGGGGACTCACAAAGAATTGGAGATTTATTTCCGGGTTATGCGCGCGAGTGCGCTTTTTCCAAAGAAGCGGGACAAACCAAAGACAGAAGAAAGTAGCGCATCAGAGCCAAGACGACTAAGATAAAATCAGAGATGGAAACAAAAACGAACATAACACTCACAAAGATACGGCTTAATGAACTGTCACCGCGGATCTGCGCCATTGTTCGCCGTATCGAGACTGAAAGTGAGGACATACAGCGCCTTAAAATGCTGGGAATTTGCATTGGACGCCGGGTCGAGGTCGTCAAGCCCGGCGATCCCCTCATTGTGCGGGTCTTTGGTGCCCGTCTCGGTATATCAGCATCGCTGGCTTCGTGTGTATGGTTGGAGATCTGCCCGCCGGGCCGCTGCGTGATGCAAAAGTAGCCTTTCACATGAAAGAGGTTGTGAAAATGAAAGTTGAGTCGTCGCTTTCGCTAGGGCAACGCCCGCATCATGTTTTTACTCTCGCGTTGGTTGGAAATCCCAACGCGGGCAAAACCACGCTCTTCAACGCACTGACGGGGTTACGCGCCAAAACCGCCAATTTCCCCGGCACCACCATCGAACGCAGGGTCGGTAGAATGCAAATCGGACAGCGACAAATCATCATGGTGGATCTGCCCGGACTTTACGGCTTGGAAAGCTCTTCGCCGGAGGAAAAAATGGCGAGTGACGCCCTGCGCGGCCACCTCGCGAAACATGCCGCCCCGGACGCTGCGCTGATCGTCGTGGACGCGACGAACCTTGAGCGGAATCTTTTTCTGGCCAGCCAGGTCCTCGAACTCGACTGCCCCGTCATCATTGCGCTGAACATGATGGACATGGCTAGGCGCGAGGGGATTCACATTGATGTCGAGAAACTCCGTTCCGAACTCGGCTGTGCCGTTGTCCCGGTTGCCGCACGCACTGGAAAGGGCATTGACGATCTTCGGCGTGAAATCGGACGCCTCGCCGCCGGCGCGATGCCGGAGGCCGTCGCGCACTGCAAGCCCAATTGCGCCATATGTGACGGCTGTCCCTATCAGGCGCGTTACGAGTGGATCGAATCCGTTTCGGCCAAGGTCATGGATGCAGCGGTTGCGCGCCGTTCGCAGCATACCGAAAAACTGGACGAAATCCTGACACATCCAATAGCCGGCATGGTGATTTTTGCCGGCGTAATGCTGTCGCTCTTTGTCCTGATTTTTTTGGCCGCAAAAATTCCGATGGACCTCATTGACCATCTCTTTACCAACGTCGGCGCATGGGTGGCGGCGTGCGTTTCGGAAAGCGATTTGCAGAGCCTGCTGGTCAACGGCGTCATTGGCGGCGTCGGCGGCATACTCGTGTTTCTGCCGCAAATCTGCATTTTGTTTTTCGCGCTTTCGTTGCTGGAAGATACCGGCTATCTGGCGCGCGCCGCGTTTGTGATGGACAAGGTCATGCGCCGGCTTGGTTTGCCCGGCAAGGCGTTCATTCCGTTGCTTTCCGCCCACGCCTGCGCCATCCCCGCCATCATGTCCACCCGCGTGATCGAAAATCCGCGTGACCGGCTTGTGACCATCCTCATCACGCCGCTGATGACCTGCTCCGCGCGCATTCCCGTTTATGCAATGGTCACGGCGCTGCTCTTTCCACAATCGCCCTTCAAAGCCGCGCTGGTTTTTACCGGTGCCTACGCGACGGGTATTATTTTCGCCATGATCGCCGCCCTGATTTTTCAGCACACTATTCTGCCCGGCGGCAGCAAACCGCTGGTGATCGAATTGCCGCCGTATCGCCTGCCCGGTCTGCGCACAGCCCTCTTGCAGACCGCTGACCGCGCCAAAATTTTTGTCAAACAAGCCGGCACCATCATCCTAATGATTTCACTGCTCCTCTGGACGCTGTCGCATTATCCCAAATCTGCCCCGCCTGCCGCCGCCGCCACCCTGACCACACAGGCCGTCCAGGTCGAAAAATCCGGCGACGCAAAACAGGCCGTTGAACTTCGTCTCGCGGCCGGCCGCCTGACGGCGCAAAGTTCGCTGCAACATTCCTTCGCCGGCCGGATTGGCCACGTTATTGAGCCTGTGATCCGGCCGCTGGGTTTCGACTGGCAGATTGGCATCGGCATCATGAGTTCCTTCGCCGCCCGCGAAGTCATCGTTTCCACCCTGGCCGTCGTCTACGGCGTGGGCGAGGGCTCCACCGAACAGGGCCGCACGTCGCTTTACAGCTCGCTGCACCACGCCACCCGCACCAATGGCGCGCCCGTTTTTACCACCGCCACTTGCTTGAGCCTGCTTGTCTTTTACATCCTCGCCGCGCAATGCCTCGCCACTTCCGTCGTCGTTCGCCGTGAAACGAACAGCCTGAAGTGGCCCCTGTTTCAAATCATCTATATGACCGGCCTCGCCTACCTCGCCGCTTTCATCGTTTATCAAATCTTCCGCCAACTCGGCTATGGTTGATCTCGCGGAGGTTGAAAAAGTTCGCGTCCGCGGCGCTTTCGGTTTAGAGAAAGCGGAGGCATGAGCACGCGGGTGAAAATTTGCGGCATCACGAACCTCACTGACGCGCAGGTTGCCGTCGAGGCGGGTGCGGACGCGCTGGGCTTTGTGTTTTACGAAAAAAGCCCGCGATTCATTTCAATAGAAACCGCCGCCGAAATTTCAAAACAATTGCCGCCATTCATCCTGCGCATCGGGGTTTTTGTCAACGCCCCGAAGGAAGAGATTGTGCGTGCCATCGGCGAATGCGGTTTGAGCCTGCTCCAATTCCACGGAGACGAGCCGCCGGAATTTTGCACGCAATTCGATTTGATGAGCATGAAGGCTTTTCGGATTCGCGACACCGGGTCGCTGAAGGAGTTGCCGAAATACAAAACCGACGCATGGCTGCTGGACGCTTATTCATCCGACACCCTCGGAGGCACCGGCGGGGTTTTTAACTGGGATTTGGCCGTCGAGGCACAAAAAACGGGCCGGCCGATTTTTCTCGCCGGCGGTTTGACGCCGGAAAATGTCGCTGAAGCCATCCAAAAGGTGAGGCCGTTTGGCGTGGATGTTTCGAGCGGCGTGGAATCTTCGCCGGGGAAAAAAGATCACGCGAAAATGCGCGCGTTCATCCATGCCGCCAAAACCGCCGCCGGTTGACGTTGAAAAGGGTGGCTGATTAAGCCCGCAATAGACGCACAGAAAATGGCAACATTTGAGTTACCGCTAGGAAGGGAATGTGATAGTGTGCGCGCCACTTTTTTCGAGAAATGAAGATTGCCGTTCCCAAAGAAACGCATCCGGGCGAAACGAGAACGCCATTGACGCCGGACAGCGCGGCCAAGCTGGTCAAGCTCGGCGCGCAAGTGGAAGTCGAAGCAGGCCTTGGGCTGAGGGCGGGATTTGCCGACGCCGCCTACACTGCCGCCGGCGCGACGATCACCGCCGACCGCAAAGCCTTGCTCAACTCCGCCGACATGGTTTTGCGTGTGCGCAAACCGCCGGTCGAGGAAATTGCGCTGCTGAAATCCGGCTGCATTCACGCGAGCCTGCTGGACCCATTCAACGAGAAGGAATTGATTCAAAAACTGGCCGAGCGCGGCGTGAGCGCCATCAGCATGGAACTGATTCCGCGCACGACCCGCGCGCAGAAGATGGACGTGCTGTCGTCGCAGGCGAACCTTGGCGGCTACGAGGCAGTCATCCTCTCCGCGCGCTATTCCAACAAAATTTTCCCGATGATGACGACGGCGGCGGGCACGATTCTGCCGGCGAAAGTATTCATTATCGGCGTCGGCGTCGCCGGTTTGCAGGCGATTGCGACTGCCAAACGGCTTGGCGCAAAAGTCACCGCCTACGACACGCGCCCCGTTGTGGAAGAACAGGTCAAATCGCTCGGCGCGCAATTTCTCAAGATTGATATTGGCGAAACCGGCCAGACGAAGGACGGCTATGCCAAGGCGCTGACCGAGGAACAAATCCAGAAACAGCGGGACGCGATGAAAAAAGTTTGCGGCGACTCCGACGTCGTCATCACCGCCGCGCAGGTGTTTGGCCGCCGCGCGCCGATTCTCGTCACCGCTGAAATGCTCAACGCGATGAAGCCCGGCAGTGTGGTTGTGGATCTGGCGATTGAGAACGGCGGCAACGTCGAAGGCGCGATCTTGGACAAGGTGGCCGACCACAACGGGGTGAAAATCGTCGGCATCGCCAATTTGCCGGGGCGCGTGCCGCTCCATGCCAGCCAGGTTTATTCGGCGAACTTGGAGAATTTGGTCGAGGAATTTTGGGACAAGCAGAATAAAAATTTCGTCCTCAAGCTCGACGATGAAATCATCAAGGGCTGTCTTGTGACGCACGGCGGCAAAATCGTAAATGAAAAGCTGGCGGGCGCGGCCAAACCCGGTTGAGTTTATGAGCACTGAAATTCTGGTATTTTTCATCTTTGTCCTCTCGATTTTTCTCGGGTTTGAATTGATTTCCAGAGTGCCCTCGATGTTGCACACGCCGCTGATGTCCGGCACCAACGCCATTCACGGCATCATTTTGCTGGGCGGCATGCTGGTGCTCGCCAGCGCGGACAGCCCCCTGACCATCGCGCTCGGCTTCATCGCTGTCGTTTTCGGTTCGGCCAATGTGTTCGGCGGGTTCATGGTCACCGACCGCATGCTGCAAATGTTCAAGAAGAAAAAATGAGCTCGTTCATCGCCATCATATTTATTGCAGTTGCAGTTTTGTTCATCCTCGGCATCAAGCTGTTGAGTTCGCCCAAAACCGCGCGATACGGCAATTTGGTTGCCGCTGCTGGAATGCTCGTCGCGTTTTTTGCCACGATTCCGTTGATGAAACTTCAGAGCTGGAATCTGAACTGCACTCTCATGGTCGTCGGCATTGTGACCGGCCTTATCATCGGCGCCATCGGCGCATATTCGGTGAAGATGACGGCGATGCCGCAGATGGTGGCGCTGTTCAACGGCGTGGGTGGTGGTGCGGCGGCTTTGGTCGCAAGCCTGGAATTTTTACGGCGCGCAAACAGCCCCGAAGGCACCACGACGTTCTTCACTGTCACAATGCTGTTCGCCACATTAATTGGTTCGCTGTCGTTTTCCGGCAGCCTTGTCGCGTTCTCCAAGTTGCAGGGTTACCTCGAAAAACCGCGCACGTTCCCCGGACAAAACATTCTCAACGGCCTAGTTCTCGCCGTCATCCTCGGCCTGTGCGTTTATCTCACCGGCTGGGCGACGACCAACACCACGGCGTTCATCGTGATGTTCTCACTCGCGCTCGTTTTCGGTGTGGCAATGGTCATGCCCATCGGCGGCGCGGACATGCCGGTGGTCATCTCGCTGTTGAACTCGTTCACCGGCCTCGCGGTCGCCGCGGACGGATTCACCATCAACAACATTTCCATGATCGTCGCCGGAACGCTCGTAGGTTCCTCCGGCACATTGCTGACGCTGCTCATGTGCAAAGCCATGAACCGTCCGGTCACAAATGTTTTGTTCGGCGCGTTTGGCTCAACCACCTCGTCCAGCGGCGCTGGTGCTGCTCATGTTGGCGGAGGCACCGTCAAGCCGATTCAGGCCGACGAAGCCGCCCTGCTCCTCGGTAACGCCCAACAGGTCGTCATCGTGCCTGGTTACGGCATGGCAGTTGCGCAGGCGCAACATCAGGTGCGCGAGCTCGCCGATGAACTCGGCAAACGCGGCGTCGAAGTCCGCTTCGCCATTCATCCCGTCGCCGGCCGCATGCCCGGTCACATGAACGTTTTGCTCGCCGAAGCCAACGTCCCTTACGACCAGCTTTGCGAAATGGAAGCCATCAATCCCACAATGGACCGTGTGGATGTGTGCCTCGTCATTGGCGCCAACGACGTCGTCAATCCCGCCGCGCGCGAGGACAAGAGCAGCCCGATCTACGGCATGCCCATCATTGAAGCCGACCGCGCCAAGACCGTCATCGTGATGAAACGCTCCATGGCCGCGGGTTTTGCCGGCATCGAAAACAACCTCTTTTACAAGGACAACACCCGGATGCTTTTCGGCGATGCCAAGGCTTCGCTGCAGGCGCTCATCGCGCAGGTGAAGGCAAGTTAAGTGGCATCAGGATTGTTGCTCTCGCAGCAAAGCAACTCCGTCCTGGCAACGCTGACAGATTGCCCCGCTTCGTCAATTCCTTGATTCCCGACTGTGTGTTTAAGGGCCGGTGAACCACAGGCGATAGAAACCATTGGTCCCGCTCATTTCCAGCGGCAGCAGGTATTGATCGCCAATCTGGATTGGAACATCGGGCACCACTACCCATGTGGCTGGCGGCGACAAGTTGCCCGAAGTCTCCAGCACGAATCCCGAGTAGCCGACCGGCCACATGAACAAGGCAATATTGCCGGAATGCATCATCCCCAGATTAGGCAGATTGATGACATTGATCGGGTTGGCCAAGCCGAAGTGCCCGAGCCCGTCGTCAGCTCGCAACACCAAATTCGAAGCCGTCTGCGAAATCACCACCGTGCCGGTCCATACCCCTTGAACAAAACTGCCGGAAACCGGCGGGGTGACGGCGACGCCATTGGTTGTTCCCAAAATGGCGGGGCCGGTAAAGTTGGTGAACAGGCCATTGGTCATGTCCTGCGCCTGGATGATGACGGAAAACGGCGTATTGACGAACCGCGGCGACGGTATGGGGTTCCAGGCGAAATGATCCAGCGTCACCGTCAGCACCGCATTAGAACTGAGCACCGAACCAAGCAGGTTCGTCACCAGCACCGCATAATTGCCCGCCTGGCTGAACTGCACGTTAGTCAGCGTCAGCGTCGCATTCGTCGCTGCATCGATATTCGTCCCGTTGAAATTCCATTGATACCCCGGCGACGGTGTGCCGCCGGCTACCACCGTGAATGTTGCCGTGCCGCCCACCGCCACGGTCTGGTTCGTCGGCTGTGTTACGATCACCGGCGCAGTGGGCGTATAGCATTTACCCCCGCTGCCTGCCGCGTATATGGCCTGAATTTCCGAGGCCGTCAGCGCCAGATTGTAGATGGACGCCTCGTCAACCAACCCGTTGAAGAAATACCCCAGTTCAGCACAACCACAACTGGGAACATATGCCTTCGAGTCTGCTCCAATGCACATGGGATCGGTGTCTTGGGCAATCAAACCCGTGGCCGGCTGCGAAACATCCAGCGTGCCGTCCACATAGAGGAACATGTTAGTTCCATCGTAAACGGCAGCCACATGATGCCACTGGCCATCGTTGACATTCCGTGTGCCAGACAAGTCCGGGGGGCTAACACCGGAGAAAGCCACATAAACTGTTTTGGCAAAAGTCGTAGCCATCAGTCGCCAGGAGGAATTCCCCTTGGTGACAAGTCCCTTCCAATCCGCATTGACGTTCGTCTGGCCGGCCTTCATCCACAGCTCAATGGTCATGCTTGTGGTAAATGAGTCCAGTGAAGGCGAATCAGGGATGGAAACGCAGCCACTCGTTCCGTCGAACAAGAACGCCTGGCCCACTTCGCCGGCGACATAGCTCACGCCACCTACCAGCGTCCCGTTGTTGGTGTCCACAATGTCATTGGCATTGCCTTCCCCAGGCCACCAACTGACCATCCCGGAAGACACCGGCGCGCAGGGCGGCGGCGGATTCACTGTCAGCACGGCATTGGAACTAGTCACTATACCGGCAACGTTGCTCACGATGACACTGTAAGTTCCCACATTCGCTGAAGACACACTGCTGATGATCAGATTAGTGGTCGTCGAACCGGAAATATTACCTCCATCGGTCAGGTTTGTTCCGTTATCCCGCCACTGGTAATACAACGGCAAATCGCCAGTGGCTTCCACCGCGAATGTCGCCGTCGCCCCTTTTAGCACCGCTTGATTGGTCGGTTGTATCGTAATTATTGGCGGGCTGATCACCAACAAACTGAACTGGCGACCTTGCCCGATACCGTTGTTTAGATTGGTGAACCACACCGTTGCGTTGTATGTCCCCACCAGCAGATTACTGGCTGCCGAGTTTAGACTCACGGTCACGGTGGTTGCCGGTCCACCAGGCGTCAGTGTGCCGCCGCTGGACGAGGCATTGAGCCAAAGGGATGTGTTGACCAGAGTCCAAGTCAGTAAATTTGTTCCCGCGTTAGTCAACGACAAGCTTTGCGAAGTGATAGTGAACGGTCCACCAATCCCACCGATGGAAGTGAAGCCTGTTGTCGGCGTGATGATCAGCCAATCGCACAACTCGGCCAAATCGTTAATTAAATTTTGCCCAGCGGGCGTGCCCCATCCGGTGCAGAGGTCGTAACTAGGAACGGCATAGAAATTTTGGGGGCTGCTGGGACTTGTATTGTTGCCGGTGGTGATATCGTGAAAATCCGCAGTATAGTTCGTGCTTTTGCCAATGGCATAGACCGCCGGATTGATAAAACCAACCGTTGGCTTGCCAGCCGCCACGGCTTGTTGATTGACCAGCGCGGTAAAAGCCGCCCACAGGGGCGTTGCGCAACTGGTGCCGCCGAAGACTCCGCCGAAGCCGTTGTTGTAGATGACATAAACGTTATCAGCGGTCAGAGCCACGTCCGGAACGTTCCGCATGGTGGTCGAACCGTGGTTGGCCGTCATGTTGATGTCTTGTTGCCAGCTAGGGATTGAATAATTGGTGCTGATCCCACCGCCGGTGCCAGTTCCACCGCCCCAATTCCAAGTGGTTTCCGATACCCAAGAACCACTGGCACCGTTCAGCGCACTGGTCGCTGTCCACTTCTCGGTGGATGGATCGTATAGCTCCGCGCTGGAAAGAGAACGGCCACTAAAACCTCCGTAACTTCCGTCAAAACCACCCACAACCAACACCTGCCCATTGGTCAGCGGCGTCGCTGTGTGAAAATAACGTGGGGTGGCCATCGCGGCGGTCGTTGTCCATGTTCCGGTGGTTGGATTATACAACTCCGCGCTGGAAACAGACTGATAGTTACAACCACCCGCGACCAGCACCTGCCCATTTGGCAGCGACGTAGCTGTACGGCCATAGCATGCGGTGTTCATTGCGTTAGCCGTTGTCCAGGTGCCGGTAGCCGGATCGTATAGTTCCACACTGGAAAGAGGGCCACTATTCCAGCCCCCCGCGACCAGCACCTTCCCATTGGGCAGCAAGATCGTTGTGTGACTAAAGCGTGCGGTGTTCATTGCACCGGTCAGCGTCCACGTCCCGGTGGCTGGATCGTATAACTCCGCACTGTTACCGCCGCCAACGCCCCCCGCGACCAGCACCTTCCCATTGGGCAGCAACGGTGCCGTTTGATCATAGTCATAGCGTCCGGTGTTCAGCGAGCCGGTCGCCGTCCATGTCCCGGTGGCCGGATTGTATAGCTCTGCGCTCGTCCCGCTATAGAAGTCCCCTGCGACCAGCACCTTCCCATTGGGGAGCAACGTCGCCGTGTGACCAGCGTGTCCGCTGGTCATCGAGCCGGTCGCTGTCCACTTCCCGGTGGACGGATCGTATAGCTCCGCGCTGGAAAGAGAACCGCCGTTGTAGCCACCCGCGACCAACACCTGCCCATTGGGCAGCAATGTCGCCGTGTGATAACCGCGTGAGGTGTTCAACACACCGGTATTCGTCCATATCCCGGTGGCTGGATCGTACAGTTCCGCGTCAGAAATAGCATCCGACCCCGTGTGTGTGCCTCCTGCAACCAACACCTTCCCATTGGGCAGCAATGTCGCCGTGTGACAATAGCGTGCGGTGGTTACTGCGCCGGTCATTGTCAAAGTTGTCCCGCCCACAAGCGTGATATACGGGTTATCCATCGGCGACCAAGGCGCCCCTATAAAAGCATCCCAGTCGCCGGAAGCTTGAAAGAACGACTGTCCCTGAGCGGCAAACTCTTGAAAGATCTTGTCAGTGGTTGGGTCGAAAGGCAACCATCCCCAAGAGGAACTAAGTTGCTTGGCCTGATTGTCTGTTACCATGCGGTTCAAAATGTCATTCGGATTGCCAGTCGGCCCGGCTTCATACACAATCACTTTGGACAATCCAGGTGCCATTGAGATGGCCATCTCAATGTCCAAAGCTACCTCCACGTTATTGCTGCCCGCGGATCCATTGAACCCATCCAATAATACATTTGCCACTGTGACGGCAGGCAGCCCGGCTGCGTTTTCGTAAGTTGTGATGTCATTTGCGTAATAACCGTCAAACTCCAACAGTCCCACGATTTGCCCAGAACCATTCAACGTAACTCCCGGAGCGTAAGCCGCCCGAAAATCATTCCCCATATAAGCGCCGCCCGGCCCGGAACCGGAATTCGGTGTCACGCTCGTCGCCTGATGGTCGGGAATTGGTCTAACAACATGCAAAGGACGCGGCAGGGCAAAGTTGTCCAATCCGCTGATGTGCAAAATTGGAACGGTCAAGTCCAGTGAAGGTTCAACGTCCGGCGTGTAAAATGTCCGTGCTTCCGTCGGATGCTGGTAGACCTGCATCCTTACATGAAACACCTTCTCTATGTCCGCCACCGACCCGCTCACGTCCAGCACCACCCGGTTCGGATGTCGGTAGGTTACTGTCAGACCCTTCGATTCCATGAATGTGATAACCGCCTGATAATCCTCCTCAGTCGGACCAAACTGCTCTGTGAACTGTTCCGGCGTCAGGTAATGACGGTAATTGGAACTTGCCGGGTCGTAGATTTGCTGGAGCAGATTGTCGAGCGCCTGTTGATTTCTCAAGGGCAGACCTATCGCCAGATTCAGCCGTTGTGTGGCTGAAAGCCTGCCCAATGGCTGTAAATGCAAACGCGCCACTGCCGGCTGCACATGACCCTGCAAAAACTGTCTGCCGGAATTTTGGGCGTGTGCCGCTAACGGGAGCAAGACCAACGCGCACGCGATGGCAACAAAGCGTTCACCGAATAATCGTCTGGCAACAAACTTAAACGACATGCCAATTTATGTAGAAAAGCTTATACAAGCACAAATTGCAAGCACAAATTGCAATCCCCAAGTCAAATTTCCTCCGATTTGGGATTTCTCCAAGCGTGAAATTCAAAATGAGTTGGAAGTTTCTTCAAATTAGGTGTCGTTGCAAATTAGCTTTCCGTCTTTGTGTCTTTGCGTGAAAATCGGGCTATGAACAAGAATTCCAGCGCCAAAGTTCCGGATGCACACGGCCATTTCGGTCCGTATGGCGGACGTTTTGTGCCAGAAACGCTGATGCAACCGTTACAGGAGCTGGAGGACGAATACCTGCGCGCGCAGAAAGATCCGGCGTTCCAGCGCGAGTTTGAATATTACCTGAAGGAATTTTGCGGTCGCCCCACCCCGCTCTACTTTGCCGAACGGCTTACCAAGGAACTCGGCGGCGCGAAAATTTATCTCAAGCGCGAAGACCTGCTCCACACTGGCGCGCACAAGATCAACAATTGCATCGGCCAAATCCTGCTGGCGCGGCGCATGGGCAAGACCCGCATCATTGCCGAGACCGGCGCGGGCCAGCACGGTGTCGCCACGGCCACCGTGGCCGCGATGTTCGGACTGAAATGCGTTGTTTACATGGGCGCGGTGGATTGCAAACGGCAGGAGCTGAACGTTTATCGCATGAAAATGCTCGGCGCAGAAGTCGTGCCCGTGAAAGCCGGCCAGCAGACGCTCAAGGAAGCCATCAACGAAGCCATGCGCGACTGGGTCACGAACGTCCGCACCACGCATTACATCCTCGGCACGGTTTATGGCGCGCATCCGTATCCGCTCATGGTTCGGAATTTCCAGCGCGTCATCGGCGATGAAGCGAGGGCGCAGATTTTGGAAAAGGAAAAACGTCTGCCCGACCTGCTCGTCGCCTGCGTTGGCGGCGGTTCGAACGCGATGGGACTGTTCTATCCGTTCCTCGAAGACAAATCCGTGAAAATGGTTGGTGTGGAAGCTGGTGGCGAAGGCATTAAAGCTGGCAAACACGCCGCGCGGTTCCAAGGCGGCTCACTCGGCGTCCTGCAGGGCACGCGTTCCTACCTGTTGCAGGATGAGTTCGGCCAGATTCAACTCACGCACAGCGTCAGTGCCGGACTGGATTACGCCGCTGTCGGGCCGGAACACGTTTTTCTCCGCGACCAGCGGCGCGTGGAATACACCTATGCGAAAGACGACGAGGCGCTGGACGCGTTCATGAAACTGTCGCAACTGGAAGGCATCATTCCGGCGCTCGAAAGCGCGCACGCCATTGCTGAAGTTATGAAACGCGCACCGAAGATGAGCAAGGACAAGCTCATCATCATCAATCTTTCCGGTCGCGGCGACAAAGACGTGGCGCAGGTGGCGGACAAAATGAAATTGAAGATGCCGAAATAGTTTAACCGCAGACCCTGGCTTCGCTGGAGGCTACGCCTAGGCAAGGACGCAGAGGCGCGGAGAAAATGCTACCTTGAGTTCAACGGTAAAAGGCTTAGGATAATGCTATGAAACGCAATTTTACTGTCGTCATCAAACAGGACGAAGGCTGGTGGATCGGCTGGGTTGAGGAAATCCCGGGAGTTAATTCCCAGGGTAAAACCCGCATCGAACTTTTGAAAAACTTGCGTTCCGCCTTGAAAGAAGCGCTGGAGTTCAACCGGGAAGACGCACTCTCCGCCGCAAAACACGGTTACGAAGAAGCCTCCATCCTTGTGTGAAACGGCGGGAGCTAATCCGGTATTTGGCCGCGCAAGGCTGCGTGCTCATCCGCGAAGGTAGCAACCATTCATGGTGGGGAAACCCGGCGAGAAATCTCCGCTCTGCCGTGCCGAGGCACAACGAGATCAACAAATTTCTGGCTCGAAAGATTTGCCGCGACTTGGGAATCACTGAACCGTAACGCGTGGCGAAGGTGAAGTTATGAAACCCCGCTAAAGCGTATGACTGAAGCCGAAGCGATAAAAACACTTCAGAACTTTCTTCAAATCGCAGACGTTCTTGAAGAAGATATTCAATTGGCGCGCACGCAGTGCCGGCAAGCACCTAGCGAATATTCAAAACGGGTGCTGATTAAGACAATATTCACATTTTTTGAGGGGCATTTGTATGCATTCAAGCAGGTAGTTCTGGCCTTTGAATATATTCTGCATCCATTGAAAAATCTTGTTCCTGGCGCAAAAGAATCACGAATGGTGCTGTTTACTAAAGAAGAAAGAGCGATGTTGAAAGGATTTACCGGAAAAGAATACAAGCACCACTTGAAGTTTAAGGACGACATAAAATCTGCGGTGCAAATTTTTTATAGAGCGATTCAACAACAAAACGAAGTTGATTTTAACTCCACAGGATGGACGCAACTGATGGATGCGCAAAAAATCCGCGACCGAATCACTCATCCAAAAACAGCGGAGGCGCTAAAAATAAGTGACGAAGAAATGGAGATAATGATTGCTGGTCATG
This sequence comes from Verrucomicrobiota bacterium, assembly GCA_049517655.1. GTDB lineage: Bacteria > Verrucomicrobiota > Verrucomicrobiia > Limisphaerales > UBA11358 > UBA11358. The sequence goes on along the minus strand of JBEKRQ010000002.1, from coordinate 246,700 downwards.
ATTGGTATAGGGAAACAAACAGCCGTATGCTTAAAAGTCTCAGGGAATCTCCTCTGGGTTCAAGGCTTTGCCAAATAGCAGAACAGAAAAAGATTTAAGGATGAGGGTCGGCAAAAGAGTAAAAAAAAGCTGTTGTAGCACCCGCCTCTGGCGGGTTTAATTTGGCGTCCCGCCGAATTACTCCACTGATTCAGTTTCGGGCGTGACGCCCGAAACAACCCGCGAGACGCGGGTGCTACTTCATTTTCCTCTGCGTCTCTGCGGTTAATTTTGTACGGCTTGTTTCAATTGGCAGTTTCGCTAACCTTTCATCGTGATTTACGACGCGTCATTGGCCTGCGTAGCTGAAGCTGCTCCGTCGCAGCGAAGGCTCGACGAGTTGCTGCAGAAAGTTTGGGACGGCAAACGCATCAATCAGGCCGAGGCCTTAAGGCTTTATCATCTGCCGCTCGAGGAACTCGGCGCGCTTGCCGATCGCCGCCGTCAACTGGCCAGAAAAGATGCCTACAACGGGTGCGGCAACGAAATTGTCACCTACATCGTTGATCGCAACGTCAATTACACCAACGTCTGCAATGTTTATTGCAAGTTCTGCGCGTTTTACAGGACGGAGAAGGATGCCGACGCCTATGTCATCACGTTCGACGAGATGGATCGCAAAATCGAGGAGACGGTTGCACTCGGCGGCACGCAGATTTTGTTGCAGGGCGGGCATCACCCGAAACTGACGAAGCAGTGGTATCTGGATTTGCTGTCGCACATCAAAGCCAAATTCCCGCAGGTGAACATTCACGGCTTCAGTCCGCCTGAATTTGCCCATTTCCGCGAAGTGTTCAATGAACCGCTGGAAAAGATCATTGCAGATTTCAAGGCGGCGGGGCTTGGCTCGATTCCCGGCGGTGGCGGGGAAATTCTGGTGGACACTGTGCGCCAGAGGGTTTCACCGCTCAAAGTCATGAGCGACGACTGGCTCGAAGTCATGGACGTGGCGCATCGGCTGGGGTTGAGTTCAAGCGCGACGATGATGTTCGGCCACGTGGAGACGGTTGATGATCGCATCGAGCATCTGGAACGGTTGCGCGTGCAGCAAGATAAATCCAAAGGGTTCACTGCATTCATCTGCTGGACGTTTCAGGCCGAGCATACCAAGCTCAAGGCGCCGACGGTCGGCGCGCATGAATATTTGCGGACACAGGCGCTGGGCCGGATTTACCTCGATAATTTTACGAGCGTCCAAAGTTCGTGGGTGACGCAGGGACAGGAAATCGGCCAGATTGCGCTCAAATTCGGCGCGAACGACCTCGGCAGCATCATGATTGAGGAAAATGTCGTCAGCCGGGCCGGCACGACGTTCCGCATGGCGGTCGCCGACATGAGACGGCTCATCAAAGACATCGGATACGAGCCGCATCAGCGTGATAATTGGTATCGGCTGTTGAATTGAATCAGAAATCCGCAGATTTCGCAGATGAACGCAGATGAATTTTTATTTCTAATCGGCGGAATCCGCGTAATCTGTGGACAGTCTTCTTGAAACAAACCATGCCGATTTCAACTGGAGCGCGCCAGCGATGGGTTTTGCTGGCGCTGACCGTCTTCACGTTTTTCTTTCTGCTCGGCGGCCGCGCGTTGAACGAGCCGGACGAAGGCCGCTACTCGGAAATCGCGCGTGAAATGATCGAGACCGGCAACTGGCTCGTGCCGCATTTCTGGTATCTGCCGCACCTCGACAAACCGCCGATGACTTACTGGCTCGTGGCGGCTTCGATGAAACTGTTCGGCCAGAATGAATGGGCGGTGCGCCTGCCACTCGCTCTGGCGGGCATCAGCGGCGTGTGGGCGGTGTGGTTGCTGGGCTGTTCCATCGGCGGTCGCCGCGTCGGGTTGTGGAGCGCGCTGATTCTGCAAAGTTCCCTGCTCTACTTCGCCATGGCGCGAATGCTGACACCGGACATTTTCCTGACGCAGTTTGTCGCGTGGGCAATGTATTTCTTCTGGCGAAGCTGGCTTTCTCTAAATCCGCAATCCGCAATTCGCAATTCGCAATTTCTTGGGTGGCATCTGGCCGGTTGGATTGCCATTGCGCTTGGTTTTTTGACCAAGGGACCGGTTGCCATGGCCATTCCACTTATTGCGCTGGCGGCATTGGTGATTTATCACCGGAAAAGTTTTTCCCAATGGAAACTTCTACTCGGTGGACTGGTTGCCGGCTTGGCGCTGTTTTTGGTTTTGGCGATGCCGTGGTTTTTGGCGGTTTTTCAACGGGTGCCGAACGCGTTTCATTACATGGTCTTTGGTCAGGCTGCCGGACATTTGCTCGGCACGACGATAAAAGATCGCCCCGGCAACTTCTTCTATTTTTTCGGAATTCTCGCCGTCGGACTTTTGCCGTGGATATGGCTGCTCGGCTGGCTGTGGCGCCGCTCTGTAATTTCAAATCTCAAATCTCAAATCTCAAAGGACGCGTGGGTGCTGCTGAACGTTTGGGCAATTTTTACGTTCGCACTGTTTTCTTTTTCACAGGCCAAACTGCCCGCTTACATTCTGCCGGTTTTTCCTGCGGTCGCCTTGCTCGTTGCGCTTCGTTTTTTCAATGAAGAGGAAAATCCAAATATTCCACGCATTCCGAACTGGGTTTGGCGGTTATGCGCGGCCAGTCCCATGTTGCTTTTGATTGCCATTCCACTGGCGCTCCCGCCTGTTTTTCACGTGACACTGCCGGGATGGATGAAATGGCAGGCGCCGGCTGCAGCTGTCATTGGACTGGGAATTTTTTGGCTGGCAAAAAACCGGAGCACTTCCGCGTGTGCGGCAATCACAGCCGGGCTGGGAATTTTTTCGCTGATAGCTGTTACTGCCGAGGCCCCATTATTTGAAACCGATTTCAGAGGGAACCAAACCCTGAAACCGATCGGTCTGGCGTTGCGCGAGAATTTTCGACCCGGCGACGCCATTGTGTGCTGGGGCAAGCTGCCACAGGGGCTGGCATTTTATTCGGGCGGAGTGATTTCAATGGCGAACCGTCCGTATTTTGGTGGCATGAAATTGGCGCAAGTCCCGTTTGAATTTCCCGGCAACCGCGAGCGGCTGGGCGAACTGCTTCTGCCTGATGAGGATGCGCTTGCGCAGTTGCTTCAGGGCAAAAGGCGCATATGGATTGTCGGCTTTAGCGGCACAATGGAACATTTCCAGCAGCACCACGGCACCACGCCGTTGAATCTGGTGACTAACGTCGGCCAATGGAAATTGTTTGTGAATCGTTAAGCGCCTCCAAACAAGGAACGCGGTGCATTTTTCTTGCTGGGCTGGAAGGTTTGCTTGAAAATTTCGCTGATGGCAAAAGTTCTTCTTTTGGGTCTGGGCCGCTGGGGCGTCAATCATTTGCGCAATCTCAATTCAATGCCTGTTGAGCTTTACGTGGCTGAAGTGGGTGCGAAACAGCTTGAGCTGGCGCGCAAACTCGGCCTGCCCGATGCGCGCCTCACGACGAATTACAAGGATTTCGTGACCAAGGTGGATTGCGTTGTCATCGTGACGCCCGCGCAAACGCATTTTTCGCTCTGCAAGGAATTTCTGGAAGCCGGCAAGGACGTGTTTGTTGAAAAACCGCTGACTCTCGCGAACGAGGAATCCAAGGCTTTGGCCGAGTTGGCCGCCTGCAAGGGCCGGATTCTGCAAGTCGGCCATATTCTGCGGTTCGACCCAGCGACGTTGTGGATGCGCGACGCCATTCAATCCGGCCAGTTTGGTCGCGTGAACATGATTCGCGGGCATTTCGGCGGTTTCAAACGCCCCCGCAACGATAGCGGCGTGATGTTCGCCGACGGCATCCATTTCGTGGATTTGTTCAATTTCATCTTGAATGCACTGCCGAAGAGTGTGCTGGCCATTCACCATGATTTCATGGGACGCGGCATGGAAGACGTGTCGTTCGTGTCGCTCGAATATGAAACGCCGCATGGCAAGGTTTGGGCTACGGTTGAGAACGACTATTTCACCCCCGGCAAATTCCGTGAAGTCATCGTCTGCGGCGACAAGAGGAGCGCGGTGTGCGATTACAACGTCGCGCAATACAAAATCAAGACTTACGAGAACAAACACATCCGCGACGGCAAGGATTTCAAAGCGACCGAGGGTGTCGTGACGCAAATCGAAACGCCGCCGGAGGAACCGTTGCTGGCGGAGTTGCGCGCGTTTGTGGATTCGGTGCAAACGCGCAAAGCGCCGCGCGCCGACGGTTGGGCGGGATACGATTCCGTGCGGGTGTTGAACGCCGCGCTGGAATCGGTGAAAACCGGCAAGGCAGTTACACTAACTTGAGACGCTAATTTCACGAATTACCGCGAATTAAAACCATAAAAACAAATTCCAAAAAAGTGGATTGAATTAGCGAAAATTAGCGCAATTCGCGTCAAAAATTTTATGCAAAAAATCCCATTATCAAAATGTTTCGTGAACCCGGAGGTCGAGGAGGCCGCGTTGCGCGCCATCCGTTCCGGCCAATACATCCTCTCGTCCGAGTGCAAGGCCTTTGAAGCCGAGCTCGCCGCGCATACCGGCGTCAAACACGCCATCCTCGGCACGTCGTGGACAATGATTGTTTACATGCTTCACCTCGCGCAGGGATTGAAACTCGGCGACGAGGTCATCGTGCCGTCGCACACGGCGTTCCCGACGATGGAACCGCTGATACATTGCGGCGCAACGCCGGTTTTTTGCGACATTGACGACACGTTTTGCATGGATGTGGAGCAGCTTGAATCGCTCATCACGCCGCGCACGGTAAGCGTCATTCCAGTGCATCTCTACGGTCATCCAGTGAATTTGGATCGCGTGTTTCAAATCGCCGCAAAGCGCAAGTTGTGGGTGCTGGAGGATTGCGCGCAGGCGCAGGGCGCGAAATACAACGGCAAAACCGTCGGCTCGATGGGCAACTTCGGCGCGTTCTCGTTTTTCCCGTCGAAAAATCTCACCGTGCTCGGCGACGGCGGCTGTCTCGTGACGAACGACGACGCGCTCGCCGAAAAAGTCCGCATGTTGCGCAATCACGGGCGCAGGGACAAATATCTCCACGAATTCGCCGGATTCAACGTGCGCTTCGACGAAATCAAGGCTGCCATTGGCCGTGTGATGTTGAAGCATCTCGACGGCTTCAATGACAACCGCCGGAAAATCGCCGCGCGTTACAATGAACGGCTCAAGGGCATCGTCAAAACACCGGTGGAAAGGCCGTGGGCGCGGGCGGTCTATCACATGTATGTCATCCGCACGGAAAAGCGCGATGAGCTGCAAAAATTCTTGAAGGAACGGAACATTGGAACCGGCGTTCATTATCCGGTGCCGAACCATCAACAGCCGGCGATCACGAATAAATTCAAAAACATTCCGCGCTTGCCGAAGACCGAACAGGCAGTTAAGGAAATTTTGTCGCTACCCATCCACGGTGAAATGACCCTCGACACTGCGGACAAGGTTTGCGACGCGATCGCGGAGTTTTACGGGAAGAAGTGAACGGTGGGAAATGATTTTTTGCTGATGTTATTGAGCTAATAAGCTTTCACCAGACTGCCGCTCATGCGATAATTCCGTGGTCCTGAACGGCGGCATGAGCAAGGCAAACACAGCGGTCACACTTCCCGAAGGCGTCAGTTTGCGGCGCGTCGCGGAGGTTTTGGTGGACGCGTGGGAAGCCGGTTCGCATCGGTGGACCAACACGCCGCTGCAACTGCGCGAGGGCCCCGGCCCCGCGCCGCCCATGCCCGTACCACAAGACACGATGGAATTATTCCGGCTACTCGCGGGACGGCGCGTGGATTATCTGCTGGTCGGCGGCATGGCGATGCTCACCTACGTGCAAGGCCGCAACACCAAGGACGTGAACTTGCTGATGTCCGTCGCCGCGCTGGAACAACTGCCTGAATTGACGATTGAAGACCGGAAAGACTTTTTTGCGCGCGGCAAGTTCAAGAGCATCCAAGTGGATTTGTTGCTGACAAAGAATCCCCTGTTCAAAATTGTCGCGGAAAAATTTACCACGAAGCATTCATTCATGGAAATGGAAGTTCCGGCGGTGACGGTGGAAGGTTTGATTGTGTTGAAACTTTACGCGTTGCCGTCGCTGTATCGACAATTCGACATGGATCGAGCGGCGGTTTACGAAAACGACATCACCATGTTGATTGCGAGGCATTCTCCGGCGCTTGAGCCTTTAACCACTTTGGCAAGTCAATACGCGGAGCTAGGCGACAAAAAGGAATTGCAAAAAATTATTTCCGAATGTTGCGGACGCGCCAAGCTGTTGCAACAACGAGCGGGCCAATAAATGTTAAATATTCCCGAAATCAGCCTCGTCATTCCTTGCTACAACGAGCAGGGCAATTTGCGCGCGCTCATCACGGCCATCCGCGAGGCGGTTGAGCCGCTCAAGCTTCCTTACGAAGTCGTCATTACCGACGATTGCAGCAGAGACAAGTCTTGGGAAATCCTCAAGGAACTCGCGGCGGGCGACCCTCGTATCCGCGTGCAGCGGTTCGCGTTCAATTGCGGTGAAAGCGCGGCGAGTTTCGCCGGCATGAAAGCGGCCCGGGGCAAATACATCGTCACCATTGACGCCGATTTGCAGAACGACCCGAAAGATCTGCCGAAATTTCTTGAGGCGTTGAAGCATTATGATTGCGTCTGCGGCACGCGTGTTCAAGCGCGCGGTGAAGGCGATAATTTCGTCAAAGTAGCCTCGTCGAACATCGCCAACTGGGTGCGCAACAAGTTGAGCGGCGAGCAAATTTCCGATGCCGGCTGCACCTATCGCGCGTTCAAGCGCGAGTGCATTGACAATCTGAAATTCTTTAAGGGAATGCACCGGTTTCTGCCGACGCTGTTCAAGATTGAAGGTCACACGGTCACCGAAATCGAAGTGAGCAATAGCCCGCGATTCGCCGGCCAGAGCCATTACGGCGTATGGAACCGGCTGTTCGCGTCATTCTACGACCTGCTCGCCGTGCGCTGGATGAAGAAGCGCATGTTCAAATACCGGATCGCAGAGCGGGTGAATTAATATTGAAGGTTGTGCCGTTTATTCTGGCGAAACCACGGTTTTTCGTGGAAAATCCCACGCGCCCATCGGTTGCCAAAGCCGGGCGCGGGTTTTCGATGACAAAAATAATCATCTTTGACTGAATACATTTTATGGAAGCGCCTGCTGAAACGAAATCGCCGCCGGGACTGCAAACTTTGCCCGGGGACGATGTGCGCCAGATCATGTGGCGTTTCGCCGACCGCTACGAACTGCAAATGCTTGTGCAAGCGTCGCGGCAGGTGGCGCGGGGACCAGTCGCACGGCTCGTCGCCGCGGGCGGGCGCAATTCGCACGAATGGACGGCGGGAAAGGCCGGCCTGCTCCCGCATTTCGACGAAAGTGGCATCACCACCGCGTCTCTGGATCCGGAACATGGCGGTTTCATCGCCGGGCCGAAAAATCTCGCGCTGTCGCTGGTGGCGTTCGAACTGTCGTGGGTGGACGCCGGCGCGGCCACCAGCAGCCTTGCCAGTAATCTGGGCCTGGCGCCAATTCGCGAACGCGGCACGCCGGAACAAATAGCGAAATATGTCGGCGGTGCGGCGCTGCTCAAACCCGGCGAAAACCGCAAACAAATCCGCGCCGCGTTTGCGCTCACCGAGCCCATCCCATTTGTCGGCGTCGAGACCGGAATGCTCGGCGGCAAAGTGCGTGTGGCCGAGTGGAAGGACGGCCAGGAGCCGCTGTTACAGGTGGAGAAACGCGGACGGTTCATCACGAACATGGGCTTTGCCAATGTCGTCACGGCCGCCGTGGACACTGACGACAAACGCATCAAGAGCAGTTGCATGATCATTCTGGAGGAAACGGATCCCGGCACGTTCGACCGCGGCACGCCCACAAAGAAACTCGTTCACCAGCTCTCGTCCACGAACGACCCCGTTTTCAACTTGAAAGTGCCCGCAAACCGGATTGTCGGCGGCTACACAATTGAAAAAGGCGTCATTGTTCCGAATTATTCGCACGGCGAAATCATCGAGGCCGTTTTCCGCCGCACGCGCGTCACAGTCGGCCTGATGACCGCGGCGAAATTGCTTTCCGCGATTGAACCAATCATTCTCTACCACCGCCGCCGGTTTCGTGGCGGTGAAGGCGCGCCCGGCACGCCGCGTTATGAGTTGGGCATCCAGCAAAAGGAAGACGCGCTGCATCGGCTCGTGGACATCTGGGCTGCGGGCGAGGCAAGCGCATCACTTGGTTTCGAGGCCGCGCGCTTGTTCGACGTGCTGGATCCGCTCGAAAAACAAAAAGACCGGTGGCTTGTGGAAAAAAAATTGACCGGGCGCGCTGCGCTCAAGGAATTGAGCAGGAAACAGCAGGAGGCGATGGAATTGGTTCAAATCAATTCCAAGCCAGCTGGCCAGCGCGATCTAAATCGCGCCGGGGCGTTGGAGGCAGACCCGCTGGTGAAATTTGTCATACTCGATTCACTGGCCAATGTTCTTTGCCCCGCCTGCAAGCTTTGGAACACCGGCCACGGCGCGAACATGATGCGCGAGGCCGTCAGCCTGATGGGCGGCTACGGCATCACGGAGGATTGCCCGGGCTTTCTCGGCCAGAAATGGATGGACGCCCAGCTCGAAGCCACCTACGAAGGCCCTGAGGCGGTGCAACGGTTGCAGCTCTCAATCACGATGACGAACGAACTGTTCCTTGCGCAATTCCAGCAATGGATTGACGAAATGCGCCGCGTCGCGTCGGAACGTCCCGGCACCGGCGCCTGCACGCTAGCCAGCGCCATGCAACTCTGGCTTTGGACGTTGCAACACACGCTCGAGGCCAAAGATGCCGACGGCGCGAAGCTGTATCATAAAACGCGCCAGGGCGTGACATTCGCGCTGGCCGATGCGCTTTGCTGGCTGCTGGCCGCGCGGCAATTCATACTCGACGTGATTGAACTGGACACCAAGGGTGCCGCGAATCCGGTGCTCGCCGATGGACTGGCCGGCACGGTCGCGTTTTTCACCGATCTGTGTCATGTCCAAACCGCGCGCGCCGGTGGTGAAGTCGGCCGCATCTGTGCCGAACTTGTTCACGGCTACAACCGTCATCCGGCGTGGGACAAGACAGCCGGCCACACCTGTTCCGATGCGCCGAAAGCCGGTCCGTGCGTGAAATTCACCGGCCTTGAAGACTTCGTCCAACTGCGCACCAAACTTGACGGTTGCCTCACCGGCTGCCGGCTTGCCAAGGACCGCGCAGCCGAAGCACTGACCAAAGTGATGACGCGCGAAGCTCTGGATTATCCGGTCTGACCATGGAGGAATGATTGGCTTCGATTGACCGTCAACGCATGGACGCGGACATCGTATGCGTCGGGTTTGGCCCGGCGACGGCGGGATTTCTTACCACGTTGTCCAAGAAACTCGTCAACGCCGACGGTTCGCCTGCCGTCGAGAGCGCCGCCGCGCCCGGGATGCCGCCGCAAGTATTGTGTTATGAACGCGCGGATGACATCGGATTTGGTGTTTCCGGTGTCGTGACACGTGCGCGTGCGTTGCGGACAAGTTTTCCAGAAATCGAAAAGGCCGGCATCCCGATGGCCGCGCCCGTCGGTCAGGAAAAAGTACTTTATCTGCTCGACCCGCACGGTGCGAGCCGGCGTTCGGCGATGCTCCGTCTCGCCGATTCATTCATCCGGGCGTTCAGGTTCGTGCTGCCATTCGAGCAGCATGCAATGAATCTGCCATGGACTCCGGCCTTCCTCCATAAACGCGGGGGCATGGTGCTCTCGATGGGCCAGTTCATGCAATGGGTCGGCGCGCGGGTGCAAAGTACTGGCACAGTCCAAATCTGGCCCGGTACGCCGGTGTCGGAGGCGCTCATCGAAGAGAACAAAGTCGTCGGCGTGCGTCTGCTTGACCAGGGCGTGGACAGGAAAGGCCAGCCGTCTGACGGTTTTACGCCCGGCATGGACATTCGCGCCGCGCTCACGGTCGTCGGCGACGGCCCGGTCGGTCCCATCGGCCAGCAATTGAACGCGCATTTCGGTCTGCCGAATGGACATCACACACGCGATTGGGCAGTAGGCATGAAGTTTGTGGTGGATTTACCCGCCGACACGCCACTGAAACCCGGCACTGTGCTGCACACATTCGGTTATCCCGAGCCGGAGATTTTCGGTTTTCTTTATGTGCATCCCAACCACGTGGCGTCGCTCGGCATTTTCGTGCCGTCGTGGTTCGACAGCCCGGTGCGCACGGCTTATCGCTACCTCCAGCGTTGGATGTTGCATCCGTATCTCTGGCGTTATCTCAAAGGCTCAAAACTGCGTTCGTGGGGCGCAAAAACGCTTGGCGAATCCGGCCGTCGCGGCGAACCGTATCTTGCCGGCGACGGTTACGCGCGCATTGGCGAAGGCAGCGGCAGCACGAATGTCCTGACCGGTTCCGGCGTGGACGAAGCTTGGGCCACCGGCACACAACTTGCCGAAGCCGTGCTCGAATTGCTCAAGGCGAAGAAACCGTTTACAAAACAAAACCTTGAAGAGACCTATGTGAAGCGCCGCCGTGCCAGTTGGATGGATCGGGAAGCCGTTGTGGCCGAAAAATCCCGAGACGGATTCCAGAAGGGCATCGTGCGCGGCATGATCGGCATGGCCCTCGCTGGGTTGACCAATGGCAGGTTTACGTTGGGCGGCGATCCTGTGCCGCCGTGGAAACGCATTCCGAGCGTTGAAGAATACTATCGCGGCAGAATCCCCGCTGGTGAAATCGAGCGGTTGCGCAAGGAATGTCAGATCAAAGGCGTGTCACTGCACGATGTGCTTATGCAACGGTGCGACTGGCCGGCGATTCCCTACGACGGGAAGCTGTTGGTGTCACACCAGGACGCGTTGCTCATGGGCGGCAAAGTGCAAGCCCCGCCCGGTTACGAAGACCATGTTGTTTTTCTTTACCCGGAACTGTGCGAGAAATGCGGCACGAAGATTTGCATCGAACTGTGCAGCGGCCAGGCCATCACGCCGGGCGAAGGTGGCGTGCCGTCATTCGACCGCGAAAAATGCGTCCACTGCGGCGCGTGCCTGTGGAATTGCTCGCAACCGTTGCCGGAAAATCCCGAACGCACCAATATCAACTTCCAGGCCGGAACAGGTGGATTGCACTCGGCGGAGAACTAGTCGTTTATGAATCGAACGGGCTTGGGAATATCACGATGCTGTTAACTGATCCTTAACCAACAATCCTCTGTCAACCATGTGGAAAAAGACTTACGGCAAGACAGGCAAAGACATTTCGGTGATTGGATTTGGCGGCATGCGGTTTCCCAAGCCGAATGACATTGATGGTTCCGCCGAGCTGGTCACCTACGCTCACTCCAAGGGGATTAACTATTTCGATACCGCACCCTTTTACTGCGACGACAAGAGCGAGGAAATCACGGGAGCCGCGATCAAGCAACTGCCGCGCGACTCGTTTTATGTCTCCACGAAATGCGCGGCGGCCGATGGCGCGGAACTGCGCAGCAGCCTGGAATGCTCCCTGAAGCGGCTGAATGTCGAGCAGATCGATTTCTTCCACATCTGGTGCCTGATGTTCCCGAACCAGTTGCCGGAGCGCATCGCCAAGGGAGCCGTGCCTGCCGCCCTGAAAGCGAAGGAGGAAGGACTTGATCAAACATCTGGTGGTGTCCACGCACCTGAAAGGTGAGGATATTGCGACCGTGCTGGACTCCGGCTATTTCGAGGGCGTGACTCTGGGTTACAACGTTCTCAATTTTCCATTCCGCACCAAGGGAGTGGAGGCTGCGGCGAAATGTAACGTCGGCTTGGTGACAATGAACCCTCTGTGCGGCGGTATGATTCCGCGAAACCCCGACCGGCTGGCGTTTCTCAAGGGACCGGAAGACAAGAACGTGGTTCAGGCGGCCCTTCGCTTTAATGTGTCGCACCCGGCCATCACCGCGGCACTGGTGGGCTTCGCTTCCAAGGCCGAAGTGGATCAGGCTGTGGCGGCCATCGAAAACTTCAAGCCCCATTCAGCCGAGCACATCGAGAAGGTAAAGTCGCACCTCACCGCCAGCTTCGAGGGGCTCTGCACCGGATGTGGCTATTGCCTGCCATGCGCGTTGGACGTGGAGATTCCCAAGCTCATGGATGCGTACAACATGAAGATCCTCGATGGCAGTGACGACGCCATCAAAGAGCGTCTGAAATGGCACTGGTCACTGGCCCCCGACGCGGCCGCAGCCTGCATCCAATGCGGCGACTGCGAAGACCGCTGCCACTCAACATCTGCCGATCCGCGAGCGGATGGAAGCGATTGCATCGTTGGTCGGCAAGTGAGATACCCCACTTGCCGCCGGTTGAATCCACGTTGGTTAAGCCTTAACGATCTTGACTCTGCGGTGCAGGGCCTGCCACGCGATCATGAGCACACGGGGATGGCGGATGAAGAAAGGCAGCCACTTCAAGATCTGCTTTGGCGCCCGCCGCTTGAAAAAGGTAAAGAGGTTTTCGTAGGTCTCCTGCACGCCTTGTTCCAGCTCCCGGGCCGTCATTTTGGCCGGCATGAACACCGCGTTGGCCCAGCCGTATTTTTCACGTTCATGGGACAAAAGGCGTCCCTCGCGCTTCAGCTGATCGTAGATTGGCGTACCGGGGTAGGGCGTCAGGATGTAGAGCAAGGCGTCTTCAATCCCCATCTGCTTGATGTAGGTTTCCGCGGTCTTGAAGATGCGCTGATCCTCGTTGTCAAAGCCGAAGATGAAGAATCCCTGCACCAGGATGCCGTGGTCGTGAAAACGCCGCACGACCTCCTGATAGTTCTCAATTTTGTTCTGCACCACGCCGGCACGCTGCAATGAGTCCGGATGCACGGCCTGAAAACCCACCTGCACAAAAAAGCAGCCGGACTTTTGCATGGCCTTGAGCAGCCTGAGGTTCTTGGTAATGGTGGTGGGCGCCTGCACAGACCAGGCTTTTTTCAAAGGCGCGATCTTCTCGCACAAGGCGATGGCGTATTCCTCGTCCACGAACAGGTTGTCATCCACAAAAAAGACGACGTTTTGTTTCATGCCTTTCATCTCTGCATAGACCTTGTCCGGCGAGCGGCGGCGGTGCAAGTGCCAGGGTACGCTTGGCAGGTAGCAGAACTTGCAGGCGCGATTGCAGCCGCGGGTGGCTTGTATCATCCCGACCAGGGGGTCGTGCCTGAGCAGGTCGCGCCGCGGGATGGGCACGTCATCCATATCCGTGGGCTTGTCCTGCTGGTAAGTCTTCTTGAGGGTGCCGGCGGCGGCATCCTTGAGCACCTGGGGCCACACGTATTCCGCCTCGCCGATGACGATCGCGTCGGCGTGCTGCAAACATTCTTCCTGCATCAGGCATGCATGTACACCGCCGATAACCACCTTGACGCCTTTGTTTCGAAACACGTCGGCGATGTCAAAGGCTCTTTGCGAGGAGAACGTGGTGGCGGTAAGACCGACCAGGTCGAAGTCCTCGTCAAAAGGGACTTCATCCCAATCCTGGTCAATCACCTTTAAGTCGTGTCCCGGTGACAGCGCGGCCAGAATGCCCAGATGCAAGGGTTGGAAGCTAACATGGGTGAGGAAACGATAGACTCCGTCTTTAACGAACCATCTGGGTTTAACCAGCAGAATCCTCATATTCAACGGTTCCCAAAGAGAGCGTTGAGTCTGGCTTTGAGGTTGAGCAGGGTAACGCCCAGCCGGCCCCGGGCGCCGAAGATGTCACTCCAGGGAGGGTTCTGTACCAGGTGATTCATAAAGACGCGGGCGTTGGCTGTCTGAATGTCTTCATAAGGGCTGCGGGTCTCGATACTCTTTGGGTCGAAAAAGCAGGACGAGTCTTCGGCCAGATAGTCGCCGGTGAGGTGATGCGCCAGGGAACGGCAGCCGCGGCAGGAATCGCCATAGCGGCAGCGCCCGCACTTGCCTTTGACCGGGCGCTCGCCACGCAGGGTGCGCATGACCTCGGACTCGGCGAGGATTTTGGAGAGGGGTTGCTCGCGCACATTGCCGCAGCAGACCGGGGTATCCAGCAGGTGCACGCAAGGAGCCACGTCGCCTTCCGCGTTAATGCCGATGAAGGTACGGCCGGCTTGGCAGCCAAGGTTACCCAGAATGAGCCCGTGGCCGCCCAGAGTCAGGTGGGTCGCATTCGGCGCGGCGAAAAACGGCGTATAACTGACATAACTGAGAGGATTATCCCGCAGGGCCGGATGAATCGTTTTTTCCATGTCGTTCCGGTCAAAGCACAAATGCCGGGCCTTGGCCGCGGCGCCGCGCGGCATGAAGGGTGAGCGGATTACCGCGATTTTTTTCGAGTACAACCAATCCATGGTGGCCTTCAGCGATTCGAGGTTTTGCTTGGAAACCGTAACCAGCACGAAATATGGGACCTTGTTCTCGTCGCAGATCTTCAGAAGGCGCTCGAGACATTCCCGGCCGCCGGAGCGGCTTTTTTTCTGGATATCCTCATCTACGGAGTCCAGGGAAAAGCCCATGGTCAGGCGGCCGGCAGCCGCGCTTTTGAGCTGCTTGAGTTTGGCCGAATCGAGGTTGCTGCCGCTGGTGTTTACAAAAGTGTAAAGGCCGTTTTTGGCGTTGTGCGCGATGAGCTCCAAATGATCGGCTCTTTGTAGGATCTCACCACCGGAAAAAGAGACCGCGCCTTTGGGGCAGACGACCTTCAACTCATCCAGCACCAAGCGCTTGGCTTCGTCCGTGGAGAGCTCCGCCCTGGCAGGTGACATCGCCGACTCGGTCATGCAATTGTGGCAACCCTGATCACATTGCCGGGTCGTCTCGAAATAGCATAAAAAGAAATCGAGGCGTTTCATTGTTCTACCAGTGCGTAAATAAAGTAAATAAAGGGGTCAGTAAGTAAAGGAGTCAGTCCCGATAATTAACAGTTTCTGTGCTGCTGGCGCGTTTGGGTTTCCTCACTCGAAATGCTCCTGCATCACTGGTAACTGTCTATCAGGCTGGTCGTCTTCAATTGCCGCTTCACGCTTTGTTCGTCCAGTGAAGTCTTGTATTCCACCCGCTTTGTTTCGCCGGGCAGTTGTCGCCAATTTCACGTCGGAGCACGGTGCCTGCCTTCCTCATGCACGGATTTTCGGTTAACTGTTTCACAGCAGCAATCGGGAAATGCCATACATGGGCGAGGCATTAGTTCGCATCTCTTCCTGCTCGACGAAACCCTTGATTCACTGCTACGTTGCACACTATACGTTAACTTGAGGTGAATTATGGATGAACTGTTGAAAATTTTGCAGGCCAACGCGATTGAATCGCGGGAAACCATCGCCAAGATGCTGAATCTCTCCGTCGCGGAGGTGAACAAGCGCATCGCTAAATACGAGAAGAGCGGTGTCATCCGCGGTTATCAGGCCGTATTGGACGAGGACAAACTTAACCTCGACACGGTCACCGCCGTTATCGAGGTCAAAATAACACCGCAGCGCCAGGGCGGGTTCAACACCATTGCCGACCGCATCAGCCGTTTTCCCGAGGTGCGCTCGTCCTATCTCATGAGCGGCACCTACGACGTGCTGTTGTTTGTCGAGGGCCATAACCTGCGCGAGGTGGCGGCGTTCGTCAGTGAACGGCTCTCGCCGCTTGAAGGCGTGCTGTCCACGTCCACTCATTTCATGCTCAAAACTTACAAACGCCTCGGTGTATTGATGGAATCCGGCCATGCAGAAGAAAGACTCAGTATCGTTCCGTAACCGCATCAATGCGACGGTGCGCGATATCCCGCGCTCGGGCATCCGCGACTTCTTCGATATCGTCAGCACGATGAAGGATGTGATCAGTCTGGGCATCGGTGAACCGGACTTTGACACGCCCTGGCACGTGCGCGAATCCACGATGTTCGCCCTCGAACGCGGCGTGACGCATTACACCAGTAATCTCGGTTATCTCGAGCTTCGCAAGGCGCTGGCCAAATACGTCGGCAAAAAGTTCGGCGCCGAATACAACCCGGAGAACGAAATCCTTATCACCGTTGGCGTGAGTGAGGCACTGGATCTCGCCCTGCGCGCGCTCATCACGCCCGGCGACGAAGTGCTTTACCACGAACCGTGTTACGTGTCGTATCGGGCGACAATTTTGTTCGCGCACGGGGTTCCAATTGCGGTGGAGACGAAGCCGGAGAATGGCTTCCGCCTCACACGCAAGATGCTGGAGGCAAAGGTCACGCCCAAGACCAGGGTGTTGATGCTGAATTTTCCGAATAATCCGACCGGCGCCATCATGGGGCGTCAGGATTTGGAGGACATCGCTAAGTTTGCCCGCGAGCGCGACCTCATTGTCATCACAGACGACATTTACGGCGAGCTGACCTACGATTCGCCGCACACGAGCATTATAAGTCTGCCGGGTATGCGCGACCGCACGATTTTCCTGCACGGTTTTTCGAAGGCATGGGCAATGACCGGTTACCGCCTCGGTTACGCCTGCGGCCCGTCCGAACTCATCGAGGCGATGATGAAGATTCATCAATACACGATGCTTTGCGCTTCTTCTATGGGGCAGAAAGCCGCCATTGAAGCGCTCGCCCGCCCGGATTCGGACATCGGCGAGATGGTCAATGAATATCGGCGCCGGCGGAATTTCATTGCGTCATCTTTTGCAGAGATGGGCATCGAATGTCATCGCCCACTCGGCGCGTTTTACGCCTTTCCGAGCGTGGCCAAATTCGGTCTGAAATCGAAGGACTTCGCCATGAAATTCCTCGAAGAGGAAAAAGTCGCGGCGGTGCCGGGAACGGCCTTCGGCGACTGTGGCGAAGGCTTCATCCGTTGCGCCTACGCAACGAACATGGAAAATCTCAAGGAAGCCATGGTGCGTCTGAAGCGGTTCACTGGCAAGTTGAAGTAAAAATGTGAAGATCCGTTGCCGCAAAGAGGCACAAAAAGACCAAAACATGCACCACAGCGTTACTGGCATTTGACTTCTTTTGCGTCTTCTGCGCATTTTTGCGGCTATTTGAATTTATGAATCAATCCTATCAAATCATCATTTGCGCCGGCATCGTGCCAGACCCGCTCCAAACTTTGGAGCCGGTAACCGGCCCGACTGGTCCCGCGTTGAAAAATGAAATGATGTTGCCCGCGGTCCTCGACCCGTGGGCGAGCCACGCGCTTTATGAAGCCGCCAATCTGGCGAAGAACGCGCCGGGCAGCAAAGTCTGGCTCGTCAGCCTCGGTCCCAAGGCCAAGCTTCAGCAGGTCATGATGACCGTCGCGCAAAAAGTGCCGTTTGAGTTGATTGCACTGGACGGTTCGGCCAGTGGTTTTACCGATGCCGGTGAAACCGCCGCTGCGCTTGCCGATGCCATTGCCGCCATTCCCGGCCTCGATAAATCGAAACTCCTCGTTTTCGGCGGCTGGGAATCCGCGTCGCGTGGCGCAGGCGCGACCATGCAAATTATCGGCGAACGCCTCGGCATCACCGACCAGTTCCAGGGCGTGGACGAGTTGAAAGTGAACACTGACGGTTCATTTGAAATTTTGGAGCGCATTGAAGGCGGCAAACAGCAGGTTTCGAAATGCGCCGGCGCGCCCGCATTGCTCGGCTGGGCGACGGGCAATTTGCCGGAGCCGAAGAACAATCCGCAAGTCGGCATGGTCAACATGCGCACCGTGATGCCGGCGTTGCAAAAAGCCAAACCGGTGAAACTGGCCGGCGAAGGCTTGAGCTTCGCGGCTGTTTCGCTGCCGAAACAGTTGCGCGAAACCAAAATCGTGAAGGACAAGTCAACGGACGACATTGCGAAGGAAATCGTCGAGTGGATAAAGAAATAAAAACCGGGAGGGACGGCATGCTCGCCTCGGCGTAGCCCGGGTTGCCGTCCCAAATATAAGGGACGCCGACACGGCGTCCCTCCCAATAAATAAATTTATGGAAACCATTCTTCTTCTTGCTCATACGGAGACCGACGGCTCACTAGCCAAGTCCGCCCGCGAAGCGTTGCGCGTGGCGGCAACTCTTAACAAAGCGCTCGCGGGTTCAAAACTCGTCGTGGGCCTTGTCGGCGAAGACGTTCAAGCGGCGGCGAATTCAATCGCCGCATGCCCGGCTGTAAAATATTTCGGCGTTACCGGCAAGGATTTTGGCCAGTCGCGATACGCCACCGACGCGGCGGCTGCTGAAGCGATTTGCAAAGCGGCCCAAGCCACATTGGTTGTGGCTCCGGCGACTTCGCAATGGACCCGCTCGCTGCCCGGGGTGGCGCAACGCATCGGCGGACGCGCCGAGACACACGTCACCGGCGTGTCGGCGGACGGCGGCAAAATCACCGTGAACCGCTGGTATTACCGCCAGCGCATGGAAGCCACGCTCACCCGCGCGCAACGCCCGTGGTTCATACTCGTTGATCCCGGCAGCCAAGCACCATGCCAGTGCGGCGCGGGCACGGCCAAAGTTGAAGTAGTTGCCGTCAACCTGCCCGACACTTGCAAACGCACCACGGTGGTCGGAATCCGCGCGCTGGCGGCGGATGCGCAGACCATCCGGCCCGATGCACAATTGCTGTTCGTTACCGGCGCGGGTTGGACGAAGAAACAAGCCGACGGCCAGACGCATGTGCCGGAGGCGGAGAAACTCATTCGCGGTTTTCTCCAGGCCGCCCGCGCATCGCTTGGCAGCAGCAAATCGCTGGTGGACCAAAGCGGCGAAGGCCAGGCGGTGCTTTCATTCATGTCGCATCTTAATCAAGTCGGCCAGACCGGCGCGACGCCGCGTCATCCGAAGGGGCTGTCCACCTGTTGTCATGGTGAAGAACCGCACACGGTGGGCTGGCGATTCATTGGTGAGCGCCGCGCCATCAACCTCGACCCGAACTGCGGCTGGGCGCGCGGCAAAGCCGACGTGCTCTATGTGGCCGACGCATTTGCTGTGATGGGAAAAGTGAACGAGTTGCTAGCGGCGAAGAAATAACTTACCCCCGGTGCCTTTTATTGGGATTTGCTGGATCGATCTTGTCGGACAGTAAGAATTGCAAACCTGTTCTCGAGATACTTGTCGAAAGGCATACCAGACAACAAGCAACCGATAACCCAAGCCACGAGCCCAACCTGCCATCCAAAGCGAGTACCGGCGATATACGCAAAAGGAACTCCAAAGGCGCAACACCCAAGCGCCATTAAGGGCCAATACCACCAACGATGTTTTCCTGCCAATGCTGTCTTGCAGCAAGGGTACGGAAATTTGCCGAACGGTGCTTTGAGGTAAAGTCGCCACGTCAGAGGAAAATCGGCAGAACATTTAGGGCATTTCATATTCTTATCCAACACTAAGGTCAGCGACGGGAGCCAGCCGCCGATGACGTTCGATTTGTCTCTGAGCGAATCGGCTGGCTTCCGTTCGCCGGACTGCTTGTTTCGCTGATTTGATCCTTTTGGAAGGCGAGCACCCCATACCCATTTCTGATCAGTGCAATCTTCCTGTCTGAAATATCGACGAGACAGATCTGGTGGTCGCCAAGTTGTAACAGCACCTTGTCGTCAGGCAGATGAATCACCCGGCATGGTGACCAGCCGCCGAAGGGGATACCATACGCTATCCGAACTGTGCGCGGTCCATTACGTCCCCACATTCCAACGTCAGGCCAGTTCGCCCATCCGAATCTCCAATTACTGTTCGTAGCGACACCCACCTGAAACGGGGCTATACCCCAACCACCGTATTGGCTCGTGCGATATGCTTGATCGGGTGCGATCTGGCGTATCGATGAGATATGCGGAAGCAGCACCACGGTCTGCCGCCTCTCAAGGACTGCTGCCAAATCCCAATAGTTGCTGTCAACCTGGGATTCCTTGAGTTCAAGGTGATCCTCCCAGTGATTCGTCGAATCCAGCTCCGCAACCTTGGCGTCAGTAAAACTTCCCAGCTCCGAGCGGTAAACATCGCCATCCGAGCATGAAATGAAGAACATTACCACCCCGCGTGGCGCAGAAATTTGGCCAGGTAAAACAACATTCATGTTGGTGTAGAGCGACGTGCCACTCAGCAACCAATATCCGCCGAAGAGCAATACATAAGAGGCTGACTGAATCAGAACCGACCCTTTGATACTGCCCATGAACCAGTGTTGTGTTCCTCGGAAGCACAACGCAACAAACGGCCATTCAACGATCAATGTCAGTAAATACGTTGCAGCAATCAGCAGCCACGTGACGCGCAGACCGGAGTAAATGTCCGTCGCAAATCTGTCAAAGAGAAAGGACATCAGCATGAATCCAATCCACGCCGAGAGGTAATTGGCCGGGATAAGAAAGCCGATACATCGCCGTTTACTCAACCCGAAGAAACGCGCTAGCAGCCATCCTTCGAACAGTCCGATGATTGCATTTCCAAGAAACAAATGAAATGTGCTGCCCCATACCAAGGGGGTACCAGCGTCTGCGAGTACCGATACTGGCCAGAGAATAATCGCTGCACCGGCGATGTATGTCATGCGTCTATGGTTCATTTGCAGAACAGTATTATTCAGGCAAACTCACATTGTCATTTAATGACTTTTATGGAGAAAGACAAAGTCCAATTTCACTGCGATGGTAGGACCGCGCTGCTGCGCGGCCATCATCCCCGGCGGCGCAGTAGCGCCGCCCTACCGATTTCACCGGCGCTCATAGAGCGCCGCTACAAAAACAAAGGTAGAGTCACCTCGCCGAGGCGACCGGGTTGGGAGGCGGAACTTCCGCCGGACGCGCGGGCCGCGCGTCCCTACCAACGTAAGAAAATATGTCAGCGGTATGCCCGCTCGCGGCGCATGTCGGAGTTCGGCAGAACGCCTTGTTCGGCATTCTATTTCTTCCTCAGCGCATCAAGCCTTGTTTTTGCTTGTGGAGCCGCCCGGAACATTTCGTTCAGCACCGAACAGGGGTAATCAGAACAGTCCGCGCATGTGCCAACGGATTTCTTTGTCGCGCATTTCCTGATCTCGCACAGCTGATCGCAGTAGTATGTCTTCACGCCCGCCGATTGACATCCTGTGCAGTTGATGTGTTCGGGTTTGATGGGGGCATTGTATAATCTTGCCCATTCCCCAGCGACTTTGATGCGGAGGGCGTCGTCGTTGTTCTGTGTGGCAATGAAGGCCTCGCATTGCTCACAGTCCAGTCCACAGTAGCCAATCATCATGTCTCCTTCTGCCGAACAGCATTATTCAGCCGAACTCACTTTGTCATTTAATGACTTTTGCCGAAAAAACAAAGTCCAATTTCGGGGAGAATAGCCGCAAAAAGGCAGAAAATAGATTGGGAGCACGCCCGCCTCTGGCGTGGCTGGACGCGCCTCGCGTCCAGCAATTCGGACAGTAACCGCTGATTGAATTAAAACGGACAAATTTTCCGCGGGGGCGCGGAAAACAGCGCCCGGGGGCGGGCGCGCTCCCCATTCAAATTCGCGCCAATTCGCGGAATTAGCGTAAAAGATTTTTGCGTTCAAAAAACTGGATTGAAGTCCCGCCCCGGTTCGACCATAACTTTTGCATGTTAGCCAGGGTTTGTTCCGCCGCGCTCAATGGCATTGAAGCGTATCCGGTTGAAGTCGAGGTCAACGCCGGTTACGGCGACACCCTTGTCGTCATCGTCGGCCTGCCGGACGCCGCAGTGAAGGAATCGCGCGACCGCGTTTCGACCGCGCTCACCAATTCCGGCTTCAAATTCCCGATGGGGCGCACCACCATCAATCTCGCGCCTGCCGACGTGAAAAAGGAAGGGCCGAGCTTCGACCTGCCCATCGCTGTCGGAATGCTGGCGGCCAGCGAACAAATCGAAACGGATCAGCTAGATAATTTCATCGTCGTGGGCGAACTCGCGCTGACCGGCGCAGTGCGTTCGTGCAAGGGCGTTTTGCCAGTCGCGTTGCGCGCAAAGGCCGAAGGCAAAATCGGCGTGCTCGTTCCCGCCGAAAATGCCGCCGAAGCCGCGGTCGTCGAAGGGTTGCAAGTCATTCCGATTCAAAACCTTCGTGAGGCGGCGGGTTTTCTCGAAGGCGAAATTAAAATCGCGCCTGCGAAGGTGGACATCGCCAAAATTTTCGATCAAGCGCACGACGACGACCTGGATTTCGCCGAAGTCAAGGGCCAGGAAAACGTGAAACGCGCGCTCGAAATCGCTGCCGCCGGCGGACACAACGCGCTGCTCATCGGCCCGCCCGGCACCGGCAAATCCATGCTGGCCAAGCGGCTGCCGACGATCCTGCCACCGCTCACCCTGGACGAGGCGCTGGAAACGACGAAGATTCACAGCATCGTCGGCTTGCTTGCGCCGGGGCAGGCGCTGGTGACGCGCCGGCCGTTTCGCACGCCGCATCACACGGCGAGCGACGCTGGATTGCTCGGCGGCAACGTCAATCCCACGCCGGGCGAAATTTCGCTGGCGCACAACGGTGTTTTGTTTCTGGACGAACTGCCGGAGTTCAAACGCAGCGTGTTGGAAACGATGCGCCAGCCGCTGGAGGAAGGCCGCGTGACGATTTCGCGCGCTGCGGGCACGATGACCTTTCCATCGCAATTCATGCTGGTGGCAGCGATGAACCCGACGCCGGACGGCAAAATGCCGGGCGAATCAAAAAGTTCTCCGCGCGAAATCCAAAATTATCTGGGCCGGATTTCCGGGCCGCTGCTTGACCGCATAGATTTGCACGTGGAAGTGCCGCAGGTGAAGTTTCGCGAAATCGCCGGCGACCGCACCGGCGAAACATCCGCGCAAATCCGCGAGCGTGTCGTGGCCGCGCGCAAGCGCCAGCAGGCGCGTTTCGCGCACAAGCGGAAAATCACCTGCAACGCCCTCATGGGACCCAGGGAACTCAAGACATTCTGTGCGTTGGACGACGCGACAAAGGAATTGCTGAAGATGGCGATGGCGGAGTTGAATTTAAGCGCCCGCGCTTACGACCGGATTCTGAAAGTGGCACGGACGATTGCGGATTTGGCCGGTTCGGAAAAAATTCTGGGCGACCACATTTCGGAAGCGATTCAATACCGTTCATTGGATCGGCAGATTTGGATGTAGCCAAAAATTGAGCAACGGAGTAATACAGAAAACACAACGGAGTCGAATCATGAAGCAAACACTCGCCGTGAAAACCGTCGTCCCGCTCTTTCTCGTGCTTGTTGGCTGCGTTTCTTTAGCCGGACAGCAACAAGACACGCCGAACCAGGAAGGGGCAAGAGTTTTTCCGCACACCCCGGCATTCGGCAGGGACAGCCTTGCCGGAAGCGATGTCAACGGTTCAGGCGCTTTCGCCACCGGCTATTACCGGGACCTTTTTGTCGAGACCGGCCACTCGCCGCAGCAGGTGACCGCGAAAATCAATGGCGCCTTCGAGCAGTTATTCCACGGGAATCCAGCCACGCAGACGGTTTATTACCCTGCAGGAGCGAACGCAAACGGTCCGCTTGCCTATGTCACTGATATCGCCAATAACGACGTGCGCACAGAAGGCATGTCCTACGGCATGATGATTGCGGTGCAGTTGAACAAGAAGGCCGAGTTCGACGCGATCTGGAACTGGTCAAAAACATACCTGTATCACGATAACCCGGCGCATCCGTCCTTCGGATTTTTTTCCTGGGAGGCGCGGCCAAACGGCGTGTGCATGAGCGAATATGTGGCGCCGGATGGCGAGGAATATTATGTCACAGCACTTTACTTTGCTGCGAACCGGTGGGGCAGCGGCAGTGGAATTTACAATTACAAGGCCGAAGCCGACCGGTTGCTGACCAACATGAGGCATCGCGCGCCGATCACGGGCACCATTTTCGACGCACGGAGGAATACGAATTCAACCGTGACCGCCGGGCCGCTCTTTAATACGGAACACAAAAGGCATCGCGCGCCGATCACGGGCACCATTTCCAACGCACGGAGGAATACGAATTCAACCGTGACCATCGGGCCGCTCTTTAATGCGAAACACAAAATGGTCGTCTTCTCGCCGAGCTTGGAACGTCCGCCTTTTACCGATCCCTCGTATCATCTGCCTGCGTTTTATGAATTGTGGGCGCGATGGGGGCCGGTGGCGGACCGGGATTTCTGGATGGAGGCTGCTGCAGCCAGCCGGGACTTTTTTCCGCGCGCAACTCATCCGGTCACAGGTTTGGCTCCGGACTATGCGAATTTTGACGGAACACCGACGATACCGACCACTAACGTTTGGGACAAAGGGGCAGTCAATTTCAGATACGACGCGTTTCGCACTGCGGGGAATTGGTCGGTGGATTGGTCATGGTGGGGCAAGGATGTCCGGGAAAGGGAATTGAGTGACCGGTTGCAGGCTTTTTTCGAATCCAAAGGGATGGCTCACTATGGATGCCAATTCACGCTCGATGGCCACCAGCTTGACAGCTTGCATGCGCAGGGGTTGGTGGCGATGAACGCGGTGGCCAGCCTCGCGGCAACAAATCCGCGTTCAAAACAATTTGTGGAGGCCCTGTGGAACACGCCGATTCCGGATGGAGCCGGGCGTTACTACAATGGTTTGCTGTATATGATGGCCCTGCTACATTGCAGCGGCGAATTCCGCATCTGGTCCCCGCAATAGCAGACTGCTTAAACGAGCCGAACTGCCGACAATGTTGTTCACAATGCGGCGTTCCGCAGACCCTGCGCACAGAACTTCTCCCGATGAATGCCCGGAAGTGCGTGAAGTGCTTCCGCCGGTTAAATCCTCTTTATTGCCGCCGAAGAATTGGCACACTGGCGGCAGGCGTCCGTAGCTCAATTGGATAGAGCTTCTGACTTCGGATCAGATGGTTGCAGGTTCAAGTCCTGCCGGACGCGCCAGATCATTCCCCGCCGCCGTTGTATCCATTTTTACGTTCCCAACGGCGCGGTGTGCGTTCAGGCGAACTCGTATCCACTTTCGCGTAGTAAGTCTCCTCGCCAAAATGCGCGTCGGCTTCCTGCTGCAATTTCAACGACGGCGTGACGCTAAAACGTTCGTTCGTATCCATAAAAATCACTTCACCACCCGGACGCATGAAGCAGAGAAGCAGCGGACATTTGCCGGGATGCGCCGCAACAAGCTCGCGCACGGAATCCAGTTGTTCCGGTTGCAAATGCGCCGTGTGCAGACGCAAATGAACCTGTTTGGTGAATCTTTTTGGCGCATCCTCCAGTGGCAGAATTTCCTGCGGGAAAATTTTCGGGCGTTCATCGCTGGTATTCGCTTCGCCAATGACAAAAATGGCCTTGTTCGGCTTCAACAACTCACGGTATTTGTCATAGTTTTCATTCATGCAGAGCACTTGGACCGAGCCTTCGAGGTCTTCGAGTGTGATAATCGAATACGGTTTGCCGCTTTTCTTCGCCACACCGTTTTGAACCACCGCGATCAATCCGCCGATGCGTGTCAGGCTGCGATTCGGCAATTCCGCGAGTTTCGCCGTGTTCGTCAGCGCGTATTTTTCCAGCAATGGCGCGTAAGGCGTGAGTGGGTGGCCGGTGACGTAGAAACCGAGCAGTTCCTTTTCATGCGCCAGCAATTCGTGTTGCGGCCATTCGGGCAAATTGCTGATGGACTCGGGCATCTGCGGCGCTTTTTCTTCGAGCACGCCGAAAAGGGAGCTTTGCCCGCGCTGGCGATCGGAGGTGATGCTCGCGGCGCGGCCCAAAGTGCGTTCGATTTGGGCGCAAAGCGTGGCACGCGTCTGGCCGAAACCATCGCACGCGCCGGATTTGATGAGCGCATCCAAAATTTTCCGGTTCACCGTACGGCTGTCCACCCGCTCGCACAAATCGGAGAGCGATTTAAATTTTCCGCCTTCGTTCCGCGCCTTCAAAATGGTTTCCACCGCGACTTCGCCCACGCCTTTGATGGCGGCGAGACCGAAGCGAATGGCCTTGCCATCCCGTGCCGGCGCGAAATAAACCTGGCTTTCGTTGACATCCGGCTGCAAAACCTCGATGTCGAACTCACGCGCTTCGTTGATGAACTGCGCGAGTTTCGCAGTGTCTGCCATGTCATTCGTCATCATGGCGCACAGGAATTCCACCGGATAATTCGCCTTCAGATAAGCGGTTTGATACGCAACGATGGCGTAGGCGACGGCATGTGATTTATTGAAGCCGTAGCCTGCGAATTTTTCGAGCAAGTCAAAAATCTCATTCGCCTTTTTTTCGGGGATATGATTTTTCTCCTTGCAGCCCTTGACGAAAATGGCGCGTTGCTTGGCCATTTCCTCCCGCTTCTTTTTGCCCATCGCGCGCCGGAGCAAATCCGCGCCGCCGAGCGTGTAACCCGCGAGCACCTGCGCGGCCTGCATCACCTGCTCCTGATAAATCAAAATCCCGTACGTCTCGCGCGTAATCGGTTCGAGCAACGGATGTTCATACTCGATCTTTACCTCACCGTGCCGGCGGCGGATGAATTCGGGAATCAATTCCATCGGCCCCGGACGATAAAGCGCGACCAGCGCCGTGATGTGCTCGATGGAACTGATTTGAAATTTGCGGCACAAATCCCGCATCCCGCCGGATTCCAATTGGAACACGCCGAGCGTTTCCGCGCGATTGAGCAGGTCGTAGGTCTTTGCGTCGTCGAGCGGCAGATTATCGATCGGCACTTCAATGCCGTGCGTGCGCTTGACCATTTCACACGCGTTGCGGATGACGGTCAGCGTCTTCAGCCCGAGAAAATCCATCTTCAACAGGCCAAGGTCGCCGACGGGATTCATCGCGTATTGCGTGACAAGCGTGCCGCTTTCGTCCTGCTTGAGCGGCAGCAGATTCACCAGCGGCTGGTCGCCGATGACGACGCCGGCAGCGTGGACGGAGGCGTTGCGCGTGATGTCTTCGAGAATAAGCGCGGTGTCAACCAACTCGCGCGTGGCTTCCTCGGCTTCGTAAGCCTCCTTGAATTCCGGTGACTGCTTGAGCGCCTTTTCAAGCGTCATCTTCAAATCGAACGGAATCATCCTGGCGAGCCGGTCGCAGTCGCCGTAGCTCAAACCCATCACACGGCCAACGTCGCGCACGACGGACTTCGCACCCATCGTGCCGAAGGTGATGATTTGCGCGACGGAATCGCGTCCGTATTTCTCGCGGACATACTCGATGACATCGGCGCGGCGGTCGTCGGCAAAATCAATGTCAATGTCCGGCGGGCTGATGCGTTCGGGATTGAGAAAGCGCTCGAACAGCAGGCCGTAGCGGATCGGGTCCACGTTTGAAATTTCCAGCAGGTAAGTGACAATCGAACCGGCGGCGGAACCGCGCGCCACGCAAGCAATGCCGTGTTCGTGCCCGTAGCGGATGAAATCGCCGACGACGAGAAAGTAACTGATGAAACCGGTCTTTTCAATAACCGCGAGTTCAAGTTTCAACCGATCCAACACGGCTTTGATGGCTGCGGCGACGGTGGGATCATCCAAGGTGGGACAGGCATCCTGCCTGTCGCCTTCTTTCTTGGGAGCAGTTCCATTTGAAGTTTGAGACAGGCTGGAAGCCTGTCCCACATCAAATGTTGGCAATCGCTTCGGATCATCAATTCCCTCGATGAGGAATTCCTTCCCCTCGGCTTTGGCGTGAATCGTATAGCGGCGGAATAATCCTTCCGCGACCAGCTTGCGCAAATAACCCTCGCGCGTGAAATGTTCCGGCGGGGTGAAGACGGGATAATGCAGCTTGCCGAACTGGATCTCGACGTTGCATTTCTCGGCGACTTCGAGCGTGTTTTTGATCGCGTCCGGCGTGTCAGCGAAGCGCGCCTTCATTTCCTCCGCCGAGCGCAGATAAAATTGCTCCGGCTCGTAGCGCATTCGTTTCGTGTCGGCGAGCTGCATCTGCGTGCCGATGCAAATCAGGCAGTCGTGCGCGTGCGAATGGCTCTTCTCGATGTAATGCACATCGTTCGTCGCGACGAGCTTCAAGCCGAATTCCTTTGCCCATTGAATCAGGTGGCGGTTCACCTTCGCCTGTTCCGCGATGCCGTGATTTTGCAGTTCGAGATAAAAATTGTCTGCGCCGAGCGTTTGCTTGAACCAGTCAATGGCCGCGCGCGCCTTGTCCGGCTGGTCCTTTTGAATCCATTCGGGAATTTCACTGGCAAGGCAGCCCGATAGCACAATCAACCCGTCCTTGTGCGCGGCGAGCAGTTCCTTGTCTATGCGCGGCTTGTAATAATAGCCGGTGAGATGCGCCTCCGTGGTGAGCTTGATGAGGTTTTTGTAGCCGGTCGCGTCCCTGGCCAGCAGCAGCAGATGGTGATAAACATCGCGCCCCCCGCCGGCGGCTTTCTTTTCCAACCGGCTGCCCGGCGCGACATACGCCTCGCAACCGATGATGGGTTTGATGCCCTTCTCTCTCGCAGCCTTGTAAAAGTCAATCGCGCCGTAAAGCACGCCGTGGTCGGTGATGGCAAGCGCGGGGAATTTCAGTTCATGCGCCTTCTCGACGAGCTTGTCCACACGGCAGGCGCCATCGAGCAACGAATACTCGGTGTGCAGATGAAGATGAACAAAATCCGCGTGCGACATGAAGGCAGTTTAACTTCCAACCGCCAAGACACCAAGACACAAAGTCATCAACCATGGATGGACACGGATTAACACGGATAAAAGATCGAGTAGGAAGGCACAGGCCCATGTCGGCCCTGTCGCCAACGTTTGAAGTTTATCTCGGTGGGATCAAGATAAACTGAACCGTCCCGCAGTTTTGTCGTGCCAATCAACGTTGTGTTGTATGTCTCGGTTCGGCGGCTGCCGGTATCAACGTTCACTTTGCTGCCCACGTAAACCCAATCCGGCTCGGGTTGGTTGTGACCGTTGAGCACGGCAACCATGGCATGAATGAAGCGAATGTTACCCGTCTTTCGATCGATTGCGAAGCACGCCACCAGATGCCAGCCGGAATGTCCATTGTGACTTTCTCCACCTTTGCCGACTTGGATTGTTGACTTGACCTCCAAACCGACCGGCTTGCCTTTCACAGAAACCTTTGGATTGATCAGGTCTGGATACGCTTGGTCAGAGTTATGTTTATATGGAGAGTTTTCGTGAATCGCGTCACAGAGAATGTTGGAAACAAGCCCGCTGAAGTTGTTGCCCTGAATATATTGCGGCAATGGCTTCGCGCTGCTGGCCAACAGGTTCGCGTTAATCAGCGAAACAATCCGCTGAGTCTCGCTCATTGCGCGTTGCAGATGAGCGATCTTGAGGCCGGGCGGTAACGGAACTTTTGAACGGAAATAATCTGGATTAGCTTCGCCCGTTGAAATGGCCGCTGGACCGGCAAATGCACCCGCCACGAGTTGGGGGAGCGGACAATTCAATGACTCGCCGAGCGATTCGAGAATGCCAATGGAAAAATTCTCGCGTCCGTTCTCCAAACCGGATAAATACTGGTAGGTGATGCCGGTTCGCGCGGCCAGTTCATCCTGCGTCAATCTCTTTTGCTCACGCAGACGGCGGACGAAATTGCCGATGACGGTCTTAGCATCCATTTCGTTTATAGTTGATACCAAAAACAGGCTTGATTGTCTTTCGACTATAGTTGAAAATTGCGCGCGATGAGGAAATACGAGATTCACCTCGCAGATTGCTTTGAATGGCTACGCGGCTGTCCGCCGCAGACCATTCATGCCGTCTGCACCGACCCGCCTTACGGGCTGATCGAATTCTCGGAGAAAGAGTTGTCCAAGCTGCGCAACGGGCGCGGCGGCGTCTGGCGGCTGCCTCCCGCTATCGGCGGACACAAACGCGATCCGTTGCCCCGGTTCACCGTGCTGACCGACGAAGAGAAGCAGAAACTTCGAGCATTCTTCCGCGATTTTGGAAA
Organism: Verrucomicrobiota bacterium; assembly: GCA_049517655.1. Lineage (GTDB taxonomy): Bacteria > Verrucomicrobiota > Verrucomicrobiia > Limisphaerales > UBA11358 > UBA11358. The sequence continues at coordinate 216,868 of JBEKRQ010000002.1, read as the reverse complement.
GATTCTATTTGACGCCCTCGTTCCCGGCGCGCACGTATGCGTTGCCGGGCATCCCATCCTGCAACATCACGTGCAGGGAGCGATGGCTGAAGTCGGCTACGAGGTCCGCCCGGCCATCATGCGGTTGTATTTTGGCTTTCGCGGCGGCGACCGGCCCAAGAACGCCGAAAAGGAATTTCCGGAAGTTTGCGTAACGCCAAAAGGCGCTTACGAACCATGGATGCTGTTCCGCAAACCGGTCGGTGAAAAAACCGTGGCCGAAAATCTCCGAAAATGGAAAACCGGCGGCTTGCGGCGTCTCTCTACCGACAAACCATTTCCCGAAGTCGTTCCCAGTGGTCGAACTCCCAAGCGTGAAGAAGCCATTTCCGATCATCCATGCCTGAAGCCGCAGCATTTCATGCGCATCATCGTGCGCGCCTTGCTGCCGTTGGGCGAGGGGTTAATGCTCGACCCGTTCATGGGCTCCGGTTCAACCATCGCCGCCGCCGAAGCGGTCGGCTACCGGTCAGTCGGAATTGAAATTGACAAAGATTATTTCCGCCTCGCCGAAACCGCGATACCCAAGCTGGCTGTGCTTTACCCGACGTTCGAGGGCGACAGCCTTGAATTCGATTTGAGCGATTATCCGCAAGAGGCAGTCGAAGAAAGCCAGCTCACCATGGCCTTGGCAGAACCACATGGACGTTACCGCGTTCGCGGACAACGTCATTAATGCGGTGTTCTACCTAGACGCCGTAATATTGCTTGAGCTTTTCGGATATGACTTTGGCTGCTACATCCTCGCTTACTTTAAGCATCCCTTGGGCGGCCTTTGTTACCATCCCACCTAACCAGCCGGCCACTTTCTTTCCGAAGCTCTTGCCCGTAGGCTGACCATCAGCCTGGATTGCCTTCTGTAATTCGTTGCAGTCCTCATCTGCCCCGCCGATGGATCTAACGAATTCTGCGAGAGATTTAAAATCATTCTGTAAAACATTGATGGAAGCGTTTTGAAAAAATGCATGCGATCCTGCCGCAACATTACCCACGTTTCCATAAATATGAGTATGAAATATTTGCTCAACTTTCTCTGGTGGGACTGGATGTTCGCTTACAATGGCTTCTCCTGCTTTCGGGTTTTCAGATTCAATGTCCAAAACGAAATTCAGAACGCGGTTTCTAATCGTGTCTAATATTCCCGCCACGACGCTAACCGGGACAGCCTCCATGCCTCCAGCAAGCTGAAGTTCGGATAGAAATTATTGCCAAGAAAGCGGGACAAATCAGGCGGCCATGCGTATTTGAGGATACCATCATCTGCCTGTTTGATGTCGTCCTGTAGTTGTACGATGCTGGCGGGGAATGTCATTTCCATTAAAGGTTTTCTGAATTTCTCTGGTATATTAAGCATCGGAATTTGAGCATTACTCAATTGGTGCCCGACCGGCGAGATGAAATTCCCACAACAAATGCAGTGTTTAAGATATCGGTAATCCGGAATGGATTGAGACGACGGATACCCATTTAACTCGTAGTCCACCCACTGTTTAAACTCTTCATTCTTGAGCCGTTGCGCCAGAACCCGGCATTTGCGGAGGATCACCGCTAAGTCAGTTCCCTTACCAACCGCTTCATCTCGTATCTGTTGCAACAGCGTCATTGTCATTGAATATTACTACGATTGAGTGTGGTTTCGAGGGACATACCATCTAACCAGTTGCATCTATCGCGGTTGATTCTAACCGGCAAACCGGTGGTTGCAAAGATAAACAGAAGCTGTTTCCGCGTTTACACTGTATCGGCGTAACGAATGCGGCAAAAAGTGTCTCGGCTCGCGAGGACACTCACCCCAACTTTAGTCTTTATTCCTGATCCGTGACGGTATCGTGGAACTGGAGGATGTCGCCCTTCTCGCCCTTGAGTTCGGCTTCCTTGAATTTGATGGCGGTGCGCGGATGCTGGTTCAACATGCCGGTGAGCATGTAGGGCAGGTCGTAACCCCACAGGAGCTTGGCGCGCATCGGCTCGATGTGGTTTTGCACGCAGCCGAGCACTGGGCGTAGGTCGTATTTCGGGTTGTGCAGAAATGCGAGGAGCAATTCCATCGGGCAGTTGCCCGCGCCGCGGCCCAGACCGGCCATGGTGCCGTCCAGAAAATTTGCGCCCGCGATGATGCCTTCAATGGTGTTGGCGTAGGCGAGCTGCATGTTATTGTGCATGTGCACACCCACTTCCTTGCCCGATGTCTTGCAGTAGTGCTGGTATTTTTTCACCAGGTAATGCACCCGCTCACTGTAAAGCGCGCCGAAGCTGTCCACAACATAAATGGCCTTGGCCTCGGACGCGGCGAGCATTTCCAGTCCCTCGTCCAATTCGTGTTCCGGCACGGCGGAGACGGCCATCAGATTGATGGTGGTCTCGTAGCCCTTGTCGTGCGCATCCCTGACCATGTCGAGCGCGGTGGGAATCTGGTTGATGTAAGTCGCCACGCGAATCATGTCCAGGACGCTGTCCTTCTTCGGCAAAATATCTTCCTTGTAATCGCATTTCTCGGCGTCGGCCATGGCGGAAAGTTTCAAGCCGGTCTGGTTGTCACCCACGACGCGGCGGAGGTCGTCTTCCAGACAGAATTTCCAGCAGCCGTATTCGCCGACCTTGATGGCTTTGCGCGACGCCTTGTAGCCGAGTTCCATGTAATCAATGCCCGCCGCGACGCACGTGTCATAAACCGCCTTGACGATTTTGTCGTCGAAGTGGTGGTTGTTCATCAATCCGCCGTCGCGGATGGTGCAATCGAGGACTTTGATTTCAGGCCGGAACGAGAGCCAGCGGCTGGTGGCGGTGTCTTTGGGTTTGGCGGTTTTCATGGATAATATGGGTGACGGACTAATTTTTGAAAAATTCCCTGATGACCCTCACCACGCGCTGGATTTGCGCGTCGGTCAATTCGGGATAAATCGGCAGACTCAAACATTCGCGCGCGGCTTTTTCGGCAACTGGAAAATCACCGCTCTTGTGGCCGAGATTCGCGTAGCATTTCTGCAAGTGCAACGGCAGTGGATAATGCAGCGCGCAACCGACACCGTTGTCTTCGAGATGTTTTTTGAGTTCGTCGCGGCGCGGATGGCGCACGACGTAAAGATGCCATGCGCTTTCGGCACCGGCGGTTTCACACGGCAGTTGCAACGGCGTATCAGCCAGAAGTTCGTGGTAGCGGTGCGCGACGCGGCGGCGTTCGCGCGTCCATTCTTCCAGATGTTTCAACTTCACACCGAGGACTGCGCCCTGAAAACCTTCCATGCGATAGTTGAAACCAACCTCGTCGTGATAATACCGGACAGTCGAGCCATGTTCACGCAGGGCGCGGGCGCGTTTGTCAAAAACGGAGTTGTTCGTTACGAGTGCCCCGCCTTCGCCGCAGGCGCCGAGATTTTTTCCGGGATAAAAACTGAAGCAGGCAATGTCACCGAACGCGCCGACGGTCTTGCCTTTGTATTTTGCGCCGTGCGCCTGTGCCGTGTCCTCAACCAGCGGCAATTTGTGTTTTTTGCAGATCGCCAGAATTGGATCGAGATCGAACGGATTACCATAAAGATGCACCGGCAGGACGGCCTTGGTGCGCGGCGTGATGGCGCGTTCGATGAGCTTGGAATCAAGATTGAACGTCGCGTCGTCAATATCCACATAAACCGGTTTCGCACCGACATAGGAAATTGCCCAACTCGTTGCGACAAACGTGAACGGCGTGGTGATGACTTCGTCGCCGGGACCGACACCGAGCAGCAGCATGGCGACGTGCAGCGCCGAAGTGCCGCTGTTTAAGCCGACGCAATGCTCCGCGCCGATGTATCCGGCGAAGTCCTTTTCAAACTGCGTCACGTCCGGGCCGAGGCAGAATGAGCAATTGTCGAGCGTTCGCGCAATGGCGGCATCAAGGTCTTTGCGGATGCCGCGAATTTGCGCGGGCAAATCGAGATAGGGAATCTGGTTCATCTGGCCAAACCCCGGATTCTAAACTGAAACGACAACATAAATCGCCCACAATATGCCGTTGATACACGGATATGGCGAGCAGTTTGTCGTGCCCAGTGAAAGTTGATGGAAATTCCACCACAAAGACACGAAGGCACAAAGTAAAAATGGAGATCAGAAATCGGTGCCGAAATTTTTCCGCCTTCTGATTTCCGGCCTCCGTCTTCCGGTTATTTGGCCGGATACTGCCAGACCCAATCGCCCTTATCCCTGTCCACTGAACCATTTTCGTTGAGACCAACCTCTCCGTCGTCGTCTGTTTCATTCCAACCGACGGAATAAAGAACAAATTGACCATCCGAAGTGCGGCGGTAATGCAATGGCTGGCCGTTGATAATGTCGTGCGGCAGTTTGGCGATGAACTGCGGCGTGAGCGCATCAAGCGATTCGGGATACTCGCCGTGCGCGAGCCGGTAACGCTCCAAAGCGATGGCTACTCGCGCCATGTCCACCGCATTTTGTCCGTTGGCAAATCTTCCTGTGGCGGCGCCGAATGCGGGCATCAACATCCTTTCGAGAATGTTGTAAGGATTATGATGTTCAATGTCGGCTTCGGCGGCTGCACCGGCCCTGCGAATGGCTGCCGGCGAAACAATCCTTCGCTCCGTGTCTGCCACAGGCAGGCCTTGTTCCAGCATCATGCGGGCGCAGTGAAGCTGGTTCTGATAAAACCAGCCGCTGGGAATTAAATGGCAAAGGATTCGAGCTGAGCGAGGCGGCGAAGAGTCGCCTTCGCCGGAAGAATTTGCAAGTTGCTCGGGGTGGCGTCGCAAATAATCGATGTTACCGATTTGGCACAGCACCATTTCTCCACGCATGGCTGTACCGTAATCGGGCAAGAAATCCATTTTTGCGAGTTCCGAGTCGAGTTCGGTGAGCTGTGCATCCGACCATTTGTATTCCGCCAAACCTTCCCAAACCGGTTGAAGGGCGATTTGCACAATCGCAATTCGCACCAGATGCGAAATCAAAAACGGCTCGGTGTGCATCGAATCCGCCAGACGCAACATGAGTTTCACATCAGCGAGCGCCTCGTCACTTCGACCATTTTGCAGTTCAGCAACGGCGCGCAGTTGGAGAACTTGGCTGCATCGTTTCATCGCGGCCAGATGCGGGAGCAATATTTCCGCTGGAGGTTCGTTGTCATAATTCAATGGGAACCGGGAATAAGGCATTTGGCTTGCCTGTCGCAGTTCTTTAATGGCCGAATCATATTTGCTCAACGCCAGCAATACGTCGGCAGCGGGCGATTGAGGTTCCGACGCGACGGGGAACTCGTTCGTTGTCGCCGCCAGTGCCCGATAATAATTTTGCCAGACTTTCAAATCGCTCATGGTTGATTTCTGCCAGTTGCCGATTCCGTTAGTGGGCGAGTCGTAACCGTAGTTGTGCGAAACGGTCATTTGCAGCCGATCAACCACGTTTGTGTTCGGCGGTTGAATTCGATGCCCATTCTTATCCAAAATGTAGCTGTAGCAACTGGCGACAATCGGCGTCAGCGCAAAGTTTTGGTCGTCCGGCACCGGCGACGGAATCACGCTGGCCATATCAAACCGTTCGCCTTTGGCCTCCCATGTGTGTTTGAACTTTTGCCACGCATGCCAGCCCCGCCAGTCCTCCTCGGCATAAAACAGCGCAATCAAAGTGACGAAACAAGCGAGACCGAATAGGAACCGTTTGAAATTGCGCCAGCAGCACAACCAGCGGACAAACAGGATTACTAGAATACCAATGAAAGCGGCGAGGATGGCAATAGCCAGGGCGGAAGCCACCAAATTCACAGTCATGGTCGATTGGACGGGGACCAAACCAATACAAAGAACGACCGCAAACACGACGACGACCAGTATTAAGAACCAGCCTACAATTTTCGCGGGACCTTTCCATGGTCTCGTCCAGATATTTTTGGGTTCTTCGTTCATAATTTTATCTTGGAATGGATGCCATATCAGCATCCATGGTTTCGGGTTTTTGGGACGGCGACACGCCGTCCCTCCCGGCCTACGTTGTCAAAATTTCAAAACGCTGCTCGCTGCGCGGCTGCGGCACGAACGGTTTGGTCCGATCGGCATCGTGCGTTTCGCGCGAACCAATCAGTTCGGCCAGCAGCCGTTGCTGCTGCCGCAGTTCCGTGATGACTTGCGGCGATGGTGGCGAAGATTTCCCGGCGACAGTTTGCGATGTGTCGCGCACCGAAAAATCCACCGTTAAAATCAAAATCCAAACCACTGCCAGGCCGGCCCACGCCCGCGGATGAGGCCACAGGATGGCTAAAAGCCAATCGCGTAATTTTGGGAGGGACGCCATGTTGGCGTCCCCAATTTCAGGGACGGCGACACGCCGTCCCTCCCAAGCCGCCGACAAAATCTCCCCGCGCCATTCCGCTGGAATTCCCTTTAGCGGCTGACGACTCAAGCGTTGTTCAAACTGTTCCATTTCTTCATTCATCATTCTGCCTTTTTCATTTCCTCGTAGAGGGGACGCAGGCACTCGCGCAATTTGTCTAACCCGTAGCGATAGCGGCTGGCGGCGGTGTTCAGCGGGATGTCCAGCGTGGCGGCAATTTCCTCGAAGGTCAAACCTTCCCAGAGTTTGAAATGGACGACGGCGCGCTGTTCGGGCGGCAATTCGGCCAGCACATCGGCCAGCGCATCGCGAAAGGTTTGTTCGTCCAGGTCGGTTGCCGGCGCGAACGGCGAGATGGTTTCGGCGGCGAAGTTTTCGCGTGTTTTGTCGCGCGTCCCGCGACGTCGCATCGTGTCAATCGCCGTGTTGTGCGCAAGTCGGATGAGAAAGGCGCGTTCGTCGCGCACGCCGGTCAACAAATCCGGGTCACGGGCGATCTTGACGAAAATTTCCTGAAGCAAATCGCGCGTGTCGGATTCATCGCGGGTGAAATTCAGGAGAAAGGCATAAAGCGACTGGCTGTGCTCGTCGTAGAGCCGTTCGATTTCCGGTCCGCGCCGCATTTCACCTTAATATGACGCGCCCGCCGGGCAAATTTGTCTAGCCGGAAATTGGCTGCGCGAGTTTTTAGTTTTGAATTTTGAATTTTTAGTTCAAATTCAAAATCAAGAATTCGAAACTTAAAACTATTTTGATGCCGCCGCCCAAATACATTCCGCCGCTTGGGCCGGGAAAAATTTCCGCCCGTCGCCGCGTGCTTGCGCAATGGCGCGGCGTGGACCTCACGCCGCTGGAAATCGCGCAGGCCGCGCGCGCCCGTTCCGCCGGCGATGTGCTGCCGCGCGTGATGTCGGATCTGCGCATGGACGACCGTCGCGCCGAGGCGGAAATCGTCAAGGTCTGGAACTCGCTGATCGATCCGAACATTGTCGCGCACGCGCAACCGGCCAATCTGCACAAGGGCACGTTGTTCGTGAATGTGGACAGCAGCGTGTGGCTCTCGGAAATCGTCCGCTACCGCCGCAAGGAAATTCTCGACCGATTGCGGCACAGCTTCGGAAGAAATCTGATTCAACGGATTTCGTTCCGTATCGGCTGACTTCAGCTTTGGAAAACGGGCGGGACGTTCACCCTGCCAGGATTGCAAACCATACCGCTGCCAAAAGTAACATTTTTTCAGTTGGGTTTCCGCGCCGGCGCCTTGTAGCTTTCCGCCGCATGGAACCCGTTCGCCGCGCTTGCAGCGCCGAAGCCTCAACACTGGGGCGAAGGCGTGCTGTCATTGATATCGGCACCAACTCAATCAAATTATTGGTGGCCGACGTGGCCGGGCGCGACGTGCAGCCGGTGCACGAGGAGAGCCAGCAGACGCGCCTGGGCAAGGGTTTTTACGAGACCCACCGTCTCCAGCCCGATGCCATCGCACGCACTGCCGAAGCCGTGGCGGAATTCGCCAAAACCGCGCGCGAAAACAAAACCACCTCCATTCATGTCATCGCCACCAGTGCCGTACGCGACGCCGTGAATCCGGGTGATCTCACTTCAGCCATTGAACGTGCGTCCGGCCTGAAGGTGGAAATTATTCCCGGCGAACGTGAAGCCGAGTTGGCTTTTCAAGGCGTGACGACTGACCCGGAACTGGCTCAGGCGCCGCTGCTGTTGCTGGATGTCGGCGGCGGCAGCACGGAATTTATTCTCGGCCAGGGCGAGCACAAACATTTCGCGCACAGTTTTCCGCTGGGCACGGTGCGGCTCATGGAAAAATTTCCGCACAACGACCCACCGACGCGTGATGAATTCACTGCCTGCCGCGACTGGATAAGGGATTTTTTGAAAAATGAAGTCCGCCCCAAACTCGAACCCGCCTTCGCGGACGAAGCCGCTTCGGCGCGGCGAATGTCCGCTCTGCGCCGCGAAACTGGTTCCAAATCCGCCGAGATTCAACTCGTCGGCACGGGCGGCACGACAAGCATTCTGGCGCGCATTGAATCGAAGCTCGACCGCTATGACCGCGAAAGGATTGAGGCCACGCGACTCGATTTGGAGCAGGTGAAGGCGCATCGGCGACATTTGTGGAGTTTGCCGCTGGCCGGGCGCAAGGAGATCGTCGGCCTGCCGAAATTGCACGTGGACGTGATTCTTACCGGCGTGCTGATTTACGAGGCGGTGATGGAAAAATTCGGTTTCACACAACTCCGTGTCAGCACACGCGGCCTGCGCTTCGCCGCCGTGATGGATTAGACCGCGCTGTCACCGCGTTCGTCGGTGCGAATACGCCAGGCGTCGTCAATGGTGGATACGAAGACCTTGCCATCGCCAATCTTGCCGGTCTTGGCGGCCTTGATGATGGCTTGCACGGCAGCCTCCACTTGCGAATCCGGCAGGACGGTTTCGATTTTGATTTTGGGGAGAAAATCCACGGTGTACTCGCTGCCGCGATAAATCTCGGTATGGCCTTTCTGGCGACCGAAACCTTTGACTTCCACGACGGTCATGCCGAGGATGCCGATGCCGTTGAGGGCTTCCTTGACGTCGTTCAATTTGAAAGGCTTGATGATGGCTTCAATTTTTTTCATACATTGTATCCCATTTATTCATTATAGGCGCGCTCGCCATGTTGCGAAAGATCCAAACCCATGCTCTCATCCTCCGGTTCCACACGCAATCCAACAAGCCGGTCAATCACCTTCAACAAAATCCAGGTGGCGATTGCCGCCAGCGCCACCGTGACCAGAACAGCCTGGAATTGATTGAAAAACTGGTGCGCGCCGCCCGCAATGGCCGTGGTCACGCCATTGACTTTGAACGTGGCCACGAGGGCCGTGTTCACTTTCTGGCTGGCAAGAAAGCCCAGCATCAGCATGCCCGTCGTGCTGCCCACGGCATGCACGCCGAAAACATCGAGCGAGTCATCGTAACCGAAGCGCGATTTGAGCTTTGTAACTGCGAGGTAGCAGACCACGCCCGCCACCAGCCCGATGCAGAACGCCGAGGGTATGGACACGAACCCTGACGCCGGTGTAATGGTTGCCAGCCCCGCCACCATGCCGGAGGCCGCACCGAGCACGCTGGGTTTGCCCTTGAGCCGCCATTCCGTGATGGTCCAGCTCAATGCCGCCGCTGCCGCCGAAAAATGCGTGGCGGCAAACGCGCTCGTGGCCAGTCCGCCCGCGCTCAACGCGCTGCCCGCGTTGAAGCCGAACCAACCCACCCATAAAAGTCCGGCTCCGATGAGCGAATAGACGACATTGTGCGGCATCATGGGTTCACGCGGGTAACCGTCGCGTTTGCCCAGCACCAGCGCGCACACGAGCGCCGACACCCCGGAACTGATGTGCACCACCGTGCCGCCGGCGAAGTCGAGCGCGGGGATTTTCCCGCCGAGCGCCCAGTTGAACAATCCGCCTTTGCCCCACATCATGTGACAAAGCGGCAGATAGACCACCGTTATCCACAGCACGATGAATAGGAGATACGCCTTGAATTTGATGCGTTCCGCGACTGCGCCGCTGATCAACGCCGGCGTGATGATGGCAAACATCATCTGGAACAGCATGAACGTCTGGGCTGGAATCGTTCCCGCGTAAGCCGGGTCCGGCGCCGCCCCGACGCCTTGGAGAAACAAATGTTTGAACGGGTTGCCGAAAATCGCGTTGCCTTCGCTGAATGCCATGCTGTAACCGAACACCAGCCACATCGTGGACACCACCGCCATCAGGATCAGGCTGTGCATCATCGTGGAGAGGACGTTTTTGCTCCGCACCAGCCCGCCGTAAAACAGAATCAGACCCGGCGCCGTCATCATCAACACCAGCGCCGCGCTGGCGAGCACCCAGGCGTTGTCGCCGGAATTGATGGGCAGACCGACGCCGACGCTGGGTCCGGGAACCAATTGTGCCACGGATTCCAGACTGGGGGAGTTGTCGGCGGCACAGGCGAAATTTTCAAAACCGACCCCAAAAATGAAACATAAGTAAAATAAAGTCAGTAATCTGACACAATAGGGTTGTTTCACAGGCGAAAAATTGAGCAAAATCTGACGACTCTGTCAACGTTAAGCGTGGTTCGTCAGGTCCTTCGCAACGCGCAAAAATTCTTCGACGCGGCCGATATTCATGTTTAGTTTCGTTGCCGATGGCCGCCGAAGCCCAACTCACTCCCATGATGACGCAGTATCGCCGCATCAAAGGCGAATTGCCCAAGGATGCGCTGTTGCTGTTTCGGCTCGGCGATTTCTACGAGATGTTTTTCGAAGACGCGCAGACAGGCGCGCAACTGCTCAACCTCGCCCTCACCGCGCGCAACGGCGTGCCCATGTGCGGTCTGCCGCACCATGCGTCCCATGCCTACATCGGCAGACTGCTCAAGGCCGGACGGAAAGTCGCCATTTGCGATCAACTTGAAGACGCCCAACCCGGCAAGCTCGTCAAACGCGAGGTCACCCAAATCCTCTCGCCCGGCACGCATTTCGATGAACGGATGCTTGTGGCTGAACGCAACAACTTCCTCGCCGCAATTTACCCACTGGGAAAAACCTTCGGCCTCGCGCTGGTGGATTTGACCACGGGCGATTTCAGGACGACGGAATTGGAAAATGATTCGGCGCTGCTCACTGAACTGGAACGCTTGCGCCCGGCGGAAATTATTTATCCGGGCGAGGCGGGTACACTGCGCGATTTGCTGCGCGGCGCGTTTAAAATTTTGAATGGCTACGACGATTGGACGTTCGCACCGGAAACCGCACTCTACACCGTGCGCGACCATTTCAAGGTCGCGTCGCTCGACGGGTTCGGGCTAAAGGACAGGATGGCGGCCATTGGCGCGGCAGGTGCCGCGCTGCATTATCTCACGCAACACCTGCGCCGCGACGTGAAGCACCTCACCCGCCTGTCGTTTTATCGCCGCAACGATTTCCTCGCGCTCGATTACACGACACTCCGGCATCTCGAAATTCTCGAGCCGTTGCGCCACGACGCGCCGCGCAACGCTTCGCTTTACGGCGTGGTCAATCGCACTGTCACGCCGATGGGCGCGCGCCGCTTGCGCGACTGGCTTTCGCAACCGCTCGCCGCCGTCGAGCCCATTCGCTGCCGGCAGGGCGCCGTTCAGACGTTCGTTGAGAACTCTGCGGGTTTGGATAATTTTCGTGCGCAGCTTGTAAACGTTCGTGATTTGGAACGCACGATTGGCCGGTTGAGTTCCGGCAGCGGCAATGCGCGCGACCTCGTTGTCCTGCGCCTGGCCTTGGAGCAAATTCCGGCGGTGAAGGGGATTTTGCAAAGTGTGGCACAGGCCTCCGGCCTGTGTTCTGACAAATTGCAAATTTCAGAAGGCAAAACAGGCCAGAGGCCTGTTCCACTCCTAGGCGAGCTTGAATCCCAGCTCACCGAATCGCCCGACCTCGTGGATTTGATTTCGCGCGCCATCGTGGATGACCCGCCGCTCGCGGTGAAGGAAGGCGGCATGATTCGTGACAGTTTCGACGCCGCGCTCGATGAACTCCGTGACGCCACGCGTGGCGGGAAGGATTGGATTGCGAAACTCCAGCAACAGGAGATCGAACACACCGGCATCACCTCGCTGAAAGTCCGGTTCAATTCCGTCTTCGGCTACTACATCGAAGTCACGAAGTCGAACCTCGACAAGGTCCCGCCGCATTACGTCCGCAAGCAGACCGTCGCCAACGGCGAGCGTTACATCACGCCGGAGTTGAAGGAGATGGAAGGTAAAATCCTCGGCGCGGAGGAACGCAGCGTAAAACTGGAATACGAACTCTTCCAGCGCGTGCGTGAGGAAGTGCTCGGTCAATTGCCGAAAATTCAGCAAACCGCCGCGGCACTCGCACAACTCGATGTACTGGCGTCGTTCGCCGAGACGGCGCGCCTGCACAACTATTGCCGTCCGCAGGTTGCTGACGAAGGCGTGATTCAGATTCACGACGGACGCCATCCGGTGCTGGAGCAAAGTTTGATGGACGAGCGGTTTGTGCCGAATGATGCGGGGCTAGGTTCGGTTGGTAGGGCCGACCTGCCGGTCGGCCAGGACGCGCAGCAGCGCGTCCCCACCATTTTCCCCCAAATCGCGCTCATCACGGGGCCGAACATGGCGGGCAAGAGCACTTACATCCGGCAGGTCGCATTGATTGTTTTGCTGGCGCACAGTGGTTCGTTCGTGCCGGCGGCGGAGGCTCGGATTGATTTGGTGGACCGCATCTTCACGCGCATTGGTGCCAGCGACGATCTTACACGCGGACAGTCAACGTTCATGGTCGAAATGACGGAGACGGCAAACATCCTCAACAACGCCACGCCGCGCAGCCTTATTGTGCTCGACGAAATCGGGCGCGGCACGAGCACATTCGACGGTTTGAGTCTCGCGTGGAGCATCGTCGAGCACCTGCACAACCAAGTCGGTGCGAAAACGCTGTTCGCGACGCATTACCACGAATTGACCGAACTCGCCCAGCGCCTGCCAAGGCTGAAGAACTTCAATGTGGCCGTGCGCGAGTGGCGCGATCAGGTGGTGTTCCTGCACAAAATCGTTGAGGGCGGCACGGACAAGAGTTACGGCATCCATGTCGCACGTCTGGCCGGTGTGCCGAAGGAAGTGTTGGAACGTGCGAAGGTGATTCTCAGCAACCTCGAAGAATCCGAACTGACACCGGAAGGCACAGTGCGACAAAGCCCCCGCCGCCAGCAGGACCGCGACAAACTCAAACAGCTTACCCCGCCGCCGCAGATGGATTTGTTTGGTGGACAAGATTCGCAACAATAGTTGACAACGACGCATAATAGGTTTACCCGATTGTCACCATGAAAATCCCTTTGTCTCAGAAATGGGCTGCCGTCTGCGTATCTATTTTGGCAATGACTGCGGCGCTTAAGTCATCGGCGGATCAGACGGCAACGGCCCCTCAACCGGGCGAAACCTACACGGGCATAATTACTGCCATTAACCCGCAAGGACGTGTGCTAGATGTAAAAAACAAAAAATTCAATCTCAGCGATACCTGCACGTACACGATAGTAGGCAAGGACACCGGTTCGGTTGGCGACTTGCATCCGGGCCAGCAGGTCACGGTCAGTTATCACATCACCAGCGTATTGCCAGCGGATCGCGCCCAGCAGGAGCCGGAGACCGCGGCGGGTGGCCAGAAGATCATGGTTAACAATTATTATTACACCAACGACGTGTTTGTGGCGGATAGTGTTCAACAGGAACTGATGACCCGTAATGGCACTGTAAGGACCAATGACCTGACGCATCATACGCTGATGCTGCGTTTCCTTGTGCTGAACAAGACGTTCAAAATTGCGGACGACTGCCAGATTATATTGTCTGACGGCAAGAACGGCGCGATCACGGACATTCAGTCGGGCAATTACGTGACGGTTACTTATGAAACGCCGGGGGGTGACGAGGCTGTCGCCCATAAAATTGCCCAGACAGACGCCATGCTTATTAACGGCAGGGTGATTGAGATTAACCAGACTAATCGGACAATAACGACAGCAACGGTGTTAAACTACCACCCGAAGAAATTTCATCTGGCCGACAACTGCACCATTGCGGTCAACGGCAAGACCAATGCGCCATTGAGCGACATCAAAATTTTTGACAAGCTCGTATTCACCTACAACAACATAAAGGGCGTCAATATCGTGAACTACATTACGACGAACACACCCACATTGACTACGAACGAACCCACCTCGCTTTCGATAGGGGCGAAGTCACAACAGCAGAAGCAGAAGAAGCAGATACAGGTGATAAGATCGCCACGGATGCAGTCAATGCAGTAGTCAAATTTGCGCGGTCAAATCGGGCGCGTTCCCGACCGGGAACGCGCCTTTTTGTTTTCGTAAATGAATTTGTTCGCGCGGGAATTTCCTGCAAACTTTCCGCGCCTTTAGCAGCAAACAAAATGATCTCGATCATCGAACATCAGCCCGCCGGAGCGGGCATTGATCTGGTGAAACAGGTCGAAGCGATTTTTTCGCCGACGGGCATTTTGTCGAAGGCGAAGAATTTTGAATTTCGCCCGCAGCAGCAGGAAATGGCCGTCGCCGTCGCGCGGGCGTTGCAAAACCGAGAACATCTCGCGGTCGAGGCCGGCACGGGCGTCGGCAAGTCGATTGCCTACCTGATCCCGGCGATTCTGTTCGCCGTCGCGCAAAAGAAGAAAGCCGTCGTTTCCACGCATACCATTAATTTGCAGGAGCAGCTTGTGGAAAAAGACCTGCCAATGCTTGTCCAAATTCTGCCGGTGAAGTTCAGTTTCTCGATGCTCAAAGGACGCGCGAATTATCTCTGCACACGCCGGTTGCACAAGGCCATGCAGCAATCAGGCAACCTGTTCACGTCGTCCGAGACCGAGGAACTTCAGCGCATCGCCGAATGGGCAAAGAAAACCAGGGATGGCAGCCTTTCGGATTTCGACGTCGAGCCGGACCCGAAGGTCTGGGCGCAGGTTTGTTCCGAGCGTGGACTTTGCTCGCCAAAGGTATGTGGTTTCCCGTCCGATTTCGCCAAGGACCATGGCGTTTGTTTCTTTCAGCGCGCGCGGAACAAGTTTCTTTCCTCGGACGTGCTGGTGTTGAATCACACTCTGTTTTTCACGCTGCTCGGCGGCATCGAGGAGGAAATCGAGGGCGGTATTTTGTTCAAGAACGATTTCGTGATTTTCGATGAGGCGCACCAGATGGAGCGCGTCGCGTCGAAACACATCGGCTTGAGCGTGTCGAGCGGCCAGATGCGTTACGCGCTGAACCGGCTCTGGAATCCGCGCACGGAAAAGGGGCTGCTCGCCACGTTGCGCAAAGGCAGCGCAGTGAAACTGGTGGCCGACATCTTGAGCGAATCCGACAAGTTTTTTGAAAACGTTGAAGAAGCGTGTGAGAAACTGGCCAAAACAGCCGGGAATGACCGGTTCGGCTCGACGGAATCCCGCGCTACCAAACGAAGCTGGATCGAACTGCGCATCCGGCGGGCGGAACTCGTCAAGGACAACGTCACACTGTCGATTCAGCGATTGCGCGAGGCCGTCAGCGATTTGATCAAAACGAGCGAAGACAAAGATATTGGACAGGAATTGATTGAATGCAACCGGCGGCTGGATGAGTTGCGTGAGGAGGTGAAGGCGTTCCTCGAACAAAGTGCCGCCGACCACGTTTACTGGGTCGAGCGCGGCGGCAAGGCGCAGAAAAATCTCGCGCTGAATGCCGCGCCGATTGACGTGGCGGATTTCCTGCGCCGCCGACTTTTTGAGAGCGACACGAGCATCATAATGACCAGCGCGACGCTGGCAACACAGTCAGTAGTCAGTGGTCAGTGGTCCACAGCAACGCGGTCAAAGACAAAAGCCACGGACTACGGACTATTGGCTACTAATAGCCCCAAAAAATCCGCCTCGGGTTTGAATTATTTTATCCGCCGCATCGGCGCGGAATCCGCCACTCAACTCCAGGTCGGCACGCCGTTTGATTACGAGCGGCAAATGAAACTGTTCGTCGCCAGCAAAATGCCTGACCCGCGCGAAGCCGGCTACGCCGACGCGCTGGAGCATTGGATTGGGCATTTCGTGAGGCAAACGCACGGCAAGGCGTTCGTGCTGTTCACGAATTACAAGCTCATGCGGGAACTCGGCGAGCGGATGGAACCGTTTTTCAACAAGCTCGGCGTCGCCTGTTTTGTGCAGGGCACCGGCACGCCGCGCTCGACGATGCTGGAAAAATTCAAGGACGACGTGGACTCGGTGTTATTCGGCACGGACAGTTTCTGGCAGGGCGTGGACGTGCCGGGCGAGGCCTTGAGCAACGTCATCATCACGCGGCTGCCGTTTGCCGTGCCGGACCATCCGCTCATCGAGGCGCGCATCGAGGCGATTGAAGCGCGCGGCGGGAATTCTTTCAGCGAATTTTCATTGCCGGAAGCGATTCTGAAATTCCGTCAGGGCGTGGGAAGGTTGATCCGGACCAAGACCGACACCGGCATCATTGTGATTTTGGACAACCGAATTTTATCGAAGCAATACGGCCAGGCGTTTCTCGATGCGCTGCCGAAATGCCCGGTGGAAATTGTTTGAAATTAATCTACAGCCGCCCCAACCGATGAAGCGTCGCCGCCTTGGAACGGATTAACTTCTTCGCATCAACGACAAGAATAATTATTTCGCCGGATGATTTTACTGAACAACATTGGGCTGACGGTCGCGACTTTTGCTTTGAAACAGTAAACAAATACATGTAACCGCCAATGATAAATTGATAATTTACCTGACCATCCTTTGACCTTTTTGGCGCTTCAATCCAATCTGCATAGCCATTTCCATTGTGCTGGAGGTCAATCATCACACAAGCATAGTCTGTGTCCAAACCCGGGTTTTCCGCATGTAAAAGCTCCCGCAATCTTGCGCTATGAAATTCGCCCAAATCTACATTTTTGAAAAACGACCCTTTGGCAATTCCAGCACGCCATAAAAGTGACAGTTGAAAGAGTTTTAATTTTTTGTAGTCGACAATAACTTTCTTTGCGCCAAGAAAACCGTCAAAATCAGGTTGTGCAATACCAAGGTTGAGACTTGAGCCGATTGACAATTTTTTAAGAGGTGGCGGAGCGTTTCCGTAAAGCAAGTCACGAACATAACTTTCATTTCTTTGAAATTTTTGCTCACAAGCACCACAAAGTAAGTATTCTTTAATCCCTAGAATTTTTTCCCAATAGCCACGTTGCATTGCTCCGCCTTCCATTTCAGGATCTGCGCTCAACACAATTGAAAATGGTTGAAGTTCTCCTTTTGAACCGGTGGGTAATTTGTGTTCTAGTCCGTGGATGTAAAAATCCGGAATAACGTGAGATTCCTTTAATATCTCAACTTTATTGCAAAGCTTGCAACTGCCAGTCATATCGTCAGGCTCGGTTTTCATCTCCAAAATGATTGATGTCGAGAATAAAGTGGAAAGGTGGCACAGGCCTCTGGCCTGTGGAGTAATTACTTTTCACAGGCTGGAAGCCTGTGCCACTCTGAAGCCATGACGCGCACGGAAAAACTCCTGGCTGAACTCATTGCGCTGCCCAGCGTAAACCCAGCTTTTCTTCCGCCGCACCATCCGCATGCTGGGGAAAAACGCGTCGCCGATTTTCTTGCCAGCGCTGCTAAACGCACTGGGCTTGAGGTTGAATTTCAAAAAGTGTTTGGAGTGCGCGGACGTGTCCGCGCTTTAGAAAGCGGTGACATGTCACCGCAGTCCAAGACCGGCTCGCGAGGACACTCGCCCCACCAAACAAGAGAATCCGATTTGGCTCGTTCCAATCTCATTGTGCGTCTGCTGCCGCGAAACAAAATCCGCCAGACCATCCTGCTCGCTCCGCATCTCGACACCGTCAACGCCGGCGATTCGCAATTTGTTCCGCGTCGCAAAAACGGTCGTCTGCACGGACGCGGCGCCTGCGACACAAAAGGTTCCGTTGCTGCCATGTTCTCCGCGCTTTGCGAATTGATGAAATCGCGTCCGAAGGAAACCGAAATCGTCTTCGCCGGTTTGATTGACGAAGAGAACGCACAAGCCGGTTCGCGCGCGCTGGCGGCCAGCGGATTCAAGGCGGATTTGGCGATTGTCGGCGAGCCGACGCGATTGCAGGTCGTCACCGCTCACAAAGGCAGCATTTGGCTGGAGCTTGAAACGCATGGCAAGGCGGCACACGGTGCAACACCGCAGCTCGGCAAAAATGCCGTTCACGAAATGGCGCGCATCGTGGACGCGCTCGAAACGGATTACGCCGCGCGCTTGCGAAAACGCCGTCATCCGTTGCTTGGCACCGCGACGATTAACGTCGGCACGATTCGCGGTGGAACGCAGCCGAATATCGTGCCAGACCATTGTACCATCACCGTTGATCGGCGCACGCTGCCGGACGAAATGGAAAGCGGCGTGCGGCGGGAAATTTCCGCGTGGCTGCGCGCAAAGAAATTGAGCGCGAAGATTTCCAGCACGAAACTCGAGCCGTGTTTGCCGCTGGAGACGAATCCGGGGCTGCCGCTGGTTCGCCGGTTTCTTCACAGTGTCGGCCAGTTGAAGCCGGTCGGCGTGGACTATTTTTGCGACGCGGCGGTTTTATCACGCGCCGGAATTCCGAGTGTGGTGTTCGGTCCCGGCGACATCGCACAGGCGCACACGTCGGACGAATGGATTTCGCTGGAGGAATTGGAGCGCGGCAAAAATTTGCTTTTGCATTTTCTGAATTCACTTCCCTGAACTGAAGCAACATCATATTGTCAAACGCTCATGCTCACGGGAAAGGTTGAAACAACTTCAGCGGCTTCCTTCTTGCACCACCGCGCCGCGTTTTTCCGGCAAAGCGGTTGGATGATGCTGACGGCGACGGCCGCCGGCGTGCTGATGTATGCCGTTCACATGGTCGCCAAGCTGATGCCGAAGGAGGAATACGGCTTGTTCACGACGCTGCTGCAGGTCATATCCCTGATGGCCATTCCGGCGATTGGATTGCAAATGGTCTTTGCGCAACAGGCGGCGGCGGCGGTTACCGATGAACAGCATCGGGTGGTGGTGGGCACGTTTCGCGGCGTGTGGCGGGCGATTTTTTTCATCTGGCTGGCAATGGCGGCCATCGTGGGTGTGTTTTGGAATCAGACGGTGGCCGGTTTAAAAATTGGAAATCCGGCGGCGTTGGTGGTGACCATCGTCATTGGACTTGTGGCGATGTGGATGCCGTTGGTCATGGGAATGTTGCAGGGACGGCAGAATTTTCTCTGGCTGGGCTGGACGAATATTTTCAACGGCGTCGGGCGTTTTGCCACAGTCTGCGTGATTGTGCTGCTGTTCCACGGTTGGGCTGCGGGCGCAGTCAGCGCGGTGCTTTTGGGCATGACGGTGGTGATTGTGATCGGCGGCTGGCAAATCCGGGATGTCTGGCGGACGGAAACCGCACTGGTGGATTGGAATGAATGGCTGCGAAGGGTCGTGCCGCTGACGCTGGGATTGGGCGCGGCGACGTTCATGTTGAGCGCGGACATGGTTTTCACGCGGAAATTTTTCCTGGCCGAGCAAACGGGTTACTACGCTGCGGCGGGTATGATTGGCCGGGCGCTGGTTTTCTTTACCCAGCCGCTGACGCTGGTGATGTTTCCCAAAATCGCGCACAGCGCGGCGCGCGGCGAGAAAACGAACGTCCTGGCGCATGCACTAGGTCTGACGATGCTGGCGGGCGGCGCAGCGGTGATTGGCTGCACACTGTTTCCATGGCTGCCTTTGCGCATCGTGTATGACCAATCGTTCCTTGACGTCTCAACACCGCTTGTGCCGTGGTTCGCGTGGTGCATGTTGCCGCTGACGCTGGCGAATGTGCTCATCAATGCCTTGCTGGCGCGCGGACGATTTGCCGTTGTGCCGTGGCTGGTGTTGGTGGCAATTGGTTACGGCGTGGCGTTGGGAGTGGTTGGGCAACACGCGGGAAATTTGGCCGACACCCAGGCGGGATTACGCATGATGATTCAGACGCTTGGTGTCTTCAGCACTTTATTGCTCGGCGTTTGCGCGTGGTTCACGTTCAAGAGTCCAGGGTCCACCCGTCTTCACTGCGCTTCGCCGAGGCAGGAAGTCTAATGTCCAAAGTCGCGCGTTCACTCCACTTTGGGCTTTGAACTTTGGACTTGAGACCCCGATAACGGTTGCGGTGCGCGGAGTTTTTTGTAGATCCAACCTTCCAACGGTCGCAACGGTCGCAGCCATTTGTAAAATGGGGAGTAAATCAATCGTATTCGCACGGTGGACAGAAACATCACGAGTGATGAATGGAACAACACGACCTTCGACCCGGCTTGGTCCGTCCATTCGGTCGGGACTTCCAGAATGCGGAAACCCGCGCGCTTGAGCGCCACAAGCAGATTGATGTCGAACGCCATGTCCGCAATCCGCAGGTAAGAATGAATTTTTTCGACTGCCTCGCGCCGTATCACTTTCGCGCCGCATTGCGTGTCGTGGATGTTCATCCAAAACAACAATTGCACGACGAGATGAAACGCGCGGCTGGCGAGTTTGCGGTGGCTGGCTTGTGATTGATGGATGACCGCGCCGGGCAGCCAGCGCGAGCCGATGACACAATCGGCTTCGCCGATGTGCTTGAGCAACTCGAAAAACGCATGTGGCGGCGTTGCGCCGTCGGCGTCCACGTAGCCTATCAAATCCGCGTGCATCGCCAGCTTGAGGCCTTCGATGAGAGCACCGCCCTTGCCGATGGGTTCCTTGAATTCCAACGCACTAACCGCAGGAAATTCAGCAGCAACACGTTGAACGACTGCGAGCGTGTTGTCTGTGCAGCCGTTGAGCAGGACGACGATCTGAAATTTGCCGCGATAATTTTTCTGAAAAAATCGCGCGTAATCACGCAGCACCGGCTCGATGCGGCGCTCTTCATTGTGGGCCGGAATGAGGATTAGCAAACTGGGATCGGGCACGCGCATTAAGTAGCAAAAAACCGGCGAAATGCAATCGCGCTAAATGCGGACTTGCGGCGTTTATTCACAACCGTTATCCAAATTGCATGGACTCACGGGAAGCGCTCATCGCCCTCAATCTCATCGAACATGTCGGCCCGGTGCGAGTGCGGCTGTTGCTCGAACATTTCGGCGACGCGCCAAAAATCCTTCAAGCGTCCAAAAGTGAACTACTCCGCGTCTGCAACATCGGTGATGAAACCGCCGCCGCGATTGCCAGTTGGGAGAAAACAGTTGACCTCGCCGGTGAATTGAAACGCGTTCAGGAATCCGGCTGTCATGTTTTGATTCAGGGCGATGAGGATTATCCTGAATTGCTTCGGCATATTTACGACCCGCCGATTGTGCTTTACGCGAAAGGTCAGTTGACCGCGAAGGACAAAAACGCTGTCGCGATGGTCGGCTCGCGGATGACGACACATTACGGCATCGAGGCCGCGCGCAAGCTGGCGTATCAACTGGCCTACGTCGGCGTCACGGTCGTGAGCGGTGGCGCGCGCGGGATTGACACGGCATCGCACCAGGGAGCGCTCGCTGCAAAAGGGCGGACAGTTTGCGTACTCGGCACGGGCATCAACATTGTGTTCCCGCCGGAGAACGCGGAACTCTTTGAGCGAATTGCAGAGAACGGGGCAGTCATCACGCAATTTCCGTTCAACCGTCCGGCGGACAAACAGAGTTTCCCGATTCGCAACCGCATTGTCGCCGGCATGACACTCGGCACAGTCATCGTGGAGGCAGACATGAACAGCGGCGCGCTCATCACGGCGAATTTTGCGACGGAATACGGCCGGCAGGTTTTCGCCGTGCCGGGGCGGATTGATTCACCGCGCAGCAAGGGCTGTCACGATTTGATCAAAAAGGGCGCGAAGCTGTGCGAAGGCGCGGAGGACATTTTGAGCGAGTTCGAGTATTTGTTTCCGGGGAGCAATCGTCCGCCGTCGCCTGGCGAAACCGGCGTGCTGCCCGCGCTGGAATTGTCCGAGAACGAAAGGCGCATTTATGATTCCTTGAGCCACGAGGAATCGAGCATTGACGAGGTGATTCGGCGCAGCGGTTTGCCGAGTTCGGCGGTGAGCGTGGCGTTGCTGAGTCTGGAGATGAAGCGCGTGATCAAGCAACTGCCGGGGAAACTTTTCGTGCGAAATACGTAATTACAAACCAGAGCTTGCATAACAACATCCGACGGACTAAAACCTGAAGAAACTTGGTGAAATTATGGCAGACTACACAATCATCGGAGGCGACCAGAAACAATACGGCCCGGTTTCGGAGGAGGATCTGCGCAAGTGGATTGCCGATGGCCGGCTCAACGCACAAACACTCGTGCAAGCGCACGGCGACATCGAGTGGAAACCGCTCTCGGCATTTCCCGAATTTGCCGCCGCGCTCGCTGGTGAATCTGCGATGCCCAGCGCGCCGCCATCAGCCGCAACTCCTGCCGACTGGCTGTGGCGTGATTATGAACTGGACATCGGCGGTTGCATCAGCCGTGGATGGGAACTGGTCAAAAATAATTTTTGGCCCATCGTAGGCATCACAGCTCTGATTATGCTGATTACGGTGGCCATCAATCAGGTTTTTGGACTGTTCACCCGTCCGGCAATTAACGCTATGATTATGGAACACCGCGTTTCTCCGCGTGGAATCCTCACCATTGTCCTGGTGGCGATTGTTAGCGGCCCGATTTACACCATCTTTATGGCTGGGTTGTTTAAATATTACCTTAAATTAATTCGTGGTGAAAGTGCGGGAATTGGCGACGCGTTTTCGGGCTTTGGTCATTCCATCGGTCAGTTGGTTTTGCTCAGTTTGATTATGAACATTTTGACAATAATCGGTTATGTCTTGTGTCTTGTTCCCGGAATTTATCTGGCTGTGGCTTGGTTTTTTTCCATTCCCTTGGTTATAGACAGGCAAATGGGATTTTGGCAGGCCATGGAATTAAGTCGCAAGATGGTCAACAAACATTGGTTTCTAGTGTTTGCATTTTTGCTGGTTTATGGTTTGTTGGTCATGGCTGGAATCATCGCGTGTTGCATCGGGATTTTTGTGACTCTGCCCATCGGTTTGGGGGCATTGATGTATGCCTATGAAACCATTTTCTCCCAGCCGCAAGCCAGTTAGCCGCGCCGCCGCCCGCAACGCCGTAATCGTTAATCAACTGGCCACACCCGGTCTCGGTTCGCTTATAGCGGGGCGATGGCTCGCCGGTTTCGGGCAGCTTTTGTTGGCGCTGGCGGGTTTCACACTGGTGCTCGTCTGGTTTGTCCAGATGATGATCCGGTATTACGGACTGATATTCGGCGAGACGCAGCCGCGTCTGCCGAAGCTGGCGCTGCTGGAGGCTGGTGCCATTCTGTTCGCGCTGTCGTGGTTCTGGGCGGCGGTGACCAGTGTCAGCCTGTTGCGCGAAGCATCGAGGAACAGTTTGAAATCGTTCGAAAATTTTGAGACAGAACACACTTCCCCTCCTGTTTTGGATTTGTCCGGCAAACCCCCGAAACAACCGTGAAATTTTTGTAACTTCGACCAAAAACAGAAAGGCGCATTATGTATAAAATCATTGGAATGGACGGACAGCAATACGGCCCGGTGAATGCGGAGCAAATCCGGCGCTGGCTCGCCGAAAACCGTGTCCACGCCCAAACCCTTGTCCAAATGGAAGGCGCCCAGGATTGGAAGCCGCTGAGTTCGCTCCCTGAATTCACCGCCGGGCTGAATGCCGTCCCGCCGCCAGTTATGCCGTCCACCGTCACATCGCGGGCGTCCAACAAAATTCCGGCCGGCATTTTCGGGATTCTGCTGGGTTCGCTTGGCATCCATAAATTCATTCTGGGCTACACGGGCGCCGGTTTGGTCATGCTGCTGGTCACCGTGCTTTCCTGTTTCATCCTTTCGCCCATCATGCACATCATCGGGCTCATCGAAGGCATCATTTATCTGTGCAAGCCCGACGAAGAGTTCGTGCGAACATACGTGGATGGACGCAGGGAATGGTTTTAAAACCATTGCGCGATAACCTGTCACAAGTGACTAGAACACCACCGGCACGCCTTCGTCAAGAATTCGCAGTTCCCGTGTGAGATTTTCCTTCGTGGCGATTTCGCGCATCCAGCGCGGCGGTTCGTCCATTTCCTCAAACGACAATTTGAACGTGCCGTAGTGCATCGGCACCAGCCAGCGCGCGCGCAGGTCCTTGAACGCCTTTACCGCCTCGTCCGGCCCCATGTGAACGCGGCGAAACGATTCCGGGTGATACGTGCCAATTGGCAGCAACGCGATTTCCGGCGCGAGCCGTTTCCCAATTTCGTTGAAGCCGTCGAAATACGCGCTGTCGCCCGCGTGGTAAATCCGGCGGCCTTGATGTTCGAGCAGGAAACCACCATAACCACGATGTTGATCGCGCAACATCCGCGCTCCCCAATGCCGGCTCGGCGTGAACGTCACCTTCCAATCACGTTGTGAAAAACTTTCCCACCAGTCCAGTTCGACGACGCGGGAAAACCCCAGATCGAATGCCAGATCACTGACGCCCCACGGCATGACGCCGATTTTTGGATGCGGCAACCGGCGCAACGTCGGCTTGTGAAAGTGATCGAAGTGCGCGTGCGTCAGCAGCACCAAATCAATCGGCGGCAGGTCTTGAATTTTCAGACCGGAGCGTTTGATGCGCTTCAAAAAAAACAGCCAGTTCGCAAAATTCGGATCAATCAAAACATTCAAGTCCGTGAACTGGATCAAAAACGACGCGTGGCCGATCCAGGTGATGGCGACCTGGCCGCGCGAAAGTTTCGGGAAAATCGGGCGGCGTGATCGTCCGACGCGCGGTGTCAACAACGCCTTCCAGACCAGCTCGCGAAAAAACGTGCGCGGATTGAAATGTTTGGACGGCGTCAAATCCTTGAACGAGCGCGGCAATTTCCGGCGCGTCGGCGAGGACTGATGTGATGCCGGTTTGGTCATGCGTCATCCGTACTTTAACACACAAATTGCACCTTGAACAAATTTGAATAATCCGCGCCATGCTCAAATGGCTGGCGGCACATTACGTGGACAACGGAGCATATTGCCTGAAACACAAAATCAATGTGAGCGGGCCATTGACAACTTAAACGGGCGTTGTTATTCAAAACGGTTTTCCGAATGGCTTAAGCCTTGGGACAAAATCACCATAACGCAGCTTCAATTCTTCGCAAACGACTTCAGCCCCTTCTTTTGTTCTATTCTGGACAATAATTTCGCAGTCAGATTTTCGCAAAAGTTCGATCATCGCCTTTCGATCATTCGGGTCGAATGAGTATCCAATCACCCAAATCTGTTTAGCTGCCTGAATCAAGTTCTCCGCATAACCGGGCTGCCCTCGATGCCCCCAGATTGTCCGAATGTAATTGTCGAAAAGAAACGATGTGCCACCTGAACGAGCACGATCTTTCTCGAAAGGGAAGACGATGAGAGGTTCGGGGTTTTCTCTCCGGAAGGAAGATGGATTGCGGTTCGCTGGCCAAAAGAGATTGTCATCAACATGATAGTCCGCGTTGTTAAGGGCTGGATTCAAACCATATATGGATTGCCCGTATTGTTCTGCAACCCATATTCCAGCCGTCCCATGCAGTTTTAAAAAGCAAAACTGGTCAGAGTCAATAGCTGTGGTCTGTCCGTGCAAAAAGTTGAGACCGGAGTTCAGCCAAACTTGTCCGTAACAGTCCATGTTGGAGTTCAACCGAAAGAAGTCGGCGAATGCGAGCTCGAACAACCGTTCGTAGTTAAAACTCAAAACGCGGCTGGTTGTTGATTTTAGCACGCTCTGGTTGCGATTGCCTTCAAAAATGATGTTGAGGAAGTCCCGGTAGCCCTGCAATCCGGTCTTGCGTGCTTTACCCTCTCGCTCAAGAAACAATGCTACAGTCGCTATCTTGGCTGCGAGGATTTGACGCTGTTCTAATGCATCCAAGTCAAAATGCTTTTGTGTGGCGATAAACCCCAGCGGTCTCTTCTGGTGTTCTTTCTCTTCAACAATTTGAAGCACAAGCCGATCAATGGTTGGCGACTGATACCGCTTCATCAAATTGACGGTGTCAGTCACGCATTGTTTCAGACGCTCGCAATTGTGTTTCTGGCTCAACACTTCTCCGTACTCCTTTAAAACAACACGAAAGTCTTTTGCCAATGGATAACCGTAATTTGCCGAACAACCAGCTCCGAGTATGTAAACGATTTTGTCTTTCATGCGGTAATCTTATTATCTCAATACGCAAGAGACTTTTCGAGAACGAACAGGCTGGAAGCCTGTACCACTTTACTTCCGCAACATCCCCGGCAGGTTGCCACCCATCTTGGCCATCATTTTCTGGAACTTGCCCATTTTCTTCATCATCTGCTGCATCTGGCCGAATTTGTTCAGCATCGTGTTCAGTTCCGTCACGCTCACGCCGCTGCCTTTGGCGATGCGGATGCGGCGCTTGGCATTCAGGATTTGCGGGTTGCGCCGTTCCTTCAGCGTCATGCCGCAAATCATCGCTTCCATGCGCTTGAATTCCTTTTCCTGTTTCGACAGGTCGCCCTGCTGTTTCAATATTTCCGCGCCGCCCGGCAACATGCCGACGACGCTTTCGAGCGAACCGAGCTTTTTCATCTGGCGCAATTGCCCGAGAAAATCCTCCAGCGTGAATTGCCCTTTGCGCATCTTTTCTTCCATGCGCTTCGCGTCGTCAATGTCCACGGCTTCTGCGGCCTTCTCAACGAGACTGACGACATCGCCCAGGCCGAGAATCCGCGACGCCATGCGCTCCGGATGAAACGGCTCGAACTCGTCGAGCTTTTCGCCGATGCCGGCGAACTTGATGGGTTTGCCGGTCACCGCCTTCATGCTCAATGCCGCGCCGCCGCGCGCGTCGCCGTCGAGCCTGGTGAGAATCGAACCGGTGATTTGCAACGCCTGGTCAAAATGCGTGGCGACGTTGACGGCTTCCTGGCCGGTGGCGGCATCGAGCACGAGCAGAATTTCCTGCGGCTTCACGAGGTCGCGCAGCCGGACAAGTTCCTGCACGAGCGGCTCGCCAATTTGCAATCGCCCTGCGGTGTCGAAAATCAGCACGTTGCGCAGGTTCGTTTTGGCAAAATCGAGCGCTTCGCGTGCAATTTTCAAAACGTCCGTTTCGCCGCGTTTGACGAAGACGGGAATTTCCAATTGTTTGCCGAGCGTATCGAGTTGATCCATTGCCGCCGGGCGGTTGACGTCCGCGGCGACGAGCAACGGCTGTCGTCCTTGTTTTTGGAGCAACCGTGCGAGTTTGCCGCTCGATGTGGTTTTGCCCGAACCGTGCAGACCAATCATCAGGATGCAAGTTGGATTGCCGCCTAGATTCAGGCCGGCGTTTTGCGAGCCGAGCAAGTCCACAAGTTCGTCGTGGATGATTTTGATGATTTGCTGGCCGGGCTGAATGCTTTGGACGACTTCCGCGCCGATGGACTTGGTTTTGACGCGCTCGATGAAATCGCGCGCGACCTTGAAATTCACATCAGCCTCCAGCAACGCCATGCGGACTTCGCGGAGCGCGTCGGTAACGTTGGCCTCGGAAATTTTCCCGAGACCGCGCAAGTTTCTGAACGTGTTCTGGAGCTTGCCGCTTAACGAATCGAACATTTGCTCAAATTATGACAAAAACGGCAACGGCACAATTTTGGATTTCGCGCGAAGCCCGCGAAGGCAGCGAAAGGAGATTTTCGACTTCGTTTTCTTTGCGCCCTTCGCGCGATATTTCTATGCAAGTGCGTGGATTGACAATGTCAATGGCGCGTGGCTTACTATGCAACCTCGCGCATTGGTAGGTTACCCAAGTGGCCAACGGGGGCAGACTGTAAATCTGCTGGCTTACGCCTTCGATGGTTCGAATCCATCACCTACCACCAGTCTTCGCTCTCCGCCTCGGCACGCCGTAGCGCAGCGAAGGCGGCTGCGCTCCGAGCTACGACCCGGTAAACCAGCTTTCGGGGGCTGCCGCGCCGAAGCGCTGCAAGCGCGTAGGCGGGCTGGTTCAAAGTCGTGACAGTGGCTACGGCCAGACAGGCTGGAGCCAATCCCGACAAACGGCATCGGGACCCCTTGAGATTTGGGCTTGGTTGTGAGAACTTGCAATTGTTAGCGATTGGTTTACCGGGAATGGATCGGCTTCTTCGCGAGAATATCCACGACCCATATAAAACGAAACATAAACTACCAGAACTGATGGTTTGTCCAGCATGTATCTGCGCCGTTTTGATGCCGCACGCGCCCATCCTCGTGCCCGACGTCGGCGGTGAGAGGGGCGGCTCTGCGGAGGCAAGTTGCCGGGCAATGCGCGCGGCCGCCGCGTGCGTGATGGACCTTCAACCGGAGACGGTTATCGTGATTTCGCCACACTCGCCGCGCAAATCGGGAGCTTTTGGCCTGTGGTCAGACGACCGTCTCCAAGGCTCGTTTGAACAATTCGACGCACCACAGGCACAGGTGAGCCTGCCAAATGACCGTCGCCTGGCAAACGCCATCGGCGCGGAGGCGCAGTCCCGCGGTGTGGAAACCTGGCAAATCCGCAACCACAGTCTCGATCACGGCGCCCTCGTGCCGCTTTGGTTCCTCGCACAAGCGGGGTGGGCGGGGCCAACGGTTCTTCTCAGTCTCAACTATCCGGGTGAAGGGGGGCTGACCGGCTTGGGCGAGGCCATTACCGCCGCCGCAAGCGTGCTGCACCGCCGCGTTGCAATCATCGCCAGCGGCGACATGAGTCATCGTTTGACGGCGAATGCCCCCTGCGGTTTTCATCCGCAGGCGCACCAGTTTGACGAGACTTTCATCCGCCTCGTCCGCGCCGGTGACTACCAGAGTATTCAGAGCATCGATTCCGAGTTGAGAGAAGTTGCGGCGGAAGACGCGGTGGATTCCACCCTGGTCGCGGCTGCCGCTGTGGGTTGGAACGCAACCGGCCACAAAGTTTTGAGCTACGAGGGGCCGTTTGGGGTTGGCTACGGCGTTGCAATTTTGTTCGCGAAAGAACCAAAGTCGCAAGGCGCGGAAGCGACTCCGGCGACCGTTGGCAGTAGCGATGGGGCCGTGTTGCCCGGTTTGGCCCGCCGGTCGGTGGAGGCGGAGCTGCGCGGCAGTTCCGAGTCTCCTCCGGCGGCGTCCGGCGAGTATCTGAGTGCGCGGCGCGGTGTCTTTGTGACGTTGCGCCGCCGGAGCGGCGAGCTGCGGGGTTGTGTCGGGACACCTGTTCCGGTCTGCGCCAACCTGGTCGAGGAAACCTGGCGCAACGCTCGTTTGGCGGCTTTCCGGGACACACGCTTTCCGTCCGTCGCGGCGGAGGAGCTTGCCGGCCTGCGTTTCCATGTCAGCGTGCTTCATTCGAGGGAGGATGTTGTTTCGCCGCCGGACGAACTTGACCCACGGCGCTACGGCGTGATCGTTTCCGCGGCGGACGGACGCTGCGGTGTTCTATTGCCGGGAATTGAGGGTATCAACACCGGTGAGGCCCAGTTGCGCATCGCCCGGGAAAAAGGCTGGATCGGGCCGGACGAACCGGTGAAAATCGAGCGTTTTCAAGTGGATCACTTCGAAGAACCGGCCTGACAACGAAAACTCATGGTCACCCCCGTCGCACAATCCGATTACCTGGCAAAGTGGTGGACGCCCCTGCCGGATGGACGTCTTGAATGCCGCCTCTGCCCGCGGTTGTGCAAACTCCACAGCGGCCAGCGGGGCTTCTGCTTCGTGCGCCAGAACATCGGTGGCCGTATGATACTGACCACCTATGGTCGCAGCAGTGGATTCTGCGTTGACCCCATCGAAAAGAAGCCACTGTTCCATTTCTATCCCGGCACGAGCGTCCTCTCGTTTGGCACAGCCGGTTGCAACCTTGGCTGCCGCTTCTGCCAGAACTGGGACATCAGCAAGGCGCGTGAGTTTGACCGGTTTGCGGATGAGGCTTCGCCGGAAACCATTGCTGCTGCCGCCCAACGGCTGGGGTGCAAGTCGGTTGCGTTCACCTACAACGACCCGGTGGTTTTTGCCGAGTACGCCATTGACGTCGCCAAGGCCTGTTGCGAACTCGGCATTGCCACGGTGGCGGTCACCGCTGGCTACATGACCGATGACTCGCGCCCCGAATTCTACCAGCACATGGACGCAGCCAACGTGGATCTGAAAGGCTTCTCTGAGGAATTCTACCATCATCAGTGTTACGGCGAACTTGCGCCTGTGCTCGACACCTTGAAATATCTGCGGCACCAGACAAAAGTCTGGTTCGAGGTGACCACGCTGCTCGTCCCCGGCGAGAACGACAGCGAGGCTGAACTCGAAAAGGCTTCCGACTGGTTTTCCACCAACCTCGGTCCCGACGTGCCGTGGCATTTCACCGCTTTTCATCCGGATTACAAGATGCCCGACAAACCGTGCACACCGCCCGGGACGCTCACGCGGGCCCGCGAGATCGCGCGCTCGAAGGGCCTGCGCTACGTCTATACCGGCAACGTCCACGACCGCAACGGCAGCAGCACCTGGTGTCCCGGTTGTGGTCAATCTCTGATCGGGCGCGACTGGTATGTCCTTGGCGAATGGAAACTCAAAGGCAACCGCTGTTCCTTCTGCGGTTTTGAAATCGCCGGGCACTTTGATGAAAAACCCGGCAACTGGGGCGCCCGCCGCCTGCCGGTGCGCTTGAGTTGATTGTCACCAGAATCCGAAAGTCGGGAGCGGCGCGGCTCACTCCCACACCCCGGCGATTTTTGTCCCGCAGAAACGGCATTTGCCGTCGGTGATGTCCATGCGCGTGACCGAGAAGATGTCGCGCTCGACAATGGCCTTCTTGCAGTTGGGGCAGTACGTCGTCTCCGCTCCTTCGAGACCGGGCACGTTGCCGATATAGACGTAGTGCAGTCCCTCGGCGCGGGCGGCGTCGCGGGCTTTGACGAGCGTCTCGACCGGGGTGGGCGTCAGGTGCGCGAGTTTGTGCGCCGGATGGAACCGCGAGAAATGCAACGGCCGGTCCGGCCCCAGTTCCCTCACAATCCAGCCGCACATCCGGCGAATGGTGTCGAGGTTGTCCGTGTAAGTTGGCACGATGAGGTTGATGATCTCGAACCAGACGCCGAGATCTTTCAGTGTCTTCAGTGTCGCGAGGATGGCGGCGAGCTTGCCGGAGTTCAGCTTTTTGTAAGATTCCTCGTCGAAACCCTTGAGGTCCACGTGCGCGGCGTCCGCGAATTGATAGAGGTCGCGTGCCGGTCGTTCCTCGATCGAACCGCAGGTGACAACAATGTTTTTCAGCTTCCGCTCGCGCGCCAGCTTGCAAGTGTCCCGGGTGTATTCGTAAAACGCCACCGGCTCGGAGTAGGTGTAGGAAATGGACGGGCAACCCAGTGATTCGGCCACGGCGACGGCGTCCTCCGGGAACAAACTTAGCCGCGCCATCTGATCGAGCGTGAGATTCGACGGCAGCGGCGGTCTCAGCCGGAGTTCCTCGCCGCGCGGGTCCTTGGTTTCCTCGGGTTTCTTTTGCGAAATTTCCCAGTTCTGACAATTGAGACAGCGAAAGACGCAACCGGACGTGGCGAGCGAAAAGCTCAACGTGCCCGGCATGAAATGGAACAACGGCTTCTTTTCGACCGGATCAACGTGGAACGTGCATGGGTTGCCGTAAACCAGCGTGTAAAGCGTGCCATCGCAGTTGACCTTGTTGCGGCAATGGCTGCGGTCGCCCGGCTCCAGGATGCAATTGTTCGGGCAGACCTTGCACTGGACGTTGCGGCCGAGCTTGAGGTAGTGCGACGCCTCCTTCACCCAGCCGCGCTTCTGCCATAACTCCCACAGTTCGCCCGTCGGCGCGTCACCTTTGAAGATGTCGGCAGGCGCCTCGGCCTCACCCCACTTTGAGAAGAAATCGAACAGCGAGGCTGCGCCCGCCAAGCCGACTACGCCGCCGACGCCGAGGCCGATGGCTTCACGGCGGGAAAGCCCTTTAGACTTTGGACTTTGGACTTTGGACGTCACTTCACATCTCTTCGCGATGTTTGATCCAGCCCCATCGCTGGAAGGCAAGATACACCGCCGGAAGGCAGTGCGCCAACACGAGAACAATCAGCGGCAGGTGGAGCATACGGTGGAACGTCAGCGCGGATTTCTCGTCGAGCAGTTTGCCGAACCCGTAGCGGCCATCCATGATGTAGCCGGTCAGCAGGAAAGCCATCACCACCGGCAGCAACAGCCAGCCGCTCCACCGGACCATTTTGAGAAGGACAAAGTTGAATTTGCTCATATCACAGCCTTTCGGAATTGGATCGTTGCGCCGCCAAGAAAATTCAGCGCTGCAGTCAACAGGCAGACGCCCGCCACGCCAATCAACGGAATCAACAGAGTGCTTGCCAGCAACGCACCCAGAAATGCGCCGACGAAATCCGCTGTGTAAAGGCGGGACGCGCCCGCAACGGTGCCGTCAAATTCCAACCGATTCGCCAGCGGGAATTGCATTCCCACCAGCACGGCGAGAATCAGAGTCAATGACGCAATAGCCGCTTTGACCAGCACGAGCGACCCGGCGGTTCCACCCATTCGATTCAGCAGCGGCAATAAAAATGCAAGCAGGATTGCGTAGCCGGCGACGGCAAGAGCCAGAAGAGCCAGGCTTCCCCGGTTCGCCTGCGGCATGAACCGATTCATCACAACGGCACCGAGCGCCAGACCGGCCATAAAGACGGTCACGATTACGCCCACTTGGTGGTAAACCGAACCGCAGAGAACTTGGAACACCAGCAGCAGTACAAGTTCCAACGCCGACCCCGCAAAACCCGAGGCGAACAGGACCAAGGCAGATCCGCGCAACCGGACGAGGTAAACACAAAGCAAAACAAGCAACAACGTCTGCAGCACGCCGAACCCGACTTTGAACTGACTCATCCAATGGCGGAGGTGGTAGTAGTAAAGCACCGGATTGAAGTCCTTGTTTACCGCCGCCGGTTGCGCTGTGGCGCGCGCGAGGTCCGCCCTCCGGTCGGCCGTCAGCATCGCATCGAGGTAATGCCGGTTGACCAGCTTCGTCTGTATTTGCCGTTGCCCGATTCGCGCAGCAATGTCCTCGTAGAGCAGGCCGTCCGATGCCAGAAAGAAAACCCGTCCGCCGGGAATCACCAGCACGTTTTGGAACGACAGCCTCAACGAACGATAAGCCGATGCCAGCATTCGCGCCAGTTCCTTGCTGACGTAATTTTCATAATGTCCGAGCGAAAAGGACAACACCCCGTCTTTGGAAAGCACCCGTTTGACTTCAGCCTGAAACTCCACGGTGTAGAATCGGTTGAGTTGCGCGGTGGAAGGATCGGGCACGTCCACGATGACGACGTCATATTTTCCGCCAGCCTGTTTGATGAACAGGCGCCCGTCGGTGTTGATGATCCGGATTCGACCGTCCGCCAGATTCTCCGGAAGATATTTCCGCCCCAGCTCCAGAATCAGCGGGTCGAGTTCCACGTAATCCACCCGGCTGACATTGTATTTCAGAATTTCCCTCGCCGTGCCGGAAATGCCGCCGGAAACCAGCAGCACCTTGCGGGCATCAGGCCGCTGCGCCATCGCATAATGCACGGTTTCCTCGACGTGCTGGTCGTCACGAGTGGAGGTGATGGGAACGCCGTTTTCGATGAAATCGAACTGGCCATCGGATTTTGTGACGATGAGCTTGCCGTAGGGGGAGTTTGCCCGGGCCACGATGTATTGTTTCTGATATAACAGGCCGGTGGAAATACCGTCCACGTCGGCCAGAAACGCCATGGCCGACACCCCAATAGCCAAAACCAGGGCAATCGCCGAAAGCGGTTTTCTCCCGCAATGAAAACCCGTCATGCAGGCACACAGCAGATTTAACAACGCCGGAAAAACAAGGATGTCCAAATGATCAAGAAACCGGATAAGAACGAAGCTGAACAGAACACCGCCCACGATGCTGCCGATGCTGTCCGCCACATAGATGCTGCCGACGCCCGCAGGGCCTTCTTTGCGCGCAAGGAGCGAGCAGGCCAGCGTCAGGGCGTAGCCCGCCACGAGACAATACGGCAGCAGCAAGACGAAGGTGCTGATGACGGTTTCGGTGACACCGACCTCTGCGCCCCGGATGAAAACCACGTTTCGCAAAGCCCGAAGGGAAAACACCTGCAATAACGGCAGAATCGCGACGAGAATTTGGGTCACGACCAGGGTGGCGAATGGGTTTCGCAGCTTGTCGGAGGTCCGGCCCAGCCAGGTGCCGATGCCCATCAGCAGGAGCCACAGGCCGAGCACGACGCCCAACACCATTTCGTTTCCCGAGAACGCTCCCATCAACTCGCGCATCAGCGCCAGTTGCGTCATCACACAGGAGACACCCAGCGCGCCGACGGCAAACAAGACGAACCGCCGTTCACTCGCGACCGCCAGTATTATCGGCTCCCGGTCGGGCATGAAGCATCACTCTGATTCCTCGAACGATTCGACGTGGTAGATGGAGACGCTGACGTTCTTGCCACGCCAGTCGTCCGGCGCACAGCCGGCCTTCTGCGAAAGTTGATTCAAGAATTCGACCTTGTCCGGAATCTGCGCCCAGACCTGCGGCAGAAACGTCGCGCCGTAAGGGCCGATTTGGAGCACCACGCCGTCCTCGTAAGGCTGCAACTTATTCAGCAAATCTTCCGGTGAAGTGAAGCGCAATGGTTTCGGTTCCGTCAGCACGCTGATTTCGATTTTGATTTTACTCACCTCGTCGGGCTGCACCGGCAGGAAGCGTGGGTCGCGCCGGGCCGCGTTCTGCGCGTTGTCCACGATGGCCTGGCAAAGCGGCTCCTGCGGCAGAATATGGCCGATGCAACCGCGCAAGAGGCCATTCTCTGTCAACGTCACGAAACACGCTTTGGTCTCCGATAATTTTGGTGACACGTCCCTGGCATTGACCCCGGATGGGCTGCCATTACTCGCAACGCAGGTCAGAGTCTTGCGGGCAAGATCCAGCAGAAACCCTCTCTCCTGCGCCGCGTAGTTCTCCTGTGTTGGCGCGTAAAAGGCAATGGCGGCATAGCCAACCACACCGTGGCTCTTGTCGCCAGAGGTGTCACCGCTGTTGCGACAGTCCAGCAATTGCGTCTTCCAGCCTTTTTCCCGGGCCAGATACATCAGCGTCAGGATGGGCAATTTGCCGCAGGCTTCCTGAGTTTTCATTTCGTCAATGTCCAAACTGCAAATCGCCCTGACACAGCGG
The DNA here is from genome assembly GCA_049517655.1 of Verrucomicrobiota bacterium. Classification (GTDB taxonomy): domain Bacteria; phylum Verrucomicrobiota; class Verrucomicrobiia; order Limisphaerales; family UBA11358; genus UBA11358. The sequence goes on along the minus strand of JBEKRQ010000002.1, from coordinate 181,684 downwards.
TTGTCCAATTCTTTGGCCTCATCATAAGGGTGGTAATGGCTCAGGTCTGAACTGGCCACGACGATTGTTTTGTCATCAATTATCCCGGCCAAAACTTTGGCGGCCTGTTCAGGGTCAACGTCGCCAAAGACGACGGGCAGGATGGTGAAGTTCTTTAAGGTTTTTTGCAGGAAAGGAACCTGAACCTCGACGGAATGTTCCCAGGTATCGGGGGTGTCTTCGCCCAAGGCCGGTGCGGGTTTGGAAGACTGTTGCCACCACGATGGCCGCTGGACCAGACATTTCGGCTCCAAAACAAAGGGGCTGGTCTTGATGAGTTGCTGCGCCTTATCCGAGATGGGAACAGTTCCAAGGGGCGTTTGGTAAGCGTCCGCGTTAGGAACAGAAGCGCCTTGAAACGCGGCATAGTGGCTGGGGCCAAGAATAACGACGGTTTGAACGTCGCGTCCCGCCAGGGTCTTGTAAGCGATTGCCGCGGTTTGGCCGGAATATGGGTAGCCCGCATGAGGGCAAACCAAACCCTTCAGGTGCGGGATGTAATGCGCGGGCGCGCTTTCCAACAATCCATCAATCATTCTGGAAAGAACCGGCTCTTCTGCCGGATAAAACAGCCCTGCAACAGCGGGCATGCGGACGCGTAAAAAGTGTTCAGCGTTTGTTGCCTGCGCCGCCTGATTGGCGCCTTGCTCAACGCGCGTCGCCTTTGGGTGCGAATTGCAGCCGAAGCCAAACAACAAGAATGCTGCAAGAGTGATCCTGACGATCACCCTGCCTTTGCCGCTCTCACGCATCATCCTCTTCATAAATTCCACCACTCCGGCACACTGACGGGTCGCACGGGAGGTTCCAAACTCCGTTCCAGTTGCGCTCGCGAACGAGCCTTTCTTACAGTCCATGCAATACGCCTGCAACTTGCGCAAAGTCAAACTCGAAACTCGAATGGAATGCGACGGATGAAGTAAAAAAAGAGAGGCCGGACACTACTCCGGCCTCACAATGAGAACTCCGCGCCTAAATTCAAAATTCGCAGCCGCGCTACCACGAACCTTTCATCGGATGCGGCGCTGCAGATTTACGCCTGACTTCACACACGGAACCCTGCACTTCCGCATCTCAATGACGCCATAAACATACCCGATGCTGTGTCCCCTGCCAGTCACCAGTTCTGGGGACAAGGCCCTGAGGGTAATGCTCTATCGCTTTGGAGCTAAAAATGTGTTGTAGGGCGACAATTGAATTGATTGGCCGACACAACTGCCGCACTTTTCTAACATGCAAATCGTCACTTCCATCGCCGCAATGCAACAGCTTGCCAGACAATGGCAGCACGCTGACAGGCGCATCGGCCTCGTGCCGACGATGGGCTATTTGCACGCCGGACATATAAGCCTGGTGCGCGTGGCACGCCGGCACGCCGGCAAGGCGGGCAAAGTCGTCGTCAGCATTTACGTCAACCCGACGCAGTTCGGGCCGAAGGAGGATTTCAGCCGCTACCCGCGCGATTTGAAACGCGACTTGAAACTGTGTCGCGCCGAAGATGTGGACGTTGTTTTTGCGCCAAGCGACAGGGAAATGTATCCGGGCTTGGAGCGCGGTGACGTGTCACCGCTTTCAAAGCGCCGACATGTCGGCGCACTCCAAAATTTCAGCACCTATGTCGTTGAGGAAAATTTGTCCAAAACGATGGAGGGTGCGTCGCGTCCGACGCATTTTCGCGGTGTGACAACGGTCGTCGCCAAATTATTCAACATCGTATTACCGGACGTGGCGGTTTTCGGCGCAAAGGATTTTCAGCAGGCGACCATCATCAAACGCATGGCATGTGACCTGAATTTTCCGGTGAAAATCATTGTCGCGCCGACGTTGCGCGAACGCGACGGGCTGGCAATGAGTTCGCGCAATAAATATCTCAAGGGCGATTTGCGCCGTCAGGCGACCGTTCTCTGGTGCGCAATCCAGTTGGCGCGCGTCACTGTCAGAAAATTCAAGACGTTTCCTGCGTTTAAATTGAAGGACGCTGTCAAGAAGCTGGTTGCGTGCGAGCCTGCGGCGCGGCTGGATTACGTGGAATTTTTCGAGCCGGACACGTTGTTGTCGGTATCAAAAGTGAAACGCGGCGCACAAATGGCTTTGGCGGTGTTCGTTGGCAAAACGCGGTTGATTGATAACGCTCGACTCTAAAAAGCGGAGAAAAATGTGAAACAATTTGACTATCTCGTTCTTGGCAGCGGCATCGCGGGGCTTTTCTTCGCGTTGAAGGTCGCGCCGCGCGGTCGCGTGGCCATCGTCACGAAAAAGGATCGCGCGGAGTCGAACACGAATTACGCGCAGGGCGGCATCGCGGCAGTGACGAGCAAGGAAGACTCGTTCGAGTTGCACGTGCGCGACACGCTTGTGGCGGGCGCGGGGTTGTGCAAGGAGAGCGTCGTCCGCACCATCGTCGAGGAAGGCCCGGCGCGCATTGCGGACTTGATGGAATTGGGAATGAAATTTTCCTCGCGCTCCGCGCCGGCCGAGGACGGCGGCAGACAACTTGATCTCGGCAAGGAAGGCGGCCATTCCAAACGCCGCATTTTGCACGCGAAGGACATAACCGGACACGAAGTCGAAAGTGCGCTGCTGAACGCGGTGTCGCGGCAACCGAATATTGAGATTTTTGAAAACCATCTCGCGATTGACCTTGTCACAAGCCAAAAACTTGGTCTCGCGGGCGCAAACCGCTGTTTCGGCGCGTATGTGTTCGATAAAAAGTCCGGTCGCGTTGAAACATTTTCCGCGCCTGTGACGGTTCTGGCAACGGGCGGTTGCGGCAAGGTTTATCTTTACACGACGAACCCCGATATTGCGACCGGCGACGGCGTGGCGATGGCGTATCGCGCGGGCGCTGCGATTGCTGACATGGAGTTCGTTCAGTTTCATCCGACGTGCCTGTATCATCCGGAGGCGAAATCGTTTCTCATCAGCGAGGCGGTGCGCGGCGAGGGCGGCGTGCTTAAAACGCTCGACGGCATTGAGTTCATGGACCGTTACCACCCCATGAAATCGCTCGCGCCGCGCGACGTGGTGGCCCGCGCGATTGACAGCGAGATGAAAAAGAGCGGCGCGGAACACGTGTGGCTCGACATCACGCACAAACCAGCGCGGTTCATCATTGACCGGTTCCCGAACATTTACCAAACGTGCCGGGGCTATGGCATTGACATCACGAAAGAGCCGATTCCAGTCGTGCCCGCGGCACATTATCAATGCGGCGGCGTGATGACGAACGTGGATGGCGGGACGGACATCGCCGGACTTTACGCCGTCGGCGAAGTCGCGTGCACGGGGTTGCACGGCGCGAACCGGCTGGCGAGCAACTCGCTTCTGGAGGCGCTTGTTTGCGCGCACCGCGCGGCGCAGAAGGTCCTTTCCAGCCGGCCCGAAAGGGAAGACGCGAAAATTCCCCTGTGGCAGCCGGGCAAGGCGACCGACCCGGACGAACTCGTCGTCGTCTCGCACAATTGGGACGAAATCCGCCGTTGCATGTGGGACTATGTGGGCATTGTGCGGACGAACAAACGGCTCCAGCGCGCGGCCAAGCGAATTGCGAATTTGCAGGAGGAAATTCGCGAATACTATTGGAACTTCATCGTGACGAGCGACCTGCTGGAACTCCGCAACATTGCGACGGTGGCGGAATTGATTGTGCGCTGCGCATTGATGCGGCCTGAAAGCCGCGGGTTGCACTACAATCTGGATTTTCCAAACATGAACCCCGAATGGGCGCAACGCGACACGATCCCAAGAAAATCTTGAAAAGACGGGGACGGCGAATACGCTATACCTGTTGCGCGCTTAGCTCAGCGGTAGAGCACCAGTATCACACACTGGGGGTCGCAGGTTCAAAACCTGCAGCGCGCACCATCTTTCCTCAAGAAATCGAGGTTTCTGGTGTTACTGACACAGCCCTGACACAAGAAACGGCTGAATCCGAGAGCGCAAAAGTAAAGTTCCCAAAGCGCATCAAACACCGTGGCCGTGTCCTCGCCGTGATTTACGGCAAGAGCAAGTGGCTGGCCAGCGGCGGATGGTATTGTTCCACACCTACAGCGAAGCCAAACGTCACGCTGACGGGCTGATGAAGGATTTGGCCAAAGGCTCGCAAGTCACCGCCTTGAACCCCGCGCAAGCCCGCGACGCACTGGCCGCGCTGGAACGTCTCGCGGACTTTCACCGCGCCACAGGCTGCCGTGTGTCACTGTTAGCGGGCATTTCCGAATTTGTCGAGGCGGCTGGCAAACTTTGCTGGCACACAATGGGAGAAACCGTCGAGGGCTATCTGGCCCTTCTCACAAATGTTACGCCGATTATTTGTTGCCCAGTGGGGACTGAAGGTTCCTGGCCGTTGAACCCCGGGATAATATGGGCGGTTCCACTTTGGTCTGCTGTCAGATACGCATCAGCGCGGAAATTCTCTCGCAGATAAGATTGGCTCCATTGGGTGAAAAACTGTTCGCTGCCGGGTTGAAAGAAAAGATCATTCGGAAGGTATACTGCAGCCGCAGGCTGATTAAGGGATATTTCTTTCGCCACCGCGATCTGTTTTTCCCGCGCATCCCGATACGTGCCATACAGTGGGAAAAGAAAGATATAGCGCGTTGCCGAGGCCCGTTGAGCATAAAAAAACAACTCCGCTTCCGCCCCGAATATGAACACCCGATCATCGGGACCTGTCACTTGGGCAATTCGTCTGCCCAGATCGGGCATCTCGGCAAAGAAATTGCGGGGGTAAATCTTTCTAACGGACTCCGCCGGTGTATATGTGAAGATGAACGGATAAATCACAACAACGGGCAGGATAACGAGCATAGCGACGGCTATTGCCCCACGGCTCCATGCGGGAACCATCTTCCAGAAATAAACGCCGTATAACGCCTCAGCGCCAAGCGCTGCCATCATCGACAAAGCCGGAAGTATTTGCTGAAAGTAGTGTGGGAAAAAGGCTCCACTCGCGCTCACCCCCACCATGCTTGTGACCATCCACCCTCCTAAAAAGAGAAGTAATCTCATTCTTCTTGTCATGTATAGCGCAATAAAACCAACTGCTGACAAAATCCAGACAAGCACCTGTGTTTGGGAAAGGATTGTCAGTGTATGCAGGCAAAACTTCAAACGCGCCCACCATGGTATCACATGGATATATTCCAGGTTGTGAGTGAATACGTTGTAAATAAGGTCTCCCAGACCCTGCCGGAGGGAAAAATAGATCGCTATGAGACCCCAGACAACACCAACGCCCGCCGCTGACCACCCGGCAAAGGACAGCGTGTTTCGCAGTCGGTTCCCTCTGGCAGCGAATACCGGATACAGAGCAACGAGGAACAGCCCGTTGACGGCCGCAACCTGTTTGAAAGCGATAGCGACCCCGGTTAGCGCTCCCGAAAGAACTATGAACAGAATTTTGTGCCGGTTGTTCGATGCCGCGGACAGGAATGCCAGTTGGGAAAGGATGAGCGGGAGCAGCATGAAAAGTTCCGTGTTTGCCGCCGTTCCTTGCACGAGGGGATCGGCGGAAAGGATGGCGAACAGGGCAGCCGCAGCCACTGACCAAGGCTGGCTCGTGAACCGGCGCGCCAGAAAAAATAGTGCACAAGCAGAAGCCGCAGAGAACAGCAACCCCATGAGGTGAACTGAATAAACGGGATTGAGCGGTAAATCCAGGGCAAGCCGGTATGTCCAAAAGATGCCAGGCGGTTTCTGGTCAACCCAATCGCGATACGGAAGCTCGTTGTGCCCGAGCCTCCACGCGATATAGGCATACTCCCCTTCGTCCCGCTCGAAGGGAATATTCAGAAGTGGCACCCTGACCATCGCCGTTAAGAAAACGATAACTGCGACGGACAGGATGATCCACTTTGCGGCGGGATTTCTGAGTCGTAAAACTCCGAGGCTCATATGTCATTAGGATGATGCCATGACAACCGCCGTCAAACCATTTAGTTAAAACATGGATTTTGTTTTTGACAGCATGACCGAAAGGCCTTGCTATTGACACGGCAAACACAATGGCTCGCGCAATACAAACGGATCGGTTCGAGTTCGAGCGCGTGTTATGGGATAGCGGCGTGACGCGCGTCGCGGGCGTGGACGAAGCAGGCCGTGGTCCGCTCGCCGGGCCGGTCGTTGCCGCGGCGGCGATTTTGCCGGCAAAATGGGCCAAAACCGGTCTGCCGCGCGAGCTCGACGGCCTCAATGATTCCAAGCAACTCACCAAGGCACAGCGCGAAAAATTTTTCGCATTTCTAACATCCTGCGGTGAAGTGGAATTTGCCATCGCGCAAATTGGCGCCGCGCAAATTGACGCGATTAACATCCTCCGCGCCACGCATCGCGCAATGAATGAGGCGCTGGCGAAATTGAATCCACAACCACAGCACGCGCTTGTGGACGGGTGGCCGGTCAAGACGATGCGCGTCCCGCAAACAGCGATTGTGAAGGGCGACGCGCGCAGTTATTCCATCGCTGCCGCGAGTGTGCTGGCCAAAGTCACGCGCGACAGGCTGATGCTGGAGTTTGACCGGCAATGGCCGATTTACGGATTTGCCAAACACAAGGGTTACGGCACGGCGCGTCATTTCGCGGCGATTGCGGCGCACGGCCCCTGTCAGATTCATCGCCGCAGCTTCGCGCCATTGAGATCGGCGGAACACGAACTTTTTTGAGTCACAGATGAAACACAGATTAAATATGGATGAAAGACATCCGCAGATTTCGCCGATTCGCGCAGATTTTTGTGCCGGATTTAATCGGCGTAATCTGTGTAATCTGCGGATAAAAATTTGTGTTTCATCCGGTTCAATCCGTGGCCGGAAATGAATCTGCTGAAAAAATTAAAAGCGCGGTTTGCTGGCAAAAAGCGGGCGGAACATTTGCGTCGCGGCAAATTGGGCGAGGGCGCGGCTAAAAAGTTTTTACGGCGGCAGGGATTGAAATTTCTCACGGCCAATTTCCGTTCGCAACGCGGCGAGATTGATTTGATTTTCCGCGATGGCGATTGCCTGGCGTTTGTGGAAGTCAAAACCCGTTCGTCCGAGGAATGGACGCGACCGGCGGCGGCGGTGAACGCGCAAAGGCGGCGGCGGCTTTCACAGGCCGCGCTCGATTATTTGCAGTTGTTGAAAAATCCGCCGGTAAAAATCCGTTTCGACATCGTTGAGGTTTTGCTGACGGACGGCAACGTGCGTGAAATCCGGCATTTACCGAACGCATTTGCGATGACGAGGCCGTTTCGTTACGGTTGAAAAACTGCTTGCGCCCAATGGCAAACGGAATGAAGTTTTAATCTACCACCCATGAACTGGACTTTGGAAATCGCTGGAGATGTGATTTTGTGGGTTATCCTAGTTTGCTTCGTAGTCTGGCTTTTCTGGCGCGCGCTCAAACAGAGCGACGATCCGCCAAAGTTGATTTTCAAATGGGTAATTACGATACCGGTGATCGCTGGCTTTGTGTGGGTAATTGTGCCGATAGTTAAAAATGGAGGATGGGGCGCAGTTGCCGGAATTTTCATGGCTTGGGTTTTTGGTAGCGTAATGTTTATTATTTGGAGGCATAGCATCACTGACATAATTGCCAACCCAATTGCCTCGCTATACACCGGCGGCAACGAACCGCCAAAACCGGAGCCGCATTATTCCGCCGCGCGAGCCAAGCGGATGCGCCGGGAATTTCTCGAAGCGGTTGTAGCAGTTCGCGAGCAACTCGCGCGTTTCCCGGATGACATGGAGGGCGTGATGTTGCTCGCCAGCATTCAGGCGGAGGATTTGAAGGATTTGCCGTCGGCGGAAATGACATTGAACCATTTTTGCGACCAGCCCGAAGCGCCGCCGAAGCAAGTTGCCGCCGCGATGAACCAGCTTGCCGACTGGCATCTCAAACTGGCGCAGGATGTAAATTCGGCGCGCGCTGCATTTGAAAAAATCGTCGCACGATTTCCCGACACCGAGCTGGCATTGCAGGCCGCGCAACGCATCGCGCATTTGGGCGGCACGGAAAAACAGTTGCTGGTGTCGCACGACCACCAGCCAATGGCCGTGCCGGAAGGCATCAAAAACGTCGGGCTGTTGGCATCGTCCAAACATTTGCGTCCAGCTGAAATGGATCCGGCGCAGCTCGCGGCCGTTTACGTGAAACATTTGGAGCAGCATCCGCTCGATACGGAGGTGCGCGAAAAACTGGCCATCATTTACGCCGAACATTACCGGCGGCTGGATTTGGCGACGTTCGAACTGGAGCAATTGATTGGGCAACCGGAGCAACCGGCCAAGCACGTGGCACACTGGCTGAATTTGCTGGCGGATTTGCAGATTCGACTTGGCGCGGACTACGAGACGGTGCGCCTGACTTTGGGAAAAATCATCGAGCGATTTCCTGATTTAGCTGTGGCGGAAATGGCGCAAACGCGGCTGGGACGCTTGAAATTTGAGCTTAACGGACAAAAAGAAACGCCGGGCGTGAAACTCGGCGTTTATGAACAAAACATCGGGTTGAAACGCGGCTCACCGCGCCAGTTGTAACGCAATTTCCTTTTCCAGCTCGTGCGCCAGGTCAATGTCTCGATTGCCCCATTTCGTACGGGCCTGCACGATGACCGAGGTGATTCTTGGATCCACCGCTTCGACGCGCACCCAGATATCACGCTGGCCCACCTTGCCCTGCAACGAGCGCACGGTATTGACGCTGTCGTGCGGAATGAATTCCGTGATGATCACGCCATTGTTTTGAATGACCTGCACCGCCGCCTGATAGACTTGATCCACGCTGCGCTGATAACGCCCCTCAACGCGATCCTTCTCCAACGGCACTGCCGCCGTTTTTGTGCCACTGACGGTGGAGATGCAACCGGTGGCAATGATGGCCAATCCAATAAACGCCGCAAAAATTTTTGTCTTCATATGGATGACATATCCAATCAGAAAGACCGCCCGCGTCAAGCACGATTGCGATTTTTTGCGCGGCTCGACAAGCGCGGCAACAAATGCGAGCTTTGGACCGTGTCAGCAAGCAAGCTTGAACAACTTCGCGCCGCGCTGCGCGCCTATGGCTCGTGCCTCGTGGCCTATTCCGGTGGCGTGGACTCGGTTTTTCTCTCTCTCGTGGCGCATGAAGTGCTTGGCAACCGCGCACTAGCTGTCATTGCCGATTCGCCGAGCCTGCCGCGGCGTGAATTAAAGGAGGCTTTGGAAATCGCCGGCAGATTCCAATTTCCCGTCCGCGTCGTGCAAACGGCGGAATTTAAAAATCCAGATTACCTCTCAAATCCGGTGAACCGCTGCTATTTTTGCAAGCATGAGTTGTTCGGGCAACTGACGCCGATTGCGCGCGCGGAAAAGTTCGCGGTGATTGCCTACGGCGAAAACGCCAGCGACAACGGCGATTTCCGTCCGGGCGCACAGGCGGCGGCGGAATTTCAAGTGCGCGCACCGCTCAAGGAGGCCGGTTTGACAAAGGCGGAAATCCGCGAGTTGTCGGCGCAACTGGGCCTGCCGACGGCGGACAAACCGCAGATGGCGTGTCTGAGTTCGCGCATTCCCCATGGCGAGCCGGTCACGCCGGAAAAACTGGCGATGATTGAAGCGGCGGAAAACGTTTTGCGCAGTTTTAACTTTCACGACGTGCGCGTGAGACACCATGAATTAAATCCGAAATCCGAAATAATCCAACACCTCGCCCGCATCGAGTTGGGGCTATCGGAGATTCCACGATTTTTGGAAGACGGCATTTCAACGAAAGCTGCCGACGCGCTCAAAAAGGTCGGTTACTCACACGTGACGCTGGATTTGCAAGGCTATCGCCACGGCGGCGCGATTGAAACTTTTGGTCTTCAACGGTTTTAGATAGAGGAAGTTATGCCGCAGTTTTCATATCGGGCGCGCCGCCGCAACGGTGAGTTGGTCGAGGGTGTTTTGGACGTGACCGACCGTTCGGCGGCGGTGGAGCAGGTCGAACGTCTCGGACTTTTCCCGATCGCAGTAGACGCCTCGAAAGGTGGTTCGGCGGCCGCTGACAAGCGCGTCAAGCAGGGGGTGGATTGGATGGCATTTCTGCCGCCGGCGATGCGCGCACAGTTGCAGCGGAAGCGCAAGCCGAAGTTGCAGGAGCTGGCAACGTTCACCCAGCAACTGGCTAATTTGCTTCATGCAGGGATGCCGCTGGCGACGGCGCTCCAGAGCATGACGTATCTGGAAACAAAGGGCATTCCGTCGGATGTGAGTCGCCAGCTCCGGCAGGAGGTGACCGAGGGCAGAGGCCTGTCCGATGCGATGGCCAAGCAGCCGCAGATTTTTTCCGACTTGTATGTGAACATGGTGCGCGCCGGCGAACAAAGCGGCGCTTTGGTGGATGTGCTCCGGCGCATGGCCGATCACTTCGAAAAATTCGCCCAGGTGCAGGCGAAATTCACCTCGGCGTTGATTTATCCGGCGCTGGTATGTTGCGTGGGCGTGGGCATGGTCATTTTTTTTATGACGGTCATGTTGCCCAGATTCATGTCGCTCTTTGGCGAGGTGGGATTTACCCGGTTGCCGACGGCAACGGTGATTTTAATCGGCATCAGCAATGTTTGCAGACATTACTGGTGGCTGATGCTGCTGGTGGTGATTGGCGTGGTTGTTTTATTCAGACGATTTCAGGCCACTGAAGCCGGGCAGCGTCAGATTGACGAATGGAAAATGAAAGCCCCAATCTTTGGACGCGTGGTGTGCCTGAATCTTTATGGCCAATTTGCGCGCACGCTTTGCACCTTGCTTCAGAACGGCGTCCCGGTGCTCACCGCATTGAAAATCACCGAGCAGGTCATTCCCAACCGCATCATCAAGGAGGCTGCGGCCAAAACTCGTGACGCGGTGACGGACGGCAAGACGCTCTCCCAACCATTGGCGCAGAGCAAGGTGTTCCCACAATTGATGGTGGACTTGGTGAAAATCGGCGAGGAAACGGGCGACGTGCCCGGCGCGTTGAACAATGTCGCCGAAACTTACGAAAATGAACTGAACATCGCCTTGCGCGTGATGACCAACATGATTGAACCAACGTTGATCGTTTGCATGGCGGCGGTGGTCGGTTTTTTGCTCGTGGCCGTGCTCGGAGCGATGTTCTCGATGATTTCGAGCATCGGCAGTTCGGCGGGAGGACATTGATGTCGCGGCGCTGCGCCAGTTTGCGGGCGTTCACGCTCATCGAAATCATGATGGTCGTGGCCATCATCGGCCTGATGATGACCATGGGTGTGCCGGCAATCCTGCGAGCAACACGGCAGGGGCCGATGCGCAAAGCGGTCAATGACGTGATGGAAATTTGCAGCCATGCGCGCGCCCAGGCGGTTCTCCAAAGTGAGACGACCACCGTCGTTTTCCATCCGCAATCACGGCAGGTTGCGCTTGCCGGTGTTGAAACCATCAATTCGGTGGACGATTCCGCTCAATCGGTGGTTCCAACAGGCGAGAGCAAACCGTCCACTTCCGGCACTTCATCGCTGAACTCCACGCAGTTTGCCGACGGCATAACCATTGATATGCTTGACATCAATTTGCTGGAATACAAAGACGCAGACGAGGCGCGTGTGCGTTTTTTTCCGAACGGCACAAGTGATGAAATGACGCTGGTGCTGCATTCCGGCGATCAATATCTGAAAATCACACTGGAAGTCACCACCGGCCTGGCGTCCGTGGAAGTGATACGATGAAAATTCAAACTGCCGGGACACGAACGACCCATCGCGCGTTTACACTTTTGGAAGTGATGTTCGCGCTCGTCGCCTTTTGCACGGCGACATTCGTGATTCTGGCGCTGGTTTCAAATTCACTGGACAACGCGCGCCGGTTGCAGCGGCCGATGGTGGACGCGGGAGTGCTGGCGGGCGAACTGTCACAAACCAACCAACTCGTCGAAGGCATCGGGTCGGGCAACCTCGGCGATTCGCTCGGCAAGGCATATCAAGGTTACACGTGGATGCGCGACATACGGGAAGTGCAAACGAACAAACTCTTCCAGGTGGATTTCATCATCCAAAACAATTCGGGCGACAAGCCGGTTGTTTCCAAAATGAGCATCTTGCTTTTCCGCCCGAATTCACAGGCGGGCAGCCTCGATGGAGCAACGACGAGAAGATGAAGCCAAAAAAAAATCCACTTTGCCGCGCGTTCACGCTGATCGAAATCATGATCGCCGTCACGATTTTCACCCTCGTGTTGGCGGCGATTTATTCATCATGGATGCTCATCCTGCGCGCCACGAAGGCCGGACAGGAAGCCGCGGCGCAAGTCCAGCGCCAGCGCATCGCCGTTCGGACGATTGAAAACGCGCTTATGTGCGTCCAGTCATTTCAGGCGTCTGCCCGGTATTACACCTTCGTCGTGCAAAACGGCACCGAGCCGTTGCTTAGTTTTGCAGCGCGGTTGCCGGACGATTTTCCGCGCAATGGCCGGTTTGGCAGTTTCAACATGCGGCGTGTGACGTTCACGGTTGAGGCCGGGGCGGACTCGGAAAAAGATTTGGTGTTGCGGCAAAACCCGATTCTCATGGACGTGGATCAGGACGAACATGATCACCCGCTGGTGCTGGCGCGAAATGTAAAAAGTTTCACCGTCGAATGCTGGGACACAACGGCGAATGATTGGTCGGACGAATGGGATAACACAAATCAAATCCCGACAATGGCGCGCTTCACGCTCGCCCTCGGAGAGAATAAGAACAACAACGGTTTCGGTGACACCGGCCCGGAATTGACCGTCACACGCGTCGTTGCCATGCCGTCAATCACAGTGCCGGTAGCGGTACAAACACAAGGCAGACTGGGGGGGCAGTAATGAAAATTCCCGTTCAAACCAAATCGAACGGCATTGCACTCATCATTGTGATGATTGCGATTCTTGTGCTGTCCGTCATGGCGGCGGGATTCGCGTATTCGATGAAGGTTGAAACCAGGCTGGCGCAAAATGCCGAAAACGAGGAACAATTACTCTGGCTTGGCCGTTCGGGGGTGGAATTGGCGCGTTATGTTTTGTGCCAGCAAACAAGGATTCCGGGAGAACCTTACGATGCGTTGAATCAAATCTGGGCTGGCGGGCCGGGCAGCATCGACGAGTCAAACAGCCCACTGGCCGGAATTTCGCTGGACAATTATCAAATCGGTGACGGGACGGTTTCGCTCAAAATCGTTGACCTCGAACGCAGGGTGAACATCAACACGGCCAACGCCACGGCGTTGCAGCAAGCGCTTAATCTGATGGGTGTGGATGTGGACGACATGGCCATTATCGCCGATTCGATTTTGGATTGGATAGACACGGATGATAGTCCGCGTCTTTCCGGCGCGGAAAGCGATTATTACCAAGGATTGAACCCGCCTTACTATGCCAAGAACGCGCCGATTGACGACTTGTCCGAATTACTGCTGGTCAGGGGAATTTTTGATCATCCGGAAATTTACTGGGGCGGCAGCGCCTCGAATCATCCGCCTGCGGTGTTTCAACATAAACTCGGCTTTGGACATTCACCGGGCCAGGCGCCGGATTATCCCTTTGGATTGGCGGATATTTTCACGCCTATTTCGACCGGACGCATCAACGTTAACACTGCCGACGTGAATGTCCTGCAGATGATTCCGGGCGTGGATGAAGCCACCGCTCAAAATATCATCAAGCTGCGCGCCGGGCCCGACGGCGCGGAAGGAACCGAAGACGACACGCCTTTTGCCAGTGTCAACCAACTCGTCACGGCGGGATTGAATCCACAGACCGTCTCCCAACTTAGCAGGATTTGCACCGTGCGCAGTGCCACGTTTGAAGTTCACGTGACCGCCCGAATTGGTGATTCCAAACGCGAATACGTCGCCATCCTTTTTCGCAGTTCCGGCACGGACATCCAGGTCTTGAGCTTTTACTGGAAATGATAGGAATTACAGTTGAGTTCGCGCCGCCACTCATTATCGTTCCGTCATGCGCCGGTTCTTGATGGGGTTGCTTTTGCTCGGTTCGCTTTCAATGGCCTTTGCGGATGAAGCCGCCGCCGGTCGCGTCATCAAGGTCTTGCCGCTCTTTCTCGACCTCAAGGGCCACGACGCATTGTCGCCGAGCCTTTACGACCGCGATGCCTACCAGGTTTATCTCCGCCAGCATCCCGATCAACGTTCCGCCATTCGGTTCGATGTTTTGTGGAAAGCGTCAAACGTTGGCGATGCAAAACTAAAATTGTACGTTGAACTTCGTGGCATCGGCCAGAACGGATTGCCGCGTCAGGCCACGCTCGACCAAGTTGTGAAGCCCGGTTACTTCCGTCACTGGACTTCGGTGACGTTTGGCGGCGAAGATTACAAAAATTTCGGCGAACTCGTCGCATGGCGTGTCACACTGCGGGCGGACGACCAATTACTCGGCGAGCAAAAATCATTTCTCTGGTGAAGGCATATGACCGTCATGATTCCCATCAAAATCATCTGCGATTGCGGCCAGAAATACGCCTTTGACGTGCAGCCGGTGGACGGGCGGATGCCGGTGGCGGTGAATTGTCCCGTCTGCAGACGCGATGGCACGGCCGCCGCCAACGAGTCCATCTGGAAAATTCTCCACGGCAAAACGCAGCTCCTGCCGCCGCCCAGCATTGTCGCGGTGTTGCGAGCCGCGCAATCCAGCCTCGAGTTGCACCTGGTCGAGGCGCTCAAGGCCGCCATTGTGCAGGAACTGGCCAGCCAGCGCCGCGAACTGCTCGGCGCCCAGCAACAGGCGGCGGCGGAACTCACCGAACTCTCTCGCCGCCTCGAAGCCGTCCAGGCCCCGATGCTCGAACGCCTCCGCGCCTACGAGCAGCGTATTCAGGATTTGGAAAAGGAACTTTCCGAGCGGTCGAAGGAAAACCACGAGCTGCTCAAGTTGAAAATCGAAATGACCCGCCGCCGGCTCGAACCCGAGCGCAGCCGCATCAATTTCAACTGACCTTCGGCGTGGATTTTTTGTCCCTCGCCAGTATCGCCTGCTCGTAGCATTTCAATGCCTCATCATAACGCTGCAGCCGGTTGAGCAATCCGCCTTTATACAAATACGCCGTGACCAGCGCGCCGTCCGCCGCAATGGCGCGGTCGCAACACGCCAGCGCCTCGTCCACGCGGTCGAGCTTTTCCAGCGCCGACGCTTTTTTGACCAGTGCCTCCGGGTTTTGCGGCTGCGCGGACAGAAATTTTTCAAAACAGTCCAGCGCCTTCCGCGGCTCGTTCGCGTCGAGAAATGTCTGTCCCTCGGCGAGCGGGTCGGCGGACTTCACCGCCGGCTCCGCCAGCAGCCGCCCGCCGCTTTCGAGTTCGAGGATTTTTTTCTCCAGTTGTCCAACGATGTCGAGCAGGCGCGCGTTGGAAACCTCCACCGTCGCGCGACCCGGCGCGACGAGTTGTTGGACGGCCCCGGCGGACGCCAGCACGGCGTCCTGGCGCGACGCGATTTCCACCAGCCGCGCCACCGAGCGCCATTGGAGATAGGACATGAACAGCACCGCCGCCAGCACCGTCAACCCGAACGCACCCGCCAGCATGAACATGGACTGCTGGTTTTTCTGCGCCATCGCGAGGTCGCCGGCGCGCTGCGCGGCGATGGTTTGTTCGAGCGCCTGGATGCGCGCGGCCGTGTCCGCGGCGCTTTGCCGGGCCTCCTCGCGGCTTTGTTCCAGCGCCAACTGCGTGTCGTGAAGCTGCGCCTGGATTTGCAGATAACCATTCACCACCGCGTCGACGTTCGTGAACATTGAATTGGTTTCCGCCGCGAGACTCCGCGCCGCAAAAAGCGCGGCGAGGCAGGCCGCTGGAAAAATTCTGGAAAAGCCGGATTTCATAATCCAGCCGCGCAGCGTGGGCGTTCGGCAAAACGATGTCAAGCGCGCCGCGATCATTGGTAGGGACGGCTCGGCGAGCCGTCCGGTCGCCTTGGCGAGGCGACCCTCACTTTGACTTCAAATCAAACTCCAATCGCGTGCGCGAGCCGGTCTGGACGTTGCGAATCTCCGTGTCCTGAAGTTCCCATTGGCCGTTCACTTTTTTGAACGATTTCGGATCAAATTCCTTCAGCAACCTGTCCTTCGCATCGTAAGCCTCGGCGTAAACGATGCCACCGCTCTCATTATCAATCCATGAAACCACGCGCAAGTAGCCGTTTATGGACGGATTCGGGTTCGTACTTTCCAAAACCTTGCATGAACATCCCCGCCGCATTTCGTGCTTCAAAATTTTCTGCTCCGGCCAATGGAAAAATTCCAGGCCTAAATCGGCAATCCAAAAATCCGAACCAGCAAAGGGTGTCATAATTTCGTTTCCGGTTAAGTCGCCTTCTCGAAATTGATACCGGCTGGGTTGTTTGTCGCCGTGAACAACGATGAGTTTTATACGATAGGCCTCGCTCGTGGTTTCGTAAATCGTCAGCCAATTTGCTGCTGTCGCAATCGTCTGAAACTTAACGGAAATTTCAGTGCGCATTCCATTGCCGTTGCGAATTTGCAAAGCACCCGTGTTTGTGAGGTTTTCCGTCGGGCGCGCTTCGCAAAGCTGCTGTGCGAGTTGGCGTCCTTGAATTTCCGCGTCGGACAAATCGTTCGTCGCCGAAGCAAACGCACCACCGGCGGCCAGCAGACTCCATGTAAAGACTGCAAGCCGTGACTTCATTTCGGCTCCAGCGCCAGCCGTATAACGTCCGAAATGTGCCGGACGAAATGGACTTTGAGTTTTGCGCGCACTTCCGCCGGCACGTCCAGCCAGTCCGATTTGTTTAGTTCCGGCAAAATGACTTCCTTGATGCCAAAGCGCACCGCGGCCAGCACCTTTTCCTTGACGCCGCCGACGCGCAGCACCCGGCCGCGCAGGCTGATTTCACCGGTCATCGCGACGCGGAAACGTACGCGCCGCTTGGTTAGCAGCGATGCCAGTGCCGCGACGATGGCCACGCCCGCGCTTGGCCCGTCTTTCGGCGTCGCACCGGCGGGTACGTGAATGTGAAAATCGAATTTGTTGTAATTGCTCAAATCCAAGTCAAGTGATTTGGCCTGACTGCGCAAATAACTTACCGCCGTTTGCGCGCTTTCTTTCATCACTTCGCCGAGTGAGCCGGTCAAAAGCAGATTACCCTTGCCGCTCATCCGCGTCGCTTCGATGAACAAAATGTCGCCGCCGACCGGCGTCCAGGCGAGGCCGGTGGCGATGCCGCATTCGGTGATTTTCTCCGCCGTTTCAGAAACGAATGGCGCATAGCCCAAATAATTTTTCAATCCACTTGCATCGAGCTTGAGCGTCGCGGCCACGCCGTTGCGGGAAATAATTTTCCGCACGGCCTTGCGCGCCAGCGCGGCGATTTCGCGTTCCAACTGCCGCACACCGGCTTCGCGTGTGTATTCACGGATGAGTTTGCGGAGCGCGGCGTCGGTGAATTTCAGGTCCTGCTGCGTGAGGCCGTGCTCCTCGATTTGGCGCGGGGCGAGATAACGTTTGGCGATCTGCAATTTTTCGGACTCGGTGTAACTGGGCAGTTCAATGACTTCGAGCCGGTCGCGCAACGCGGGGTGAATCGGCTCAAGCCAGTTTGCCGTGGTGATGAACAACACGCGCGACAGGTCAAACGGCAGGTCGAGGTAATGATCGGTAAACGCGACATTCTGCTCGGGGTCGAGCACTTCAAGCAGCGCCGCCGCCGGGTCGCCTCGAAAATCCGCGCCGACCTTGTCCAATTCGTCGATCAAAATGACCGGATTGCGGCTCTCGACGCGGCGCAGCGTCTGGATGAACCGTCCGGGCATCGCGCCGACATAAGTGCGCCTGTGGCCACGGATCTCGGCTTCATCGCGCATGCCGCCGAGCGAGAGGCGCGCGAATTTCCGACCGAGCGCTTCGGCCACGCTTTTGCCGAGCGATGTCTTGCCGACACCGGGCGGGCCGACAAGACAAAGAATCGGCCCTTTGATCTGTTTGCGGCGTTTGATGACGGCAATAAATTCGAGCAAACGATCCTTGATTTTTTCCAGACCGAAATGCTGCTCATTCAAAATTTTTTCCGCTGCTTTCAAATCCAATTTGTCCTCGGTTTCCTTTTCCCACGGCAAATTCAAAATCCAGTCGAGATAATTCCGCGAGACGGCGTATTCGGCGGCGGCGGGCGGTGTTTGCTGAAGACGTTCGAGTTCCTGCTCGGTGGCTTTGCGCGCTTCGGCGGTCATGGGCGTCTGCTCGATTTTTTCGCGCAATAATTTGGTTTCGCCGGTGCCCAGCTCGCTTTCACCCAATTCACGCTGGATGGCGCGCATTTGTTCGCGCAGGAAAAAATCGCGCTGCGTTCTGGCGATTGAAGACGCGACATCGTTTTGAATTTTGGAACTGAGCGCAAGCACTTCATGCTCGCGATTAAGCATGGGCAACAGCTTCTGCAGGCGCTCGCGAACGGAAACCGTCTCAAGCAGCTTTTGCCGGTCGTCGAGGCTCAAGTTCAAATTGCTGGCGATGAGATCGGCGAAATGTCCGGGCTGTTCGGTGTTCAGCGCGGCGATTTTGACCTGATCCGAGAGCGCGGGCGACATTTTGGTGATTTCCTCGAATTGCTTGTGCGCATTACGCAGTATCGCCTGCAACTCAATGGAATCTTCCGTCTCGTCGTGGAGCAGTTCATGGTGCGCGCGCAAATACAGTGCCAATGGCAAATATTCCTTGATGCGGATGCGCCACAGTCCTTCGACCATCACGCGTGCGGTGCCGTCGGGAAATTTTATCATTTTCACCAGTCGCGAGACACAGCCGACTTCGTGCAAGTCTTCCGGTTTCGGTTCGACAACCTCGGGCTTGCACTGCAGCACAACGCCCAGCAGCCGGTCGCCCGCCACGATGTCATCAATCAACCGGAGGCTTGATCCCGTTTCCACAAGCAATGGCACAAGCGTGCCGGGGAAAATCACAATATCTGACAGACCGAGAATCGGCAGGATGTCCGGGAGGGAATGCGAAGAAATTCGTGGCGGCGTTCCCGAATCCTCGGCGCCAAGAATGCTGACAAATTCTGTCTCCGGCGAAGCCATCGTTGTTCCCAAGTTACTAGATGCCGCCGCGCGGGGAAAGATTTATGCGCGGCTAATTTTCCTTGGCAATCGGCACCTTGGAATGCGGCTGAAGCGCCACCGGCACGTCAATCCGCAGAAAACCATTCAAGTAAATCGCCTTGGCCCGGCTTAAATCGTAACCCGGCGGCAATTCGAGCATGCTTTCGAAAGGCCCGTAACTGATTTCCATCACGAGAAAATTACACTTACCACCCGCCCGACAACCATCCGGACGGTTGCCGGCAACGCGCAGGCGATTGCCTTCGACGGTGATTTCAAGACCGTCACTTTTCATGCCGGCCAGTTCCACCTTGATGACAAGGCCGCTCTCAGTGGCATACACGTCCGTGTTCGGTACCCAATGTCCGCTGGCCGCGCCACCGCGCCCGCCTAACGTCGCGCCACGCGAAACAAAATGCACTGTCGAACTAACTTTCGTTAAGGCCATGATTGAAAGTGACAATACCGCAAAAACCTGAATACACAACCGTGCGGGCGACAGCTGCCCACCGCCAGCCCACGCTGCCAACATAACTCCAAAAGCAGTTCGTGCAACGTTGTTTTTTTTGGCTTTCTTCGGACAAAAAATGAGTGGTATGCTTTCCATTTGTTTCGACCTTGAACTTTGTGTTTGCCGACCTAACCTCGCGCCATGACCGTTGAAACGTTTCGTTACGCGCATCGTGTCACTTATGCCGAATGCACCGTCGGCAACCACGTTTATCACTCGCGCTACCTCGATATGCTCGAAGCGGCGCGCGGGGAATTTCTTCGGAAACTGGGCACGACAGTTCTGGAGTGGCAGGAGCGCGGCATGATTTTCCCGGTCATTGAAGCCTGTCTGCGCTACAAATCACCTGCGCGTTACGACGATGTGCTGGCGATCGAAGTCTGGCCGACGGCCATCGAACACGTGCGACTGAATTTTGCCCACCGTGTCATCGCTCAAACCGGCAAACTTGTTCTTGAAGCCGAAACGTTTCACGTTTGCACCGGCCTGGATGAAAAACCGAGGCGCATTCCGGAGGAATTGGCCGCAAAACTTGCGCCATATTTGAATATCGGAACGAAAGCCGGCTAAGGATTGCGGGGACATTTTGTTCCGACTTGCGCACCTCGTTCGCGTCTGTGATAATTCAGCGGCGGGCGCGAGCGAACGATGCAATATTATCCCAAGCACTACTGCGGCGTGTTCGGCATTTTCGGGCATCCGAATGCCGCTGAACTCACCTACTACGGCCTTTATGCGCTCCAACATCGCGGGCAGGAAAGCGCGGGCATTGTCACCTGCCACGACGGAAATTTTTTCAAGCATCACGGCATGGGACTTGTGCCGCAGGTTTTTAATCCGCACATTTTGCACGACCTCGTCGGAAACATGGCCGTCGGCCACACGCGTTATTCCACCACCGGTTCATCGCACCTGCGCAATGCCCAGCCGCTCACGGTGGATTGCATGCGCGGGCAAATCGCCGTCGCCCACAATGGCAATCTGACCAACGCCGCCAAGCTCCGGGATGAACTCGAACAGCATGGCCTGGTGTTCCAAACGACCGTGGACAGCGAAATCATCATCATGATGCTCGCGCAACCGACTCTCGGCGGCGTCGAAAACACACTCGTCCAGACTCTACGTCGCATCGAAGGCGCCTACTCACTCGTCATCATGACCGAGAAGGAATTGATCGGCGCGCGCGACCCGTTCGGGTTCCGTCCGCTGGCGCTTGGCCGCATCAACGGTTCCTGGGTGCTGGCGAGCGAATCCGTCGCGTTCGACCAGATTCAGGCGGAATTTGTCCGTGACATTGCGCCGGGCGAAATTGTCATCATCAACGAAAAGGGTTTGGTCAGCCTTCAGGCATTTCCCGAGCACACGCGCCGGGCGTTTTGTATTTTTGAATATGTTTATTTTGCGCGACCGGACAGCACCATTGGCGGGCGCAGCGTTTATGGAGTTCGCAAGGAATTGGGCCGCCAACTCGCGCGCGAATATCCCATTGCCGCCGACATCATTGTTCCCGTGCCCGACAGCGGCGTGTGCGCGGCGCTCGGTTATTCGGAGCAATCCGGCGTGCCGTTCGAGATGGCATTCATTCGCAATCACTACGTCGGGCGCAGTTTTTTACAGCCGACGCAATTGATTCGCGACTTTGATGTGCGCGTAAAATTGAATTTGATTGCGTCACTCGTGAAAAACAAGCGCGTCGTCATCGTGGACGATTCCATCGTGCGTGGCACGACCTGCAAAGCGCGCGTTAAAACGCTCAAAGAAGCCGGCGCGAAGGAGGTTCATGTGCTGGTGAGTTGTCCGCCGCACATGAACCCCTGCGTGTATGGAATTGATTTTCCCGACCGCGGCAAACTCATGGCCGCAAACCACAGCCTGAATGAAATCCGCCGTTTCCTGAACGCTGATTCATTGCACTATCTTTCGCAGGCGGGCATGGTCAAGGCCACCGGTTTGCCGAAGGAATCATTCTGCATGGCTTGTTACGACGGCCAATATCCCATGCCCTATGATCCGGTGCTCGACAAGCAGATCATCGAACACCGCCGCCACCAGGCGCAAACGCTTGGTGAAGCCGTGCAGAAGGATAGCGAGCAAATCAAATTGCTTCCGGTCTAACCCGCCGCAATTTCCTGTGGTCCTTTGCCGCCGTTCAACAAAAACAGGACCGCCATGCGCACGGCGAGGCCGTTGGTCACCTGCTCCAAAATCAGCGAACGCCCGCAATCGGCGATTTCACTGTCAATTTCCACGCCGCGATTAATCGGCCCGGGATGCATGATGAGCGCATCCGGTTTGCATTTTGCCAGTCGCGTCTTGTTAAGGCCAAAGAGTTGTGTGTATTCATTGATGCCGGGAAACATTGTCTTGCGCTGGCGCTCATGCTGGATGCGAAGCAAATGAATGATGTCCGCCTCGCGGATCGCTTCGTCAACATTGTAAGTCACGCGGCAGCCCATTTGCTCGAACGTCTTGGGCACGAGCGTGGCCGGGCCGCAGAGCGTCACGTGCGCGCCAAGTTTTTTGAGCGCCCAAATATTCGAGCGCGCGACGCGGCTGTAAAGAATATCGCCCAGGATTGTGACGTTCAGCCCCTCGATTTTTCCCTTGCGTTCGAGAATGGTGAGCGCGTCAAGTAGCGCCTGCGTGGGATGTTCGTGCGCCCCGTCGCCGGCATTGATGACGCTGGCATTGAGCACCCGCGACAGAAAATGCGGCGCGCCCGACGCGCTGTGACGGATGACGATGAAATCGACGTTGAGCGCCTCAAGGTTGCGCGCGGTGTCCTTGAGCGTCTCGCCTTTTTTGAACGACGACGCCTCTGTGGAAAAATTAATGATGTCCGCCGACAACCGTTGCTCGGCCAGTTCAAAACTGATGCGCGTCCGTGTCGAAGGTTCAATAAACAAATTCACCACCGTTTTGCCGCGCAGGGCGGGAACTTTCTTGATCGCGCGTTCGCCGACGGCCTTGAACGCCCGCGCCGTGTCGAGCACGGTCATGATTTCATCCGCCGTGAGCGATTCGATGTCGAGCAGATGTTTGCGGTTCCAGATCATTTTGGCCTTTCGAGCACGACTTCGTTTTCGCCGCCCTGTTCGTCCAGTCGCACATGAATTTTTTCGCTCACAGCGGTCGGCACATTTTTGCCGACGAAATCCGCTTTGATCGGCAGTTCGCGATGTCCGCGGTCAATGAGCACGGCCAGTTGAATTTTTTTTGGCCGGCCAAAATCGTTCAGCGCATCCATCGCCGCACGAATCGTGCGGCCGCTGAACAGCACGTCGTCCACGAGCACGACGGTTTTGCCGGTTACATCGAACGGGATGACGGTGGGGTAAACCTTGGGTGCGGCGTGTCGATCCAGATCGTCGCGGTGCATCGAAACATCGAGACTGCCGAGCGGCACGGTGTGTTTCCAAATTTCCGCGAGAATTTTTCCGAGCTGTTGCGAAAGCGGCACACCACCTTCAGGAATGCCGACGAGCACGACCTCCGAGCCAATTTCGTTGTGCTCGGCGATTTCATGCGCGATGCGCGTGAGCGCGCGCTGAATCGCGGCGGCATCGAGGATGACAACGGATTCAGGCATAAAAAATCGCGAACTTACTCCGTTGGACGGAGCCGATTCGCGTTGTGCATTTTGCATTCATGTTTTCCTTCGCCGCCTCGCCGGGCTGCGTTAAAGGAATATTTTTAGCTTTTCAGTGGCTGGCGGCTTGACGGGCTTTGCGCCAGCTTGAACGATGTTTGATGATCCAATCCGTCAGCGCCTGCTCGAAGCCGATGTCGTGCCCGACCTTTTCCGACTCAATCCACTTGTGCCGGAGGATCTCCTCTCGTTCGGCCTGAAACTCGCGGTAAAGCGAGGAGTTCTTCAATAAACAGTCCGCTAAAGGAGTGTCTTTCATAACGTCCGGCATAAATACTACTCGGCACAGGCTAAAACTTTGCAGACGGATTGACAACTAAAATCTGGGCGGCTGGAAAACCCGAAAAACACCCGTAAATAATTCACCCCAACTTTTTCCGCAGCGTTTCAGCAATTTGAATAAACACCCGCCCCGCCGGATGATTCGGCGTTGAAACCACAATCGGTATTCCACGTTCGCCGCCTTCGCAGATTTCAGTGAAGATCGGCACTTCACCGAGGAACGGAACATTTTGCCGCACAGCTTCCTCTCTTCCGCCGCCGTGACCGAAAATTTCCACGCGCTCGCCGTTCGGCGCGGTGAAGTAACTCATGTTCTCCACGATGCCGAGAATCGGCACGTTGACCTTCTTGAACATTGCGATGCCTTTGCGCACGACGCCCAGCGACGCTTCCTGCGGCGTGGTCACGATGACGCCGCCGTCCAGCGGCACGGCCTGGCACAGCGACAGTTGCGCATCGCCCGTGCCCGGCGGCAGGTCCACGAGCAGAAAATCCAATTCACCCCACTCGACCGTCATCAGAAATTGCTGAATTGTTTTGGTGATCATCGGCCCGCGCCAAATCACCGGCTGTTCGTCCGTGAGCAGCAAGCCGATGCTCATCACTTTCACGCCGTGGCCCACTGGCGGCACGAGTTGCTCCTGCCGTCTGATGGTTGGACGTTCGTGAACACCCATCATCAGCGGAATACTCGGCCCGTAAACGTCGCAATCCAGCAATCCGGCGCTTGCGCCGAGTTGTTTCAATGCGCAGGCAAGATTCACGGCCACCGTGGATTTGCCGACGCCACCCTTGCCACTGGCAATGGCAATCGTGCGCTTCACGCCCGGCACGGGATTTTGATTTGCCCACGGATTCGGCCCGGCGTCCTGTTCGGCGGCGGGCAATTTGACTTCGACGTGAATGCGCTTCACGCCCGGCAGATTTTTCAAAACGCGCTCGCTTTCTTCTTTGATTTGTCGCGCGATATCGGGATTTGGCGTTGTCAATTGCATCGTGACACTGACCACGCCGTTGGCGACGGTAATGTCTTTGATAAGGCCGAACGAAACGATGTCGCGCGAGTAGCCGGGATACTTGACGGCCTTTAGCGCGTATTGGATGTCGTCTTGCGTGAGCACTGTAAGATGGTAGCACACCAACGATTGCACGCCAGCGCTCCCAGAACCTCCGCTCCAGACTTGCGTGAGCTTAAATTGCATGGGAGATTGACGCTCTAATCTTTGGAATTGGACAATCGAATCATGCCGCCAGCGACGCATAAACCGGACAACGGAACGAAACCGTTTCTGAAAAGCTTCAGCCACTTCGAATCCGTGTCGAAACCGTCATGGCTCCTGCCGTTGCGCCAGGCGGGTATGGCGCGCTTCGCCGAACTCGGTTTCCCCACGACTCACGACGAAGACTGGCGATTCACCAACGTCACCCCGCTCGCGAAACTGCCGTTCAAGCCAATGTTCGAGCCGGCGGCCGATGCCACCGCCAAATCGGCGCTTGGAAATTATATTTTCGCCAATGTGCCCGGCCCGCGATTGGTTTTTGTAAACGGGCATTATTCGGCGGCACTTTCGTCCGTGCGCGGATTGCCAGCCGGGGTAAAAGTCTCGAATTTGGCGGCAGCGCTGACGTCGGATTCGGCGTTTATCGAGAAGCAGCTCGGCCGGTGTGCGTTGACGGAGGACAATTCCTTCGCCGCGCTGAACCAGGCGTTTTTCCTCGATGGCGGATTTGTCCATGTGCCTGCCGGAGTTTCAATCGCCGAACCGATTCAACTCATTTTTGTTTCCACTGCGAAACAAAGCGGCGAGACCATTCAGCCGCGCAACCTCATCGTCACCGGGGCTGACAGCAAGGCAATGGTCATTGAAAGTTACATTTCGGCGGACACCGCCGCGTATTTCACCAATGCCGTCACCGAAATTGTCGCTGGCGACAACACGGCGCTGGAGCATGTGAAATTTCAGGACGAGGCGGCGGATGCTTTTCATCTGGCAACCATTGCCGGCGAACTGGGCCGCGCCAGCAACGTGAACATCCATTCCTTCGCGCTTGGCGCAAAGCTGTCTCGCAACAACATTCGTGCAAACCTTGCCGGCGAGGGGTTGAAATGCATTTTGAACGGCCTTTACCTCACGCGCGACGAACAGCTTGCCGACCATCATATGATCGTCGAGCACGCGCAGCCGCACTGCGCCAGCCACGAGTATTTCAATGGCATCCTCGATGATAAATCGAAGGGCGTTTTCCATGGACGGATTCTCGTCCGACCCATCGCTCAAAAAACCGATGCGAAGCAAACAAACAGAAATCTTTTGCTATCCGACGACGCGACTGTTGACACCAAGCCGCAACTGGAAATTTACGCCGACGACGTGAAATGCACGCACGGCACAACCGTCGGCCAGTTGAATGAAGAATCCATTTTTTATCTGCGTTCGCGCGGCCTCGGCAAGGACACCGCGCGGCGGATGTTGATTCATGCCTTTGCCGGCGAAATCATCGCGCGCGTGAAATGTGATTCCGTTCGCGAAGAATTGGATAAGATCGTGTGGGAGCGGCTCGAAGCCAATCCGCACCTGATGGAGAGAAAATAGGTAGGGCGCGACCGCCGGGTGCGCCGCGGACGCCTCGGCGAGGCGTCCCTACCCAAAATGATTATGTTTGACGACCTGAACGACCTTTATCAGCAGGTCATTCTTGACCACTGCAAGAAGCCGCGGAATTTCCACGAGATGCCCGCCGCGACCTGCTCTGCGCAAGGTAACAATCCGCTTTGTGGGGACCAGTTGAAACTGTTTCTCGCGATGGACGGCGACACAATCAAGGACATCAGCTTTGTCGGCTCCGGCTGTTGCATCTCGAAGGCGTCGGCGTCGCTGCTCACGGAATTCGCCAAAGGCAAAACAAAAGCGGATGTGGAAAAAATGTTCGGGCAGGTCCATGAAATGGTCATGACGGGCAATGTCAAAGGCGACGTCGGCAAACTGGCGGTGTTCGCTGGCGTGCATAAATTCCCCGCGCGGGTGAAATGCGCGATTCTTTCATGGCACGCCGTCATGGCCGCGTTGAAAGGTGATGCCAAGCCGGTTACGACGGAAAACGAACAGACCTGATTGATTTCAGTCGCAACAACGGCGATGATGTCTGAGATAAATTAAACTTAAGCGAGTTGCGTGAATTCGAACGAAGCAAAAATTTTGACCCGCGACGTCGAGGCCGCCGTCGTGCCCGTCGGCACGAAGGTCACGTTGCAAAAGGGCGGACAGGCTTACCTCATGCAATCGCTCGGCGGCTCTTACACCGTCATCGTCAACGGCAATATGTTCCGTATTGACGGCAAGGACGCCGACGCGCTCGGGCTCGAAGCGCATGGCAATCCGGCGGCGGCCACCAGCGGCCCGGCGACACAGGAAGAACTGGAAAAGCAGGTATGGGACGCGCTCAAGACGTGTTACGACCCGGAGATTCCCGTCAACATCGTTGACCTCGGCCTGATTTACGATTGCCACCTCACGCCCGCCGGCGAAAACAATTTCAAGGCCGACGTGAAAATGACGTTGACCGCGCCCGGCTGCGGCATGGGCCCGATGCTCGCGCAGGACGTGCAAAATAAATTAATGAACTTGGAGACGATTGACGAGGCGAACGTCGAACTTGTTTGGGACCCGCCGTGGAACCAAAGCATGATGACCGAAACGGCGAAGCTGCAACTTGGTTTAATGTAACAGCCACAGATGAAACACAGATTGAACACAGATAAAACAGAAATTCATCTGCGTTAATCTGCGAAATCTGCGGATAAACAATGAAAACCAAAATTATTGACTGGGTTGAGCTGCGAAAGGATTTCCCCATCCTCGACCAGAAAGTCCACGGCAAGCCGCTGATTTATTTCGATAATGCCGCCACGAGCCAGAAACCGCGCGCGGTGATTGATGCGTTGGTGCATTATTACGAACACGACAACGCTAATGTCCATCGCGGCATCCACGAGTTGAGCAATCGCGCCACGGCGGGTTACGAAGCTGCTCGAACGCGCGCGGCCGAATTCATTAATGCAAAAAGCGCCGATGAAATTGTTTTCACGCGCGGCACAACCGAGGGCATCAATCTCGTCGCGAGTTCTTGGGGCGCGAAGAATCTCAAGTCCGGCGATGTAATTCTGCTCACCGAGATGGAACATCACAGCAACCTTGTTCCGTGGCAATTGCTGGCCCAACGCACTGGCGCAAAGCTCGCCTACGTGCCTGTCACCGGCGATGAAGGATTGCTCGATTTGAGCAAACTCGACTCATTGCTCACAAAGCAGGTGAAAATCTTTTCGATGGTTCACATCTCAAACTCGCTCGGCACGGTGAATCCTGTCGCCGACCTTTGCGCCCGGGCGCGCAAGCTCGGCATCACCACGCTCGTGGACGCCGCGCAAAGCGCCGGGCACATGACCGTGGACGTGCAGGCCATCGGCTGCGATTTTCTAGCGTTTTCCGGCCATAAAATCTGCGGGCCGACGGGCATAGGCGTTCTTTACGGACGGCAGGAATTGCTCGATGCCATGCCGCCATATCAAGGCGGCGGCGAAATGATTTTGTCGGTTGAATATCAAAAGACCGAGTTCAAGAAGGCGCCGCACCGTTTCGAGGCCGGCACACCGGACATTTCCGGCCCGATCGGCTTGCATGTGGCGATGGATTATCTCGACGCTATCGGACGCGAAAACATTTTCAAACACGACCAGGAACTGGCGGCCTATGCCTACGAAAAGCTCGCCGCGCTGAAAAATATTCGATTATTTGGCCCAAAAAGTAGTCGCGCCGGGCTGGTGAGTTTTCTACTCAAGGACATTCACGCGCACGACGTGGTGACGCTGGCGGACCAGGCGGGTGTGGCATTGCGCGGCGGGCATCACTGCACGCAACCGCTCATGCACAGATTGGGTGTCGAGTCCACCGCCCGCGCCAGTTTTTATTTCTACAACACCAAGGCCGAGGTGGACCGGTTCGTGGAAGTGGTGAAAGAGATCCAGAAATTTTTCGCTTCTTAACGGGAGGAACAGCGTGTCCGCCGTCCCTGAATAAAATTGGGCTGGCAGAATACCAACCCTCCCAATGGTAATCACACGTTGAATTTGAACAGCAGCACGTCACCGTCTTTGACGGCGTAATCGCGGCCTTCAATGCGGTAGTGGCCGGTCTCGCGGGCGTGGCCGACCGAGCCGCACTTCACCAAGTCATCCCAGTTTACCGTCTCGGCCTTGATGAACCCGCGTTCGAAGTCGGTGTGGATTGTGCCAGCAGCCTTTACGGCGGTGTCGCCGGCGTGAATCGTCCATGCCCGGACCTCTTTTTCGTTGAAGGTGAAAAACGTCCGCAGCCCGAGCACCTGATACGCGGCGCGGATGAGCTGGCCGAGACCGGATTCCGCAACGCCGAGTTCCTTCAAAAATTCCTTCGCTTCGTCCGGCGACAAATCAATAAGGTCGCTTTCAATCTGCGCACTGACGACGACGGCTTCGCATGCGAGATGCGTCTTCACGTAGTCGCGCACTTTTTGGACGAAGGGATTTTTGTCGGCGGTGGCGAGGTCGCCTTCCTTGATGTTGCAGGCGAAGACGGTCGGCTTGTCGGTCAGCAGGAAGAAACTGCGCATGACGATTTTCTCATCCGGCGCCAGCGGGAGCGCGAGCGTGTTGGCTGGCTTGCCCGTGTTCAGATGAGCGCCAATCTGTTCCAGCAGGTGCTCCTCGAGCAGCGCGTGTTTGTCGCCGCGCTTCACATCCTTGGAAATTTTTTCACGCCGCTTTTTGACCGTCTCGATGTCGGCCAGCACCAGTTCGGTGGTGACGATTTCGATGTCGCGCACGGGATCAATACTGCCCGTGACGTGCATGATGTCGGGATCCTCAAAGCAACGCACGACGTGCACGATGGCGTCCACCTCGCGGATGTGGCTCAGAAATTTATTGCCCAGACCTTCGCCGTGTGACGAGCCTTTCACGAGGCCGGCGATGTCCACGAATTCAATCGTCGTCGGAATCAGTGTGTTGACTTTGGCGATTTTGGCGAGCGGTTCGAGACGCGCGTCCGGCACGGAGACGACGCCGAGGTTCGGCTCGATGGTGCAGAACGGGTAATTTTCCGCCGGCGCCTTGTGCGAACGGGTGACGGCGTTGAACAACGTGGACTTTCCGACATTGGGCAGTCCGACGATGCCAGCTTTCAGCATAATAATTTTCCGGCGCAGAAGCGCCTGGCTTCAACCGCAAAGACACATTTTTCTCAAATTTTGTGTTTGGCCAACTGCCATGCGATGTGCACCCCTTGCACCAGCCCGAGTGCGAGCAGGCAAACGCCGGAAAAGCGCTCCATGCGCAGCAGAGTTTGTTCGCTGAACCGTCCCTGCCCGCGCGACACACCATAGCTGAGCGTGCAGAACCACAAATTCGCACCCATCGCTACGCCGGTAATGAACGCCGCTTTGGCGGCGATGGTGTCTTCCACCCACTCGCAGGAGGTGAAATAGGCCTCATGCGACATGAAGTAGGCGGCCGCCACGATCCAAAACAGGAGCACGCCCATGTTGCCCATCACGCGCACGAAGCCGGTCATAAACGCCGAGTGTGGATGGAATTGTTCGTCGATGCGTTTTTCGATCCGGCTGGCCGTTTTCCCGAGTTGGGTTGGCGCATTCACTGTTTTTGCCGAGAGAAATTTTGCGCCCAGAAACAACATGAAGGCGAAAGTAAACACTTCCATGGTCGCCTTGACCATGTGGTTGTCGAAGAACGAGGAAAATCCGGTGAACGCAATGGTGCAGTAAATCACATCCATTGTCGCCGCACCGAGGCCGATGAGCGTTGCCCATTTGAAACCGCGCTGCGCGCCGTCGTTGATGATGGTGAGATTCACGGGGCCGACAGGCATCGAAAGCAGTAGACCGCTGATGAAACCCGTGAGGGCGGCAAGGAAAATGGGCGAAAGTTCCGGCATGGTTTTCAGTGTGCTGTGTCCGGCTCGTCCTCGTCTTCATCTTCAATTTCCCGGCGCCACGCGCGCGAAAGGCGCGGGCGCACGAAGCCGTAGATCAGATAGAGCGTGAAGAACGCTGGCAGCATAAAGACTAGGATTTTTTCCCGCAACACCAGCACGCAGCCAGCGAACAAAATGATCACGAGCATCTTGGTGAACGTCCGTGTCGCGCGCAGGTCCAACGACTTGAAACTCGGATAACGCACGCGGCTCACCATCATCCACGACAAAAACAGCAGCAGCACCGGCAGCAGGAACCGCAGATAGCCGACAGTAAAATCTTTTTCCTCCACCCACATTATGAAGAGCGTCAGCGACGCCACCAGCGCCGCCGCCGACGGAATGGGAAAGCCAAGAAAATCCTTGCCGCTGCCGCTGGATTGTGCCGACAGCACATTAAAGCGCGCCAGTCGAAACGCGCCGCAAATGAGATAAATTGAGGCGATGAACCAGCCGATTTCCGGCTGCTTCACAAACACATCGCGCAGCACGACGCGGTGCACCAGAAACGCCGGTGCGACGCCGAACGAAATCAAGTCCGCCAGCGAATCGAATTCGCGCCCAAACGAGCTTTCCGCACCGCCCCAGCGCGCTGCGCGCCCGTCGAACCAATCAAAAATGCACGCCAGCAAAATGAACACGAGCGCGCGTTTGATTTGACCAAAATATTCCGCACCCATCGGATCGGCTTCCACGATTTTGGTCAGCGCCACAAAACCGCAGAACAGATTGCCCGCCGTCAACAGATTCGGCAGGAAATAAATTCTCAACCGGCTCTCGTCCGAATCGTCGAGCGGCGGTTTTGGCGCAATGGGTTCGTTCATTTTCAATCGAAAGCGGCGATTACAGTTTCGCCGCCGATTACTTTGTCGTTGAGTTTGACTTTGATTTTTGCCCGACGCGGCAGATAAATGTCCACGCGCGAGCCAAATTGAATCAGGCTGATGCGCTCGCCGCGCTGGACGACATCGTTTTCCTTGATCCACGGAACGATGCGGCGTGCGATGAGGCCGGCAATGAGGCGCACGCCGATTTTTTCGCCGCGCGGTTCAACGGCATCGAAGCCGACAAACATGTTTTCGTTGAATTGAGCGGATTCAGCCTTCATCGCGTTAAGATATTGGCCAGGCGTGTGTTTAAAATAAGCGACACGAGCCGTCACCGGCGCGTATTGCACGTGAATGTCAATGACGGAGAGAAAAATGGAAACCCGCTGACATTCGCCGCCGATGTATTCCAGTTCGGTCGTCGTGTCAATCACGTCCACTTTGCCGTGAGCGGGTGAAATGACGAGATTCGGGCTGGCCGGCACAAGCGGGTCGGGGTCGCGGAAAAAATAGAATGCGAATATGACGAACAGCGTCCAAACCCCAATGAACACCCACGTCAGGTAATGCAGCAGAAATGCGATGACGAGCAGCGCGGCGACTCCCGCACCGGACAAACCGATGATACGTAGTGCGGCGAGCGACGCTTTCCCGGAGTGTTTCACGCGTCCAAGGTAAAAACTTTCGGCGAGACTTGCAATTCGGCATTTTAAGGGCAGATTAAGTTCGTTGCAAAATCCGGCGTGTTGCCGGAAAGATGCTGAAACAAAGGAGAAAAATTATGGCAAAAAACAACAGTCCTGATTTGACAAAACGTCCACCGCGCAGCCCGCGCGTGAG
The DNA here is from genome assembly GCA_049517655.1 of Verrucomicrobiota bacterium. Classification (GTDB taxonomy): domain Bacteria; phylum Verrucomicrobiota; class Verrucomicrobiia; order Limisphaerales; family UBA11358; genus UBA11358. Next base: position 149,461 of record JBEKRQ010000002.1, on the reverse strand, counting down.
GCTTGGTGGTTATGTGATTTTACCCCGAATGCTTGACAAAGGTCGTGCGACTATTGCGGGTAGGAATGGGGAGTATCATTATGCCTGCCCGCTGGATCAGCGTTTCCTGGAATTTGCAGGCATTAATCCCAAGGCGCTGAAAAAAGAGCTCGCCAAGGGCAAGGGCGACGGTGAAATCCTCAAATGGATTGAAAAGAACGCCAAACACAAACATTCGCCGGTGGAAATCGTTACGTGGTCGGTGTTCGCGGAACAGCGCGTGCCGGCAGACGTGGAAACGCGCGCGTATTTCAACGATCAGGTTTCCAAGATTGCGCCCAAACGCGAAGACATTGCGACCTTTTTCGACTGGTTGGACTTGGACGACTACGTGAGCTTCGGTGGCAAGGCCTGAATCAAACTGCCGGGGCCGTCGCCTGAATTATGGGGGCGGTTTCCGGATCCGGTGCGTCGGTTTTGAAAGTTTGGATTCGGTCAATCCGATGGCGCCGTTTCGTCCCGTGAAGCTCGAATTCCACTTCGTCGCCGACCTTGTGGTTGAGCAATGACTGCGCCACGGGCGAAAGATAGCTGATGATGCCTTTGTCCGGCTCGGAATCCCACGCGCCAAGAATCGTGAAGGTTTCCGACTGATTCGTGCCGGGATCGGTCACCTGCACGATGGTGCCGATGCTGACGACGTCGGTCCTGGCATTGGAAAAATCCGTGCCGCGTGCGCGCGTGAGTTGCGCTTCGATCTCCTCTTTGCGGCGCATGAGAATCTTTTGCATTTCCTTTGCGGCCTTGTATTCATGATTTTCACTGAGGTCGCCGAAACCGCGCGCGATGGCAATTTCCCTTGAGTTGGCCGGAATTTTCTTTTGCACGAGCTCCTGATATTCGGCGCGGCGGCGTTCGAGGCTTTCCCACGAAACAAGAATCGAACTGTCCTGTCTGGACTGCTCGCCGCTGACAAGCGATTGCACGGAGGGATGGGCTTTGACAAGCCGCGCCAGGAGCGAACGCTTGTCCATGTCATCAAACACCGTTGAAAGCTGCAACGCGCGTGTGAGGTCTTTGACGACTTCGATGTCGGCGGATGCGGTCAACTCAGCGAGCAACTCGTGGTCATCCAAAATGAATTCGCGCAAACGGTTTGAGCGCTTCTCGTTGAATTGATCACGCTCCATCGCCGTGAGCATTGCGCGAAAAACTTCCGGGCCCAAAATGTCGGCGAAGACGTCGCTGCGGTCACGGCTGAGCCAAAGCAGCAATTCGCTGTTGGCGGCGTGCTGATTGATGAGCCGCGCGAGCGTTTCCTTGAGCAAATCCATTTTGCCTTCCTGAATGAGCAAATTGGCAAATTCGCGGCACAGCTTGGCGGAGATGGAATTCAATGAACTGCGCAGGAACTCAATCCAACGTTCGGGATTTGCCGCCTTGAACGATTCCAATGCGCGATGATGTTTCGCCGCGGGAATTTGTTCGAGCATCAGGCCGAATTTGACGTTTTCCTGCGTCCAGATTTGCGCGGCGGTGATTTCGCCCTCGATGGGTCCCGATGCATCGGGAGCCATGGCGCGCGAATCATCGCGGGCAAAAACCGCCTCGAGCGCGACGGCGGGCTGCGTGCGTTGATATGACGCAATGTCGAGGTTGAGCGCGGCGATGATTTCATTGGCCACAGCCACTTTGTCGGTCAAGTCAGACGCGCTTTTAAGCAGTTCGCCGACAACCGCCACGCGCGCTTTCAAACCTTTCGCCGCGCGAAAATTCGTCATTAACCGGTCCTGCAACGAAATTTCCTTGGCTTGATAGACGACCGGCTCGGTTTTTTTCAGCGGCACGATGAAATGGCCGTCCTTTTTCATTTCGCGCTTGGCGGTTTCCCACCATTTTTTCCAATCGTCACGAATGACATCCGGCACGAGCGCCTGCTGAATCTGGTCCGCCATCGCCTTGCCGCCGTAGCTGTTCAAAACCAATTTGATTAAATCGAGGTGATGCGCGGCCAGTTGGCGCAGACTTTCGAGGTCGTTGGCCTTGCGCGCCAGAACGTGATCCTTGGGGATTGGCTTCAGGGTTTCGGCGGCAAAATCCAAATCCATCGTGTGCCCCGGTTTGTTTGGAAAATCAATGGTGAACTGCGCAAACACCGCATCCACCGTTTTGATGCGCCCGAAGCCCCAACTGCGATGCGTGCAACAGCCGCTTTCCGCCAGCAACGTCAGCGGTTCCACGTGCCGCCCTTCGATTTTTCCCGCCGCCGCCAGTTTTTCGAATTCTTCCCTCATAAAAAAATCGTATTCCTCTCGTCACGGATTCACAATGGCTCCATTTAACGCGGTGAACGAACAAAAACCAAGACAAATTGCGGCGCGAGTTTTGCAGCAACGGTGCGCCCGCGGCGAATATATTGAAGATTTGCTCGAAATCGCGCTGCAGGGCGCGCCACTTGCGCCCGCCGACCACGCTCTTTGTCTGGAAATCGTGTATGGCGTTGTGCGCTGGCAGGCCACGCTCGACTGGCTCATCGCCCGGAAAACAAATGGACGCGAACAAAAATCCGGCCTTCAAAATTTGCTGCGCCTCGGCCTTTACCAAATTTTCTGGCTCGACCGGATTCCCAACCACGCCGCCGTCCATGAAACCGTCGAACTGGCCAAGCGGAACGGTTTTGGCGCGCAAGCCGGTTTCGTGAACGCCATTCTGCGCGGCTATTTGCGCGAAGCCGGCGAAACAGAAAAACTTCTAGCCGAACTCAAAACGACGCAGCCTGCGATTGGCTGGTCGCATCCGGAATGGCTTGTGGCGCGGTGGCAAAAGCGCTGGGGTCCGGAGCAGACCGCGCAGTTGATGAAATGGAACAACACGCCGCCGAAAACTTTTGCGCGCGTCAACACGTTGAAATTTTGGGAGGGTCGGCATTCTGCCGACCCAAATTCAGGGACGGCGTCACGCCGTCCCTCCCTGGAAACCTTGTTGGAAAAATGGCGCGACGAAAATGTCGAATACGATTTTGTCCGTAGCGGCGGTCGGCAGACCGCCGCATTTCTCGCAGAAATGGAATCACCCGGCTTTCTGCAGAAAGCTGCTACGCTCGAAAATCTGGTCTTTGAACTGAAATCGCATCCGCCGCTATCGTCGCTGGCGAGTTTTCGCGACGGCTGGTTTTACATTCAAGACCCGAGCACGCTGCTCGCCGCATGCAAACTGGGACCGCAGCCCGGCGAAACGATTCTGGATTTTTGCGCCGCGCCCGGCGGCAAAACGACATTCATCGCGCAACTGATGAATAATCAGGGCCGCATCATCGCACAGGACATTTCGGAGGAGCGATTAAAATTGGTTCGTGAAAATTGTGCGCGGCTTGGCGTCACTTGCGTGGAGACGGTTTCAAATCCGCAATCCGCAATCCGCAATCCGCAATTTGACCGCGTTTTGGTGGATGCTCCGTGCTCAAACACCGGTGTCATGCGCCGCCGCGTGGATTTGCGCTGGCGGATTCAGCCGGAGGAAATTGCGCGCTTGCGCGCGACACAACTGGATTTAATCAATCGCGCCGCGTCAGCCGTTAAATCCGGCGGTGTTTTGGTTTACAGCACGTGTAGTTTGGAGCCGGAAGAAAATCAGGAGGTTGTGAAGGAATTTTTGCGGGAGCACGCCGAATTTGGACTGGAATCTGAACGCGAATTATTGCCATTTGTGGACAGCGTGGATGGCGCATTCGTTGCGCGTTTGAAACGATTACCATAAATTTTCCCCCGTTATGGAACTCGATCTTGAAAAAGAATTTACCCACCGCGCGTATCCGCTTCTTGTCAGCCTGGTCACACCGCGGCCCATCGCCCTCGTCACCACCATCAGCGCCGATGGCAAGGTGAACGCCGCGCCGTTCAGTTTCTTCAATCTCATAGGCGCGAATCCGCCCATCTGCGCCTTCGCGCCCGGCGACCGCGATAACGGCACGCCCAAGGACACCGCGCTGAACATCCGCGCCACGCACGAGTTTGTGGTGAACCTTGTGGACGAAGCGATGGCCGAAGCCATGAACAAGTGCGCCGCTTCGCTGCCTTACGGCGAAAACGAGCTTCTCCATGCGGGGCTTCACTCTGCGCCGTCATCACTTGTGAAACCGCCGCGAATTGTTGAAGCGCCCGCAAACTTGGAATGTGTGGAATGGGGCACGCTGCAAATCGGCAAAAACCGCGTGGTGATCGGTTTGATAAAACGCCTTCATTTGCGTGATGAATTGTTCGATGCGGAGAAAAAGCGGATCCACACCGACAAACTTTTTCTCATTGGCCGCCTGTCGTCGCCGCACTGGTATTGCCGCACCCGCGACCGTTTTGAAATGATTCGTCCGGAATAAAAGACTGGCTACATCCCCATGATTTGATAACCGGAGTCAACGTAAATGACTTGTCCGGTAATCGCTGCTGCGCCGTCGCTGGCGAGGAACACTCCGGTCGCGCCGAGTTCCTCCGGCAGAACATTTCGTTTGAGCGGCGCATGGGCCTTGTAATGTTTCAACACTTCGCCAAAACCGCTGATGCCGCGCGCAGCCAGGGTGTTGACCGGCCCGGCGCTGATGCAATTGACGCGGATTTTTTTTTGGCCGAGGTCATAGGCGAGATAACGCGTGCTGGCTTCGAGCGCGGCCTTCGCGACGCCCATGACGTTGTAGTGCGGCACGACCTTTTCCGCACCGTAATAGCTCATCGCCACGATGCTGCCGCCGTCGGTCATCAACGGCGCCGCGGCACGCGCCAGCGCGACCAGCGAATACGCACTCACGTCGTGCGCGATGTGAAACGCCTCGCGGCTGGTATGGATGAATTTTCCCTGAAGTGCGTCCCTAGGGGCGAATGCGACGGAGTGCAGCATCAAGTGGAGTTTGCCGAATTTTCCGCCGACGGTTTCGAAGACGTTTGCGATTTCGTCGTCCTTCGTCACGTCGCACGGCAGAATGAGCGTGTCGGAGCCAAACGCGTCGGCGAGTTCGCCGACACCTTCCTTGACGCGCTCGCCTTGATATGTGAACGCCAGCTTCGCCCCTTCGCGCGCCCACGCCTGCGCGATGGCCCAGGCGATGGAATGCTTATTGGCGACGCCGAAAACAATTCCGAGTTTTCCCTCGAGCAATGGCATAATCCAAAGCTGTCAAGTCGTTATACGGTTGGAACATTAAAATGTAGCCTCGGCAGTGCGCAAAGCAAATCGCCGGGCGTCCAGCCTCGACTCACCCTGGCGCGGGAGTTAAGTTAAACGCACATGGATGCAAATTGGATCACTGAGGGCTTGATCAGTTATCTGGGGCTGATCGTGCTGCTGACCTTTCACGAATTCGGCCATGCGTGGACGGCGTTGAAATGCGGTGACGACACGGCGCGATTACAAGGCCGTTGCTCGCTCAATCCCATCGTGCATATTGACCCGATTGGCACAGTCCTGCTGCCGCTGATGATGATTTTTCTCCCGTTCGGCGTCGGCCGGTTCATGATTGGCTGGGCGAAACCGGTGCCGGTGAACGTGTATAATTTGCGGAACGGCCGCTGGGACGACATTCTGGTTTCAATGGCCGGGCCGGCGATGAATTTACTGCTGGCCGTCGGTCTTGTGGCATTGGCGCGGATCGCATCGCTGTTTGGCTCTGGTATCGCGATAAATTTATTTCTGCAAATGGCGTCGTTAAGTTTGTTGCTCTGCTTTTTCAATCTCATTCCGATTCCTCCGTTGGACGGCTCGCAAGTGCTGCGGAATTTGATCGGCATGAGCTACGAAACCTACTGGCAATTGTCGCGCTACGGCTTCATCGCTGTCATTGTCGTGGTGAACATTCCACATGTGCAACAGGCGTTGAGCACCGTCACGTTTGGCACTTTGTCCGGGCTGGCTCTCTGTTTCGGTTTTTCTTCGTAGCGGCGCCTCGGCAGAGCGTTGCATTTCAAGAAAAGGAATGCTCCGGCTTTCTACCGAAAGCCGCTACGTTATTTTTTGAAGTAAAGCTCCTCGGCATTCCACGTCACACGGTAATAACTCAAAGGCGTGGCCCGCACGTTGCCGATATCGGAGCGGATGGCGGCGTAATACATCGGTGTGACGGTGTAAATGAGCGGCGCCTGTTCGGCGAGAGTCTCCTGAACTTCGTCGTAATCTTTTTTCCGTTCCGCGAAATCAAGTGTGCGGAGCTGGGCGTCCATCAAAAAATCCAGGCGCGCTTCCCAATCGGTCGAGGGCGCCTTCTGGCGCGGGAACCAATGATGGGTGAAACCATCGGACTTGATGACATTCAAGGCGGTGGAAGGATCGGTGCTGTTACCGGGCCCGAGCCCCAGAAGTATGCAATCGAAATCGTAAGTGCTGTCGATTTTTGTGATGAGCGTGTTGAACTCAATCGGCTGGAAAATGACCTTGAACCCGAGCTTTTTCAGGTCAGATGCAATTAACACCGCTGTTTTTTCGCCCGCGCTGCCGGTATTCGTGTTCAGCACAAACTCAATTGGATTGCCGTCGGCATCCTCCAAAATCCCATCATCGTTGCGGTCTTCAATGCCGATTTCCTTCAACAATTCGCGCGCCCTGACTGGATCATGCGAATACTGTTTGATGTTCGGGTCATACCATTTCTTGTTGCCGGGCGTCTCAAAACCGAAGTCGGAAATGGCGCGGCCGGAATAAATGGATTTGATGATGCTTTCGCGATCAATCGCATACGAACAGGCCTGCCGGAATTTCACATTGCGGAACCATTTGAGTTTTTTCGGTTCCACGTAAGGCCGGCCGGTCTTCGGGTTCACGTTCGTGTTCTGATTGAACCAGAAAAAACTCTTCTCCAAACCGATGCCGGGTTCGAGCAATTGAAAACGGCCCTTTGCGGCCTCGGCTTTGAACCGGTCGTATTCATACGGATAGATGAAGTCGTCCACATCACTTTCGCCGCTCAAAAAACGAAGCGACATCGCGTTCATGTCCGGCACCACGGTGAAAACAATATCGTCGAAATACGGCAGGCGCTGCCCTTTCTTGTCCACTTCAAAAAAATATGGATTTCGCTCCAGCAAGGTGTATTGCGCCGCTTTGTGTTCCTTCAAACGAAACGGTCCGCTGCCGATGATATCTTCAGGCTTGGTGTTTACGCCATAGGCCGAAAGGAATGTTCCATCCGCGACCGCCTTGGCCAGAACGTGTTTTGGCAAAATCGGCACGCCCGCGCCAAAACTTTCCAGAAACGGCGCGTAAATTTCCGGAGTCACAACTTGAATTGTCAGGTCGTCCACCTTGGTCACCGCGAAATTTTTTCCGCCAATGGTAAAACCGTCCCGCATGACGTTATCAATGTTCGGGTTGTAAATGAGATCGTTCCATGTGAATACCACGTCGTCAGCCGTAAGCGGCGCGCCATCGCTCCAGCGCAAATTTTTCCGCAATTTGAACGTCCATGTTTTATTGTCTGGCGCCACGCTCCAGGACTCGGCCAGCCCCGGTTCGACTTGTTGCGAAGGCGTGTCGAAACCGAGCAACGACGCGAACATGAATCTGCAAATGTCCTCGGATGACGATTCGTTGGCCGTGATGTAATTGAATGTTCTGGGATCGCCCACTTCGGTCACCACCAGTCGCCCGCCCGGAACGCCCGGCTCGCAATCCGCCACCAGCGGCGGCTCGGGCAGCGGATAACTCGCGGCGGCTTTTCCCGGGACGGCGTTTTCCGCTTTTTTTCCGCAGCCGGGAAAACAGGCAATTGTCGTGATCAAAATGCCGGTGCCCCAAATAAATTGTTTCATACACTCACTTCGGTTTTATGATTTGAACAACGGACCGACAAAGTAACAAAAGCGGGGAATTTCAACAATCCTCCGTTTCTCTGTTGGTTGGTTGTTCATAAATTCACTCGCCAAACGCGGACAATTTTTGCCACGTTTCCAAACGCGATGTGGTCTTATGTTTTCAAGCGGTTGTTGCACATGATTCCGCTCCTGTTGGGCGTGTCGTTGCTGACTTTCCTGCTCATGTCGCTGGCGCCGGGCGATTTCTTCACCGCCCTTTTGCAAAATCCCCAAATCTCGCCGGAAACCATTGTGCGCCTCAAGGCCCAGTTTCACCTCGATCAGCCGTGGTATGTCCAATATTTCTTTTGGCTCAAAAGCATTTTGCATGGCGACTTCGGTTATTCCATGGCCTACCATATTCCCGCCACCGCACTCATCGTCGAACGGCTTTGGAACACTTTTTTGCTTTCATTTTTTGCCATGATCATTGCGTGGGGTGTGGCGGTGCCACTCGGAATTTGGGCGGCGGTCAAAAGAGATTCGTGGATTGATCGGGGCTGTTCGCTGGCTGCGTTCGTCGGCTTGTCCGTTCCCGACGTGTTGCTGTCACTGCTGGCGTTGTGGTTCGCGGCGGCCACCGGCTGGTTTCCCGTCGGCGGCGCGCAAAGTCCGTTGCACGATTTGATGTCACCGACGGGGCAGTTTTGGGATCGCGCGCATCACCTCATTTTGCCGGCGCTCGTGCTCGCCGCCGCCGACTGGGCCGGCATCATGCGCCAGATGCGCTCCAATTTGCTCGACACGCTGCGTGCCGAATACGTCACCGCCGCCCGCGCGCGCGGCCTCGGCGAAGGCTGGGTGATTTACAAACATGCGCTCCGCAACGCCATCAATCCGCTGCTAACCATTTTTGGTTATTCGCTTGCCGCGTTGTTGAGTGGCGCGTTCATCGTGGAAAACATCATGGCGTGGCCAGGCCTCGGACGACTGACGATGGAAGCGTTCTTCGCCAAGGATTCTTATCTCGTCGTGGACTGCGTGGTCATGGCCACCGGGCTGCTGGTGATCGGGAATTTCATCGCGGACTTGCTGCTCGCCTGGAGCGACCCGCGCATCCGACTTAAATAAATGGAACCAACCGCGCCAACGCAAAATTCGACTAAACAGCAGCCGCTGTCACCGTGGCAATTGTTCTGGCGGCGATTGAAAAGCCGCCACATCGCAATGGCCGGCGGCGTGGTTTTGATTGTGCTTTATCTCGTGGCACTGCTCGCCGGTTTCATCGCGCCTTACAGTTATGACCGGCAGGATCGCGACCGCTTTTTCCATCCACCAACGCGGCCTGGACTGGAGGGATTTCATCTGGCCGTGCCGCGTTACCAGCAGGAACAGGGGGATTTTGTTTATCGCGCGGTTGCGAATGATATGAAGCCGATTCACTTCTTCGTTCGCGGTGACGAATACAAATTGTTCGGCTTCATTCCGACCATGATTCATTTGTTCGGCGCCGGCGACGGCCAGCATCCAGTTTATCTCCTGGGCACGGATCAGTTCGGACGCGATGTTTTTTCGCGCTTGCTTTACGGCTCGCAAATTTCACTTTCGATTGGCGTCATCGGCATTTTGCTGTCGTTCACGTTCGGCATGATCATTGGCGGCATTTCCGGCTATTTCAGCGGCAGGACCGACACGGTCATCATGCGGCTGTGCGAATTGATCATGTCCATCCCCGCGCTGTATCTCATCATTTCGCTGCGCGCGACGTTCCCGCCCGGAATGAGTTCGGCGCAGGTTTATGCGATGATTGTAATCATTTTGAGCTTTATCGGCTGGGCGAGCATGGCGCGGGTGATTCGCGGCATGGCGCTGTCGCTGCGCGAACAGCAATTCGTCCTCGCGGCGCGTGCGTTGGGACAATCGCACCTGAAAATCATCGTGCGTCACATTTTGCCGAACACATTTTCATATGTCATCGTCGCCGCGACGTTGAGTGTGCCGTATTACATTCTGGGCGAAGTCGTGTTGAGCTTTCTCGGCGTGGGCATTCAGGAACCCAGCGCGAGCTGGGGCAACATGCTGACCGCAGCGCAAAACACCGAGTATTTGCGGAATTTTCCGTGGTTGCTGGCGCCTGGCGCGGCGATTTTCATCACTGTTCTCGCTTTCAACTTCCTCGGCGATGGGCTAAGAGACGCTGCGGACACAAAAGCGCAATGAAGAATTAAGAATGAAGAATGCAAAAAAACAAAACATCATGGCGAAGATGAATTTCTTCATTTTTCATTCTGCCTTCTGCCTTTTTTGATTATGGCGTTGCTCGAAATCAAAAATTTGACGCTCGATTTTGTTTCCGGTGACGACAGTTTTCGGGCGGTTGATGGCGTGTCGTTGACGATTGACGCGGGCGAAACGGTTTGTCTCGTTGGCGAAAGCGGCTGCGGCAAAACCGCCACGGCGCTTTCCATCGCGCGGCTCGTGCCAACACCACCGGCGAATTACGTTGGCGGCGAAATTTTGTTGAATGGCGGCGACGTGCTGAAAATGTCGCGACGCGAATTGTGCGACATTCGCGGTGGCGTGGTCAGCTACGTTTTTCAGGAACCGGGCGCGGCGCTGAATCCTGTTTTCCGCATCGGCAACCAAATCAAGGAATCGCTCAAACTGCACAAACCGGAAAAGGCGACGAACAAGGAAGTCATTCGCCTGTTGAAACTCGTAGGCATTCCCGCGCCGGAATCGCGCATCAAAAATTATCCGTTTGAAATGTCCGGCGGTATGCAGCAGCGCGTGGTGATTGCAATGGCGCTGGCGAGCGAGCCGAAATTGCTCGTGGCCGACGAGCCGACGACCGCGCTCGACGTGACGATTCAGGCGCAGATTCTCGAACTGCTCCATGAGCTCAAGCAACGGCTCGGCATGGCGATTTTGCTCATCACACACAACCTCGGCATCGTCGGCGACATGGCCGACCGCGTGGCCGTGATGTATGCCGGGCAGATTGTCGAGCTGTCGCCGGCGAAGGAATTGTTGCGCCGTCCGCTGCATCCCTACACCCGTGCGTTGATGGCGAGCGTGCCGAAACTGCGCGGTGACGCCGACCGCCTTTCGGCCATTCCCGGCAACGTGCCGCGCATCGGGAATTTTCCGCCCGGCTGCCGTTTCGCACCGCGTTGTTCGATTGCGAAACCGGAATGTTCCGAAAAAATTCCCGAACTGGTCAGGGTCGAGGCCGGGCGCTGGGTAAGATGTCCGTTTTGGAAGACAACGTGAAAAATTTTCCATGAGCGCGCTACTCGAAGTCAAAAATTTGAAAGTGCATTTTCCCGTGAAGCACGGGATGTTCAGCCGCGTCCGCGAATTCGTGAAGGCGGTGGACAACGTGAGCTTTGCCATCGCGCCGGGCGAAACGCTCGGATTGGTGGGCGAAAGCGGTTGCGGCAAGACGACGCTTGGCCGCGCCATCGTGCGACTGGTCGAGCCGACGGCGGGCAGCGTTTTGTTCGACAGCGAGGACATCACGCAAATGGGCGGCGCGGAATTGCGCGCGCGGCGGCGCAAGTTCCAGATGATTTTCCAAGACCCCTATGGTTCGCTCAATCCGCGCATGACGGTCGAGCAAATCGTCGGCGAGGCACTCGACATCCACAAATTGACCGACAGCAAATCCGCCCGGCAAAAACGCATTGCCGAGTTGCTCGAAGCTGTCGGTCTCGACCCGATTTACGCGCAGCGGTATCCGCATGAATTCAGCGGCGGACAGCGCCAGCGTATTGGCATCGCGCGCGCGCTGGCGGTCGAACCGAAGTTGATCATTTGCGACGAACCGGTGGGCGCGCTCGACGTTTCAGTGCAGGCGCAAATCATCAATCTGCTCTGCGATTTGCAGCAGCAGCGCGGCATCGCGTATCTCTTCATCGCGCACGACCTTGCGGTGGTCGAGCACATCAGCCGCCGTGTAGTGGTAATGTATCTTGGCAAAATCGTCGAGACGGCGGAGGCCAAAACGCTCATCCGCGAGCCGCTGCATCCCTACACGCAGGCGTTGATTTCCGCCGTGCCGGAAGTGGATCCCGACACAAAGCGTCGGCGAATCGTTTTGCCGGGGGACGTGCCGTCGCCGATTCATCCGCCGGGCGGCTGTCCATTTCATCCGCGTTGTCCGATTGCGCAATTACCGCGCTGTAAAGATGAATTTCCGGAATCACGGGAAGTTCAAAAAAAACATTGGGCATCCTGCCATTTTGCCGGGACGAAGATCGACGCGCAACGCACTTCCGCCATCCGGTAAACCGCTTGGAATTCAGAATTTATTTCCCAGCGACCCGTCTTCCGCCGATTTGAAAGTCGTGCTGGCCATTGACAGAACCAGCAACGAGAAAAAGACGATAAACGACATTGGTCTCAAGCGGTTTGGGATGCACCCCGGGCACGGCGGGTTTCATGCGGTCGATGTTCTGGCCGTAAAGGAAAAATTTTGTCGGCCTGGATTTGGAGCCGGAAATCAAATGCCAGAGTGGGAGGACCGATTGATTGGTTTGCCATTCGGCCAACGGAACGACTTTTACCTCGGTTAACCTGTAATAACGGTCAAGTCCGAAGACCACGGCGGTCACCGTCGCACCCCGGGAAGAACGCAACGGAATCGGACGCATGGTATGAGAAATGTGAACGATTGTTGGTTTGAACCAATCGGTGAAAAAGCAGATGTAGAGACCAGCAAGCGCAATAGTGACGGCGCAGAGAAACCATTGTCTTTTTTCCATAAATCCACTAGCGTAGGAACAGATTGAATGGTTGTGAAATTAAAAGCCTTTGAGCAATTGGCAAGCCTTAAACCAACCGGACACAAGCGGTTGGGAGGGATTGCTTTTACACTGATTGAGCTGCTCGTTGTCATTGCCATTATTGGGATTTTGGCGGCCATGCTCCTGCCCTCTTTGGCTTGCGCCAAGGAAGCCGGCAGGCGCATCGCGTGTCTGAATAATCTCCATGAAATTGGGTATGCTTTCAAGATGAACGTGGACGATAACGACGGGAAATTGCCGCAACGCGCCATCCAAGGACGCTGGCCGCAACAACTTTACGATGATTATGGGGGAAAAGTGAACCTGCTCCGTTGCCCCAGCGACGGTCCAGGAACTCCGATGACATGGGAAACAAACTCAATCACCTATCCAGGTGACGCCGCGCCGCGCAGTTATATAATCAACGGCTTCAACGATTATTTTTCCGGCATCTCCGGCATCACGGATTGGGGCTCGCTTCAAAGTTTCATGTTTACAAACATAATGAAGGAAAACGTTATATTCCGTCCGTCGGACACCATTATATTTGGCGAAAAACAAACCACCGCAGGTGATTATTATATGGACACACTTGAACCTGATCCCAGCAATCCAATCGTTATTGGAAACGATCTCGCTAACATAGCCGAACAAAGCCGCCACGGTTGTGGCACGCCCGGTTCCAATTCTGGTGGTTCCAATTACACTTTCATGGATGGCAGTTCGCGTTTTTTGAATTATCCCACTTCTTTAAACCCGCTCAACCTCTGGTGTATAAGTGATGCTGACAGGGCACTTTATCACGTTGGGAACTGAAACTGGAGCGGGCGAAGGGAATCGAACCCTCATGTGAAGCTTGGAAGGCTTCCGTTCTACCACTGAACTACGCCCGCCTGCGCTGCGCTTCGGCGCGGCGAGCCCGCTACACCTTATAAACCGTAGCGAACTCGACCGGCTTGTCGAGCCGTAACCCAAAGGGCGAAGGCTGACGCGGCAAGCCCGCAAGACTTGCAGCAAAAGCATCATAACGTCCATACTTGCCTTGTCAATTCCCACCGTGTATCGTCGCCGCGCATGGCAGCGTTGCTCCTTCTTATCGGCGGACGTGTCGTGGACCCGGCCAACCGTCTCGACGCAAAGATGGATGTATTGATTTCAGAAGGCAAAATCGCGGCGGTTGGTGCGGATGCGGCGAAAAAAGCGCCCCGCAACGCCGAACGAATGAACGTGAATGGCCTTGTCGTTTGTCCCGGCCTGATTGACTTGCACGTTCATTTGCGCGAACCGGGCCAGACCGCCAAGGAAAATCTCGCCACTGGCACCGCTGCCGCCGCGCATGGCGGCTTCACTTCGGTTGTTTGCATGCCCAACACGTCGCCGACGATTGACAACGCCGGTACCGTCGCGCTGATTCACGAACACGCCGCGCGCGAAGGTCTCGTCAACGTGTTCGTCGCCGGCGCCATCACAAAAAATATCGCGGGCGAAGAACTCGCACCCATCGGCGGTTTGAAACGCGCCGGCGTCGTGGCCATCACTGACGACGGCCACTGCGTGCAAAACAACGAACTCATGCGTCGGGCGTGTGAATACGCAAAAATGTTCGGTCTGCCGGTGATGGATCATTGTCAGGATTACTCGCTCGTGACCGACGGCGTGATGCACGAAGGTTATTGGAGCACGGTGCTCGGCCTGCGCGGCTGGCCGTCGGCGGGCGAGGAAATGATTGTCGCGCGGAATATTTTGCTGGCCGGACTCACCGGCGCGCGCGTCCATTGCCAGCACTTGAGCGCGGCAGGCAGCGTGCAGTTGCTGCGCGAAGCGAAAAAACGCGGCGTGCCCATTTCCGGGGAGGCGTGCCCGCATCACTTCACGCTCACGGACGCGGCCGTTGCCGGCGGTGCAAGATTTTGGGCCAATGACGGGGAAACTCTGGCGGGGTTCCAAGATGAGCTCCCGGAATGGCCCGCCTACGACACGAATTTCAAAATGAATCCGCCGTTGCGTTCCGCGCGCGACCGCGAGGCGATTCTCGAAGGACTGGCTGATGGGACGATTGAAATTCTGTGCAGCGACCACGCGCCACATTGCGATTACGAAAAGGAAGTCGAATTTGATTATGCGCCGTTCGGTGTCACCGGACTGGAAACCGAACTGGCGCTTGCGCTGATGCAATTGGTTCACGCCAAACGGGTTTCGCTGCCGGACTTGATTGCGAAATTCACTGTCAATCCGGCGCGCCTGCTGAATTTGGGAAAAGGCACGTTGAGCATTGGCACGGACGCGGACGTGACGGTGTTCGATCCTGACCGCGAATGGGTTTTTCGTGTGGAAGAATCGGCGAGCAAATCGAAAAACAGCCCGTTCTTTGGCTGGAAGCTAAAAGGTAAAGCGGTGGCAACAATTGTCGGCGGCAAGCTGGTTCGGTCTGAACAAGCCGAAGCGGTTGCTGTGTGAAAAATTCCGCTTCACGCTTGACCCGTTTCGTCACTCGCCTAGCATCGCGCGCGGTCGTTGACTGGAAATGAAAGCGATTCTGGCACTTGAAGACGGTTCCGTATTTCACGGGCATGGTTTTGGCGCACGCGCGTCCGCGTGTGGCGAAGTCTGCTTCAACACTTCGATGACCGGCTATCAGGAAATCCTCACCGACCCCTCCTACAAAGCCCAGATCGTTACGATGACCTATCCGCTCATCGGTAATTATGGCGTCAATGCGGTGGACGTTGAATCGTGGCAGCCCCATGTTGCCGGGTTCGTCATCCGGGAACTTTCGCCCGTTGTCAGCAATTGGCGTGCGGATTTTTCGCTCGCGGAATACCTGGAAAAAAACGGGATTCCCGGCATTCAAGGCGTGGACACCCGCGCGTTGACCAAAAAACTTCGTGTGCGGGGCGCGCTCAACGGTTTTATTTCGACAGAGGAAATTTCAGACGCCGAAGCGGTTTCGCGCGCGAAAAACTGGCCGGGATTGGTCGGTGTGGATTACGTCAGGGAAGTCATGCACAAGAAAGCATTTCGCTGGGACGAAAGGGACGGGCAAAGCGCGAACTTCAAGCTCGTCTCCGGCAACACGCTGATTGAACCCCGCGGTGTGCGCGACCCGTTGCCGCCGGCGGATATTCCCATCGTTGCGTTCGATTACGGACTGAAATACAACATCCTGCGCCGGTTGAGGCAGCACGGTTTCGCGGTGCAGGTATTGCCAGCCACCGCGTCTGCCGCCGACGCGCTCAAATATAAACCGGCGGGCATTTTTCTCTCGAACGGTCCCGGCGATCCGGCGGCGCTCGACTACATCGTGCGCGAGGTCAAAGCGCTCGTGGATACCGGTATTCCCATTTTCGGGATTTGCCTCGGCCTCCAGATTCTCGGCCAGGCATTCGGCGGGAAAACCTTCAAACTGAAGTTCGGTCATCATGGCGCGAATCAGCCGGTGAAGGATTTGGAATCCGGCAAGGTCGAAATCACGGCGCAAAATCACGGTTTTGCCATTGACCCCCAAAGTTTGCCGTCGGACGTTTTCGTTGACCGAATCAATTTAAACGACCAGACCGTTGAAGGGATGAGGCACAAAACGAAGCCGGTTTTTTGCGTGCAATATCACCCTGAAGCCTCGCCCGGCCCGCATGATTCAACGTCATTGTTTGCTGGATTTCGCGCGATGATTGAACGGCGAAATTGAGCTTTTATTTACGTTTGACTTGAACCGCGTCGTGGTCATAATCAGCTTACCGTAATTATGGCCAAACTTGTTATCCAGACTGAAGGCAAGAGCGGTCGCGCCTACGAATTAAAAGTGGACAAAACCACCATCGGGCGCGTCGAGGATAACATGTTCCAAATTCCCGAGCAGTCCATTTCCAGCCATCATTGCGAGGTACTCTTGCGCGGAGCCGATGTGGTCATAAAGGATTTGGATTCCACAAATGGCACGTTCATCAATGGCGAAAAAATCACTGAAGGCGTTTTGAAACCGGGACAAACCCTGCGGCTCGGCCAGGTGGAATTGCAACTCGAAACCGGCACTGCGGGAACGCCAACCGCATCTGTCCCGCCGCCAGTCAAGAAAAAGGATTCTACCATGGTCATGCCGCCGCGCGGTGTCAGCCTGAGCGATCTGGAAAGCGGTGGCGAACGCACAGTAGCTCTCGATGCCAACAAGGCGTTTTCCAAAAAGCGCAATCAGATCGGCATCTATTTCTGGATTTTCGCCGGCGTTGTCATTCTCGTCATTATTGTTTTGCTCATCGTCGCCTTCTCACAGGTCAAAACCGGGCACTGAAATCCGGCCGCGGCCATGAAACCGCGATTTTCAAATAAACAAAATACTGCCGCGTGGACGCTGGTGGAAGTAGTGACAGTGATTGTAGTCTTGTTGTTTGTTATAACCATTTTTTTGACGCTGCTTACCCCCGCTCACGATTCTCGAAAGTGGCGAATTGATTGCGTCGGCAACCTCAAGCAAATCGGCCTCGCTTACCGGCTTTGGGCTAACGACAACAATGATAAATTTCCGATGCAGGTTTCCATAACAAATGGCGGCACAATGGAGTTGGCAAATGGAAGGAACGCTTGGATAAATTTTCCCGTCATGTCCAACATATTGAGCAATCTGAAATTTTTAATCTGTCCGCAAGACACTAAACAAACCCCCGCGACCAGTTTTTCAAGAGGCTTCAATAACAATAACGTCAGCTACTTCGTCGGCTTGGACGCTAACTTGGATCATCCGCAAATGTTTCTCTCTGGCGACGACAATTTTGAAATTGGCGGTGTTCCGGTCAAATCTGGCCTGCTGTTGCTTGCGACAAACGCCTCCGCTAATTGGACAGCTGCGCGTCATGTGAATCAGGGCAATATCGGCCTTGCCGACGGCAGCGTTCAGCAATTGACTGCGAATGAATTGCAACAAGCGTTCCAACAAACCGGTGTTGCCACGAACCGCTTGGCAATTCCGTGATTTTTTAAGGTAGGGCTCGCTGTCCCAGCGAGCCGCGGCGCGATAGGGACATCGCGCCCTACCGTTTCCAAATCCGTGTTTCATCTGTGATAATCTGTGGCTGAAATTTTCCCTTCTAGCTTCCGGTTTCCGGCTTCTGTATTCTGAATTGTCATGTTCGACACGGTTAAGACGGAAATTTCGACGGCGTCTGGGAAACTCACGCACCTGCGGAGGTTTCTTTGACGTGCCTGCTGTGCAAAAGCGCCTCGGCGAACTCAACGCCTTGATGGCCGCCGATAATTTCTGGAACAACCACGAAAAGGCACAGGCGCTGATTGACGAGGCCAATTCGCTCCGCAACAAAATTGAGCCGCTGCTTCAGGCGGAAAAACATCTGGACGATTTTCACGTCATGCTTGAACTCGGTGAGGCCGAGCCGCTAGACGCGCAGCTGAAAATTCTTCAGGAACTCGAGACCGACCTCAAAAGCTTTTTCCAGGAACTCGATTCGCTCGAACTGAAGGTTTTTTTGAGCGGACCGCACGACCGGAAGAATTGCATCCTGAGCATCAACGCCGGCGCGGGTGGCACCGAGGCGCAGGATTGGGCGGAAATGCTCTCGCGCATGTATCAGCGCTGGGCCGAATCGCGCGGCTGGGAAATCGAAGTCACCGACGCGCTGTCCGGCGAAGGCGCAGGACTCAAGAGCATCACCATGCTGATTCAAGGTGAAAACGCCTACGGTTTCACCAAGGCCGAGCGCGGCGTGCATCGGCTAGTGCGCATCTCGCCGTTCGATGCCAACAAACGCCGCCATACGAGTTTCGCCAGCGTAGACGTGATTGTGGAAATCGAGGAAAACGATTCTGGAATCATCATACCGCCGAATGAATTTCAAATCGACACATTCCGTTCCGGTGGCAAAGGTGGCCAGAACGTGAACAAGGTCGAAACCGCCGTGCGCATCACACACATTCCGACCGGCATCGTCGTCGCATCGCAAAACCAGCGGTCACAACACCAGAATCGCGCCACGGCGATGAAGTTGTTGCTTTCGCGGATTTACGCGCAGCGGCAGGATGCGGCAAAGGCCGATATGGAACGCTTTTACGGCGAGAAAGGCAGCATTTCATGGGGCAACCAGATTCGCAGCTACGTCTTCCAACCGTATCGCATGGTGAAAGATTTGCGCACTGGCGTCGAAACGAGCAATGTTCAAGCCGTGATGGACGGCGACCTCGACGCGTTCGTGAACGGCTGGTTGCGGGCAGGGTGTCCGACGAAGCGGATGCAGGGCGTGAAAGATGAAGAAGAATAAAACGAGTCAGTAGTCAATAGTTGGTAGTTAGTAGCAATCGCCCACGCACTACTGACTACTGAGTGCTAACTATTGAACAATGAACATTCTCGACAAAATTGTTGAGCAAAAAAGACGTGAGGTGGCGAAACTGCCTGGGCGACTCATTGTGGCAGGCGATTTGCGCGACGCGTTGCTCGAACACGATGAACGCCGCGATTTTCTCGCGGCGTTACGCCAGCCGCGCCATGGCGACATAGCCCTGATTGCCGAAGTCAAAAGGGCTTCGCCATCCGCAGGCGTGATTTGCAAGGACTTTGATCCGGTGCGCATTGCCGTGGAATACGAGGCGGCGGGCGCGAGTTGTCTCTCGGTTCTGACCGATGAAAATTTTTTTCAGGGTTCGCTCGATTATCTCCGGCAAATTCGCGCGGCGGTGAAGCTGCCACTACTATGCAAGGATTTCATCATTGATGAGCGGCAGATTCTCGAAGCCGTCGAATGGGGTGCAGATGCAATTCTGCTCATCGTCGCGATTTTGAGCGACGAGCAATTGGCTAAATTCCATTCGCTCGCGACGGAAACCGCCCTGGCTGTGTTGGTGGAGGTTCATGATGAAGCTGAATTGGTGCGCGCGATGAAAATTGGCGCGAGTCTCATCGGTGTCAACAACCGCGATTTGAAGACATTCAAAGTTGACCTGGCCACAACTGAAAAAATCGCGGCGAAGCTTTTCTCGTCACCCGCCACCTGTCACTCGTCACTCCTCGTCGCCGAAAGCGGCATTCACACGCGCGCGGATGTGGAACGGTTAAAGAAATGTGGCGCGAAGGTGATTCTGGTCGGCGAATCTTTGATGCGCGGCGGCAACATCCAGAAGAAAGTTCGCGAATTAATTGAGTAGCACCCGCCTCTGGCGGGTTCAATTCGGCGTCCCGCCGAATTGCTGCGGTGTTCGAGAGATCGCAAACAACCGACCTCGCTTAGACATTTGTTATTCCTCTTTTGTTTCGGGCGCGACGCCCGAAACTGCCCGCGAGACGCGGGCGCTACCATAATTTTTATCCGCGATTCTTCGCCAGTTGCTTTGCCAGCCGGATCGCCGCAATCATGCTTGAAGGATTGGCAACTTCTTTTCCCGCGATGTCGTAAGCCGTGCCGTGGTCTGGCGAGGTGCGGATGAACGGCAGACCCAGCGTCCAGTTCACGCCGGTGTCAAACGCGACGACTTTCAGCGGTGCCAGTCCCTGGTCGTGATACATCGCGACAACGGCGTCAAAATCCCCCTGCAAGGCGTAGTGAAAAACCGTATCGCCACTTAACGGACCGACAACGTCCAGTCCGCGTTTTTTTGCGGCCAGAACCGCTGGGGTGATGATTTTAATTTCCTCGTCGCCGAATTCGCCGCCTTCGCCCGCGTGCGGATTCAAACCGCAAACAGCAATGCGTGCTCGCGGCAATTGCAAATCATGGCAGGCTTGCGTGGCGAGTTCGATGGCGAGCGTGATGTTTCCCGGCGTGATTTTTTTGGGAACCGATTGTATCGAGGTGTGAATGGTCACCAGCGCCACGCGCAACCAGCGATCATGTTCGTCGTGGCCGAGCAGCATCATCGCGTAGCGTTTCGTTTTGGAGATTTCGGAAAAAAATTCCGTCTGTCCGACGAATTTATGTCCGGCGCGAATGATGGATTCCTTGTTGACGGGCGCAGTGACAAGTGCGTCCAGTTCGCGACGCAGACAGCGTTCCGCGCCATCGCGCAAAAAGGTCACTGCGGCGTTTGCGGCAACCGGTGAACCGGCGGGCAGATTTTCCGGCAATGGTCCGGCAAGCGGATTTGCGATGAACATTTTTCCCGCGTCGCCATAGCCGGAAAATTTCTTGAGCGGCAGTTGGCTTCCCAATTTTTCGTTCAACCGCCGGGCGTGATTTTCATCGCCAATGAGCAAATAACGTGTGTCATCGCTTGCAGCTTCAGCAGCAATGGCTTTGAGCGTGACTTCGGGGCCGATGCCGGTGACATCGCCGAGTGTGACACCAATCCAAGTGGTCATGAAAACTCACTCACTCTTGACCCGCGGCAAACGAATTTTTTTGGGTCGGATTCACGTCTTAAGGAAATTTCAGGATGAATGTTTTCTGCTTCAGCCGGTCAATCCACTGTTCTTCGAGCTGTTTCTGTTGTTGCGCGCGAAGGGACGCCTCAATTTCATCACGCACTTCATTGAGCGGCTTGACGTGTGCAGGGCGTTTTTGCTCGACGAGCATGAGGTAACAGGCTTCGGGCGTTTCAATCACGTCGCTGACCTGGCCGGGCTTGAGCGCGAAGGCGACGCCAGCAAGTTCCTTGCGGAGCACGGAGCGCTCGACCCAGCCCCAGTCACCGCCTTGCCTTTGCTGCGAACCTTCCGAATTAACGGAGGCCATTTCCTGGAACGTCGCGCCCTCCTTGATTTGGGTCAGGATTTCGTTGGCCCGACCCGGCGTGTTGGTGTCGTCGTCGGAGGCTTTGTTGAGCACGATCATGCGCAGTTTGATTTCATCCTCGACTTTGAAATCGTCCTGGTGTGCGAGGTAGTAGGTTTCAACCTTGTAGGGCGAAATGATGGCTTTCCCCGGTGAAATATTTTTGGCGCGCAACGCGGAAACGATGTATTGCTCACGCACCTCCTGGCGGAATTTTTCGAACGTCATTCCCTGCGCCTGAAGTGTTTTCATCAGCGTGATGCGGTCACCGAACCGCTCGCGGATGCGTTCCTGGACCAGTTCGTCCACAGCGGCGTCGGGCAGCCTGTAGCCCTCCGCATCAAAGTCGTGCAGAATCAACTGCCGCTCAACCAATTGTTCCAGACCGTCGTTGAACACGTCGGTTGCTTTTTGTTCAAAAACGTTCGATACATTCTCTTGATGGGCGTATTCCCGGCGCAATGCGTCAATGGCCGGTGCAACGAAGTCCTCGACCTGCCCGCGCGTGATGACCGAATCATTGACGACAGCGAGAACGCCATCCGCCAACTCTGCTTGCAGCGGCAGGCTGAAACAGAATGTCATCAACAAAACTGAAATGAAATGGACGAACTTCACCGAATTTTTGGGCATACTAACAGCAGCCACTGATGGGTCAAGCATCCTGGCCGCTCATAGATTGGCGCGATTCAGTCAATACATCAGCGCTGCCAGAATTAGTGCAACACCGATGGTTGTGGCTTGTCAATGCACTTCCGCCGCTCTAACTGGTACGTGCTTGATCCGTTTGAACAGAAAAATCAGTGGGAGGCAGCACAACACCATCAGCCCGAATATCCGGAACGTGTCCACAAACGCCCACAAATGCGCCTGCTGGTTGAGCGTGTTGTAAATGAGGGCGTAGGCCTGATGCGTCGCCGTCACCGGGTCGCTGTGCCGGGCGAGCATGGAGCTGGTCGCGTGGAGTTGTTGCGTGAACGCCGGATCGGTCGGTGTCAAATGCCCGACCATGAGCGCCTGATGCGCCTGCGCGCCGCGCGCGACCATGGTTGTTACGAAAGCGATGCCGATGCTGCCGCCGATGTTTTGCATGAGGCTGTAAAGGCCGGTGGCACTGCCGATTTGCCGCTGGCGCAACTGGCTCATCGTCGTCGTCGTCAGCGGCACAAAAATAAAACTGATGGCCACGCCGTTCAGCACGGTTGGGAAGATGATACTGGCCATGCTCACTTGCAGGTTGATGTCGCTCAACATGAAGGCGGACAGGCTCAACATCGAAAAACCAAAGCACAACAGCCAGCGCATCCGGACGCGCCCGACCATCCGCCCCATGATGATGGTGGTGACAAACGCCGCGATACCGCGCGGACTCATCGCGTAACCGCTTTGCAACGCCGGATAACCCATCAACGTTTGCAAAAACAATGGCAACTCCGCCGTCGTGCCGTAAAGAATAATGCCTACCACCATCATCAACATCAGGCCGGTGGCGAAATTCCGGCTCTTGAGAATCCGCAAGTCCACCAGCGGATGCTCCACCCTGAGTTCCCGGATAACAAAGGCAATCATGGAAACAGCCGAAATGCCCACAAACCACCGTATCCATTCCGAGCCAAACCAGTCGGCTTCCTGTCCCTTGTCGAGTGTGATTTGCAGCGTCGCCAGCCAGACCGCCAGCAGTCCGAACCCGACGAAATCAATTGCCGCCTTCAAGTTGCGTTTGATATAAGGCGGATCCTCGACGAGCCACTCCGCTAGACACATGGCCAGGATGCCCACCGGCAGGTTGATGTAAAAAATCCAGCGCCATGAATAATTGTCCGTGATCCAGCCGCCGAGCGTCGGCCCGATGATCGGCGCCACGATTACCGCCAGCGCGAACGTCGCCATTGCCACACCGCGCTTGGCCACCGGAAAGCTTTCCAGCAAAATCGCCTGGGCAATGGGCACCATCGCGCCGCCGCCCGCCCCCTGCAAAATGCGCGCCAGAATCAGCATGGGCAGATTCAGCGCCAGCCCGCACAATATCGACGCGAATGTGAAAATCCCGATGCAGGAAATGAAGACCCGCTTCCGGCCAAAATGATTTCCCAGCCAGCCGGTCATTGGCAGGATGATGGCGTTGGACACGAGATAGCTTGTCAGCACCCACGTCGCCTCATCCGGCGTCACCGAAAGGCTGCCCGCGATGTGCGGCAGCGCGATGTTGGCGATGGACGTGTCGAGCACCTGCATGAACGTCGCCAGCATCACGCCCACCGCGACGAGCCATGGACTGTGGCGCGGATGCCATTCCTGATGATGGATGTCGTCGGACATGGGAAAATTCAATTTGTGGCGCAGGTCTCGGGCCTGTGTCCCGGTTGAAATTCACAGGTTGGAAGCCTGTGCCACTTTTTCGGAGAACTCATCGGACAGACTTCTATTGTCGCGCGCTGTTGAGTTTCCGGCCCAAAATGAATCGGAAAATAAATTGCGCTGCGCCCGCCAAGACAACCGCCAACAATACAATCGCCCAGCCGGCTATTTCAAACCGGCTGACGCGCACGCTTGGTGTTACGGACAAACCGGGGCCAATTGTGTGGTCGGCAGGCAGTGGTTCGTCGAAAAGAATTTTTACCGGCACGCGTTGGACTACTTTCACGTAATTGCCCGTCGCGTTTTCAGGCGGCAGCAAACTGAACGCCGCGCCGCTGCCGGCCTGTACGCTGTCCACGTGCCCGCGCAGCGATTTACCGAGTGCGTCAATTTCAACGAACGCTGGCTGGCCGGGCTTCATTTTTTTCAACTGCGATTCCTTGAAATTGGCCACAACCCAGATGTCCGTCGGCACGATGGACATCAATTGCTGTCCCACCTGAACGTAATTGCCCGACTCGACGGCCTTGCGCGTCACGCGCCCGTCGCAGGGCGCAAAAATTTTGGTGTAGGAAAGGTCCAGTTGCGCCGATTGCACAGCAGTCTGCGCCTGCCGGAATTGGGCGAGCGCCATGCCGATAGCGGCTTTGGTTGCCTCCAATTGCGCCCTGGCTTCGTTGATTTTCGAGGCATCGGCGACGGCCTTTTGTTTCGCGGCGGCGAGGTTCGCGTCGGCCTGCTTGACTGCGGCCTGCGCGGCGTCAAATTCCTGCGCCGAAATGGTGTTCTGCTTCCGCAACTCTTGGCTGCGCTGAAAATCCGCCTGTGCGCGCGCATCGGTGGCTTGGGCCGCGTCGGCGTCGGCCTTCGATTGGTCGGCGGTGGCTTCGGCGGTGGCCACTTTCACGGTCATCAAATCGAGCGCGGCAAGCATCGTCTTGTAGTTGGCTTCCGCGGCGTCGGCGGAGGATTGTTTCTGCGCGGCTGCCGTCGAGTAATCCGCCGGGTCAATCTCAACGAGCAAATCGTTTGAGCGGACCATTTCGTTGTCGAGCACGTGAACGGTGGAAACCTGTCCGGCAACTCGCGGCGCAAGGGACACAACATGCGCGGCAATAAAAGCGTCGTCGGTGGATTCGTGCGTGAACGCGGTGACCAGATAATCCAGCCCAAAAAACAACAGCACGGCGAGCGCGCCGGTGGCGGGCCAGATGAACCACGGTGAATTAAATTTCGCCAACTTCGCGCCATTCACCACTGGTGGAGGGGCAGGTTTGTTTTCATTCATAACTTCAATGTCTTCTCAATTAAAACAGGACGTTAATGTTGCGGCGAGTATTCCCGCCAGCCGCCGCCGAGCGCCTGGTAAAGGTTAATCAGATTGGACAAGCGGGAAAATTGAAATTGAATGAGATTTTCCTGCGCCTGGTAGAGGTTCTGCTGCGCGGAGAGGACGTTGAGATAACTGTCCACGCCCTGACGGAAACGCGCTTCGGCCAGTTCATAACGCCGTTGCTCGGCTTTGACGAGGGCTTCCCCGGCGTCAAGCTGCACTTCCACCGTCGCCCGCGCCGCCAGGGAGTCAGAAACTTCCCGGAAGGCAGTTTGAATGGCTTTCTCGTAATTCGCGACTTCAATCAGTTTGCCGATCCTGGCCGCGTCCAGATTGGCGAGGTTTCTCCCCGCCGTGAAAATGGGCAACGTGATTTGCGGCGAAAACAGCCACGTGCCGGAACCGGGGGCGAACAGGTTGGAGAGTTGCGAACTGGCGGTGCCGCCCGAAGCGGTGAGCGTGACGGTTGGGAAAAACGCGGCCCGCGCCGCGCCAATGCTGGCATTGGCGGCCTTGAGTTGATGTTCGGCGGCAAGAATGTCCGGACGGCGCTGCAACAGATCAGACGGAAGCCCCGTCGGCAGATCAGACAAACAGTCCGGGGCGCTGAGCGGTGACGGCAGCGTCAGGTCTTCGGGCAAAGGCCGTCCCACCAAGAGCACGAGGTTGTGTTCCGCTTCGGCGAGTTGTTGTTCGTAAGCCGCCACGTTCGACCGGGCGGTTTGCGCCTGGCCCTCGGCGGTGCGCAAATCAAGCTCGGATACCACGCCGGCTTCGTAACTGCGTTTGGTCAATTCGTAGGATGCCTGCACTGCCGTCAACGTTTGCCGGGCCACGGCGAGTTGTTCGGTCAACGCGCGTTCCAGGAGATAGGCGTTGCCCACCTCGGCGACGAGCGCGATTTGGGCGCTCCGGCGGGCTTCCACGGTGGCAAAATAATTTTCCAGCGCCTCGGCCTTGAGGCTGCGCACGCGACCGAACAGATCGAGTTCATAGGAAGTCGTGCCGAGGCTGAGGCTGTATTGGCTGGAGGTCAGCGGCTTGCCGGTGCCGGATAAATCGCCCGGAAGCCGCTGGCGGGTGCCGCTGCCGGTGGCGTCAATTTCAGGAAACAACACCGCGCGCCGGATGCGATATTGCGCGCGGGACTGTTCGACGTTCAACACGGCCACGCGCAGATCAAGATTGTTGGTCAACGCCAGTTCAACAAGCCGCCGCAGGCGCGGGTCGCGAAAGAACTCGCGCCAGCCGATGTCGGCAGCAGGAACGGCGGCGGCGTTGGTCTGGCTTTCGCTTTCTCCCGGGACCGGGGGCCAGACTGGCGAAATCGCCGCGGTCGGGCGGTGATATCCCGGCGCGAGCGTGCAACCGGCCAGTGCCAGGATGAACAGGGCAATGATGGGCGAAAGATATTTGCTCATGGCCGTCCTTGTTTGCCGTTCTTGTCGTCATCGGCTGGGCCGCTTGCTTGGGGCGCAAGCATGGTGTGCGATGGTTTTTGGGTTTTGAACATCCGGCGGACGACTACGAAGAACACTGGCACTAGAAAAACCGCCAATATAGTGGCTGAAACCATGCCGCCTGCTACACCGGTGCCGATGTCGTGTCGGCTGGCCGACCCCGCGCCGGTGCTCAACGCCAGCGGCAACACGCCGAGAATGAACGCCAGCGACGTCATCAGAATCGGGCGCAGCCGCAAATGCGCTGCCTCCAGCGTGGCTTCGACCAAACCCTTGCCCTGCGCCTGCAGGTCCTTGGCAAATTCGATGATGAGGATGGCGTTTTTGGCGGACAGGCCGACGATGGTCAGCAAGCCGACTTTGAAAAACACGTCGTTGGGCAGACCGCGCAGGGTGGCGGCCAGCAGCGCGCCAAGGATGCCGAGCGGCACAACGAGAATCACCGCCACCGGAACGGACCAGTTTTCGTAGAGCGCGGCCAGTGCCAGGAACACCACGATGAGTGACAGCGCATAAAGCAGGGGAGCTTGTTTGGCCGACGCGCGTTCCTCGAAAGACTGGCCGGTCCATTCGTAACCAAAACCGTTGGGCAGCTTTTTGGCCAGATCTTCCATGGCGGTCATGGCTTCGCCCGTGCTTTTGCCCGGCGACGCGGCGCCAACCAGTTCAAGCGACGGGAGACCATTGTAATGCTGCAACTGCGGCGAGCCGTAAATCCAGTGCAAGGTGGCCACACTGGAAAGGGAAACCATCTGGCCATTGCTGTTGCGTACATAGGCATTGCCTACATCCTGGGGCAACATGCGATACGGTGAGTCCAGTTGGGCGATGACCCGTTGCACGCGGTTGCCGTTCACGAAATTGTTGATGTAAGCCGAACCGAAATAGGTTTCGAGCGCCGTGTTCAAGTCCGCCAGTGAAACACCCAGCGCGCTGGCCTTGGCCTGGTCAATGTCCACCTTGAGTTCGGGCGTGTCCTCCAACCCCTGGAAGCGGAGTTGGACGATGTTGGGGTCTTTCGCGGCCATCGCAAACAACTGGTCGCGTGCCTGCATGAGTTTTTCGTGGCCAGAACCGCCCTGGTCCTCCAGTTCGAAGTCAAAGCCCGACGCGATGCCCAATTCGGGAATCGGCGGAGGGTTGATGGGGTAAATGATGGCGTCCTTGATTTGACCCAGGGCCATGAAGGCGCGGCCGATGACCGTCTGCACCGTGTGTTGGAAACCATGACGCTGACGCCAGTCTTTCAAACGAACGAAGGCGATGGCGGCGTTTTGGCCCCGCCCGTTGAAGCTGAAGCCGGCAACGTCAACCATGCCCGCCACTTCCGGTTGTTTCAAATAGTAACTCTCAACCCGCTTGAGCACCTCCAGTGTGCGTTCCTGGGTCGCGCCCACCGGCAACTGGACGTTGGTGATGAAGTAACCCTGGTCTTCATCAGGCAAAAATGACGAGGGCAAACGAACATACAACCAGCCCACCGCCACGACAATCGCCAGATAAATACAAAGATACCGCGGCGTTTTGGTGAGCATCCGGCCCAGGAAACTTTCATAGTTTTTCCGGGTAGCAGCGAAACCGCGGTTGAACCAGCCGAAAAACCCCTTCTTTCGCAGATGATATCCCTTTTCAACGGGCTTGAGCAGCGAGGCGCACAGCGCCGGCGTCAGGGACATGGCCAGAAAGATGGAGAACAACATGCACGAAACCAGCGTCAGTGAAAACTGGCGGTAAATTTCGCCGACCGATCCGCCAAAGAAAGCCATCGGAATGAACACCGCCGTCAACACGAGTGAGATGCCGATGAGCGCGCCGGTGATTTGTCCCATCGCCTTGCGGGTCGCTTCACGCGGGGGCAAGCCTTCCTCGCTCATGATGCGTTCCACGTTTTCCACCACCACGATGGCGTCGTCCACCAGTTCGCCGACAGCGAGCACCATGCCGAACATGGTCAGGACGTTGATGGAAAAGCCGAGCGCATACATGACGGCAAATGTGCCCAACAACGCCACGGGTATGACGATGGTGGGAATGAAGGTCGTCCGGAAATTTTGCAGGAACAGAAAGATGATCAGGAACACCATCATGACGGCTTCCAACAGTGTCTTGACCACTTCTTGGATGGAAATGCGCACAAATTCAGAACCGTCATAGGGATAATCCACGCGCACGCCCGGCGGGAAAAATTTGGAAAGCTCCTTCACTTTTGCGTACACGGAGTTGGCGGTGGCGACGGCGTTGGCCGACGGGGCCAGCCGGATGCCGACGGCGGCGGCGGGACGCCCGTTCACCCGTGCCTGCACGGAATAATCCGAGCCGCCCAACTCGACCCGGGCAACGTCACGCAAATACACGCGCGAACTATCGGGATTTACCCGCAGCAGGATGTCCTCGAATTGCTTGACCGTACGCAGCGTGCTTTGGCCTTGCAAGGTGATGTTGATTTCCTGTCCCTTCACCGACGGGGCCGCGCCAAGTTGTCCGACCGGGACCTCCATGTTTTGAGCCTGAATAGCATTAATGACGTCGTTGGCGCCAAGGCTGTAGCTTTCGAGCTTTTGCGGATTCAACCAGACGCGAATGGCATATTCAGTGCCGAACAGGTCCGCTTCGCCCACGCCGGTGACGCGGCGGATGGGATCGAGCACGCTCGACGAAATGTAATTGCCCAGCAAGAAGGTGCTCGTGTCGTTGTTCGTGGACGACAACGTGAAAATCATCAGGAAGTTGCGGGTGGATTTGAGGACCGTGATGCCCTGTTGCTGGACCGTCTGGGGCAAATTGGGGATGGCCAGTTGCAATTTGTTCTGCACCTGCACCTGCGCGATGTCCGGATCGGTGCCGGACCGGAAATAAAGCGTCACGGTGGACTGACCGCTCGCGCTGCTGCTGGATGACATGTAGAGCAGGTTATCAATGCCGTTCATCTGCTGCTCGATCACGGACGTGACCGTGTCCTGCACCGTTTCCGCGGACGCCCCCGCATACGAGGCGTTGACGGAAATGGAGGGCGGCGCGACGCTGGGGTATTGGGCAACCGGCAGATGGGTGATGGCGAGCACCCCTCCCAGCATGATGAGCAGGGAAAGCACCCAGGCAAAAATCGGACGGTCAATGAAAAATTTCGGCATGGCGATGTCCGGTTAATTTCCCTGGGCCGAAACTGGCGAAGCGGAAGCGTTGTCGCCGGCTGAATTAAAAGGAACCGGTTTCACCACCATCCCCGGTTGAACTTTTTGCAAACCTTCGACGATGACACGTTCCCCTGCCTTCAGCCCTTCCGTGACGACCCATTTGTTCCCCACGGCCGAGCCGATTTTAATCACTCTGGCTTCCACCTTGCCGTCCGCCCCCACCACCATCGCGGTGGCGATGCCATTCGCGCCGACGCTGACACCGCGCTGGAGAACAGTGATGGCCTTGCTGTCAACCGCCTGTTCCAGCAATCCACGCGCAAACATCCCCGGCAACAGCAGATGGTCGGGATTGGGAAACTCCGCGCGCAAAGTAATCATGCCGCTGCTCGGGTCCACCGTGACGTCGGAGAACAACAGTTTGCCGGGATGTTGGTAAGTTGTCCCGTCGTCCAGCGACAACGTCACCTTCGCTTCGCCGGGTGCGACGCTTTTGAGCGCGCCACTTTCCAGTTCGCGCCGCAACCGCAGCACTTCGGTGCTCGATTCGGTGAAATCGCAAAAAATCGGATCCAATTGCTGGACCACGGCCATTTCCGTCGCGGCGCTCTGGCTCACCAACGCGCCCTCGGTGACCAGTGCCGCGCCGATTTTTCCGGAAATCGGCGCGGTGACGGTGCAATAACCGAAATTGACCGCAGCGATTTCTTGCGCGGCTTTGGCTTGGGCCGCCGCTGATACGGCATTGTCGTAATCCTGCTTGCTCACGGCATTGATACCCACCAGCGGTTCGTAACGTTCCACCAGCAGTTGCGCCTGCATCAGGCTGGCGTTTGCGCTGTCGAGCGCGGCTTTGTATGGCGCGGGGTCAATCTGGTAAAGGACTTCACCGTTTGTGACGTCGGCGCCTTCGCGGAAATTCCGATGCAACACAATGCCGTCCACCCGCGCACGCACCTGCGCTACCCGCACAGGATCAATACGCCCCGGCAATTCCGTCGTCAGAGCCACCGATTCCGGCGCGATGGTGACCACGCCGACCTCCGGCGGCGGCATGGCGCCATTTTGCGCTTGCTGGCGGCCGCAACCGGCCAGCGCCAGCAGCACTAATGAAATTGCGGCGCACCAAATCAATGCCGCACCCGGTCGCCGGGCGCGGTCTTGTCGTTTGATCAAATTCGTATTCATTTTTTCTCGTCGTTTTCGCAAACTTGTTTTTGTGCAACCCGTTCATGTCAGTGTGGCACCGGAACGCGCAGCCCAGCCGCCGCGAAGGCGATCAGGCGCTGAATCAATTCCTCCGCGTTCAAGCGTTTGTGCATGCCGGTTGGCATCAAACTTGGTTTGCCGCAAATCAGCAAGGCGTGATGCATCGCGCCGCCGACGAAACTGATTCGCCAGAACAATTCCTGTTCGGGAAGCTGGGGCAATGCCCGCAAAATCGCCGCGTTGAACCGCCGAATCGTCGTTTCAAAATGCCTGTGGATGAAGCGTTCAACCGCTGCGCTCGGCTCGCTGAGACAGCGTCCGAGAAGCTGCATGAACGCCTTGTTCCCGTGGGCGCAGGCGAAGGACTGTTCCACCGCCGGGCGAAACAGCGCCTCCAGAACGGCCTCGAGCCGGGCGGGCTTGCCGTCGGCTTTCCTCTCCACTTCATCCAGCAAAGCCAGCCGCTCCTGGCTCAACGGCGTCAGCCGCCGGCTGAAAATCTCGGCCACCAGTTCCTGCTTGGTGCCGAAATGATAGTTGATGGCCGCCAGATTTGCCTTGGCGGCGCGGGTAATGTCACGAATGGAAACCGCCTCAATGCCGCGCTCGGCGAACAACCGTTCCGCCGTGTCCAGCACCCGCCCCCTGGTTTCAGCCGGCGGCGGCTTGGATGATTTTAATGCGCGTTTCATGATTCAAACATACGTTTGATTCATTTCCCATGCAAATTTTTTTTGATGTTTTCCATTCACCGGCCAGCCAAAGGCGAAACCGTGCAGTAGAACAAGCTTCCAGCCCGTCTCTAATATCAGAAAATCAACGCCGTTACGCGTCGATCACGGGTGGTCTGGATCGTCACTGAACGACGGTGGTCCGGAAACGGCCATGTCCCGCGCGGCAAGCCAAATTTCAGTCCAGACCGGCCTGTGCCGCCTGCCGCTGCACTTTTGAATGACGGTGACCGTAGGTGAAATAGATGACCAGACCGATGGCCATCCAGACGATAAGTCGTGCCCAGGTGTCAGCGGGCAGTCCATACATCAAATAGCCGCAAAAAATCACGCCCAGCGGCGCAATCAGCCAGAATGCCGGTGTGCGGAACGGCCGGTGAATCTGCGGATCGGTGAATCGCAGCACGAACACGCCGGCGCAGACGATGGCGAACGCGAGGAGCGTGCCGATGGACACGAGTTCGCCCAGAAGGCCGATGGGAAACAAACCTGCCACCAGCATGGCAGTCACGCCGGTGAGAATTTGTGCGACCCAAGGCGTGCGGAATTTCGGATGCACCGCGCTGAACACCGGCGGCAGCAATCCGTCCTTCGACATCGTGTAGAAAATTCGCGGCTGGCCGAGCATCATCACCAGGATCACGGACGAAAGGCCGGCGATCGCGCCAATCTTGATGATGGGCCGCAGCCAGGCCACTGACGGCCCAAGTGAATTGATCGCCACGGCGATCGGGGCCGGATCATTGAGCTTGGTGTAAGATACAATGCCCGTTAAAACGAGCGCCACTGCGATGTAAAGCACGGTGCAAAGCGCGAGCGAACCCAGGATTCCAATCGGCATGTCGCGCCGGGGATTTTTAGCCTCCTGTGCAGCAGTGGACACGGCGTCGAAACCAATGTAGGCAAAAAAAATCACGCCAGCCCCGCGCACCACGCCGCTCCAGCCGAACTCACCGGGGCCGAGTGACGGCGGCACGAACGGATGCCAGTTATTCCGGTTGATGTAGGCAATCCCAACGGCAATGAACGTCAGAATCACCGACATTTTTATCGCCACGATGATGTTGTTGAACGTCGCGGACTCCTTGATGCCGAGGACGAGCAGAAACGTGATGAATCCGACGATCAACATGGCCGGGACGTTCAGCACGGCGCCGGTGCTGACCCAGCCTTCCGTGAACAGCCGCCAGATGTTCCACCCCGCGCCGGGCGGAGTCACGTGGTTGTAAGGCCCGGAAATGAAGGCGGATGGAATGGTGATTCCAAGCTCATTGAGAAATGACACGACATACCCCGACCAGCCGACCGCGACTGTGGAAGCGGCAAATAAATATTCGAGGATTAAATCCCAGCCGATGATCCACGCGACAAATTCGCCCAGCGTCGCGTAACCATAAGTATAAGCCGAGCCGGAGATGGGAATCATAGCCGAAAATTCGGCGTAACACAGGCCGGCGAACGCGCAGGCCGCCCCGGCCAGCACAAAGGAAAAAACAATGGCCGGACCCGCGTATTTCGCGGCCGCCTGGCCGGTGAGGACAAAAATGCCCGCGCCGATGATGGCGCCGATTCCCAGTGCGGTCAGATTTACCGGTCCCAGCGCCCGTTTGAGGCTTCTGTCCGTCAGCACTTCAGCCTGCAGGGCGGCAACACTTCTTCGGCGGAGCAAATTGCGAAACAAATTCATTCAGGATGGTGATTTTGGATTCGGTTAATTAGTCACCTGCCGCGCGAAGTCAAGCAAATGTCCCTGCTCTTCAGCTTCTGCGGGGCATTTCACCAGAATCCACAAGTGAAGAGCGCCTATATTGGCGGCCAACCAAGCTCTCCCAATGAGGATCGGTTCGGATTTTGCAGCAAACAAATCACCTTAATTAGCTAATCAAAAAGTAATATCGGTGGATTGACAGGATGTTGAAATTGTGAGTGAATTAAAAATCTGCCGTGAGAGGTTCAGAGCCAACAGGTCGGCCCGGCACGAATAGCATCACTATTACGCCGCCAGTGGGGAATCTGTTTTCCCGGTTGAAGCAATAACGTCATTGAAACCCCAAACAATCAAGTCTATGAATACTTCCCTCATCCGCCTTCTCGTCGCATTCGCATGGCTGGCTGCCTTTGGCCAGCATGCGTTCGCCGCCGTCAACTTCACTGTCACGCCGACCGCCGTGAGCAATACTTACACGGGAACCATTTCGCTTGCCATTACCGGGTTGACGAACAAGACGGTGGTCATCCAAAAATTTCTCGATCTCAACAACAACGGCGTCATTGATGGGGGGGATATTTTGGTGCAGCAGTTCACCTTGCAGGATGGGACAAACTTTGTCATAGGCGTGGTGACCAATTTCAATGTGCCCGGCGATTTGAATGCCACGACGGGCGCCATCACCGCGACGTTGAATTTTCAAAATGGGGATTTCATGCAGAACGTCGTCGGCAACTATTTGTATGAGCTGTCCCAGCCCAAGGGCGGTTTTACGCCGCTCACCAACACTTTCAGTGTCACGAATTTTCCCTACGCGCAGAAGTTCACCGGCGACGTGGTCAGCAACGGCACCAGCACCACGGTGTCCAATGCCATTGTCATGCTGTTTCCGCCCGGAGGCAATGGGGGGCCGGCTGGGGGAACGGTGGCGAACAACTCGGGCACCTATACCATTCAAGCACCCGTGGGGACTTACGCACTGGTCTCTTTCAAAAGTAATTATGTCTGCAACTTTGGAGCGCCTCCGGTTGTCACGTTGGGGAGTGGAGCTACCGTCACCACGAATCTAGTGTTGACCAACGCCACGAACAGCATCTCCGGCAAGGTTGTTGATGCCAGCGATCCCAGCATCGGACTGCCCGGCATTCTTTTGCACCCGCAATCAACCGACGGCCTCATCGCCATTGGTTTCACAGACACCAATGGCAATTTCAACGTGCCGGTCACCGACGGCAATTGGGGGATCGAGGCAGACGATACGCCGCTGATTGTTCATGGCTATCTTGGGTTGCAATCGCACAACGGAACCAATGTCACCGCCGGTGCGACAGGAGTGACCTTGGCCATCCCCAAGGCCACGGCGCTGATTTATGGCAGCGTCAAGGACAATCTGGGAAATCCTTTGGTGGGATTGGATGTTGGTGCCAACGACAACAACAACCTCTATGAAACAGACGGCTACACGGATGCGAACGGGAACTATGTCCTTGGCGTGCTGGGCTTGGGCACCGACGATTCCTGGTGGGTGCAGGCCAACGGCAACAATCAACTCACCAATTATGTTTTTTCACAAGAAACCATAGACGGCAACATCACCAACGGCACGGCTGTGTTGCAAAATTTCACCGCCCTTCTTGCGACCAACCACATCACCGGCAATGTTCAGGACAGCAGCGGCAATCCCATCGTGGGCGTCGGCGTGAACGCCAATGCCACCATCAACGGCACAAATTATCAGGCCTATGTGGACACCGACACCAACGGCAATTATTCAATGAACGTGGCCAACGGCAGTTGGAACATCAGCATCAATTGCAACGGCGGCGACGACAGCTTGGACAACATTCTTGGCAGCGGCGCTTATCAGTGCCCCGACAACCAGACGGCAGTCATTAACAACAACAATGCCACGAACAATTTCACCGTCCAACCTTGCGGCGGCGTTCAAATCCTCACGACCAATTTGCCGGACGGTCAGGTGGGTTCTTATTACGACCAGTTTCTCCAGGGTTCGACTTGCAGCGGCACGCTCAATTGGTCGTTGAATGACCCGCAGGATTTTCCATCGAGCCTGACCGTTGATTCTGACGGAGAAATTTATGGCACTCCCGACACCGGCGGGACATATAATTTTTCCGTCCATGTGGATGACGGCAACGGCCACTCGGCAAATCAAAATCTGTCGCTTTACATCGCTTCAGCTTCGTCGCCGTTGCAAGTGACGAATATGTCTCCGCTCCCTGCGGCTTTTACGAACCAGTCCTACGCATTCACCTTCTCTGCAATTGGCGGCGTTCCGCCCTATACGTGGGAGGCAATTAGTGGGACACTTCCGCTGACATACTCCTTGAACACCGATGGAACTCTGACTGGGAGCCAAACGACCTCGCCGCCGGGCGACTACGCCTTTCGCGTCCGAGTTCAGGACGCCAGCACCAATGCAATTGAGAAAGACTTCATTCTGCCGGTGGCGGGG
Organism: Verrucomicrobiota bacterium; assembly: GCA_049517655.1. Taxonomy (GTDB): domain Bacteria; phylum Verrucomicrobiota; class Verrucomicrobiia; order Limisphaerales; family UBA11358; genus UBA11358. Next base: position 113,809 of record JBEKRQ010000002.1, on the reverse strand, counting down.
GCTTCTCTCCATTACACGCGGTTCGGGGACGAGAGTGCATTCGTGGCTGCTTCTCCCCAACTCGTGACGTTGGATTTCGAGGAATATGCCGGAGCCGCAGGCTCGGTGCGGTTCTGGGGGAATGAGTATGAAAGTTTGGGAATCAAGATTGTCTCCACGAATGGGGCGGTCTGGGTAGAACAACCGACGTGGTTTTGGAGTTCCTGCATGCTTTCCCCAGGCTGGCTGCCGTATGGTGGAGGCGGAGGCGAAGCAAACCAATCGGATGCCGATTCACTCACGCTGATTTTTGACCCACCGACCCAAGCGGTCGGCTGGCGCTTTGTGGACCTGGGTGGCGGCTCGGGGGAAGGCATTTACATTTACGACACGAACTCGGTCCTGCTATTTGCGCAAGATGGTCTGCCGGGCTATGGCATTGGCAGCGGCAACAATCCATATTGGGGCATTGTCTTTGACGACAAAATCATTGCCCGCGTGGAGATCGTGGAACAGGCCAACGACGGGGATGATGTTGCGTATGACAATATCCGATTCTCGGGGACCGTCGCGCTCCGCATCGCCAACCCCGGCCTGCAAAATGGCTTGTTCCACATGCGGCTGGGCGGCCCGTCCGGCAGCAACGTAGTCGTGGAAGCATCAGCCGATTTTCAAGCTTGGACGCCATTTCAAACCAACGCCTTGCCGCCCCCGGGCGTTCTCGACGTATCGGTGCCGCTGGGCACGAACCAAAACCTGTTCTTCCGCACGCGCTATCAGTAATGCGACCCACCTTAAAGCGCGAAATGTTATGTTTGCGATCTTGTGAAGCGAGCACGAGACGCAGCCAGTCTTTGATGAGTTTGTAAAGGCGCCAGAAAAGCCGAGCTTTCAAGTGAAGGCATTGGACGTGATACCTCAACAAACAGTTCTCTGATATGGATTGGTCCGTGGAATGCGCCCATTGGCCAATCACACCGAAATGCCCTATTGACTTCGTCCCTCCGTCTGATAAATTCCGCGCTCCTTTGTCCGGTTTTGAAATGAAAACATATTTGCCTAAAGTGAATTTGGACGGGCGGAAATGGCATGTAATTGATGCCGACGGCGCCGTGCTCGGCCGGCTGGCTGTGCAGGTGGCCGATGTTTTGCGCGGCAAAAACAAGCCCGTCTTCACTCCGCACCTTGACGCCGGCGACTTTGTCATTGTCATCAACGCTGAAAAAGTCCGTCTCACCGGCAAGAAGGAAACCGCCAAGGAATACATGACCTATTCCGGCTGGAAAGGCGGCGAAAAATACACCTCGGTTGCCCAGGTCCGCGCGAAACACCCGGAAAAGCTCATCATGCACGCCGTCAAAGGCATGATTCCCAAAAACCGGCTTGGTAGCCAGTTGCTGACCAAGCTGAAGGTTTTCAAAGGCCCGAAACACCTGCATGAGGCGCAAATGCCCAAACCGCTCAAGGTCGTGGCCTGATTAAATCTGAACCTGCAACGCTGATTGAAAATGGCTGAAACCAAAACCAACGAATTTCTCGGCACGGGCCGGCGCAAGACCGCCATCGCGCGCGTCCGTCTGGCCTCCGGCAGCGGCAAAATCACCGTCAATGGACGTCCGTTTGAAAATTATTTCGCGCTGGAAACGTTGCGCGCAACCGTGACACAACCATTGAGCGCCACCGGCACGGCGGAAAAATTTGACGTGCGCATTAATGTCACCGGCGGCGGACCAAACGGCCAGGCTGGCGCCGTGCGGCACGGCATCGCCCGCGCGCTGATTGTGGCCGATGCCAGCCTGCGTCCTGCGCTCAAGGCCGAGGGACTACTGACACGCGATCCGCGCATGCGTGAACGCGAGAAATACGGCCAGCCGGGCGCGCGCAAACGCTTCCAATACTCGAAGCGTTAATCGCGCTGGAAATTTCCAGGCCCCGCTGGTTTCGCCAGCGGGGTTTTTGTTTGAAAATTTTTCTCCGCGTTTCCGTTTTTATGCGGTAAAAGAAAGGCAGTATGAAATCAAAGAAAGTCGCCATTATCGGCGCGTCCGGTTACTCCGGCGAAGAACTCGTCCGGTTGTTGCTGCACCATCCCCACGTGGAGCTGGTGGCCGTGACCTCGCGCCAAAACGCCGGGCAAACACTTGCGCAGGTTTTTCCGAAGTTTGCCGGCCATCCGAAATCGAAGATGCTCCGGTTCACAGAGCCGGACGCCAAACAGCTTGCGAAGCAGGCCGACGTGGTGTTTCTCGCGTTGCCGCATGGCGTCGCCGCCGAATACGCCGTGCCGCTGCTCAATGCCGGTTGTGTGGTGATTGATTTGAGCGCCGACTTCCGGCTCAAGAGCGTGGAAATTTACAGGGAATTTTATGCGCATGACCATCCCGCGCCGGAGTTGCTGAAAAAATCCGTTTACGGCCTGCCGGAAATTTATCGCGGGCAAATCAAACAGGCGTCGCTCATCGCGTCGCCGGGCTGTTACCCGACAAGCATTTTGCTGCCGGTGATTCCGCTGCTCAAGGCCGGTTTGATCAAACCCACCGGCATCATCGCCGATTCCCTGAGCGGCATCAGCGGGGCGGGACGGAAAGCCGAAGTGGATTATCTTTTTTGCGAATGCAATGAAAGCGTCCGGCCCTACGGCGTGCCCAAGCACCGGCACTTGTCCGAAATCGAGGAACAACTTTCGCTCGCCGCCGGGACGAAAACGACGATTCAATTCACGCCGCATTTGATTCCGGTCAACCGCGGCATTTTGACGACGCTCTATCTCGCGCCTGCGGAAAAGTCCGTTGACGCGGAGAAAATTTCCGCATGTTACCAAAGGGTTTACGGCAATGAACCATTCGTTCGTTTGCTGGACGGTGACAATTTGCCCGACACGAAAAATGTCGTCGGAACGAACGTCATTGAAATTGCGTGGCGGCTCGACCCGCGCACGGGCCGGCTTATCGTGATGAGCGCCGAGGACAATCTCGTCAAAGGCGCGGGCGGCCAAGCCATCCAGAGCATGAATCTGGTCTGCGGTTTTCCCGAAACGGCGGGATTGGTTTAGGATTCGTCGTCATGCCCGCCTGTGTTTCCAAAGCAGTATCTTGGGATGCTGCTGCCTACGCCGCGAATTCCGTTGTGCAACACACCTGGGCGCGCGAATTGATGGCCAAACTCAATCTTCGCGGCAACAAACACATTCTCGACGTCGGCTGCGGCGATGGCAAAGTGACCGCCGAAATCGCGCACGCCATTCCGCGCGGCGCGGCGATCGGTATTGACGCCTCGCCGCAAATGATCGAATTCGCGCGAAGGACTTTTCCGCGGAGCAAATTTCCCAACCTGGAGTTTCGCGTCATGGACGCGCGCCAGATTCGTTTTGCGCGGCAATTTGATTTGGTTTTTTCCAGTGCGGCGTTGCATTGGGTGGACGATCATCGGGCATTCCTGCGCGGCGCGGCGGCGTGTTTGCGTTCCGGTGGGCGGCTGGTCGTTTCCTGCGGCGGCAAGGGCAACGCACACGATGTTTTTGTCGCGTTGCGTCCGGAGATGCGGCTCAAACGCTGGCGCGAATTTTTTCGCAGGATGGAAAGGCCGTATTTTTTCCATTCACCGGAGGATTACAAAAAATGGCTGCCGCGTTTCGGCCTTCAATTGCTCGGCATGCGTTTGTCGCCCAAAGACGCGATTTACGATAGTCGCGACGGTTTTACCGCGTGGTTACGCACGACCTGGCTGCCTTACACGCATCGCGTGCCGGAAAATTTGCGTGAGGAATTCATCGGCGCCGTCACGGACCGTTACGTTGCCAAACAGCCACCGGACGATGATGGCCGCGTTCACGTCCGCATGGTGCGGCTGGAAATTGACGCGGTAAAGGCATGACGTGGGACGGGCTTCCAGCCTGTCAATGTCAGGCAAGATGCCTGCCCCACATTCACACCTTGCGCCGCATGCATAAAATAATTTCCACCGACGGACAAACTTGGCAGATTCCACTCCGCACAATGAAAAAATTGTTCAAAGAAATTTCAGGCTCCATCGTCGCACCGCGCGGCTTTCTCGCCGGCGGCGTGTTTTGTGACATCAAACGCCTTGGCACGGGCAAAGGCTCGAACAAAGGCCGAAAACGTGACCTCGCGTTGATTGTGTCCGAAGTGCCGGCGACCGTCGCCGGAATGTTCACGACGAATCAAATCTGCGCCGCGCCGGTGAAGGTTTGCGTCGAGCGCATGAAAAAAGGCGTCGTGCAGGCCGTCGTCGCCAATTCCGGCAACGCGAATGCCTGCACCGGCAGACAAGGGTTGCGAGACGCACGGGAAATGACGGAAATTGCAGCCGAGGCAATTTCCTGGGAGGGACGGCATGTTGCCGTCCCCAAAATCAGGGACAGCGGCACGCTGTCCCTCCCAAAGATTCCCGCCGAACGCGTCCTGGTCGCTTCCACCGGGCGCATTGGTGTCGCGTTGCCAATGGCAAATGTGAAGCGCGGAATTTTTGAAGCCGCGCAACTTCTCGGGAATTCATCGCGACACGCGGATCAAGCCGCCGAAGCAATTATGACGAGCGACACGCGATCCAAACAAATCGCGGTCGAGTTCAAGCTTGGTGGCAGGACGGTTCGCATCGGCGGCATTTGCAAAGGCGCGGGCATGATTCAGCCCGGCATGAGCGCCACCGGCAGGCGTCCCGCCGCAATGCCGCTGCATGCAACAATGTTGTGTTTCATCACAACCGACGCGGCCATTGGAATAAAAACCTTGCAAGCCGCATTGAATGAGGCGGTCGCGCAAAGTTTCAATCGCATCACGGTGGACGGCGACATGAGCACCAACGACACGGTGCTGGTGCTGGCGAATGGACTGGCGGGAAACCGGAAAATCGGAAGTCGGAAGTCGGAAGTCGGAAATTTCCAAGCTGCACTGAATCATGTTTGTCTGGAACTGGCAAAGATGATTGTGCGCGACGGCGAAGGTGTGCATCGCGTCGTGACCGTGCGCGTCAACGGCGCGAAAAATTTCGCCGATGCCGATGCCGCCGCCCGCGTCGTGGCCAACAGCGCGCTGGTGAAAACGAGCTGGCACGGTGGCGACCCGAACTGGGGCCGCATCATTGACGCGCTTGGCTATTCATCCGCAAAAGTTGTCGAGGAGAGGGTGGATATCGGTTATAGCGCGCCTGGAAGCCGGAAGATTCTCTGGAGCCTCAAGCGCGGCCAGCCGGCAAAAATTTCATTCAAACAACTTTGCGCCGCTGTTGCGCCCAAGGAATTTGATTTGCACATTGATTTAAATCTCGGCAGAGCCGGTGCGGTGATTTACGCAGCGGATTTGACGGAAGCTTACGTGGATTTCAACAAGGGCGATGTCGCCGACCCAACTTCACTCGGCGGCTGAGTAAGCGTTACTATTGTCCCGGCATTGGCGGCATTGGTGGCGGCATGACGTAGCCTGGGGCATCCGGTGGTGTCAGCGGCGTGGGCGGGAGTGGAGGCATTTTCCCCTTGAGCACCTGATCAGCAGTTAATTGACGGCTCACTTCCATCGAGATCATTTGCGCTTCCGGCGTCAAAGCCTGCTGTGATTGTTGGCTGGAACCAACGCCGCGCGTCGGGATGCCCCGCAAATTGGAAGTGCCATCTGTTCCGTTTGGATTGTTGCCGTCATTGCGACCGGAGCGGTCGCCGAAACGGATAATATTTCCACCCCTATTGTTAAAGGGCGTGGCTGTCGGCGCAGTAAAACTTGAATTCGCCGCAACCGGTGTGGGTATGGTGTTTGCGGGCGCTTTGACCAGCGGAATTTCCTGCACCGTGCCGTGGTTGTTGAAGGTCACGACGCCGGATTTTTCGTCAATGCGTGTCACCTCGATGTCATCTTGCCGCTGACCCTGGCTAAGAATGTAAGACTCGGGCTTGCCCGGCTGCCCTGGCTTGTTCACGCCGTCAACCGTGAACAACGTCTGGCGGGTGCCGAAGATGGTCATGATGCCGGTGGGCGTGATTTTAGGCGGTGGAGTGGCGTCGGCTGCGTCGGCGGCTTTCGGCGGATTCAAATGGAAAATATTGCGCGCGACAATCGGCGCGTAAGGATTGTTCGGCAACACCACGTTGTCCGCACACAAACCGGCGTTCAGCGCCAGCCCGTTTGCGAGGCAAACCACGATTTTCACCACACGCTTCATCAACCAAATTATATCCCTTACTGACTCAAACTCAAACACCGCCGGAGCCATTTGGTTGCGCGCCGGTCGCCATCGTCCGCAAACCTGTCAGTTTAACTGACGCCCGGCGATGCCTTTGGTGCCCTTGGAGATGGCTTTGGCCGGTTCCTTGGGCCGCAACGCGCGCGCCGCCGCGCCAGCCCGCCACATTTCCGAATCGCGAATCTGGTTCAGTTCCTTTTGCAACTGCGCTTGGTAGTTGGGCGCTCCGCAGGCGGAGAGCACACGGGCGCATTCCTTGCCGGTCCGGACGCGTTCATACAGCGTCTTGAACACCGGCAGCACGGCCTTCTTGAATTTCGGTTTCCAGTCCAGCGCGCCGCGCTGGGCGGTCGCCGAGCAGTTGGAATACATCCAATCCATGCCGTTCTCGTCCACGAGGCGGATGAGCGACTGCGTAAGTTCCTCGACAGTTTCATTGAACGCTTCGCTCGGCGAATGGCCGTGGGCGCGGAGCACGTCGTATTGCGCCTCCATGATGCCGGCCAGCGCGCCCATTAACACGCCGCGTTCGCCGGTCAGGTCGCTGAACACCTCGCGCCGGAAGGTGGTCGGGAACAGATAGCCGGAGCCGATGCCGATGCCGATGGCCAGACAGCGCTCCTCGGCGCGGCCCGTGGCGTCCTGCTCGACGGCGAAGCTGGAGTTGATGCCCGCGCCGGTGAGGAAATTGCGCCGCACCGAAGTGCCGGAACCTTTCGGGGCGACCATGATCACATCCACGTTCTTCGGCGGAATCACGCCGGTCAGCTTCTTGTAGGTGATGGAGAAGCCGTGCGAAAAATAGAGCGCGGCGCCGGGTTTCAAATTCCGCTTTACGCTCGGCCAGATGGCGCGTTGCGCGGCGTCAGACACGAGCATTTGAATGATCGTGCCGCGGCGCACGGCCTCTTCAATGTCGAAAAGCGTCTTGCCGGGCTTCCAGCCGTCCTTCACGGCACGGTCCCAGTCGCGCTTGAACTGCGGCGCCTGGCCGATGATGACCTTGAAACCGTTGTCGCGCAGGTTGAGCGACTGCGCCGGTCCCTGCACGCCGTAACCGATGATGGCGATAGTTTCGTTCTTGAGCACCCTGCGGGCTCGGGACATGGGAAATTCCTTCCGCGTGATGACCTTTTCCTTCGTTCCGCCGAAATCAATGATTGCCATAGTGTCTTATGAGGTTGGGTATTGGTTGAACGTTGAGTGCTTGCCTGACTTAAAACTGAAAACTTGATGCTTGAAACTATTTTCTCGGCATCGCCACCTTGCCGGTGCGAGTAATGTCCGTCACGCCGAACACATTCATCAGTTCGATGAATTTTTCCACTTTGCCTTCGTTGCCGGTAATTTCGATGGAAAGATTTTTCGGCTGCACGTCCACGATTTTGGCGCGGAAAATGTCCGTGATTTGCATCACCTCGGCGCGCGATTTCGAATCCACCGAAACCTTCACGAGCACCAGTTCGCGATCCACGTATTCGCCCTCGCGGAAATCCTGCACCTTGAGCACGTCGGGCAGCTTGTTGAGCTGCTTGACGATTTGCTCCAGTGTCGCGTCGTCGCCGCGCGTGACGATGGTCATCCGCGACGTCTTCGGGTCCTGCGTCGGGCCGACGTTGAGCGTGTCAATGTTGTAGCCGCGTCCGCTGAACAAGCCCGCCACGCGTGTAAGCACGCCGAACTTGTTCTCCACCAAAACTGATATTGTGTGTCGCATAAATTCCGTTGGAACGGAAGGAAAGGCTAACAATCGCTAATACTCGGGTCAAATCGTAAATCAGCAACTATCACTAGAAATTTCACCCACAAAGGCGAAACTCTGTGCTTAAAAGATAATGGATGAGAATAGTCAGGCACAAAAGGAAGGTCCCTGCAATTGCGAACACAGCTACATACCATGCAACGAGCACTGTGCGAATTTCTTTCTTGAAGACCAGTGAGATTCCTGTAATGCAAGCGAGTATCGGCAGAATCCAAAAATATGGATAAACCGCTTTGAAAATTTCAGCAATTGCCGGAATAGTATGATGATCTTGTTCGCGCACAGCATATGTGAATTCATTCACACCAATTCCGTAGGCAAGTAAAGCAAGGAGCGCCAACATGATTATAGTGCCAAAAACAGTTGGAATTACGATTGACCGTGGGGCTTTCATTTTGTGTCGTTCTGATCCGCTGGCGATTGGATTTATAGTTCAAACCTTCACGTTTGTCCAGAAGGTAGGGCGGTTTCTCCGAAACCGCCGCCGCGGCGCGCTCGGAGAGCACGCCCTACCGTATGCAAATCAAAAGAACGGATTATGTTCCTTTTCTTCAGCCACGGTTGTCAGCGGGCCGTGCCCGGGACAAATCAGCGTTTCAGGCGGCAGAGTCAAAATTTGCTCGCGGATTTTCTGCTTCGCTAGGTCCCACGACTGGTTTCCGCGCCCGATTGACCCGGCGAAAAGCGCATCGCCCACCATCGCCACGTGCGGCGCGTCCTCTTGCCAGTTGCCGACGATGTAAGTCACGCCGTCCTCCGCGTGGCCGGGCGTGTCGCGGTTCGTGATGCGCAAGTTGCCAAGATGAATGAAATCGTTCGCGCGATTCCGCTGGTCCACCGGCGCGTTTTTGGAACCGCTGTGCACCTTCGCCTTGGGAAACGCTTCGCGAATGGCGCCCAATGCGGCAACGTGATCGTGGTGCGTGTGCGTGATGAAAATGTGGCACAGTGTGAGTTGATTATCGGCGATGCAATCCAGAACCGGCTTCGCGTCCCAGCCGGTGTCGAACAGCGCGGCTTCGCGCGAAACCTCGTCCCAAATCAAATAGCAATTTACCGCCATTCCCCCGGCTGTGGTTGTGAAGCAGCGCAATTCGCGCCACACGCTCAGGTCTTTCTCCGTTGGCAACCAGTTATTGGCAATGCCTTCGAGTTTGGACGCGTTTAAACCAATCAGCGGCGCGAGCGAAGCGAAATTTATTTTTTTTGCCATACGGCCTGAATCTTCCAGCGCGGACAATTCGGTTTCGGAAATTCCGACGGCCTTTGACGCTGCAGTGGCGGAAATGCCGCTCATGGCGCGCGCCTTGCTGATGATGTCGCCCAGATGGTCTTCCAGAGTCACAGGCGAAACGGTAGTCTTGTGCTGGATTCGGCTGCAAGCTTTAGCTGCATGCAGAATTTTCGTGCGGACGACGTGGCGCAAGTTACGATGACGCCATGTCCGAAGATTACGACAAATTGCTCGATGCGACGATCCAACATCTCGAAGATTTGAAAGAACACGGCGTGCGACACGTCGCCGTTTCACCTGAAACCCTGGCTTCATTGGCGCGACCAGCGTCCATATCTGCACCTAAATCGGTTTCTCCGGTCGCTACCAAATCTCCGATTCAATCTGCAATTCCACAACCTGTTGCCGAACAGGCGACATTGCTTGTGTTGCCGGGCGAGACCGTTGTCAGTCAAGGCCCGCCGCTCGATCCGCAGGCAAAAGCCGCTGCGTTTGCCGCATTGCGCGAACGCGCGATGGCCTGCGTGAAATGCGCGCACCTCGCGTCGTCGCGCAAAAACGTCGTGTTCGGCGTTGGCAGCATTGACTCGCAGCTCATGTTCATCGGCGAAGCGCCGGGTGGGGACGAAGACGAGCAGGGCGAACCGTTCGTCGGCAAGGCGGGCCAGTTGCTCACGAAAATCATTCAGGCGATGGGGCTGCGGCGCGCGGATGTTTACATTGGCAATATTTTAAAATGCCGGCCCAACACACCCGGGCCGGTTGCCGGCAACCGCAAGCCCACGACCGACGAAATGGCCGCGTGCATTCCGTATTTGCACGAGCAGATTGATTTGATCCGGCCCAAGATCATTGTGGCGCTGGGCGCGACTGCGGTGGAAGGTTTGCTAGGCAAAACCATCGGCATCACGAAGCTGCGCGGGACTTGGAAGACATACCGCGGCATCCCGCTCATGCCGACGTATCATCCGGCGTATTTGCTGCGCAACCAGGCCATGAGCGAAAAGCGCAAAATCTGGGAAGACATGATGGCAGTGATGGAAAAACTGCAAATGCCCGTCACCGAAAAACAAAAGCGTTTCTTTTTGAAAGCGTGAATTATATGAACCGTCGCAGAAAAATTTTAATCGCCATAGGCGTCACATTCATCGTGGCGGTTGCTATTCCCGTCATTCGCCATTATCAATTGCGATTTGCCGTTGAATCCTACATCGCCGAACTCAAAGCCAAAGGCGAACCGATGGATTTGGCGCAAGTGATTCCACCGCCAGTGCCGCCGGAACAAAATAGCGCGGCGGTTTTTTTGAAGGCAGCTTCGCTTATGGACACGAACTGGAATGTTTTGTGGAGCAACCCGCCGCCTGCAATGCGACCGGTCACGCCGGGAAAGGCAATGATTGGTTGGCAGCAACCTGATATTCGCGGCTACGACGCGACAAATTCCTGGAAGGATATTGAAACTGCACTTGCAAAGGAGAGCGAAGGATTGAATTTACTTTATCAAATTGCCGACCATCCAACACTTGACTTCAATCTTAACTATTACGGGGGCGTTGATAAAATCTCAATGTCGCATTTGGCTCCACTAAGAAGAGCAACACAAAGGTTATCAGCAGCGGCAATTGATGATTTACATTGCGGGGATACGGCCTCGGCGGTGAAAAACATCCGTGCGATGATTGCCCTTGTCAAAGGAGAAACGGATGAACGGTTAATAATTTCGCAACTTGTTCGCATCGCCATCGCTTCAATGGGCGCGAGTGTCACTTGGGAAATTCTGCAAGACGCGGATGTCTCGGACGACGACTTGGCGCAATTGCAGCGGGACTGGCAATCGTTGGAGTTCACAAGTCCCTTGGAAGGGGCAATCATGTTCGGACGAGTTGGGCAATTGCAAGAGGTGAAACAAATCCGGCGGTCTTCAAAAAAGTTTGATGAGCTTTGGGGATATTTTTATGCGCCGAATGCGTCGCCTAATAGAAATAAGGATTTATTCTCCTCACAAAAGCGGCGTTCATTATTTTTACGGAAGTGGGACGAGCTTCGATGGCGATGGTTTTGGTCGTATCAGGACGAGAAGAGCAGCTTGCAGGCGTTTCAAGTTGTGATTGACGCAACCCGCATGGCTGAAACCAACAAAGCTTTTCAGTCGGTGGAATCATTCACTGTCGTCGGGCTAAAACCATGGCAGAACTCTTCGAATGGCCTGCGCAACGTTTTTTCTCAATCTGCCTTTGGTTTGGATGCTGCGCTTCGCAGAGCCGTAAGAATTGAAACAGCTCGGAATGTGGTAGTCACCGCAATTGCGCTCAAGCGATACGAACTCCAGCATCATCAACTTCCGGCCACACTTACTGAATTGACTCCCGATTTGTTGAAATCTGTTCCGACTGATTATATGGATGGTCAGCCATTGCGTTATCACCGAAATGCCGACGGAACATTTCTGCTTTATTCCATCGGCGAAGATGGTGTGGACGATGGTGGTGATCCGAAACCATCCCCTGATCATTCCCAATCGTCATATTGGTGGCAATTTGGCCGCGATTGGGTCTGGCCACAGCCCGCGACTGCTGAGGAAATCCAGGCTTATTACGCCAGCAAGGCTAAAAAATAAATTCGCGTTCATTCGCGCAATTCGCGGATTGCTCCCACGGTTTTTTCCGCTATAACCAGCATCCGATGTTCAAGTCGCTGTTCAAGCCCGTCATTGTCTGGTATTCGGGTGCGCTCAAAAGCGGTGGTTATTGGGTCATCGTGTTGCTCATGGCCGTCGAAAGTTCCGTCGCGCCATTGCCGAGCGAAGTCATCATCCCGCCCGCGGCGCATCTGGCCTACACCCATCAGATTTCGCTTAGTCTCTGGGGCATCGTCATTGCCGGAGCGCTCGGCTCGTGGCTGGGCGCGACAATCATGTATTGGCTGTCGCGAATTGCCGGGCGTCCATTGGTAATGCGTTATGGCAAATACGTTTTCATTCCACCGGAAAAAGTCGAAAAGGCTGAACGCTGGTCGGCGCATTACGGTTCGATGGGTATTTTTATTTCGCGATTATTGCCGGTGGTGCGGCATCTCATTGGTATTCCGGCGGGTATCGTGCGGATGAATTACTTGAAATTTTCGATCTACACGCTGCTCGGCTCGGGCATTTGGTGCGCGGTGCTGTGCTATGTCGGTGTCAAGGCCGGCCAGGACGAACAACTCATGCGCGGCGAATTACATCACGTCACGCTCTGGCTTGGCGGCGCGATGCTGGTGCTCGGCGGGCTGTATTATTTCTTCGTCCACCGGCACATCACGACTGGAAGGCGAAATCGTCCCGACACAATTTGAACCCATGATCGGTTCAAATTATTTTTTTGCCCTTCGGTTGGACGCCATTGACCGTCGTAGGTGGCAACGACCACAATGTCTTCACCGAGCTATGGTTCCGTGTCAGCTGATGCAGGCGAGGCCGTCTTGGGCGATGGAGGTTGTTCCGGTGGCGCGGGTTTGGCTGCCAGCGTGTTTGCCGCGGTTGGAGCCGCCTTTTCAGGCGTGTTTGCTGCGCCTTCGTCATGGACACGAGCGGCTTCCATGAGCAGGAATTCCCATTGACCATGCACGGTGCGCGCGGACGGCGGTTTGAAGGGGTTCAACTGGAATTCTCCGCCGTTGAGCGACAGCAATTTGTAGAAAGCCTTTTCACCGGCCAAGTCCCCGACCGCGGCGTGAGTGATGTCGCCGGACTCGATGAAAATCTGCCCGTGCATCTGCTGGTTGCGCACGTCCAAAACCAGCGAGTTGCGTCCGAGGCATACCATTTGGATGACATCATGCAACCCGACCTGTTGCAGCACGCCCGAAAATCCCTCGCGATTCGGGGGCAACAGAATCAATTCACTCAGCACGGTGAAAACCGCCTTCAAGCCCTCGGGTGAAGTCGGCTTTTGCAAGACCATTTCCGCGCCGTTGGCGAGACAGGCCGCGCGGTCGCTTTCGGTGACGTTGCCGGTCAGCACGGCCTTTCTCACATTGGGATAGCGGCGGTTGATGATATCGAGCAACTGAATGCCATCGAGCGCCGACATGCCAATTTCCACAACAACGAGGCCAATCGGCTTCTCTTGCAAAGTGGTGATGACCTGATCCACCGTGGTGGCGCAATGTGTTTCCCAAGCGCCTTTGCCCGAAGCCGCGTACAACTTGCTGATGGTGTCCAGAAACGCCCGGTTGTCATCCACGAAAAGCACGCAATGTTTTTTGGCGGGTGTGGCTCCGAGCGTGCTGCTTATATTGGGTGCGACAACGGCGCTGTACGGTGAACCGGTCGGTTGCGTCATTAGATGTTGCTCGGCCGGGATAATAATTTTGGGAACTTTTGGAAATCTCGGAATGACTGGTTCAGATTTTCTTGCAGGCGGCGGGCTTGCCGACGCTTGGGGAGCAACAGGTGCAGACGCGGAAGCTTCAAGGCGCAAATCCACTTGGCCAAGGCTCAAAATTTTTCCCGGCTTCAACACAGCCTCAAGAATTCGCTGGCTGTTGATGAACGTGCCATTGGTCGATTTCAGGTCACGGATAACGACTTCATTGTCGCGCAACCGAACTTCGCAATGCCGTTTCGATACGGACGGTTCGATGATTTGAAAAGCGTTGTCCCCGGTGCGACCGACCGTTGCCGGGGTCGCGCTCAATTCAAATGACAGGCCGGCCAGGCCTTTCGAGATGACGACAAGTTTGGGCATACCACTAAAACGATGGGATTATAATACTAATCCAACGCTTGGCCAAACGCAAAAATTGGCAGTATGTCGATTTTGAAAAGCAGTGCCTGCAAAATCCAACAAACAGGTGGGTAAAAGGCCTGTGTCACTCTTCAGTCCACGCCAATGGATACACTGCCCAAAAACCGGTGGGCTTGCAGCAGCTGAAAATTCCTTTGCGCCTGCGCGCCTTTGCGCGAAATTCCCTTTGTGCCGATCAGCGATTCCATCCGCAAAAAGTTGAACGCATTGCCGCACAAGCCGGGCGTGTATCTCATGCGCGACCGGTTCGGCACCGTCGTTTACGTCGGCAAGGCGCGCGACCTGCGCAAGCGCGTGAGCCAGTATTTCCATCCGTCGCGGCGGATGGGTTGGGATTTGAAATTCAACGCGCTGGTCGAGGCGATTTGTGATTTCGATTTCCACGTCGTCCGCAGCGAACCGGAGGCGTTTCTGCTCGAAGGCAAACTCATCAAGGAATTTCATCCGCGTTACAACATCAGTTTTCGCGACGACAAACGGTTCCTGATGCTCAAGGTGAATTTGAACGACCCGATTCCGAACTTCACCTTCACCCGGCTCAAGAAAGACGACGGCGCGCGGTACTTCGGGCCGTTCTCGAATTCGGGCGCGCTGCGCAACACGCTGGCGCTGGTGCGGCGGCAATTCAACCTGCGCGGTTGCCGCGTCTTCACGCCGGGCAAAACCGACTACAAGCATTGCCTCTACGCGCACCTCAAATATTGCACCGCGCCGTGCATCGGCAACGTCACACGTGAACAATACCTCGAACAAGTCCGCGCCGCTTGTGATTTTATCGAAGGCCAGTGCCACGAGATGAAGGAACAACTCGAAGTGGAAATGAAAAAGGCCGCCGTTGCGCAAGATTATGAAAAAGCCGCCAGCTTGCGCGATCTCATCCGTGATCTGAAGGAAACAACGAAGAGAGAAAGGAAATTTGAGCGCTTGCCTTACACATTGCCGCTGTCAGTTGACCCGCAACGCGATCTTGTGGAATTGGCGAAGGTGCTTGGCCTGCGCGAACCGCCTCAACGCATCGAGGGTTTCGACATCTCAAACATCAGCGGCACGTTTGCCGTGGCATCATTGGTCAGTTTCAGGAATGGCCGGCCCGACCGCGCGAATTATCGCCGGTTCAAAATCAAAACGGTCGAGGGACAGGACGATTTTGCCGGCATGGCGGAAGTTGTGAAGCGGCGATATACGCGTCTGCTCAATGAAGGTAGGGCTCGCTCTCCGAGCGAGCCGCGGCGCACTAGGGACAGCGCGCCCTATCCAAACCTGCCCGACCTTATCCTGATTGACGGTGGCAAGGGCCAACTCAACGCGGCTTGTAATGAATTAAAAAAGCTCGGTCTCGAAAAAATTCCCGTCATCGGGTTGGCGAAGGAATTTGAGGAAATTTATTTGCCGGGCGAGAGCAAACCGCTGCGGCCCGGCCTCGACCATCCGGCAGTGAAACTGTTGCAGCGAATTCGCGATGAATGTCATCGCGTGGCGAATAGCTACAACGCGCAGCTTCGCATCAAGCGGATTTCCGAGAGCGTGCTCGACGAATTTCCCGGCATCGGCGAACAGCGTAAACAGGCGTTGCTGAAAAAATTCGGTTCGGTGCAACGGCTGCGAGCAGCGACGTTGGAACAAATCGCCGCCGTGCCGGGTTTCGGCGGAAAAGCGGCGAAGGAACTGAAAGCTTTTCTCGAAGCGCGGTCGGCCAGTTAACAAAAAGAAATTCGTGCCAATTCGCGAAATTCGTGTCTTTATTGTAGCATGAACGTTCAAGTAGCGGTGCTTTGCGATGCTGCGACCGACGACAACGGGAAAATGAATCTCCTCGGCGCGTTCGACACGATTTACGCGCAGCAGTTGCCCGCCGTGCATCCGCAATGCGCCGTGGCATTGCGCGTCACGTTCGCTGCTGACGATGAGGGCCAGCGCAAGCTGAAGCTGAATTTCATCAATGCCGACGGCCATCCCATCATGCCGTCCATGGAAGTCCCGGTCGCCGTCACACTGCCGGACGACGCGCATTTCCTCACGCGCAATTTCATTGTGAACATCCAGCAATTGAAGTTCGCCGAGGCGGGGTTGTATTCGGTGGATGTCCGGCTGGACGACAAATCACAAGCGAGCATTCCGTTGCTGGTGAAAAACATTCCGCCGCGCGCGGTGGCGTAGGGAAATGCAGAAGACGGAATGAAGAATGAAGAAACGGGTTGCGTGCCTTTGGTCGTTGCGGGTCGGAATTCTGCATTCTTCCTTCTTCATTCTGCCTTTGAACGGAAACAGCTTTAGGCTTTAATAATCCGTGCATGGCAAATCCAAACAACGAAACGGTTCTTCAACTCGAACTGCCCGACATCAAAAAACTCAAGAGCGGCAAGGTGCGTGAAGTCTTCGACCTTGGCGACCGGCTGCTGTTCGTTGCGACCGACCGCCTCTCGGCGTTCGACGTCATCATGCCCAACGGCATCCCACGCAAAGGCGAAGTGCTCACGCAGATTTCCTATTTCTGGTTCGCGCAGACCGAATTGTTCCAGCCAAACCATCTCATTTCGCGTGCCAACGAGCCGTTGCCGAAAAATCTCCAGCCATTTGCAGACAAACTCGCGCGGCGTTCGATGATCGTGAAGAAATGTGAACCGCTCGCCATTGAATGTGTTGTGCGCGGCTATCTCGCGGGTTCAGGCTGGAAGGAATACCAAAAATCACAAACCGTTTGTGGCATCAAGCTGCCGCCGGGTTTGAAGGAATCTTCCGAGTTGCCAGAGCCGATTTTCACACCGGCCACGAAAGCCGAAACCGGCCACGACGAAAATATTTCATTCGAACGGGCGAAGAGAATCGTCGGTGATAACATGGCCGGGCAGGCGCGTGCGGCGAGTTTGAGGATTTACAATTTCGCCCGCGATTACGCCCGCAAACGCGGCATCATCATTGCGGACACGAAATTTGAGTTCGGTTTGGACAACGGCAAACTCATTTTGATTGACGAAGTGCTCACGCCGGATTCCTCGCGTTTCTGGCCGGCCGACCAGTATCAGCCCGGTCGCGGCCAGCCGAGCTTCGACAAACAATTCATCCGCGACTATCTCGAAACGCTTGATTGGGACAAAACCCCGCCCGGTCCGGTGTTGCCGCCGGATGTCGTCGCGAAAACGACAGCGAAGTATCTTGAGGCCTACGAAAGGCTCACAGGCAACCGCCTGTGAAGGAGCAGGGAGAAAGGAGAAAGAAGCAAGTATGCAATTCGAAGACCTCAAGGCATGGCAGAAAGCAAGAGAGTTGACGAACGGCATTTACCGGATTTGTAAAACAGCTCCGTTGAAAAATGATTTTGGCCTACGCGATCAACTTCAACGCGCCGCCGTTTCGGCTATGACCAATCTCGCGGAGGGTTTTGAGCGGGTCAGCGAAGGCGAAAAACTTCAATTCTGGAACGTCGCCCGCGCTTCCGCTGGCGAGGTGAAATCGCTGCTTTACGTTGTGCGCGACAATCAACTGGTCGAAGACGCTGCGATTCAAAAACTTCAGGCCTTAGCCATTGAAGTCAGCGCCTTAACTCAAGGCCTGATTAACTCATTCTCCAAAAAACGCGCCGAACGCTAGCTTCTTACTGCTTACTCCTTCATTCTTGCTCCATGAATTCGCTCGTTGAAGATTTTCTGCAATATCTGCGCCATGAGCGCGGGCAGGCGGAGCATACGCAGAAAACTTATGCGGCATTGCTTGGCAAGTTCATCGCGTGGGCTGGCAAACATGGATTGACGGACTGGAAGCAGATTGAACTGAAGCACCTCATGGCGTTCCTTCAGCACGAGCGCGAACGGGCTCTGGTCAATCAGCCAAAAGATTCGCCGCGCCGATTGAGCGGTGAGAGCGTCTATCTTGAAATCGCCGCGTTGCACGCGTTTTATCGCTTCGCCGAAAATGAAAAATTATTGCCGGTGAACGTCGCGGAAAATCTTTCGTTGCCGCGCCGGTGGAAGCGTTTGCCCAAGGCGCTGACGGACGCGGAAATCAAAAAAGTGCTTTTGACGAGTGACGAAATTGAAAAATCATTCGAGATGGTTCTGCCGCAAACGCCGGAAAATTTATGCGACCAGGCAATTCTTGAACTGGCCTATGCTTCCGGTTTGCGGCTGGCCGAATTGAAAAATATCCGTCTGGAACAACTGCATCTCGAAGTCGGCTTCATCAACGTCATCGGCAAAGGCAACAAGGAGCGCGTCGTGCCAGTGGGACGAAAAGCCGTCGAAGCGTTGAATCGTTACATTGAAGTCGGCCGGCCGAAGCTCGTCACGCCGCGTTCGCCGGCAAACGTGTTTTTGACGAAGCGCGGCACACCGTTCGCGGCGGTGACACTTTGGTTGCGGATTAAAAATCGTGTTCGCCGCGCCGGAATTTCACGCAATATCACGCCGCACATGCTGCGGCACAGTTTCGCGACGCATCTGCTGGAGCACGGCGCGGATTTGCGCGTGATTCAGGAATTACTTGGCCACGCCAGCATCAGCACGACGGAGGTTTACACACATGTCACCGGCCATCGGCTGCGCGACATTCACCGGAAATTTCACCCACGGGCAAAGGAATGATCGCCGCGCCTCTGTGGATTTGCCTTGGAAGAATCGAAAAACTAAGCGCCGTTATCGCCGATGGCTTCGACCGGGCAGCCTTCCTTGGCCTCTTTGCAGCGCGTCTCCTCTTCGGGCGAGGCCGGCTGTTTGCAGACGACTGAGTATCCGCCATCTTCATTGCGCTTGAAATTGTCCGGCGCCGTTTCACGGCACAGGTCGCAGTCAATGCACTGGTTGTCCACGTAGTATTTGCCCGGGACGTTTTCGGGATATTTATTTGCAACGTCAGCCATAAATTGTCCGGCCAATATGGCCGCTGCCTGTGTTGCTGGCAAGTTTCATTTGCCTTTTGAATCCCGCCTGCACAAAGGCATCGCTGTCATCATCGGCTCCATCCTCGCCGGTGAGCAAATCGTGGACGCTGTGCAGATGCAAACGGTGTGATAATTACATTCCTAAAACTTTCACCGCTTCCGTTGCAAGGTTCAGCACCACGCTCGGAAACAAACCGAGCCAGAACATGCCCGCGATGCAAACGCAAACGGAAAACTTAATCGGCCCGGACAAACGAATCGGCGTCAAATCCGGCGCGTCCTTGCTCCAGTAAATCGCGCGAATCACGCCGAAATAGTAATAGAGCGAAATCACAATCCCCGCCAGCGCCGTGAACGCGAGGCAATAATAACCCGGATTTGTCGAGCCTTGCGCGATGACAGCTTTGAGCAGCAAAAACTTCCCAAAAAATCCGGCCATTGGCGGAATGCCCGCCAGCGACACCATTGCCAGCGTCATTGTTGTGGCCAGTAAAGGCGAGCGCCGGTTCAAGCCTGCCAGCGCCGAAATGTCCTCGCTTTCCGAATGTCGCATCACGACGCAAATGACCATAAACGCCGCCACCACGGTGAACAAATAACCGGCCAGATAATACAACAATGCCGCCTGTCCGGTCGCGCTCAACGCCGCCACGCCCAGCAACAAATAACCCGCGTGCGCAATGCTGGAATACCCCATCAACCGTTTCAAATTGCGCTGTGGCAGCGCACAGAGGTTGCCGTAAAGAATCGTGATGCCGGAAATCACGATGAGCAAATCGGCCCAATGCTTCGCCACGTCCGGCAATGCGGTGAACAGCACGCGCAGCAACAAAACAAATCCGGCGGCTTTTGATCCGACCGCCAGGAATGCGGTCGTTGGCGTCGGCGCGCCTTGATAAACGTCCGGCACCCAGATTTGGAACGGAACCGCGGCGATTTTGAAGCCAAGCCCGACGAGCACAAACATCACGCCGATGAGGAAAATTTTGTTGGTCTCGAACTGCGCCGCGACCGCCGCAAGTTCGTTGAAATTCAACTTGCCCGTCGTCCCCCACACCAGCGCGATGCCGAACACGAGAAATGCCGACGACAACGCGCCGAGAATCAGATATTTCACGCCGGCTTCGAGCGACACCAGCCGCCCGCGCTGGAAACCCGTCAGCACGTAAAATGTAACGGTAATCAATTCGATGGAAACAAAGAGCATCGCAAAATCGTTGGCCGATGCCGCGAACAGCATTCCCGCCAGCGCGAAAACGATGAGCGAATAGTATTCCGAGATGCCGGTGGCGATCCGGTCGGAAAATTCCACCGACATAAACAGCACCAAAATCGCGGCGACAAGGAAGTACCGCTTAAAAAAGACCGCCAGCGTGTCCTCCACAAACATGCCGTTGAATGCCGTGCCCGTCAGACTGCAACTGCCGTAGCCGCTCAGGCTGGTCAGGAGCAGCAATCCCAGCGCCGCGATGGCCGCGTAGCCGAGAAAGCGCCGGCGTTCAGGAGGCATGAATAAATCCGACAGCAGCAGCACGAGACCAAGTGCTACCACCGAGATTTCAAGACTGATCAGGGAAGAGTTCATTAATTCAAAATCGTGTTATTTGCCAAAGCACGGACGGGAATATTGTGTAGCACCCGCGTCTCGCGGGTTGTTACGGGCGTCACGCCCGGAACCGTCTGTGAACGAAGCTCGCCATTGCTTGTGTGACCAGTTCCGGTTTTGCGCGCACCAACACAATTCGGCGGGACGCCGAATTGAACCCGCCAGAGGCGGGTGCCACCCACAGCAACCGTTTCACCTCGCATCATGTTCACAACCCTCTCAACATCCGGCGTGATTTGTTCCGTGAGCAAACGCGGGAAAAAGCCGAACACGAGCAGGCTCACGAGTAGCAACGCGTAAGGCAGCCTGCGCCAAAGGCTCGTGGCGTCGGCAAGGTTCGCCCATTTCTTCGGCAGCGGTCCGTGCAAAACATTTCGCACCGCGCGTGTCATGTAAACCGCGCCGATGATGAGCGCGCCCCAAAGCGCGAGACCGGTCACCAGCGGAAACACCTTCCACGCGCCGAAGAAAACCATGACTTCTCCAACGAAATTCGCAAAGCCCGGCAGGCCGCACCCGGCCAGTGCCGCCATGAGCAGCGCGGTGCCGATGAACGGCAATTGGCGGCAAAGTCCGCCAAGCTCGCTCATTTGGAGCGTGCCGGTCTTTTGATAAATGTAGCCGCTCAATCCGAAGGTCAGCGCCGCGAGAAATCCGTGCGCGATCATCACAAACACCGCGCCGGTCACGCCGATGAGATTCAAGCTCGCGATGCCGAGGAAGGCGAAACCCATGTGCGCCACGCTGGAGTTGCCGATAAGCAGGTTGAGGTCGCGCTGGCGCATCGCCACCCAGCCGATGTAAAGGATGTTGCCGAGGCAAAGCCAGGCGAGGATTTGCATCCAATTCTGCGCCGCCTGCGGCATCAACGGCAGCGCGATCCGGATCAAACCGTAGAGGCCGAACTTTTTCAGCACGCCGGCGTGCATCATCGCCGTCGGCGACGGCGCAGCCGCGTAACCCAGTGGCGCCCACGAATGGAACGGCCAAAGCGAAACCAAAATGCCGAAACCAAACAACAGCAGCGGGAAGATGAGATTTTGCGACTGCGCTGAAAGCGGATGCACCGCGATGTATTCCATAAGTTTCGGAATATCAAACGTGTTCACACCCGATTTCAGGTAAAGCGCGATAAGGCCGATCAGCGCAATGAGCGCGCCCAGACTCAAGTAGAGTGTAATCTGAAACGTCGCATAATTCTTCCGCTCGCCGCGGCCCCACACGCCAATCATGATAAACGTCGGCACCAGCGCCAGTTCATGGAAGAAATAGAAGAAAAACAGATCGAGCGATGCAAACGCGCCGAGAATGCCGCCCGTCATCACCAGCAGCAGAATGTAAAATTCCTTCTCGCGTTCCTTGATTTCCCACGAGCAGCACGCCGCCGCAAATGCAACGACCGCGCCCATCAAAATCAGCCCGACATTCAAGCCATCTGCGCCGACGTGATAACTGATGCCGAGCGATTCGACCCACGAAATTTGCTGCTCGAATTGATAGCCCGCTTGGCCCGTGACAAACTGGCAGAACATTTTCACCGCCAGAAGCATTGAGATGAATGTCACCGCGATCGCGACGGCGCGGATGATCACACGGAAATTGCGCGGCACAAACACCAGCAACAACGCCGCCAGCAGCGGCCAACCAAGGATGTAGGTCAAAATGGACATTTTATTTTCCCAAAACCAAATACATGACCACTGCCACGCCCAGCACAAACAGAAATGCGTAAGTCTGGAGATTGCCGGTCTGGACGAGCCGCAACGCGCGACCGGTCAAATCCGTGCCGCCACGAACAAAGCCGATGCAGGCCCAATCCACCAACCAACGATCAATCCAATCCATCACTGCCGCGATGAAATCATGCGCGCGGATGACCGTGGCCTCGTAAAGCTCGTCAAAATAAAAGCGGTTCTTCATCGCGGTGGCAAAACCGCCGAGTTTGGCGGGCAACGGATCGCTCGTCGCGTTGCGATACAACGCGCGACCGGCAAAAAAGCCCGCCGCAACGAAAGCAATTCCGATCACCGCGGCACCGGGCGACTGTTTAAACGGGTCAATGAGGGTTTGAGCGAACGAAAAATGTTCCGCCGCGCCGCCAAATTGAGAGGCGTAGGTTTGGCTGACACCGATAACGCCGCCAACCAGTGCAAATGCGGCCAGCGCACGCAACGGCCAGGCCATAACGGCAGATGACTCATGGACGTGTCCAGCGGCTTCAGTTTTCGCCTTGCCGAGGAACGCAACATAGAACAGCCGGAACATGTAGAACGCCGTCAATCCCGTCGTGAACACACCGAGAACGAAAAGCGCCCAACCGGTGAACGGGTGCTCATGGGTTTGCCCCAGCGCCTGACCGAGAATGCTGTCTTTGGAATAGAAACCGCTGAATGGCGGCACGCCGCTCAGGGCCAGTGTGCCGATGAGAAACGTCCAGAACGTGACGGGCATTTTCTTTTGCACGCTGCCCATTTTCCAGATGTCCTGCTCGTTGTGCATTGCGTGAATGACCGAGCCGGCGGCCAGGAATAGCAACGCCTTGAAAAAGGCATGCGTCGTCAAATGAAACATCGCGGGCGTCGGACCAGCCAGACCGACAGACATGATCATGTAACCGAGTTGCGAAATCGTCGAATAGGCGAGGATGCGTTTGATGTCGTTTTGCTGGACGGCAATTAATGCGGCGAGCAGCGCGGTAAAACCGCCAATCCATGCGATCACTTCCAACGCCGTCACATCGAGCAGAAAAAGGACGCGGCAGAGCATATAGACACCTGCGGCCACCATCGTCGCGGCATGGATGAAGGCGCTGACGGGTGTTGGGCCTTCCATCGCGTCGGGCAGCCACACGTGCAGCGGAAATTGTGCGGATTTGCCGACCGCGCCGCAGAAAATCAGCAGCGCGGCAATGGACGCGATACCGCCGAGTGCGGCGGGATTCGCGGCGAGTTGATTTTGCAACGAAGTAAAATTGAGCGAACCGAGCAATCCCCAAACCGTCAGAATACCGAGCAGAAATCCAAAGTCACCGAGGCGGTTGACGATAAAGGCTTTTTTCGCCGCGTCGCCGGCGCTGGGACGTTCGAACCAGTGGCCGATGAGCAGATAGGACGATACGCCGACGAGTTCCCAGAAAATGAAGAGTTCGATGAAATTGTTCGCCAACACGACGCCGAGCATCGAGAAAGTGAACAGACTCATGCACGCGAAGTAGCGTGAGAAACCGCGGTCCTCGTGCATGTAGCCGAAGGAGTAAATGTGGATCGCGCCGCCAACACCGGTGACGACGAGCAACATCATCAGGCTCAGCGCATCGAGCTTCAACCCGAAGTCCACGTGCAACCCGCCGATGGTCAACCAGTTAGTAACGGATTCGGCGGGCATCGGCGTCCAGCCGTTCGCCGCGATGAATGAAATCGTGAGGGCGAAACCGATGACAATCGCGCCGATGGACAAACCGGCGCTCACCGCGCGGTTCCGCAGCGTGAACAGCGTGATGCAGCCCGCCGCCAGCAGTGGCAGAAACAAGATCAACCATGGTAATGCTTCGAGTTTCATCCGATTTGAAACTGGGGAGCGCGCCCGCCTCGGGCGCAACCAACGACGCCCTCGTCGTTGGCACACGAGCGCATTAAATTGGACGTGATCATCCATTCGCGCACCGCAGTGTTCGACGCGAGGGCGCGTCGAACCGCAGCCGAGGCGGCTGCGCTCCCCAGACAATTGTGAAATTTGCGTATCATCAAAGTTTCATCAGGGTCAGGTCTTCGACGTGGGCGGACTGGCGTTTGCGATACAGCGCCACGATGAGCGCGAGGCCGACTGCCACTTCCGCCGCCGCGACGGTGATGATGAAGAAGACCAGAATCTGGCCGTTCAGGTTGTTGTTAAACCGCGAAAACGAGACGAGCGCGAGGTTCGCTGCGTTCAGCATCAGCTCCAGCGACATGTAAATGACAATCAGATTGCGCCGCACGACGACACCGAGCAGGCCAAGCGCGAACAACAAAAAGCTCACAACCAAGTAATGTTCCAAGCCTACGTTCATGTTTTGAGTTAAATTAGTGACTGGTTAAATGGGTTGAATGAGAGAGTAATTTACGACTCATCTCATTTAACTCGTTTAACGATTTAACCAGTTTCATTTCAGGTCCTTTTTACTCAACAAAATCACGCCGACCATCGCCACGAGGAGCAGGACGGCTACGACTTCAAACGGCAACACGTATTGGGTGAATAAAAGTTTGCCGAGCGATGTGGTATCGCCTTCAAGCACGGGCAAGGGAGGAATGTTAAACAAAGTAACGCCCAGGCTCCTCATGAAAATTGCCACGATGGCGCCGACGGAAAGCAGCCCGGCTACGACGCTGAAAAACCTGATTTTTCGCCGTTGTTCCTCCTTCAAATCGAGCAGCATAATGACGAACAGGAACAAGACGATGACCGCGCCGGCGTAAACGATGATTTGGACGGCGGCGAGGAAGAACGCGTGCAGCAGCACGAACAGCCCGGCCATCGAAATGATGGTCAGCACGAGGAACATCGCGCTCGTGACCGGGTTGCGGCTGAACGGATTGGCGATGACCAATGCGCCGCACAGCAACGTCAGCGCCGCGAACACATAAAATAATATGTCAGGCAATCCCATGTTTCCCTTGCTTCAAGCTTTCACCGGAAAATCCTCCTGCTCTCTGGTTTCTTCAAGTTGGTGTTTCCATTTCCGGACACCGGCGTGAACGCCGCCGAGCGCGAGCAGTTTTTCCTTGTTGTAAATCATTTCGTCGCGGGCCAAGCCGGTAAGCGAGTAATCCTTCTGCAAAAAGATGGCTTCCTCCGGGCAGACTTCCTGGCAAAAACCGCAG
Source organism: Verrucomicrobiota bacterium (assembly GCA_049517655.1). Lineage (GTDB taxonomy): Bacteria > Verrucomicrobiota > Verrucomicrobiia > Limisphaerales > UBA11358 > UBA11358. The sequence goes on along the minus strand of JBEKRQ010000002.1, from coordinate 88,514 downwards.
AAGATGCAGCGGAGCATGTCGATCTCAAATTCCTTCGGCATTTTTTCGGCGTTCGGACGGTCGGCAAGCTCACCGGCGGGACCCGGCGGAATGATTTTGATGGCCTTGGGCGGGCACACAAATTCACAAAGCTGGCAGGACACGCACTTGGTGTTGCCCTCCTGATCGCGGACGAGGTAAGGCGCTCCGCGATAGCCCGGCGGCACAGCCCATTTTTGCTCGGGATATTCCATCGTGATAGTTTTGCCGCCGAACAACGAACGGAACAAATGCCGGCCTGTGACTTTGAATCCGCCGACAACTGCCGGCAGATAAAGCCTTTCCCAAAACGTCAACGATTTGCGATTAACAATCATCCTGTAAATTTCAAATTCTGAATTTCGAATTACGAATCACTGGAGCAAGAACCAGCAGGCCATTCGAAACTCGAAATTCGCACTTCATAATTTTCCTAACTCATTATCCACAAAATTACCGCCGTTACCAAAATGTTCGCCAGCGCCAGCGGCACGAACCGCCGCCAGCCCAAATCCATCAACTGGTCATACCGGAACCGCGGCCACATCCAGCGCACCCACATGAATACCACCATGAACAAGAGCATCTTTGCGACGAAAACGAGAATATGCGCGATGCCTTGTCCCAATGTTGCCGCCGGATGGTCCAGCCCCCAAAACGGCAGCGTCCATCCGCCAAAAAACAGCGTCACCATCATTGCTGCCGCCGCGATCATGTTGGAATATTCGGCGAGAAAAAACAGCGCGAATTTCATCGAACTGTATTCGGTGTGGTAACCGCCGACCAGTTCCTGCTCGGCTTCGGGAAAATCGAACGGCAGCCGATTCGTTTCCGCGAATGACGCAACCAGGAAAATGAGAAACGAAACCGGCGCGTAAAGAACCAGCCAGCCGTGTTGTGTCTGCCAGCCGATAATCCGGCTCAAGTTCAAATTGCCCACGACAAGCAACACGGGGATCACCGACATGCCCATCGCGATTTCGTAGGAGATCATCTGTGCGCCCGACCGGATGCCGCCGAGGAACGGATATTTCGAATTCGCCGCATAGCCTGCCAGGACGATTCCATAAACGCCGATCGAAACGATGCCGAACGTGTAAAGGATGCCGATGTTCAAATCCGCGATGACCATTTTCTGATGGCCAAGTTGTGAGCCGAACGGAATCACCGCGACCACCAGCATCGAGGGAATGATGGCAATCGCCGGCGCGAGCCAGAAAAACGCCTTGCGCACGCCCGCCGGAGTGAAATCTTCCTTGAGCAGGAATTTTAACCCATCCGCCAGCGGCTGGAAAAGGCCGAGCCGGATCATGGCCGGCCCGATGACGGGAATATTCTCGACGAACGGCGGTGCAGTGCGGTTCGGCCCGACACGGTCCTGAATCCACGCTGAAATTTTGCGCTCGGCCAAGACCGCATAGGCCACCATGCCCAATACCACGCCGATGACCACGGCGATTTTGATCACACTGAAGATGATAAAATTCCAGTCCATTTTAGATTTTCACGGTTACTCCTGTGTCGCCGAGGCCCACCCACGTCAAACCGTTGAATGCAGGCACGCTGTTCGCCATTTCGTTGAACAAACCTTCGATGGTCATGGCGACGTTCTGGCCGGTGACGTTGTGAACCAAATCGCGTAAAAATTCCCATTCAGGGCGTGCGTCGCCGGGCGCTTCGACCACCTTCATGAATTTCTGAACGCGGCCCTTGATGTTGGTGAATGTGCCGCGCTTTTCGACATGCGCGCAGCCGGGCAAAAGGTAATGCGCCAGCTTCGTAGTTTCGTTTGGCAAAATATCGCTGACGATGAGCGTCTCGAGTTTGCCGAGCAAATCCGCGCCGATGCCGTGCTTTGTCACGCCTTCGCCGAAAACAATCAGAGTCGTGATCTTCCCCTTCTTGATGCCGTCGGCAATTTTTTGCAAGCCGGCGCCCATTTCGCCTGCGCAAATTCCCGTCAGCCGCGCGCCGTTTGTGTTCGGGTTTTTGTCCGCGTTTACGAGCAGTTTGTCGTCTTCGCCCATGCGCGGAACGGAATCGCTGATGGCACCGAGCTTCGACTTGAGTTTTGCGAGAAGCCAAAGTTCCTCGTTCGTTTGCCGGGCCGAAGCGACGATGGCAACCGAACCCGCCGCCGCCTTCTTCAACTTCTCCGCGATTTCGTTTAGCGCAACCATCCAGGTTGTCTCTGGACTTTGGACTTCGGACTTTGGACTTCGGACTTTCGTAAGTCGGTCTTCCCGGTCAATCCACTTGTAATTCAAGCGACCGTAATCGCACATCCAGCACGAGTTGACGGCGTCGTTTCCACGTGGCGTGTAGCGGTAAATCTTTTCTTCGCGCGAACCGACAATGATGTTGCAACCCGTCGCACAGCTTGTGCAGATGCTTTTGGTTTCCTTCAAGAACCACACGCGCATCTTGAACCGGAAATCCTTTGACGTGAGCGCGCCGACGGGACAAATGTCCACTGTGTTAAGTGTGTAATTGTTGTCGAAAACCCTGCCCGGATAAGCGGTGAGCGTGCAGTAGCTGCCGCGATTAACGATACCTAGCACGTCGTCACCGACGATGTCGCGTGTGAACCGGATGCAGCGCGTGCAAAGGATGCAACGCTCATCGTCGAGCACGATACGCGGGCCGAGGTCAACCGCCTTGGGTTTATGGACCTTCGGTTCGACAAAACGGCTGGCGGATTGGCCGTAGTCCACCGAGTATTCCTGCAATTTGCATTCGCCAGCCTGGTCGCAGATCGGGCAGTCGAGGGGGTGATTGATAAGCAGAAACTCCAGCACGCCTTCGCGCATTTGCTTCACACCGGGTGTGTCCGTGTAGATTTCCATGCCGGGCGAAATTGGCGTGGCGCAGGCGATTACTGGGCGCGGCGATTTCGCAATCTTCAGCGAACCGTCGGGATTCAAAATTGGTTTGCGGTCCGGGCCGAGCGCGGGTGTGCCATACTCGACGAGGCACATGCGGCAGTTGCCCGCAACGGGCAGCTTCGGATGATAGCAATAATGCGGCACATCCACCTTCGCCAACTCGCAGGCTTGGATCATCGTGGTCGGGATCGGCTTGCCGGAAATCGGGTCGGGCATCGTCTTCGGCACCTCAATTTCGCGCCCGTCCACTTTCACCTTGATCTTTTCCACTGGTGGCGTGGGCTTCGTTTCAGTTGTGGCTACGATTGACATTGAAATAAGTAATGCGCAGTTGCTGCTAACCTTGTTTCATCGGCTGGCGTTCTTTGTCGGCAGCGCCTCGGGCGATAAACTCGTCCTTGAATTTCGCTACGAAACTTTGCACCGGCCACGAGCAGGCCTCGCCAAAGGCGCAAATCGTTCGGCCGCCGGGAATGTTATCCGCGATTTTGACCAGATAATCCGCGTCACTCGCGCGGCCTTCGCCGTGCGTGAGACGATGGAGCGCCTTGCTCATCCAAAGCGAGCCTTCGCGGCATGGAGTGCACTGGCCGCAGCTTTCGTGCGCGAAGAACTCGCTTATGTTCGCCAGTGCCTCAACGATGTCGGTTGAGTCATCAAGCACAATGATTGCTGCTGAACCGGACATGCTGTCGGCGGCGACGAGACTGTCGAAATCGTAGGGCAAATCCAGCACGTCCAATTCCTGCACCATTTCCTTGCCGCCGGGGCCTTTCTTCTTGAGCTTCACTTTTTCGCCTGCCTTAAAAACCTTTGCCGATGCGCCGCCAGGGATGATGGCTTTCAATGAGTGCCCAGGACGCAGTCCCCCGCCGAATACTGGATCAAAAATCAGCTCGCGTATCGTAACCTTGCCGGTCTCGATTTCGTAATAGCCAGGACGTCTGACGTGGCCGCTGATGCTGACGATGCGTGTGCCGGTGTTATTCGGCGTGCCGAGCTTGGCGTATTCCGCGCCGCCCATCGCGACAATGTGTTTCACGTCGCAAAGCGTTTCGACATTGTTGACGATGGTCGGGCACATCCACAGGCCGAGCACCGCCGGAAAATACGGGGGCTTGATGCGCGGATACGGTCGCTTGCCCTCGAGCGATTCAATGAGGCCGGTTTCCTCGCCGCAAATGTAAGCGCCCGCGCCGCGGTGAACATAAATTTCCAGATTATAGCCAGTGCCTAAAATGTTTTTGCCGAGAAAATTTTTTGCGCGGGCTTCAGCAAGCGCCTTGTTCAGCAATTTCGCGCCATCGGACATTTCGCCGCGAATGTAAATGTAGGCAACATGAACATCGTTCGCGAAGCACGCGATGATCGTGCCTTCCAATAACTGGTGCGGGTCTTTGTAGATGATCTGGCGGTCCTTGAACGTGCCCGGCTCGGATTCGTCGGCGTTGCAAATGAGGTAAATTGGCTTGCCGCTCTTGCGGTCCACGAACGACCACTTGAGTCCGCACGAAAAGCCAGCGCCACCGCGCCCGCGCAAACCGGATGCCGACACTTCATGGCGGATTTGTTCCTGCGGCGACTGGGTCTTGCCATTGGGCAAAGTTTTCGGCTGAAGGGCGAGCGCCTTCTTGAGCGTGTCGTAGCCGCCATGACGCAAATAACATTCGATGTCGGGCGTGTAACCCGGCTGATCGGCGTATTTCAAAATGAGGCGGTATTCCGAAGGCATATCAAGTGTGGCACAGGCCTCTGGCCTGTGATGGAAATATTGACTGATACACAGGCTGGAAGCCTGTGCCACGTTGCCGGCTTGACTGGCCGATGAAACCCTTTAGCCTTGCCGATGCTCCGGCTTGCCCGATGGTGTAACGGTAGCACAGCAGACTCTGGATCTGTTTGTCATGGTTCAAATCCATGTCGGGCAGCCAATTCCCCAAGGCAGAATGCAGAATGCAGAATGCAGAATTCCAATTCTTCATTTGCATCCTCCCAAAATTTCATCCGCCTTTTTGTAGCTGACGGCTTCGTGGAAGTCGTCATTGACCATCATTACCGGCGCGGTGCCGCAACTGGCGAGACATTCGACGAACTCGACCGTGAACTTTCCGTCCTTCGTCGTTTGCGGACCGTGTTTATGCGCGTCCAGACCCAGCTTCTCGCAAAAATGTTTGTGCAGTTCATACGCGCCGCCCAGCGCGCAGCTCAACGTGCGGCAAACCTTGATTTGATACTTGCCCATCGGCTCCTGCTGGAGCATCGGATAAAACGTCACCAGTTCGTAAATGTTGATGGGCTGCAATTCGAGCTTCCGCGCCGTCCATTCGACCGCCTCCTGCGAGATCCAGCCGAAATGTTCTTGGATCGCGTGCAGCACCATCAGCGACGCGCTGCGCTTTTCGGGATAATGCGTAATCAACTCGTCAATCCCGACTTTGAGTGCATCGGGCACAGTAAAGCCACTTTGGCGCTGAAGCGGATTTGGAATGGGTTCTGTGTGTGTGGCGTTCATCGGTCGCATTCTCCCATCACAAAATCGAGCGAGCCCAAAATCGCCAGGATGTCGCTCACGAGGCAGCCCGGGAAAATTTTTGGGATGATGCTCAAATTCACAAACGACGGCGAACGAATCTTCATCCGATACGGCGTGCCGCCGCCCCGGCTGTTGATGTAAAAGCCAAGTTCACCCTTCGGATTTTCGTGGCCGAAATAAATTTCACCCGGCGGACAATTGACACCCTCCGTGACGAGCATGAATTGATGGATCAATTCTTCCATGCTTGTCATCACTTTGTCCTTCGGTGGTAAAACGATTTTGCCGTCGGCCACATTAACCGGCTCCCCGGTCTTGTTGTCCGCGCCGCCAGGAATTTTGTCGAGGCACTGATGGAGGATACGCACGCTTTGGTATATTTCTTCGATGCGCACCAGATAGCGGTCGTAACAATCGCCGACCGAGCCGATGGGGATGTCGAATTCCAAATCGGGGTAGCAAAGATATGGCTGGTTCTTGCGCAAATCCCATTCGATGCCACTGCCACGCAAATTCGGCCCGCTTAAGCCGTAATCAATGGCGTCTTCCTTGGAAATCACAGCCAGATTCCGGACGCGGTCCACCCAGATGCGATTGCGAGTGAGCAGCGTTTCGACCTCGTTGAGCGCTGGAATAAGCTCCTCGCAAAATTTACGGCATTGGTCCGTCCAACCTGGCGGCAAATCGCGCATCACGCCGCCAATGCGTGTGTAGCTCGTTGTGAAGCGCGCGCCGCTCAAAGACTCGGCCAGATTGTAAATTTTTTCGCGTTCGTTGAACGTCAGCAGAAACACCGTCACCGCGCCCAAATCCATCGCGAACGCGCCAAGTCCGAGCAGATGCGATGAAATGCGCGCCAGTTCCTCGCACATCACGCGGATGTATTGGCAGCGCGGCGGCAAATCCTTTTCGATGCCGAGCAATTTCTCCACTGCCAACGCATAGGCGACGTTATTGGCCAGCGGCGCGAGATAATCCAACCGGTCCGTGTAAGGGATGAACTGGGTGTAAGTCATGTTCTCGGCGATTTTTTCGTCGCCGCGATGCAAATAACCGATGTCTGGATCGGCCTTGGTGATGATTTCGCCGTCCAGTTCCAGCACGATGCGCAACACGCCGTGCGTGGCCGGATGCGACGGCCCCATGTTCAAGACCATGCGCTCGCCTTGAACGTCGTGAAGCTCTTCCGTCGCCTGCGCAACGCGTGCAGCGGGATCGTGAAACTCTGTTTTTCGAACGTCAGTCATGAAGATGGGCCCTCTGGATTTCGCACGCGCGGTTCCCGTTCAATGGCGTCCTTACCGCTGGGCAGCGTGACGAACGGCCCGCCTTCGAGCGGCGCGGGTTTGGTGAAAGCGATGCCGGGCACGTCGGTTGACTTGCCGGCCAGCGGGAAATCCTTCCGCAACGGAAAATAGGGATAACCTTCCCACATCAAAATCCGGCGCAAATCCGGATGATCCCGGAAACGGATGCCCATCATGTCGTAAATTTCGCGTTCGTGCCAATCAGCGGTTTTCCAAACTGTCGTGACGCTCGGCAATTCGGATTTTTCCTCATTCACGCCGGTTTTGAGTCGCAATTCGCCGCCATGCGCAAGGCCGCGCAGATGATAAACAACCGTCCAACGCGGGTCTTCGCCGTGATTGTCCACACTGCTGATGTCCACGAGATAATTGAAATCCAGCTCCTTCCTGGCAAATTCGCAGACTTCGACAATTCGTTCCGCGTTGCTGATTTTAATGGTGATTTCGCCGTGAAATTCCGTCGGCTCGGAGATTAAATCACCGAACCTGGCTTTGATTTTTTGGGCGGATTCGAGAGCAGGCACGGCGATTTGAAATTTAAGATTTAAGTGCTGCAATCGCAGTGAGTCGTTCCAAAACCGGTTCCTTGGCGACTTTGTTTTGCAATTTCATCAGCGCGTCGAGCAAGGCTTCCGGCCGCGGCGGACAGCCGGAAACATAAACATCCACCGGGATGATGTTGTCCACGCCCTGCAGCACGGCGTAACTGCGATACATGCCGCCGGTCGAAGCGCATGCGCCCATGGCGATGACCCATTTCGGCTCTGGCATCTGGTCGTAGATTCGTTTCACAGCACCGGCCATTTTGTAGGTGACAGTGCCGGCGACAATCATGCAATCGGCCTGCCGCGGTGAAAAACGCATGACTTCCGAGCCAAACCGCGCGATGTCGAACCGGCTCGCGCCGGTAGCCATTAATTCAATGGCGCAACAAGCCAGTCCCATTGGCATCGGCCAGATGGAATTTTTGCGAAACCAGTTCAAGGCGGCATCCACCCGCGTGACAATCGCGTCGCCTTCAATCTTGGAATCGTAGCCAATTTCGCTTCGGGTCTGCATAAATGTGATTTGCCAAAACCAACTCAAATTCAACCTAATCACCGCCCAGAGTGCAGGCAAGTGAGTTTGCGTTTTTTTTCGCAGGAATTCACGTCAATTTTACATAGTCGGCGCGGTAATCCTGTTATCAACTTCCGCTTGTGGCCGGCAGCAACTTGGGTAGAATTACAAAACGCGATTGGCGGATTATGAAGACTTTTGCGGAATTAAACTTTCCCGGTCGACTCATTGCCGTCGAGGGACTCGACGGGTCAGGCAAGTCCACGCAGATTTATTTGCTCAAGCGCTGGCTCGAAGCCGAGGGCGTCAAGGTTTATTTCAGCGAGTGGAATTCCTCCGAGCTGGTAAAATCCGCCACGAGCAAGGGCAAAAAGCGGGAACTGCTCACACCGACGACATTCAGCCTCATTCATGCGACGGATTTCGCCGACCGTTACGAGCGCCATTTGTTGCCGTTGCTGCGCTCGGGTTACGTCGTGTTGTGTGACCGTTATATTTTTACCGCGTTCGCGCGCGACGTGGTGCGCGGCTGCTTGCCGGGGTGGGTGCGCGGTATTTACAATTTTGCCGCGTTGCCCGATATCACGTTTTTCTTCAAAGCGGATTTGGAAGTATCGCTCAACCGTATTCTTGAAGGCCGCCCGAAGCTGAAATTTTTCGAGGCGGGCATGGACTTGCGGCTATCGAATGATCCCTATGAAAGTTTTCGCATTTTCCAGGGCCGCATTTTGGAGCAATACATGGCAATGAGCTCCAAATTCAATTTCATAGTGGTGGACGCCAACCAGCAGGTGGAAAGGCAACAGGCGCTCGTGCGCAGGATCGTGAGCGAACGAATCAATCTGGCGCGGTTCAAGCGCCGCAGCCCGCTGCCATTGCCACCGGCCTTTCGACCGGACGACAGGACGAAGGAAACCGAGGAAGATTTGGCCGCATGAAAAAGCCGGCGACAAATCCCAACGACGCCAAAAAGCACCGCCGCTTTTACGGCCATGGCATTCCCGGCATGAAATTGGAGGACATTGCCGGCAAATTGATTGTTGTGGAAGGCGCGGACGGTTCTGGCCGTTCCACACAAATCGTGCGCCTCGTTGATTGGCTGGAAACCTGCGGTCACGCGACGGTACAGGTCGGTCTGAAACGTTCCACGCTGGTGAGTTCGGAACTGGAAAGAGCGCAGGAGGGAAACATTCTAAGCCGCACAACGCTGAGTTTGTTTTACGCAACCGACTTTGCCGACCAGCTGGAAAACATAATTTTGCCCGCGCTCAAAGCCGGTTTCATCGTGCTGGCCGACCGCTACATTTACACGCTCATGGCACGCGACATGGTGCGCGGCATGGACGAGGCGTGGCTTAAAAACTTGTATGGCATAGCGCTCGAACCCGACGCGGTGTTTTATCTCTCTGTCGAACCACAGGAACTCGTGCAGCGCAATCTCGCCAAAAACGCGGCGCTGGATTATTGGGAAAGCGGCATGGACCTTGGCTTTTCGCGCGACATGTTCGACAGCTTCGTAAAATATCAGACCGCGATGCAGGCGGCATTTCGCCAACTGCGAAAAAATTACGGCTTCACGATTGTGAACGGCAACCGCCCCGTCGGTTCCATCACCAGGGAGTTGCGAAAAAAAATCCGCGCCCTGCTCGCGGCAAAATAAAATCGTTCAAAAGCCCGGTGCGGGCGGCGGAGGATTTGTGGACGGGGGTGGACCTGGCGGCGCCTCGTCGCGTGGCGGCCGGTGCGGCGCGAATTGCTTTGTCAACGCTTCAAACTTTTTTTGCTGGTCCGGCGTCAGTTCCGCCCGGATTCGCTGGTGGACCCGCTCCATTTCCTGGCGCATTTTCGGGGCGATTCCGGAATTTGTCCAGATTTCACGATTCCGCTCCTGCCCCTCGGTGAAAATTTTTTGGATGGCGTCGTGTTGTGCCGGTGTGAGTTTGAGCGCGTCATCAAGATGCTCGACAAATTCCTTCCTCAACATTTCCGGTGAGCGCGGTCGGGGAAATTCTTCTGGATGCAACTGGCCATGCCCCCCCATTTGCGACGGCGGTCTTGCTCCCACAAATGGGAGACGAACATTTTGCAGAGGTGAGTGATCAACGTAATTTACCAGCAGCCCGCCGGTTAAAACACCCGCGCCAAAAATCACCACGGCAGCCAGAATGACTTTCCACGAGTTCACTGGGTTTGAAGGTTTTGGTCCACTGCCGCCAGCAGTGTGTTTTCAAAATTTTGCGAGAGGTCGCTTGCGTTTGCGCCTGACGTTGGGTTGAAGAAAACCCATGCGCCCAACATCAGCGCAATGGCTACGGACGATGCTGCTGCCTGCCAAAGCCCGCGCGCCCACAAAACCAGATTGTCCGTTGTGGTACGCGACGGCAGCAACGCCATGATTCGCTTCTCAAACGCATACGGCACGCCATCGCCCGGCGTATTCGTCCGGGCGGCGGCGATCAATTTCTTTTGCAGTTCAGCGAGATTCATATGCGCTCGATTTTATCAGACGCGACCTTGTGACACTGGGTTACAGATATTTGTCTTTGGGCAATTTAGCCAGAATTTTTCGCATTTCGGCACGCGCCCGAAATGCGCGCACTTTCACCAGCGGCACCGACCAGCCGGTCAACGCGGCAATTTCCTTGACCGAACGATCTTCGATTTCCAGCAACGTGATGATCAGCCGCGCCGGCGGCGAAAGCCGTTCCAGGATGCGCGCGACAAGCAATCGCGCCGCGTCGGTGTTTTCAGAAACGGCCTCGGGCTGCGTCATAAAATGCTCCAGCCAATCGCTCTCTGGTTCGGTCAAATCCGAGAACGCTGACTCGCGATTGCGCTGGTGCCTGCGTAAAAAATCGTAGCACGTCCGCACCGTCAATCGCATCAGCCAATGCTCGAATGGCGCTTCGCCGCGGAAACTTCCGAGTTTTTTAAAGGCCTTGAGCCAGGCTTCCTGTGCAATGTCCTCGACCTCGCTTTCGCGCCGGGCGTAACGGCGCGCGGTGGAAAAGACGCGCGGCGAATACTTTTGGACCAGCGGTTCAAAGCTCGCGGCGTTCCCCTTGAGCACCGCGGAAATCAACTCCGCTTCGGTTCGTTCCATCGCATGGAAGTCTGCCAGGGAAATTCCCACGGCTAAAGCCAAAAGCCGCTTTTGAATTCGCGCGATTCAGGGCCGTGTGATGCGAATCGCCGCTTCCAAGTCACGGGAAAATTGCGCAATCGCAACGGTGATTTTTTGGGGTTGTTCGGCCAGGGCAACCAGCATCCGCTCGGCAGTCTCCGGCCGGTGCCGGAGCAGTTCGACACTCGCGAGTATCACCGAGACGTAATTGTTGGTGTCGTGGCGCAACACTGCGAGTTTCCGGTTTAACTCGCCAATCTGTTCCACGCTTAATGTGACCGGTTCGGTTGGCAGTGGCATCGACAGAATAATCGCGCAAGATTGGCCGAAAGCAAGTCAGTTTCCTGCGCGGCGGAAAAATATTTAAAATGGAGCGAGCGAAGGGATTCGAACCCTCGACACTCACGTTGGCAACGTGATGCTCTACCAGGCTGAGCTACGCTCGCTTCCGAAAAGGGAAAAACAGGCTATAAAAAAATCCTGAAATGGCAAGCCTGATTTATATGCTTTTTGACTTTTCCACCAGCCAATCTGCTAAACTGTCGCCATGAGCAATGTGTTTTACGCTCCGGGTGAACGCCACGCCGCGAAGGTCAAAGACCTCTTCGCCGCCATTGCCCGGCGCTACGATTTGCTCAACGATCTCCAAAGCTTCGGCCTCCACCGGCGCTGGAAACGCCGCGTCGCCGAACTGGCCGCCGTGAAGTCCGGAGACCGCGCGCTCGATTTGTGCTGTGGCACCGGTGACATCGCATTCGCGCTCGCACAACGTGGCGCGGAAGTGATTGGACTGGATTTCAGCGAAGCGATGCTCGAAATCGCAAAAAGCAGAAGTCGGAAGTCGGAAGTCGGAGGTCAGGGAAACAATCCGCAATCCGCAATCGCCAATCCGAAATTCATTCCGGGTGATGCACAGCAAATTCCGTTTTCCGACGCTTCATTCGACATCGTCACCGTCGGCTACGGTTTGCGAAGTTTGGCGAGTTGGGAAACCGGCCTTGCCGAAATGCGCCGCGTGGCCAGGCCCGGCGCGCGGCTCGTTGTGCTCGATTTCGGCAAGCCGGCGAACGCCCTGTGGCGCGCGATTTATTTGACCCATTTGCGCTGCTCCGTGCCGCTCATCGGCCGGTTGTTTTGCGGCAACGCTGGCGCCTATGCCTACATCCTCGAATCACTGAAACATTATCCGGCGCAGCAGGCCGTTGCGGACAAAATGCGCGGACTGAAACTCACGAACGTGCGCGTCATCAATCTGCTTGGCGGCGCGATGGCAATTAATTACGGAGAAAAACGATGAAGTTGCCAAGCCGGTTGACATTTGAAAAACCTTGTGTGTTTTCGCGGCTATTTTACGATGATTGCCTTTGACGGGTTGGTAGCTCAGTTGGTAGAGCAGTGCCCTTTTAAGGCATTGGTCCCGGGTTCGAGTCCCGGCCAACCCACCAGTCTTCGCTCGGAGCGTAAGCGGAGAGCGAAGACTGCCGCGCCGAAGCTCGAAGAGCGTAGGCGGGCGAGTACCGATTTAACTGATGCGCTCCGAGCTACGACCCGGCAAGCCAGTAAAAATGAAATTCTTCTACGTTTACATTCTTCAGAGTGAAGGTGACAAAGGGCGTTTTTACTCTGGATTCACTGAAGATTTACAGTCACGTTTGAAAAAGCACAATGCCGGTGAAGTTCCGCATACCGCCAAATTTCGTCCGTGGCGCGTGAAAACCGCGATTGCTTTTACAGAACAGGAGCAAGCCGCTAAATTTGAACGTTACTTGAAATCATCATCGGGCCGTGCTTTTGCAAAGAAACGACTTTGACTAAGCTTCGCTCGGAGTGCAAGCGGAGAGTGAGGACTGCTGCGCCGTAACAGAGTGTAGGCGGGCTGTCGGCTTACACTCTTAGCGACGCGGCAAGCTACGGCTCGGCAAACTCTCTTATGGGTCGCACATATTTCTTCGAATGTTCCGAGTGCGGTTATCGTGCCCGCGTGTCCGGCGGCGTGGATCGCGGCGAACACATTGCTGTCCAAACCATATTATGCGCCGATTGCAGGGAACTTTACGACGCGGTGATCGAATTCAAGGCATTGCGAAATGGGAGTAATCCAAAGACCGCACCGAGATTTGCCGTTTTATTGAACCGATTGCCGCCGCGCGGCGCGCGAAAGTGGATTAAGCTGAAATTAGCCTGTCCCATCTCGCCATTGCATTGCGTCCGTGTATGGAAACAGCCGGACAAATGCCCAAAATGTGGAATGTACCTGGGACCCAGCGGAAAGCCCTTTCGAATTTGGGATTAAGCCGTTTAAGGAGCAACAACCCGCAATCATTCCCGCTCAACGGATGATTTGTGCCACACGCACGGTTCGTCGGGTAGAAAGCAAGGCGTTTGCTTGCGCTCGCGGCGTGTTTCCCTGAAACTGGGTCACAATGAAAGACACGACAGGTTGGAAGGTTACCAAGTGGCCTTTTCTGCTCGGTACCGCGCTGCTGCTCGCGGTCGCCGGCTTTCTTTTCTGGCAATCGCCACGTCCTGTCGGCCGCTGGGAAATTGTCACTGCCGCGGCCTGCGTTGCGCTGGGAGCCATTCTTGGCGCGATGCCGTTCTTTCTCGATTATCACGCCATCATCAAGGTGGTTGACGCCAGCGCAGTCGGTGCCATCGCCGAGAAAATACAAAATCTCGAACGCCTCGTTGCGCAAATCTCTTCCGCAACGAACGAATGGACGAACGCACAGGTGCAGGCCGAAAAAACTTCCGCCGGTGCAAAGGAAATTGCCGATAAAATGGCCGCCGAAGTCCGTGAATTCTCCGGGTTCATGCAAAAAATGAACGATAGCGAGAAGGCCGCGCTCCGGCTCGAAGCTGAAAAGTTCCGCCGCGGGGAAGCCGAATGGCTGCAAGTGCTCGTGCGCATTCTCGACCATATTTTCGCGCTGCACACCGCCGCCGCGCATTCCGGCCAGCCGCGTTTGGTCGAACAACTCACGCAATTCCAAAACGTCTGTCGTGATGCCGCGCGTCGCATCGGCCTCACGCCATTCGCCGCCGCGCCGGATGAACCGTTCAATGCCGAGCGGCACCAGGCCATGGACATTGAGTCGAAACCGCCAGCCGACGCTGTCGTCGCCGAAACCGTCGGCTTGGGCTACACATTTCAAGGAAGGCTGTTGCGCCCCGTGCTGGTGCGCCTGCGCGAAGCAAACCCGCCTGCCGCGCCGGCCGCTGAAAAACCTGTTCCCGCTGATCCGCCCGCGCAGGAAAATGCGGGAGATCAACTTCCGTTGCAATCGCCTGATTAAATTTGGTTCCGGGAGGGGTGGCAAACCGTCCCTCCCCCGGTCAAATTTCCACACTTACTGTTTTCCGCGCCGACAAAAAATGCAGCCAGCAATTTGTGACGGGGCGTGAATGAATTTTCGCCAGCGCACGCGCGTAAAGTTTCATTTGTGGCGCATAGAGCCGCATTTTCTCCGGCAATTCATTTGCGTGAACTTCATCCGTCTTGAAATCGGCCAGCCAGATTTCCTTCGGCAACAGCACGACCACATCCGCGACGCCCTGCACGACGACAAATTCGCCGTCGAGTTTCGATTCCGACTTCGTTCCTAAAATTTCATCCAATTCCTTCGGACTGAATTTTGCCGTGAATGCCAGTTCGCGCCGCACATGAGCCACTTGCTCGCGAATTTTCCGTCCGACATCCGAACTCCAAAATGCAGCGACATCCTTCAAACTCAACACTGCACGCTCATCGGCGGACAGGACTTTTTCGTGCTCCAGGCGTTTTGCCTCCACTTCGAGCGCTGCGCCATCCCCTGCTTTTTCAAGCGAGACATGCTGAAGAAATTTGTGATGCGCCGTGCCCACGTCCGCCGCATTCAATTGCAGATTTCGGGCTGGTGGGGCGAGCGCTCGTCTGGCCGAAGTCTGACGAAGGCCGATCCTCGCGAGCCGTTTTGCTGAAAACTGGAGACTAAAAACCTGTTCCGCTTCATCATCCAATTCCGCCGCCTGCCGCCGCAACGCCGTGACGGATGACTTGGCCGCGCGCCGCGTTGCCGCGCTAAATTCATATCGCCATGTCAACACGTTGCGAAGTCTTCGTTTTGATTTTTCGTCGAGCACGGACGACTCCATTTCGAGCCCGCCTTTTTTTGTCGCCAACTCACTCGTCAGTTCCGCGTCATCCGCAATTCGCCAGCGCAAATGCGGCAGTTGGCCTTCAGTTCGCTGTGAACTCAACCCATTTGCCTGCTGCGCAAACCAGAGAGCGAGCCAGTCGGCGTAACTTTTTGCCGTGACGATGGCTTGTGTTGTGATCGCGCCCGGTTTTGTCCAAAGCGTTTCCCATTTTTTTTGCGTAACGGTGGCGGTGAGAATCAATGTGTCGCGGGCGCGCGTCATCGTCACGTAAAGCAGGCGCAGTTCCTCGCCCCACTGTTCGCGGCGCTGGTGTTGTTGCGCGAGCCAATGCGGCAAACTCGGATAACGGCGGCCCGTTTGCGGCGGTTTGACGCGTGGACACAAGCCGAGTTCCTCATCGAAAATAATTTCACCGCGCAGGTCTTGCGTGTTGAACGGCTTCGCAAGATCGGCGACGGCTACCACGGGAAATTCCAACCCTTTGCTTTGATGAATGCTCATCAGCCGCACGGCGTTTTCGCCCGAGACCGGCGCGACTTCCGGCTCGGCCCCGGTTTCGCGTTGCGCCTCGATGAATTTCAGGAACCGGGACAATCCCTGCCGTTGAAATTGGTCGAACTTTTGCGCAAGCCCCAAAAATCGTTCAACGTTTGCGCGCCGCTGCGCGCCGCGGGACTGCGAAAACAGCCAGTCGGCATAATGCGTTTCGGCCAGCACGTCTTCCAGGCACTGTGACAACGACGCCTGCCGCGCCAGTTGCCGCCAGCGGGAGAACCGTTCGAGAAACCTCTCAATTTTCCGTGCCGTTTCGTTCTGACTTCTGACTTCTGACTTCTGACTTCTGGCCAGCGCCGTCCAAAAATGCTGGTGCGTTGCGGTAAGCCGGATTTGGGCCAGTTCATCCAGCGAGCAGCCGACGAACGGCGAACGCAACACGGCCATGACCGGAACGTCCTGCAACGGGTTGTCGAGCAGTTGCAACAGGCACAGCAAATCCAGAATTTCCGGGCTGTCATAAAATCCGCCGCGCTCGGCAACAAGCGGCACGTCCGCGCGTGCGAATTCCTTCGCGTAAACCTCGACCTTGTTCGATGGCGCGCGCAGCAACACGGCCATGTCACGCCATTCAACCGCGCGAAACCCTGTTTGTTCTTCGTCCCAAACCGCGTGCCGCGATTTTTTCAATTCCTTCAATCGCAACGCGAGCAGTCGCGCCTCTTTTGCCGTCTCTTCCAAGTCTGCCAAATCGTCCGCACCGGATTCATCGTCCGTTTCCGCGTTGTTTTTAGAACTGCTTTTGAAACGCAAAAGCAATTCCGCGCGCGGCGACGGGTCTTTCGCCATGCCCAATTCCACGCGCGTTTCGGGTGCGCCGAATTGCAGGTGCGCTTCGGTGTCATAATCCACGCCACCGATTTCATCGCGCATGAGCTGCTCGAAAACTGAATTCACGAAATGGAGCAGGCTCTCGCGACTGCGAAAATTTTCGGCAAGAGGAATCACCCGGCCATCTTTGCCGCGCCAGATTTTGGCGTAATCGCGAAAGATTTTCGGGTCGGCCAACCGGAAACGGTAAATGCTCTGTTTCACGTCACCGACGAGGAAACGGTTTGCCACCGCGCCGTCGCGTCCGAGCGCTTGTATGATTTTGTCCTGCGCGGCGTTGATGTCCTGATATTCGTCCACGAACACGAACCGGATTTTTTCGCGCCAATGCCGGGCAATCGGCGTTGGTTTGTCCGCGCCGAAATCCCAAAGCAGCTTCAAGGCGAACTGCTCCATATCGTGGAAGTCCAAAACCCCGTCGTCGCGTTTGCGCGCGGCGAATCGCGCGGCAAAATGTTGTGTCAGCCGCAGCAGCGCGCTCATATGACCGCGTACCCAATCCCAGTCTTCCGCAAGCGGGTCACGGCCATTTTCAATGGCTGCGAGCGAATTCAAAAACGCGGCATCGGCATAAAATTTCTCCAGCGGTTTTCGCAAGACAGTTTTTTGACGTGAAGGCCAGTCCTCATCAGTAGCTTGGATTTTGCCCAAAACTGTCGCGGCCTGTTCGCGGGAAAATGTTTCCGGCAGATTTTTCAGGATTTCCAGACATTCGGCGGCCTTGACGTTTTCCGCGCGCAATTTTTCAAGCACAGGCAGCCATTCGTCGCGCCAGGCTTTAATGCCGTCGAGCAGCCAGGCGTGCCATTGGCCCGATTCAGGTGAGTTGAATTTCTCGATTTGGCGCGTAAGCCAGCCTTCGGCGTCGGGCCGCGTTTGCGCGTAATGATGCAGCCGCGAAACGAGTTGGCGGATTTTCTCATCGCGCCCGCCACCGTAAACTTGAATCAATTTTTGGACCGATCCGGCGAGTTCATTCTGCCCGGCGTAGTGTTCCTGCAATTCTTCATCAAGGGTTTCGTCGGCGAGCAGGCGCGTTTCGCCTTCGTCGAGCACGGCCATTTGAGGGTCGAGGCCGAGTTCGTAAAAATGTTCGCGCACCAGCTTGAGGCAAAAGCTGTGGAGCGTGCCGATATGCGCGGTATCGAAGAGCGCGAGCTGCTCAAGGCAAAACGAATCACCGGGATTTTCCTGTTGTTTCTCTTCCATCGCACGGCGCAACCGCTGCTTCATTTCGGTGGCGGCGGCTTCGGTGAAGGTGACAACAAGGATTTCGTCGAGCGACGCGCGTTCATTGCAGAGGCAATCCAGATAGCGCTGGACGAGCGTGTGCGTTTTTCCCGTGCCCGCGCCGGCCATGACGAGCACATTGCCGCGCGTGGCGACCGCCTGCCGTTGAGACGGCGTGAGCGAATCGTTCTGGGTGCGTGCGGATTCCATCTGGCGGAAACTTTAGCCACAGATGAACGCAGATGAAACACAGATTTGTCGCGTAAAAGAAAGCGCCGGAGGTGCGCCATATTTGTAGAAATCCGCATCAAAACAAATTCAAGCTCCAGCGGAGCGACATCGGAATATGCCGCTCCTGACGGGGCTCGGAATTATTTTGCGTAGGCGTTGCTACAAAGATTTCGCCCCTAACGGGGCTGTAAATGCCGCGCGAAGAAGGTTGAAGGGGAAATTAAGATTTTCGACAAATTTTTTCGTGTGTTTCGTGTGTTTCGCGGTTAAATCAATCGGTGTGAACAAATCCATGCGCCTCAAGGATCAGCCTGTCAGTGAACGTCCACGCGAGCGACTCGTCGAGCATGGCGCGGACGCCTTGAGCCATGCGGAATTAATAGCCATTCTGCTACGCACCGGTTTAAAAGGCGTGAATGCGGTCGAAATCGGCAGGCAGCTTTTGCAGAAGTTCGGCACGCTTCAGGCGCTGGCGCAGGCATCCATCGCCGATTTGCAAAAGGTCAAAGGTATCGGGCGTGACAAGGCGGTGACGCTGGTGGCCGCGTTTGCGCTGGCGCGGAAGATGGCGGGCGAACTCCAGCACGAATCACCCGTGCTCGATAATCCTGAAAACGTTGTGCGGTTGCTGCGCGAAATGAACCTGGTCAAAAACGTGGAAACGTTACAGGTGCTGCTGTTGAACACGCGGCACCGTCTCATCCGCGTGGACGAAAAAATCACAGAAGGCACGCTTGACACGCTTTTGGTGCATCCGCGCGAGGTATTCAGGTCTGCCATTGCCGCCAATGCCGCAGCTGTGGTGCTGGCGCACAATCATCCGAGTGGCGACCCGACGCCGAGCGAGGCCGACATCAAGGTAACGCGCGATTTGATCCGTGCCGGTCAGCTTTTGAAAATTGAAGTGCTCGACCACGTCATCATTGGCCGCGCGACGCCGGAACGGCCAAAGGATTACGTTTCGTTGCGCGAGTTGGGGCATTTTTATTCGTAAAAGACATGTCAGAAGTCATCAACAGCTTGTGGATTGGCCGGCCATTGTTGTTGCTGGAGCAACTGTCCATCACCTCTTTTTTGAAAAACGGCTACGAGTATCATTTGTATTGCTACGACGAAATCGCAAATGTTCCCCGTGGGACGGTTTTGCGCAACGCGGCGGAAATTATTCCGGCCTCCGAGATTTTTTATTACCCCCGCGGCCCAGGCAGAGGCAGTGTGTCAGCCTTTGCCAATCTTTTTCACTTCAAGTTTCTGCTGGAGAGAGGCGGATGGTGGGTTGACACCGACATGGTTTGTCTCCGACGGTTCGATTTTGTGGATCCGGTGATCATTGCGAGCGAGCGAACCCGGACCGGGACCCAAGCCACGGGTGCGGCACTCAAGTTTCCCCCAGGCCACGCGGTGGTCCGCCAATGTTACGAGGCGGCCAGCCGTGAAAACCGGACACAACTGACGTGGGGAAAAACCGGCCCGCTTTTGATTGACCGCATCGTGCGCGAAAACGGATTGCAGCAATTCGTCAAACCGCCCGAAGTTTTTTGCCCGCTCGATTTTTGGGACTGGAAACGGTTGCTGGCCGAAAATGCAAATCCGCCAAGGCAGCTGTTTACAAACGAATCCTATGCCATCCATTTGTGGCATGAGATGTGGCGGCGGGCGGGAATCAAACTGGATCCCAAGACGGGCGAACCGCAGCCTGATTTTTTCGATGCGCTTTGGCAACGGCTTGGCTTAAAACCAAAACCGGCGTGGAATGGTTCGACGCCTTTTGCCGAATTGCTGCGCAAGTACGGCCTAAAAAAATAAAGCTGCTGAAAATCCTTTTTGATTTTGATGCAATGCATTAAACCGTTGAATTGTTGCCGTTCACCGAGCAAAACTCGATTAGACGGTTCAACGAATAAAACATGATTCACCCAACTGCAATCATTCATCCGAAAGCGAAACTGGACTCCACGGTTCGCGTAGGGCCTTATGCCGTGATTGACGACGGTGTGGAGTTGGGCGCGGACTGCGTCGTCGGGCCGCACGTTTATTTCACGGGGCTGACGACGATTGGCGCGCACAACCAGTTTCACGCCGGCTGCGTCATCGGCGACGCGCCGCAGGATTTGAAATACAAGGGCGAACCGACGCGCCTGCGCATCGGCGACCACAACGTGTTCCGCGAACATTTCACGGCGCACCGCTCGAACAAACCGGACGCAGAAACGATCATCGGCTCGCACAATTTTTTCATGGCCAATGCCCACGTGGCGCACAATTGCGTGGTCGGCGACCACGTGATTTTGGCCAATGGCGCGTTGCTGGCGGGGCACGTGGAAGTGGGCGACCGTGCGTTCATTTCCGGCAACTGCTGCGTGCACCAGTTTTGCCGCGTCGGCACGCTGGCGCTGATGCAGGGCGGCTCGGTCATTACCCAGGATTTGCCGCCGTTCACGATGGTGCATCGGGTGAATGAGCTTTGCGGGTTGAACAGCATCGGCCTGCGCCGCGCGGGATTTACAGCGGAACAGCGGCTGGAATTGAAACGGCTTTATCACTTGTTGTTTCGCAGCGGAAAGAATTTGCGGGCGGCAATCGCGGAGGCGCGGGGAAAAAACGCCAGCACTCCGGCAAATATTTTACTGGACTTCATTACCGAAACAAAACGCGGCGTGTGCACAGATGTCGCTCATGCAAGCGACGAAAATGAGGACGAATAGAAGGGTGCGCCATGTATAAAATCATTGGAGCGGACGGCAGAACCTATGGCCCGGCGGCAGTTGAGCAACTGCGACAGTGGATTGCCGAGGGCCGCGCCAACGCACAAACACAAACGCTGGCGGAAGGCGCGACGGGATGGAAGGCGCTCGGCGCGTTGCCGGAATTTGCGGGACATTTCGCGCCGCTGATTCCACCGGTGATTGGGCCGCTGAGGCCGGGGATTTCCATGGCGGGCTTGGTGCCCAGAACCAATTCCTTTGCGACGGCAGGACTGCTTTTCGGCATTTTGTCGGTGACATGCCTTTGCTGTTGCGGCGGATTCCCGTTCAACATTCTCGGCCTCATTTTTTCGATCATCGCGCTGGCGCAAATCAGCGAGCGGCCGGGACTTTATACAGGCCGCGGACTCGCCATCGCCGGATTGATTCTTTCGGCCATCGGCCTTTTGTTTTTGATGTTCGCAATCGCGTCCGGCCACACCGACGTCATATTCAACGGAAGGCAATTCTGATTTTTGAAAAAGCATGCGCGCCGGACCACGAACCATTCCGCCGAAAATTTCGACGATTTCTTCGCTAAAATTTTTTGCGGGCGCGGTTTTGAGTTTTGCCATTCTTTGCGCGCTGGCCGTTTTGTTTTTCTTCAACCCGGCTACGCACGGTTTTTATCCCGTGTGTCTGTTTCACGCGCTGACGGGTTTGTATTGTCCGGGCTGCGGCGGGACGCGGGCGGTGTATCAATTGTTGCACGGCCACGTTTTGCTCGCGCTGCATGACAACGCGCTGCTTGTACTGGTGCTCACGGCATTGACGGCGCAGAGCGCATGGTTTGTCGTGCAAAAAACCCGAAACCAACCGGTCGCGTTCATTATATCGCCCATAATGTTGTGGGCGCTTCTCATAACCGTGTTTGTATTCACCGTGTTGCGAAATTTGCCGGCGTTTGCGTGGCTCTCGCCTTAGGCACGCGGACAAGCTGTCCGCGCTCCGGGGCAAACGGAACTTTTCGCTTTTGTCGCCGCGTGTGCTCGTGTTCAATTCCGGCATGAGTCAGACACATCCATTGACAACCACGACATTTGATTTGCCCGGTTATCGCATCAACAAATCGTTCGGTGTCGTGCGCGGCATCATTGTGCGGTCGCGCTCCATCGTCGGGAATTTCGGCGCCAGCATTCAGGCGGTTTTCGGCGGGAACATTTCGCTTTACACCAATCTTTGCGAACGCACGCGCGAAGACGCCTTCAACCAGATGCTCACACATGCCGGAGAGCTCGGTGCCAACGCCGTCATCGGCGTGCGTTACGACGCGACGGAGCTTGCGGCGGGCATCACCGAGGTGCTGTGTTACGGCACAGCGGTTTATGTGGAGCGGGCGAGTTGAAAGATGAAAGTTGAGAGTTGAAAGAAAATTGGGCTTCGCTTTCGGCCCTCAACATTCAACCAATAACCAACCATGTCCGGACACAGCAAATGGGCGAAGGTCAAGCACTTCAAGGGAGCGATTGACGCCAAGCGCGGGAAGATTTTTTCCAAACTGGGCCGCGAAATCACCATTGCCGCCAAAATCGGCGGCGGCGATCCAGGCATGAATCCGCGTCTGCGCATGGTGCTACTCAAGGGCCGGATGGCGAACATGCCGCGTGATAACATCGAGCGCGCCATCAAGAAGGGCACCGGCGGCGGCGAAGGCTCGAACTACGAGGAATTGACCTACGAAATTTACGGGCCTCATGGCGTGGCGCTGCTTGTCGAGGTGAGCACGGACAACCGCAATCGCACGGCGTCGGACATTCGCAGCATCGTGACCAAGAACAACGGCAGCATCGCAACGCCGGGCTCGGTCAGCCGGTTGTTTCAGCGGAAAGGGCAAATCATCGTGTCGCGCGAAGCGGCAGGGGAAGATCAATTGATGGAACTGGCGCTCGAGGCGGGCGCGGAGGATTTCAAGGCCGAGCCGCAAGGATATGAAATTCTGACCGAACCGGGCAATTTTGAGGCCGTGCACAAACAAGTTGAAACAAAGGGCATCAAATGCGAAGCGGCGGAAATCACGGCGCTGCCCACCATCACCCTGCCATTGGCCGATGAAATGGCCATCGCAGCGGTCAATAAATTGATTGAAGCGCTGGAAGAACATGACGATGTGAATGAAGTTTATTCCAACGCCGAATTCCCCGACGACGCGGTGAAGTCATGAACCCCGTGCCTGAAACATGAAGGCATTAAGCGCTGACAGTTTTCCCGCGCGGCTGCTCGCCGGGTTGGCGGCGGCAGTGATCCGTCATCCCCGATGGGTTTTCTGGCCGCAGATCGGCTTGTTCTTGATCTGCGTGGTTTATGCCCTGCCGAAGCCCTACGGCCATCTCGCCTTCGACATGAACCAGGACAACCTGGTCGGGCCCAACCAGAAATATCACCGGAATTTTCTCCGGTTCCAAAAGGAATTTCCGCAGCCGGATGCCCTGGTGGTGGTGGTGGAGAGTGACGACCTCGAGAAAAACCGGCAGTTTGTCGAACGCATCGCCGCCAAAATGCAGGCGGAAACGAACCTGTTCCAGGATGTTTTTTACGCGCAGAACCCGATGATGATGGGCCCCAAAGGGCTGCTCTACGGGTCGGAGACGAACCTGATGGAGATGAAAATCATGCTCCAGGCCGCCCGACCGTTCATCCGGCAGTTCACCCAAACGACGAACCTGGTCTCGTTTTTTGAACAAATCAACACGGCGTTCCGCACCGCACCGCGCGAAACCAACGCCGACACCGACTCGCTGGTCAATTCGCTGCCAGCGCTGACACGCATCGTGACGCAGGCCACCGATTCCCTGCAACGGTCCGGCACGCCGCCGTCGCCCAATGTCATCGCCTTGTTCGACCCCAGCGGAAGTGGTGTGCTCTCGAATTACATCACCTTTGCCAACGGCCACATTTTTTTGGTTGAAACCCATGCGCCCAGCGCGGGCACCAACCGTGAAACGGCGGGCCAAGCGGTCGCGCGAATCCAGGACGAGCTGAACGCCAGCTCGATTGATCGTTTGCGCCAGCTCGTCAAAGAAACGCAAATTGAAGTGCCCGGCCTCAACGTGGGTCTCACGGGCCAGCCGGTCCTGGATTACGATCAAATGGTGCAATCAAAGAAAGACGCCACGCTGGCCAGCATCGTGTCGCTCGTTTTGTGCGCGCTGATTTTCATATACGGGTACAATGAGACCGGTCGGCCCTTCAAGGCAACACTCTGCCTGGTCGTCGGTCTGGCCTATACGCTCGCGTTTGCCGCGCTGACGATCGGGCATCTGAACATTTTGACGGTCACGTTTGTGCCGATGCTCATCGGCTTGGGGATTGATTATGGCGTGCATTTGATCACCCGTTATGAGGAGGAACTGCGGCATGGTAAAGCGGCGGAAGCCGCGCTGACCAAGGCGATGGTCTTCACCGGGCAGGGGATTTTCACCGGCGCGTTGACCACGGCGGGCGCGTTCCTGGCGATGGCGTTCACCCATTTCAAGGGCATTCAGGAAATGGGCATCATCTGCGGCGGCGGCCTGCTGCTATGTTTTGTGCCGATGATGACGATGCTGCCGGTGCTGCTGTTGCGCGGTCGGCAAAATGTCGTTGACCGCCAGGCAACCGAGGACGAAACCCGGGCGCGGATTGAAAACATCTGGTTGCAACGGCCCGTGCTGGTGATGGGCATCACCGCCGGTTTGTGTGTGGCGGCGTTGTTTGAAGCCCGCAAAGTTCATTTCGATTACAACCTGATCGAATTGCAGAGTCCCAGCCTGCCGTCGGTGGTCTTCGCCCACAAACTGCTAGATTCGGCGGATAAATCGCTGCTTTACGGAGCGGTTATTGCCGACTCGCTGACCAATGCCGTTGATCTGGCGGAAAAAATAAAGAAGCTTCCGGTGGTCGCGGATGTTGAACCGCCATTTTACGCCGATTTTCTCGCGGATCAGACCACCAAATTAAGATTGGTTGGCGAAATCAAACAGGAAATCGCAACCCTTGCGTTCAACACGCCGGACCTGCGCCCGGTGAATGTTTATGAATTGAGCCGTACGCTTTACGGACTTTCCGGTTATCTTGGCAACGCGCTCGAAGAAGTGGGGAACGGCGATCCGGCTTTGACCCGGCAGCTGGTTTCCTTGCGGCAGGCGATTGAAAATTTGCGCAAGGCGATGTTGCAAGGCGACGCTTCGGCGCTTGCGGAACACGCGGACAAACTGGCGCAGTTCCAGCAGGCCTTGTTTTCCGATCTGATCGGGACCTTCCGGTTCCTGCAACAGCAGGACGACAGCGCACCGTTGCGCGTCGAGGACCTGCCGCCAGCGGTGCGCAACCAATTTGTGGGTGTGACCGGAAAATTTTTGCTGCAGGTTTATCCCAAGGACGATGTCTGGCAGCGTGACAACCAGGAAAAATTCGTCGCCGCTTTGCGGACCGTGGATCCCAATGCCACCGGCACACCGGTTCAATTCTACGAATACGAGACGATGATGAAGGACAGCTATTTGCAGGCGGCGTGGTATTCCTTGACGGCCATTGCGCTCATGGTGCTCTTCCATTTCCGGAGTGTGGGGGCCGTGATTCTGTCATTGCTGCCGGTGGCCATCGGCACGCTTTGGCTGGCAGGGTTGATGGGCCGGCTGGCGATTCCCATTAATCTGGCAAACATCATGACGCTGCCTCTGGTCATCGGCATTGGCGTGACCAACGGCATTCACATCCTTAATCGCTTTGCCGAGGAGCACACGCCCGGCATTTTGTCGCGGAGCACCGGCAAGGCTGTGCTCGTGTCAGGGTTGACGGCCATTGCCGGTTTCGGCAGCCTGATGCTCGCCAAACATCACGGCTTGTACACTTTGGGTTGTCTGATGGCGACGGGTATTGCGACCTGCATGATTGCGGGCCTGACATTTTTACCGGCGTTGTTGAATTTACTTGGCCGGTGGCGTCCGTTAATAAAAACAAATCAACCCAGTGCCGACAACTCATCGCCGACACTGGGTCAGGAGGAACCGAGGTCAAATACCTCAAGTGGTGGACAAGAATAGAATAATTTGGCAAGAAGTCAATCTGAATGTTAAAAATAGCATTGAAATGGTTAATATCACGTAAAACAGGCTTCCATTAACGATAACGCCAGACAGGAATTTCATGTCAATTGGTCCTAAAAAATTCAAAATTTGTCCGAGAATTTGCTGGTGGTTTTTTGCGCTGAGCTTTTCTTCCTTTGGCGTTTTCGGCGCGGATGACTTTGTCGCCGGGCCGCTCTTCAGTCAGTTTACGTTGACATTGGATTCGGGGCATCGCTCCGAAGCAATCGGCCCATTTTTCTACAGCCAGGAAAAAGATTCGGAAAAAACATGGGGCATTTCACCGTTATTTTCGCACGATTCCGATCCTGCTGTTGAATCGAAAGAAAATGACCTGCTTTATCCGCTGCTGACTTACGAATGTTTTGGAGCGGAGTCTCGCTGGCAATTTTGCCAATTACTCAGTTTTTCCGGAGGTAAGAACCAGGAGAACACCCCAAAAAGACGTTTCACGCTTTTCCCGATTTATTTCCAACAGCGTTCGCCGGACGCGGGTGAAAATTACACCGCGCTTGTTCCATTTTACGGCCATCTCAAGGACCGGCTGTTTCACGACGACATTTTTTTCGTGATGTTTCCGATTTACAGCGAGACTCGCAAACGCGACGTGGTGACGGATAATTATCTCTATCCGTTTTTCCACCTTCGTCACGGTGAGGGATTGCGTGGCTGGCAATTCTGGCCGCTGGCCGGTAATGAACACAAAGACGTGACCACGCGCACCAACGATTTTGGCGAAACGGAAATCATCGGCGGCCATGACAAATTTTTCGCCCTTTGGCCGGTCCATTTTCGCCAGGACAACGGCATCGGCACCGATAATCCGGAAAAATTTCGCGCGTCGCTGCCGCTGTACGCTCTATCCCGTTCGCCGAAACGCAACTCGACTTCCGTGCTCTGGCCTTTTTTTACCTGGACTGACGACCGCGAGAAAAAATACCGCGAATGGGACAGCCCGTGGCCGTTCATCGTCGTCGCGCGCGGCGAAGGCAAAACCACCACGCGCGTCTGGCCGCTGTTCAGCCGGGCGCACAGCGACGTTTTGGAAAGCGACTTTTATCTGTGGCCGTTTTACAAATTCAACCGCCTTCACACCGAGTTGCTCGATCAGCGGCGCACTCGCATCCTATTTTATTTATTTGCGAATGTAACGGAAAAGAACATCGAAACCGGCGCACAACGCCATCGCGTGGATCTGTGGCCGCTGTTCACGTATCATCGTGATTTCAATGGAAACAACCGGCTGCAAATTCTCGCGCCGATTGAACCGGTGTTGCCGGACAATCGCGGCATCGAACGAAACTGGTCGCCGCTCTGGTCCTTGTGGCGATCGGAAAGCAATCCAAAATCCGGCGCTGCCAGCCAATCGCTGTTGTGGAACTTTTATCGCCGGGATTCAGCGCCCGCATCCAAAAAATGCTCGCTCTTCCTGGGCCTTTTCCAGTATCAATCAGATTCGGAGATGAAAAAATTGCGCCTGTTTTATGTCCCGGTGCTCAAATGGCACAAGCAGGCCGGTCAAATGGCAAAATGAAGGCGCATTCAAATTATGTTTGAGAACGTTGGTCAAATCATCCTGCTGTTTTGGCGCACGCTGCTGGCTTTGCCGCTGGCATGGCGGCAGCGGCAAAAGATATTCGACCAATTTTTTGAAATTGGCAACGCAAGTTTGCTGATGGTTTGCGTGCTGTCGTTTTTCATCGGTGCTGTCATCACGTTGCAAACCGGCCCGGTGCTGGTCGAGCGCGGCCTGGCCAGCGCGGTCGGCGGCATTGTGGGCATCGCGATGGCCAAGGAACTGGCGCCGGTCTTGATGGCCATTCTCATTGCCGGACGCATCGGCTCGGCCATGGCGGCGGAAATCGGCTCAATGCGCGTGTATCAGGAAATTGACGCGCTCCGCACGATGAATATCAACCCGGTTCACTACCTCGTGTTGCCACGGCTGGTGGCCATCGCCATTGCACTGCCGATGCTGGTGGTTTTTTCCATTCTGGTCGGCTGGCTCGGCGGTGCGCTGGTCGCGGAAACCAACAGCCATATCGCGATTTCGTTTCAGGCGTTCTTCGCGAATTTGCGCGACATTGTTGAACTGAAGGATGTGGCCAATGGCGTCTTCAAAAGTTTTTGCTTTGCGCTGATCGTCGGCATCGTTTCGTGCCATCAAGGGCTTGCGACCATCGGTGGCCCGCGCGGCATCGGCCGTTCGGTGACGAAGGCGGTTGTCAATTCCATCATCCTGATTGTGATTTTTGACTACCTCCTGACACGCATTCTTTTGAAATGATGAATGACGTGACGAACAATCATTCCGGCGTCAGCCTCCAGGTGCGCGGCCTGCGTAAAAGTTTTGGTGACGAAGCAGTCCTCAGGGGCATCGATTTCGAGGTTCAACCCGGCGAAGTTTTTGTCATCATGGGGCCGAGCGGCAGCGGCAAGAGCGTGTTGCTCAAGCATCTCATTGGCCTTGAGTCACCCGACGAAGGGGAGATTCTCATCAACGGCGAATCCATCCAAACGCCGGAAATCGCCAGCAAATACCGGCTCGCGATGGTGTTCCAGTCCGGCGCGCTGCTCAACTCGCTGACGGTCGGCGAAAATGTCGGGCTTTACTTGAGCGAGCACCGGCTCAAACCGCCGGAGGAAATCGCGCGCATTGTTGCTGAAAAACTCGAAGCGGTCGGGCTCAAGGATGCCAGGGATAAAATGCCAGGCGAACTTTCCGGCGGCATGAAAAAGCGCGCCGCCATCGCCCGTGCGCTGGTCATCGAGCCGCAGTTGATTCTTTACGATGAGCCGACGAGTGAACTCGACCCGCTTTCAGCCGCCGTCGTCAGCGAGGAGATTTTGAAACTGAAACGGCGTATTCACGTCACATCGCTCATTGTGTCGCACGACCGCGACCTGGCGTTCGGGGTGGCCGACCGCATCGCTGTCATCAACGAAGGCCACATCATCATCATTGGCACGCCTGACGAAGTGAAGCGCTGTAACGACCCGCTCGTTCAAAATTTTTTGCACGCAGACTTTAAACGCGAAACTTGATCTAAAAACCTATGAAAAATTCTCTTGAAACCCGTCTGGGCATTTTTGTGATCCTGGTGGTCTTTGCCGCTTGGGCCATCGTTGAAACCCTCGGCGGCTCGGATTTTTTCCGACACGGCTACCAAATTAGCGCACTGTTCGACACCGTCCAGGAATTGAAAGTCGGCGACAGCGTCAAAATGGCCGGCGTCGAAGTCGGCCGCGTCGAAAAAATCGCGCTCGAAAACGAAAAGGTTCGCGTCACGATGAAGCTTCACGGCAATGCCGTCGTGAAGACCGACAGCAAAGCCTCCGTCAGGTTCACCGGTTTGATGGGGCAGAATTTTGTTTTCCTTGACTTCGGTTCACCGGAGGCCCCGCGCGCCATTGACGGGACCGTGCTCGCAACCGAAGAACGACCGGACCTCAACGCCATCATGGCCAAACTCGACAAAGCCGCCACCGGCATTGAAAACTTCGGCAAAAGTTTCACCGGTGACAAGATTGACAACTTGCTCGGCCCGTTGACGGATTTTTTCAAACAAAACAGCAGCCACCTTGGCGCAACCATCACGAATATCGAAAGCATTTCCGGCCAGATCGCCAAAGGCGAAGGCACGGTTGGCAAACTCATTTACGACCAATCGCTTTACGATTCCGCGCTCGCGACAGTTACCAATTTGCAGAACACCGTAAGCGGCGTCAGAGCCGGTCAGGGCACGCTTGGCAAACTCGTGACGGATGAGACGCTTTACAACACGACGACGGCTTCAATGACGAACCTCGACCAGATTTTACTGAAGATAAACCAGGGGCAGGGCACGATCGGCAAACTCGTCAACGACCAGGAATTTTACAGGAATGCCAGACTCACGATGCAAAAAGTGGACAAGGCGACGGAAGGACTGGAAGATCAAGGACCGTTGAGCGTGCTTGGCATTGTGGCGAACAATTTGTTTTGAGTCCGGCATTCGGCTTCACGCCAAGCCGGGATTTTTCGGAACTTGAACGGTTGAGCGTGACTGGTTCGGTGTAGGGAAGTGCAGTCCCGGCAACACGTGGTAGTTCCTTGCATTGGGGCTGGTGGCGTAAGTCACGGAACAATAATCCAGTTTCAACTGAAGCAACGCAGGGATGTGTTCCTTAAGGAGATTGCGCTCGTCCTCGTCGGTTTTGGGCGGGAAACTTTAGATTGCGCGGACGTGCCCGCGCTATGGAGTGCGCAGACTTGTCTGCGCTTTTGAAAACGGCGACACGTCGCCGCAGTCCAAATCAAAAATCGTCCAGCACGTTCAGGCGGTTGGTCTTGAAACTTTTCAGCGTATTCACGAAAGCCGGCGTGGCGTTGCGCGCGAACCATGAGGCGGAACACCATTTGTAATTTTCCGCCAAACCCACCACGCCATGGATGGCCGGGTTGTAATGGACATAATGCAACCTCGCCAGATATGACCGCTCAAATGTGATGTGGCTGTCCCAGAATTGAAACCACACCTTTCGTCCCGGCATTTGGTCCTGACAGTTTAACTCCCGCGCCGTTTTCATATGCAGCTTGCTGATGAAATGCCGCAACGTGGCGGAGTTCTGTGAGACGGCAATGAAGTGATAATGGTTTGCCAACACCGTCCACGCGCGCAGCGACCATCCAAACTCTCCGGCATAAGAGAAGAGCGATTCCAAAAAGAAATCCAAACGGGCTGGCGTGTTGAGGTGTGACGTTTTCCGATACGTGCCCGCCGTCACCATATAAATACCCGGCTCGAACAGCCAATGGGCTGGTGCATGCGGCCAGTTCATAATGGGAATCCTTGTCCCAAAGGAATGTGTTGCGCAATACTTTTTGGAATGCGCGGATGTGCCCGCGCTATGGAGTGCGCAGACAAGTCTGCGCTTTTGAAAGCAGCGAACACGTCGCCGCAGTCCAAAAAACAAAAAGCCCCTTCCGGTTTTGCCGGAAGGGGCCAAAAGGTTCCAACTCTGGGTTAGAACTTGTAGATAATGTTCGCGTAGAAACCCACGGAATCTTCCTTGAGGGGCGATATTTCGTCGTTAAAACCAAGCGGCGAGAAGTTCTTGCCGAGATGATCCCAGCGCAACTCGAGCCGGCTGATGACATTGGCCCACATGGCGTAGTCAACAGTGCCAGTCACACTAAGCCCATCCACGGTTGAAGAGGAGCTGCCACCGCCGTGGACTTCAGTGTTGAGTTCTCCCTTGACGTATTCAACACGCGCATTCAGGTTCAACTTGTCCGTGGCTTTATACGTCCCATAGACACCGGCGGCAAAGACGTCAGCCTCGGTATAATACGTAGTGAAGTTTTCACCGCCGTTAAGGTTGTGGACGTAATCCAAGGCCACACCCAGCTTCAACGGCTTCCATGCCGTGTTCAGGGTCGCCCCGCCATAGTAATTAACCTGGTTGCCATTGGCGTGGTATGGAAAGAAACGATCCGTGCCACCAAATCCGTATATGACACCGGCATCGAGCGTTGAACCGGCCATCGAACCCCATGAAGCCGGCGCGGTATAGGACAGCGTTGCCATGAGCGTCTTGTTCCAGTCCTTGTGAAAGCCATTGTCACCGGCTCTGCCATTCATTATGCCATTCGCCGTGTTGGCAATGCCAGCCGAGACTGCCCACTGGTCATTGATTTTGTAGGTACCCAGAACGCCGGTGAAGGTAGTCGGCTCAATGGCATAACCCCAGGAACGGGTGTAGTTCGGATCATTGCCGGCATCGAACGATTCATAGCCGATGGGCGAATTAAACACACCCACCTTCCAGTCAATCCCGTTGCCAATCGGCGTGCGCAGCGCGATATAGGCCTGCTGGATTGCAAAGCCATCATAAGTGTCGGTTAAACGGTCGTAGCCGTAGGCATCCGGGCCGAAGAGCAGGTCAATCTGATAGCCGGAGGCATACTGCGATTCATCCTGCGGCTTCGCAATGGACAGCTTGACGACGTCCAAATTGAAACCGTTTTCCTTGGCTGCTGACCCTCGGGCGTAGGTCCCTTGGTAGGGAATAAACCCCGCCGGTGAGTGCTGGTAATCGCCCGGGCTTATGGCCCAGTTGAACGATGAGCTGACGTAACCACTGATGGTGGTGTTTGAGAGCGCAGTTTGAACCTGGCTCATTCTTTCATCTGCACGCGCCGCCGAGGCAAGGCTGACCACCCCGACCGCCGCCAGACCTATTGTCCATTTGTTAAACTTCATCTGGTTCCTCCGATGTTAATTGTTCAATTGTTTGTTGTTTTGTGCCTGTGCACTTGCAGGGCAAAAACCGTTTGCCCCGGCACCGCGTGGTGCTATTGGTGTTGAAAATAGGGCAATTCCGGACATTTGACAACATTTTTTTTCACAAATTATACCGGTGTAATATATTGCAAATGAATCACTTACTGTTTCTGCTGTTTTTTTTCACCCCATTCTTATGCATGGGCTAAATAAAATTGGGGCATTCATGGGTGATGGTTTGCAAGGGCAATGCCTTGGAATAAAGGCTGCTTTCAAATGGCAGCGAATTTAAAAATTGAGTAGTGCAATGACATGAATGTAGAGTTGTGACCGGGTCACGTGACTTTTATCATCGGACCGAGAGGATATGCCATCATACTCCTACATAGCCCGCGAGACAGCCAGTGGTCGCGAAATCCGCAGCACGGTGGAGGCCGCCACCGAACAGGCCGCTGTTGCGGCATTGCTCAACCGAAACCTGCTGGTGGTATCCATCCAGGAAAAAATCTACAAGAAGGGCAAAACAAAAGGCGGCAAAATTTCGCTGGCGGATCTTGTTGTGTTCACGCGCCAGTTGGCGACCATGATTGACGCGGGTATCGCCATCGTTCAATGCCTTCAGGCGCTGGCCGAGCAGTCTCCCAACAAAGTCATGCGCGATGTGATTCGGGACGTTTGCACGCGTGTGGAGAGCGGCGAGAGTTTTTCGGAGGCGTTGCAGAAACATCCCAAGGCCTTCAACAAGCTCTACGTTTCAATGGTGGCTGCGGGTGAAAAGGGCGGCTTGCTGGCGGAAATCCTTGCGCGGTTGGCGACCTACCTCGAAAGCAGCGCCCGCATTCGCCGAAAAGTCAAAACCGCGATGATGTATCCAATAGTCGTGAGCACGGCGGCGATTGGCATCAGCATATTTTTATTGGTGAAAGTGATTCCTGTTTTCAAGGATGTCTATCAATCTTTCGGCGCGAAACTGCCGGTGCCAACCCAGTTCATTATCAGTCTTAGCGACCTTATGCGGCATTACCTGCCGCTTGTTCTTATTGGCCTGGGCGCTTTGGTCTACGCTTGGTTTTATTTTATCAAGACCAAGAGCGGGCGTGATTTTTGGGATTCACGCCGGATCAAGCTCCCGATTTTCGGCCCCATCGCGCATAAAATCTGCCTTGTTCGCTTCACGCGCACCTTCGCTTCGCTGATCCGCAGCGGCGTGCCCATTCTGGAGGTGTTGCAGATTACCTCTCAGACTGTTGGTAACACGATAATGGAAAGAGCCATCAAGGCCGCCGCCATCGATATCGAACGCGGCGAGGGTATTGCCGTTGCGCTGGGGAAACATTCGGTTTTTCCCAGCATGATCATCCGCATGATTAGCGCTGGTGAACAAACCGGCAACATTGACAACATGCTCGAGCGGGTCTCCAACTTTCTTGATGAGGAAGTTGAAACCATGCTCACCGGGTTGATGGCGCTGATTGAACCGCTCCTCATCGTTTTTTTGGGCGTGTTCATCGGCGGGATGGTTGTCTGCATGTATCTGCCGATTTTCAACCTCGGCAACATCGTCAGCGGAAACGCGCATTAAATTCCATCGCGTGAGTCGTCCCCGCCGGCAGATTCGATTCATCAGCGGCTTTACGCCTGGACCGTTTTGCCCGGTTGCGGCTGGATGATTTTGACCTTCGGATGGCGCGACCGGATTTGTTCCTCGAACCAGGCCCGCGAATCGTCATTGCCATGGCTCAACAAGACCGCGCGCGGCGAAACCTGCCCGACCCAATCCAGCAAATCGTCGCGGTTCGCGTGCGCCGTCAAATCAAAATCCTGCAGGTCGCATTTGCGCGTGACGCGACCGGCGCTTGGACTGAGCACAAACGTCCCACCCGGCTTCGAAGCCTTTAATCGTCCGCCCGGTGAATCCGGGTCTGCGTAACCGACAAAAAAAATGGACTGCCGCTCGTCTCCGATCATTCGCGCCGCGAGATCGTGCGCCGCCGTGTTTTCGCTCATCATGCCGGCGGTGATCACGAAGATTCGTCCGCCGCTCAATTTCATTTTTTCCGCCTGCTCTTTTTCGAGCACGATGAGTTCCAGCGCCTCGTGCAATTGCAAGTTCGCATGCCGGCGGTGTGTCCGGTGCGCTTCGAGGTCGTAAATCTCCGTGAACACACGCCCCAGCCCGCCGATGTAAATCGGTTGCGGCTTCAATTTGCCCGCGCGCATCAGCAGCGCCAGCAGCGCCAGCATTTCCTGCGTGCGACCGAGCGCGAACGACGGAATCAACACGCAGCCCTTGTGTTTGAGCGCGTGATGGATTGCCGCCACCAGCCGTTCGATTTCACTTTCCCGGGAAAAATCCAGCGGCACAACGCGGTTGCCGCGCGTCGTTTCCATGATGAGCACATCGGCCTTCACGTCTTCAAATCGCGCCGCGCGCAAAATCGTCTGATCGTGGAAACAAACATCGCCGGTGTAGAACAGCGTTTCCTTTTTCCCCCGGATCAAAATGCCCGCCGAACCGAGCGTGTGGCCGGCATCAAAAAATTCCAGCGTCGGCGAGGGCAGTCCCGCGCGCATTTTATGGAACGCCGCCCATTCGATTTCGTGATTATATTTGAAGCCTTGGAATCGCGGCGCGATATCGTCCACCTCATCATGCGTGTAAAGCGGGTAATCGCGGATGCCCAGCTCGTCGCGCTGGCGCGTCATCACATTCACGGAATTGTGCAGCACGCGTTCGACAATGAAATAACTCAACTCTGTCATCAACACGTGCGCTTTGGAAAAATGCCGCAACGCCACCGGCAGCGAGCCGACGTGATCGTGATGGCAATGCGAAATTGCAATCGCATCCACATCCGCATTCCCGGCCTTGTTGAACATCGGCAATGCGGCGCGGCCTTCGCGTTTCGGATGCATTCCGGCATCCAGCAAAATGCGGTGTTCGTCCATCTCCACGAGCCACCCGCTCGCGCCGATGCCGATGTCGGGATTCAGGTTGGTAATCCTCATAAAAAATTGCGGTTGGGGGAACAAAACATTCCGGTCGTGAAACTGCAATTAAAATGAGGGGTAGTGTTCCGATTCCGAAATGGTGATTGCGCCGAGAATTTGCGATTCGGACGAAGATTTTTTTGGCTTGCCGAGTCGTAGCTCGCAGCCTTTCCGGATAGGCATGGCAGCCCGCCTTCGCTACGACGCTCCGGCGCGGCAGTCTTCGCTCTCCTCTATGTTGCGAGCGAAGACTGGTGGGCCCAGCAGGATTTGAACCTGCGACCAAGCGATTATGAGAAATTAGGTAGGCAGTTGTCCAGAGTAGTAACGAGTCGTAATAAGTCGCCATAACAAACGTGAAATCAACAATATGTGCATTAGACTCGTATTATGGAACAACTCATTGCTACTGTCGAAGACAGAAAAAGTGGCCAAGAAGTGGCCAAGAAATTAGCGGCCAATTCTCAAGCCGATTCGGGAAAAAAACTTCCAAAGCGTTTCCCAAAAACTCATGTGGGATATTGGAAAGTCAGGCTCGAACACCGGACCTATTCCTATCACGGCCAACACCGTAAAACCGGCGAATGGTCGGTTCGCATCAAACATCGTGGTATTCGCCGAAGCTTTGATCTGGACACGGCAAATAAGGAAGATGCTGCAACCAAAGCGCGGGACATTTATCTTTCGCTCGTCGCCAAAGGATGGGACGCAACCCTGGCAAGTTTTGACCAGCCGCTGCCCGTCTCGATTCCTGTGGCCGTTAATGGCGAAGCGACCGTGGGAGCATTCCTAAAGGAAGTCGCGCGCGTCAGCAACTTGAAACCGAAAACTTTCCACCGATATGCGTTGTATTTTCGGGCGCTGGCCGCGCACATCCGGGGATTCGCAAACGACAAAGCCAAATACTGTCACTGGCATGGGAAATATGCTGCATGGGCGCAAAAAGTTGAAACCACGCCGTTACGAGCAATTTCACCGGCAGCGGCTGCGGATTGGAAAATCGCATACCTGTCCCGCGCCGACAACAATCCCAAACGCCGGTTGGAAGTGAGTCGTTCATTCAACACCGCCCTGCGAAACTGCAAAAGCCTGTTCAGTGCCAACATCATCAACCAGCCCAATTTCTCGGTTATCGTTCCTAAATTCAAAGTCAGGGACGGGCAGAAAGGAGAACGGGAAGTTTATTGGTTTGAACCGTTGAAATTTGAAAAGAACGGTTCAATGAAATTTCATGCACCGCCCGGAATATCTTACGCCGGTCTCCTGAAGGCGGCGCACGAAGAACTCCGGTCTGAACACACTGAAGCCTACAAGCTGTTCCTTCTCTGTCTGTGCGCGGGATTGCGGCGAGCCGAAGCGGACACACTGCTCTGTAACCAGCTTCAACAGGATGATAATTCCATCCGAATCGAATCAACCGCCTATCATCAGCCCAAGCATGACTCGTGTGGAATTGTTTATGTTGATGCAGCGTTAATGAAAGAATTATTGAGCCTCACGGACATGACCAGTGAATTTGTCGTTTCCAGCCAGATACAATGGAAAAATACTATGTATGTTTTCTATCGTTGTGAACCTCACTGGAAGACACTGATGGACTGGCTTGAAGAAAAAGGCATTACGGCTCGGAAGAAGGTGCATGAACTGCGGAAACTATTTGGCGATGCCATTGTCAAACAAAACGGGATTTTCGCCGGTAGCGCGCAACTGCGGCATACCACCATCCAGATGACGGCAAATCATTATACAGACCCGCGCCAACGAGCCATACTGCCAGTCAGCACACTGTTTTCTGACAACCAGGTGAATTAAGCCGGTGGACATTTAGAAACCGACACAAAAGCGTTTGCACGATGAAGCGAATCACGCTCCATTGTGCAAACGCAACTTCACTTTTCCGTTCGCCGGACCGCAGGCCGAAGCAAAATCAAGGCAAGGCCACCCGCGATTTTGTGCAATCACTTTGTTGACTTTTCATTCGTCAATCCAATGTGTATTTGTGTCAGCCTATGGCGTTAATCCAATGCAAGGAATGCGGCCAATCCGTCAGCACGGAAGCGGCTGCCTGCCCTCATTGCGGCGCACCACAACAGCGGCCTGTGCCGCCGCCGTTGCCTGTGCCGCCGCAAGAACAAAAGATATATTTGGACAAGGTTGTGGCTGTGACCACGACACGGGTGGTTGTTGGAGGAACGACCTATGCGTTACGGAACATTACGTCAGTCAGCATGACATACACACCGCCAGGAGTTTTAGGGGCAATCCTGCTTCTCTTTGTTGGCATCATCATTTTCTTCACCGGGGAATTTCTTTCATACGGTGGAATTTCTCCATCGGCGATCATCGCCTACACCGCTGCCGGCATCATTGTCAGTGGAACTATCTTTGGAATGTGCAGGGCAAAACCTACGTATCATGTCTGTCTTTCGAGCACGGCGGGCGAAATCCAAGTGCTCACTTCCAAAAACAAGGCTTACATTGAAAAAATCGTGGTGAGCATCAATGACGCCATTGCACTCTATAAATAAAGTTGAAGGCAGAAATGAAGTTTGTCATGCTGGCGCACGTCAGAAGCAACGTGCGAATTTTATGATTTCAAACGAACGCCCCTCGCCCTTCCACCGCCAGCCTTATCGCCAACCGTATCAGCAATCTCATGCGCCACAGCCACCGCGTCCATTCGTTCAGGAAGACACGCTTAAAGCCGAGCAGATTCAAATTGAACGCAAATCATTTCTCCTGACGCTCAAGGAAAATTCGCGTGGCCGTTTTTTGCGAATCGCCGAGGACGTAGGCGGCAAACGCAATTCAATCATCATTCCCGCGACCGGCTTGCAAGATTTCAAACAGCTTCTCAACGAAATGGTCAAGGCATCGGGTGAGCTTCCGCCACCAAAGAGCTTGCCGAAGGCAGCGTAAGGAAAAACCTTGGCGCTTTTAATTTAGTGCCGCCTGCGCCTGTGAATCGCCGGGCTTGGTTTCAGTCACGACGATTTCCCGAATCCTGGGCTGGTTTTCGGCAATCAGCGCATGATATTTCTCCGGCAATTTCATCAGGCCGGACAATTCCAGCCGGTGTATGGCCGTTTCAATCCGCTGCAAAACGTGGCCGGAAATCAAAATTTCATGCGTGGCAAAAACCAGACGCAGTTTTTGTTCCTTGCCCTCGCTGTCCAGATCGGCAAAAACGAACTGATCCAGCGGCAGCACGAGCCAACGGCTTGCTGTCATTTGAACGCGCAGGCAGCGCGCCTGCGTATCAGTGGTGTAACATTCGGGAGGTTTGGTGTTCATTTTTTTGTCCTGGTTGAGAATGACGCCGGGGTTGTTTCAAACGGCAAAACGTATCGGCAGCGCGCTGGCCGAACCGCAGGAGATGCCCATGCAGCCGGTCCCAAAGCGGATTGCGATGGAACGGGCGCAGGCCACCGGCAAATTCCAACGCCAACGGCCTGTGGCCGGAACGCGCCAGATTCTCGCGCAATTGCTCCTTGTCGGGCGTGAAAATGCGGACGCCGCGCCGCCCGCGCGAAATGGTGACATACCACTGTTGCGCGTTGGTAGCCGCCTTAACGGTGGAATCGGAAAAGAGAACGTAATCCACGGTCTTACCTTGTGAACCATAGGACGTAACAGCATAGCCGGGAAGAAATTCACGAAAAGTTTTGTCCAAGATGCGGCCGTCAGCCAGTTCAATTTTCCCGTTGGCATGGGCAGATTTGACGGCAACCAATTCGCCGTTGGTGACGCGAGCGCCGGAGGCCAGCTTGCGATTGGCCTTGAGATGCAATCTGTCGCCTTGCGCGACGGGAATTTCGCGCGGCAGGCAGACGTTGATTTTATCCAGCACCTTGTTTGAAACCAAAACATCTTTTCCGTTAATCTCGACAAAGATGCCGCATTCACGGATTGCCGTCAGTTTTCCGCGCATCCCCGGTTCGGCTTGCCGCACTTTCTGATTGAACACAATCACCGCATCTTGCGGATAAAATCGCTTGTCGCGCTTTTGCGCGTTGGTTAAATCCATTTTATCCAATGCCTGCACCATCACATCATTTGCGCCGAGCAACCCTTTTCCTTTAAGCGCATCCCGCACCTTTGAATTGACGCGATGCACTTCCCCCCAGGTCTGCGACACCACCACGGCGGAAGCTTTTTCTTCCGTCAGCCGGACATACTCATCGGCCAGCTTGTCCGCCTGTTCACCCAATCCGCAGGAAATCACCGCCCCCATTTTGTCCAACCGTTCAAACGATTCAGCCAGTTTGCCTGCCGCCGCCACTTCCACCGCCTTGCGATACCGCTTGATTTCGGAACTCTCCTTTTTACTGCGGCCAAGCGCCGGGTCTTGGCGGCGGATTGTATGAAGCTCGACCGGCTTGACGCCGGAATACCGCTCAATGGCCAGCAACGCATCGGACGCCTCGACCGCTCCATGCTGGCGCGTGTCGCCCGACAAAATCACCCGCGCATTTCGCTCGCGCGCCAGCCGGAGCAGTTCAGCCATTTGGCGACCACCAATCTGTCCGGCCTCATCCACCACGACCACCGCACCCTCGACCAACTCACGCTTGAGTAAAAAACTTGTCACTGTTGTCGGCGACGGAAAACCGTCTCGCTCCATGTCCACGATTTGCTGGCGTTGCGGCGCGAGGACGACCACGCGCCTGCCCGATTGCCGGACATGCCCGACCAGCTCGCGCAGGACAAAACTTTTGCCCGTGCCCGCGCCGCCACGGAAAAGAGAAACGGCATTGGTGGAGCGCAGCAGCGCGTCCAAAGCCAGACGTTGCTCCTCATCCAGTTTTGGATTGGCCGTGTAGGAATGCTCCACCAGTGGCCGGCAATTGCCGACGCCATCTTTGACGGTCTGGACAATCTCCAGTTCCCGTGACAACACTTCGCGCAACGTCACTTCAGCCGGACGTTCCGGGTTGCGAATATACGAACGCCGGCGCGTGAATTCCTTGAGTTCAGCCAGGGTGAAATTTTCACCCCGTCCCCGTTCCAACGCCTGCTGCCATAATTGGCATTCCAGCGCGACCGAATTGCGGTCGAACAGATGGTCCTCGGCCCATTGGACGGCCTCGCCTGCGCTCATTCCGCTGCCAGTGGCTTTTTCCGAATGGTTCGGGAACTGGCGCAAGGCGGCGCGCTCGCCTTCATTCAATTGTGAGTTCCATAGTTGCCGCAATTCCGCCCGACTCAAATCCTTTTGCTTTTTGGCGCGCGTCTCGACCGCCAGTTGAGCGCGCAACGCCTTGAAATTCTTGCTCGCCAATTCCGGCTTTTCGGCGAGCAGCTTCGCCAGCGCCTTGTCAATTTCCGCGTCCCGTTTGGAAAAGCGTTCGCAAACTTCTTCCGAAATGCCTTCGATATGAAAATCGCCGCGCGTCAGATTACGAATTTCGTAGCCAAACCCGCGCAGTTTGCGGGCGAGTTCATGGTAATAGACGTTTTCAGCATATTTCCGCGCACGCAACAGTTCGTAATTTTGCAACGCCTTCCAGCGATTTTCCACGGCATCAAAAGTCGCGTTAAAAATAACACAGTGAGTATGCAAATGCGGGTCCAGGGCGCGGGAGGTGTCATGTGTGAACGTGGCGGCGACAAAATTGCCGGTGGCGCGGTCATAGTCCGCCTTGCCGATCCGCACGCGCGTGGTGGCAAACGCCTCAAATTCTTTCATCGCCAAACGGACGGCTTGGGCATGGGCTTCCAGAATCCGGTTATCCGCGCCGACCAGCGCCGCGACCGAAACCGACTTGGGCGGCGAGACAGTGAAGTCGTAAAAAATCCGGCGGTTGGCTGATTTGTCGCTGGCTTCATCCTTTCGGGTGGTGTTCAACCGTTGAGTCAATGTCTCGCCGGATGCCGGATGCCGGTTTTCACACAGACGCAGGA
Source organism: Verrucomicrobiota bacterium (assembly GCA_049517655.1). Lineage (GTDB taxonomy): Bacteria > Verrucomicrobiota > Verrucomicrobiia > Limisphaerales > UBA11358 > UBA11358. The sequence continues at coordinate 47,633 of JBEKRQ010000002.1, read as the reverse complement.
ACGCTTCCGCGCCAACCTGACTGGTCAAACCCAGCCGTTCCGCACCCAGGCCGAACCATTGGCCTGTCACCCGCTGCCCCTCATTGTAATACTCACCCACGCAAAGATGCTCCTCAAAGTATGCCTTTGCGTTCTTCAAATTATATTGCGTCTTGGCCGTGACCACAAAGGACAGTGTGCCAGAACCCGGTTTTCATCTTGTGCGATTTCCGCACAGGATGACCGGAAAAAGCTGGTTCAATTGGCGGCATGAATATGAACCAGTCCACGTTGCCAACGCCGAAGCCGGACGATCAACTATGGGGCATTTACTTCACTGACCGGGAGTATGCCCGCGAGATGGGCGATCCGTTGCGCGCTGTTGTCGCCGCGCCAACCAAAATCGCCGCCGAGGGAGCCGCCACCCGGCTTGGCTTGGATGCTCCCTGGGCACACCCCCTCACAGCCGAACAAATCAAATCCATCCGGGAGACTGCCACGCGGCCCCCGGAACAGCCCCGTATCACCATGCAACCCACCACCGCCGAATTACGCACCGCCATCGAAGTTTTGAAGGTGCTCGACCAACGGCTTAATGACCAGGCCACGCACTCCGTCATGCAACTGCCGGAAACTGAATTGGGCGACCGATACGCGGCGCACATCGAAGCCCGAACCATCGAACAAACCAGCCACATCGAAAAGGTCTCTACGCAGCTTCAAAACTGGCGTGAAGAACTGCTGCAACAGCAGAAGCAGCGAGTGGCGCAATCAGTATGAGAATGAACTTTTTTACAAAACAAGCCTTACCCCTTCCGACGGGAAGGATTCTGCGCTTCGCGCGCTGCCACGCCAATGCGCTGTCAGCCACAAGCGAACCCGCGCACATTCGTGCTTCGCCTCATGCCAACCTGGTTGCTTCGTCAAGTGCCTCGCCAACTGCTTCGCTTGCCGCCAACCCGGTCGCCTCGCTCATGCTTCGTCGCCTATGAACAAGGCTGCCATCTCACAAGAAGCATTGAATCGCTTTCGCGCTGCCGCGTCGGAATACACGCATACTGCCAAGTCGCGTGCTTCGCGGTTATTGACGCTCAAAGATGACATCGCCGCGCTTCGCAAACGCGGCATCTCCTATCGCGCCATCGGTGAACTGCTCACCCAAAGCGGCATTCCCGCTTCCGATACCTGTGTCACCAACTTCTGTCATCGCGTTCTGAAAGAGAGGCTCGTCCACAAGTCATCCGCCAAGAGGCGTGCTTCGCGTCATGCCAACCATCCTGCTTCGCCAAAAACCACGCCGGATGCTTCGGCCAAAACCAAGTTGCCGCCCGCGCCGGCCACAACCAGCAAACCAACAACCATGCCAGCCGAAACTTCGGCGTTCGCGTCGCGCGGGCCGCGCATCGCCAAAGTTGAAATGTTGCCACCCGGAGAAGAAATATGACCAAACGCCTCGATTTGATTTTTAACGGCAAGGGCGGTGTCGGCAAAAGTTTCTTTGCCGTCAATTTCGTCCAATACCTCAAGGACAAGAACATCAAATTTGTCGCCTGCGACTGCGACAATGAAAATTCCACGCTGAAACGCTTTCACGGCGACGACGTGCAATTTTTGGATCTGGCCCATCCGCGCGGCCTGGACACCATGATTCGCGCGCTGGAAAAAACCGATCTCGTCGTCGTGGACTGCCGTGCCGCGTCCACCGAGGTGTTTTTCAATTATTTCGACGAGATTGCCTTGCAGCCAACGCTCAAAGACCTGTCCGCCGCGCTCACGCTCGTCATGCCCGTCAATCAGGAGTCCGACAGTATTGACCAGCTTAACCGCATCACCGACAAGCTCAAAAACGTTTGCTCCTACGTCGTGCTGCGAAACACGGTTCACAGCAACGATTTTCTCATTTTTGATCATTCCGTCATCCGCAAACGCTTGAAAGAACTTGGTGCGAAGGAAATCACCATGAGCAAATTGCAGCCCTGGCTGGTGGAGGAATTGAGCCACAACAATCTCACCATCACGCCCGCCGTGGCCGACGGTTATCTGCATTTGCTGGACCGTCAGCGGCTGCAAACATGGCAGCGCAAATTCTACTCGGAAATTGAATCCGTCGCCGAATTATTGCTTCCGGCAAAATCATGAGCGCGTCCGACCAACCAACACCGCCTGATTTTGACGAGGATTTTTTGCAGGCCATCGCCAAATGGACAGAGCAGCACAAAGTCAGGGACGACGACACCATTTGGCTGTTGCTGGATTTGTTTCGGATTCATCAAAACCATTGGGATGAAATTCGCCACCGGCAAATGCCCTCGCTCGAAGAATTTGAAAACGACATCACGGCCTTGACGGAAGCGGCAAAAATTTTGAAGGAACGTGCAACAAAAGAAATCCGGGCGGTGGAATTGCCAATTGCCATCATTGCCACCGTCACCGCCGCCATCGCCGGTTTTCTCATCGGAAAATTTCTATGAAACTCGATTTTACCCTCTTTCCTGTATTTCACATTCCCACGTTGTCCAAATCGTTGCGCGCTTTTGGAATCGGATACGCCATTTTGCTGCTCATCATCGCCGGGCGGCTGTTGCTGTCGCGCAAATGCCATGTCGCCCGACTTGGCGGTCTGACTTGGAAACGCAGTCAATTCTGCCGCGGCTGGCTCATCACCGGCGACACCGGCTCCGGCAAAACCACTTCCGGCATCAATCAACTGGCGCATCAGGTATTTCAAAATGAGAAAAAATGGGGCGGCCTGTGCATTGACGAAAAAGGCGTTTATTGGGAAACACTCTCGGCGATGGCGCGGCACTACGAGCGTGAAAACGACTTGATTCATTTGCAAATTCAGGCTGACGGCCAGGCCGGACAAGCCTTGCATCGGTTCAATCTCACCGGCGACCGCAGCATTCCGTTCACAACGTATGCAAAATTCGTGGTGGACACGGCCACCAGCCTCGGCCAGGGCGGGGATAAGGGCTTTTTCAAGAATCAGGCGCAAACCCACATCGCTTATGCGCTGGAATTGCTCGCCGAATTGCAACGACCCGTGACACTATCCGGCGCGCTGGACGTGCTTTCCAGCAAGCCGAAGCTGGACGAGGAATTGGAATTTCTGAATAAACTCCCTTTGCAGACACCGCGCCGCTATGCCCTGAATTTCCATTTCAAGCACCGTTTCCTCGACCAGCCGGCGGAGCAGCTTGGCGGCGTCCGCGAAACCATCGGCAACTACCTGCAATACTTCCTGACACCCGAAGTGGCCGAAATTTTCTGCGTTGCAAACAGCACGTTCGATTTTTCGGAAATTGATAAGGGCAAAATCATCCTCGTGACCATGCCGCAGAAATTCCAGACCGAGCGGCGGTATGTGAACACATTTTTGAAGCTGCTTTTTTACCATCATGCGTTGCGCCGGTTCGATCAGGCCAAAAACCAGCGTGGCAAAAACAATCTGCTCATCCTGTGGGCGGACGAGGCGCAGCGGTTTATGACCGCCAGCGAGGATGGCACGAGCGATTACAACTGCGTGGACGTGATCCGCGAGGCGGGCGCCACCATCGTTGCCGCCGCGCAGTCCACCACTTCACTCATTCCCCCGTTGGGCAACGACAAATCCAAAGTGCTGACGTTGAATCTTCGCAATCGGATGATTTTCCGTTCCGCCGATGAAGCCGACGCGGTTCAGGCGGCGGATTTTCTCGGCAAGAAGCGCGTGTTCAAACGCTCCTGGGGTTCGAGCGCCGGCAGGCGCAACGTGAATTATTCCGAAGCCGAAGAACACAAAATCAAGCCGTATCAACTCCGCAATCTCCGCGACCATGAATGTGTGCTGGTGCATTGTGAAAAGGGATTTCGACGGATGACGCTGCCACCGCTTGAACCCAACGGGCAAGTCGCCCAGTGGTTTCCGTTGTGGCGAAAATTATTTTGATTCCTCTTATGAAAAAAACTCTTTCCAAAGTTGGATTTCGTCTTCGCGCATTGCGCCGCTCACGCCACTGGACGCAAAGGTCACTCGCCGCTGCGTGTCAAGCGCGCGGATTTGCCGTCTCACGCAGCCAGTTGGCCAGTTACGAAATTGGCCGCATAGACGTGCCCGCGCGCTTTATTCCCGTCCTCGCGCATATTCTTAAAGCAGACATCACCAACCTGTTACCGCCCATCGGCGGCCAACCCGAATCCAAACCTGCGTCGGCACTGGCGAGAATCAGAAATTTGACCGGCCAACAAATTCAGGCATTCCGACGCAACCGAAAATGGAGTCAAAGCAAACTGGCCGGGGTCATCCGAACAATGGGTGCGCCCATGACGCGCGAAATCATTGCCAATCTTGAAACGCGGCGCACGCGCGTAAAAGATTACGATTTGGTTCTCGTTGCCAAAGCCTTGCAGATTCCGATGGACTCACTTTTTACAGGCGAAGCAAGGGCGACAAATTTCCCTGACGCTTTTAATGACAATCCGCAATCCCAAAATCCGCTTGAGACCCGGCGGCGCAATGGGCAATTAAACCCGTTCACCCGTATGGCGCGAAAAATTGGGAAGTTTGCAAAGCGGCTTATCACCCGCAGATAAAAAATCTTAAACTATTTTTCGCCTTGCAAACATTGAATGAAAATGGTGTCAAAGTCGAAAACCAGCGAAGTCGCCCCGCGTAAAACCAGCTCGTTTTTGTGTCAAGTGTCGGCGGCGACAGTGGTTTCGTTCAATGTTTGCAATAGGTTGGTTGCCAAATTCGCAGTCCGGCAAAAATGCGCCTGATAAAATAGTGGTGTCGTTGAATGAATCAGCGACGCAACCAACAAAGCAAATTATGGAAACAACTGAAATGACGGACACACTCAAAAGCATCAACACCACTCCGCACCTTTGCCGGAGCAAGGTGAAACAAACCGCGCTGGAAATTGCCGCCGCGATCCGGCCAGCCAATAAATTCAGCCGGGTCGGCATGAGCTTCGTTGAACGCATCGAAGCGAAAGTCCGCGCCGCCATCCGTGAGGAAGTCAGGATTCATCCGAGCAAAGGCAAGACGCTCTTGTAATTCGACCAACCTATTTAATGTCGCGTTGACGCGGCGCGCGTCGGCGAGCCAATGCCTTCTTAATGCGCGCCGTTCTCTCTCGGTCAGGAGGTTTAAGGCCGTCCAGCAAACGGTTCGGGCTGCATTCAAGAAATTGAGAAAGCCGTGCAAATGTGGTCACGGCGAATGGGAAGCCGCCGTGTTCAATCGCACCCACAGTTTGCACATGGACGCCCGCCAGTTCCGCAAGACATTCCTGAGTCAAGCCGGCGTTGAGCCGGGCTTGACGAATGTTTCGCCCAAGCACACGTAGAATTTCTCGGTTGTTCACGCCCCATAAGTGAGCGCAAACGCTTCTTTAGTTGACACCGGATAACCACTAGATTAAAATTCGCTCCTGTTATGCCGCACGGGAATTTGAGCAAGTTTTTCTCCGCCTGGTTCAAAAGGGCAATGGAGCAAATGGCGATTACATTTCGTAGCACAAAAAGAGTGCTCGCCCAAGCACTGCAAATCGTTGGATCAAAAAAAAGACAGTCACAACCTTATTTATTTTCCGCATGGAAAACATCATTAACGTCACACTTGAGCCGTTTCAAGAGATGTTCCAGCGTTTTGAGCGTCACATTTTGCTCGCCCATTTCCATCCGATGCAAAGACGAGGAAGAAATGCCAAGTTTGCGGGCGAAGGCGGGCAAGCTCAACTGTCCGCGCCGGTTTCTCAAAAACCGGCCAAGCCGTGTTTGCATTGACGCTGCCATGCCATCAGTGTGCATTGATCCGTTTCCCACATGTGGGAAATCGTGCTTGACACATATTCTTGAATTGATATTTGTTGGCGGTCGAAATCATTTATTTTCCGGTAGGAACAGCGTTGAAAGTCGCCAGAGCATTTTCCGATTTCGGCGGGGAATCAGCGGTTTATGATAAACAAAGCAAAAATTCTGATAGTGGATGATGAAATGCCAGTGGCTACGATGATGGCATTTCTGTTGACGAGGGCGGATTGCGAAACGAAGACGGCTTTGAACGCCGAAAAAGCCCTGCGGCTGGCTCAAACTGAAAAGTTCGATTTAATCACCCTCGACTTGGACATGCCCATCAATGGCTTTGAACTGTTCCAACGCCTGAGACAAATCTCCCACCTGACGGAAACCCCAATGGTTTTCGTTTCCGGGCGTGCCACGATTGAAAACCAGCAATACGCTTTGGACGAGCTTGGTGCGGCGGATTTTATTGAGAAGCCATTCGGCGTGGAATTTGCACCGCGAATACTTTCACACATCAATCGAAAGGCATCAGCCGTTTGTATGGACAATGGAGAGCCAGTTGAATCCTAAACGCCGTCGTGACCAAAATGTTTATTTCCCCTGCTTCAATTTTTTGCAGATTGCGTGTGGCAATTTCGGCGCGCTCGGCTAGTTCATCCTGCGTCAATTTCCTGCGCACACGCTCCCGGCGCACATTGGCGCCGAAGACCTTGATTCGCTTCCACTCTTTCTTGGAAATGGCCACGACATATTACATCGCTTCCTAATGCCAAAAATGAACGATACATATATCGTGAAAAAGTTTCAGATTCTTCTTGCCAGCACCAGTGAGGAGGCGTGCAATCAGTGCGTCGCACGGCCAATGCGAAGACCATTCCAGCGCATTTCAAGCGATGATATGAAATGGGAATCAAACAATTTTTATTCGACGCCCGACGAAAGCCGCTCAAAAAAATCTTCGAGCATTCGCGGAATTCTGTCCTTGGCTGGCCAAAGCTCGTGCGGCTCAACCCGCAATGCCCTAGCGAGGCAAAGCAGTTCAAAATCCGAAACCCAACGAAGCTGCGTTTCGATCTTGGCAAGCGTTTGTCGGCTTAAATCCCACCCCCACCGGCGGCAACGCGCGGCCAGCATCGGTTGTGTCAGCCCTTGCTGGTCGCGCAACCGCCGGATTTGCAAGCCGACGAGATTTCGCGGATTTTTTGTCATGTTCCGTTTTCCGAAACGGAACACTAGGGCAACAGTGGCAATCAAAGGTTCGGAATTCCGAACTGCGATTTTGCTTGCCAGTTGCGGTCGGATTTTTCATAACATCGTATGCGGGAAGCTAAATTAACTTGTCGAATAGATAATGTTAGCTCGGACAACTTGGGGTTCGTTGTCCAAGGCGAATCCGCGTTGTGTTTAGCTTGGGAGGAAGCGTCGCAAATTCACCCTTTTGTCACCGGATTGCCATCCACCCTTTTTGAAAATCAACAACACTCATAAAAATGAAAACAATGAAGAAAAATTGGACAGCCTTGCTGACAACCGCTACCTGCGGTTTGTTTATTGTCGCCACGGCATTGACCGTTTGGTCACAAAGCGCTCCGCCCCTGACCATCACGTCATTGGGCACCAACCAGTATTCCATCACCTTCACCAACAGCCCGCCGAGCACTTACGATTTGCAATGGACGCCAGTTCTGGCCAGCCCGGCTTATCCTTGGACATGGGCGGCCATCGGCACACCGGGGCAGTCCAATTATCTCGTGACTTCCACTTACCCCACCGCGTTTTTCAGAACGGTGTTGGACACCAACAGCATCCCGCTTTGGGAAGCCGCCGACCCCAACAATCTGGCCTTGGGCGCATTGAGCATCACCATTGATACTCCGGCCAACGGTTCCACCCTTCATTAACTCAATCAGAAAGAACCTTCATTATGAAACTACACCGGCTTTTATTGTGCGCAATTGTGCTTTTGAGCCAAATTGCCAGTCATGGGCAGACTGCGCTGACCACCGTGCAACTGTCAGCAGGACAAAAATTCGGCCTTACGTTGCGTTCGGATGGCAGCGTTTGGGCATGGGGAACCAACCAAGTGGGCGAAGTCGGCTTGGGCACCAACACGTTGGTGCTGTGGCCGACAAGAATTGCCAGCGTCACCAACGCGGTTTCGATTTCGGCGGGTTCGCTGCACTCGCTGGCTGCACAAGGCAACGGCACCGTATGGGCGTGGGGATTAAACAGCGATGGACGTTTGGGCAATGGCAATTTCAACACGGCCAGCAATCCAGTGGCTGTCACCCGCATCACCAATGCAGTCATGGTATCCGCAGGTGGAAGCCATTCTCTGGCCTTGCTCGCCAATGGCAGCATCATGGCGTGGGGCGCGAATAACGGAGGACAACTTGGAACGGGCAACACAATTTCCACCAACCAGCCAGTGGCAGCGGGTAATTTTACGAATGCAATCGCGGTGTCGGCTGGCACCAATTTTTCATTGGCATTGTGCCAAGACGGTTCCGTTTGGGCATGGGGAACCAACAACATGGGGCAACTCGGCTTGGGCAGCACCACTACGCAACTGACTCCGGTTAAAATCACGACGTTAAGCAACATTGTCGAGATTGCCGCAGGTGCATCGCACAGTCTGGCCCTCGACCGGAACGGTGTGGTGTATGCGTGGGGTAGAAACACCGAAGGCCAAATTGGTAACGGAACGACCATCAATGCTACGGCTCCAGTTGTGGTGCCGAGTTTCGGAGCGACGACCAATCTTGGGGCAGTGAAATATGTGGAAGCGGGCTACAACAGTTCGGCGGCAATTTTGAAAAGTGGACGACTGTTTTATTGGGGCTGGTATGGGAACGGCACGTATTGGTCGTCCAACCAGCCGCCGCAGGAATTGAACGCCAACAGCGGACAGGTGTTCACCAGCGTGACGTATGGCGACAGCTACTTGCTGGCAGGAAATCAGGATGGCTCAACGTGGGCTTGGGGATTCAATCAATATGCGCAGCGGGGCAACGGAAACTATTATGCCACCAACGACAATTGGTCTTACCAGCTTGCCAATGCCGAATACAGTTTTAGCCCGACGCCTTATCCGGTGACGACGCGCTTTACGCGAGGCGACCGGAACGACCTGAACTATCTGCCCATGCTGCCCTACAATTCCTTTGTGTTGCCGCTGGACTTGGAAAAAGGCGTGCGGCTCAACAACACCGGCAACGATGCGTATGGCTACGGGGCCAGCCAGCCGTGGTTTTTGAACGTCCAGAAAATCACGCGCCAACACGCATGGCAGATCACCACCAGCACCAATCTATCCCGTTTCAATGTGGACAATCCCATTGTTGCCTTTGGCCAGACGGCCGGCGGCAGTCCGCTCTACATCAACCAACCGTATCGCTTTGGTCTTTTTGGCGGCGCTTACAATGAAAATTTGAGCCAGACCAACATCATCCGCATTTTAGTTTACAGCCGCAGCGCACTGTTATCCGGGGCGACCAATGTGGCTCCTACCAATACAATCTACATTGCGCTGCCGCGCCGCGACATCGCTGCGGACGCCACGGCGTGGTCGAATTATGTGACTAACGGCAACCGGGTGGTAGTCAGCACCAACGACCTGACGACTTCGGTGGAATTCAACAACGGGCAGAATGATTTTGCCACGGACATCATGAGCACATGGGGCTTGGGCTGGATTTACGCCTACCCCACCAAAGTGACCATTGACGGCTTGCGATTGACGCACATGGCCGCTTCCACAAACTACTGTTATATCGTCGAGGCGCTTGGGCAGTGTGAAGTGGGGGCGAACGTGTTTGCGCCGATGGGCGTGACCAACAGCACCGGCTGGGCTTACCTGCCAATGTATGCGCTTGGTTTCGACACGTTCCCGGCATGGCGGGCACACTTTTTGGATAACCCGAACTTTGCCGGAACGCTTGTCCCGCCGACCTACACTGGCAGAAGCTCGCTCGAATTGGGCGGGCTGACGGCGACCATCACCAACAACATCTGGATCACCAACAATGCGGCCTACACGAATCTGGATAACTCACCGGAACTGCGGCGCAGCCCGGTTCTCGACCAATTCGTCAGCGACATGCACAAAGACCCGCTGGCGCTCGCCAACTACGTTATCAACAACGTCAATTTAACCGACCCAATTGCGTATGGGGAAACCGCCAATGCCGTGGCCAACTCCGTCGAGCTTGGCGGCGTAAATCGCTCCGCGCTTGGAACCTATTTGGAAGGCCAAGGTTCGCCGGTGGAACAATGCGCGTTGCTGGTTTATCTGTTACGGCAGGCGGGCTATCCGGCCACCTATGTCTGGCCGACCAACAGCAATTTGCAGTTGCTGGATACCACCGTCAGCCGGTTGTGGCAAATCAATGTCCACGGCATCGTATGGAACTCCGGCATTCCGATTATCACCAACAGCTTGATTGTCGTGAATTATCCGTGGGTAGTGGCGAACATCGGCACCAACTCCTACCAAATCTTTCCGTGGCTCAAAAATACCGCTGTCACGAAGGGCTTGAATATTTACGATTATATGCCCACAAATTACCCGAACGCTTACGCTTGGGTGAAGGACTTTGCTTTGGCCAACCCGTCGCTCATGGCCTTGGCTTCTCCTAACGATGGCGTGGCAAAATTTTGGCAGAGCTACCTCACCTCGGTCATTAACACGAACAAGTTGCAACCCAATCTTTCCTTGCAGAGCTTCGGCGTCTGGTCGGTCAACCGTCCGCAAAATTACACCAGTTGGAGCCAGTTGCCGGTGCCTGACGCGCTCTACAACCAGTCCCAAGTGTCAGTGATTCAAACCCTCTCCGACAGCCCGACCACCTATCCGTTCCTCACGAACATCTTTGACCAAGTCCGCATCGAGGTTTTCCAGAGCAACACCAATCTGGCCAACAAGCTGATTGACTCCGGCCTCTGGCGCACGTGCGACCTGCACAACCGCAAGTTGTTGCTCTACACGAATGTTCCCAACAGCGTCAGTTTGTGGATGTCGGCTTATCGGGCGGGCATCACGAACACAGGGAATTTCACCAATTATCTGTCCGGCACCAATGCGCTGCTGGTGCAGGTTGCCAAGGGAACCATCACGAGCGCGGTGACGAATCTGCCGGTGCGCATCACTTATCAAAAGCGGATTGGCACGTTGAACAATCCCAATATCTGGTATCCGAGCCAGGGATATTACGGTGGAACTTTTGCGCCGTTTAATTGCGGCGTCCGCGATGTCTCCGCCATCATCCCCAGCGTAGCCAGTGTTTCCTCTCCGATGTTGCAGATGTGGGCGCAGGATTATTGGAATCTGGAACAGAAACGGGCCGTCAATACAAACTACGTTCCCGCTGTAACTGACGAAGCCGGTGACGCAGCCATGATCATGTGTTCCACTTTCTTCCAAAAATTGTGGAGCGACAACGTGCTGAACCAGAACTTGCATCAGGTTCGCGGCTTATCCTGGGATTCATGGGGTGTCGCCTCCCTCACTCAGCTTTCCGGCTACCAGATGCAGGTGAAGCTGAACATGAACTGGTTTGCCACGTTTGTGATTGGCAACGCGATGGCCAATCAAGATTCGGGGGACACCGGCCTGCCGTCACTCAACAATTACATGACCATGTTGCAAGCCCTTGGTTCGTCGGCGGAATACTCGACAATTGCATCCGTTTGGCCGGATCAAAGTCCCGTTTCCTCGATTCGGCTGATTCAAATCGCCGCCCAAAACTGGCGCACCAATGGAACTGCGGCACCGCCCGAATTGAACGTGGACAACTACACCACTTTGGGCAACCAGACTTACACCGGCTATGGTTCAACCCTCCTGAAGAACCAAATCCCTGTGATTTGGAACCAGGTCACCAATGTTTTCACCACCGAATCCGACTCCAATTACGTTCGCATCCTTATCACGCCCGGACAGGTGACGAATAGCACCGGCTCGTTCAAGGGCATGGCCTCGCTCATCTTTGGTGAAACCCAAATGGGCGCGATGATCAGCGACAATCAAGTCGCGCTGAACGGTGGGGATGACCTTGAAAGTTACTGGATCGGCATGGACGATTTTAGTTCGTCCTATGACCTGACCTATAACCTTGATTACAGTTCGGTGTATGGCTCCTACACCTTCATTCCCACCAGCATTAGTGTCAGCACCCCGCTGCCGCAGTATGATTTTTCGGCTTATGACGCTTTGAATTTGACGGCCAGTTCCGGCAACCCGCCAATTGTGGCCTTCACTCCACAACAGGTCACACAGGCTGCGGCGATTTCCGCTGGCCTGAATCTGCCCAACAGTTCCACGGCCAACGCCATCAAATCAGAATCTGATGCGGGCTGGTTTGGAAACTCATGGGCGCGGACAAAACAGGCGGCCACGGTTGTGGCTGACCCGGTTCAAGTTGTTTCCGGTGACTTCTACGCTGATAGCGTGGACATCGCTCTGGCCGGACCAATGCCTTTGCCATTACACCGCAATTATCAAAGCCGCAATCTCGCCACAGACCAAGTTGGCGCGGGTTGGAAATTCGGCATCATGCCGTGGCTGGTGATTGTCACCAACTCGGCTGGCAACGTCATCGCCAACGCCGCTGAAATGGACGGTTCCGTTCTCGCCTATCGGCAGCAGACCAACGGCCTTTGGACTGTCACCACGGCGGATAATCCTGACTTGGCAAACTTCTCGCCCAATGGCATTGGCGGCACGGCCAATGTTTTCAACAACTACCTCCAACCCAATCCCACCAACAGCCAGATTTATACCCTATTCGGTTCCGATGGCAGCCAGCGTGTGTTCCAAGTGATAACCAATTTCGGCATCAATTCTGGCACCAATTATCTCAATCGCACCCGGCCTTACCTGACGTTTTGGCAAGACCACTCTGGAAATTATTATCAGTTCACTTACGGCACCAACTCCGCCAACAACAATTTTGGCCAGCTTTACCGTATTCAGGGAGCCAACGGCGCGTCTCTGACTTTTGAATATGATTACTACGGGCGCGTGACGCAGGTGCTCTCGGACGACAATCGCGCCGTCAATTACCAGTATGACGATTACGGCGATTTGGTGAACGTGACCTTACCCGACAATACCGCGTGGCAATATGGCTACCAGCATTACACGTTCACGACTAACAGCCAGACCTACACCGACTCTTACCACTTGTTGACCAGTGAAACCAAGCCCGATGGACGCCAATTGGCCAATACCTATGACAATCTCCGGCGCGTGATAGCTCAAGCCGCGAGCGTGGGCATCAACCGCGAACTCATCACCAACGCGACTTTCTTCTACACCAACAACTGCACCGGCCTGACTAACTCGCTCATCAGCGGCGTCACCGTGGTTAAGGATGTTTTCGGCAATCCTTACTATTATTACTACACCAACAATTTGCTCACCCAAATCATTGAACCGCTGGGGCGGACAAACATTCAAAGTTGGTATTCCATCACACAAAGCAATCTGTCCGGCTATTATCCCAACAGTCTGCAATACACGGTGGACCCGCGCGGCTTGACGAACTGGTTCCTCTATGATTCCAACGGAAACGTCACCAACCAGACGATTTACGGCGATTTGACCGGGACGGGGATTCCCCATGACAGTGCCACCAACTTCTTCACCTATACAAGCAACAATGTTGTCGCCACAGCGACCGATGCCAGCGGCAACACGCGCACATTCATCTATGATTCTGCCGATGGCTTCCAACTGGACAGTTTGCAATTTTCCAGTGGCGGCATTGGCGTGTTCACCAACCGCTGGTTTTACTCGAACGTCACTAGCGTCGTGACCATCGGCAATGTTTTGCAAACCAACAGTTCCTTTGGCCTCTGTGTCAGTGCTGTCAAGGCAGATGTTGCCACCAATTCAGTGATCTATAATGGGCGCGGCTTCCCCACGCAGTTGACTCGCTATGCCGGCACCGCCGACAATCCGGCCAATGCCGATCCAGCCGTAGTCACTTACCTCACGTTCAGTCCGCGCGGCGATTTGATTTCCGCCGTGGATGCCAGCGGACGACAGGTAGCCATGAGCTTTGACGCAATGGGGCGGTTGGAATGGCGCGATGTCTCCGACCTGAACGGAAACGTGCTGTCGCGTGAAAACTTTTACTATGATGGCAACGGTGAGTTGCAATGGTATGACGGCCCCCGTTCCAACCCGGACGACTACGTTTATTTCAGCTATGACGGAGCCGGACGCATGGTGCAACAGACCCGCTGGCGCACCCAGGCCAAGGCCGACGGCACCGGAATTCAGGCTATTCCCGGCGACAGTTTATACGCCACCACTTTCAACACCTTCGATTATTTCGGCAACCTTACCTCCGCTGGCGACTCACGTGGCGCTTACACCACCAACACATGGGATGCTTTAGGAAGATTGGCGCAACGGCGAGTATTCGATGTTGGCGGCGCGACGCAACTGTCTTCGGATGGTTTCGCTTACGAAGTTGGCGGACTGATTCAAAGTTACACCAACGCCTTGGGTGGTTTCACTACCACGCTCTACACCAGCACCGGCCAGCCCCGCTTCCAGCAAAACGCGGACGGCTCAACCAACGGCTGGACATATTATTTGGATGGACGCATCAAACAGGCAATCCAAGTCAACGGCGCTTATTGGCTGACAACTTACAATGATCCCGCCCTGACCGTTACGCGCACGTTCTATTCCGCCGCCGGTCAGCCGCTGGCCACAAATGTTTTTGTGTTCGATGCTCGCGGCAACTCCATCCAGGGCGTGGATGCAGCCAATAATGTTTTCACCACCGCCTTCGACGGTTTGAACCGCATCAAAACCACCGCTGGTCCTGCCATTGTTACGGTAAGCACTTTGCAGAATCTTTCCGGCCAGATCACCGGCTATGTCACCAACGTCCTGCAACAGGTCATCACCAATTTTTACGATGCCAGCGGGAGCGTCGTCACTAACGTCAATGCGCTTGGCGAAAAAACGATCACGACGATGGACGCTTTGGGGCGCACCACCAGCACACTTATTTACAGTTCATCCGGCTCACTCGTCCGCGAGCGGTATTTTGTGTATGCACCTGACAACAACAGTGTCACGGTCACAGATGGCTCCGGTCTTACCGCCGTCAGCCACACGCTTTACACGGACAGCGACGGAAATCCGGTTTTGTCGGTGGCTTATCCATCAGCCTATACCACGGAATTTGCGCTCAATCAATTCGACGTGGCTGGAAATCTTATTTCCGCGCAACACAGTTCCACGCTCAATGGCAACGTCACCACCTGGACGACAGCCAGCTGTTCCTATGACGGCCTCAACCGGCTGACTGGTAAAATTGACCGCGACAATGCACCCTCGACTTATTTGTATGATTCATTCAACGACCTGACCAACTGTGTTTTGCCCGGTAACTTGCAGTGGCAGGCCGGTTACAACAACGCCGGTCAAATTTTGTCCGAGAAATTTTTCGCCGGAGGAAGTGCGGTGCGGTCAACAACGTATGGCTATTTTTCAAGCGGCAATCCCTTTGCTGGACTGCTCCAGACCAAGACCGATGGACGCGGCACGGCTGGCACCTTGGCTTATGATGATTGGCTGCGTCTGACCAACCAGACCTTCACCGGCTCGTTGCCGGAACAAAATTTAAGCGAATCGTTGAATTACGAGCCGCGCGGTTTTATTACGAGCTTCACCCAACAGTTTGCCAACACCAACACCGGCCCGAACACAGTTATCAACCGTTCCTTCGATCCTTACGGCCAGCTTGCTTCTGAATCCATCAGTGCTGGTTCCGCCGGTTATGGTGTCAGCCAAAGCTGGGACGCTGCCGGACGCCGTTCTCAGTTGAACATTGGCGGCACTGGTTACGGTTACACATGGCAGGCTGACGGCAATTTGACCGGAGCCAGTGATTCCACTGGTGGCGGAGTCTATAATTTTGATACCGCCGGTATTCTTACCAGTCGCACCGTGGGGAATCGTGCCACCAGCATCATTTCCCGCGATGGTGTCGGGCGTCCGCTCTCGATTTCCACTTCGGTCAATCTGGTATCACAGCTTGCCGAAACTCTGGCATGGACGGGCGATGGATTACTGGCATCCCACACGTTGCAGCGCAGTGACTTCACGGATGTTCGTTCTTACTCCTACGCCAATTTGAGCCGCCGCCTGGTCAAGGAGCAACTCAATCTCAATGGTTCCACCGCTTGGACGAACAGCATGATTTATGACAATGGTGCTGGCGGTGGTCCCGGCGTGCTCACGCAAATGGGGCAGACCGGCACCAATGTTTGGAATGGTGTGGCTGATACCTTCTCTCGTGTTGCCACTGAAACCAACAACGCCTCACCGTTCCCGGCCTATGGCCATGTCAACGGCCAGTCTATTCTCCTGAACGCATGGCTGGATAATCAGCCCGTTTCCATCAGTGCTGTCGGCACCAACGCGATGCAGTGGCGGGCCATGATGGAACTGACACCCGGCACACATCAGTTAAAAGTCAGTGCCTTGCATCCCAGCCAGTATTTCACTGCTTGGGCGACGAATACCTTTACCAACAGTCTGGCCTATCAAGCCACCGCTGACAGTTACGATAGTCAGGGGTATATCACCAACCGCGCCTGGAAAAATCCGAGCGGCACAGTGGAACGCACCCAAACGCTCACATGGGATGCCTTTGGCCGGTTGCTCGCCGTCGTTGACCGCGACACGAACAACTCCGGTTTCAACTGGAGCGCGGTTTATGATTCGCTTAATCGTCGGCTCCAAACAACCAGCGTGCTGGTTTCCAATGGCGTCGCGGCCACGGCTCCGTCGCAGTCCGTCAATTCCTATTTCGATCCGCAGCGGGAATTTTTGGAACTTGGCGTTCAGATTGGTTCGCAAACGACATGGAAATTGCTCGGCCCTGACTTAAATGGGATTTATGGCGGTGAAAACGGGGCGGGTGGACTCGAAGGAGTTTCGCCCTATCTCAACACCTTCAATCCGGTAATCAGCGATTTTCGCGGGAATGTTTTGGCGGAAATTACCAACGGCGCGGTTTCATGGAACGCATCAAGGCCAACGGCCTATGGCGCAGTGCCGGGCTACCGGCCAGCCGCCTTTGGCAATGGTGCGGACATGGCACAATCATCCGCATGGCGCGGACGCGAGGTGGACATCACCGGCTTTTACAATATCGGCGTTCGGCCATACGACCCGGTTTCAGGTCGCTGGCTGGCATTTGACCCGGCATGGAACAGTGGCGACCCCGATGGCTACACATTCTGTGCTGGCGGCGACCCCGTGAATTATTTTGACCCGGACGGCAGAGCCTTCTACGGCTTTGATGGAACTTGGAATTTTGCAAACGAAACGGTTAATGGTGTGCTTGCACCAACAAATGTCAGAAGATTTGCAGATGCTTATGCCTCTGGCCAAGCGTTTTATTATCCTGGCGTTGGAAATGCTGGACAACATGGGCTAATAATGCAGGATTTTGAAGGAGCCACTGGAGCAGGTTCTGCAGCCATTCGTGAGCAAGCATATAGTGCTTTAGTTCAGAATTACAACGCGGGCGACCACATCATTGACATCGGTGGGTTTAGCCGTGGAGCGGCGAATGGAATGGAATTTACGCATATGATTTATGAACGTGGCATCCCTGATTTGACTTCGGCAAGGACAATCACAGTCGGCTCGCCAAGAATGCAAACGACCCGGACAGTTTATGATAATTATCTGCTGCCGCCGGGGACGGCGAACTCCATCCGTTTTGTCGGCTTTTTTGACCCAGTTCATGCAATGGGATTGCCGGGAATGCAATGGAACTTGGGATACCACACCGCTGACATCGCCCCTAACGTGCAGCACGCTTATGTTGCCTACGCCGCAAATGAGCGTCGCCTGCCATTTGCCCAAACGGATATTCCCAGCGCCGCCTCGGTCATTTTCCCCGGTGTTCATTCTGATGTGGGCGGCGGCAATGGCAATACTGGTCTGAATGACCTCTCTTTTGCTTGGATGTTAGATATGGCCAGTCGTTCAGGCCTTCAGTTCAACCCGGTCACGCTCAATCCCAATCCAAATGCGCCGCCCGACCCGGTGAAGAAATGGTATTATCCCGAAGGAAACCGCACGTTTCCTCCTCATGCTCAAAACTATTCGGGCGCGATGCTCAGCAAACATTAAGACCTGGGATATTTTATGAAAAATATATTGCTCGTGTTTCCGTTGATTTTGTTTATGACTGGTTGTCAAACCATGTCCCAAACACCAACTTATTCGGTTGTTATCGTAAATGGCACGACGAACACGATTGACAACGCCCATGTTCGCTTCGGGCAATTTGAATCAATCGGAGGATATTTGCGTCCAGGTATAAAAAAGACACACTCTTTTGTTCCAATTCCACCGCCTGAAAAAGCTTTAGTGGTTTGGACGAGTCAAGATGGCAAGTCACATGAGGAAACAGTTGAGGTGCTTAAAATCCTGCCCAAAGACTTTAATGACGAAGATATAATTTTTACAATTCAGGAAGATGGCAATGTGGCGGTCACAAACAAACCTACTTTTCATTTGCCAAAATAAACGAATAACATTTTTGCAAACGACCATGAACGGTTTTAGAAAATACATTCTCTTGTTTTTAATAGTTATTGGCATCCGACTTCAGGCAGAAGATGCTTTACCACCGGCCCCTACGGGCTTCACTTGGCAACATTTAACGCCGATAAAAAGCGCTGTATTAAGGCCAGACGGCTGGTTCTACAAACAAAGCACAAAAGCAAACACCCAGGGTTTTTATGTTTCCAAGGAGGACATAGATAAGCTGGGATTTTTTAAGACGGGTTTGACACTTGACTGCATACGCAATATTTCTAAAATCACAAAACTATCTCCATCGCTCTATGCTGCTCAAATGGCAGACGCGGCAGCATCTAAATTTCCATTGCTTGAACGAAGTTCCTCTACACAGGGGCCGTTCAAAGCAATTAGGTTTAACTATGTCTCTTCATCCACGAACCAAGAAGATATTAGAATCTGTCAGCTTTTAATTGCGAACGACAAAACAGACACGCTATTCATCGTCATCTTTGAATCACCTACAAGCGAATGGCAAGAATCCTGGAAAAAGGGTGAGGTCATTTTGAAAAAGTTGTTAATTGATGATGGAATATAAATACAATGGCAAACTAGCCAGATCAAAAAGGCCAGATTGCCTGTTGACAAAGCTGGATCAACCAAACATGAAACTACCATTTATTTTAACACTTGCGATCCTTGCACTGCTCCTCAATTCGGGCTGCGCGACAAATCAGGGTTCGCAACAACAGAGCGGCACGCCGACAACCGTTAGTGGCTACGTCAGTGTCGGCGCGCAAAAAAGCTTCAAGTAAAAGCGGCCCGACCCTTTTGCATGTCAGCAATCGAAAGTTCACAAAATAAATCGCATTATGCTTGAAATTGAATAACCTTATATTCAGTTCAAACGATGGCTTGCCCGTTCGGACATGGGCGGTCTTCTGGCCGCTCAACTGTGAACAATTTGGGATAAAGCGCCCGTCAATTCGGACGTTAAAAAAGCAGTCACACTGACAACACCGTTGATTTGCAAACATGCCGAAACGTCGTATAGAACGGTATTATTACCGCAACGGACAAATCCGCATGGAAAACAGGGAAGTGGGAGGGGAGCTTCACGGTCTTTGCCGCACCTGGCATTACAACGGCCAACTGGCTGAAGAACAACGTTACCACCACGGCAAATCGCACGGCCTCAGCCGGCAATGGGATGAACACGGCCATCTGCTCGGTTCTTTCACCATGAACCACGGCACCGGCAGACAACGGTATTGGCACAACAATGGCCGGTTGAGATTAGAAATCAATTCCCTCCACGGCAGATTTTTCGGACGGATGCGGATTTGGCTGCGGGACGGCACACTGGTTCAAGAGACCTACTACATCAGCAACGTGGACGTAACCCGCGCTGCCTATCTGAAAGCCGCCCGCAAATATCCTGACTGGCCTCAACACGAAGGAGAACCGGCCGGAAAAGTGGCGCGTGATGACCGAGCCTTGAAACGCAAGGAGCATGAATTGTTCATGGAGTCCCTTTTGAAAAAAAACTGTGCCGAAGCCCGGCAATGGTTGGGCGCGGTCAAAAATCCCGATCTTCGCTCACTGGCAAGATTTCGCACGGCAAAGGCGGCGCTTCAATTTGTCGAAACCCTATACACTGCCGGTGCGGAAACCGTCATTGCTGCCGTCATTTATACAGGCAGGCGCGGAAAACAATTCGCCGACCGGCTATTGGTTAAACTGCCGAAGACGCCGGCAAAACGGAAGGCACTGCGAAAGATTTGTCAGGATTTATGTGCCCAACGAGGCGGCGCATTGTTGCCGGACAAGAAGGACATGGGTGAAAGCCACCTGTTTATCAATCTGGAATAAAAAACGATATAGGAAGCCGCCGGGACCAACGGGCGGGAACTGACACGGTGGCCTCGCTAATATCACTCCGGCCCGCCTTCCGTCATTTCCCGCCCGCTCGTCCCTGCGCGGAATATCAAAAAACGCCACTGGCGTTTGCTTCCGTCAGCAATCGGCGCGCGACGTTACGCGCCGGCTCCGTTCCTAATATCGTCTCTACGCCGCGCTCCACTTTCCGCTTCCCGCTTGCTGACCGAAGCGATGCCGGTTTCGACGTGAATATGTCCAGAAGGTTCAATCAATTCGGAAACATGCCCAAACCGCCCCCACTGATGACATCAATTTCGTCAAACGTAACCTGCCGTGGAACCACCGTGACTTGTAATTGGCCGATGCCTTCATATCCCGACGACGGATCAGGTTCAACAAGGTAAGTGCCGGGCGGCAACGCGACCGAGAATGTTCCGTCTTGTGCCGTTTCAAATTTTCCCGTCAAACGGAAATGACGGCCTTCTTTGGCATAGACCCAAAGCGTGACTTGCAGCGGCACAGCCGGGGAAACTGGAGAGCCGGGGACAGGAAATTGCACGAGCAAAACCTGTCCAACAAGGCCAGAACGATGAGTTGGCCCGCCAGCCAGTGCGTTGAACATTCCGGCGAGAAGAACCATTGTCAAGGCAACCGCGACCTTCCATTGCTTGAGCATATTGGCGAAGTATAAAAGCGAGTCCCATCAATGACAATTTTTTATCATCCTTGGTTCCTTTGTTGAGCAGTCACTCCCTGGGCAATTCACAGTTCCAATTCATGCAGCGGGATGCCGCCCGCTTTCGCAGCGATGAAAAGGCGGGGCGATTATATGGCGTGGGCGGAAACGTCAAGGATACTTCGGGTCGTGGCTTCCGATCCTCCTTGACGTTTCCGCCCACGCCAAAGCCCTGCCTTTTAGGTTTTCATCGCGCACACCTGTCGCTGCGCGTGCAAAACAAATGAACATTATGAATACAACATCATCGGTCAAAATCACTCCGGCGTCGCCGCGCGTCCTTACCCATTGGCGGCGGTTTTCCAGCGGCCTTTGGCGCGTGCCCGAAGGCGACATTGCCGCCGCCTATTGCGCGGACACATTTCCAAAAATCAAGGTGTTCACGCACGAAGGACGTTTGTTCACCAACTGCGGTTGCAATTATTCCCACCACTTTGAAACCGAGGCGAATTGCTATCCGCTCATACCCGCCGACGAGTATCACGGCGCGGAGTCCGTGCCATATTCGTATGAAGGACGTGAAGCTGCCTGCAAGGGAAAGGTTTTCAAGCTCGGCGCGAAAATCATATTCGCCGCATCCGACCCGACCATTGATGAATGGCGGCATTTGCTCCGCGTGCTTTATGCTGACGGCGGTTACTTCGCATCGAATTGCACCTACGGCGAGTTTATCGCCAATCGTTTTGCTCCCAAATCAGATAACGGACGCAAGGCGTGGTTCGAGGAACTGGCTGAATGCGGTGGACGAGTCATGCCGCGCACGCAGGAGGAAATGCGCCGGTTGCTGGCAAAGGAATCCGCCTTTGAAAACCAACCCCAACAAATTGACTTCGCGTTATGACAACGATTACCAAAACCATCCGGCGCGTGACCGTCGAAACTTACGGCTATGGGAAACGCGCCCGCAAACTGGTTGCCGCGTTTGAGCGGGGCGACCTAATCAGCATCCGTGAGCATCGCCGCCGCGCGAAGTTCAGCGCAAGAATCTATGACATTTATTGTTGGATGCTTCGCTGTCAGGCCGACAGAATTCGCATGGAAAAATTGCGCGAGCGCAAAACGGCAAAGGCGGCGCGACTGGCCGCGCGGCGGCAACGTGCCGCGACCAAGCGGCTGTTCAACGGACAATGAGACAATCGCGGGATTCATCCACCTGCAACCTGCCGCCGGAATTCTTGCCGGCGAGCAGGTGTTCGGCCAGCGCATCACCGACCTGTTTTTCCACGGCATCGCGCATCGGACGCGCGCCGAGCTTGGGATGAAAACCTTTGCGGACCAAAAACGGCAAAACGGATTTGTCCAATTCCAGCGTGTGACCACGCGCAGCGAGAAATTCAATCTCCCGCGACAAAAACTTTTCGGCAATCTCCAACTGGTGTTCGTAGCTCAAGCGACCGAACACCAGCTTTTCAGTGATGCGGGCGAAAATTTCCGGGCGCAGGGCTTGCTGGGCGCGGGAGAGAACGTGCCGTTCCAGTGTCGCGTCATTGGAATGTTGCAGAGTCATCAATTCCGCCGAGCCGATATTGGAAGTCAACCACACATAAAATCCGCTGAAATCCAGTGTCGTGCCAGTTGCCACGGTGATGCGAGCCGCATCAAGCAATTGCAATAATATATCCAGCACACGCGGATGCGCCTTTTCCGCCTCGTCGAAAAGCAATGATCCTTCGGCGGCGCGTTCACGCACCGCGCCCAGGTAGCCAGCCTCCCCAAGCCGCGCACCGAGCAGCAGTCCCAATGATTCCTGAGTTTGAAACTCGGACATATCAAACCGAAATAATTTGTCCGCGCCGAAAATCTGGTTCGTCAGCACGACGACCGTTTCGGTTTTTCCCACGCCTGTCGGCCCAAGCAGAAGGAAGCTGCCGCGCGGACGCGCGGGCTTGGTGAGGCTTAATTCACCGCGTTGCACCACCGAGACCACGCGCGGCAGGACTTGATTCTGCCCGCGAATTTCCGTCCGTAACACTCCATCCACTTTGCGGAGGCGTTCGAGTTTTTCATCAGAAAGCATTGCGTTCATGGTTCCCAATCGTGCCTGAAAAATTTCTTCATCTTGTGCGATTCCCGCACAAGACGTTTTCAGAAACATGAGAAGATGACCGCGTGTTCGGTGGAAACGTCCGCCGTGAAAATAAAAATGAAACTATGAAAAAACTATTCGTTCCGAAAAAAATCCGGGCGCGCCTGCGCTCCTCGCTTACCATCGCGGCCTTGCTCGCGCTCAATGTCCTGCCCGCCTTCGCGCAGAGCACGACGTTCAACTCCACCGATCTCAAAACCGGCATCAGCAACAGTCTGGCTGTGATTATGATGTTCGGATTTGTGCTCGGCATCTCCGCCGTCATCTACGGCGGCTTTGCCATCCGGCGCGGGGACGTGGACCAGGGCAAAATGTCCATCATCGGCGGGGCCATCATCGCGGCGGCTCCGGCGGCGGTGTATGCCTTCTACAAAATCTTCGGGCTGGACAGCAACAGCGCGGTCGGCGTCGGCAACTTCTAACCGGCGGGGTTTGCACCCAATCATCCATCGAATATGAAAGCCGAACTTCGATTGACCGATACGAATGCCGCATCCGATTCCAAAGGGCGCACTTGGGGATTGGAAGGCGGCTTGTTCTGGTGGTTGATCGGCGGCATCGGCACGGGCATCACCCTGTTCTTCGTGCTGCTCGTCGTCGTGGGTTCGTCGCTTCTCGTGTCCTGCCTCGTGGCGCTCGTGCCGGTTCTGGTTTGCCTCGCTTACATCTTCGGATTGCGGCAGGGCAAGCCGCCCGGTTACGACCGGGATATTTTTGAATACGTCACGACCGGCCGCGGCTTTAGTCCCGAAGCCCGCTCTACTTGCAACCATCCCCTGTTATGAAATCCGAAAAATCGAATTCTGAATCCGGCAAACCGCCATTCATCGGCTGCGTGGAAATCGTTCCGCCGCCACCGACCTTCATTGAATTCATCACCGCCCATCGGCTTTGGGGAATCCCCATCCGGCAGTTGGAATTTTTCGTCCTGGGCAACAATCCCGAATCGGACGGCAAAAAAACGTCGCCCACGGATATGCTCGTTTTGGTTTTTGAAACGCGGCTGGCATTCCTGTTTGGCTGGCGGCTCGAACAAATGCTCGACCCGCTGATGCAGGGCCGAGTCAAGCGCATCCACGCCGAAAAATTTCTCGGCACGCTGATGATCGGCGAGCCGTGGGTTTCGGAAATCGTCATTGTTCCCCGATTCACAACCTTTCCACTCTAATGAACGCCGACGAAATCAAACTCATTGAAAGTCAGCGGCAGGCGTTGCTGGGCCAGCTCCGCGCCGCCGAAGCCGCCGTGCGCACCGGCCTGCATACGCACGGCTTCGGCAACACCGCCCGCGCCCACATGGAACGAGCAATGGCGCACATTCAGGAAGCCTACGTCGCCATCAATGAATTGCGGGCGGTGCGGAGCGTGCCGCAACTGGTCGAAGACCTGAACCGGATTGAACAGGCGTGCAATGAACTGCGGCAGCAGCCCCCGCCCGGTGTCACCATCAAATCCTTCCGGCCCTGACTTATGTTTGAACGCGCTCCCAACGGTTTCTTTGTGAACGATTTGATTCTGTTCAATTCGCTCCGGCGCGGCGGTTATGTCGCCAAAGGCTTTGTCTTTGAAGCGCCCGACCTCACCAACAGCCCTATCGCCGACCTCAACGAATTTCAAGACCAATTGAGCCACCTGCTGGCTTCGCTTCACGAAAACCAACGGCTGCAAATCCAATACTTCTCCGATTCCGATTACAAAGCTGAATTGCTCCGGTTTCAACAGGAGACGGAGAAATTTGAAAACATCTGGACGAAGCGTTCGCGCAATGAGCGGTTCGTGCGCTACTGGCAGGCAATGGTGGAACGCAAGCTGCGGCGGCAGCGCGTCGTCATTTACATTTCGCGGTCGTTGGAAAACACCCCCAGGCTGGCGAGCGGCGATGCCGCGTTGCGCGAGTATTACCGGACGATCCTCGACCAGTTGCGGGGCGAGTTTGAACACGTTCACGGCCAAATCATGGATATTTTTGCCAGCACCGGCACGCGCATCCTGCCGATGACGGACGTTGACCATTTCAAGCACTACAAACAATTTTTGAATCCGTCGCTGGCCGACCGCTTTGACTTTGACGCCGCCCAGGATTTTGCGCCGGAACTTTCGATTCAGGAAAATTGCTGGCACAGCGAAGGCAACGGCCAGAGCGATTTTGGGTTTTATCTGGACGGCCATTATCATTCCGTCATCGTCCTGACCCGCTGGCCGCGCACGACCTATCCGGGCATCATCCAACGCCTCACCAATCTGCGGCTGCTCGACTTCACCATCACCGTCAACATTGACCCGCTGCCCATCACACAGGAAATCCACAAGGAGGAAAAAGAGCATGACCGCATCGCGGGCGACTACGCCAGCGAAAAGAAAGTCTCGCTGCTGACCGTGATGCAGAAAAAGGAGAAGAAAATTCACGCGCTCATGCAGGGGCAAACCATTCCTTTCAATGCGCTCTTTGTAATTCGGGTTTGGGACAAATCAAAAGACGGGCTGACCGCCAAAACCGGCGCCATCAAGAACGCCATCAATGCGATGAACTCGGCGCAGTATTTTGAATCCAACCTGCCGAGCACGTCCAAAAATCTTTTCTTCCAGACGTGGCCGGGCTGGGCGTGGGGACGATACGAACATCGCAAGCTGTATTCCGAACACCGCTACCTGGCCGATATGCTGCCCGTCACCAGCACGTTCACCGGCCATTTGAAAACCGCCGAGGCGATTTACGACGGCCCCAACAATAATCTGGTGGGTGTCGAGACGTTCTCCGGCTCGAAAGATAATCAGTCACCGCAGCACGCGGTGCTTTTGGGAATGTCGGGCGCGGGCAAGTCCGTGACCGTCTGCGACCTGCTTTCGCAGACCGAAGGTTATTTCGCCTATACCGTCATTATCGAGGAGGGTTTGAGTTACGGCATTTACACGCAGACCGTCGAAGACGGCGCACGCCCCATCATCATTCATCCCGACGGCGACCTGACCATCAATTATCTCGATACGAAAGGATTGCCACTCACCCCGGACCATCTTTCCGCCGCGACTGCGCTTGTTGCGCGCATGATTGGCACGTCAAGTCAGGAGGACAAACAAATGCTGCGGCAAGCGCAGATCGCCAAATACCTGAATCTGCTCTACGAAGATGCGTTTCAAGATTGGCAGAAGAAACGGCACGACCAGTTGCTCGACATCGCGCGGCACGCGCTGGCCTTGCAGAAATTCCGGCTAGAACGGATGCCACCGGGCACGACCACCCTCGAAACCTTTGCGGACTTCCGGGACTGGAAGGCCAGCCACCTCACCGAGGCAACAGAGTATCTCGCTTCGTTCAACGAAGCCGACGTGCTCCGGTTCTTGAAAGAACCCAAGACCAGCAGGGAAGTCCGCAACCTCGCTTTCGCCTATTTCACACCCGACGAGTTTCCCACGCATCGGATGTTGCAGGAATTGATGATGCTCGATCCGGTGGGTTCGGAACGCGACCAGATTATCGAAATCGCCACGCTCATCCTGCCGTGGTGTCGGGATGGCAACTACGGCTGTTTGTTCGACGGCGTGACGAACATTTCGCTGACTGGCAGGATTGCTCATTTTGAATTGGGATACATTCCCGAATCCGCCAAGGAGTTGAAAGCGGCGGCTGGCTTCCTCATCACCAACCACGCGCGCAAGCACATTATGACGCTGCCGCGTGCGTTGCGGAAACGGAACGTGTATGAGGAAGTCGCCCGCTTCCTCGACATTCCCGGCGGCCAGGAAATCGTTCAGGAATCTTACGCGCAGCTTCGCAAGTTCAATTGCTGGAACATTTCCATCGTCCAGCAATACGCCCGGTTCAAGCAGTCGCGCATCCGCTCCGCCGTGTTCGGCAACTCGCGCCAGTTTTTCATCATGCGCCAAAATGACCGGGCGGACTTGGAAGATATGGCGCAGGACATCGCGTTGCCAGAAGTCACCAAGCACGCGATAATGAATTATCCGTTGCCCGACCATCAATCGGGACAGAAGTATTCGCCGTTCACCTATTTTCACACCGATTCAGGCAGAAATCTTTGCGGCACGGTTCACAACATTTCGTCACGCGAGATGCTTTATTGCAGTTCATCCAGCGGCGAGCATTTCGATAAACGCGCCCGCGAGCTTCGCCAAAGTCCCAACATCGTCGAGGGCATCATCGCCCACGCCAACCCGCAAAAGGAGGGAGCATGAAAGAATTGCATATCTTGAATCTCGGCGCGGGCGTCCAGTCCACGACCCTTTACCTGATGTTTCTGCGCGGCGACCTGACGCCGCAGATTGACTACGCCATTTTCGCCGATACCGGCGAGGAACCCACGCCCGTTTATCGGCACTTGGAATGGCTGCAATCGCTCAACGGCCCGCGCATCTTGGTTCGCTCCATTGGAAAACTCGGAGAAGATTTGAAACACGGACGAAATTCCACCGGCCAGCGATTTGCCAGCATCCCGGCCTACACCACGGACGAGCCGGGTTCGCCCAAAGGGATGCTGCGTCGGCAATGCACGAAGGAATATAAGTTGGATGTCATTGAGCATGTCATCCGCCACGAAATCGTCGGCCTGAAATTGCGCCAATGGTTTCCGCGCGATGAAGTCCATGTCCATCAATACCTCGGCATCAGTTTTGATGAAGCCGGGCGCGCAGCCCGCGTGCGGTTGCGCTTCGCAGACGTTCCCTGGGCGACGCCGGTATTCCCGCTGATTGACCGCCAGATCACCCGCGCCATGTGCCAGCAACGGTTGAAAGCATACGGCGTTCCCCATGAAGTGCCGCGTTCGGCGTGCGTATTCTGTCCGTATCACTCCAATGATGAATGGCGCTGGTTGCGCGACAACGACCCGGCAGGTTTTCAGCGCGCCGTGGAAATTGACGTGGCGTTGCGGACGCCGGGCAACGTCGTCAACCGGAATCTTGAACACAAGCTTTATGTGCATCGCTCGTGCGTGCCGTTGACCGAGGCGTTCCTTGAGAAAAAGGAATCATTCCGGGACCAGACGTTCATGGGCTTTTATCAGGAATGCCACGGCCTGTGCGGAAACTAAAACCATCAATATGAACAGCACACGCGAAATCAAGCGAATGGATACCGGCATTTTGGTCGCAAAATTGACGCCCGAAGAACAGGTGAAAATGGACGAACTCACCGCCCGACGCGAACGGTTGGATGCTGCGTTATGGAATGCCAAGCGTGACGCAAAGAAGGCGCGGCAAAATGTGAACCTGCTCAAAAAGCAATTAAAAGCCGTCCTTGCTGAACTTTGGCCGCTCCAAAAAATCCGGTTCCCTGAACTCTGACACAAAATAATCACCGTTATGAAAACATCATTGCTCATCATTCCTCTTGCTTGCGCCGCCTGTTTGTTCACCGGCTGCGCCGCCGTCACGCGGACCGCCACCGATGTCGGTTTGGGCGCGGGCGGCGCGGCTCTCGGCGGCGAGCTGACCCACAACAACCCCTACGCAATTGTCGGCGGCGCGGCGGGCGGCGCTTTGCTTGGCGAAGGACTCCATGCCGCCAACGGCAAACTGAACGACCAGTCCTACCAGACGGGCTACGACAAGGGCCGGAGCGATGCCGTCAAGCAACAGTATTGGCTCTACGTCTCCATGCAGCAGGCCAGGGCCGGTGACGATGGCCGTGTCCGGCTTTACGAAGTGCATCTGCCGGAACAGGTCATTGACGGCGTGATTTTCCAGCCAACGACGCAGTATCTCCGAATTGAGGAGTGACAGCATCACGGCCACCGATTTTTCCAACCAAAATCAAACAACCAAAGAAAGGATAACAAACATGAAAAAACTAATCGCAGCAATCGCAATCGCCCTGCCGCTGGCGTTCAGCGCCCGCGCACAGTGGATTGTTTATGACCCGACCATGAACGTGCAGCAAATTTTGGACGAGGCCGAGAGCATCGCCAAATACGTCACCATGATTGACAACCAGGTGCAGCAAATTGACACGCTCACCAGCCAGTTGAGCGAGTTCAAAAATTATGAATCCCTGTTCGGCAATCCGTCCCAGGTGGTGTTGTCAATGGTTCCCGCCCTCGATTCGGATTTGCAGAACCTCGAACCGGGCTTGAACCTCGAAAATCTGGTTGCCAGCGCCGACGGTAACATCGCATTGACGTTTAATGACGATGGCATTTACGCCACGGTCGGCGCGAGCTTCCAGACGCCGGGCGGCCAGACTATTCAACGGCCCGTTGACGCATACAAGCCGTTCTCGGCCGTCATCAACTCCGCCAGCAACTATGTCGCCGTCGCCGACAACGCGGCGCAGCGGCGCGCGGCCATCAAGAACCAAATCGCGCAGACAACGCAGCAGCTTCAGAACGCGACCACGGACGCCCAAGTCCAGAAGTTGCAGGGCGTCCTCACCAGTTTGAACGGCGACCTTGCCAGCACGGACGATGAATTGAATCAGGCGGCGGACTCGGCAATGGTGCAGGACATCCAGAACCGCAACGACCAGCAAAAGCAGGTTCAGGCATTGACCGAGCAGCAAAACGCCGAGTTCACGGAGGCCGTCAGCAACTACGCGGCGAAATTCCAGTTGCTTAACCAGCCGGTCGCGTTTCCCACCCCATAACCTCCAAACCGTTCATATCTATGACCACGTTCAACAGCATCTTTCCCACGTTCCTCGCCAAATGTGGTGAACTCCACACCTTGCTGTTGAGCGTGGCCTACGCCCTGTTTGTCACCGGCATCATCGTCACCGTGCATCAGCGGTTCACCCGCAAGACCCTGCTGCATTTAATGGTGCGGCTCATGGTGCTCACTTCGTTGCTGGCCTTTCTGCCCGCCTGGGGCAATCAAATCC
This sequence comes from Verrucomicrobiota bacterium, assembly GCA_049517655.1. Lineage (GTDB taxonomy): Bacteria > Verrucomicrobiota > Verrucomicrobiia > Limisphaerales > UBA11358 > UBA11358. The sequence goes on along the minus strand of JBEKRQ010000002.1, from coordinate 17,764 downwards.
AGCAGTTGTTGCAGGACTCCATCCTGTCGGGCCTGGGCGTGGACCCATCCCAGGTTTATCAGCAGTTTCTCCAGTTGCTCGTCATCAAGCGCGACACCGCCACGCAAACGTCGTGGTGGAATGTCTTGTCGCAACTTCACAATTTCACCACGGACCTTATCATCACGGCGATTCTCTGGCTGCTCGGCTGGATTGCCGCGCTGCTGATGTTTTGGGCTTACATCATCCAGAGCGTCATCCTTAACATCGGCTACGCGCTTTCGCCGTTGCTCATCGGTTTCATGGCGATCCCGCCGCTCAAGCACACGGGCACACGCTATCTGACGAATCTCGCCGGCGTGTTGCTCTGGCCCTTGGGCTGGGCCGTGGCCGCGCTCGTTACCCAGGGCATCCTTGATTTCATGACCGACCCCAGCTTTGAATTCGTTGACCCGTCTTCAACGCTGCCTGATTTTCAAAAAACCATCGGCGTCGCCGCCGTCGGCTTCTGGATTATTTTCAGCACCATCGCCGCGCCCGTCATCATCCAAAAAGTAATTGCCGCCGGCGCGTTGGCGGGCGGTGAACTGCTTTCAGGCGGCGCGCAAGCCGCCATGCAGACGGCGACTTCCGCCGTCGGCAGCGCCGTGACCGCCGCGCCGCTTGGTCCCGGCGCGGCCATTGCCGCCGGTGGAGCGGCGGGCGCTGCAACCTTGTTTTCCGCTTCCGGCGGCGTCGGCAACGCTGGTTCGCTGGTGAACAGCCTTGCCGGATGGGCGGTGCAAAAAAGCGACCCGACCGGCAACAAGGCCGTTCAGCAGTTGCTCGCGCAATTGCTCCAGCGTTTCGACCAGTTGCCGCTCATTTCACCGGCCAGCCTGCCTCCCAAGTTATGAAAACAGACAATCCTACCTCATCGAAATCCGAAATGGTGGCCGCCCGCAAGGGCTTTGATCTCACGCGCCTGCTCGTGCTGCGCGACCGGCTGCCGTGGTTCTGGTTTGCGTTCACCGTCGCCTTGCTGTTGCTGTCGGCGATTGACCGTTACCACATCATCTCGCAGTTCAAGCAGCGCGAGCGCGTTGTCATCATTGACCCGGCGGGGACTTACTATTTGAGTCCGCTGCTCCAATTCCAGGAAGCCAAGCAACTGCACGTCCAGCAGGCGGAACTGGCAACGCTGTGTTTCCTCGAACGCAACCCGAAGGATTTCGACAATCCCGACCTGCTCAAATTGTTATTCCTCAAAAATGCCTTCAATAAGGCGCAGGACGAGCGCATCAGCGAGGCGGTCGAATTTCGCGCCAAACAGCTTCACCAAAAAGCCGAGATTGGCCGGATAGACATATTGGCGACGCGCGACAACGAAGTGCTCGCCGCCGTCACCGGCCAGGTTATTCGCAGCGGCATTTTTCAAGACAAGGCGTTCACCGAAGCGTTTCCGTTCACGCTCCGGCTGCGCCTCATCCGCAACCCCAACATGGCCTTGAACGGACGCTTCCCCACCGCCGTGGGCGACTTCAAATATGAAATCAATCGTTAGAGCAAAATGGAATTGGGCGGGCATATTGGCCTGCCAATTTTCGACGGACTTGTTGGAACATGCGCCAAAAGGCCAAAAAACTCCCATCTGCGCTCCCTATGTCACCAAAAGTGCGCTCCGAAAATCGCGCCGACAATTGCGGAAGGAAATTGCCGTTCACGGCGATGGTGATTTTTTCCACGAAGTAGCGCCAGTGGATAGTCGGTGCATAGCCGCTACGGAGCAAACCGCTGTTTTTGAAATCCGAGGCGGGCTTGTGTGCTGGGGCGTTGCGTATTCCTCGCCGTCGCTGGTCATCACGGCCAAGGTATTTCGAGTTAGACTCACTTTTGAACGCTGTTCGCGGCCGGGCGAATCTTATGTGCCCGCTCCCATCCCACCCCTGAAACGAGCGCGACGTCCTGTTCCGCAACCCTTTCCCGTCAGAGCCATTGATTTTAATTATGAAAACATTCGCTAATTATCTGTTTGCCGTTGGCGTGATTGCCAGCCTGACGCTGGCCGCCCAATCCCAGCCGATTCAACAGCTTTGGCTGGACGACCGCGTTGCCGTCTCCGTGCCGGTTGCGACCAACCGCGTCACGACCATCAGCTTTCCAAGCCCGATTGACGCCATTGACGGCGCGGGCATCACCGTGGATGGCAAAACACCGGGATTGTTTCAACTGGCTCACGCCAAAGGCTCGGCGTTTCTCTCCGTGCGGGCGATTTTTCCAAAAGCATCCGCCAATCTCAACATCCGATGGAACGACCACACCTATGTTTTCGAGTTGATCGAAAGCAATGCGCCGGTGCTTTCACTCAACATGGCGGCCTTGCCGACGCCGGAGGCGTCCGGCGCTGGCCGTGCGCCCGAAGTCAGCCCGTTGAAATTGCTGTCGTTGCTCGACAAAGCCAAAGCCTTTCCGTTGCTCAAGGCGCAGCAGCCGGAGAGCGTGGCCGATGTTGGTTTCACCACCTACGACGGCAAGCCGCTCATCAGCGACTTCAACGATTATCAAATTCAGATTGAAGAAACGTTCCGATTCAACGCCGAGGACACGCTGGTGTTTCGTGTCGCCATTACAAACGAGGCTGACGCGCCGCTGATTTATCAGCCGGACAGTTTCAGTCTTCGCGCGGGCAACCGCCTGTATCCCCAATCCATCAGCGACGCCAGCGGCACGATTCCGCCCAAAGGCCGGAGCATCGTCTATTTCGCCGTCACCGGCGCGCCGGACGGCGGGCGGAACAACTTGTCCTTGAAAAATCAATTCACCGTGCTGGTGAACCGGCTGTCACCGCCACCAACGCCGCCGCCAGTTGTCACGACCACCAATGCCCCCGTGCATCCCATCCGTTCCCCAAGAGGCCAGCCATGAAACCGCGCGACTTTCTCAATTTTCTCAAAACCAGGAGCGGCAAGCTCGTCGTCTTCGGCGCGCTGTTTGCCGGTGGACTGATCATTTTCAGCGCCCTGCGCCAGCATCACACGCCTGCCGAAGTTGCCGCCACGCCCCTGGCCACCAACAGCGTCAGCGGCCAGCCCGAAGTGGTGCAAACCGTGGTGCGTCCCATGCAGCCGTTCAATCCGCCGCAGCCTAAATCCTCAATGCCACCAATATTGGCGGCCAGTGCGACCAATCCGGCAATTGCCAGTCCTTCACCTCAACCGTTGCCAAATGTTCCGCCGCATCAAACCGAATCGCTCACCCCCATCAGCCTTTTTGCCGACAGCGCGGCGGGCGCTGCCCGTCCAAAAAAAATGAGCGCGGTTTATGCTCCGTTCGGACGATTGATTCCCTGTGAAACCGTCATCACGGTGGATTCGGCTTCGATGGAAACACCCATCGTCGGCCTTGTTACCGAGAACATCTATTATGGCGGCAGGCTGATTATTCCGGCGGGCACGGAGGTTCACGGCATGGCGCAGACCGACCAGCAGCGCGACCGCATCTCCACCAGCACCAGTTGGAAACTGGTCTGGCAGGACGGCGAAGAATTGAACCTCAAAGCCGTTGCGCTGGACCGCGAGTTCGACAATAACACCAATCAGAGCGGTTGGGCCATCACGGATGGCAGCGCCGGTCTGCGCGGTGAAATCATCAAGTCGGACAATTACGCCGACATCAAACTTTTTGCGGCCACGTTTCTTTCCGGCGCAGCCGGCGCGCTGACCGAACAGCAGCAAACGCTTTTGGGTTCCATGCCCGCTCCGACTCTTGGCAATGCGCCGTTTCAGGGCGCGCAGGCCGTCCTGCAAACCTACGCGCAGCAGATTTACGATTCAATTCAGAAAAACGGATTTTACGTCCGTGTGCCGAGCGGAAAACAATTTTATCTCTACGTCCTGCAAACCATTGACCGCGCCGATGCCTCGTTCGGCGGGGTTGGTCTGGTTGAAGAAACGGACGCACAACCCGCAACCCCCGCCAAACGATGAAAATACTCCACTTCATTCCCTTGATGTTCCTCACGGCGTGCTCGACCACGCCCAAACTCACGCTGCGCCCCCAACAGCCGTCCCAAGCCGTGGATAATTCCGCCGTGCGCTTTCCTGAAATTGTCCGTGCCTACCACGTCGGGCGTTACGCCGATCCCAACGATGACTTGGTGATGCACGAGGAGCACGTTGTTTATCGGGTTGAGGAAAATACCCGTTGGGATTTGCGGCCCTTGCGGGCGGCCACCATCGGCAGCACTGTCATTTTCCCCACAGAACCCGCGCCATGCGATGCTGCGTTCAATCCGTTGCCTGTTAATGACGCAGTGCTGGCCGAGGTCAACGCCCAAAAACTGGCCACCGTTCAAATCATGTTGGAAGCCAGAACCCTGTCGGCGGCGCTGGCACAGTTCCAAACGGCATTGCAGCAGACCAAAACCAATTTGCAGGAAACGGCGGTGTTGCGCGCTGCGGTGATTCAAATGAAAAAGCGGCTGGACACGCTTGAAGCCGCGCAAGAGCAGTCACCGCCGCCATTGCCGCCGTCCAATTCTACAACCAATGAATCTTCGGATTCGTTGAGTCCCTGAAGGAACACTTTGCCGGCGCGACTGCGCCGACAATTCAACAAAACAACATGAACAAATAACCATCAAATATATGAGCACAACAAAAACCAGAAATCCTCCGGCCAATGGCGCTGCCACTGATGCGCCTACGCCCAATGAAAACCGCTATCAGCGGACGAACGCGGAGGCCGAAGCCAAAATCAACGATTGGATCAAAAACAATCCCAAGAATTGGGACTACATCAAGGCCATGCCGCGCGACCGGCTGGAACGCACCGTCGTCTTGAACGAAGTCCGGCATGTGGAGCGGCGGCAATATGTTGACACTGGCGTGCTGCAAAATATCAAAAACAACCCCGACCTGAAGGCGGCTTATGACGTTCTCTTGAAGGATGTCCCCGAAGACAAGCGCGATGAAGTCATCCTCAATATGGAACGCGAAAAATGGCTGAATAAGAGAAATCAGTCGCAGCCGCAGACGCAAACCCAAACCAGAAGGGAAGGCGTCAGGGTTTGACGCTCCCTTCCAGGCCGGTCTGACTTCAAAACGGAAGTTCAGACCGGCTTGAGGCAGACGACTATGTATTAGTCTCACTGTGCATGAACCTCATCCAACCCTTTGGCATTGAACGTGCTTATAGTCCATTGTTGCCCGCCGTGCGGGGTTTTTATGCAATCGCCCATCCAACTTGGCGTTTGCCGTGTCAAGTTTCTGGACGTTTTCATTCAGGAATCAAACCATCGTCTTTGTCTTCATCGCCCCGTTTCATTTGTAGGAGAAAAAACTTCCAAGCGCCCCCGTTTGGGGATTCACGGTCGCCAAGCGGCACGTGGAGGTTGAGGAGGTTGAAATGGGCAGCGGCATACCTCCCCGGAATCCGATTGGCCGGAATGTTTCCCGGTTGCGCTCCGAACAGGACTGGTCGCAGGAGCATCTGGCGACACTCTTGCAATGCGAGGGCGTGGACGCCAGCCGCGACATGCTCGCCCGTGTGGAGTTGTGCATCACCAGGGTCAACCTTGAATTCCTGTTGGGTCTGCAACGGGTGTTCCGTCTTCCCATCGTCCGTTTTTTCTCGAAACCCGTTCAAGACCTGGACGCCTTTTATACCCAACACCCCGGCGTGCCATTGCCCGAACCTGACCCGCCAAAGAAGCCAAAGAAACCCCGGCGCAAATGCCAAAAGTTGACAAAACGGCGAAAACCGCGTTAGACAATCAGTTGGAACTATTCAGTCTCAACCGACGTTATGAACACATTGACTCAATACGGACGAATGGCCGAGAAACACTGGCGCGAACATTGCCCCAAAATGGTGAGCGCGTTGGAGGCGAAGGGACAGTTGCACGCGATGCTGCTGGAGGCCGAGGAGAAAACGAAGGACGAGATGATCGAGCTGACGCAGCAGTTCAGAAATCAGGGACTGACGGCGCAGCAGGCCCACGACCGCGCCTGGGAAATGGTGCGGGAGGAATACATCCTTCTGCCACCGGAGACCTAGCGGTCGGACACGGGGCGGAAAGCGAACCGAAAAATCTCAACTGTTACCGCATCACCGATGCGGACCTGCTTGGCGAAGGCGGTCTAAAACAGAAGTTCCAGCAAAACATCAAGGCGGTTGAAATCCTGCGGTTGCTTGACGCCGAGGAACGCCCCGCGTCGCCCGATGAAAAGGCGGCGCTGGTCAAATACGTCGGGTGGGGCGCGATGCCCCAGGTGTTCGACGTGGACAGCGCCAACTGGCGCAAGGAACAAATCCAGCTTTCCGAAATTCTGTCTGACGAGGAGCATCGCTCCGCCCGCGCCACCACGCTTAACGCGCATTACACCGCGCCCGTTGTCATCCGCGCCATGTATCAGGCGGCCCAGCGATTCGGATTTCAAGGCGGGCAAATTCTTGAGCCGGCCTGCGGCATCGGCCATTTCGTCGGCCTCATGCCTGACGAGATGCTGCGTCAGTCCACTGTTTCCGGCGTTGAAATAGATCCGCTGACGGCGCGCATCGCCCGCGCGCTTTATTCCGACGCCGACATTCGCCAGCAGCCGTTTGAAAAATCAAAATTGGCGGACGAATCATTCGACCTGGCCATTTCCAATGTGCCCTTTGGCGATTACACCGTCCATGACCCGCGTTGGAACGATTACAAGTTTCCCATTCACGATTATTTCTTCGCCTCCGCGCTCGACAAGGTGCGGCCGGGCGGCCTGCTCATGTTCATCACCTCGCGTCACACGCTGGACAAAATGGATTCGACGTTGCGTGAGTTGCTCGGCGCCAGGTCGGAATTGCTCGGTGCCATCCGTCTGCCCAACACCGCCTTCAAGAAAAACGCCGGCACGGAAGTGACCACCGACATCGTGATGCTCCGCAAGCTCCGCGCCGGCGAATCGCCGCACGGCCCGGCGTGGAAGTCCGCCGTGGATTTTGCCAATGACCGTGGCGAAAAATTTCTCCTCAACGAATACTTCGCCACGCATTCCCACATGATGCTCGGCACGATGCGGCTGGCGCGCGGCATGTATCGGCAGGGTGAGCCGGTGTTGGTGCCGGACGACCGGGAGTTGGCTGACGCGCTGGCTCAAACACTGGCCCGGCTGCCACAAAACATCTATCAGGCCGAAACAACTGCCGTTTCAAAGAAAACTTTCGACCCCGCCATCCCCGCGCCGGAAGACATCAAGCCCAATGCCTATTGCGTTCACGAAGACGGGCGGCTTTCCATCAATGAAGACGGTGTTTTACGACCGTTGGATGATTTGCCGGTCGAGACGCGCTCGCGCATCCGCCGGTTGATTGACGTGCGCAACGCCGTGCGCGTCTGTTTGCGCTCGCAACTCGACGGTAGCGCCGAGGAACAAGTCGCCGATGCCCGCTTTCAACTGAATCTGGTTTATGACCGTTTCGTCGCCCGCTTTGGCCCCATCAATGCCCCGGTCAACCAGCGGGCGTTTTTTGGCGATCCCGATTTGCCGTTGTTGCTGTCGCTGGAAAGTTACAATGACGAGACGAAGGTTGCGGCCAAAGCGTCCATCTTCCGCGAGCGCACCATCCATCACAAGCAGCCCATTGAATCCGTTGGCACGCCCAAAGAGGCTTTGCTCGTCACGCTGAATGAAAAAGGCCGGGTTGATCTTGACCACATGGTTTCATTGTTGGCCCGTCCGGCCTCGGACTTTCTGCCGGATTTGAAGGGAATGATTTTTCTCAATCCGCAGACCAAACAATGGGAGACGGAAGATCAATACCTGTCGGGCAACGTCCGCGAAAAGCTGGTTGTGGCGGACACGGCCAGCGTTGGCGACCGCCGTTTTCACGAAAACGTCGAGGCGTTGAAATCGGTGCAGCCAGCGGATTTGCCCGCCACCGAAATTGACGTGCGGCTGGGCGCATCCTGGCTGCCACCGTCAGACGTGCAGCAGTTCACCCACGAACTGCTCGGTGTTCCTTCGGGCGTTGAAGTCGGCCACATCCACGCGCTCGGCTCGTGGCATCTCACCGCCAATTGGGAGGCCAAAGGCGCGACGGCGAACACGACCGATTGGGGAACGAACCGTTACACCGCCCTCGAACTCATTGAGGAAACGCTGAATCTCAAAACGCCCACCGTTTATGATTATGTGGACAAGAAGCCCGTCGTCAACGCGCAGGCGACCGAGGCCGCCCGCGAAAAGCAGGAACGCATCAAGGAACGGTTTGCGAAATGGATTTGGCAGGATGATTCACGGCGGGAGCGGCTCGTGCGACTCTACAATGACACGTTCAATCACAGCCGGGTCCGCACGTTCAATGGCGAGCATCTGACGCTGCCCGGCGCGAGTGCGGCCATTCAGTTGCAATTACACCAGAAAGCCGGGGTCTGGCGCATCTTGCAAACGGACAACACGCTGCTCGGCCATGTCGTTGGCGCGGGCAAGACGTTCACGATGGTTGCTTCCGCAATGGAATTGAAACGGTTGAAGCTGGCCAGCAAGCCGATGTTCACCGTGCCCAATCACATGCTCGGCCAGTTCTCAACTGAATTGCTCATGCTGTATCCGGGCGCAAACATCCTCGTGGCCGGCAAGGAGGATTTTGAGTCAAAGAACCGGAAGAAATTGTTCAGTCGCATCGCCACCGGCAATTGGGATGCCGTTATCGTCACGCACTCCGGCTTCGAGCGCATCCCGCTGGCGCAGGAAACCCAGGAGCGTTTCTTCAAGGAGCAGTTGGAGGAACTGGAAAAAATCAAACGTGAACACGCTGACCCGGACAACCGGCGCTTGGTGAAGGAACTGGAAAAGGCCAAGAAACGTCTGGAAGCCAAATTGGAATCGCTCGCCGCCGAGCACAAAAAGGACAACACGCTGACGTTTGAAGAACTTGGCGTGGACCGGCTGTTTGTGGACGAAGCGCATTATTTCAAAAATCTTTTCTATGTCTCGAAGATGACCCGCATCGCCGGTCTGCCGCAGACGGCGAGCGAACGGGCGTTTGATATGTTCCTGAAAGTCCGGCACGTCCAATCGGTGAACAACGGCGGCGGCGTGGTGTTTGCCACCGGCACACCCATCGCCAACAGCATGGCCGAAATGTTCACCATGCAGCGGTATCTCCAGCCGCAGGATTTGCAAAAACACAATCTGCATCACTTCGACGGCTGGGCGGCCACGTTCGGTGAGCCGGTGACGGCGATGGAACTTGCCCCAGACGGCGCGGGCTACCGGCTCAACACGCGCTTCGCCCGTTTCGTCAACGTGCCGGAGCTGATGCAGATTTTCCGGCAGACGGCGGACGTGCAGACCGCGCAGATGCTCAATCTCAAGCGTCCAAAACTGGAAGGGGAAAAACCGGCCATCCGCAATGCGCCGGCTTCGCCGGAATTAAAAGAATTTGTTGAGGGTCTGGCCAGACGCGCGGAGGCGTTGAGAACCGGGCGCGTTGACCCGCGCGAAGACAACATGCTCAAAATCACCACCGAAGGCCGCAAGGCCGCGCTGGATTTGCGCCTGATGAAACCCAGCCTGCCGGATGACCCACAGAGCAAAGTCAATCTCGCGGTCGAAAACATTCATCGTATTTGGGAAACAACCAAGGATGGCCGTTTGACACAACTGATTTTCTGCGACCTGTCCACGCCACGGGACAAGGGCTTTTCCGTTTATCGGGACATGGCCGACAAATTAAAACGCCTCGGCATCCCGGAAGGTGAAATCGCCTTCATTCAAGATTACGACGCCGACAATGCGAAGCTGGCCTTGTTCCGTTCCGTCCGTGAAGGAAAAGTCCGCGTGCTTTTCGGCAGCACACAGAAAATGGGTTCGGGAACAAACGTGCAGGAACGTCTGGTTGCCTTGCATCATCTTGATGCTCCGTGGCGTCCTGCCGACGTGGAGCAGCGCGAAGGCCGCATTTTGCGGCAGGGCAACAGGAATGCCAGTGTTCAAATCTACCGTTACGTCACCGAGGGCAGTTTCGATGCCTATATGTGGCAGACGTTGGAGACGAAAGCCAAGTTCATCGCCCAGGTAATGAGCGGTGACATGACCGTGCGGCGGCTGGAGGACATGGATTCCGCCGCGCTGACCTATGCCGAGGTCAAGGCCATCGCTTCCGGGAATCCGCTCGTCATCGAAAAGGCGCAGGTGGACGCCGAATTGATCCGGCTCAACCGGCTGCGCTCCGCCCACGCCGAGGAACAATACCGGATTCGTTCCAATTTACGCCACGCGCGCGAGGAGGTGGAGAAGTGGACGGAACGGCTGGCGAATCTGCGGGAGGATTTGAAACTCCGGCAGGACACGTCCGGCGACAAGTTCCGTATCGAACTGGACAAACAAATTCTGGACAATCGCGGCGTTGCCGGGGAGTTGATGTTGCGGCGGGCGGAAAAAACCAAGACCCGCTTTGGCGAAGACATCCGCCTCGGCAAGTTCGCCGGGTTCGATTTGTTTATCCGCGCTGGCTTCAACAACACCGCCGAACTCGTTCTGCGCGGCAGAAACAGTTACGGCATCCGTGTCACTGATACTGCGTTGGGCACCATTCGTTCGCTCGAAGCCACCGCGCAGGGCTTCGAGGAACGTGTCACCCGGCTGGAATATGACATCAAGGATTCGCAAAAGCGCGCGGTCGAACTGGAAGCCAAAGTGGGCGCAACCTTTGAAAAAGAGGAGCGGTTTCATCATCTGGTCAAACGCCAGTCGGAAATTGAGGAGAAACTTGATCTCACCAAAAACCAGGCACCCGCCCAAGCGGAATCCGCTGCCGACGACGAGGTCGCAGAGGAGAATTCACAGCGACAGACCCAAACGAAAACAGCTAGGCAAACCCGAAGGGCTGCGGTTCATGTATGAACGGTTTTAATCACAATTTGCCGGAATGCCAGACGCTTGATGTAAAAAGCAGTGCCATTGAATTGGGTGTCTGCGAAGAAACAGTGCGACGACTGGTGCGGCGAAAGGTCTTGCCAAAGCTGCCAGGGTTGCGCCGAATTTTAATTCCGAAAGCCGAGCTTCAGCGATATTTAGCTGCTCAAGGAAAATTCCAATAAATCAGTTTTTTAGTTCTGCTATTGAAAATCTCCGCTGCTTCTGAAATTCTATTTCTCCTAGTGGGCCTGTAGCTCAATGGTTAGAGCAGAGCACTCATAATGCTTCGGCTCCCGGTTCGAGTCCGGGCAGGCCCACCATTCCAAAAATTTTTACACTGGTTGACGGAGAAGAAAAATTCTGCTTTAATCTCTTGGGCGCGCGCCTTGTCGCCGCTCTGGACGATGACTGCTTCAAACCTCATAAAAAGTGGCCAAGAAGTGGCCAAGAATTTTGGCCGCTTCCAAAAGTGCTTGTAAATACGGCACGAAATTGGGTTTGACCAAGCGATTATGAGTCGCCTGCTCTGACCACTGAGCTATGGGCCCGTAGAAGACTCCTGAACAAATAACCGAAGCTTGAGGGTTTGACAATTTAAGATGCTTGCCGTTTGGATGACCCTCTCAACAAATCAGCAGCAGGGAGTTGGATTTTAATCACCAGCCCCGAAAGTTTTCGGGGCTGCCGCATCGAATCCCGCAAAGCGGGAAAAGACGGGCTGAAGCCTGTAAAAAAAAGAATCTGCTCCCGCGCCACAAGCGAATCTGCGCGCCGGACAGGTCGGGTTTTACCCCATATACAGATTCCCGCAATGGGCAGATGCTGACGGCGGAATGATCGCTCGCCGCCGGCCCAGCATTGCTGAACACCGGAGAGAAGTCCAAGCCGCCCCGGCGGGGTTCGCGAATTTGTAACACACTATGAAAACCAAGTTAAGCAGATTATCGAGACGATACCTGACCGCGTTGCGAACCAACCTGAACCACGGCCCGCGGGCGAGCTTACAGCCGGCGGGCGGACTGGGACGCCAGGCCTTGGCCCTCGATCTGGAGACGCTGGACATGGCCAGGATTCACGAGCAAGCCCTGACGACGCTGATGCCGCCGGGCGGTTTTTCCGGAACCCGGGATGGGATCATCAAACGGGCGGAGATTTTTTTCGTTGAAGCCATCACGCCGATCGAGCAAAGTCATCGGGTCGCGATGAAGACGAACGTCCAATTGAATCAACTGAACCAGACGTTGCGCCAGCGCACTATCGATCTGGCCGCCGCCAACCGTCAGTTGAAACAGGAAATCGTCCAGCGCCAGGCTGGGGAGGAAGCCCTCAAGAAAGGCGAGGAGCACTACCGCCAGTTGTTGGAGCAGTCGCACCAACAGCAGGAACAGTTGCGGCACCTGTCCCGCCAGATTCTGCTGGCGCAGGAGGAAGAGCGGAAGAAAATCAGCCGCGAGTTGCATGATGAAATTGCCCAGACCTTAACGGTCATCAATATCCATCTGGCGACCTTGTCGAAGGAGGCCGCGGTCAACACCGGGGGCCTCAAGAAAACGATCTCGCGCACGCAACGGCTGGTGGAAAAGTCCGTCAACACCGTGCATCGGTTCGCCTTGGAATTGCGCCCGACGCTGTTGGACGACCAGGGGCTGATTCCTGCCCTCCATTCCTACATGAAAGACTTCACGAAACAGACGGGCATCCACATTCACTTTACGACCTTCACCTCCAGCTGGATCGAACAATTGGATAGTACCCGGCGGACGGTGCTCTACCGCGTCGCCCAATCCGCACTCACCAACATCGCCCAGCATGCGCAAGCCAGCCGGGTGAAGGTGAGCATCCGAAAGCTCCGGGACGCCATCCGCTTGGAAATCCATGACGACGGCAAAGGCTTTGAGGTGGATCACGTGTTGTTCGTCAAACGGCACAAACGATTGGGGCTGCTCGGCATGAGGGAGCGGGTGGAAATGGTTGGAGGCAGCTTTGCCGTCGAATCCGCTCCGGGCAAAGGCACCACCATCCGCGCGCAGATTCCGCTCGGCAACTGACACAAAGTTTAAGCTTGTCGAAGAATTTTGCTCAGGCTACATTTTTAGCCACCGTCGTTACATTTTTAGAGCAAATGAAACGAATCACCGTCCTACTGGCTGAGGACCATGAAATCGTCCGCGAGGGGTTGCGGGCGTTGTTGCAGATCGAGCGCGACATCACGGTAGTCGGCGAGGCGGAAACCGGCCGCCAGGCGGTGGCGCTGGCCCGGAAACTCCGGCCCGCCGTCGTCGTCATGGACATCGCGATGCCGCTGCTCAATGGTTTGGAAGCCACGCGACAAATCCTCAAAGTCGTCCCCGCGACAAAGGTGCTGATCCTTTCTGCGCACAGTGATGACGCCTACGTCGAGCAAGTGATCTCGATAGGTGCGGCGGGATATCTGCTCAAGCAAACCTCCGCCCACGTGCTGTCCAAGTCGGTTCGGGAAGTTCACAAAGGAAACAGCTTTTTCTGTCCTGAGATTGCGAAGCGTCTTCACGAACGCGATCGCAAGTCGCCGGTTCGATCCAGATTGACCGAGCTGCACAACGTTCACCTGACTTCGCGCGAGATGGAGGTGCTCCAACTGATTGCCGAAGGCAAAGCCAACAAAGAAACGGCTGCGGAACTGGGCATCAGCATCAAAACAGTCGAAAAACATCGCGACCATCTCATGCAGAAGCTCAACATCCACGACACTGCCGGCCTGACCCGCTACGCCATCAGTGCGGGCATTATCGAGAGCAGCGTCCAGATGACTATCGTTTAGTGCCAAAATCTCCGGTAGGGAAACACCCCATAGCGTCCGCACGGTTGCCCAACTTATTCTCCGGCCATTGGCAACCGAAGACTCTTCCCAAATGAAAGGCAGTCAGAATAGAGCAGGAGAGCAAGTCATGAAGGCATGTGGCATTCTCGTGTTATTTTTAGCGGGTTCACTTGTTGCGCGGGCGGATGACGACACGGTCACGCTGCCGGAAATGATTCAAGGCGCGCAACAGTGGGCGCAGGAAAATCTCGACACGAACGTTCTTAACGCGCTTTCCGAAGTGGACGAGCATGCGGTGCAGCAATTTTTTCACGATGTCCAGCAGCGATTTCAAGGTGACTACGTGGTGGATATTGCGGCGTTGCGGCAAACCGCGCGCACTGTCCTGCCGTTGCTGGAAAGTCGCGAGGAAACCAAGCCATACGCCGCGTGGCTCAAGGCGCAGATGGATTACCTTGATGTTGCGGACGAAATCCGGCTCACGATTCCACCGCCAAAAGTTGAAACCAACCAACCGCCCCAACCGGTTCCCAATCCCCCTCCGCAAAAGGAACGCGAGATTTGGGTGAGAAAAGTTTCCGGCGGTCCATGGCCGGCCCTGGCAAAAGAATATGTGCCAGAGTTGAAGCCGATTTTCGCTGACCAAAAGGTGCCGCCGGAACTGGTCTGGGTGGCGGAAGTGGAATCGTCATTTGACCGTCGCGCCCTGAGTCCGGGGGGAGCGGCGGGATTGTTTCAATTGATGCCGGCCACGGCCAAACGGTTTGGCCTTTCCCTGTGGCCGCGCGATCAACGTTATCAACCGGAACCGAGCGCGACCGCCTCCGCCCAGTATCTGAAATATCTTTACAACCATTTCAAGGATTGGCGGCTCGCTCTGGCCGCTTACAACGCCGGTGAAGGCACGGTGCAGAAACTTTTGGATCGCTATAAAACGCGCAGTTACGACGCCATCGCCGAACATCTGCCTGCGGAAACGCAAATGTATGTGCCTCGCGTCGAAGCCGTCCTCCTGCAACGTGAAGGCGTGAACCTCGAACAACTTTCCGCGCCACAGAGTTAACCTCACCCCAAATCTTGGTAGGGTTACACCCCATAGCGCCCGCACGTTTTTTTGGATTATTCTCATTCCATGAATATCAAAAAACTTTTCTTCAAGGCCGACAAAGCCGGATTCGTGTTGGGTGCTGTGCTCCTGCTAACGCTGACCGGATGTGTTGGTTACGTTAATGGGCCGCGCGCCGGGATTCAGGTGGAACCGTATGCGTTCGCTGTGCAGGACGACTACGTTTATTACCCCAACTATGAATGCTATTACAGCGTTAGCCGGCACCAATACGCGTATCGGGAAGGCAACGCGTGGGTTGCGCGGCCAGCGCCGCGTGGTGTCTCGGTTGACGTGCTGCTGGCTTCACCGTCCGTGAAGATGGATTTCCACGACTCCCCGGCAAATCACCACGCCGCGGTGGTTCAGAAGTATCCAAAAAATTGGGCGCCGCCCGGTTCGAATCAAGGCCAGAAAGAAAATAAGAAGGACGACAAGCGCGACGAGCGCGGGGAAAATAACGGAAGATAAACAAGCGAACCACATTCGCACATTGAAAGGAACATTATGTTAGGAACTATTCTATTGGTTATACTCATTCTTATGTTGCTCGGCGCACTCCCTACGTGGCCACACAGCCGGAATTGGGGTTATTACCCGAGCGGTGGACTGACCTTGCTTTTGGTTATTCTGGTTATCCTACTTTTGCTGGGCAGAATTTGAATAAGGATGGGCTATGCTCCATCGGGAGCAAGGGTTGGCAGTTGAAGGAATTCCGTCGGCATCGGGCGCGGTGGCCCGGGAGATGAGGTAAACACCCCAAGCTCGCGCCGCAGTGTTAAAAGAACTTGATGTTCCCATCCACGGTAGGGTTATACCCCATAGTGCTGGAATGGATTCGGGTATATTCTCGAAAGATGAAATCAAAAATTATTATCCTACTGTCTCGTTCAGCCTCCGTCCGCGCGGTGAGGCAGCTCACATCGGTCTTCGCATGTTGCGGGGCCCTCGGTCTCCTGATTGGTTGCGTTTCCGAACCAGAATCGCACATGGTTTCTGCACTACCGCCACCTGCGCCTACCCGCTCGGTGACGACGACCACCACCACGACGACCCCGGACACAATGCCCGCCGTGGTCGTCGGAAACCCCGCCAATGTGACAATTGCGACTACAACGTCCGGCGGAAGAACCATCATTGTGACCGAAGCACCGCCAGCGCTCCAGTCGGAGGTCGTGCTGGCTCAGCCGTCTCCCAACTATGTGTGGATCGCAGGCTATTGGACATGGCGCGACAATGGGTATCAATGGGTGTCGGGCCATTGGGAATTGCCGCCGAACCCGGGTTCCGTTTGGGTCGCACCGCGCTGGGAGCAGCAAGGCAACGCCTACAAGTTTACCGAAGGCTATTGGACCCAAGGGGCAGTGGAATTGAACCGGTCGCGTTAGGTTTTTAGCCCATTCGGAGAATTGCATATTTTCTGTGTCCAAAGCTCTGGTTAATCGGACCAGATGCAACCGGGCTGCGCGCCGTGGCGAACGGCACGCCCTACGGGCTCAGCGGTAGCGTGCACAGCCGCGACCTGCGTCGCGCTTACCTAATCGCCTCGCAGGGTGAAACGGGAATGATCCACGTGGAACGACCAGAGCATCAACGACGAGCCCCACGTGCCCTTCGGCGGCGTGAAAGAAAGCGGGATGGGGCGTTACAACGGCGAGACGATCATGGCAGAGATGACCGAGCTGAAGTGGATTAGCTTCCAGATCGAACCGCGGTCGTATCCCTTCTGAGGGAAGAAGCAATGAAGATCGCCGAAAGATTCGAGGTGACAACATGAGTGTGAATATGAAAACAACGATGAAAACTGAGAAGAAACGCATCCTGGTTGTGGACGACCAAGCTAGTAATACCCGGCTGGTGAAACTTTACCTGGAACGGACCAACGATTACGTGGTCAGGGAGGAAAATGACGCCAAGGCCGCGCTTTCCGCGGCGGAGGAATTTCAGCCGCACTTAATCCTGCTGGATGTGATGATGCCGGGTATGGACGGCGGGGAATTGGCCGCTTGTTTTCAGGCGAATCCCAAATTGAAAGCTGTGCCGATTGTGTTTCTGACGGCGGCCGTCACGAAAGGAGAAGTTAAGGCGGGTGGTGGAAAGGTCGGGGGGTTTCCCTTTCTGGCCAAGCCGGTCGTACTGTCGGAATTGGTCGCCTGTCTTAAGCATCACTTGGGCGGATGACGCGTCGTGAAGCAAACCAGGCGAGGCCAGAGCGAGGGCGGAGCGGCATTCCCTCGCGCCGACGGCGGCCGAGCTGAATACGAGGCAGAGGGCCAATCGCAGATTAAGAACGGAACCACAATATGGAGCAAAAAGCTATTCTCGACGGCGACCCCGTCGCGGTGGAGATCGTCACCGAAGTCCGACGCAAAGAGGTTCTGCTGAAAGCGGGGGCCTTACAGAACGCGATTTTCAACAGCGCCAATTTCTCGAGTATTGCCACTGACGCGAAGGGCGTCATTCAGATCTTCAACGTCGGCGCGGAACGCATGCTGGGCTACACAGCCGCCGACGTGATGAACAAGATCACGCCGGCCGACATTTCCGACCCGCAGGAAGTGATCGCGCGTGCCAAGGCGTTGAGCGTCGAGCTCTCCACGCCGATTTCGCCAGGCTTCGAGGCATTGGTGTTCAAGGCCTCACGCGGCATCGAGGACATCTACGAGCTGACCTACATCCGAAAGGATGGCAGCCGCTTCCCGGCGGTCGTGTCGGTCACGGCGTTGCGCGACGCTCAAAACGCAATTATCGGCTATCTGCTGATCGGCACCGATAATACTGCGCGGAAGCAGGCGGAAGAGGCGCTGCTCAAGGCGGGAGCCCTGCAGAGCGCAATTTTCAACAGCGCCAATTTCTCGAGTATTGCCACCGACGCGAAGGGCGTCATTCAGATCTTCAACGTCGGCGCGGAACGCATGCTGGGCTACACAGCCGCCGACGTGATGAACAAGATCACGCCGGCCGACATTTCCGACCCGCAGGAAGTGATCGCGCGTG